>DATJIE010000018.1:0-291092 GCA_035493535.1 Dictyobacter sp.
GCGTCGAGATGGTAATGCCTGGAGACAACATTGAGATGACTGTTGAGCTTATCCAGCCAGTGGCAATGGAAGAGGGCGTTAAATTCGCTATCCGCGAAGGTGGACGTACTGTTGGTGCTGGTATCTGCACACAGGTAATCAACTAAAATAACACATCACGGGGTCACGGACACTGCGCCAGTAGTATGAGCCCTCTGACCCCTTCCGTTCTCAGGAGAAAAAAATGGCTACGGGAGTGAAACAGCGTATCCGCATTCGCCTCAAAGCATTTGATCATCGTATCCTTGATCAATCGGCGGCTTTAATTGTGGATACTGCACAGCAGACTGGTGCTCGTGTCTCTGGACCAGTGCCTCTGCCAACGCAAATCGAGAAATACACGGTTATGCGTTCTCCATTTATTGATAAAGATTCGCGTGAGCAATTTGAGATTCGAACGCACAAACGTTTGATTGACATCATTGATCCCACGAATAAAACAGTTGAAGCTCTGACACGTTTGAATCTGCCCGCAGGCGTGGATATCGAAGTCAAGCTGTAGGAAGCAGTCCATAGAATAGCATCTGCTGTTATGTGAGAACTATTCCTGGAGTATTGAGAAGAGATATAACAAGGCATTCAGTGACGGAAATGCGAACAAAGAGACAGACAGAGTCACTGAATGAATGAGAGGTAAAGAAGATATGCTGAATGCATTGTTGGGCAGAAAGGTCGGCATGACCCAGGTATTTGGACCCAACGGAACAGTCATTCCAGTCACAATTATCGAAGCTGGACCCTGTGTTGTGACTCAGGTCAAGACTGCTGCACGCGATGGGTACGAAGCGGTACAAATTGGTTTTGAACAACGCACAACCAAAAATGTCACCCGCGCCGAACTGGGCCATCTCGGACATAGTCTGCCATTATTGAAGGGGCAGCGCAAAACGCTGCAGACATATAATCAGTCGGCAGAAGGCCAGACCGAAGAGACAAAGACAAGCAAGCAAATTCAAAAGCTGGTAAAAGTACAGGCAAATCGTCAGCGTCGTCCTGGACCAAGCCTGGGGCCATTCAGATTTCTGCGAGAGGTTGGTCTGCAAGATGGCACAACATCCGCGAATGTAGAACTGGGTGCCCAGTTTGATGTCAGCCTATTTAGAGATGGCGAAGCTGTAGATATCGTAGGAACCTCCAAAGGTAAAGGTTTCCAGGGTGGTGTGAAACGACACGGATTCCGTGGAGGCCCCAAGACACACGGTCAGTCAGACCGCCATCGTGCTCCGGGTTCAATTGGTTCTGGTACGACCCCAGGTCGTGTCTTAAAAGGGACCCGAATGGCTGGACAGATGGGTAATGTGCGTGTAACAGCGAAGAAGTTGCAAGTGATACAAGCTGATCCTGAGCGAAACCTGTTAGTAGTAAAAGGTTCGGTGCCTGGCGCGAATGGCGGCTTGCTCATGATTAAGAAGCATGTGATGAGGTAACCGAAATGCCCTCGACTACAGTGTATAATCAGGCCGGAGAGGCCATAGAGCAGCTCGAACTGAGTGAGCAGGTGTTCGGAGTCACGCCGAACATGGCGGTTCTCCATCAGGTTGTCACCGCGCAACTGGTCAATCGCCGTCAGGGAACTGCCTCAACCAAGACTCGCAGTGAAGTATCGGGCGGAAATAAGAAACCATATCGGCAAAAAGGAACGGGCCGTGCTCGTCAGGGAAGCACCCGTGCTCCTCAATTCCGTCATGGTGGTGTTGTCTGGGGTCCACGACCTCATCCATATCATCACGACGTGCCGAAGAAAGTGCGTCGTCTGGCGATCCGTTCAGCGTTGTCCGATAAAGTTCTGAATGAGAACTTGATCGTCGTCAACGATCTGGTGATGGAGTCCCCACGCACGAAAGAGATGTTGGAACTGTTGGGTAAGCTGCCTTCTAGCGCAGGCAAGCGCGTCCTCATGATGTTGCCGCAGCGTGATGAGAATATCATATTGTCCGCACGTAATATCCCAGCAGCGAAAGTTCAGCATGTCGCTTCAATCAACGTCGTAGAATTATTGAAGCATGATTATGTCATCATGCCGCTCAAGACCGTACGTTGGCTTGAAAAGGTTTTTGGCGAAGGTTTAAGCGCTGAAGAGGCGAGTAAGCAGATTGCCGATGAAGCCTCGACGAGTGCTGGAAGCGAAGCGTAAGGCGAGGAGGAGAAACTGTGGAGATCACAGAAGTACTGCGCCGAGGTATTATTACTGAGAAGTCTGTAAAACTGCAAGAGCAGAATAAATATACCTTTGAAGTCGCGATTAACGCTAATAAAATTGATGTCCGTCGGGCAGTCGAGCAGCTTTTCAATGTCAAAGTGCTCAAGGTAAACACAATGGTTATGCCCGGCACGCCTCGGGTGATTCGCCGCCGTGGTGGCGCTCCTCGACCTGTTGAGGCCCGTGAGTGGAAAAAAGCGGTTGTCACCATCGCTGATGGACAGACAATCGAAGCATTAAAGGCATAGGGGATTGAGAGATGCCAATAAGACAGTATCGACCAACATCTCCTGGACGCCGTGGTATGTCGGTCTCGACCTTTGAGGAGATCACCAGAACACGACCAGAGAAATCTCTGACCGTAGCGCTGAAGAAACATGCCGGACGTAATAACCAGGGTAAGATCACAACCCGCCATCATGGTGGTGGTGCAAAACGTGCTTATCGTATCATCGATTTCAAGCGTAACAAGCTGGGTGTACCTGCAAAAGTAGCAACGATCGAATATGATCCCAACCGTTCTGCTCGTATTGCCCTGTTGCACTATGTAGATGGTGAGAAGCGCTACATTCTTGCTCCCCTGGGCCTGAAAGTCGGAGATCGTGTAGAGGCAGGACCTGACGCGGACATTCGTGTTGGTAATGCATTGCCTTTGCGCAACATCCCGACCGGTACCACGATTCACAACATCGAGTTGGAGCGTGGTCGTGGTGGCCAGATGGTACGTGGAGCTGGTGTTGGTGCTCAGTTAATGGCAAAAGAGGGTGATTATGCACTCTTGCGCTTGCCATCAGGTGAGCAGCGTCAGGTTCATATTCTGTGTATGGCGACCATCGGTCAGGTTGGTAACCCTGATCATGAGAACCAGAGCATTGGTAAAGCGGGACGTTCACGTCACCTGGGCCGCCGCCCAACGGTGCGTGGATCTGTTATGAACCCGCGAGACCATCCTCATGGTGGTGGTGAAGGCCGCGCACCAATTGGTGGTAAGCCACAAACGCCGTGGGGTAAGCCTGCACTGGGCTTCAAGACCCGTAGAAATAAGAAATCGGATCGCTTCATTGTCCGACGCCGCAATGCAGGCAGGAGGAGGAAGTAAGCATGTCGCGCTCGAAGAAAAAAGGGCCGTATATTCATGAGTCGCTCAGAAAAAAAATTCTGATCGTACGGAAGACGGGCGACCGCCGGGTAATCAAAACCTGGTCCCGTGCTTCAATGATCTTCCCTGAAATGGTTGGAATGACCATTGGTGTACATAACGGGAAGACCCATGTACCGGTTTTCATCAGTGAGAACATGGTTGGTCATAAATTAGGTGAATTCTCCCCCACGCGTCACTTCCGTGGTCATGCGGGTGGAAAGAATGAGAGAACCACTTCGGTTCGCTAGTGGTAAATGAATGAGGCTCATGTAAAAGGGCCGCCGAGGAAGAGAAAGGAAACGAACCTGTTTCCTTTTCAGGGCTGAAACCTGATGTGCCCCTTCCTCGGAAACACAATGTAAGAGGTAGAGATGCAAGTCAGGGCTATTGCAAAGGATATTAGCATTCCGCCGCGCAAGATGCGTCTGGTTACGAACGCGGTGAAAGGGCTTCGGGTGAATGAGGCTCTGGCTATTCTCCAGTTCTTGCCTAACGCCGGCGCTACACCTGTTCGAAAAGTCGTAGCATCCGCGGCAGCAAATGCGGAGAATAACTATAATCTCAATCCAGATGACCTGTATATTCTTAACATTGTCTCGGATGAGGGGTTCCGCTTAAAACGTGTAAAGCCACGTTCTCATGGTCGTGCCGCACGCATCATGCGTCGTTACTGTCATGTGACAGTGGTTGTCTCTGATGATCCGGCGGACGCGGGTCGTTAACCGATAGTTAAGGTTACTATAAAGGAGGACACTTTTGGGACAGAAAGTGCATCCCAATGGGTTTAGACTCGGCGTCGTCAGAGGATGGCAGTCTCGCTGGTATGCCGAGCGCGATTATAAGGATATCCTGGCTGAGGATTTTAAGATCCGCCAGATTATCAACAAAGAATTAGCTAATGCTGCCGTCTCAAAGATTGAAATTGAGCGAACAGCAGCGGATCAGGTACTGGTGACCGTTTGGACAGCCAAGCCTGGTATTGTAATTGGGAAGAGTGGCGAAAAAGTCGAGAGACTGCGTACTCTATTAGAGCAGAAGACCAGAAAACGTCGTGTTCGTATGGATATCAAAGAGATTCGTACACCAGAACTGGACGCAACGCTGGTCAGTCGTGGTATCGCAGAGCAGCTAGAGAAACGTGTCTCTTTCCGTCGAGCCATGAAGCAAGCCGTACAGAAGTCAATGCGTTCTAATGCCCGTGGTATTAAAGTTATTTGTGGTGGGCGTCTGGGCGGTGCAGAAATTGCCCGAACAGAGAAAGAGGTTGAAGGCAGTGTGCCTTTGCAGACTCTGCGTGCAGACATCGACTACGGTACAGCCGAAGCTCACACCACATTTGGCGTTATTGGTATCAAAGTATGGATCTATAAAGGTGACATCCTTCCTGACAAGCGTCGAGAAGGTTTAGATGCAATGGCAGCCGAGGCAGCTCAGCCAATGACAGCTCCACGCGAGCGCCGCTTTGGAGATCGTCGCCCACGTGGCGACCGTGGCGCACGTCCACAGGGACAGCAAGGGGAGCGACGTGGTGGAGACCGTGGTCAAGGCCCCCGAGGGGATCGACCACAGCGTCCACCACGTGATCGTCAGCCGGGTGAGCGGGGTCCACGCCCATTTGGCGGAGACCGTGGTCAAGGCCCCCGAGGGGATCGACCACAGCGTCCACCACGTCAGCCTCGTCCAGAGCAGCAGCAAGCACCTACGGCAAATACAACGGTAACGCCTGCGGAGACATCTCCGGCAACTGATACCGGGGCCACTCAGAGCGAATAAGAGGAGAGTGAAGCCATGTTATTGGCACCATCACGTACTAAATATCGTCGACAGCACCGTGGGCGTATGAGGGGCGAAGCCTTACGCGGTAACACCCTTTCGTTCGGCGAATTTGGATTACAGGCCCTGGAGCCTGTCTGGATGGAAGCTCGTCAGATTGAATCTGCACGTATCGCCATGACCCGCTTTATGAAGCGTGGTGGTAAAGTGTGGATCCGTGTTTTCCCTGACAAGCCCATCACCGCCAAACCTGCCGAAACCCGTATGGGTAGTGGTAAAGGCGCCGTTGATCATTGGGTCGCAGTCGTAAAGCCGGGCCGCGTGATCTTCGAGATCGGTGGCGTGAGCGAGGAAATTGCGAAAGAAGCAGCCCGCCTTGCTGGTCACAAACTGCCTGTCAAGACACGTTTTATTACACGAGGGGAGGCAGAGAGTGTCGAAGCTTAAAGAGCGCCGCCAGGAAATCGCAGCGATGTCCGAGACAGAACTTCGTAAAGAAGTTAAGGACCTGCGATTAAAGATGTTCAACCTCCGTTTGCAGCAGCAGCGTGGTGAAGTAAAAAATAGTCGTGTGTTCACGCAGACGCGCAAAGACATAGCGCGCTTGTTGCATCGCCTAACCCTGTTGGAGAAAGAGCAAGCATGACACAGCAATCAGAAACAACCACGCCTGAGCAAGCGTTGGCCGCGGCCCAGAAAGCCAGCCGCCGTCAGCAAAAAGTCGGACGTGTCGTAAGTAACAAGTCGGACAAGACAATTGTCGTTGCTGTCGAGTCCTTAAAGAAGCATCGCATTTACAAACGTACGTACAGACAGACAAAGCGTTTCCATGCGCATGATGAAACAAATACCTGTCAGATTGGTGATCTGGTCCGTATTGAAGAGAGCCGTCCGATGAGTAAATTAAAGCGTTGGAGCCTGGTAGAGGTTCTGCGTCGCGGTTCCGGAATTGTGCCTGTAGAGCAATTGGCAGTTGAGCCTGATCTGACCGAACAGTCTGATGAGTCGGCGCAGTAGGTGAAGGTAAGGAGAAAACTGACATGATCCAGCCACAGACACGCCTGAAAGTCGCCGACAACACTGGCGCAAAAGTGATAATGTGTATCCGCGTAATGAGCGGTTCCGGTAAAGGTAAAGGATATGCCCAGGTAGGTGATGTGATCAAGGCTTCGGTCAAGGTTGCGCAACCAAATGGTCAGGTGAAAAAAGGTGATGTGGTGAGTGCAGTCGTGGTGCGTGTTGCAAAAGAATATGTACGCCCCGACGGTTCCCACATTCGCTTTGACGAGAATGCGGCTGTCATTCTTGGAGCCGGTAGTAACCCACGTGGCACACGTATCTTTGGCCCGGTAGCTCGCGAATTACGTGAAAAGAACTTTACGCGACTGGTTTCGCTAGCACCTGAAGTGCTATAACGGGGAAGAAGATGGCAAAAAACGAAAAAGAGAAAAAGCCTCTCCACCTTGCGAACAAAATGAATATTAAAAAGGGTGACACCGTTTTAATTATCACGGGCAAGGATAAGAGTAAGGAAGGGACAGTCTCGCGGGCAATGCCACAGACGAACAAGGTCATCGTTGAGGGCCTGAACGTCGTGAAAAAGCATGTGCGCCCACAGGGGCAGGGTCAGACGCGACAGGGCGGTATTATCGAGAAGGCAATGCCGATCCATGTCTCAAACGTTATGTTGAAGTGCACTGAGTGTGGTGAGCCAACCCGCGTCGCACGCCAGCGTCGCCCTCTTGGACAAGATCAAAAAGAACGTCCTGTGCGAGTGTGCAAGAAGTGCCATAAGGAAATTCAGGATCGGACGAGGAGTTAAGCATTATGGCAGTTGCAATCAAAGAACGATATCGCCAGGAAGTTGTACCTGCTCTGCGTAAGGAATTTAACTACGCGAATCCTATGCAGGTTCCCACCGTGAAGAAGATCGTCGTCAACATTGGTATGGGAGAAGTCATCCAGAACGCAAAGGCTATGGATGCTGCTGTCGCCGACCTTGCAGCGATCACCGGGCAACGCCCAGTGGTAACGCGTGCAAAACGCTCAGTAGCCGCCTTCAAATTGCGAGAAGGTATGCCAATTGGCTGCATGGTTACGCTGCGCGGTGAGCACATGTACTACTTCCTCGACAAATTGGTAAACGTGGCCCTGCCTCGTATCCGTGACTTCCAGGGGATCTCCCCGGACGCCTTCGATGGTCGTGGCAATTATACCTTGGGCTTGCGTGAACAACTGGTCTTTCCTGAGATCGATTATGACAAAATCGACAAGCTCCGCGGCATGGAGATCACCATCGTGACTTCCGCTGAGTCAGATCAGGAAGGTCGACGGCTGCTCGCATTGCTGGGCATGCCCTTTAAGAAGTAACGCTGGAGGGCGTAATGGCAAAAATTTCAATGATTGTGAAGTCGCAGCGCAAGCCACGATATAAAGTACGACAGCATAACCGCTGTCAACTGTGTGGGCGACCAAGAGCTTATATTCGAAAATTTGGTCTGTGCCGTATTTGCTTCCGCGAGCGTGCTTTACGCGGCGAGTTGCCCGGCGTGACAAAATCGAGCTGGTAGAATCGCGCTGACGATTGGACATGTAGGAAGAAAATCCGTGAGAAATCAGCAGTCAAAAAGATGCGGATTTTAACTCCTACGTGATTATGGAGGAACATCCATGAATATGACTGATCCCATTGCGGATATGCTAACGCGCATTCGTAATGCGGTAACGGCACGCCATACGCGCGTATTGATCCCAGCCTCAAAAATGAAGCTGAGTCTCGCACGCGTGCTGAAAGAAGAAGGCTACATTAAGGATATCGAGATCCTGAAAGATAACCCACAGGGGACACTCCGTCTGACGCTGCGCTATGTTGATAAGAAGCCAGTTCTGACACAGTTGAAGCGCGTGAGCAAGCCTGGTTTACGTGTGTACACCAAAAAGGTAGGCATTCCAAGAGTCCGTGGCGGCCTGGGTATCACTATCCTGTCAACCCCACAGGGCCTGATGACTGGTTCAAATGCCTACAAGCAAGGTCTTGGCGGCGAAGTAGTCTGCTATATCTGGTAAGGGAGGATTGAAATGTCTCGTATTGGACGTGCTCCAATCGCTGTACCAGATAAGGTACAGGTGAGTTGGACCGACAACAATTTTGTGACAGTCAAGGGTCCAAAGGGCGAACTCTCCCAACAGATTGACCCTGCATTGTCGTTGGCCCTGGAAAATGGTCAGATCACCGTATCACGGCCATCGGACAGTGGTGAACACAGAGCGAAACATGGTTTGTATCGATCTCTGCTTAATAATATGGTAGTTGGTGTTTCCAACGGTTTTACCAAATCACTGGAGATCCACGGCGTCGGTTATCGTGCATCGATGGTTGGTAAAAACATGGTCGTTGTTGTAGGTTATTCCCACCCCGTCGAAGTACAGCCACCTACTGGCATCACTTTCTCGGTGGATGGTGTAGACCAGGCAACGAAAGCGACGAAAGTAAGCGTGAGCGGTATCGACAAGCAGCTTGTTGGTGAAATCGCCGCTAACATTCGTAGCATTCGTAAACCAGAGCCTTACAAAGGCAAAGGTATCCGCTATGCGGGCGAACAGATCCGTCGTAAGGCTGGTAAAGCCGGTAAAGTTGGCGGTAAGAAGAAGTAAGCAGTATCCGGTGAGATAATAATGCGCGCAGAGGGTTAATCGAGAGCGACGTAGTGCCGACCACGTCACTCGCTACCCCCTCGTAGTGCGCGTTTTTGAAGAAAGGGGTTGCAAAAGATCACTTGCCAGTCATAGCTCATTAGGGTAATGTGATGGCAAGCAAACGTCTTTTGCGCTAAGCTATGTTAAAGAGATTTGAAGCCAATAAGGCGCGGCTGCGGCGGCACCAGCGTATACGACGCCACCTAACGGGTACATCTGTACGTCCTCGTCTTAATGTATTCCGCAGTGGTCATCATATTTACGCTCAAATCATTGATGACTCTAATGGTCGCACTTTAGTCGCGGCATCGACACTTGATGAGAGCCTGCGGAATTTTACGCCGGAAGAGAAAAACTTATCGACCGCTACTGAGCAGTCTGAAGAAGCTCCTAAGAGCGCAAAGAAAAGCCAGGTTGAGCAGCTTGCTGGTATCGTAAATAACCGTAAGGTTGCGTTAGCATTCGCTGTTGGAAAACTGGTTGCTCAGCGTGCAAAAGAACACGGTGTGACTCAGGTTGTCTTTGATCGTGGTGGCTATGCCTATCATGGGCGTGTCGCTGCCCTTGCTGAAGGCGCTCGTGAGGAAGGCTTGAGTTTCTAGTCTCAAGAGACAACCTTTCATGCGTGTAGAGAAGTGCCGCGCATGAATGTAGAGGAGTAAGACAGAAAAAATGGCAAGAATAGATGCTTCAAAACTGAACCTTGAAGAGACAGTGGTTGAAGTCAGCCGTGTTTCTAAGGTGGTTAAAGGCGGTCGACGCTTCAGCATTCGTGCCCTGGTGGTTGTTGGCGATCGCAACGGGCATGTTGGTTTCGGCTTCGGCAAAGCTAGTGAATATACCGAGGCAATCCGTAAGGGTGTAGAAGATGCGAAAAAGCGCCTGATCGAGATTCCCCTCGCTGGAACGACGATTCCTTATCTGGTAAAAGAGACTTTTGGCGCATCAGAAGTGTTGCTGAAGCCAGCCGCTCCTGGTACCGGTGTTATTGCGGGTGGTGCGGTACGAGCTGTTATGGAAGCAGCAGGTATTCGTGATATTCTGACCAAGACGCTGGGAAGTACCAACAAGGCAAACACAGTACAGGCTGTCATGGCAGGGTTGCGCGAATTACGTTCTCCTGATGAAGAGGCCGCAGTTCGAGGCAAAACAGTTGCTGAACTTTTAGGCAAGAAACGTGCAGAGCAACTTGCTGCTGCTACGATTGCCGCTGCCGAGCAGGCTGCCGCCGCTCGTGCCGCTCAGGAAGAAGTACGTGAGAGCCGAGCGACCTCTGGTCGTCGTGATCGTGGTGATCGTCGTGATCGTGGTGGTGAGCGCCGTGATCGTGGCGGTGAGCGCCGTCGATAGGAGTGAGATAATGGCAAAACTGCGTATTAAATGGGTAAAAAGCTCAATCGGCTATCCAAAGGATCAGAAAGCGACGATTGAGGCTCTAGGTTTACATAAGTTGCAGCATACTGTCGAGCATGAGGATCATCCTGCGATTCGTGGTATGGTTCATAAGGTGAGACATCTGGTTCAAGTAGAGGAGATTGTCGGTGAAACTCTCTGATTTACAGCCCGCTCCTGGATCGCATAAAACCGAGCGTCGTCTTGGCCGTGGACATGGTTCCGGTCGTGGTAAGACCGCCGGTCGTGGTACTAAAGGACAAAAGGCGCGTTCTGGCGGTAGTGTCAATCGTTCGTTCAACGGCGGTCAGACTCGCTTGTCCAAACGTTTACCTTTCGTTCGCGGTCTTGGTAATAGCAATTATGCTTTCCGTGATGAATATACTATTATTAATCTCGTAGATCTTGATGCATTTGAGGCAGGGACCGAGGTTCGTCCAGAGGACTTTGCTAAGAAGCATCTGATGACTCCCGCTGAGAGTCGTGGATTGATTAAAATCCTTTCGAATGGCGAAATTGATCGTGCCTTAACAGTGCATGTGCATAAGATTTCGGCGAGCGCGAAAGCCAAGATCGAAGCCGCTGGTGGTAAGGTTGAAATCATTCCTGTTCGCGTCTACGAAAAGACCAAACGACGTAAAGACGAAAAAGCAAATGCAGCAGATACTGCACAACAAGATCAGAGTGCCGGGGAATAATTTCCCTGGCCCTTTGTTCGTACAGATAGTGGGAAGGTATCCTGTGTTTTTTTTCGTAGAAGGAGGTCCCCATGTGGGAGAAACTGCGTAGCATCTGGACCGTCCCCGATCTGCGCAAAAAGATCCTCTTTACGCTAGGAATATTGCTGGTTTTCCGCATCCTGGCGCATATTACTGTCCCGTTAACGCCTACGGAACAGCAGGCTCTGACCAATTTTTTTAACCAGAATGGTTCTTCCGGGATAGGTCAGGTTCTTGGCCTGCTTGATGTTTTTTCAGGTGGATCTCTCCAGACATTTTCGATTGTTGCGTTTTCTGTCTACCCCTATATCACCGCCACTATTGTGATGCAGCTCTTGCAACCAATCATCCCTGCGTTGCAGAACATGTCAATGCAAGGAGAGGCTGGTCGCCTGAAGTTCAGCCAGATTACGCGTATCGTTGCTGTCCCGTTGGGTTTCTTGCAGGCGTTAGGACAGTGTGCTTTGTATCAAAAGTATAATATCCTGACGAATTTTAGTCTGTTTGATCCAAATACTGCGTTAAACACATTTGCAATTCTACTGTCTTTAACAACAGGTACGATGATCCTGGTCTGGCTCGGTGAACTGATTACCGAGAAAGGCATTGGAAATGGTATCTCAATTATTATTCTGGCGAATATTCTCAGTAATATTCCGAAGTATATCAATCAGGGTGTCGTCACTGCACAAACCGGTAGCAATAGTGGTATTGTCAGTATCGGAGTGATATTAATTATCGGTATCATTACCATTCTGGGTATCGTCTATATCTATCTGGGTCAGCGACGTGTGCCTGTACATTATCCAACGAAACGTACGGTTGGGCGAGGTATGCTGGTTGGTTCAGCACAGACGACGTACATTCCGATTCAGGTGAATAGCGCGGGAATGATTCCTCTCATTTTCGCATCGTCCATGTTGTTGTTCCCCACAGTTATTGCGTCATATTTGACATCGAGCCAGACTGTCTGGTTGAAGAATGTCGCGATCTGGATTACCCAGTATCTGACAAATCCGAGTGATTGGTGGTATTGGTTGATCAACTTTGCGCTGGTTGTTGCTTTTACGTACTTTTATGCGTATGTATTATGGCAGCAGCAGAATATACCAGAGAATCTGCAAAAGCAAGGAGCCTTCATTCCTGGTTATCGTCCAGGAGAGCCAACAAGTCGTTATCTATCCAGTATTCTGAACCGGGTAACATTGGCTGGAGCGCTCTTCCTGGGTATTGTCACCATATTACCATTTATTGCGAATGTTGGTGGTAGCCAGATGCTCAGCGCGGCCTCATTGCTGATCGCTGTCGGCGTTGTGCTTGACACGGTCCGTCAATTAGAGTCGCAGATGGTAATGCGTAACTATTCAGGATTCCTTTCCTAATCTAAGGTTAAGGGGCATAAAGTGGCTGTTTCACTGCTCTCCCTTGGAGGTCTACCGCATTGTGCTACGAGGGAGCGCAATGGAGCACTTCCTCAAATTTCCAGCGGAGGAAATACGTGAACTTAATCCTTATCGGTGCACAGGGTTCCGGTAAAGGCACGCAAGCGAAAGAGCTGGCGAAAGCCTTTGGCGTTCATCATGTTTCAAGTGGCGATCTATTCCGGCAGGCGGCTGAAGATGGGTCTGAGGTGGGTACACAAATCAAAGCGTTGTTAGATCGTGGGGAACTGGTTCCTGATGAACTAACGGTTAAAATGGTACTGTCTCACATTTCAGCACCAGCACTTGTACATGATGGGGTGTTGTTGGATGGTTTTCCACGCACTCTGGCTCAAGCACAAGCACTGGATGATGGATTGTCACGTGAGGGGCGTTCCATTGATTGTGTTGTGTACCTGGATGTGCCCAGGGACATTCTTGTGCATCGACTATCAGGTCGGTATATTTGTAAAGCACATCAGCATGTGTACAATATTGAAAGCAACCCGCCCAAAGTCGCAGGAAAATGTGACCTGGATGGAAGCGATTTATATCAACGTACTGATGATCAAGGGCCGGCTGTACAAAAGCGGTTAGACACTTTTTTTAATGAGACTATTCAATTATTAGATTATTACCGTCAGCAGCAAAAGTTGAGAACGGTAAATGGCAATCAGGGGATTGATCAGGTGACTGCGAATCTGGTTGACTCTATCCGGGATTGCCTCCCACAAAAGGGCTAACGGATAAGCTCCATGTTTGTGTGATGGAGACTTGTCTGTTATGTTCGGTGCCGCCTTGTTGCACATTGTGGCGAAAAGGCGGCATTCCCTTATGTAACGCGTAATTGTATCGTAACAGCATGAGCGGAAGCTCAAGCATACGTTGACCTGCTGGTTCAGGGTATGTTGGCGGTACTACGAACGCTGGTCGTTGGGGACTAACGGCTGCCTATTGTCTTAGCACGGATTGTAGTGTAAAGTAGTGAGCGATGCCTGTATGGGACTATGAGCGTTACTGCTGGGCACATCAATCGTCTGTATACGGAGAAATTATCTTTCCTGTATAGTTTACAGGAATGGTCCAGAAGGATGTGGGCGGAAGATGAAAGTGGAAGAAGAGCTGGAAAGTGTAGCTTGCTACAAAGGTGTGGAGAAATCTGCTCAACGAATTTTCCTACTCGACTTCATTGGGAAAGTATGCTATAATTCGTAGTTGGCTGCAGCAGTATTCACTGCTGCCCTTTTGTACTTTCAAGCAAGCGCATCAGAACTGCAATGCATCCGTAACTGTTCGTGTGATGGCTGTAGCACGAAGCAGGTTTGGTAAAGAAATGTGCAGGTAATAGTGAATGTAGTCCCGCCGCTAGGGAAAGGATGTTATGCCAAAAAAGGATGAAATTGAGGTTGAGGGTAAAGTCATTGAATCCCTCCCCAATGCCATGTTTAAAGTTGAAATAGACGAAACCCACCAGGTTCTTGCTGTCTTGTCAGGACGAATGCGTATGAATTTTATACGTATAGTTCCAGGTGATAAGGTGAGGGTTGTGCTGTCCCCCTATGACCTGACACGAGGGCGTATAACATGGCGTGCACGGTGATAGGCAGACGTAATGGTTCATCGTAGAGATGAGTGCCTGAGAGATGTGCCTCTATCATTGTTCCTTTTCTCCTATCGGTATCTTTTTTTGCGAATGTAGGCCGAACTGAAGGATCATACATATCCGTCCATGTAATTCTTTATGTCTTCAGGCCAGAGAACTTCCTTGCTTTCAGGTGAACTAGTGCTCTTGCTGATAAGGAGTGGCTGGTTCTTTCCTGTTTCATTGATCGGATAAGCAGCAATACTGGTTGCTTATGGTGATGGTGAGAAGAAAAGGGATATCCATCTGAGCAGGCAAGGGTTAGGTAATTTGATAACTGTCAAATAATGAGGAGAGGCAAGACATGAAAGTAAGCGCCTCGGTCAAACCGCGCTGTGATAGCTGCAAGATCATTCGTCGTAACCGCGTTGTGATGGTTATTTGTAGCAAAGATCCAAAGCATAAACAGAAGCAGGGCTAATCAGAAGTTTCCAAAGCGTTGAGAGCCGAACTAAGATTGAGAGAGCGGCTCAGTGACGTAGGAACGTAAAGCTGGAGGAAAAGATGGCTAGAATCGCCGGCGTTGACATTCCACGTGAGAAGCGTGTGGAAATTTCGCTGTGCTACATCTATGGAATTGGGTTAACCACAAGCCGCAAGATCCTGGATAAGACACGCATCAACCCCGATACACGCGTACGTGATCTGACAGAAGAAGAAGTAAATCGTCTTCGTGAAGTGATCGATCACGAATACAAAGTTGAAGGTGATTTGCGTCGTGAAGTGGACATGAACATCAAGCGGTTGATTGAGATTGGCTGCTATCGAGGCATGCGCCACCGCCGCAACCTGCCATTGCGTGGGCAGCGTACACGGACAAATGCCCGTACACGTCGTGGTCCAAAACGTACCGTAGCAGGTAAGAAGAAAGCCGCCAAGAAGTAGTGCAGGAGAGAGATCAGAGAAATGGCAGACAAAAAGAAAGCAACCGCTGGCAGAGTCAGGCGGCGTGAACGTAAATCCGTTCCCCGTGGACAAGCGCATATTCAAGCGACATTCAATAACACAATTGTTACACTTACCGATCCCAATGGAAATGTCCTTTCCTGGGGGAGTGCAGGTGGTCAGGGTTTTAAAGGGTCACGTAAGAGCACCCCATATGCTGCTCAGGTAACGGCTGAGACCGCTGCTCGTAAGGCTATGGACCATGGACTGCGCCAGATTGATGTTTTTGTGAAGGGTCCTGGTTCTGGTCGTGAGGCCGCTATTCGTGCATTACAGGGCGCTGGCCTCTCTGTTACGTCGATCACTGATGTTACACCCATTCCGCACAATGGATGCAGACCGCCAAAGCGGCGTCGTGTATAGCCTGGTTGTGTTGAGCTATACATGTTGAGGAGGATTTAGTTAGATGGCACGTTATACCGGTCCCGTCTGTAAGTTGTGCAGGCGTGAGGGGGTAAAACTTTTCTTAAAAGGCGACAAGTGCATGACAAAGTGCACATTGGAGCGCCGTAATACACGCCCCGGCCAGCATGGTACCAGCCGCGCTCGTAAAGAGTCCGGTTATGCAAAGCAGTTACGCGAGAAGCAGAAAGTGCGTCGTACTTATGGTATTTTGGAGCGTCAGTTCCATCGCCATTTTGAAACCGCTGCTCATCGTCCTGGCAAGACCAGTGAGAATCTGTTACAGATCCTTGAGATGCGTCTGGACAACCTTGTCTATCGTCTCGGATTGGCCGATTCCCGCTCGCAGGCTCGTCAGTTAGTTACTCATGGACATTTCGCAGTGAATGGTCGTAAGACGGACATTCCATCCTTCATTGCCAAACCCAATGATGTCATTACTGTACGTGATCGTAGCAAGGGGTCTGAATACTTTAAGACACGAGCGTTGCTTCTGGCTCAGAAGGGTGTCCCTGGCTGGTTAAGCCTGAACACCGACGACATGTCTGGTCGTGTCTTGACCATACCCTCACGAACGGATCTCGAATTGCCCTTCGATGAGCAGATGGTGGTTGAGTATTATCAGCGCTAATAGGTTGAGTCGGCGGAGACTGTGTGGCACACACGCAGGCCTGATTGCCTGAGTGGTCAGGTGACGTTTATGTGTGTGTTTGAAGGGTTAGGTCCATGCCTGGGTGATCCCCCAATTGGGGGTCGCTCCGAGGCAGAGAACTCTCAAACTACCAACGTAGCTGTCTTGATGTCTCCCTGGCTAGGCAACGTAGTCATGTGAGCAAAAGCAAAACAGTACTCTGGTGGAAGAAAGGCAGGTTAGAACCTTGCTAGACATTGCACTGCCTCGCATAAAGAACACAAAGACACAGGATAATTATGCGAGCTATGATATTGAACCGTTAGAGGCCGGATATGGCGTAACCCTGGGCAACTCGTTGCGACGTGTATTGTTGTCGTCGTTGCCCGGTGCAGCGGTGACCTCTATTCGGATCGAGGGTGTGCAGCATGAGTTCCAGGACGTCCCAGGCGTGATGGAAGATGTAACTGATGTTGTGTTGAATGTGAAGCGTTTGCGTTTACGCTGCTTCTCCGACCATCCTGTATCGATGCGTCTGGAAGTGAGCGGAGAGCGTGAAGTCACAGCAGCCGATATCATTGCTCCCAGCACGGTAGAGATCGTTAATCCTGAATTACATATTGCGACACTCGATAATGAGAATGCTCGCCTCGACATGGAGCTGGTCGTTGAGACTGGCAGAGGTTATGTGCCTGCCGACTCGAAAGAAGATCAGCCCATTGGGGTTATTCCTGTCGATGCTATCTACACGCCTGTGCAGAAGGTGAACTACAACATTGAGCACACGCGCGTAGGGCAGATGACGAATTTTGATAAACTGGTTCTTGAAATTACGACGGATGGAACGATTACGCCTGATGAGGCGTTGCGTCAGAGTGCAGATATTCTGGTGCGGCACGTCCAGTTGCTCGCCAATTATCGTGCTCAGGTGCCTGAGATTGAAAAAGCACCATTGAGTAGCTTGCCCATTCCGCAGAAGATATATGATACACCTATCGAAGAATTAGATCTTTCGGTGCGTGCGTATAACTGCTTAAAGCGCAGTAATATCACCAAAGTAGGTCAGGTTCTCTCGATGAATGAAGAGGATCTTCTGGGAGTGCGTAATTTTGGTGAGAAGAGTTTGCAAGAGTTGCGTGAGCGCTTGCTGGCTCGCAATTTCCTGCCCAATCAGCGCACTAGCCCCGTCGGAGCCGAAATAGACGGCGATCACGAAATGGAGGAATGAGTTGAGGCACCGAATTGCTGGTAACCGGATGAACATGCCCGGCCCGCGACGTAAGTCAGCACGCCGAAATTTGATGGCGGGCCTCATTCGTTATGACCGCATTCAGACTACTGAGGCGCGTGCCAGGGCGATCCGTGGCGAAGTTGAAAAATTGATTGACGTTGCGATCAAGGGACATCGTGATGCGCAGGCACACCTGTCCAACGCTATTTCTGATGCAGAGCAGGCCGCCAAGGTGCTGGCTTTTGCACGCAGAGGGCGTTTCTCGTTGAGTGCTCGTGTAGCATCCAATGAAGAGCGTGCGCAACAGTTGAAGGCACCTTTGACAGAGAAAGGCCGCAAGTTCCTTGAGGACAAGCACCGTGCTCGTCGCGATGAATTGCTGAGCATTATCTCGAATGAGGAAGAGGCAGAAAAGGCTTTGAAGGCTGCTTATGAGGCGATGGTTATTGAGCTGCGTGCTCGCCGTCATATCTTGAGTGCGCTGCCTGATGAGCTGGTTGTCAAAAAGATGTTTGACGAACTGGCACCACGTTATCTTGGTCGACCTGGTGGTTATACGCGCATTACGAAGCTCGGTCGCCGTAAAGGCGATGCCGCAGAAATTGCGCAAATTGCCCTGGTATAGGGATATATGATCGCGGAACCTGGTTCTCGCGTCCTATCCGTTTATTGCGTTTGTAGTACAGACGCAACTGATGAGATATGAACATAGTTTGCGGTATTGAGTATGATGGCACCGATTATCATGGCTTTCAGCGTCAGCCAGAGAGTCATGGTGCGACGGTGCAGGGTACGTTGGAGCGTGCGATTGCGCGTATTGCTAACGAGCAGGATGTCGTCGTGAATGGCGCAGGTCGTACAGATGCGGGTGTG
Source organism: Dictyobacter sp. (assembly GCA_035493535.1). Classification (GTDB taxonomy): domain Bacteria; phylum Chloroflexota; class Ktedonobacteria; order Ktedonobacterales; family Ktedonobacteraceae; genus Dictyobacter. Next base: position 18,106 of record DATJIE010000018.1, read on the forward strand.
CATGCAAGTGGACAGGTAGTCACCTTTGCGACGCAATCTCGTTTGACTCCTGAAATATGGGTCCGCGCTCTCAATGCCGTCTTACCGAAAACAGTGGTGGTACGCTGGGCACATGCGGCCCCTGAGCGTTTCCACGCTCGCTTTAGTGCGTTGAGCCGTTCCTATCAGTATACGATCTGGAATGAGCCTTTTCCGACAGCCTTACAGGCCAGGTATAGCTATCATTGCCCAAAGGCATTGGATGTTGACCTGATGCATGAGGCTTGTCAGGCACTATTGGGGCGGAAAGATTTTGGAGCCTTCGGACATAGTCCTGATGATGGTAATCCGTTGAAACCAGGGCCGCATCACTGTGTTCGTACAATGTTAGAAGCACGTTGCTATCGCCCAGAAGCACAAGGACTTATCTATTGCGATTTTACTGCCGATGCTTTTCTCACCGGGCAGGTTCGTAGAATGGTTGGTACACTACTGCTGGTGGGACAGAAGCGTCTCAGTGTGGCTGAATTTCATGAGATTGTGCAACGTGCGGAGAAGACGCATCCTGGTTCAGCGGCCCCTTCTCATGGGCTGTGTCTGGTACGGGTTGAATATCCTGAGAAGTTTGGAGTAGAACGATGATAAAGACATATAGCGCCAAGGCCGCTGATCTGCAACCGAAATGGTATGTCATCGATGCCGAGGGGCAGGTACTGGGTCGCCTGGCGTCGCAGATCGCGCAGATCTTGCGCGGAAAGCATAAACCCACCTTCACACCACATCTCAATAGCGGTGATTTCGTTATTGTGATTAATGCTGATAAGATTGCTGTGACAGGTAATCGTCTGGAGCAGAAGATCTACTATCGTCACTCACAGTATCCTGGCGGTCTGAAACAGCAGACCCTGCGTCAGGTATTGGAGGGGAAACACCCAGGGCGTGCGATTGAGCATGCTGTGCGTGGTATGGTGATGCACAATCGTCTGGGAGATCAGATTATGCATCGCCTGAAGATCTATGCCGGTCCTGAGCATCCGCATGAGGCTCAGCAGCCAGTTATTTGGACTGGTCCAGAGTCATTGTTACAGCAGCCTGCTGAGGCATAACGTAAAGAAGAGGAGAACCTACCTTGGCTGAATCCATCAAGGGTGAGTACTACTACGGTATGGGGCGTCGTAAGACTGCGGTCGCTCGTGTGCGCCTCTTCCCCAATGGCGATGGTAGTATCACGATCAACGGCAAAAATGCTCAGGAATATCTTGGGCGTGAGGCACATCTGGCAACGGTCGCAGCACCTTTGCGTGTGCTGGATATGAATGGCAATGCTTATACGATGACTGTTCGTGTCGTCGGCGGTGGCGTGAGTGGTCAGGCTGGAGCTATTCGTCATGCTCTGGCTCGTGCTCTGGTTCGCTTGAGTCCTGAGAATAAGCCTGTTCTGCGTAAGGCGGGCTATCTTACACGTGACCCACGTATGAAAGAACGAAAGAAACCAGGTTTGAAACGCGCCCGTAAGGCTCCACAGTACACAAAGCGTTAATTCGCCTTTGTGTCTTATTGTTGAGTCATATATTGGTGTTGTATTCTTTTCTGGACGTTTCTCACTGTACGTTCTTTGCTAACGACGTTGGCAAACGTGCTGAGAATGTATACAATTACCCCTGTTGGAAATTTGTTCCGGCAGGGGTTTATTTTTATAGCGCTATTTTCTTGTGTTTAGCTACCATTCGATTGGGTGGTACAGTAGCGAGCGTGGGTAATGCCGAATGGTTCATCAATGATGACAGCTATTTCCTGGTGGTGGGTCCATTACAGAAAATGGGCCGCAAGAGCAGATTGATCAGAGGATACCTTTGGGGTGTATGCCTGGTATGCGGTATGTTGATCGAGGCATACTGAGGAAGGTCAGTTTATTTTGTACCAGGAGATTAGGGGAGGATTTACAGTGGAGTTAACATTCTGGCATTCGATAGTTGCCCATGACTATGCTATTCCATCTGGCTACACCGTGCAAACGATGACACCTGAGTTGCTTGCGTATCTGGCCTCTCCGGATCCTGAACTACGTGAGGAGGTGGCTTGTACGCTTTTATCAACCTGGATTGGGCGGGGACACTATTCTTCGGCGGAACTGTATGTGATTGCACAACGGATGATTGATAATTTGCAGGTGGGCCTGGGGGAGCAAGAGTCAGAGACGGTGCATCTACGAACTTTTTCGTTGCTTATTTTAAATGAAGTGATTAGCTATGATCATCGCTATCCGTTTCTGGAAGAGAGTCTGGTACGTACCTGGCTGCAAATAGTATTAGAATATTTCGCTGCTGAACGTGATCTGCGCGGCTATGTAGAGGGGTTCGGGTGGGCGCATGCTGTGGCGCATGCCGCTGATTCATTGATGCTCTTTGCTCGTCATCGCTATATGGTGGGGGCCGATCTGGAGCGGATTTTGCATGCGATTGCGGACAAATTATTGACCCCTGATGAGTATGTGTATATGCATGTTGAGGATGAGCGTCTGGCATATGCTGTCGTGACGGCTTTACGACGCAATTTATTGGATCAGAATTTTCTTTCCCCCTGGCTTGAGCGTCTGGTGTATCGAGAAAATCGCACACGCTGGATTGCGCAGCATTTTACATCGGCTGTTGGACCCGCGATATATGCCAATGTTCGTAATTTTCTACGCAGCCTTTATTTCCAGTTAGTAATGGTTGATTCACCCCCGATGATTACACCAATTTTACGTATGATGTTGTTGAATGCGCTTAAAGTGATGGATCATGGTTTTTATGCCCTGTCATGATGAACGCGTGCAGAGCATATTGATTGAGAATAGCTATGTTGTATCGTACAGGTGGTATCATATAAAATATGCTCTACATGCGTTCCAGGTCTTTTGCCAGTATGCTATTTACGGAGCTACTGGTTCGCCATTCATGGCTGAGTCATAGACCTCCTGTAGTTTAGGCACTGTCGGAAAGTTTTTGAGTTCTTCTGGTTTAATCCAGCGTATCTCTAAAGCCTCCCAGTCTGTCTTGATCTGTTCTGGAGTCAGCACCTCAAACAAAAATGGATGGATATACCAGTGTCGTCCCAGTTGTTCATCGATATGTTCGATGACCTGTCCACGCTTGCGGAGACGTACCTGCTGACTCTGAAGCGAGGTTTCTTCTCTGATTTCGGTATACGCTTGTTCTTGTGGAGTAACGCCTGGCTCAAGAAAACCACTAATGCCAGCCCAGTGCCCATGGTAGCTGCCAACTTTTTGGCTTCTACGTACCAGGAGGAGTAGTGGCTCCTGCTGATCCATACGCAAAAGCAAGCTGGTTACAACATGTGTTGGTCGTATTATTGGTGATGGATGTTGTGAACTCATTTCCCACCCCTTATGATATGAGATGACATCATTATATATTTCTTGTATACTCATAATTGATTATCAATTGATAAGATGAGAGTAATACCTGCACAGGAGTCTGATTATTTATGCGTGATCATGAAACAGCAGATATAACAGAAGCCATAACGGCGCAATCAACTGAAACTATGCGAACAGCATGGAGCAAGTTTCTTACACCGTGGTGGCAGGCTAGCCTGGCAGTTCTTCCTATCTTTCTTATTACACGTGTGTTCTTATTGATTTTGACACACTTTGGCGGAGTACTCTTTGCGTTGCCAAACGCTTCGTCGTTTGCTTTAGATAGCAGGACGGTGCTCTATAGCTGGTATCATTGGGATGCTCCACGCTATCTGAGTATCGCTGGTCAGGGCTATGAAGATGCGAGCTATACCGGTCTGTTTCCTCTCTATCCTGTGATCGTGCATCTGGTATATGCTGTCACGCATATAGATTTGCTAGTGTGTGGTCTGTTTGTATCGAATATCGCATTCTTTGGAGCACTGGTGTTATTGTATCGTTTGAGCATGGCGGATTTTTCTGCGGAAGAGTCGAGACGAGGTATACTCTATCTCGCAATTTTTCCGACGGCGTTAATTTTTTTTGAAGCCACAGCGATATCATTGCTTCTGTTCTGGACGTTGTTATGTGTCTATCTATTACGTCAGGGGAACTGGTGGCTGGCGGCAGTTGGTGGCGCAATGGCTGCTTTAACCGATCTAAGTGGCGCCTTACTGTTTATTCTCTTCCTCTGTGAGTTCTGGCGCCAATGCGGTACCCGATTTCGTCAGGCGTGGAAGGAGCGGAATGGCGCTGATCTGGGCTTTTTGTCAGGATCGGCCTGCTCTGCTTTGCTTATTCCATTGGGTCTTGGGTGTTATGCATTCGCGCTGTCACGGCAGTTTAAGGATGCCTTGCTTTTCTTCGCGCCCCAGGGAGTGGTGATTTTTGTCGCACCCTGGTCATCTCTGCTGGCGGCTTTGCGTATAGTCATGGGCACTTCCTGGTATACCTATGCATGGATACACAGTGCCTTTGAACTGGGCATATTCATTAGTTGTATAGCTGTGTTGCTATTTTGTGTGCGAGGAACTCAGCGCATGCCCGCATCATACTGGCCTCTGCTAGTGTTCAGTGGCGTGTTATTGCTTTATGCGTTATGTTTGCCAGGGCAATTGGGAGGAAATAGTTCAACATATGATCCATTACCTTCATTACAATATATAGTAGTATTGCTGTTTGTAATCTTTCTGCAATTAGCGCGCTGGGGACGCTTATTCTGGGTGCATAACAGCTATTTGATAGTATCTTTGCCACTTTTTGCATTTCTGGTGCTGCAACTTTTTACAAGTCATTGGGCCATATAATTAAAAATACTGGAATATGAAGTAGTTAGTGAGATGAGTGGATGGTAACGTATAGAAAGTGTATAGCACTTGCTCCATAGATAATGGATGACTACTGAGAAGTAATGCACTGAAAGATCAAGCGTCTTTTCATATCAGGCATGTGATAAGCTACGATATGTGCGTATGCGTCTGTCACATATATGTATTGTATTTTACACTTCTCCTTGACGTATTGGTAACACTCTTATATAGTATGCTTGGCGCATAGTACACTTTTGCACATTGCCCAACAGGAAATGTTTATCAAATATATACTATTGTCATCTTTTGAGTCTTTTTAGAAATGATCGCCTTACTCATGGAGGTAGGCCGACGTGAATATAAACGTCTACGTCGCCCTTATCTTTCTTGCCATCGGTGTTACGGCACTGGTTGCCGGATTTTATATCGGGTCGACGCGTAATAGAAGTCAATTTGAGGAAAAATTGCGTGCCCTCAAGGAGACGAGTGAGCAGCGTCTTCTTGCAGTACAGGAGCAACAGAGTGTAGCTCTCCGCGAGACACGTGATGAAACAGCACGGTTCCGCGATACAATTGAGCGTGAACATGCGGAGCGCCGTTCTGAACTGCAACGACAGGAGCGTCGTTTGCAGCAGAAAGAGGAAAATTTAGAGCGTAAAGTGGAGATATATGAACAGAATGAGCGCAAATTAAATCTTAGAGAGCGAGGGATTGAGCAGTTACGCACGGATATTGAGGAACTGAAACGTCAGGAGATTGTAGAACTTGAACGCATTACGCAACTGACGCAAGATCAGGCCAGGGATTTACTCTTAAGTCGCATTGAGCAACGTTTCCGTAGCGAGGCATCTGTTCGTGTGCGGCGTATTGAGGATCAGGCACGTGAGGAGGGTGAAGCAAGGGCACGTGAAATTATCACGCTTGCGATCCAGCGTTGTGCTTCCGATCAGGTGGCTGAGTCTGTTGTATCGGTGGTGCCGTTACCGAACGATGAGATGAAAGGTCGCATTATTGGACGAGAGGGCCGTAACATTCGTGCATTGGAGTCTGCGACCGGTGTTGATCTCATTATTGATGATACACCAGAGGCAGTAATCTTGTCCGGTTTTGATCCTGTGAGACGAGAAATAGCTCGTGTTGCATTGACAAAGTTAATCCTGGACGGTCGTATTCACCCGGCTCGTATTGAGGATGTGGTGGCGAAAGCTCGTCAGGAAGTGGATGCGATCATTCGTGAAGCGGGCGAGAACGCGGCACTGGAGGCGAATGTACATGGTTTGCAGCCGGAACTCTTAAAAATCCTTGGTCGTCTGCATTTTCGTACCAGTTATGGTCAGAATGTGCTGGCACATTCTGTTGAGGTGTCAATTCTGGCCGGGACGATAGCGCATGAACTGGGTGCGGATGTCAACGTTTGTAAAACGGCGGCATTATTGCATGATATGGGAAAAGCTATCGATCAGGAGGTTGAGGGTCCGCATGCCATTGTAGGTGGTGAGGTGGTGAGGCGGTTTGGGAAGTCTCCGAAAATTATTCATGCGATGGTGGCTCATCACGCCTCTGAGACTGAGCCTCAGACGTTAGAGGCAGCAATCGTACAGGCGGCTGACGCCATTTCCGCCGCTCGACCGGGAGCGCGTCGTGAGACGATTGATCTCTATATCAAGCGTCTGGAAGCACTGGAACATATTGCTAATTCATTCACCGGAGTTGAAAAGTCATTTGCTATTCAAGCTGGCCGTGAGGTACGAATTATCGTGAAGCCTGAAGAGGTGGATGAGTACGCAGCGACGAGTCTGGCGAGCGAGATTGCACATAAGATTGAAGAAGAGCTTGATTATCCAGGCCAGATCAAAGTTTGCGTTGTACGTGAGACGCGCTCGGTCGATTATGCTCGTTAACACGTGGGTTGATTGACCTGAAAATGCAAGAGGTAACAGGTGATACAATGTCCTTATTACTTCTTGCATTTTTAGATTTTGGATATATGTAGAGGAGATAATACGAGGAGAATGGCTCATTTCGTTGACTTACATACGCATTCAACCGCGTCTGATGGCATTTATAGCCCGACAGATTTGCTCCAGCAGGCTCATGATGTGGGGCTGAAAGTGCTTGCGCTGGCGGATCATGATACGACGAATGGAATTGAAGAAGCGGTGGCAGCGGCGCAACGCCTGGGCATTGAGTTGATTCCGGCCATTGAACTTAATTCCGATGCCAGTGGTGATGAGATACATGTGCTGGGATATTTTCCAGAGTATCAGCGTCCAGAATTTCAGTCCAAGCTGACAGTTCTGCGTGACGCGCGTGAACGGCGTGGACAAAAGATGGTGGAGCAGCTTAACGAGCATGGCATCCATATTCGCTGGGAGCGTGTTCATGAACTGGCTCAGGGTTCTGTGGGACGTCCACATGTTGCCAGAGCATTGATGGAGGCTGGTTATGTCCAGTCCATTCCTGAAGCTTTTGAGAAGTATATTGGCAATGGCCAGGTGGGCTACGTGCCACGCTACAAGCTCACGCCAGAAGATGCGGTGTGTTTCATATGTAGCGCGAATGGCTTGCCTGTGATCGCGCACCCTCTTACGTTGCCGGGTTTGGAGAAGTTACGCGAGTGGCTACCGGACTTATGCGCGGCTGGTATGGTCGGCCTGGAAACCTATTACGGACCATATACCGAGGAAGAAGAGCAGCAGTTGCTGGCCCTGGCGCATGAGTTTTCGTTGATTCCGACGGGGGGAACTGATTTTCATGGTCCTGGCATCCATCCGACACCTCTAGGTGGTCGTCATGTACCCTATGAGGCGGTGAAACAGTTAAAAGCGCTGGCGGAGCAACGACGTGGCCTGACTCCTCCACCTTTTGAACTCCCTCCACCTGTTGAAGAGAAATAATCACTCATAAAAAAGAGAAGCTGTACCAGAATCGGACGGCTTCTCTTTTTTATGGGGAAAATCTAGCTGCTCACCTGTATGACATAACAGTATGTTGTATTGCCACCAGAGACGACGTGAACAACATGGTCCTGTTTCGGCCAGCCATTGCCACGTTGCAGAATGTATTCAGGCCAGACCAGATAACTATATGCCTGATAATTTTTGAGTGTAGGGCTGACCTGTGATAGCTGGAGCCGTTTGGTAAGGCTGGGATTATAGGTAAACCAGTTTGTTGTATTGCTATAGCCAGTTAAACTGTTCCCAATCATCGCTACTTTAACCTTTTTGTTGGTATTGGAGGCTATCCATTGTGCGCCTGCTCGATAGTCTACATAGGCTACCTGCAAGGTATTGTTCTCGTTATCGTTGAAGAATTCAGTTGTATATCCCTCGGCACCCGGAATAGTGATGAGTCCGATGAGATGCGGACCGATTGCCAGCGTTGCCAGCAGGATCACCTGTATGACAAACTGTGGTGTTATATTTTTGAACGAGAAGGGTATGGCTGGTTTGCTGGTTTGAGCCTCTTCAGACAGGCTATTAGATTTTTTCCATTGCCTGCTGACGAAGAAGCGGATGATGACTGCCAGCCCTGAAACGCCAGCTATTGCGACTGATGGTGCCAGTGGTAAGAAATAATGGGTACCAACCGCGATATTGAGGAAGCTGAACGCGATAAGCACAGCCAGAAACCAGATGACAATGTAGGCATCGCTTGCGACCTGTTGATAGTTGTCTACTGATGCATGAGTGCGGATGTGTGTACGAATCAGTTTTATCAGCGCAAAGAGTACAAAAAATACGCAGGGTAGCGTTAAGAACGCACTCATTTTGGTAAAGACCATGTAGGCAATAGTCCATTGAGGCACATGGAGATACACCTGTCCGGCTATATATATAGGGTTTCCATCAATTGAATGAAGTTCTTCAAAGGTAAAACTATGCTGAAGCAGACCGATCGGATCAGGCCAGATGGCAGGGTCGAAAGCCAGGAAACTTAATGGCATAATGATGATTGCCGCGATCCACCAGCGCCAGGGGAGAGGGGGACGCTCTGCAGCAGGGATCATCGGGCGCAAGAGAAAGAAATAGTAGGCGGTAAAGAGAATGATTGCTGGAGCGACAAGTATAGATGGATATTTGCTATCAAAAGCCAGCCCCATGAGAAAACCGACCAGTGCGAAGAGCCAGGGTTTGCGTAGTGCGTGCCAGAGCGTCAGATAAGCCAGCGTGACAAAGGTTGTCATGGTCATATCAAGATAGGCCAGCGCACTGAAATAACAGAGCCAGGGGCTAAAGGCCAGCGCGAGCGCGGCGATCAACGCGATGGTATGACCAAATGGCGCACGGCCAAGACGATACACAGCCAGCACCAGGACGGTACCCATGATAACGCTGGGGATACGTCCTGCGAACAGCTCTCCGAACGGATGTCCTAATGTAGCATTGAGCGCAATTGATGAGCCAAAGAGCAATTTTACCAGTGGTGGATGTTCATAGTTTAATGACGTCCATTGTTTTGAGCCGATATCGAGATGAGTGAGCAACGGCCAATAAACTTTCCCGGCAAAGAGATAGACAACTTCATCTGTAACAACATCAAGTTGTACTGCTAATATCAGTCGTGGAATGATCGCAACAATTGCCAGTCCGATAAGTAGTAAAATAGAAAGTAGTGAGTGTATATTTTGAGTTGGATTGGATACTGGTTGTGAAGATGTAGGTGGTTGAGACGACTGATCATTAATGATTCTACCATGTCTGGTTTGCATGTTTCCCTCTATTGATGTGTGTTGAGTGTGGGTGTGGTTGTCGGTTGTGTGTCCACGTAGTTCAGCAGTGTAGGCCAGTTCTGTGTAATTTAGCATTAGTATAGCATACATGATCATCTAATATCTTTTGTGCTCAGTGCTTCTGAGTGCAGTGAGGTATGGTCCACAGAGAGGCAATTTTATGCGACGAAGCTGGTGGATTCGCTTTTGTATTGAGACATCTCTGTTTATTTGTTTGGTGTTCTTCCTGCTCTATCTGACTACCCAGAATTTTTATATTGATGGATATAGCATGGAGCCGACGCTATATAATCAAGAATATGTTCTGGTGAATAAAGCCGCGTACCTGTTTCAGCCTCCATCACGAGGTGATGTGATTGTATTTCAATATCCACTCCATCCACAGATCAATTATATTAAGCGTGTGATCGCAGTTCCTGGTGATGTAATCAGTGTTGTAGAGCAAACGGTGAGTGTGAATGGGGTGACCTTGCACGAAAGTTATGTCAATAAGGCGGATCCCTACAATCCATATCCACCGATTGTGCGGCGTGTCGTCGGACCAGGAGAATATTTTGTGATGGGGGATAATCGCGGAAATAGTTCGGACTCACGGCAATGGGGTCTGGTGCCACGCAAGAACATTATTGGGAAAGCAGTGGACATATCCTGGCCGATTGGAGTGAATAATCTTGGTCCATTGCCTGATGTTCAACGTGTTTTTGCCCATGTGCCGTGATTTGATTTTTTGCATCCGGTCAGCTATGAGGCGGTGATGAGCAGCGTTTTTAGAGCCGCCTCAGCATCTCTCGCCTGCTTGCATCCCGCCAACGTGCTCCCCGGGCTTGTCCATCTGTTGCTGGTTGATAGTGTAGCTGTTCCTGTTGTGTTTGTTCATGCATGATCAGACCACCCATGAGAGCCGCAACCTGTTCAGTTGAAAGCGTGTCTGTATCTGGCTGTGTTTCAGGCTGCTCTGACGGAGCGTGTGGTTTCTGTTCCCATTCCTCTGCAATGAAATCAGTGGAGAAATCAGCCGCAATAAAGCGTGGTTGATCGACCAGCCAGCGAGCAAACGGTAATGTTGTATGAACACCAACAATGTGATATTCAGTCAGCGCCCGGCGCAGGCGTGCGATTGCCTGTGTACGATTTCCGCCCCACACAATGAGTTTTGCCAGCAACGGATCATAATAGAGTGGAACCTGTAACCCTGGATACAGGCTACTATCAACGCGTACACCTGGACCGGATGGTTCTTGCAGTGCCTGGACCGTTCCTGTGGCGGGTAAGAAATGATTCTCTGGATTTTCAGCGGAGATACGGCACTCGATGGCGGAACCCCGCAGCATGATATCTTGCTGAGTAAAGGACAAAGGTAGTCCGGCAGCCACGCGAAATTGTTCCTGTACAAGGTCAATTCCTGTACACCACTCAGTCACCGGATGCTCTACCTGAATGCGGGCATTGACTTCCAGAAAATAGAATTGTTGGTCTGGACCCAGCAGAAACTCAGCGGTGCCAGCATTCACATATTTGATCGAGCGCACCAGATTGAGTGTTGCCGTTGTCATCTGCTCACGCAGATCGACATCGACTACAGGCGATGGTGCTTCCTCAAATAATTTCTGATGGCGGCGCTGGATGCTGCATTCGCGTTCTCCCAGATGAACAACATTGCCATGAAGATCCGCGATAAACTGAACCTCAATATGACGCGCAGGCGCGATCGCTTTTTCCAGATAGACACGGCTATCTCCGAACGCGTTCTGAGCCTCGCTGCGGGCTGTACGTAAGGACGAGAGCAGTTCATGTGGCGCACGGACAAAGCGAATACCTTTGCCGCCGCCACCAGCAGCCGCTTTGAGGAGCACTGGATAGCCCAGATGCTGAGCGATCTCTCTGGCTTGCTCATCATTCTCGATATCTGCCATTGCTCCAGGTACAATGGGAACCCCAGCGGCTTCAGCAGTACGGCGAGCGGCTGTCTTTTCACCCACGGCTTGTTGCGCGGATGATGGCGGGCCAACAAATATAAGACCAGCATCCTGACAGGCAGCCGCGAACTCAGGATTTTCGGACAGAAAACCATAACCCGGATGCACCGCCTGTGCGCCTGAATGGCGTGCCACGGCGAGTAACGTCGGAATATGTAAATAGCTCTGTGTGGCGGTTGCCGGTCCAATGTGATAAGCCTCGTCTGCCATCCGTACATGCAGGGCAGAGCGATCCACATCGCTATAGACAGCAACACTTTGTAGACCGAGTTCACGGCAAGCTCGGATGATGCGCACCGCAATTTCGCCACGATTGGCGACGAGCACTTTTTGAAAAGGCCATTGAGCTACAGAAACAATTTCCAAGATTAAGGACTCCTTAAAAACACTCATCTGTCCACAACGCCATAAAATATGTTCATATTTATTCAGCAGAATAATGTTAGTATACCATGTCAGTTGAGATGAGAATAGGAAAATAGTTCCAGTGTTAGTAGCAAAATTTGGTTTTATAGGAATCACGAGTACACTGACCTTTGACTATTTCTTCTGGCTGAAGGTGATGTGTTGCCTGTTGCCATGCCAAAGACGTGCTACAGGTCGGTGGTTTTTTGTGTAGCTAATGACTCGAAACACATTCGATGGCATCAGCAGACGTTGCTTTGTGTGGATACGTTGTGGTGATTTTCAGGCGTCTGAGGAGGAGCCGAGACACATATGTTTAAATTCATATCGAATATCCAGATCTCTCGCCGTCTCTTACTGGCATTTTTACTCGCAGCAGTGGTTCCTGGCATAGTTATCTCTATTCTCGGTTTTACGTTTGTACGCTCGCAGGAGGGTCGCAGTCAGGCAGTTCAAAAAAACATCAATGCATTTAAGTCTGCAACGGCGGCCAATGTGTATTTAATTGAGTTGAAATCTTCTCTAGAGACTGCTTATCAGAAGCAGTATGAATCCAACATTCCAGCAGTGCAGAATCAGACCCAGAACGTTCTGAGTCAGGTACATGATAATGAAGGGATATTTGATCAATCTGTACGATCCTATCAAGAGGATTATCAACTGGCAACTTCTCCTTCTATGGCAAATGTACGTGCTATTTTGCTCTCCGATGATCCTAATTCTGCATTGCCAGGGCAACAGCAACAATTGCTCAATCAGATTCATGAGACACTCTGGCCTGCGTACCGTACAGCAGTTGATCAGGCGGCGAACGCGATTGATCAGAAAGCGCCAGTCAGTCAGGTTCAGTCATTACTGATGGTGGCAGGGAACGATTATAAGCCATTGTTGGCAGGATGGACGCAGGTGACGCAGACAACCGAGGATATTAACAGTCAGGTAGCAAAAGTTGGTCCCGCGCAGACGAATCCGATTCTCCTGGGTACAGTGATCGCTTTTCTGAGCACGATTTTGATCGTGACAGTGATTGGGTATGTGGTGTATGTCACCATTATGGTACCTTTGCATGATCTCGCGACATTGACCCGCCGTATCGCGAAGGGCGAAACCAGCGCACGTGCGCAGATTATTGGTCATGATGAGATCTATCTGGTTGCCAATTCGATGAATAATATGCTGGACAATATTGTACGGCTGATTCAAGAGGCCCAATATCAGCGTGATCGTCTGCAAGGACAGGTTGAGAAACTGGTGAGCGAGGTAAGTGGTATTGGTGAAGGCGATTTGCGCGTTCAGGCCGAGGTAACGGCGGATGCCTTTGGTGTTCTGGCTGACTCCTTCAACTATATGATTGAAGAACTTGGGAGTCTGATTATTCGTGTGAAGTCAGTTGCGACCGAAGTTGAAAGCTCGATCGCTACTATTCTTACTCGTATGACTCAACTGGTGGAGAGTGGCAATAAGCAGTTGGGGCAGATCAGTGAAGCCGCTACTGAGATGGAACAAATGGCAGTCATGAATCGACAGGTCGCGGACCGTGCTCAGATGTTGTATGACGTTGCGCGTGTAGCGCGTCAGGATGCTCAGGTAGGGCGTGAGTCTCTGGTGCAGGCTGTTGATGGTATCGGGCGTATCAGTGAGAACGTTCATTTGACTGCTGGTAAAGTACAGACGCTGGGTGAACGCTCGCGAGAAATTGATGAGATCGTTGAAGCTATCTCCAGTATCTCGCATCAGACCAATCGTCTTGCTCTTGATGCCGCTATTCAAGCAGCGATGGCAGGTGATAATGGCAAAGGTTTCGGTGCTGTTGCTGCTGATATTCGACGCTTAGCGGAGCGAGCGAAGGATCAGGCAGCTATGATTACACGTATTGTACGTGCTGTACGTGAAGACATCGGTGCGGTGGCCATTTCGATGCAGGATACCGAACGTGAGACAACGACCGGAGCACGAGTAACGCAAGAGGTGGGGCTGGCATTAGAGTCTGTGTTTGCAGCCGTTGAGCATCAGGCCCGTGAAATTGAGCATGTGAATCAGGTTGCGATGCAGCAGTTGCAGTCGTCAAATACGATTGTGAAGATTATGCAAACGGTTTCGTCTTCAACGCAGAAGAGCAGTGAGAGTACACGGGAAGCATCGCAGAATATGCAGCGTCTCTCCAATCTGGCAGAGCAGTTGCGTGTGTCTGTGGAAGCCTTCAAGTTACGTGAAAATCATAACTATGCTATGATTCCCAACACATCTGCCAATTTTTCGCTGGATGAGGAGCCAGAGAATCCTCTTACCGTCAGTGGTGTGTTTCGTACGGTGAGTGCGCCGTTGCCGCCATTAACCCTTCCCCGTCAGAGTACTGGCGTCTTTGCTCCTGTGCCACGCGAAGATGGTGAGCAACTGTCCTATACACCGATGCCCACTGATCCTCAGATAGCCGATACAAGTGGACAGGACTGGCAATCTTTCCCATCCCAGGATGGGATGGGCGAACAGGACTGGCAATCTCTCCCACAGTCGGAGGAATGGTCCGCGAATAATCAGCCGAATCCACATAGTCGAGGTTGGTAAATTGTTTGAGGAACAGGCTCGTTTTTGATTGAGCGGGTATGCCAGACAATTTTCTGATTGGGAACCACTGTTTGTGGCAGAAACGTCGCAAGTGATCTCTATGGTGGCTTTCGTTGGTGCTACCGTGGTTCAGAGACGGTTGTGACGTTTCTGCTATTGTCCAACAGCATTGTTATGCGTGGTGGCGTCGCAGTTGCCGTACAGACTCATATAGGATAAGTCCGGTTGCCATTGCGACATTTAATGACTCGACTTGATTTGCCAGCGGAATACTGATACTCTGCGTCGCCAGTCTATGGGCTGCCTGTGAGGGGCCATGCGCTTCATTGCCAGCTATCAGCGCGAAAGGATGAACAAGGTCTTGCTCATAATATGTGTGCGTACTACCTGCCTCTGCCAGCAATATGCGTGGCTGTGTTCCACAGTGCTTCTCTACGATTTTCGCGATCTGTTCCCATGAAGGAGCGATTTCTACAGGCAGGAAGATGTGTGCTCCAGCCGCTGAACGTACGACCTTGGGATTAAAATAATCTACGCAGGTTGGTGTAAGAATAACCAGCGCGACATCAGCCGCGAGTGCGGTACGCAGGATAGTGCCCATATTACCTGGATCGGCGATATCATCAAGGATTAGTAAACATGGACGTGCGGCGCTGGCACGTTGAGCAAGCAGACGTTCAGACTGTAGCTGTTCTTGCGCCAGGACGCTAACTACTCCCTGTGAAGTTTGTGTTTCGCCAATGGCCTCGATGACACGTTCACTGACTTCGATGAGTTGTTCTGAGGAGAATGCTGATGTATGGAGTAAGCGTTGGAGTAAAGCCGCCCCTTCAGGTGTTCTCTGTAAAAATGCTGGCTGATAATACACTTCCTGTGGGAGGAGATCAGCGTTGAGCAGAGCTTCTAACAGATGAGGACCTTCCATCAGGAAGAGGCCACTTTTTTTACGCCCACGTGGGGTGTGGAGCAGTTTTAACTGATTGACCCGTGGATTGGCTGGACTCGTGATCAGCATGATAGACCCTCAATAAAATAATACAGGACCCGACGCATTACTGTTCATCATACGCGTGGGTCCTGATCTGATAAAGTTGTGATATTATGCCTGGACAGCAGCTAAGGCAGTTTTTACCAGAGCGCCAAATGCATTGATATCACTGACGGCCATCTCAGCAAGAATCTTGCGGTCAACCTCGATATTGGCGACATGGATGGCATGCATCAACTGGCTGTAGCTGACTCCATACATGCGGGCGGCAGCGTTAATGCGCGTGATCCACAGGCTGCGCATATCGCGTTTGCGGTTACGGCGGTCGCGATACATGTAAGCCATTGAGCGCATGACCGACTCGTGGGCGGGTCTGAAAACATTACGGCGCGTCCCACGATGTCCTTCAGCCAGTTGGAATACCTTTTTGTGTTTCTGATGTGATGTTACACCACGTTTTACTCTTGGCATAGTTCTTTATTTTCCTCCTGATATAGCGAATAACGAATTAGAATGCGTAAGGCAGCAAGCGTTTCAAGCGGCGGGTATCCCCGGTAGCAAGCTGAAACGACTTGTCCGCAGCACGAACAGACTCAGGAGATTTGTTACGGCGCAAGTGGCTGATAGCGACTTTACGGCGTAAGAACTTTCCACCAGCGGTCACTTTGACACGCTTTGCCATAGCTTTGTGGGTTTTTAATTTCTGTTTAGGCATAGCTCTTTCTTTCCTGACTAGTAGTGTTCTCGTTCCAGTATCTATGCATAAGGTTCACGAAAAGCGTGTATAAGAGGCATAGACCATCTGGAAACGGGCATTTTTAGCGGGTCACACCACGAACAGACATGGTTGTCAAACCCTGGTTCGTTGAGATGTGAGGCACAAAAGTCTGTGTAGAAGGTGATTGAACCACTTCAATCTCATCATTGTTCCATCAAAGGCGAAGAGTAGCCTTTTTCAAGAACAAAACCCCGCATGCGGCATGAATTATAACATACCCATCTATGGGAAGCAAGGGGAACCATATTTCTTCATTCTACTTCATGTTGAACATCATAACCATGGATCAGGGGCCAATCTTTCACAGGATGTCCTTGAACACGTTTGATAAAGTGCTAATGTCTATTTCTGTGCCCGAAACGCGATGACCAGACAGAGGGGCGACTCAGCCAGGGTGGTCTGATCAGATGTTGTGGTCTGCTATCCTCTGCGGGAGCCTTGTTCCATCCCTGTATCCATTGCCATAACAGGATAAAGAAGAGCATCCAGCCCCAGCATAAGAAAGGAATACTGATGGTGATAAGGCCCTGTTCTGACCAGTCGATTTGTACCTGCAACAGGTAATAGCTCGCTAATGCACCGACGCCAAGCAGCAAAGCGCACAGGATAGGCGCAAGCCGTGTGGAACACAGGGTGAGCGCGAATGGGATAAGGATAAACCATGGACAATATACCGCCTGCAGGACGGTCCAGAGCAATAATAGCCAGCTAGCACAGATGATCGTTGTCTCTACCGTATCTGCGAACCAGAAGGCAAAAAGGAACCCAATCAAAAGGATGATCAGCGTAAATATGCCCCAATGCAGCGGTGTAAACAACCAGCTCACCATACTTATCTGTTTGATTGGTAAGTTTAAGATAGCGGCATCAAACGAATGAAACGCGATAGCTGGTCTGAAGGTCTGCAATAGTGTGTTAGCGATCCCACTGATGCCAGTGCCCGAGTCAGTCCAGTACGGCAGGTAGGCCAGAAAAAGCACTAGCAGCGTCACAAAGAGCAATCCTGTCCACCAGAGCGAGCGCCAGACTGCGGGTAGGTAGCGTTTCTGGCGTACGAACAGGATGAGAAAGACCGGTACAACGATAAATATATTCATATTAATCAATGATGCCAGCAGGAGAAAAACCCAGCCCAGGAGCATGCTATCGTGTTGAAGAGCAATGATTGTAAGGAATAAGAAGCATATTGCAATAATATCCGCATGAAAGAATGAGATACCGAGAAGTAATGATAATGGATTCCAGGCATAGAGGAGCATAATCGTAATGCGCTGTGCAGGTCGTTGACGGGCAAGAACAAACCAGAGTAACACCGTATTCAGGAGATGGAAGCTCATACCAAGTAGTCGAAATCCGAGCAGCATCAGCGCCACATTTGAATGCGCGAAAAGCGAAATCAGAATGCTTATATCAAGCCAGATTGGTCCTGATGGCGGTAAGAGCAGCGTATCGGAGTCTGTATGGGTAAGCTGTGTTAACAGATGGAATAAGGGATCGTTGCCACCAACCGAGCCGAGAGGCAGGTAAGGATTGACGTGATACAGTGCAACCACCCTGCCATAGAAACCCGATTGTAGCATTTCCAGTGAAAGAGCATCGAGACGAATTGGCGCACAGATCATAAGCAGCGCGAGCAAGAGCGTGATAAAAAAGAGCATAAGATAGGATGGATAGAGCTGTCTATGGGTTAAATTTCCCTTGCTTATATGACGACTTATGAAAGCAATAGCAAAGAAAGATACCAGTACAACACATAATAAGGCAGGTAAAAGGTAGCTATGCTGTATGAATTGAGCAGAGGCAGGAATGGCTACAGGGAGAGAGAGACGGGCAAATTGATGATAGAGTGACATCATCCAGGGCAAAGTTGTTTCCCAACTGACGAGAACAGGATCATTGGCAGCGGTGCGATGAAGTAGCAAGGCATAGAGCAACAGATAGAGTAAAGCAGAGAATAAGCCAAGCAAGTATACCTGGAGCAGTGCAGAACGAGCCATATGTTGTTGTCGTTGTTCTACATATATAGGGGAGAGTGGAGCACCGTGCGCATCTAGGGAAGGCATAGTGGAATATTCCTCCTCAAATCCCATGCGACGCCTCTAAAGAATATCAAAAAGTTCTTCCTGAGCATAAAAAAATTGGATACTATCCTGTTAATAGGAAAATTGGATACTATCCTGTTAATAGGAAGATTGGGGACGACGTGGGAAATATTATACGGATAGTATCTTCTATAGAGCCTGAGCTGTCAATAAAAGGCTTTTAATATGTATCTACCGTTCTCGCCATATAGAGAGCGCCAGAACTCAGCTTAATAAGAAATTCATTCCACCTCTTCAGCAATAAATCAGATTATTCTTTTTGCCTTTCCGCTTTTCCGTTTTCTGTCCGCATATATAGAATAGAAAGATAAGAAATTGAACACTCCGACTCTCTATTGTCAGACATCGGGAACAATGTTATAATGCGTGGTACTGATGGCTTCAGAGTGCAATTTTCAAGTTTTATTCCAATAAATAACCTTGATGCATTTATTGTGCCCATGAAGACATCCTGATCCCACAAATCGTGGAGCGATTTTTTCGAGGCCGTCCTTATTATATATAGTGAGCGGCATCTGAATTTCAGCATTAACCAGCGTCTAGTAGTGTTAATGCTCCACCTACTCTGGCAAGCTTACGCTTTAAGCCTAAGCACTAGTTGACCAGAAGCAAACCCAAAGGAAGGAGGTCACTTCGTGAAAAGAGATTACGATCTTGGAGTAATTTTCAGTCCCGAAGTAACCGAAGAAGAGACACGATCTATACTGGATCGTATTGAGCAGATCGTCGCTGATCATGGCGGTCAAGTTGTGAGAGTAAATCAGTGGGGCCGACGTCGTCTGGCATACCCCATTGAGCGTCACCGCGATGGCTTATATGTGTTCATCGATCTAATTCTGACTCCTGAAACCGTTGCAGAGATTGAACGTATGCTCAAGGTGTCTGAAATCTTGCTTCGTTACATGTTTGTGCGTCGTGATCCGAAGGCTGCGCAGAAGGAACGCGAGGAGCGTGAGGCCCGTGCCGCCGCTGCCGCAGCGGCTCCTGCTGAAGAGCCAGTTGTAGAGGAGACAGCACAGGCAGAGACAACGGAGGCCGAGGCAGCACCAGTCGCAGAAGAGACTGAGACTGTATCTGCTGAAGAGGCACCTGCTACGCCGGTTGCAGAAGAAAGCACCGCTCCTGAGGCCCCTGAGGCTTCCGAAGCGCCAGCCACTACTTCTGCAGAAACAACCGTTGAGGCTTAGTAGAAGACCTACGAATTAAGACGACATTGGGGTATGATCATTCAATCTTACAGACGAGTTGGGGTGGGTATCGCACGTCGAAAGGATTTGAGTCATGAACAAGATTATGTTGATTGGCAATCTCGGTCGAGATCCAGAGATGAGCTACACAACCAGTGGAACAGCCATTACACGATTTACGATGGCTGTGAACCGCGTGACGCGCCAGGGTGGAGAGCGAAAAGAAGAAACCGAATGGTTTAATATCGTCGCCTGGAATCAACTTGCGGAGACGTGTAACACGTACCTCAAAAAGGGCCAGAAAGTGTTCGTTGAAGGACGTGTACAGCAGCGCCGTTTCACTGATCGTAATGGTCAGGAGCGTACTGCTTTCGATGTCGTCATCAACGACATGGAGATGCTCACTCCGAAGAATCAGCAGCCGAGTGCTGGTGATAATTACCTGGGTGGCGAATCCGATGACAGCCTTGGAGATCTGGATGATCACCCCTTCTAAGTTGAAGGAGAAAGAAAAGTGCAGAGAAGAGAATCTTCTGCTTCAGGCGGCCCTCGCCGCGAGCGTCGGGGTGATCGTTCATCACGCCGCAAAATTTGTCAGTTTTGTCACGACCACGTCCGTGAGATCGACTACAAAGATGCCGGGCGTTATATGAAGCGCTATATCTCTGATCGCGGCAAAATCGAGCCACGTCGTAAAACAGGCACCTGTGCCAAACACCAACGTGGTCTGAGCACTGCTATTAAACAAGCTCGTTATATGGCATTGCTCCCTTACACTGCCGAACATATGCGTGGGATGTAGTTCTAGCTGATTACTCCCTGAAGGTGAACGATGGCGGAGAGGTGGCTTGAATGAACCGGTATGGTTCGTTTCTAGAGTGTACCTCTCTTGCTACCTGTCTCGCCTGGGTCAGACCTGACGTGGTGTAGTTTTCCCCCGTGGCTCAATCCCTGAGTCCCCATGTTGGAGGTTTTGATGAAGAGTCAAACAGCGCGTCGGTCTGATACAAATCGGCCAGCGCGTTCTGCCCAGACAAAAAACAAAAAACACGCAAGACAAACAGCATTGCACTTTGATACACGGCGAGATGGTCAGCCTCTTATTTTTGGTTGGGGAAGCCATCTTACGCGTCACCAGAAAGATATCTTCCGTCGCCGTGCTGTCTGGTCTGTGATAGGCCTTTTTATTGTCCTGATCGTTGTTGTTTTCGCTGGTTACTGGGTTAATTTCAATATTATTACCCCTAATTTGCCGATTACCTCAATCGCGGGTGTATCTATTCCTCAGTCTGAGTACCACAAGCTTGTGGCTTTACGTGGGCAGATGGAAGCAAACAAAATCCAGGGTGCGCACGGCCTTGATTCACAACGTGATTCGTTGAAAAATCAGGCAACCGCTCAACAGACGATTGTGAATAACGCGAAAACTCAGGTTACGAAACTCAATAAACAGATTGCCGCCCTCCCGGCAAATAGCTCCCAGCGTACCTCTTTGCAACAGCAAGTAACCACTTTGCAGACGCAAGAGAACACTGCTCAAGCGAAGTATACAAGCTATAATAATCAATATAATACAATGGTGAATACGACCATTCCGAATGAGCAGCAACTGGATAATCAGTCACAGATTGGTAATGATAGCGCACAATGGTTGCAGGACGATGTCCTGATCAAAAATTGGCTCAAAACACAGAATGCGAGTGTACAGAATCAGATTGAGCCAACAAGTGCTGCTGTGACGCGAGCTATGGATACTTTTAAAGGGAATTTGCCGACTAGTTTGTCGTATAGTCAGTTCTTGAGCCAGGATAATGTCAGTAATAGTGCTGTTGTGCGCATGATGGCGATTGTACTTCGTCATAATAACATGCAGACTTATCTGGCCTCACAGATCAAATCACCATCACGACAGGTAGACGCTCGTGCGATTACGGTAGCCACGAAGAGTGAAGCAGATAAGATCGTGTCGCAGGTTAAGGGTGGTGCGGACTTTGCAACATTGGCAAAAAATCAGTCGTTGGATAATACAACAAAGGCCAATGGTGGTGAACTGGGTTGGCTGGTAAAAGGTCAATATACGAACCAGTACGGTGATGATATCAGCGCGGTCGTTGATAACTGGATCTCTGATCCTGCCCGTAAAGCTGGTGAGTTAAGTCCGGTTCTGTATGAGAATGGCACGTACCATGTGGTGCAGATTGAGAATATCGACCCATCACGTGTGGTGACAAGCGCGACCCTGAGTTCACTGAAAACGAATGCCTTAACGGCATGGTTGTTATCGGAACAGGCGCTTCCTGGCAATAAGCCTGGCAGTGTGGATCAGAATAAACTTCTGAGCACATTGAATATGCCACAGAGCATTCCATCTTCAGTGCCATCGGGAGCGACACCGACGGTTCCAGCCGTTCCTACGAGTAGTACACCAACTGGTATGACTACCGGGACGACTGATGAAAGCTAAGTCAAGTAGTCGCGTTTTGTAGTACAATAGAGAGCAGTTCTGTTCGGTATCAGAATGATGATCGAAGAGGCTGCTCTTCTTCCATATTGGAAGGGATATAACAGGAAAACATTTGTATCCATGACATCAATGATGCAAGCCGATCAAGAAAAACAGGCGCAAATACAATTCCTACAAACACTTTTACCTCCAGCGGAACCGATTGCAGAGCTTCTGGAAACCGCCTCTTTATATCTGCATGTTCCGTTCTGTCATACTCGTTGTTATTATTGCGATTTTAATACTTATGCTGGTATGTTACCCATACGTGAGCCGTATGTGCGTGCGATGGTGAAAGAGATTGAGCTTGCCGGTGAGAAGGTTCGTCATGCGGATGGCCGCAAGCGTCGGACACGTACAATCTTTTTTGGTGGTGGAACGCCCAGTCTGTTGAGTGTTGAGCAGATCGCACGCCTGTTAGAGGCCTGCTTTTCAGCCTTTGAGGTTGATGCTGATGCTGAGATTACCATGGAGGCGAATCCTGGGACATTGAATCAGGAACAGCTTGCTGGTGTACGGAAAGCTGGAATCAACCGTTTGAGTATGGGGGCGCAAAGTTTCGATGCTCAATTGTTGAAGTCGCTGGGGCGTATCCACAATCCTGATGATATTGTGAATGCAGTCCAATGGGCACGTGCGGCTGGATTTGCGTCAATTAATATAGATTTTATGTTTGGGTTGCCAGACCAGACAATGCAACAATGGCGTGAAACGTTAGATAAGGCACTGGATCTTCATCCTGAGCATTTTTCGCTTTATAGTTTGATTGTAGAAGAAGGCACACCATTTTTTACCTGGGTGGAAGAGGGGCGTATTACACCGGGTGATCAGGATTTGAGTGCTGATATGTATGAGTATGCTGACCAACGTCTGGCAGAGGCTGGCTATCTCAACTATGAAATCTCGAACTGGTCCCTGCCCGGTCATCATAGTCGTCATAATCTGACCTACTGGTTCAATCTTCCCTATATTGGGATGGGTGCTGGTGCGTACTCCAGTTTTGGTGGCAGGCGTTTCTCGAATGAGCGTGAGCCAGTCGAATATGTGAAGCGGTTGCGCGGAAAGCAGTTGCCTGAAGTTGAGCAGGAAATTGTAGAGCAGGAACAGGCGATGTCTGAAACCTCTTTCCTCGCGTTACGAACCGCTATCGGCCTGCATTTACCGACATTTGAGCAGCGTTTTGGGCAGTCCTTTGCCCGATTTGTCGGGGAGCGGTTACGGCCAGTTCAGGAAGCAGGGCTGTTGGTATTTGATGGTGAATGGTTACGTTTGAGTGAGCGTGGACGATTACTTGGTAATGAGGTGTTTCTCCGCCTGTTACCTGATTAAGTAGAGGATATGTCTTTGGAAATATCATCTCTGTTAATGGAGACATGGGGGAT
Source organism: Dictyobacter sp. (assembly GCA_035493535.1). Lineage (GTDB taxonomy): Bacteria > Chloroflexota > Ktedonobacteria > Ktedonobacterales > Ktedonobacteraceae > Dictyobacter. The sequence goes on from DATJIE010000018.1 coordinate 41,473, forward strand.
CTATCCACAGCTTTCAGCAGATCTGTTTCAGCAGGGCAAGGAGGCAGGTATTGAGGCGCTTCACATGCAGATCCTTGCGAATCGTGGTCTGAAAACAGTTGATGAGATGCTGGCTTTTCTGCAGGTGGATTATCATTTGACGCGAGATCCACTAACGCTTATAGATATGTCACGTGCGCTAGGGCGTATTCAAGAGGCACTGAGTAAGCAAGAACACATTACAGTGTATGGGGATTATGATGCTGACGGTGTAACATCCTCGGCCTTGCTGTTTCGGGCGTTGCAACGTTTGAAGCATCCTGATGCGATACTGGATTATCATATTCCGCACCGATTGCATGACGGTTGTGGACTAAATATGTCCGCGCTGGATATGTTGAAGCAGCGTGGCACGCGGTTGATCATTACGACAGATTGCGCCAGTTCTGATGTTGAGCAAGTAGCATATGCGAATGCATCCGGTATTGATGTCATTATTACTGATCACCATCATACGCCTGCGGTACTTCCCCAGGCATATGCGATGGTCAATCCGTGGCGTGCGGATTGTCACTATGGGGAGCGTTATCTTTGTGGCGTTGGCATCGCGTTTAAGCTCACACAGGCGCTCTTTCGTGCCTACCACCGTCCGATAGCAGAGGAACTGGAACTGCTTGATCTGGTGGCAATTGGAACAATTGCTGATATTGCCCCTCTTTTAGGAGAGAATCACACATTGGTCAGGTTAGGACTGGAGCAGCTCAATGTGACCCAAAAGCCCGGTTTACGAGCGTTGATTCGTGCGGCCAACTTGCAGCCAGGGAAGATCCGTGAACGTGATATCGCCTTTGGTATCTCCCCTCGTATTAATGCCGCTGGACGCATGAAAGAAGCTGCGATTGCTTTTGAACTCCTGGTGACCGATGATGAAGAGGAAGCGGCTCGTCGTGTGGTTGAACTGGATCAGCTCAACATTGAACGACAGCGACAGACGGAAGAGTTGTTGGTTAATGTGAAGATGCAGGCTGTTCAGCAGTCAGAGAAGGGCGTGATTGTCGCTGTTGGTGATGATTGGCATGAAGGTATTATTGGTTTAATTGCTGGCAAGGTTTCTGAAGAAGTGCAAAAGCCAGTACTGGTGATCAGTAACAATCCGGCGACAGGGATGAGTCGCGGTTCCGCACGAAGTCAGAAGGGTTTTAATATTATCGCGGCTTTACGTGGCTTCGCAGACAAATTTGAGCGCTACGGTGGACATGCGCAGGCGGCTGGTTTTACTATGCGGCACGAAGATATCGGGTTGTTGCATGATTATTTGTTAGCCTGGCAAGAGAGTGGAGGTTTATCAGAAGCCGCTATCATTGAAGGTACTTATCTGCCTGATCCCACAGGCATAGTCACTGAGCAGGAGAGCAGTGAGGCTACTACAACGCTCACCCTGAACATGGTTGATCTGATCTTCACGCGTTCAGAACTTCTGAACTATCAGACCTATAAACTACTCCGGCAATTGCGTCCGTTTGGTGCTGGTAATCCTGAACCTGTCTTTATGATGCAGCACCTGCAATTGATTAATACCTGGACCAGTGGACCGAATAGACAGAACCTGCGTTTGCGCCTGGGTGGGCCAAATAATCGTTTGCCCCCTCCTGTCGGCACCTATACGCGTGGAGCCAGTGAGCAGGCACGCCTGGCAAATGTTTCACATGTCGATATCATTTTTCGTCTGGAGTCTGTCGAGGATGATCTGCGACCAGAGGTATGGATCAAAATTCTGGAAGTTCAGCCTTCTGTGCCACAAAATGCAGAAGCCAGCCCGGAAATACAGCCAGGGGCCGACTAGTCCCCTGGTCTGCTGTTTACGCATATAGACAAAGACTGGCGTGGTTGCTTTTTTACGGATAAACACCACGTAATTCAGTCGCCTCCGCGACGCGAGCTACTGCCAGCAGATAAGCTCCCATACGTAAGTTCGTATGTTGTTCTTCTGCTCTGGCAATGATCGCATCAAAGGATCTGCGCATAATCTGCTCAAGACGTTTATTGATCTCCTGTTCTTCCCAGAAGAAATGTTGGAGATCCTGTACCCACTCAAAGTAGCTGACAGTTACTCCACCAGCATTGGCGAGAATATCTGGGACAATAGTGATCCCTCGCTCGTTGAGAATATGGTCAGCTTCCGGAGTGGTTGGTCCATTAGCTGCCTCAACAATCAGTTGTGTTTGTATACGCAGCGCATTCTCGCGTGTGATCTGGTTTTCTGTGGCTGCCGGAATAAGTACATCACAGGGTTGTTCCAGCAGATCGTGATTACTCACCGGATCAGCTTCGGGATAGCCGCGTAGATGGCCGTTGTTCTGTGAATACCGGAGAGCTTGAAGGACATCTATGCCCTTCGGATTATAGATGCCACCACTGATATCGCTGAGTCCGATGATGCGACAGCCCATTTCCTGTAGAAGCCGTGCGGTAATACTGCCCACATTGCCAAAGCCCTGGATAATGATTCTGGCACCATCAGGCTGTATGCCGCGCCTACGCATCGCCTCAAACGTAACGATTTGTACACCGCGTGCAGTTGCTTCCAGACGGCCCTCACTGCCGCCAATTGTCAGGGGTTTGCCGGTCACCACGGCTGGTACTGAATAGCCCTGATGCATCGAATAAGTATCCATGATCCAGGACATCACTTGCGGGTTTGTATTCATATCAGGGGCGGGAATATCACTATTAGGACCGACGAGGACAGAGATTTCGGTAGTATAACGACGCGTCAGCCGTTCGAGTTCCATACGTGACATCTGACGAGGATTACAGAGTACGCCACCTTTCGCACCACCAAAAGGTATATCGACGACCGCGCATTTCCAGGTCATCCACATTGCCAGAGCACGAACTTCATCGAGGGATACGTGTGGGCTGAAGCGGATGCCACCTTTGGCTGGACCACGGTTGATGTTGTGCTGGACGCGATAGCCGGTGAACATTTGAGTGTCACCGTTATCCATGCGTACGGGGAAATTCACAATAAGTTCGCGTTTGGGCTTGCGCAATATCGCACGCATGGCCTGGGATAGGCCCAGACGTTCTGCGGCTTCATCGAATTGCTCTACGGCAACATCGTAAGGATTGATACTACTAATGTTCATAGTAGAGGTACCTCCTATGGTCTGGCTTGCGGCCAGTATGCACCACTGCATGAAAAGCTCCATTGCTTCTCTATAAAGTGTTTATGCGCATAGAGTATGCATTCATAGAAAGACCCGCCTCAGCAGTGGCGGGCTGCATATCCACTTTATACATATACAGTATACCATAGATACGCTACATATTACTATGATATATGGTGTTTTAGTATATTATCTATAGATTGATGGTATAGAGAAGATTAAAGGATAAAACAGCGCAAAAAAGGCAATTTATCATATGATTTCTATTATTTGTTGTTGATTTTTTTGTTCAGACCTTTGTTTATGCTCTTGCATCCTGTATCTGGCATAGTGACTTATTGTCTCAGTTGTTATTACGTTAGACAAAATCTCAATGCAGTAGTTATAATGGAGATGATATCTCTCAGCCATTCAGTTTGAGAGGTAGGAAATGAAAAGCTGAAGGAGAAAAGCTCACATTTGAGCAGAAGGTGATTGTTATGCGTATCCGTGTTATCGGAGCACCAATCGATCTGGGTGCGGACCGTCGTGGGGTTGATATTGGGCCAAGGGCTATTCGTTATGCAGGATTGCAGGAACAGCTACAGCGGTTAGGCCATGCTGTTCATGATATGGGGGATTTGAATATACCTCTGCCAGAGACAGAACCCGCTGGGAATCCTCGCCTGAAGTATCTGGAGCCAATTATCTCACTTTCTGAAGAACTGGCACCAATTGTCACTGAAGGGTTCGAGCAACAGGAGTTTCCGTTAATTCTGGGTGGCGATCATAGTCTTGCGCTTGGTTCTGTGAGTGGTGTTGCGAAGGCACATCCCAATGTTGGTGTGATCTGGGTGGATGCCCATACCGATTTCAATATCGAAGATACAACGCCTTCCGGCAATATCCACGGCATGATTCTCTCCGCGCTGGTCGGGTTGGGTGGCAAAAACCTGACGGATGTCTGTGGATGGTCACCAAAAATTGATAAGAACCGGCTGGTGATTATTGGCGCACGCTCGATTGATCCTGGTGAACGGGAACTATTGCGTGAGCACAACATCCATGTCTTCACAATGTCAGATATTGATCGTCGTGGTATTCTGCATGTGATGCAGCAGAGTATTGAGATAGCAGGTCATGATGGCGCTCCAATTCATTTGAGTCTGGACCTGGATTCACTTGATCCGACGGAGGCTCCGGGCGTTGGTACACCAGTGCGTGGCGGTTTGAGTTATCGTGAGGCCCATTTCGCGATGGAGATGGTCGCGGAGTCTGAGCGTATGATCTCAATGGATGTAGTAGAAGTGAACTCCATTCTGGATCGAGAGAATGCAACCGCTTTGCTGGCGGTTGAACTTATCCTCTCAGCTCTGGGTAAAAAGATTTTGTAGCTGATAGACGTGGAGAGTTCAGGGTAAAAAGATACTGTAGCCAGGTAAACCTGGGGAGTCTGGACAAAATATCTATTTTCAGACCCCCTATCTCTGTTGTAGACTAATACGAATACCACTTTCTAGATAGATGAGCATACTGCTCTCATTGGAGGCGGTACTTAACCAAAATCAGAGAAGGAGGTGAGATAAGTAGAGCAGTATTTGTCTGCTTATCTACACATATTATGAACTCAAAAATACTCTTTATGGATGGTAAGTACGTACCAGCCGAGCAGGGCGTCATTTCCGTGCGCACGCATGGTTTTGCCTATGGAACAGGATGTTTTGAGGGTATTCGTGGATATTGGAATGAAGATACCAGGCAGGTCTATCTCTTCCGTCTCCGCGAGCACTATGAGCGCCTCTTACATTCCTGTAAAATCTTGCGCATTGAACTGCCCTATTCAGTTGATGATCTTATTGAGAGCAGTGCTGAACTTGTACGACGCAACGAGCAGAAAGAAGATGTTTATTTACGTCCCGTCGCCTATAAGGGTGATGAGATCATTGGTGTGCGTCTGAACAATCTCACTGACCAATATTTGCTCACCTCTGAGCCAATGGGAAATTATGTTGAGATTGGTGGTTTGCGTTGTGGTGTTTCATCCTGGCGTCGTATTGATGACAATGCTATGCCCGCCCGCGCAAAGATCACCGGTAGCTATGTCAATGCCGCCTTCGCGAAAACTGAGGCTCTACAGAATGGTTTGGATGAGGCAATCATGTTGACGCATGATGGTCACGTCTCTGAGGGTAGTGCTGAGAATATCTTCTTGCTGATCGATGGCGAGTTGGTCACACCACCACCCTCCGATAACATTCTGCTGGGTATCACCCGTGATACGGTGATGCAGTTGGCGAAGCGCGAACTTGGTCTGACCGTGCGTGAGCGCTCGATTGATCGCACTGAACTGTATACTGCGGAAGAGATTCTCCTCTGTGGTACTGGCGCACAGATCGCTCCAGTTGTCGAGGTTGACCATTCACCTATCGGTACTGGTAAGGTCGGCCCGGTTGCTCAGAAGCTACAGGACATCTACTTTGATGTGGTCCGTGGTCGCAGACCTGAGTATCTGGATTGGTGTACACCAGTCTATGCGTAATTCACTTCGCAGCGCTAATTAAGCAAACATAGATAAGCATGGGCACTCTATCCTTCGTGTCCATGCTTGTTTTCATGCTGGCTTGTTCTTATTTTCCCTGGAAGGTCGCTTTGCGTTTTTCAATAAATGCCTGCATTCCTTCACGCATATCTTGTGTTGTAAATAGCAAGAAGAAATCTTTTTGTTCGATACGCAGACCTTCCTCAAGTGAAGTCTCAAATGCTGCCAGAATGGCGTCTTTGGCCAGACGTGTTGCGACAGGTGCCTGAGCCGCGATGGTCTGAGCCAGTTTCATAGCGGTGGTCATGTGTTCCCCGGCAGGCACAACATGGTTAATGAGTCCGTGCGCCGCTAATTCATGGGCGCTTATTGTCGATCCGGTCAGAACCATTTCCATCGTACGGTATTTGCCGATAGTGCGAGCGAGCCGTTGGGTCGCGCCCGCCCCTGGAATGATGCCGAGCTTGATTTCAGGTTGACCAAAAGCCGAATTCTCGGTGGCGATGATGATGTCACAGTGCATTGCCAGTTCGAGACCTCCACCAAGCGCGTAACCGTTGATAGCTGCGATCAGCGGCGTTTTAATGGTACGAATACGTTGCCATGCTTCAAATCCGCCTGACATCATCTCAAGCGGAGACTTATCCGCCATCTCCTTGATGTCGGCACCCGCAGCGAATGCACGTTCGCCCGCACCTGTGATGATGATACAGTGGATCGCTTCATCGCGATCAAAGTCCTCTAACGCGCTGGCTAATTCGCCGACCAGTTGAAAATTGAGGGCATTCAACTCTTTGGGGCGATTGAGGGTAGCGATGCCAACATTTTCGTTACGCTCAACGAGGATATACTTGTAATCAGGCATGTTGTTCCTCATATTCTGAATAGTATTCTGGTAGAGTATATTCAATATGATCCTATTTTGTAGTATATCACGCTTCTAAATAGTAATTAGATAAGATGATGGAAAATTGACATGGGTGTGTATCAGGGTCGGGGAAGTCATGGTATCGCTGGAAATAGAAAAGAAGCGTCGATCATCACATGTGCTCGACACTTCTCTGATAGTTTTTTGTGTTTACGCCATGTTCTGTAAGAACTGTGTCACGGTGCGAATACCGTTATAAAACTGTTTGAGTGAATATTTCTCGTTTGGTGCGTGGAGATTATCATCGGGTAGACCGAAGCCCATCAGGACACTTGGTACCTGTAAGACCTCGTTGAAGAGAGCGGCAATAGGAATCGAGCCACCTTCGCGTAAGAAGACTGGTGGTTTGCCATAGACTGTTTCTAGTGCACTGGCGGCGGCCTGAATAGGAGCACTGTCTGGCTCGATCAGCACACCTTCACCGCCATGGATATTGGTGATATTGAAGCTGATATCAGCAGGTGCAACCGCTGTAACCGCTGCAACCAGCAGATCAAACACTTCCGCTGATTTGATATCAGGTGGGAGGCGCAGGCTCACTTTGGCTTTGGCAACGGCTGGAATAACTGTTTTTGCGCCCTCACCTGTGAAGCCACCGCTGATTCCGTGGATCTCAAAGGTTGGTCGTGCGCTGGCCCGTTCGATGGGAGGATACTCAATTTCGCCTGACAATTGTTTGACGCCCATTTCACGCATGTAGGCTTCATTGATGTGCAGGGGATCTTTTTCCCAGAAATCCCGTTCCTGTGCGGAGGCTGGACGGAGTTTGTCATACAGACCAGGGATGTTAATGTGTCCATCCTCATCCTTGAGACGGCTGAGAATGATGGTGAGAGCATGGAGTGGGTTAGGAGCGACACCGCCATAGGTTCCGGAATGGAGATCCTGTTTCGCGCCCCGTACCTCAATCTCTGTATAGATAACGCCGCGCAGACCGATAATCAAGGCTGGAATGTCTTCGGCTGGCATGTGGGTATCACAGATAAACGCGGCATCGCAGCTCAGGCTTTCAGGTGTGGCGCGGATGTACTGTTCGATTGTCTCGCCACCGGCTTCCTCTTCACCTTCAAGCAAAACTTTGACGTTGATTGGCAGACTGCCATTCACACTCATCAGTGTCTCAAGTGCTTTGAGGATCACCATGACCTGACCCTTGTCATCAGCGGAGCCACGTGCGTAGATATTGCCATTACGCACATCAGGCTCGAATGGTGGCGTATCCCAGAGTTCGATCGGGTCGACCGGTTGCACATCGTAATGTCCATAAATAAGCAACGTTGGCTTGCCGCTGGCTTTGAGCCATTCGCCATAGACCAGTGGATGACCATTTTCTCTGGCGTGAATAAGTCTTGCATTCTCCATGCCGATGTTCTGTAACTGGTCTACCGCATACTGAGCAGCACGTTGCACATCATCTTTGTGTTCTGAGAGAGTGCTGATGCTGGGAATACGTAACCATTGTTGCAAATCAGCAAGGAATTTTGGTTCGTGTTCATTGATATAGGTATTGATTTCAGACATTCCCTTACGTTCTCCTTCCAGGGGGTGTATTCTCCAATGGTAGTCGCTGGATGTATGCATCCTGTTATGGGCATATTTCCTTGCGAGAACTGATGGAGAATGCTCTGTAGACTTTATGGTATCAGCCCTGAGAGGATATTGTCCAGAGGAAGTTATCGTATCCTCTTTTTCCACTTTGTTCGGAGTCACTCCTGCTTATAGTCATGAAGATATAGCCATAAGGGTTGTTTTTTTCTCATCTCCTACCTGTTTCGTAACGCACCTGTGTTATAATGGCACATGAACACTCGTTCTTATTTTTCTTGTTGTGTGCCAGTGTATCCGCCTGATTGACTGGATGTGGAGTAGAGAGATGCCCATAAGACAACTCGCACCTGATGTGGCCGCCAAGATCGCGGCGGGGGAAGTAGTAGAGCGACCGGCGTCTGTCGTGAAAGAGCTGATCGAGAATAGTATTGATGCCGGAGCGAGCCAGATTCGTGTTGATCTGGCTCATGGTGGTTTGCAACTGATTCGTGTGACTGACAATGGTTCTGGCATTGCAGTGGATGAGCTACCACTGGCATTAGAGCGTCATGCGACCAGTAAAGTTAGCGATATTGATGACCTTGAGCACATCCATTCGCTCGGTTTTCGGGGTGAGGCATTGGCGAGTATCGCGGCTGTGGCTGAAGTGACACTGGTGAGCCGTAAAAAGGGTGAGGATCAGGGCGCACAGATCGATGCCAGAAATGGGCAGATTTCTCAACCGATCGCTGCGGCATCCTCGGAAGGAACATCGATTACCGTCCGTAATCTGTTCAGTGCTGTGCCCGCACGTTTGAAATTTTTGAAGAGCCGCAATACCGAAGTCAGTCATTGCCATCACCTGTTAGAGCAGTATGCACTGGCGTATCCTGAGATCCGTTTCAGTGTCTTCAGTGAGAACCGACAGATTTTTGCCACTCCGGGTGATGGAAAGCTTTCCAGCGTACTGGTTGAGGTCTATGGCTTACAGATCGCAGAGCAGATGGTGCCGATTCATAGTGAAGAGCGTGAGGATGATGGGGAATATCCTGTGGTAACCGGGTATGTGAGTCGTCCAACGTGTTATAAGAGTACGCGCCAGCATATTTCCTTTTTCGTCAATCGTCGTTGGGTCTTGAGCCGTATGTTAACTTCAGCGGTTGAAGGTGCCTATCATTCACTTCTGTTATCAGGGCGGCATCCGATTGCTGTTGTGAATATTCGCATCGATCCCTCGTTGCTTGATGTTAATGTGCATCCCGCGAAAACAGAGATTCGTTTCTTGAAAGAGAGACGTGTTTTTGCGGCTATCCTGCGGGCAGTGCGTGAGGCACTACTGGACGAGCCTGAGGTACCACAATGGCAACCTAAAGGTATCTCCGCTCGGTCTACTTTCGCCGAATCACAGCAGGTCGTGCAGGATGATACAGAGCAGGATCAGGATGAAGCAGAATCGTTTGCTGGATCTGAGCCGTCAATAGAGATGCCCAACCAGCAACGTTCACACTCACAAACAATCCCCGATGATAATCCCTGGTTGACGGTAACGGAAGAAGAGAGTGGGACACAACCGCCGATGACTTCGCGGCTCTGGCAGAGCCATGTGCATAGCCCTATTCGTAAACGTGAGACTGAACCTGCTACCGAGCGTTCACAGAAGAAAGAGCGCGTTGCTCCGATTATTAATGAGACAACAGGCGAAGTTATTACCAGCGTGGAAGATCAAGCCGTTGAGACTACCGATCAGGTTGAGATTAGTAGCGAGATGACCTTTACAGAGCAGACAATTTCTAGCGCCGGAATGTCACCAATTGAGCAACTCTGGACACAGAGTCAAAGTATGCAGAATGGAGATGTTTCGGTGGCATCAGCCGCCAGAGAGCATCATCCCGATAACAGGGAGCAGGCGCAGCAGCAATCATTCGTGGCTACACTACGTGATTTGCAGTCCACGCAGACGGCTGAGACAATGGATGAGCGACGAGCACGACATTTCCCGCGTTTGCGTGTCGTTGGTCAGGTGGCACAGAGCTATATTGTGACCGAGGGTGAGGATGGGATGTATTTGATTGATCAGCATGCCGCGCATGAGCGTATTGTGTTAGAACGTATGGTTGCGAGCATGAAGGGCCGTGAAGCTATGTCGCAGATGTTGCTGACACCAATACAGCTCGAACTGTCTCCGGCGGAAATAGAGGCGGTCGAAGAGCATCAGGGGCAACTGGAACATATTGGTTTTGCCTTTACGATGGAAGATCCGGGGGTAATCGAAGTGCGGGCCGTGCCTTCGGTGCTGGTAAAACATATGAATGCTCGCTCGTTACATGATTTATTGCTGGAGGTCACATCACCTGAAAGTCTGGGTGATACAGAGACGTGGGAAGAGCGAGCGCTGGCAAACGTTGCCTGTAAGGCTGCCATCAAAGCCAACTACTTTTTGACGGTCAGTGAGATGCGTGAAATGTTGGAGCAATTGGAGGGGACAAGTGCTCCATTTAGTTGCTGTCATGGGCGGCCAACCATGGTACATTTTGGCCTGACATCCCTCTCACGTTCATTTGAGAGGCGTTAACACATGCTGGTTGATGTCTTAACCTCAGCCGCTATCTGGCAATCTGAGCATCCACTGGTGACTTATTGTGTGTCTGATGAACTGGTTTCACAGCTTCGTGTGGGGCAACTGGTATCCATTCCCTATGGTGAGCGGTTGGTTGAAGGTATTGTCTGGACTATTATCTGGCAGGCGACCCCCGAAGAATGGCAGGCGGCTGACCCTGATGCTGTGCTTCGCCCTGTGCATAGTATTCTGGATGGTGAGCCAGCACTCTTACCCTATCAAATGTCGCTGGCGGAATGGATTGCTGAATATTATGTGACGCCTCTGGCATATGTAGCGCAGATGATGCTGCCACCGGGCTTGCTCCAACATTCTCGTGCTGTGCTGCGGCTCTCAGAAGATGATTTGCAAAAGCTTCAGGATGCATTATCTTCCAGTTCCTTGCAGATGCGTGCCTTGATTGGACTGCTGATGTCCGATGGCAAAATTGATATTGAACGGTTGAAGGAAACGCTGGGGGCGAAGCGTGCCCGTGAGTTCTTACGAGAAGCGCGTTCATCGACCGTCATTCGACAGGATGCAACGCTGGAGGCACCGAAAGCAAAAGCGCGTGTCAAGCGCATTGTGCGTCTGGTAGCTGATGAGCAGCGACTGGCTCAGTGGCGTGAGGGGATCGTCACGCTGATTGAGAAAAATGGGGCGGCTGCCCCTTCGGAGATGAATGCTTTGCAAATGGCGGGATCATCTGAGCGCAAGCATGGTGAGGCACTGATTGATCCGTGGGGCTTACAGACAACGGTGAATGCCAGTCCTGCGCTGGTGTTAACCCAGGCGGATCGGCAGAGTTTGAAGGCTCGTCATCAACTGGCAGCGATTGATCTGCTCCTGCAAACGCTCAATCAGGCCACACCCTGGACACCGCATGCATTATGTAAAGCCAGTGGCATGACCCAGGCTCATCTGAACGAATTGATGCGTGAGCGGATACTCCTCATTGAGGAGGCTGAAGTACGTCGTGATCCGCTGGCTGGCAGGAAGATTGTTCCGCAACCTCCTTTACCTCTTACCGATGAGCAACAATGGGCACTCAACTGTATCATTGGGGGCGAGTATGATGGGCGACCTGTGTTACTGCATGGTGTGACGGGTAGTGGTAAGACAGAGGTCTATTTGCAGGCGATCGCGGCGGTCATCAAGCAGGGGAAGCAGGGGATTATCCTGGTACCGGAGATCGCGCTGACGACTCAGGCAGTGTTACGTGTTGCCGCTCGTTTTCCTGAACGAGTCGCGATTATCCACAGTGAATTGAGCATAGGCGAGCGCTTTGATGAATGGCGGCGTATCCGCTCTGGTCAGGTTGATGTCGTGATTGGATCGCGTTCCGCGCTCTTTGCGCCGTTACCTGATCCGGGTATTATCATTATTGACGAAGAGCATGAACCCGCATATAAACAGTCTGAACGGCGTCCCACCTATCATGCTCGTGACGCGGCGGTTACCTTAGGGCAGATTCTTGGTGTTCCCGTTGTGATGGGGAGCGCTACACCTGCCGTTGCTTCATTTTACAACGCGCACCAGGGTTTGTATCGTCTGGTAGAACTGCGCCATCGGGTGAACACGATGTTACCCGCCGTTGAAGTTGTTGATTTGCGCAATGAACTGCACGCGGGGAATACCAGTATTATCAGTCGTCGTTTGCAGGAGGAATTAGAGCATGTGTTGGAACATGGTCAGCAGGCAATTCTTTTTCTCAATCGACGTGGAGCAGCGAGCTGTGTACTCTGTCGGGATTGTGGTTACGTTGCTCGCTGCGAACGCTGTGATATTCCGATGACGTATCATTCAACCGAGCGTATTCTGCTCTGTCACTATTGTGGCTACCAGAGTCAGGTTCTACTATTTTGCCCGCAGTGTCGTGGTTCTGGTATGCGTTACTTTGGTCTGGGAACCGAGAAGGTGCAGGAAACCATTCAAAAGAATTTTCCTGAAGCTCGCTTGCTGCGCTGGGATCGGGATACCGCGCGTAATCGTCGTGCGCATGAGCAATTGCTGGATCGTTTCGCGAACCGTGAGGCAGATATCTTGATTGGTACGCAAATGATCGCTAAAGGTCTGGATCTGCCCGGTGTGACGCTGGTTGGTGTGGTATCCGCTGATATTGCGCTGAGTATGCCTGATTATTCGGCTGCCGAACGAGCCTTTACGCTGTTGACACAGGTAGCCGGACGTGCTGGTCGTGGCACGATCGAAGGGCGTGTCATTGTACAGACCTTCAATCCACAGCATTTTTGTATCGATACGGCCTCTCGTCATGATTACCATGAGTTTTATAATGTCGAGATTGAGACACGTCAGCAGTATGGGTATCCACCGTTTCGCCGCTTTGTCAAATACACCTATCATCACGAGAGCCGCTATCGTTGTCAGAATGAGGCAGCTGAGCTTTATCACCAGTTACAAGATTGGATTGGACGTTTGGGATTGACCGAGACAGATGTCGTTGGACCCGTACCTGCTCTATTAGAAAGAGTTCGTGGAAAATATCACTGGCAATTGATCGTACGTGGCCCTGATCTGCAGCGTCTGTTGCGTGTAATTGAAGCTCCGGGTTGGGAGATCGACATTGATCCTGTGAGTTCGCTCTAACATCAGGAAATAGTATCTGACAAGCTCTGCCCCCTTTGTAAGAATGCGCGAATTTCTGGTATGACAAGATGGGCATGTGTGTAAAAGGCCATATGCGCGGCTCCCTGAATTGAGCGAAACGTAACATCAGTAATCGTTTTTGCCAGATATATGGCATGTGAAAAAGGCACTTCTTCATCACTGGTCCCATGAATGACCAGTGTCGGGGCCGTAATCTGCGTTAATGGATAATCAGGCATCCCGCCGAACTGTTGCATGTCATTGTTGTAGCCGTCTGTGCGCAGTTTATACAGCATAACGGAGCGTAACAGATCAACTGCTGCCTTCTCTGCGGGTTGCAGATAGGCTGCAGGTAGTGCCAGATAGAGTAAAGGATCAAAGGTGGTTACTTTATTGAAAAGCGTGCGCCAGAGTTGTTTGGGGCGCGAAAGGGCTTGCATCATCTCAGCATCGGAATAGTGTTGTGTAACAGCACTAATGGTAATCAAACCCTCGCAGCGTTCCGGATACCGCAAAGCGAATTGGAGCGCGGATGGACCGCCACCAGAGATCCCCAGTATCGTTGTTTTTTTGATGCCGAGTGTATCAAGGAGAGACGCGTATAAATCAGCCTGCTCTGCAGGCGTAGCACCACTGTTAAGAGGGGTACGCAAATAGCCGGGGCGTGAAGGCGAAATAATAGTTATGTTCTGGTCAGCAAGCAGTTTAGCAAGAGCGATACCTGTATCGTATCCGCCGGGAGTGCCGTGCGCGATCAGGAGTGCTGGTCCTGTGCCTATCTGAGCATATTCAACTGGACCTGCTGTCGTATCAATCAGTTGACTGCTGGTGTAGATGTGTGCGACCTCTTTGCGTTTCCAGTTCTGGTATGCTACGACTCCACCCATACCTGCCAGAATGGTTCCCAGCAACAAGAGTAAGTGAGCTTTTTTTGTGTTTGTTTGTCCTGTAAATTTCATATTGTGCCCTCATCTATGATGATGAACTATCTGTGAGCTATCATAATAAAAACCACAACTTTTTTATTTGCATACGTTTCTTATGAGAAAAAGGTTGTGATTTTTTATAAAGTTTAAGTCAAGATCGTATAAAGCAAAAAGTGAGAGCGTACTATTTTAGAAAAAAGTTTTTGAGGATATATATGGAAATAAGTATGTATTCATACAATGGAACACATGAGCGCATTGTTATTTAACACAGCAATAATGGAAAACATGATACAATGGCTGCTATGGGAATGTTGCTCGGATTATTGGCGGCGATCTTTTGGGGAACAGGTGATTTTTTATCGCGGTACATGACGCAAAGCCTGGGATCGTTTCGCTCACTCTTTTTCATGCAATTTATCGGTATTATTGGTCTTGGCGCATATTTACTTTTTACGGGAGAGATGCAACACATTCTACAATCGACCTCGTCTCTGGTCTGGGGTTGGTCTCTGCTCGCGGTGGTTTGTAATGTAGCAAGTTCATATGCTCTCTATCGTGCCTTTGAGTCTGGTACATTGACGGTTGTTTCCCCAATTGTGGCGAGCTATGCTGCTGTGACAGTGATGCTCTCGTTTCTGGCGGGACAGGTGCCGACACCGATACGAGACATTGGCATTGTACTTGTGCTTGTGGGTGTGGCTGGAGTGGCTACTCCATTGCGGTGGGGTTCCAGGGTGGACGCCGCTTCAGGTGTGATGATGCAGGCGCAAAGTGATAGCGTCATTACTGCGCGTACACAGGTATTTCGGGGTGTAGGTTGGGCGCTGTTTTCCGCGTTAGGATATGGTGTGACCTTCTGGATTTTAGGTTTTCGAGTCACACAAAATCTGGGTGGTTTAATGCCTGTCTGGTTAATTCGTACGTTGACGCCGTGTATCTTATTGCTTTGCCTGCCATTTACACGCCAGCGTTTTACCCTGCCACGAGGTTCTATCTGGTGGATTATTGTCAGTGTAAGTATTGTTGATACATTGGGTTACATTGCGTATACATCAGGTCTGCTTCTTCAGGGGCAAGTGGCGATCATTACTATTCTTTCCTCATTATATAGTGCTGTTACGATTATTCTGGCTGGTCTATTTCTGCGTGAAAGACTCCAGTATACGCAATGGTTCAGTATTTTTGTCATTTTAGGCGGTATCGTTCTGGTGAGGATATAGCCATCTACCATTGTTAGCTGTAATGTTTCTCTGTGTACGTTGCCATTACTTTCTGAGCAACCACACATCATACGATCAACGATGATCAATGATGTGTGGTTTGTGTTTTTTACTAACCTCTATGGAAATGGCACCGTGATTGTTGGTAAAGGAATAAAGAAATTTGGTGTTGGCGATGGCGATGGAGTCGGCGTTGGTGTTGGTGTTGTATTGGTCCCTGCCGAATTTTTTCCTGGTGTTGCTGTTGGTGAAGGGGAAACTGTTGGCGTTGGTGTTGGTGTTGCTGTTGGTGACTGACTATTGACCCAGGTTTTTAGCGTTGGGGTCACGATGATCTGCGATACTTGCGAGAGCGTGCCATCAGCATTGAGCAGGCCAATTGTACTTGGCAATGTTTGCGATGTTTGATCCCAATCAATTGTGAAGACATATGTGCCTTGTTTGTGGTTCACACTGGATATTTTGACGGGTTGATTGTTAATGATTAATTGCGCATTATTTGAGATATCCTGACCAGTGATTGTTACCGTGATCTGTTTATGAGCCGATGTTTTGGACGTAGATGTAGACGCAGGCGACACGGTCACTTTTGAGATCCGGGTAACTGGTGTGCCCAATTGGGATAGAAACTGTGTTGTTACTGCTCTCTCTGAGAGAGAGAGGTGTGGTAATAATTGATAGAGTGTGCTTCGAACCTGTTTTTTTTGCGCATCAAGCTGTTGCTGCAACTGCGTGCGTTTTGATCCAGGGGGCAATGTTTTGATGAGATTGTTGGTAGTCTTTAGTTGTTGTTGTAGTTGTGCCAGTTTCTGCTTATAGGCCGTCTCATGTTCAGGCGTTGCCAGTTTGCTGAGATCCGACAACTGGCTTGACGTTGCGTAAAATGAAACCCGGGCATGCTGAGTGGGGGACCACGCCAGATCATATTGGACCTGCTGTTCCCATCCTTTTAAAGCATAGAAAGGTGTATTTGGTGTCGCATTATAACCTGCCAGAGTGATTGCTCCAATACAAATAAGGCAGATGACGAATATGCCAGCAAGCGCAAAGGCAACCTGAGGCCGATGGGAGAATGAAAACAATTGCCTGCGCCGTTTTCTGGCATAACGCACTCTGCTACGTGCCTGTTGAGACAAGAGACGACTTTCGAGCCGGTTTGCAAAATCCTGGTTCACGCGTAACTCTGGTGCTGCTTTAAGCTGCTTTGCGATACGAACGAGTTCCCGTATCTCTGGATCGAGTTCATCTGCCAGGGCTTGCTCATGATTGAGTTGATTTTTTTTCTTTGCAATAAGGCGCTGCTCTAATTGGTCATTGAGGCGCTCAGGAACTGAGCTCATCTTCTTGCCTCCTTTTGTTGTATGTAATGAGAGTTCGCTCTTCTGTAGATTGAGAATTCTTTTTTAACAGACGTTGCAAACTGTTCAGAGCGCGAAATTGCAGAGCCTTGACTGCATTTGCTTTTTTCCCAATTAATTGAGCTACTGTTTCTATATCATAGCCTAGAATGAGACGATTGATAAGTACCTGGCGCTGTTCTTCTGTCAATGTGTTAATAGCTGCTACTACTGCTGCCCATTCATCATTGATTTCCGCACGATAGACCGGATCAATATCTGGATGGTAATCAGGAACATCTTCTTCGGTGTCGGTATTATCTCTTGTAACGGGGGATGTTTGTCCGATAGGGATGAGTAGTGGCTGTTTTTCTTTTCCTCGATAATATCCAGCAACTGTAATACGTGCTATTTGATAGAGCCAGGCCGCAAAGCCGGGTTCATCATGCGCACGTACCTGATGCAATCCCTCTACCATTTTGAGGAAAACATCAGATGTCAAATCTTCTGCAGTGATGCGATCAGGCACACGAGCTGCGATATAGCTGAATACACCGGGAAGAAATGTGCGATAGAGTGTACTGGTTGCTTCTGCTTCACCTTTTTTCGCACAATTAAGAAGAAGGGAAAAAGCAGGTTTCTGGTCCATTGGTGGGGCGTTCCCTATGTTTCTACGCCAGGAAAACATGAATTTATCCCTTCTAATAAGTGCGAGTCTATATAAGCTTTAGCAAAATTGGATATGATGATTTGACCAACTAGATGCTTCTTTGATGCGAGAATACACCACATTGCTTGCCCGAAAAATCTCTCCATTCAGAAATGCAGCAAGAGTTCTGTTTCTGAATGGCTAGTTATTTTTTATAAGATATTAATGAATACGGCCTGGGAATGAAATAATAACTGTTATCCCCAGATAGGGTGATGTTCGATAAGATTTATGATCCAATCTGGAGATTTTACATAATGTAGATTTCATAAAAGTATTTATCATAGTGGGTATAAAGGGATAGGCTTTCTTATCCATAAACGTACAGAGAGCGCAATGGGCCCGAACCATTGCGCTCTCTGTCTGTCTGTCTGTCTGTCTGTCTGTCTGTAAAGATCATCAATCGTGTTTCTCTTCTCCTCTGCGTTTTGCCAGCCAGCGCTGAATATTTGCTTCTTTTCCCTGGCCTGTTGGTTCATAGAAGGAGCGTCCTGCCAGACGTGAAGGGAGATATTCCTGTAGCCGGACGGCTGGTGGGCGCTCTGGATCTTCAATCTCCATATCTTTGTAGAAGTCATGGGCGTATTTATATTCCTGTCCATACCCAAGATTTTTCATCAGTGATGTTGGAGCATTGCGAATCTGGAGTGGCACTGGATCATTCGGCTCACTCTGGACTTCAGCCCGAATTTGATTATAGGCGTTATAAACCGCGTTACTTTTTGGGGCTGTTGCCAGATAGACGACCGCTTCTGCCAGGATAACACCAGCCTCTGGCATACCGACAAAATGTACCCCCTGCTGTGCCGCCACACAGACTGATAACGCCTGTGGATCAGCCATGCCGATATCTTCTGCCGCCATACGTACGACGCGCCGTGCTATGTATAGTGGATCTTCACCGGCTTCTAGCATACGGACAAGCCAGTAAAGGCTCCCATCTGGATCTGAGCCACGCACGGATTTATGCAGTGCGGAGATAGTGTCGTAGTGCTGGTCGCCGTTCTTGTCGTAGCGGAGCGCTCGATGCTGCATGGCTTCTTCAATCATTTCCGTCGTCAGATGCAGTGCTGCTGTGTCTTGCTCCGCGTTTTGTGGTGTCGCCCCACTCCCCTGGACCGCCAGTTCCAGCACATTCAGAGCGGTACGGGCGTCACCATTAGCGAAAATGGCAATCTGACGTAGTGTATCCTCATCAACACTGATATTCCATTGTCCCAGGCCACGGTCAGGATCTTGCAGCGCACGCTGTAGAATTGCGATTACCTGATCCTCATGGAGCATATTCAGGACAAAGACGCGAGCACGTGATAACAGAGCTGAATTGACTTCAAAGCTAGGATTCTCCGTTGTCGCACCAATCAGCGTTACCACACCACGCTCGACATGTGGCAGGATCGCATCTTGTTGTGATTTATTAAAACGATGGATCTCGTCAACGAACAGGATCGTGCGTTGCTGTCCGGTAAAGCGACTCTTTTTCGCTTCTTCTGCGATTCTCCGGAGATCTGCAACACCAGCCGAAACGGCATTGAGTCTGACAAAATGAGCATGGGTGAGTTGTGCGATTACTTCTGCCAGCGTCGTCTTGCCGCTTCCCGGTGGTCCCCAGAGGATCATCGAGGTCACTTTATCATTTTCGATGGTACGGCGCAGTAGTTTCCCTGCGCCAAGTATATGTTCCTGCCCCACAATCTCATCAAGAGTACGCGGGCGCATGCGCGAAGCAAGCGGTTCAGCCGTGTTCGTGTTTGTCGATGTGGTGGTGGGTGTATGCTGGTTTTTTCCGGATGAATGCCCTGAGTCAGGTTCTGGATCAAAAAAGCTCGTTTGCTGTACCATGCGTTTCATTCTTTTACTAAACAATATCATATAAACAGTTGTTCTACAGCATATCACATTTGAAAATAGCTGCGTCATCGTTTTTTGTGATTGCTGTTGCTGAGAAATAGAGACTCAACGATAAATAAGGTAGCCCGCGATTCCTGCCAGAACCAGAATGAGTGGTACACTCACTTTTTTTGTCAGAGCGATCAGGAATGCGCCCAGACAGAGGAGCCATGCACGCCAGTCGGTCCCTGATCCACTGATAATCGTCCAGAAGACGGTAATCGAAATCCCGATGACCGCGAGTGAGATACCACGCATGAGTCCGGGCACCCAGTGTTGGTGCTCGATACGTGTGTAGGCTGATGAGACGAGCAGGACAAAGAAAGGAGGTAATGTGATGGCGATCAGCGCGAGAAAGGCTCCTAAGAAGCCATAGCTTAAATAACCCAGACTGATTACCCACAGGCCGTTCGGCCCTGGACTGATTTGTCCGATAGCCAGTGACTCACCAAATTGGGCTTCTACGGCCCACTTCCGTCCGATAAGATCTTGATGAATACTGGGGAGATTGCTGAGGCCACCAGACGAAAATAGAGAACCTTTCAAGAAAATCAGAAAATAAGCAATTGGATTAATCATGCTGTGAACTCTCCGCTTTCCTTCTAAAGAGAGGACGTGTGAAACAGGCGATGCCAAGGACTGCTATACAGGGGATCATCAGAAAGGCTGGTGCCTGTAACCAGATAATTGCCAGCGTACAGAAGGCGATCAGAACCAGATTTAAGCAGATGCTGCTCAAACCCTCCTTGCTTGCCAACTGAAATGGGGTACGGGCGAAGTTGAGGGTCGTGACCAGTGAGATGCCTGCCGTTGCCGGGATGACACCTTTGATGATCGCTTGAACTGCGTTTAATTGCTGTACCTGTTTGAAGACAGCTGCTAGCAGACAGGTTACAAGGGCACTGGGTAAGAGCAGGCCAAGGAGCGCACTGATAGTACCTGTGATACCGCCTAACTTCTTGCCAATCAGAATAGTTAAGGCGATGAGATTAATGCCGGGAGGAAACTGGCAGAGGTTCCAATAATACGTGTATTCTTCAAACGTGAGCCAGTGATAGTTTTCGATGAATGTGCGTTGAATGAGCAAGGTGGTGCTGGAACCGCCACCGAAGGACTGTAAGCCAATGTTCATCCAGATCAGAAAGAGTTTCCAGCGTCCAGGGTATGGATGTTGTTCTACTGTGTGCATTGCGAAAAAAGCCTTTACTGTTAGTGCGAAGGCGCAACGGATTGTTGCCGTGCCAACGGGGAAGTAGCGCTGTAAAAAACCTCTCATCAAGTTTTTACAGGAGGCAGGCTTTAGAAGAAAGCCCGCTTTCTTCTTTATACATTACTTCAGTTTCTATACGCAATTGTTCTATCGAGTGCGCGAAGGGATGTTGTATTCTTGTTATTCGGTAGCAAAATTATTGGTGTAACAGCCTATTATGGTTGCATCTATGTTGTATTTTGTGTTGTTCAGGTTTGTTATATTCTGGTAGAGATAAGGTGATATGTCAATGGTAACATGTAAAATTCTATCTATCTTGCTTCTCAAGAGGAAATGAAAATACAATAAGGTATGCGAAACGAACTCTTATCCTGGTTAGCCCGTGAGGGGCTACTACTGACGAGTGCAACGCTTGCTTCTGATGATCCGGAGCATGATGAAATAAAGATCGCGATACGTGGACCAATGATCGCTTTAAGCCGCAATGTGGACGATTGGCGTGAATGCCCTGATCCCGTGCTCTTTGGCTATCCAGAATCGTCGTTAGACATGATGGTGTTGGATGACATGCACCAGTTTGTGTTTGCGTGGCTGGAGAAGGCGGTGGAGGCAGGAATGACGCGTTGTTTTGTTTGTAATCAGTCACTTGATATAGATGAAATGAAACCGTGGGATGCTGTCTTCATCTCGTCTGATATAATTTGCTGGCTCCTGGCGCATTTTGATTGTAAAAAGTATCTTAACCGTGATATGAAGGGGCGTCATGCGTTTGAAATTACACCTGCCCCGCCCGAATTTTTTGATTTGCTACCGTAAGGAGGTAGAGAGATGGATAAAAGTCAGGTTACCCGGCTATTGGAGGATATCGCGGCCCTCCTTGCGCTGAAAGAGAAGAGCAGTGTCTTTGAAGTGCGTGCCTATGAGAATGCGGCACGCACGTTGGGATCATTGAATGGCGATATCACAGAACTGGTGCGGGCCGGTAAATTGAAAGGGACGCCGGGTCTGGGACCAACGATTGTCAAGCGCATTGAAGAGGCAGTGGAGACTGATCATATTGCTTTCTATGATGAACTGGTCGCGAATACGCCAGCGGTGAAAATTGACATGTTGCGTATTCCTGGTCTGGGACCGAAGCGCATTAATACCATTTATGACCAATTCCACATCACGAGTCTGGCTGAACTGGAGCAGGTCTGTAAAGAGGATAAAGTCGCGCAGATTCCGGGGTTTGGCAAAAAGACACAGGAAAAGATCCTGCAAGGCTTAACCTTTATTACCCAACATGCTGACCGTTATCTCTACAATGTGGCGGAGGAAGAGGCGGAGCGTATCCGCACCGCGTTAGCCGAACGTCCTGAGATTGTACGCTTACAGGTTGCTGGTAGTTTGCGCAGGCGGCGTGAAACGGTCAAAGACATTGACATGGTTGCCAGTGTGGCTGATGATGCTGGAGTTGAGGCGCGGCGGGCGATTATGGACTTCTTTACCAGCCAGCCATCTGTAAAGGCTATCACTGGTAAAGGGGATACGAAATCAAGCGTCGTGCTCAGCAGTGGCATCGCTATGGATCTGCGTGTCGTAGCTGATAACCAGTTTCCCTATACCCTGCACCATTTCAGCGGCTCCCGTGAACATCATATCCCGTTGCGTCGTCGGGCGTTGAGCATGGGTATGACAATCAACGATTATGGCCTTTTCAAAGTCGAGAATGGTGAAGAGCATCTGATCCCCTGTCATACCGAAGCGGATATGTATAAGGCATTAGGCTTGCAATACATTGAGCCTGAGCTACGGGAAGATATGGGCGAGATTGATGCCGCCTCCCGCAATGAATTACCCGAACTGGTCACCGAGAAGGATTTACGCGGCGTGCTGCATGCCCATTCTACCTGGAGTGATGGACAGAACACGATTCGTGAAATGGCGGAAGCCTGTATCGCCCGTGGTTATAGCTATCTGGGTATGGCTGACCATAGTAAATATGCCGCTTATGCGAATGGTCTGACCGTAGAGAGTCTCAAGCGGCAGTGGGAAGAGATCGATCAGTTAAATGAAGAATTTGGTGCTCGATTTCATATTCTCAAAGGGACCGAGTGTGATATCCTGCGTGATGGTACGCTGGATTATGATGATGAAACGCTGGCGAAATTTGACTTTGTCGTTATCTCTATTCACAGCCTCTTCAACCTTTCGCGTGAGGAACAGACACAGCGTATGGTACGGGCCATCTCCCATCCAATGGTTGATATCGTTGCCCATCCAACAGGTCGTCTGCTATTGAGCCGTGAAGGGTATCAGATAGATATGGAAGCAGTGATAGAGGCAGCGTTAGAGCACAAGGTGAGCATTGAAATTAACGCTCATCCTTCGCGTCTGGATCTGGATTGGCGTTATGTCCGCATGGCTCGTGATGGTGGCATGAAAATACCTGTCGATCCTGACGCGCATACGCTTGCAGGAATAGATGATATGAGATATGGTATAGGTATTGCACGCAAAGGTTGGTTACGTGCTACCGATGTGCTTAATACGTTGGAAAGTGAAGCCATTCAGGCCTACTTCCACGTAAGAAAAAGGTAAGAGGTAGTTATCCAGAACTACTGACGGTGTCCGATTTAGGATGTTGTCATCCTCTTTACGTATTCTGATCGCACTGAAGCGGTTTTGAAGAGGGGCTTACAATATCATAAGAAAGAGGAAAAGGGTCATATGGCAGAACAGATTGTTTTGGAAGTCACCCCCCGTACTGTAGTAGGGAAAGCAAATAAACGTTTGCGTAAGACGGGCATCATTCCAGGAAATATCTATGGTCATAAAGAAGCCTCAACACCTATTCAGATAGATGGATACACGTTTGAGAAATTAAGTCGTCAGCATGGTACGAGAAATGTGTTGACATTGCGTATTACGAATGCGCCATCTCAGACTGCAGTAGTGCGCCATGTACAGCGTGATCCAAAATCAGGACACATCCTGCATGTTGATTTTTCCCGCGTCGATCTGCGCGAACGCATTGAAGTAAAGTTACCACTGCATTTTGTGGGAGAAGCCCCTGGTGTGAAAAACCAGGGTGGTGTTTTCCTGCACCTGCTGGATACATTAGCAGTGGAATGTGAAGCTTCAGCTATTGTTGATAGCCTGGATGTGGATATCTCTTCAATGGAAGAGATTGACTCGGCTTTGCATGCTAAAGATGTGGTGTTACCAGCAAAATACTCACTGGTTACAGACCCGGAAGAGCCAATTGCGAAAGTAGATGCTCCTAGAGTTGAACTGGCAGAGCCTTCTGCTACTGAGAAGGAAGCTCCTGCGGTTGCAGCAGAAGCACAATCTGAAGAGTAGCACTCTGCGCACTGTGTGTGGGCTAACAATAATAGGAATAGGCGACCGGAAAGGTCGCCTATCCGCGTTTACTGCTATGGAGCAGAGCCGCTATCCATCGTGCTTATGTGCCGCTTTTCATGTTCCAGTCAGGGAATGAGGAAGCTCAAATGCGTGGGTGATTGGCGTTCCTGGCAAGATGCTTGTTGTATAGCTCTCAGTTCTTGTTGACACCAACAGTATCTTGCTCATGTGACTGTAAGAGACTAAATATGAGAAATGAGCGAGAGTTATGCGTATAATGATTGTTACTGATCAATATCCTCCTATGGTGGGAGGGGTGCCAACAGTGACACATGGTCTGGCGAATGATTTCGCGAATCGAGGCCATCAGGTGTGGGTTGTGGCACCAAACTTTGGTGCGCGGGATGTGCGGCGTATGGAGCAGAAAGTACGTGTCTTTCGTTTTTCCTCGTTTGAATGGCCTACGTATAAAGAGCTACGTATTCCTCTACTGCCATTTGTTTCTATTCGCAACCTTATTAAAAAGAGTGATCCTGATATTATTCACATCCACTCTCCTATTGTACTGGGCAATATTGCGCAACTCCTGGCAGGCGGTTTACGCAAACCTGTGATTGCTACCAACCACTATTTACCGATTAACATCAGCCGCTCGTTGATGGCTGATCCTTTTCTGGGTAAGCCATTTAGCACTATTTCTTATTCCTATCTGGTGAACTTCTGTAATCACTGTGAGTATGTCACCGCACCAACAATGACCGCGATTAATTTGTTATATGAGCATGGCTTGCGTGCTCCTGCTGCTGCTATCTCTAATGGGATTGATCTCCGCTATTTTTCGCCAGGGCCACGCGACCCTGATATTCTCCGTCGTTTTAAATTGCCAGAGGATCGTCCCTTGATCTTGCATGTTAATCGCCTGAGCGAAGAGAAACGTGTGAATGTATTATTGGATGCGGTCCCGCTTTTAAAAACACAGGCACATGTTGCGCTGGTCAGTACAGGTCCAGCTGAGCAGGAGCTACGCGAGCAGGTGGAACAGCTACAGATCGGGGATCGTGTCAGTTTTCTGGGTTTTGTGCGCGATGAAGATCTCCTGGAGTTGCGTCGGGTGGCCTCTCTCTTCGCGATCCCCTCGGAGGCTGATTTACAGAGTCTGGCGACAATGGAGGCGATGGCCTGTGCTCTGCCAGTCGTTGCGGCGAATGCGTATGCTTTGCCCGAACTGGTACATCACGAGGAAAATGGTTTCTTGTTTGAGCCGGGAAATAGCGCGCAACTGGCTTCATTTATTGATACATTGCTACAGAATGAAGAACTACGCCAGCGGATGGGGCAGGAAAGTTTGCGCATTATCTCTGCCCATGATAAGGAAAAGATTCTTGACCATTGGGAAAACCTGTATCGTCGGCTCTCCATCGAATTCAAAGAAGCCAGGGAGCGTCGGCAACAGTGGCGCACTGCGAGCCGTTATCCAGCCTATCGCGCACGAGAACAGAAAAATATCGAGAAATCACGACCACATTTTCGCCGAACCGGAGATTTACGTCTGGATTAGTTCACATACTGTGTATGTTTCCATACAACATACACAGTATTGGTTAATGGCCCCAACGTTTATGCAACCGTCGTGCAAGGAAGCGTTCAACATCCCAACGCCACTGGATAGCGTAATACTGAACCCAGGATTTACAGAGAAGCCATCCGGTTTTTTGTTGTTGCAATTGCTGTCTGTGCTGTTGGATTGCGGTTGAGTCAATATACACCGGTACTGATATTTGCGGGTGTTGAGATTGTGTGCAACCCCTGATTATAGGCGTGAATGTGTAGGAGAACAAAGCACGGCTGGCAGTGGAAAGCACATGGAGTGGATCTTTTCTTCTTTTCTTCTGTGTTGTTGACATATTGTCACATACTCCAGTATTGCCACTGAATAACTGAACTTATACAGTAGATAAATGCAGTTTCTATAGAAGATGGATAGTATGGAAAATCTATATTTATAATAGTATAGCGTTCTTGCTGGTTTTTGTCTAGTTACCGTGGTGAGTCAAGACTTTAGAAGTGCGCATGATTGGTTGCATTATTGACAAAAAAAGAAAATATTCAGTATAATGTAAACATTCACTTATTCGCATCATAGAAGCATTTGTATCTTGTGCTTTATTTTAATGTATGCGGATATATAGCGTTTATGGAGTGCTATGTGTGTAGTTCGCATAGCGAAGTTAGCAAAAAGTGAGCCTTGCTATTAAGCAAAGCCGGGATTGGACCGGGGAAAGGGATGGTTTGGCATGTTGACAGAAGATGAAGGAAAACCCGTTTTGATATCGACAACAGAGGCTACGCGCAGAGGTGGTAGTGCAGTACGGGAACGCTATGGTGAAGATTACTATCGCCGCATTGGGAAGAAGGGAGGAACGATGTTAAAGGAGCGGCGTGGTAATGAGTACTACCGGGAGATTGCCCAGAAAGGTGGGCAAGCGAATGTGAAAAAGTATGGTCCTCAGCACTTCTCCGATATGGGGAAGAAGGGGGGCAATACGACCAAGGCACGGCAGGACCCCGATTTTTATAGCCGTATTGGCAAGTTAGGTGGTGCTGCGAAACGGCAGCGTCGACATAGCAAGGATGAAGGCAAACAGACAGAAGAATAAAAACAAACAATGTATCTGTCTGGTTTCTATTTCCAGGTAAGAGCGATTAACCTGTAGAAGAAAATTTGATAGTAATAAGCGACGAGTGTGGTTTTCCGCGTTCGTCGCTTATTGTCTTTGTGCTGTTTTTTGGCTATCTTTCGTATAGTTACCACGCTATTCATAGAAGCCAGATGCAAGGAGTACTGGCTTATACTTCAGCACGCTGCTTATCTGTTGTTTCGCTCAGTTTTGCCAGACCATCAGCGATAGCATCTGCGACGTTTGTCTCGGCTGTCTGACGAGCGACACGTAGCGCGTTTTTGATGGCCTTGGCATTTGAACGACCATGCGCAATGATCGCTGATCCATTGACGCCAAGGAGGGGAACACCGCCATACTCAGTATAGTCCAGTCGTTTGAAGACGCGTCTAAGTCCAGGCTTTAAGATCGCAGCGGCGATTTTATTGAGCAGCGTACTGGTCATCTGTTCGCGCATGAGTTCCAGAAGTGTTTCCCCCAGACCCTCACCCATCTTGAGCACGACATTACCGACGAAGCCATCGCAGACAACAATATCGACATGCCCGGTTGGAATATCTCGACCCTCGACATTGCCAATAAAGTTGAGTCCTAAAGTTCGAGCACTCTGTTTGAGCAACTGATGTGCTTCAATGACCTGCTGGTTCCCTTTCCCTTCTTCCTCGCCGTTTGCCAGTAAGCCAACGCGTGGAGTCTGTACCTGAAAGATACGTTCAAGGTAAATTGAACCCATCAAGGCGAATTGTTGTAAATATTCCGGTTTACAATCAGTATTTGCGCCGATATCGATAATCAAACAAATGCCATTTTTCATTGGGAAGACGCCACCTAATGCCGGGCGTTTCACTCCAGGCAGACGTTTGAGTACCATGAGCGAGGCAGCCATCATCGCGCCGCTGTTGCCAGCGGAAACCGCTCCTAGCGCCTTGCCATCACGAACCTGTTGCAAGGCAACAATCATTGATGCGTTCGGCTTATTGCGCACAGCCTGTGCCGCATGTTCATGCATCTCAATGGCTTCGTCTGTATGGATAATTGGTAGATCAAGACCAGTTGTGTTGTGTTTCGTTAGTTCAGCACGAATAACCTCTTCATTGCCAACCAGATAGACACCAATTCCGTACTCTCGTGCTGCTTGTATGGCTCCAAGAATCACTTCGCCCGGAGCCTTATCTCCACCCATTGCATCAAGTGCGACGCGAACAGGAGCACTAACGGAAGCGCTCATGCGTTTCTTCCCCCGGTTCTCCAATAGTTTGCTTGACTAACTCTACGAGTTTGTCAAGGTCAAATGGTTTATAGACGATCTGGACAACGCCTGCTTCACGGAAGTCTTGTTCCTCGTTCCCTGCACCCAGAAATGCAGTCACGATGATTACCGGGATGCGGCGACCAGTTGCCATGGCCATGAGCTTGAGTTCATCGCGACCATCGAGATATGGCATCATGATGTCGAGCAGCACAAGATCTGGATTGTGCTCGCGTATCGCGTCATAGAAGCGCAGGCTTTGCGTCGTCATATGTGTTTCATAGCCTTCATCCGCCAGTGTCTCTGTGAGCAGATCGGCGATTGTCGGTTCATCGTCCATTATCAGGATCTTTTTTGCCATGAAGCATTATCCCCCTCATCTCTCGAAAACAATGCGGCATAAACTGTCCTGGGTTTTTCGTTTTTTTTGCTCTTTTCAGCAAAAACGGTACCAGTAGCCCCAGATAGATAACTGTATTATAACACTACCTCTTACAGAATGTACGTTATAACGAGTGATTTGGTAAGAGAGATAGGACTATGTATTCTCTTGTTACCTGTCTGTTAGAACGTTTGCAACTGGGGGAAACTTACGCTATACTAGCCTGGAAACATGAGTGTTTTGGTTGTGTCTGGAGGATATGTTCGTGAAAATCACATGTAAGCAGCAGGATTTGAGTCGGGGTCTCTCGATTGTAAGCCATGCGGTTTCCAACCGTAGTACACTTCCCATCCTTGCAAATATTTTAATGGCTACTGATCAGGGCCGCTTACGACTCTCCGCGACAAATCTGGAAATTGGGATCAATTGCTGGATTGATGCCGATGTACAGGAAGATGGTTCAACTACTGTTCCTGCTAAGACTTTTACTGATCTGGTCAACAGTTTACGGCCTGGTCAGGTGGAACTCTCAGTTCCCGATGAAACACATGCAGTCAATGTGAAAAGTACTGGCAGCAATGCCAATATTAAAGGTATGGACCCCACTGAATTTCCTTTGATTCCCAGCGCGGAAGGTGGCGAGGAGCCAATTATTCTGGATGCTGGTCAACTCAAGGAGATGATTGCTCAGGTGGCATTTGCTGCCGCTGATGATGATTCTCGCCCTGTGCTTACCGGTGTGCTGGTTGAGGTAAATAATGAGCAGGCTTCGTTCGCTGCGGCTGACGCGTTCCGACTGGCTCTACGTGTCTCTCCTCTCCCCGGCCATACGACTGATCATGGCAGTATTCTGGTTCCTGCTCGTACACTGAGTGAACTTGCTCGCATCCTCCCTTCTGAGGGTGCTGTGCAGATGGTGGTGACTCCTAATCGCAGTCAGGTGCTTTTCCATACTGAACATGTTGATCTGGTTTCACGATTGATTGAGGGGACGTTCCCGAATATCAAGTCCGCTATTCCGAAGGAACATACGACGCGTGCTGTGGTCGAGACAAAAGAGTTCGCTGCCGCTGTGAAGACGGTGACTCCGTTCGCTCGTGATAGCTCAAACATTACGCGTATTAAGATCAGTGGCGGCGAAGGGTCTGATGCGGGGGCCGGGACGTTGACGCTTGAGTCAACGGCGGAAGATATCGGTAGTAATGTGACGACGATTAATGCGGCGGTTGATGGACCTGAACAGCAGATTATTTTCAATGTGAAATATCTGACCGATGTGCTGGCAATTCTGGATACACCGGAGGTGGCTCTGGAAGTAACCTCGGCTGCTCGTCCAGGTGTTGTTCGTCCTGTAAGTGCCGCTGACTACACATATGTTATCATGCCAATGAGCAATAATCGGTAAGGTATAAATACTGTGACTATTGCTTAACTACTTATCCGAAAACCTGAGTGCCTGGCACCAGTCACGGCAGTGACGTTGAGTTTCGGAATAAGCTCTAAGGGGTTTCGGAGAGTTGCGAGACTTTCTGGCTGGGGGGAGGATACCCCCCACACATTCCTCTAAACGCGCCCATGAAGTGGGCGTACAGGTGTAGTGTATCTGAATAGCTGCAAATTTCCAGATTTGTCCTGTCAAATTAGAATAGTTTCACGAGGGGGGAGGAACTCCTCAACCCTTCTTTTTTCTTGCTGTTCCGGCTTATTCTTCACGGAAGGGTTCATGTATCTTTCACACCTCTCATTAACGGATTTCCGCAATTATAAGCAGTTAGAACTCTCGTTGGAGCCGGGCCTCTTTCTTTTTTACGGCGATAACGCGCAGGGGAAGACGAATCTGCTCGAAGCGGTGAGTATGTTGGCGACGGGAACGTCGTTTCACGCGTCCAGTGATCGTGAAGTGGTGAACTGGTATGCTACTGATCATGTGGCGCGACTGCGTGGCGCGGTGCAGCGGCGTGAGGATCGCTTGCAGTTAGAGATGATTTCGTTTGATCCTGCTCCTCCTGTCTTTGAGGCTGGTCATGAGCAGGCGTATAGCGCTCGTGTGCTGGAATTGCCTGCCCATACATCCCGTAAGCGCTATAAAGTGAATGATGTCCCAAAGCGCAATGTTGATTTTATCGGGCAGATGCGCGTGGTGCTTTTTTCTCCGACCGATCTCCATCTGGTTGATGGTAGTCCTGAAGAGCGGCGGCGTTTTTTAGATCGCTCGCTGTGTCAGATTCGACCCGGCTATAGTCAGGCTTTGATGAAATATCGGAAGATGGTGACACAGCGATCAGCATTGCTGAAGCGCATTCGGGAGCATCTGGAAGATCCCCAGATGCTGAATTATTTAGATGAACAGTTGGTGATGCTGGCAACGCAGATTATTTTTGAGCGTCAGCGGATGATTGAGTCGTTGAATCAGCAGGCGAATGAATTTCAGCAGGTTATCAGTGGTGGGCGTGAGAAGTTGAGTATCCGCTATCGTCCTTCGTTCCAGCTTGATGAAGCATGGAATCTGACAGTCTTACCGCAGAAGTTACGTGAGCAGTTGCTGGCTGCACGTAAGAAGGAGATTATGCAGGGGGTCTGTCTGCTGGGGCCACATCGTGATGATCTGGAATTTCTCGCCAATGGTGTGAATATGCTGGCCTATGGCTCTCGTGGTCAACAACGTACAGTGGCGCTCTCCGCGAAACTGGCAGAGTTGGTGTATATGCAAAGCAGTACCGGTGAGCAACCAGTGCTCTTGCTTGATGATGTTTTTAGTGAGTTGGATTATTCACGCCGCGAGTATTTATTGTGTCAGGTGAAGCAGTATCAGCAGGTCATGATGACCACTACCGATCTTTCTGGCTTCCCTGATGAGATTGTACGGCGTGCGCGTCGTTATCAGGTGGTGAATGGTTCGATGATGCAGGATGCTTGATCCGAGGATCTGACTACTTGTGCACAGCTCCGCACGCAAGTAGTCGCACGATTCATTTGCTTCTACTATTGTTGATTGGTGGTATTTATGTGTAGCTTTTGTTGGAATTGTTCCCAATCCTGTTGAATGCGTTGTATCTCCTCCTCTTCTGGCAACCGATTGCCATACCGCGTTGAGGCATAGATGTCGGTAATTGTGTGGATTTCCTGTTGTGCCATTGGGAAGTGTGGTGCGAGACGCCGGAGCAGCTCATGAGGCGTTTCAAAACGCTCTCGTTTATACCCATAGCGGGCAACCTGTTGTAAGAAGGCACGGTAGATAGTTCGGACTGTACGTGCTATTGGTTCTCGTTCTTCTAACCCCTCATTGGCTTGCACTGGTGTTTGTGCTGTTGCCTGTTTTTTCCGTCGCATCAGATGGCTAAGCCACATTTTGAACTGTTGCCAGAAAAGTTGCCAGGACCAGAGGCTTTCATGAACCTCCACAATCTGTCGCTGCCGTGTTTGCTTGTTTGTATTTGGTCTGAGAATGCGCAATAACATGCGGATCAGTACACCCAGAATGATGAGAAAAGCGATAACAAAGAGCAGTATTATCAAAACAGTGGAGGCTGAGGCAGTGTGTGAGGCGGCAGCACCGGGATTATGCGTGATTTGTATCGTTGAAAGTGGAACCTGTGGGATCTTTATGCCCTGGGGGTGGAACCGTGAGAAGATCAAGAAGAACGGTGTTGAGATAATGACAACGAGTATAGCGAACCCACGGGCGATCCAATCGAGCAGTACACCCACTGGTGATAAAAATGCTTGAACGCTCGCCAGGAAGGTTGAACTGGTGAAGAGGCCCACCACGATAACAATAAAGATCAGGGCGATACAAATACTGCCAATCATCGTCAGTAGCAACCGCTCCGTTCCTGTATGGAAGCGCTGTGGACTATTGATATGCTGATCGCGTACATACACCATATTTGACAGGGCACGAGCAAAGAGTACCAGTGTGAAGAAGATTGGCAATAAAATAAATAATGATAACGTTTCCAGATGGGCTAGCGTTTGTATGAGCAGCACCGCGATGAATAGCGGCACGCCAATTTTGACCATCCTTGCGACTGTTTCAGGCGCTGTCTCTCCCTGTCTGGACCAGTGGATGCCACGTATATACAGGTAGCAGCTCGTGATAATAGCAACGGCGGTGATAAATGTTGTTGCACCGAAGGTGATGATTGCACGCAGGAGCGCAGTAATCCAGTGCAGGCTGAAGAGCGTTTCAGTGGAGAAATAAAACTCACCCCAGAGTACCAGTAACGTGATGATGACAATGCCCGCAATGTGTAAGGTTGTCTGTCTATTCTTGTGTCTTTTTGTCGGAAAGATCAGCGCGAGGGCACAGGGAACGAGTTCTAATACAAATGGTGCCCATAGTGGTAGGAATGTTTGATGATGTGGAATGATGCTGGCACTGCTTAAACCAACGAGTAGAACTGCTATCCAGCAAGCTTCCAACGCAGCCAGGAGCATTGGCAGCAGCATCTCTCCTGTGGTATAGCGCGTTTGTGTATATTGTTCTGATGGTGTGTTGTTGGGAAGTGTACTACCCATGCTCAATCCTTTTTGGAAATTTATCCTGGCGCGAGTCTGGTTGTGCTTGTCGCCCGCTATTAGTATACGTTTGTATACTGGTTGTGTACCTGAAATACATACGCTCTTTCAGTATGAAATGTCACCGCTGTGATAGAAATAGCACCCTCTGGTACCAGTCTGGATGCAAGAGCATATATCAAGTCAGATAGCACATGATTGTCTCTATTGAAACTGGTTAGCAATCATGCTGCGTAATATCTGTAGCTTCGGAGTAGAAATGATCCAGAGCCAGACCTCTTTTTATCTGCACCTTGAAAAAATAGCAGGAAATTCCTGCTCATTTTTCACAGATCGTAGAACAGAGTAGTGATGTACGCAGGTAATGAATGTGAGCGTCATTATGGTGGGTGGAGAGGAGAGGATATTGCATGATAACGGAACAACGCGAAGCCTTAGATGAGATCATTCGCAAAATGCGCTCCGGGCGCATAACGCGTCGTCATTTTTTGGAGCGTGCCGTAACCATTGGTTTGTCTGGTAGTGCTGCCGTCTCTTTATTGGAAGCATGCGGTGGTTCAAGTAACAGCACTGGTGGGAATGGGGCGGCCACGAATCTTGTGTGGCAGAGTGAACAGGAAGCGACGGGCACCTATCAGGCTTTAACGAATACATTTAACCAGACCATAGGGCATAAGCAGGGTATTCATGTAACCTGGAATCAAGGGCCAGCGGCTGCGAATGATATGATCATCAAATACACAAACATGTTACGTGCTCGAAACAATAGTATTGATATTCTGTCTATTGATATCACGTATCCTGTGCAGTTTGCAGCCAGCAATTGGATTAATGCCATTTCTGATCGTCAATGGCCTGTTAGCGAGCGGGCGAAATATTTGCCTGGTCCTGTTCAAGGTTGTACGTATCAGGGCAAAATCTGGGCCGCGCCGTTCCGTACGGATATTGGTCTGCTGTACTATCGCAAAGATCTTGTTTCACGACCACCTGCAACCTGGGATGAACTTACTTCAGTCGGGCAGTCTACACAGGCCAGAGCAAAGTATGGTTATGTCTGGCAAGGGGCGCAATATGAAGGGCTGGTCTGTAACTTTATTGAGGTGTTACATGGTTATGGGGGGCAGGTACTGGACCCCCATGATCCAACAAAAGTGGTGGTGAACACTCCCCAAGCGCAGATGGCGCTCGCGAAAATGGTGTCATGGGTTGGTGGTATCTCTCCGGAGGCGGTGACGACCTATATGGAGGATTCGTCTCGTCTGGTCTGGCAAAATGGGAATGCAGTCTTTATGCGAAACTGGCCCTATGCGTATACTCTGGGGAATGATCCTTCGCAGTCAAAGATAGCCGGGAAGTTTGCGGTTGCGGCATTGCCCTATGGTGGAAATAATACAGTTGGACATTCAGCTATCGGTGGCTGGAATCTTGCTATGAACTCCTATTCCCCTCATACCGCGCAAAATTGGGAGTTTATTCGCTATATGCTTCAACCCGCTGCACAGAGGCAGACGGCCATCGCTGCTTCATTGGCTGTAACACTGCAAAGTGTGTATGATGATCCAGAGGTACTGAGTAAGAATCCATTATTCAAGCAACTGAAACCGATCCTTCAGAATGCTCTTCCTCGTCCTGTTTCTCCGCGCTATTCCGATGTCTCCGATTCGATTCAGCAGCATATCTATCAGGCTCTTAAAAAGCAGATATCGGTGAATGATGCTCTCTCGTCCCTGGATACCGATTTAAAGAGAATAGTTGCACCGTGATACTGGATTGTAGATTTGGATCCTCATAGGTTGTTTGTGGGTATTGTCGTCGCTATTGAGCGTGGCATGAAGGAGGGATGAATAGGATGACAGCTCAAGTTGCAGAATCTCTGCCCCAGGAAGTAACGAAACCATCGCTGCGTGAGCGTATTCGTATGCATGGTGGATACCTGCCCTATCTATTGGTGCTGCCAACAATGTTACTGATTCTGGTCATTGCGATTTATCCAATGTTAGACTCACTGCGTATCAGTTTATTGAATAATCCATTGTTGTCGCAGCCTTCCTTTGTTGGTTTGCGCAATTATACCCGTGTATTGAGTGATCCTGTTTTTATAACGGCGATTGGGACGACAATCTTTTTTATGCTGATCAGTGTCGTACTCGAAACCATGCTTGGTCTGGGTATTGCGTTACTGATCAATAAAACCTTTCCGGGTCGTGGACTGGTGCGGGCCGCGATTCTGGTGCCGTGGGCTTTTCCGACGGTGGTATCCGCGCAAATGTGGTTGCTTATGTATAATGACCAGACAGGCATTATTACATATATCCTGCAATCTATGCATCTTCTCAGCGCGGGCGATACGTTGATTGGCTCACGTATCGGGGTGATTATTGCCTCGATTATCACTGATACATGGAAGACAACACCTTTTATGGCTCTGCTCATTCTGGCTGGACTTCAGGTTATTCCCACTGAACTCTATGAGGCAGCAAGTGTTGATGGTACGTCCCGCTGGCAACGCTTTATACGTATTACGTTGCCTATGCTGAAGGGTCCATTATTGATTGCGCTGCTCTTTCGCTCACTGGATGCTATTCGTGTCTTCGACCTTTTTTATGTTTTTGGGCAACGCTCGGTTCCTTCTATCGCCTCATATGCGAATTTCAAGATGTTTGCAGGTACAGCGGAAGATTTCGCACCCGGAGTTGCTGCTACGGTGATTGTCTTTCTCTTTGGTATTGTGATCAGTCTGGTGTTTCTGTTTCTGATGCGTGAATCGACCAGCCGCAATTAGCATCCACTGGATGTCTATGTCGAGATAAAAGGAGAAAATGCTATGGCAATTGGCGCACATTCTTCGCTGAAGGTGAGAGATACTGACCATGCGCGGCGGCGGTCACGGAGTGGTGAAGAGCACACATGGTCATGGGGCACGTTTGGGCGTTACATCGCTGTTGCTCTGGTGGTGGTGGTGGCTCTTGCCCCGCTCTACTGGACATTTATCACATCTGTGAAAAGTGGCGTAGAACTGAACGCCTCACCACCGACACTCTTTCCCACCTCGTTTGATCTCTCAAATTATGTTCTGGTGTTCAGTTCTTCGTTCTTCTTACCAACCTTACGGAATAGCGCGATCATTTCAGCGGTGACGACGGTTCTCGCGTTATTGTTTGGTGTACTGAGCGCTTATGCGATTGCGCGTATTGATTTTCTGGGTAAATCCGCTGTGCTCTCCTCGGTACTCGCGGTAAATATGTTTCCCTTTATCGCGATGGTTGGCCCACTCTTTGTGCTTTTTACCGGACCATTCTATATCTATAACACCTATCTCGCACTGATTATCCCTGATCTTGTCTTGACGTTGCCGTTAACGATCTGGTTTCTGACCTCATTTTTCCGAGATCTTCCGGCTGATCTGGAAGAGTCGGCCCGGGTCGATGGGGCATCCCGTCTCTATACACTCTGGAAAATTATTGTGCCACTCACGGCTCCAGGTGTGTTTGCCGCAGCTATTCTCTCGTTTATCGCCGTCTGGAATGACTTTCTCTTTGGTCTAACATTGACCAGTGATGAGCAGGCCCAGCCAGTGACGGTGGGCATTACGCGCTTTAATTCCGAACATGTTGTGGCCTATGGACAACTGGCAGCCGCCGCGATTGTTGTTACTATTCCTCTGGTTATTCTGGTCTTGCTGTTCCAGCGTCGTATTGTGTCAGGACTGACTGCCGGAGCAGTAAAAGGGTAATAAGCACAGCTATTGCAGTGGCGTATATAGTATATGGTTATCCACAAAGATCTCCACTTATCCACAGGAAATGTGGATAAGTCAATATGATTTGACTTAAGTACTATCCC
Source organism: Dictyobacter sp. (assembly GCA_035493535.1). GTDB lineage: Bacteria > Chloroflexota > Ktedonobacteria > Ktedonobacterales > Ktedonobacteraceae > Dictyobacter. The sequence goes on from DATJIE010000018.1 coordinate 78,111, forward strand.
CTGAGGATAGTGGAGCCGCATGATATGTGGATAAGCGGATTGTGTCGAGCAATATTATGAAGATCCCAATGGTTGTGGCCAGATGTCCTTTGCATTCAGTTGATCTGCCTCCTGCTTGTCGGGGCTTTTTCCACGCAGGATATGTTGTTGCTGTAATGATGATGAAGTGAGTGGCGTGATATGTTGTACGCGTTTGATATTGATTGGATCAGTATTTTGTATTTTTAAGATAGGCATCGTTGGTTGTGTATCGGGATGCCGCACATTGATGCCACAATAGGTGCAAAAGTATGCATCGGCAGGAATATTTGTGGAACAGCAGGTGCAGGGTATAGTCTTCGTCCAATGATGAGCTTCTTCAATGACATGCACGTGGTTATCAATGAAACGTGCTATATACTGTTTTATGCGATTTTTCAACAACGTAAGCATAACCCATCCTTTCTCCATATCTTCTACCATATGTTACGTTTATTTTATAAGTGTAGATGGGAAGAGATAAAGATGTCAATATAATTTCAGTGCAATGTGATAAATATTGTATTAAGGTTTATGGAAATCATAGTTTTTCAGGCAAATGACGTATTATCTCTTCGTAGACACGTTGTGGTGGTATGCTATCAATGATGTGGGTTTTGCCCCAGAGTATTGCTGCTTCAATCTGGCTATAGCTGAAAGGATTAGGGTCCAGCGTTACACCGTGATGAAAGAGCGTCGATGACCAGACCTGTTGTGAGTAAATTGTTCCGGGCAAGAAGACCACAATTGTTGGTGTATGTACCGCGCCTGCGATATGTGCGGGGCCAGTATCATTTGCCAGCGCCAGATCTGCTTTTGCCGTGAGGATTGCCAGATCACGTAAGGACGGCGTTATGGCGATATGGACCGTTGCGTTGGCGTTCACGCCTGTAAAATCTTGCAGCCATTTAATCATGTCTGCCTTGCGTATACCTTCAGGTAAGGACTCATCAGGTCCGCAGGCAACAAAGAAATCCAGTTTTTGTTGGGGATCGTGTTGTGCGAAGTACGTGCTGAGAGGTTGTAGTACCTCATCCCATAGTTCGTAACATTTCGCCGGGACGACAGATTGAAAAAAGCAGATAATACGTACTGCCTGTGGATTCAGTTTGAACTGCTTTATTAACTGACGATCTCTGGCGATGTCCTCTGGTGATAGTCGAATATGGGGTTGGGCCTGCTCACTGGCTAAAGTTCCATCTGCTAACGCGAACAGCGTTTCAATAAAGTCGGCATAGCGTCTCTCCTGCCCGCGCACCGCAAAGCTCCGTACGCCCACACGAAACAGGTGTCCCAATGTTGTTACCTGCTCTGATGTTTGTGTGGGTGTGCTTGTATCAATGCGCAGGAATGGCATGCCATCATGTGCGCCATGAAAGTCCAGCAGGAGTATGTGTTTCCCTGTTTCTCGATATCTGGTCGTATCTTCTAATTGTGGAGGTTGTGTGCAGGGCATGATACTTATTGTGGACCAGTATATATGTTGGTAGAGCGTGGCATCAAAGAGTTCTGCCACACCCGCATCAACAAAAATGGTGATTGGTGTGCCTGCTTTTCCGCAGGCGTTGAGCGCTTGAAGTGTACCTTCAAGGAGCGCTGTACCAACAATACTTTCGCCTAAGCGTCCCGCTTTGCCACCCAGAAAGAGCAGGATTTTATCAGCAGTGTGTAGGAGTTGTTGTATATACTGTAGCGTAGCCTTTTCTTCAGTGGTGAGCGCACGGTTTGCAGTGGTCGCGTGCTCATGTAAGAAGGATAGACTGACATCTCTATGGTCTGGATTCATCATGCTCCTGCTGATTGGTATTGAGAAAATGATGTTGTTAGTGTAACAAAGGGAGCTGGCAACTGTCAAAAAGACCGGGAGACACAATAATTGTCTCCCGGTCTTTTTGTTTTTCGTGTGTGGCGGTAATTTAGCCGCGTGCGCGAGCATAACGCTTGGCAACTTCGTCCCAGTTAAGGACATTCCACCATGCGCTGAGGTACTCAGGGCGACGATTCTGATATTTGAGATAGTAGGCATGTTCCCAGACGTCATTTCCGAAGATTGGGAAAAGGCCATCCATGAAAGGGCTATCCTGATTTGCTGTTGAAGTAATCTCAAGATTGCCACTCTTATCAAGAACAAGCCATGCCCAGCCAGAACCGAAGCGTTTGGCACCGGCATCGTTGAACGCGGTCTTGAATGCATCGAAGGAGCCGAACTTGGCATTGATCGCGCTTGCCAGTTCGCCAGTAGGCTCTTTGCTACCGCCAGGAGTCATGATCTCCCAGAACATTGTATGATTGACGTGACCGCCACCATTGTTACGAACGGCTGTACGCTTGGCCTCTGGGATCTCGTTGATGCGGCGCACAACCTCTTCAACTGGCAGATTGGCAAATTCTGTGCCTTCGAGCGCAGCGTTCAGATTGTTAACATAGGTGCCATGATGCTTATCATGGTGCAACTGCATGGTCTGTGTATCAATAGTTGGCTCTAATGCGCTGTAGTCATATGGTAGAGGTGGAAGCTGAAATGCCATAGGAACATCTCCTTCTCAAATAGAATAGGAGGCTATAAACCTCCTAAATACTTTTTATCAGGGATAGCGATCTGCAAACACCTGCTGCCTGAAAGCTTCTGGTATAAAGCAGAAGTATGAACTCTCTTCATACAAGTTATGTTGTATGCGATAGAGAGGTCTGTTGTCAAGCCGAAGCGCAGCATTTCTGGTCAATACGCCTGTTTCTATTGCGCAGATAACCAGCATGTTGCTTCTTGTTCTTTCGTTGTCCCCAACATAATATACGTGTTGTTGCGGTTAGAAGGATACAATTTTATACACCTGCTATGTGAAATGCTCGAAATTCGAGGCCCTCACAACAAAAGATGGTCATTTCACCACTGCTTCTACAACCAGTGATGTACGTTATGTATACAGGTTTATAGTAACATGTGTATACTGTATTTATTTTTGCAGCATGAGAAGAGTAACTATCTTTCTACGTCAAAACATGGTATATTCTAAGTACAATTTCGGCATTTGTAGAATTTGTAGCATCTGAGCAATTACTTTATGGAGAGTAAGTGGAGCGATGTATGGCTCACTTTGATGTGCAGGAAAGTGCGAATATACATGAAGGTGTCAGGACAATTCTTGTAGTGGAAGATGATGTGAATATTGGTGAGGTGCTTGTACAGGCGATAACTCAGGAGACACCATTTCTTGCCATGCTTGTTTCCGATGGATTCACAGCTCTTCAAACTGTCAAAGAAATCAAAGTTCATCTGTTTATTCTTGATTATCAATTACCCCGTATGAATGGTATTGAGTTATATGATCGTCTGCATGCTGTGCGTGATTTGTCGTTGATTCCTGCTATGATGATCAGTGCTCAACTTCCCCACCGTGAACTGGAACGGAGAAATATTCTGGGAATGAATAAGCCGCTAGACCTTGACGATTTCTTGCAAGCCATCGAGAAACTAATTGCCTGACAGATCTCTCTCAAAAGCATTTGTGTTTTATCTGAGCCAGGTAAATAGCATTACCTGGCTCCTTCTGTTTATTTCATAGGTACCATTGCTTTACCTATTCTGGCTGAGATCTTCGTTTATCTGTGTTATAATGCCGCTAAAACCATTATTGTCTTCATGTTGTATCAGGTTTTTTGTTTCTCATTTCGTGCACAGACGATAAATGATATCTGCGATACCTGATGATAAAGTTGCTTTACGATAATAGAGCTGTGGAACGTGCAATGGCCTGCGAAAGGTATTTCTAAAGATGGTTATTGGGAAGATTGTAAAATCTGATTCGCATATTAATTATGTCTGTCAAATATTTGGTCCTCATGAATGGGAGATCCAGCCGCGTCCTGCCGATTATGCCTTTGGTCGTTTTGTGCGTGTGGCTGTCCGCTCTTTACCTACTGATGAGACTGAGAATGCCTGGAATATGTTTGCAGAGGAGCCACCAGCAACAACGACGTATGCAGTAGGTGTCATTTATAATACGATTCTACAGAATCCGGCCTATGGGGTTTTAGGCCCACGCCTCTCGAATGAGACGCAGGTGGAGATGTTTTCACCTGATTATATTTCAGAGAAGGCTGTGTTGACCTATATTCTGGTGTTGGGCATGATGGAGGTTCGTACGCCTGGGGATGGCGGGCAAGCTTCACAAGAGGTTGTGACAACGATGCAGGGTGTTCCTTCACTTTCGTTGGAGCTTGATAGTCAGGTCGAGACGATGAGTGATGAAGAAGTCTGTAACTTTCACTACTTTGCCGATCCTGCTGGCGGACCTGATAGCCAGCATCCATATCTACATATGGGATATTTACCACATATTATTAATCAACCAAATAGCCTGTTGCCGATGGTGACGTTGCGCATTATCGATCAGTTAGAACAACTTTTTCCTCAAAACCAATCTTTGCTTTCCATTGTCAAGCGCAACTTTGCGTGGCGACTGAAAGTTGAAACCACAGGCTAGTGGAGGTAGCTACTGATGTTTGATTCTTCTCAGTTTGTGTTTCCACCTGCACATGCAGCCCGGCGGCCTGTGGGTATTACCAAAGGTCCAGGTGAGACGACGCATGAGTATACGTTTGTCTCTCGTGACGAAAATCAGGTGCTGAAAAATGGCGAGTATGTGTACTATGAGCTTGCTGATGCAGAGACTATGGCGTCTGGTGGGCCTGTTCGTCGGGTGCTGGGACGGGTGCTCAAACGTGTGCCAGTTCAACTCTATCCTGATACTTTTTTAGCGGAACCTGAGATCTCGCCTTCGATGGTTGCAGCGATGGTTGGCTATGATGCCCATGCGAACGAGCTTTTTGAGTTGCATGTGGCGATTATGGGTTACTATGATGCCCGTACCGATTCGTTTATCAATCCCTGGATTCCCCCACAGTCTGGTAAACAGATCTTCCTTGCTGATGATGAGATGCTGACGAATGTGCTCAGTCGTAAGAAGCATCAGGATATGGGTTCCGCTACGATTGGCTCGCTGCTGACGCGTACGCCTGCGGCTGTGCCGATTGTGCTCTCGGTGAAGGATGTGGTGAGCACGCATATGGCGATCATCGCCAGTACTGGCGCGGGTAAGAGTTACCTTGCCAGTGTGGTGATTGAGGAACTGATGCAGCCACACAATCGTGCCTGTGTGTTGATTGTTGATCCACATGGTGAGTATGGCACGCTCGATCAGATTATGAATGATCCACATTTTGAGGAAGAGGGCGATGGGTATGGCAGTGGTTATCGTGCAGATGTCCGGATCTATAAGCCTGAGCAGGTGAAAGTGCGGATCTCCACGTTGAACATGGGTGATATGCGTCAGCTCTTGCCTGAGATGACTGAGAAACAACAATATTTGCTGAATCGTGCTCTGCGTAAAGTGAGAGAAGGGAAGCATGGTCATCCCTGGGGTGTGGCGGATCTGAAGCAGGCGATCAAGTCGGTAGCGAAGCAGAAGAATGATGATGAGGGCGAAGGTTCTGATGATTCCAGCACTGCCCATGCGTTGACGTGGCGTGTCGAACAGCGTTTTGAACAGAGCTTCACTTTTGATGATACACAACACCTGGATCTGGATGAGATCTTTAAACCGGGCCAGTGTACCGTGCTGCAATTAAATGAGATTGATGATCGTGATCAGCAGGTGATTGTCGCGACATTATTACGTCGTTTGTATCAGGCGCGTATGGCTACAGAGCGCGGTCAGGTTCATTCTGGTGAGTCATATCTCCCATATCCTGTGTTTGTGCTTTTGGAAGAAGCACACCACTTTGCTCCTGGTGGAACAGAAGTGGTTTCAACCTCAATTTTGAAGCAGGTATTGGCGGAAGGTCGTAAATTTGGTATCGGTGTTGGACTCATCAGTCAGCGTCCGGGGAAATTGGATGCTGATGTGTTAAGTCAATGTCAGACACAGTGCATTATGCGTATTGTTAATGAGATTGACCAGAAAAGTGTTGGTGCTGCGATTGAAGGGGTTGGCCGTGATTTGCTTGATAATCTGCCAGCGCTCTCGAAGGGGCAGGTAATTGTCGCGGGAGCCGCAGTGAATACGCCAGTGATTTGCCGCGTACGTCAGCGGTATACCCAACATGGTGGTGAGAGTGTGGATGCACCGGATATGTGGCGAAAATACTTTAGCCGCAATTCCGCTGAGAGTCAGCGCCGTGTCGATGCGCCTTTGAATGGAAACAAGGGCTTTAACCTTCTGCGTTAGAGAGAATAGAATGCATCATCGTACTGCTATTTGGGTCCTCGTAGGGATGGCTGTTGTGGCCTGGGGAGGCGTGCTGGTGTTTACCCGCTTTGTACCACCAGCCACTCCATTCGCGTTTCTGGTGTTGTTTCTGATGCTTGGTATTGCGTTGATCAGCACCTTTTCGCCTGTTGCCTATGCCATTGGTAACTGGCTGTTTGGTACGCGCCGTCGTAAGACGACGATTCGCAGCGCCATTCGTCAGGGTGTCTTATTAACCATCGCGGTGCTGTTAAATCTCTTTTTTCGTGCTGCTGATAGCTGGAATCTCCTGATGGCGGTCGTGGTTTTTGTGGTGGTGATAGTGATCGAAGTGCTGATTCTTGCTCGCAAACGCTAAAAGCAGCAATGCTGTTCGTCTGGTGCCGTGACATAGAAAACCAGATAGTACATGTATGCTTCTCCTGAAATGTAGTACTATTCTACCAGATCCTCATGTGAAACATTCGCCGATGTAAATCCTGTGGTATGATCATGTACGGAAAATATATGTCATTGTGATTCCTCTTGATTCATCCTATGTCAGAAAAACTCTTTATCAGATTACAGTTTTTGACTGTATCTGCCTCTTTTATGTGAGAGAATGTGTTTTCGCATGATGCGATCCCGCATTCCCATTATTGGTATGTCTGTGTGTAAGAGCACAGCGTTTCTCTATGCCTTTTTTGGTTTGTGACAATCTTGAGTGAAGAAACTGTTAAAGGAGTTTTTCGAGCATGCGAACTTTGAAGCGCCCACACGAGTCTTATTCGTCTATGCGCAGACGCCAATGTGATGGTTCCAGAAGGCGGAGATTCTCGCCTTTTATGTTGTTGGGGCTGCTGGCTTCGGCATTATTTATCATCGGGGCTGGTGCCTATATCGTATTGCAGCCATCACATAGCTCTGATGCTGCTGAAGATGCGGTGAACTGCACTTTGATTGTGCCTGCCCATCCATTGACTGCTCAGGGATTGGCGACACCGTATCAGCTTACTGCAACTGATCCTAATATGGGTCCGTGTCGTGAGTCAAATCTGGCTCAGGCTGCTTTTGTACAGGGGGCTATTTTTGATCCTGCGACGGGACAGATTTCGATGTATGAACCGCTGGTGATTAACCAGGGACAGAGGCCAGCCATTGCTCCCATCGTGCCAAAACTGCCACAGAACGCAATTGTAGCACTCTGGTTTGGTTTTAATGGACAGATTTTGACATTACAGGGTTCACAACAGAATTTGCAGAACAACAACTGTGTGAATGGCCTCAATGGTTCACCCTTTGGGGAGGTGGCCTATTGTAACGCGCCAGCCTTTTTTACCGCCGCGAACAACGCCATTCAATCGGGTCTGCTGAAGCCACCTGCTCTGGGAACGGCGTCAGATGGGCAAGCCTGTCCATCCGTGCGTGATTTCTTCGTAGTTGACCAGGATCAGAGCGATAATGTCACGGCATCCTACCTTGTCGATGGACGAGGGCGTATGGCGCAGGACACCGATGCGAATATGGCTCAATTAGCAGGAGCAAATCTGGTGTCCAACGCGAGCGATAATGGTTTGTTGGACATCAATATCGATGGCGCATTGGGTTGCCATCCGTGGATGGTCCCTGATCTTTCAAACCCTGGCCATATGACAGCAGCACAACCAACCAATGAGATCCAGGCGGCGATGTATCAGCAAAATCCGGTCGCGTTGGTTCCTGCTGGCGACCCAATGGTGCTGGTGAATGATAATGCCAACCTGAATAAGCTTACTCTATATCGTCAGGGCGTGGATCAGCCAGTAACGAATAGTCTCGCAGACGCGAGCACGACAACGTATTGTCAAAATATCGCAACAGTTGCTCCTACACGTTTGTTTGCTGATCAAAGCTCCTTATCAGCGGCAGCATCGCCAATGCCTGATATGGCAACGAACCTGTTTACATTCCTGGCACAGCGCCTGAATATGACATGGACCAACCTGAACTGTCAGGATCTGACAGGGATGCATAGTCCTGTTCAGGTAATGATGCAAGGGGATGTCGCGGTGGGAGCTACCCGCTGGACCGGACAGCAGCAACATCAACAACAGGGCAACCAACATCAGCAAAGACAGCAGAACAATCAAGGTCAGCAATCACAGCAGAATGGACAGGGACAGTCAGATAGCCAGAATCAATACTGGCGACAGAATCAACAGGGATGGCGCAATCGCAGCGGGAGCACAGGGTATACTACTCCTCCCCAACCTTGATTGAATGGAAACCAGCCAAAAAGGTTAGCAGAAGCAACCATTTCTTTCTGCTAACCTTTTTGACTTTGAGGATCGAGTTCTTATAGCTTGTTATTCTTTAATATCGCGTTTCCACATAATAAAGCCTGCAATGATAGCAAAGATGATAGCATAGATGACTGCGACCCATACCGTATACATGCCAGAAATATTACCGGGTGGTATCGAGCCAATCGGATTAATGTGACTATCTTTGCCCACCAACTGTGAAGCCATCGCATTCAGATTTGGACCCAGGAAGTAGTTCGCCAGATTTCTCCAGAAGTCATTTTTAGTGAGGACCGAGATAAGTGGGAGTACAACGCTACTGCCGATATTATCGACTGGAAAGTAGAGCAGAGAAAGGGTCAAACCAAACGCCAGTGAACGTCCTAATACAGTAAGTACCGTTCCGACCAGAATGGTGACCACCATATTCAATAAGATTGTCAGTATATAGATGCCTGCCGCGTTCCAGAATGAAGTAGCCAATGAACCCCACGTTGCCATACTACCATTGTCCAGTACCAATAAGACAGAAACCAGAATAGCACTGAAAACCAAACCAAGAATCAAGGCGATCACTGCAATAATGATGGAACTGGCGACCTTGGCACTGAGCAGCATTAGTTTGGGAACTCCACGTGCTACCAGCACACGAATTGTGCCCATGCTATACTCCAGTCCAATGGTAAAGGCTACCACAACAAGGAGATAAAGCCCGCTCATGACTCGCAGTATACCCATGCTATCAAACACATTTCGAGCTAGAAATGCTGCTGCTTGTGTCTGAATTAAGGTTTTTGAAGAAGTGCTTATCAGTTCAATGGCTTGAAATCCCAGCAGTGGTAGCAGCACTAACAGGGCCAGTACCACCCAGGTAGAGCGGCGTCGTGAGGTTTTGAGAAGTTCTCCACGGACAAGTCCGATGAAACTGGGGTGAACGTATTGCAATTGTTCGGTATTTGTATCAAGAGTAGTCAATGTTGCATTCATCTTATTTTACATCTCCTGAAAATGAATCTGTCAATTCTAGGAAAATCTGTTCGAGGTCGCGTTTGGCAGGGGTAAGTGTCTCAGGTACAAAGCCAGCATTGACCAGGAAGAGGTTGAGATCCCGTCCACGCTCTTCGGGGGCTTGCGTGATTAACAATCCCGCTTCATTGATATATGCGGCATTTCCCCAGGATTGTTGTTTGACCAGTGCAAGCGCCTCTTGTGGATTGTCAACCTGTACACTATATTCGCCATCACTTGTTGTCAGATCTTTAATGCTGGTTTCCTTTATCAGTGAGCCATGACTGATGATAGCGACACGAGTACAGATTTGTTGAATTTCACTCAGGAGGTGGCTGGAAATGAGGACGCTCTTTCCTGCATTGGTGAGGTTGTGCATCAAGTCACGCATTTCGACGATACCGGCAGGATCAAGACCATTGGCTGGTTCGTCGAGGATGACTACACGAGGATCATGTAATAACGCGATAGCGATACCCAGACGTTGTTTCATGCCGAGCGAATACGTGCGGACCTTATCTTTCTGTCTGCCAGCCAGTCCAACGAGTTCCAATACTGTATCGATACGCTTGGCTGAGACACCTCCAAGAGAATCTCCTACCACACGGAGGTTATCACGTCCTGACATATAGAGGTAGAGGGCAGGTGTCTCAATTAATGCGCCAACATGGGGGAGAACCTGTGAACGATGTGTTGCCAGATTTTTGCCTAGAATGGTCACATCACCAGATGTTTGCGTAATCAGACCCAGGATCATACGGATCGAAGTGGTTTTTCCTGCCCCATTGGGTCCAAGGAAACCAAAGATATCCCCTTTGTGAATTTCGAGGTTGAGGTTATTGACAACTGTGCGCGAGCCATATCGTTTGGTGAGGTTATGTGTGCTGAGAACGACCTCAGTAGAGCGATCGATGCTGCTTTTTTTCTGTGCTTGTGGAAGCGTCGTCATTTCCTGCGTCATACAGTAGTGTGTTCCTTTCTCTCTGTTTTAAGCATATATTTCTCTGTTGGTGCTTCATATTGTGTAAATTGATGATTGCGTTGGTTTTCTATGTACCTTGAATGAATTATAGCTGTTGTTTGTCAAAATGGAATCGCATAATTGTCGCAAAACTGTCGCATAAGTAAAATTTGCGATTTAAACAAAAAAAGAGAGAGAAGAGATACCATCAAAAGTATCTTCTCTCTCTTTTTTGTTTATCTGCTGAGAAAGTTTAGTCAGCAGCGCCTTCTTCAACCTCAGAGAGTAACTCAGCCATCGATGGGCGATTGGGAAACTCGCTGACAATGCTGACCGAGCGGTGCTTGCGTGTGTCATGACCGAATTTGACATAGCCATGTGTCAGAGCGAACAGAGTATGGTCGCGTCCCAGGCCAATGTTCACACCAGGACGAATCTTGGTGCCGCGCTGACGAACAATAATGCTGCCAGCAGTAACCAGTTGACCGTCATAGCGTTTTACGCCAAGCATCTTAGGTTTGCTATCTCGACCATTGCGAGAGCTACCCATTCCTTTTTTATGTGCCATGATTTATTCCTCCGTGCTTTCCTTGGCGGTACGACGGCGGCGCGTCGTCTTTTTCTCTGTCGCGGCTGGCTCAGTCTCCTCCGCAGGAGCAGAAGTTGCTGGAGCTTCCTCGGCCTGAGCTGTTTGGCCATTGACGAGGCTCTTGCCATTCGCGAGAATATCATTAATGGTTAAGACGGTGAGGTCCTGACGATGACCGCTGCGATGGCGATAGCGCTTTTTTGATTTGTACTTGAAGACAATTAATTTGGGTCCACGATCTTTGCGTGCGACAGTGGCAACGACTTCTGCGCCCTCAATAAAAGGAGCACCGACCTGTGTCTGGTTGTTGTCGTCGGCGATGAGCAGAACTTCGCTGATGCGAACTTCCGCACCATCCTCGACAGCCAATCGGTTGACTTCGAGGTTCTGGCCTACTGTGACCTTGTATTGTCTTCCACCATTTTTAATAACTGCGTACATGTGTCGTTTTCTCCTTCATAATCAACCCTACGCGTCAGGTGGATACGTGGGAGGCATAGGTGGAGCGCCATCCTCACTGTTCCAGGTACCCTGATGTTTATTTACATGCACCACGCATCATGCATTTACCGATATATCTAATCCGAACACAATCATGCCGCATTCTTAATATATGCGCGTTCAATAGCGTAGGGGACCAGCCACTTGCTCTTCTATTGTGTAGCTGTTGTAGGTACGAGCACTTTTGGGCACAATGAACCCATGCGTAGTGAGTGCCTGCTCATCATAGCAGTGATAGACACGTCTGTCAAGGTGATTTGTGTATGCGAATTTTTTATATGATTTATGTGTTGCATTGTTGCATATTTGAAGGAAGAGTCAAAAATAGCCAGTGTTTCTATTTGAGTGATAAGATATAAATAAGCAATCCATGAAATGGAAAGGATGGCGTGTTTATGACAGCAAAACAGAAAACAGGCCCATTTTCTGCTGAGATAAGTAAAGACTCGGAGTTGCAATCGACAGTGGTGTCATTAACCTATGAGGATCAGCAAGATCCCTCTCATAGTATGATTGTCAGTATTGCGCCCGATCTGGGCAGTAACCTCTTTCGTTTTCGTGTTGGTGAACATGATCTGATCTATTGCGAACAGAATTTATTGAAGCAGATGGCCTTCACCGGTAATTTTGTCTTATGGCCTTTTCCTAATCGTGTTCGTGATAAACGTTATACCTATCAGGGGAAAGCATATTCGCTGGCGCAGAGAAAGGTTCCAGCCGGGAATGAAGTCCTGATTCATGGACTTGTCTTTGATCGTTCCTGGCAGCATGAGCCGCCCAACATTCAGGCGGATCAGGTAAGCGTGACGACATACGTCGATATGCTACCTGGAAGTCCTCTGTACGCATCCTATCCTTTTGATAGTCGTCTGGCGTTAACCTATACATTAACACGAACGGGATTATCAATTACCTATCTCGTACAAAATAGAGGTAAGCAAACTCTTCCTTTTGGTTTTGCTCTTCACCCTTATTTTAAAGTGTTGACTACTGCTGACCAGACACAGGTATCGATTCCTGCGCAAACGGTGATGGAGGCCGACAATGATCTGCTACCGACTGGTCGCTTGCTTGATGTAACATCCACGATGTACGAAATATTCAACCTGCGCGAGTCAACGCCGATCAGTCATTTGAAATTGGATCATGTGTATACGGATATGGATGCCAGCATACCAGCCGTGATTGAGTATCATCCACTTGGTTTGCAACTGGTGATCAGTGGTAGTGACGATTTCACACATGCTGTTCTTTATACACCACCTCCGCCTGATACTGGATCCTTTTTCTGTCTGGAATATCAGACATGCTCAACGGATGCCATCAACTTCCATAATCAAGATGCAGAGCATCAACGAATGGCCCATCTGCTAGAGGTTCCTCCCGATGGGAGTGCCAGTGGTTCTCTGCACTATACAGTACGTTTCCCCTGAGATCGCCTGGTGACTGCCAGTACATGTAAATAGTATGACCGACCAGCCCCTGACAGGATTGCCAGAGGCTGGTTCCTTGTTCGTTGATCGTTTATCAGGAAGCAGGGGTACAGGGGCAGCCAACTCCCCGGATAAGTTGTCAGAGGTAGCCAATGGTGAGTCAGCCGTTCCTGAGGAAGCAGGGGTACAGGGGGCAGCCAGCTCCCCGGATAAGTTGTCAGAGGTAGCCAATGATGAGTCAGCCGTTCAGGGGTACAGGGGGCAGCTAGCCCCCTGACTGGGTTCCAAGGGCACAGCCCTTGGTTCCCCTTCCCCTCGCCCGCGCAGCGGGCGAATCTCCCATAGCTCTATTGACTCCAGTACCGGAAGTAAAGGTAGATAGCCACAAAATGCAACGGATAAATGAAACACGCCTCATATCAGCTTCCCTCTTGACAATATTACCATATTTGTACTACTGTACTTGCATGTTATTGACATAGGACAAATGTCTGATATTTCCGTTCAAAATTGGCCCATAGTTGTCTGATCAGGCAAAATAGAGGTATCATCTACAGATACCTATAGAAGCTCATCAGCAGGTCGTTTAATCAGTTCAGTCAGGATGCTCATGTCAAATTCTTCTCCTGTTTTTTGCGATAATTGCGGCGCTGCAAACAGGCCACAGGCTCGTTTCTGTCGGTCTTGTGGTCAGACTTTAGCGTTTCCTGATGTAATGACGATGATGACGCAAAGTAATAGCACAATTGTTGTCAACACAAACGGAAGTATGGCTGATGTGGCCTCCGCGCCAATGTTATCAGGAACACTGGCTCCACATTTTTTGTTAAAACAGAGATACAATATTCTTGAAGAAGTTGGACGGGGTGGGTTTGGGGCGGTCTATAAGGCGCAGGATACTCATTTAAATAATCGTCTGGTCGCTGTCAAAGAGATGGTGAGTCAGGGTGGAGCACTTCACTCGCAGGAACTACAGGATGCAATTGAATCCTTCAAACGCGAGGCAGTAATGCTTGCTGGCCTGACACATCCTAATTTGCCACGTATTTATGAACAGTTCGGTGAGCAGGGGCGTCTCTATCTCGTCATGGATTTTATTGAGGGCGAAACATTGGAAGCACGTCTGCAAAAGATGGGCATCGGGCTGTTCCCGCTTGAGAGCGTGTTGGATCTGGTGTTGCAATTGTGTTCTGTGTTGGAATATTTGCATGCTCGCAATCCCCCGATTATCTTCCGCGATTTGAAGCCGGGCAATATTATGTTGACCCCTTCCGGACATCTTTTCCTCATTGATTTTGGCATTGCGCGTATTTTCAAACCAGGGCAAGAAAAAGATACAACCGCGTTAGGATCTTATGGGTATGCTCCCCCTGAGCAGTATGGGAAATCGCAGACAACGGTACGCGCTGATGTCTATAGCCTGGGGGCGACACTACATCAGTTATTATCCGGTGACGATCCTTCAGAAACACCATTTCAATTCGCACCTTTGCGTATTCCGGATCGAGTTTTAGCAGGTCTGGTAATGCGTATGGTGAATGTTGAAGTAGAGAAACGGCCAGCCAGTATTGCTATCGTTCGTCAGGAATTGCAACGCATTACCGCGCAATTTACAATGGGGGGAACATTGCCCCGTCTCGCGATTCATTCACTGAATACATCAGCGCCAATGGCTGCGTCTAATGGTAAAGCCATGTTGCCTGGGATGCCAGCAAAAGCTGATATGCAGTATTACGTGCCCGGACCATTGATCCAGAACGCGCCCACTTCAACGCAGAAGAAGCGTCAAACCAAGACCACCTCTCCTTCACAATCGTTGATTCCTCCCCAAAAGAATACACTGTACATCTGTAAAGGGCATAATGGTCGCATTACATCGGTAGTCTGGTCGCCGGATGGCAAATATCTTGCATCCGCCAGTTATGACAAAACGATCCAATTGTGGGATGCCAGTAACGGTAAGCACATCAGAGTATATCGGGGACATACCGCTCGCGTGAATGCTATCGCGTGGTCACCGGATGGGAAAACGCTGGCCTCAGCCAGTAGTGATGGCACTGTGCATCTCATTAATCCACTGACTGGCACGGTCGATTTTATTTTTCATAAGCATGATGGGGCTGTCAATGCGCTTGCATGGTCGCCGGATGGAAAATCGATTGCCTCGGCTGGGAGTGATCGCACGGTGCTGATCTGGGATGTGCGCACACGTGAGATCAGTAGTACATATAGCGAACATGCCGATGATGTTCTGGCTGTGGTCTGGTCACCGAATGGACAGAGCATTGCTTCCGCTGGCAAGGATCGGAATGTGCGCATCTGGGAACCAGAGAAATGGCAACAGAAGCGTTCCTTTCTGGGATCACTCTTCTTTCCCAATCAAGGACAAAAAGTCTGGGTTGGTCACACCGGGCAGATCAATGCACTGGCCTGGTCCAGGGATGGTCAGTATCTGGCTTCAGCCTGTAATGACCATTGGGTGAGAATTCGTGATATAAGTTCTTTTCACACGACGTATACTCTTAATATAGACCAGACCACGATTAAAAATACGCTTGCCTGGTCGCCAAAGGGTCAATATCTGGCGCTGGGCGGGAATGACAAGGTTGTGCGTATCTGGAATGCGGATCGTAAACAAGAGACTTCAGTGTATTATGGTCATATGGGATATGTCGTGAGCGTGGTCTGGTCGCCAGATGGTAGTAAGATTGCCTCGGCTGGCGTGGATCGTACGCTGCAAGTGTGGCAGGTCGAGTGACCTGTCCGGTCCTGTTTTCCTGGGCGCTTCACATATTGAGGAGATGAATAGCGTAACGAATCCTGAATAGTCAGAAGGAGAGCGTGGCTATGAAGTTCGATCTCAACGAAGAGCAGTCAGATGTGCGTGCTATTGTGCGTCGTTTTACAGAACAAGAGATTACTCCTTATGCGTCTCAATGGGATGAACAACAGTATTTCCCCCGTCCGCTCTATCAAAAAATGGCGGAGCTTGGTCTACTCGGTATTACTACTCCTGCTTCTTATGGCGGTCTGGAATTAGACCGCCTATCCTGCGCTCTCATCTATGAAGAACTGGCGCGGGGTGATATGGGAACTGTGGTTGGTTTAGGCGTTCACAATATGGTAGCTGGCTCTCTGGCGCGTTTTGGGACGGAAGAGCAGAAGCAACAATGGTTGGCTCAATTAGCCGCTGGTGAGTTGTTTGGCGCCTTCTCTCTTAGCGAAGCACACGCTGGTTCGGATGCGGCCAGCCTGCAATGTCGTGTGGTCCGTCAGGGAGATGAGTATCATATTACGGGCACGAAAATGTGGGTGACCAGTGGTGGTGAAGCTGATCTTTATCTTTTGATGGCGCGTAGTGGTGAGGATACGGGGGCGCACGGTATCTCTTGCTTTATCGTCGAGAAAGGCCGACCGGGTTTTAGCTTTGGCAAGATCGAACGGAAAATGGGCCTGCATTCTTCGACTACACGCGAACTGATTTTTACTGATTGTGTGCTTCCTGTTACGAATCGGATTGGTGAGGAAGGGCGTGGCTTCAAAATAGCGCTTGCCGCGCTTGATGGTGGTCGTGTGAATGTGGGCGCGATTGCCGTTGGCGTGGCGCAAGCCGCGTTTGATACTGCCTGCACCTATATGCAGGAGCGGATGCAATTTGGCAAAGCGATTGGCACTTTTCAGGGTTTGCAGTTTATGCTGGCGGATATGGCGATGAAGATCGAAGCCGCCCGGTTGCTGGTCTATGAAGCAGCATATAAGATGGATATGGATCAGCAGGCGACGATGTATGCCGCAATGGCGAAGTGTTTCGCGACTGATATGGCGATGGAAGTGACAACGAACGCCGTGCAGATATTGGGTGGGGCTGGTTACGTGCAGGATTACCCTGTCGAACGCTATATGCGCGATATCAAAGTTGCCCAGATCTTTGAAGGAACAAATCAGATCCAGCGTATCGTTATCGCCCGAGCCTTGTTAGGTCAGTTACGCTCGTAGATTGGTTGTTATCAGCACTATTGTAGCTATGGTATACTGGCAACGTTCATTATCAGTGCCTATCCAAACAAAAATAGATTTTTTCATCATCCCACAATGATCATCCGCTGCCATGTGGGATGATGGATGTTCTGGTTATGACAGAATAGTGCATTGATAATGACTAGTGTTGTACCAGCGCGGATTGGATGTGACCATGATTATGTTCTGGTTGTGACTTTGCGAACGAGCGTAAGGTGATAAGTTGTTCATTGGAAACAACTTCATGGGTAGCAGGATCGAAGACCACATCGTCACGCGAGCAATACTGGAGTTTTTGCCAGGTCTCCATTGCTTTATCATACGCAGGATAGAGTTCTGCCGCCTCGTTATCGCCACGGACAACACGTTGAAACGCATAATAGGAAACAGCCAGCGCTGTAATAATACTGACCAACGTTACGACAGCGAGGATAAGTTGGAATATCGGCGGGAATCTGTTCTCCATGCCACCAATCAATGTGACAATTAAGAAAACACAGATACCAACCAGGATGATACATGCGGTGATATACGTGAGCATACGCACGTTTCTGGTTGGCAGATCGGGTGGTGCGCAACGCATAACCCCTGAATTATATGCTGTTTGCATGCTCTTTACCTGATCTGTTTGATCGCATATCGGGCAGGTGGATTTAGGGCTTTCTGTGGATGCCATCTAGAACCTCCTTGTGTTGTTTGTTTCTTCGATGAACGAACAACCGTTGCTGTTTTCTTATCTAAAATAGCATAACACGTTGTTGTCTGTTCGACAACAATGCCAGAGTTATCGTATTATTTTCTATGGAACATTCTTACTCTGCCAATACAGTATTTTCTATTCCTGTTGAGTAAGGAGAGAGGATATCGTTCAGTATGACTCATGCTGCAATTACCATTGTAGGGCTTGGACCGGGAAGTTTCACTGATTTGACGCTAGAAGCGCAAAATATACTGATGCAAGCCACAAATGAAAATCACGCTGTTTATTTCCGTACTGTTGTCCATCCTACGGTTGAGCAGCTAAAACAGGATACACCTAATTTACGAATTGAATCATTCGATAGACTCTATGAAGAGTCGGATGATTGGACAACGCTCTATCAACAGATCGCTGAAGAACTCTGTCAACTGGCTGCCATTCAGCCTGTGATCTATGCAGTACCGGGGCATCCTTTAATCGGGGAGATATCCGTGCAATTGGTCTTGCGAATGGCGCGTGAGCGACAACTCAGCACGCGTATTGTCTCTGGCCTTTCTTTTATTGAGCCTGTTTGTACGGTATTGGAGCTTGATCCATTCGATAGCGGAGTGCAGATTGTGGATGCGACTACTATCGCGACTTTATCGAGCGAAGAGCTTGGTGGGAAGGTGATTCCCACAGTACCATTGCTGGTAGTTCAGGTCTATAATCGCCGCCTTGCCAGTGAAGTCAAACTCGCTTTGGGATCGCTTTATCCTGATGAGTGGCCTGTAAAGCTGGTGCGTGCCGCTGGTGTGGATAGTGAAGCAGCGGTGGTTGAAATGCCGCTCTACGAACTGGATCGCAATAATCTGGCGAATCATCTCTGTACTCTCTATGTCCCGCCAGTTGATGAACTGACGGCTTTGCGTTTGCCGGAGACGCTGCGCTATATCATGATGCGTTTACGCCGTGATCCTGATGGTTGTCCCTGGGATCGTAAACAGACGCATGATAGCCTGAAGAAGTATGTCATTGAAGAGGCGTATGAAGTCATTGAGGCGCTGGATGAACAGGACATGGATAAACTGGCGGAGGAACTGGGTGATCTGATGTTGCAGGTTTTTCTACATGCGGAAGTTGCTCGTCAGGCGGACGAATTTACGCTGGGCGATGTATATGAACACATTAATGCCAAGCTGATTCGCCGTCACCCGCATGTCTTTGGTTCCGTTGAAGTGGAGAATGCCGGGCAGGTGGTGCAGAACTGGGATGCCATCAAACGACAGGAGCGTGCGGCGGCTGGCAAAGATGTTGAGAACGAGAGCATACTGGATGGTGTGCCACTGATGTCGCCAGCCCTTGTCGTAACTCAGGAGTATCAGAAGCGTGCCGCGAAAGTAGGTTTTGATTATCTTTCCATTCAGGATGTCTATGGCAAAATGGAAGAGGAATTGACTGAACTGCAAACCGCGACCAGTGAGGCTGATATCTTCGAAGAGATGGGCGATGTGCTCTTTATCGCGGCAAAACTGGCTCGTTTCCTGAAGATTGATGCTGAAGAGGCAATGCGAGCGGCAAATCGGAAGTTTCGTTTGCGCTTCCAGACGATGGAGCAGTTTGCCCGTGAAGAAAACAGAGAACTCCAATCTTATAGTCATGAAGAGTGGGGCGCATTATGGCAGCGGGTGAAAGCTCATCTTAAGAGTGAGGTTGCATAACACTGTACAGGTGATATACAGGAAAACTGATGCTTTTAACATCAGTTTTCCTGTATGTAGTTATGTCGTAGCTGTCAGGAATGGCGTTCCGCCAGTGGTACAAAGTCCGCGCTCAACGGGCCGGTATACTCAGCTTCTGGACGAATCAAGCGATTGTTATTGATTTGTTCTAGAATGTGAGCGGTCCAACCTGCGCTACGGCTTACGGCAAAAGTGGGTGTAAAGAGATCGCCACTCAGGCCAACCGAAGACATTAAAGCCGCCGAATAGTATTCCACATTTGTATAGAGTTTTCGTCCTGGTTTCAGCTCATCAAGCAGTGCGAGCGCTGTTTTCTCGACGTGGCGAGAAAGGACAAAACCCTCTGGATCTGCTACATGAGCCATCTCACGTAATTCTTCAGCTCGTGGATCTGCCGTCTTATACACGCGATGTCCGAAGCCCATCAAACGACCACCATGTGTGATTGCATCGCGAATCCATGGTTCCGCATTTTCAACACTACCAATTGCCTGGATCATATCCTGTACTTTTGAAGGGGCGCCACCGTGCAGCGGTCCTTTTAGAGCACCCAGAGCCGCGACAGTGGACGATGCGATATCTGACTCTGTGCTGGCGACGATTCTGGCGGTAAATGTTGAAGCGTTCATGCCATGATCTGCGAGCAGAACAAGGTATGAGTTCAAGCCACGTACATGCTCTTCTTTTGGCAGTTCACCTGTTAGCAGGTAGAGGTAGTTCGCGGCATGACTTAATTCTGGTCGTGAGGTGAGTGGTTCTAGCCCATTGCGCAGACGATTAAATGCAGCGAGGAAAAGGGGAAAGCGTGCGCTTACAGCAATCGCCTGATCAATCGATGGTTTGCCAGAGATGGCAATTGCTCCCCAGGCTGAAACTGCTGTACGTAATGCATCCATCGGGTCAACGGTATGAGGAAGACCACGAATGACCTGCATCACCATGTCTGGAATTGTACGTTCAGCAACAAATTTGTTGTGGAGATCTGAAAGCTCTTTTTGATCTGGTAAATGTCCGAACCAGAGGAGATGTGCGATTTCTTCAAAGGTGGTTGTGCGTGCTAGATCATGAATATCATAGCCGCGATAAATCAGTCGCCCCGCTGTACCGTCAACCTTACTGATAGCGGTTGTGGCGGCAACAACGCCTTCGAGTCCACCCTTATTTGTTGTTTTCTGTGTTGCTGTCATATTGCTATCTTTCGTGGGAGTATTTCCTGTTTCTGATATCGTCGTCGACATGATTTCTTCGCTCCTTTGCTTCCATATCACAGACACAAGCGCCAGATGCTCTATCCTGATTTAGTTGTATCATTTATACTTATAGATGTCAATAATTGTCGATTAATGTTGATTTATGTCGATTAATATTGATGCTTCTGGCTGCCACAGGAGTGTCGGTGGTGATGTTGCACTTTTTGATGAAACCTCTGGCGTGGAGTTGCCAGATGACGTAGCGAGGAGAGAGCGGCAGACAGAACGATGGAAAGTAGTGATGATACTAGAGTTGGTGCATGCATTGCGCTCATATTGCCCAGAACAATTGACAAATGCAGGGGAGTTCCATATCATAATGGAGAAGCATCTATGTTAGCTAGCTAATACTATTGGAAGGAGGGGATGCTATGGTAGAGCTAAACGGAGAGAATTATCTGGATGGGGATGAGGCATCTACATTATTGGGCGTAAAATTATCGACGCTCTATACTTATGTGAGCCGAGGTCTTTTAAAGAGTTACAAGCAGGGTATCAAGCGGAAACGCCTGTATAAACAGGCGGAATTGGAAGCACTGCTGGAATTGCGCTCAAGTGATGATGTTCCCTCCTCTTCTTCTGTGCCTGATTTTACACTTTCTGTCTCTAAAGAGCTACCACATGCTGAGGATTGGGTACCTGATCTTTAATTTCTGGACTTATCTGGAGGGATGCAGATTTTTTACCTGCATCCCTTCTCTCTTTTCCATCGTATGCTGAAGATCATAGTGGCAAAGCAGGAATATCTCCCTGCTCGGTCACTGGTGCATCTGTCTGTTGTTGTCGGCTATATTGTTCCTGTAGCGTTTTCCAGGTATCGGTCCCTCCTATATGGTGGATGGGGATATTGGCGACTCTGGTCGGCAATGGTGTATCGCCGACAAATAGAATTGAGACAGCGTGTC
Source organism: Dictyobacter sp. (assembly GCA_035493535.1). GTDB lineage: Bacteria > Chloroflexota > Ktedonobacteria > Ktedonobacterales > Ktedonobacteraceae > Dictyobacter. The sequence continues at coordinate 99,723 of DATJIE010000018.1, forward strand.
CACCCCGGTGGAGGCTGGCGAGTTGTTCAATGAGTTGTTCTCCAAGGCTGGTGGTGATGACGACGACCGTTGATCCAGTTCCCAGATGATGGCGTTCCGATTGCAATACCTCCTCTAATGTGGTGCCAAAATAGGATTGTATGCGTGCCAGTGTCTCCATGATGCGTTTGCGTTGTTCTGCGTTGCTGGTCGCAGGAAGGCGAATGCTCCTCCGGCGCATCTGTTCCGCCAGTGTTTTCTCCAGAGCTTCATGGGTTGATGGATCGAAATCTTCGTCCGGTATAAACATAGACGTGTTGGAATACAATCCTACGGCGTATCCCATATCCATTGCCCAGTTGGTGATTGATGCTGCGGCGCAGATGCTGAGTTCGCGCCATTCTGGATGAATACCATAGTGCATATCCAGTTGTGTCGACGCATTCAAGAAGAGCGAGAGCGTATATGTTGTTGTCTCCTCATAGACTTTACTCTGGAGACTCAGTGTGCGGGCGGTTGCCTTCCAGTCAACGCGGCGTAAATTGTCACCATGCACATATTGACGTACGCCAACGACCCGTGAAGGATCTTCCAGCAGTCGTCGTGGCGTACGCAGATCGCCGAATGGACGTCGTGATGGTAGTTGAAAACTGCTCAGGGGTAAGACCAGTGGATAGACAAGAATATAATCATCAAGACCAGATGTGAATTGTATCTCTCGACTGATGAAGCCAAAGAGGTCACTACTACGCAGTCTCACCGGTCCGATTTTATGTACACCACGTTGCAGGCAATGCATAGTATAGTATTTTGTTACACGTTCATACCAGCGCAGACTGAAAAAGAGATCCAGCGTTGTGAGATTACTATTGGTTGGACGGCGAACTGGTATCTCTTCAATCTGGAGTTCTGTTGGGAGCGTATCCGAGATTTCCAGTAATGGTAATGGCAGTATCTTCTCGTTTTCGAGTGTAATACCGAACGTGATTTTTTCTCCGAAGAGCACACGCTGTTCACTGAGATGACGTTGATAGTGCAGATTATGCAGACAGTAATAGCCCCAGGTATCAATGATGCCGAGAATAATCAGCATGGTCACTCCTACGATGAGCAGGAGTGGCTGATGCGCGAGAATGCTGAGGATTACTAAAATAGCGCCGACGATATAGAGCCGGCGATCGACACGTTCTCTTTTAAGTGTTGCGGAGATCCGACCGCGCCTGCGTTGGCGGTTTCGTGAGATCGCGAGTGTCGACAATGGTGGTTTGTTCATGGCTCTACCGGGACAGGTGTTTGCAGCAAGATGTCATCAATAATACTTTCCATACTATGTTCGTGCAAACGAGTCTGGCTGGTAGCAATCATGCGGTGCGCGAGTACGGCACGTGCCAGCCCTTTGACGTCATCTGGAATCACATAGTTTCGGCCTCTGATAGCGGCATACGCCTGGCTGGCGCGATAGAGTGCCAGTGTACCACGTGGGCTTGCGCCCAATTCAACCGCGTTGTGTTCACGGGTCGCACGCACGATATCTACCATATAGTTTTCGATATTCGCTGAAACATGCACTTTGCGTATGCTTTGTTGTAAGGAACGCAATTGCTCAGCATTGACTACTGGCTGTAGTTCAAGGAGTGGTTGTTCCTCGCGGAAACGTTGCACAATTGCGTGTTCTTCATCCCTGGTGGGATATGAAAGCCGCAGGCGCATCAGAAAACGGTCTAGCTGTGCTTCTGGCAGTGGAAAGGTTCCCTCTAACTCAACCGGATTCTGGGTTGCGATAACCATAAATGGACGCGGTAGTGCTAGTGTCTCGCGTTCAATGCTAATCTGCCGTTCCTCCATCGCCTCAAGTAATGCTGACTGTGTGCGTGGCGTAGCGCGATTGATTTCATCAGCCAGCACTATTTGTGTGAGTAGCGGGCCGGGATGGAATTCAAATTCACTGCTTTTTTGATTGTAAAACATAATGCCAGTGATATCTGATGGCAGCAGATCCGGTGTAAACTGAATGCGTTGAAATGTACAACCAAGTGAGCGAGAGAGTGATTTTGCCAGCGTTGTTTTGCCGATGCCCGGTACATCTTCAAATAAAACATGACCTTCGCACAGAAGGGCAACTATAAGGAGATCGACAGCAGCGGCTTTGCCAACAATGACCTGACCGACGTTCTGACGAATCAGGGTAGCTGTCTGCTGGATCAGGCGAATTTGCGATTCTTCAATTTGTGCCATTGAATATTCTAAAGCGTCCTTTATGCAAATAATGAGATTACAAAATTGGTGCGCTCATTATCTATCGTGTTGTTGCTATGAGCGCACCGTGTTCATGAAATGCGTATTTTCAAATAGGGAGCAGGTTATTTGATGTCTATAGTATATTACGTATAGACAAGAGCAGAATTCACCTTTTTTATCCCTGGTTATTTGTGACCTGAACTTTTACCGAAACCATTTTTGAAGTTGCCTGTTGCTGTTTATCATTGCTCTGGGCTGTGGCCGAGATCAGCGTGGTGACCGTTTCCCCTTTCTGTTTGAAGGGGTTGAAACTGCGTTCATTCACAGTCCAGTGGAACGTTGTCATGCTATCACCACCGACATTCTTTGGACCCATGGTGAAATAGGCTGGGCTGCCATCACTGGTGAAGGTAAGGGTCACTTGCGCGTCTGGCATACTGGTTTGGACTGTGATAGCGACAGTGTCACCGTCTTGCACTTGATTTGGCACCTGTGTGATGTTGACGGTTAATTGTTGATTTGTGCCATGGTTCATCTGCTGATTATTGGTTGGCTGTGGTGTCGGGGTTGGAGGAATTGGGGTTGGTGAAGGTGTCACTATCGGTGTTGGTGAGGGTGTGGGACTCGGTGTAGCGGTCGGTGTATTGGTTGGTATTATCTGTGCTACTGTTGTTGGTTGTGTATTCGGGTTGTTATTATTTGCCTGTGTGGGTTGAAAGTAGTGGGCAAGAGCATTACCACCGATGATTGCGAAAATGATGCCCGAAACAATAATCGTAGCAATGGCGATCCATAGCACGCGATAGGCTGGATCTTTCCGCCAACTGCTGGCTGATCTGGCACCCGGAACTGGATAATGTTGATTGTCATATTGCAGCAGATCTTCAGGTCTGATGGGTGGTTGTGGTTGTTGATCTTGAAAAACAGGTTGGTGTGGGAGCGTTGGTGCATCAGGACTGCTTGAGTTTTCTCCTGGCAGATATTGTGGCTGATATTGATATGGATCGTCGTTCATCTGGCCTCCTCTCCTGTCTTGCGTCATGCCCGGTGAAAATGTAAGGTATGATCATAGTCACGATCAGTATGCGCAATTTCATGATGCATTTTCATGTATCAATGAATATGAGTATAGGTTATAAGCGTTGCTTATGTAAAAAAGATATGCTAAATGTGCTATCAATTGTCACATCAGCGCATGACTATGTTGCCATATTCTGAAAACGAGGCAAGATGAGACAATACAACACACACAGACAAATTTCCTATTGGCATTGCATGCAGTATCGTTGTTCGGGGTCCAATGGGATGCCAATGTGCAGGATCGGTAGGGCCAAATAGCGCGATGGTTGGTAATCCCAGCAGCGCAGCAAGGTGGGTGACACCAGAATCATTTCCGATGTACGCTCCACAAGCGCGTAGTTCCTGGCTGAGTGTGAGGAGTGGTGTATTGATACAGATGCGCAGCAGTTGGGGTGATGCTGGTGCAGGTAAATAGTGCAATAGTTCCTGTAGTCGTTCATGTTCTGCCGGACCTGCCAGGAGCAGCACCGGGATTTGTGCTTGCCAGAGCATCAGGATGGACTGAGCGAATGAGGTGAGCGGCCAGCATTTTTGTACGCCACCGCTCCCCGGATGGATCGCAACGGCGCGAGGGTATTGATGTGTGGATGTTGGGGCTTGCCATTGGTAGCCGACTGGAACATGCCAGAGAGGATCTGGTGGATTATCGATACCTATTGTGTTGAACAGATATGTGACGATATGGTGTTGTACAGGGTTATTGTTCAGGTCAAATGTTGGGCGTCCCGGTGCTTGTATGACGTGTTGGATACCGGCGGTGTGGAGATTTTTTACCACAATGCTCTCTGGATCATGTAGCCAGACAATCGCTCGCTCTCTGTTTTGCAGGAGAGAAGCAAGTCTGCGGAAATGTGGTGCAGGATCTGGTGGTAGAAATAGTTCGCTCCAGCGTGGATCTTCGTAATCCGCGATCTCTTGCGCAAGCTCAAAGGCGTGAGCCAGTGGTAGAACGGTAGCGTTTCCAACAAAGGTAATAGATAGGTTATTCAACGTGGTATGAAGGTGTTGCAGCAGAGGAAAAGTGAGCAGATTGTCTCCGATTGCGCCTGGTCGTATGATCAACATCCGCGTCATTGTTGGAAGTAAACTCCTTTCTCTGCGTTGTTTTTGTGGTTGCGTTCGCTGTTTTCACAACTGTGAGATATACTGGTGAGAATGTTATTGTGAGTTCAGGCTACACAGTGTGAAAGGATTATCTATGAAGGCGATATTGAGTGTAGCTAACCGTGAAGGACTCACCGAGTTAGCACGTGAACTACAAAGTCATGAGGTAACGCTTTTCGCGACTGATGAGACGCGGCGAACGTTACAGAGCGAAGATATTGTAGCTCAACCAATCAGTACGTTAACCCACTGTTCTGATGTCACGGTGGGGCGTATGGAGGCGGCCCATCCCGCAATCTATGCTGGTATTGTAGCACAACGTCGACACACAAAACAGATGAAAGAACTCAAGACACATCACTGGCAACCCATTGATGTGGTTGTGGTGAATCTGGCGGACAGGGTTGCTCATCCTGACGAAGATGTCTCCTCTGATTCTGGTCTGGCGAATGTGCAGGACTCATCGTTGTTGCGTGCCGCCGCCACGAATTTTCAGGATGTACTGGTGTTAACTCATCCTGATGATTATGCTCCAGTGATGCAAGAGTGGCGGGAGCAGGGCGAAGTGAGCCTTGAGACACGCAGGCGTCTGGCCGCGACTGCATTGCAATATATCGCCAGCTATGACGCTGCGGTTGCGCATTATCTACAAAATTCTTCTGGTGAACGTTTCCCCGCAGAAATGACTATCTCGTTACAGCGATTGCTACCTTTGCGCTATGGCGAAAACCCCCATCAGCAGGCGGCGTTTTATCGCTGGTCGGGGGGTCCCACTACCGTTCCTACCATTGCTGAGGCGGAGGTACTCCAGGGGAAAGAGCTATCCTATAACAATCTGCTTGATCTGGATGTGGCCTTGAAAGTAGTGCAGTGTTTTACCGCACCAACGGTTGTGATCGTCAAGCATACGAATCCATGTGGTGTTGGCTGTGGTGATGCATTGCTTGAGGCATATAAAAAAGCGCACGCGGGCGATCCTATCTCCTCCTTTGAAGGCGTGATTGGTAGCAACCGTCCCATTGATCAGGCAACCGCGCAGGCGATCAGTCATCTGCCTTATGAAGCTGTCATTGCGCCTGAATTTACCCCGGAAGCATTGCATATTCTGGGCCACTTTAAGGGCATTCGTTTGCTGGCAACCCATCGTCCGATTCTACCCCGATCAGTCAAGTCACAGACAACACATACCGACTGGTTGGAGGCTCGCAGCATTGGTGGTGGTATCTTGCTACAAACGCCAGATCTGATTGGTGATGGTGATGTGGAATATCGTGTTGTTACTGACCGCGATCCAACGCTTGATGAAGTAACTGATTTGATATTTGCCTGGAAAGTGGTCCGCAATGTCAAATCGAATGCTGTTGTGCTGGCACGCAAACTGATGGTGCTGGGTGTGGGCGCCGGGCAGATGAGCCGTGCCGCCAGTGTGCATCTGGCGCTGGCTAAAGCCGATGTGCGAGCGCGTGGTTCTGTGCTGGCCTCGGACGCGGCCTTTCCGTTTCCCGATGGCATCGAAGCCGCCGCGAAGGCGGGGGTCACCGCGATTATCCAGCCCGGTGGTGCGGTACGTGATGAGGAGGCGATTCGTGTGGCGAACAAGTCTGCCATTGCGATGGTGTTTACCGGAAAACGCCATTTCCGACATTAGGCGTTCATCGTGCTCATAAGAGAGCAATAAAAAAGGTGGAGATGCGTTCTGGCAAAGCTCTATCTCCACCTTTGTGATGTTTGTGACGTGGGTTGGTGGCATTTCTTGCCACTCGTTGCAAACAGGAAGCTAAGCAACGATTTCATCTGAGAAGAAGCGTACCCACAGGACAACAACTGCCAATCCGCCAAGTAACGTAAAGAAAGCAATCGCACCGGCATTGCTGTTATTGGGATCTTTGAACGGATAGAAGATAATCAGTGATAACCAGATAACAGTGAGCACTGCCGTGAGACTGAGTTTCTTTGTCTCAGCGCTTGCGCGGACAAAAATATGGTAGAGTACAATCACGAGAAGACCAACCAGGGCGATGACCGACTTCAAAGGTGTGAGGTTTGATGCATCTCCCTTCCAATCAATCACAATAGAGTTTTTGATGAAGACGAAGAGCGCCACATACACAATGGAGAGAATGGTGCCCCAGATTACTTTGTTCATCTCTATGGGACGATTCACGATCTACGGCTCCTTTCGCGGAGGTTCTATTACATGAAAAATCTGGTCTATATACATGAGAAATGTTCCCAATGTGTATTCGTATTGTAGTCGTTATGTTGGAATAAAGCAACATTTGCTCAGAGATAATACGCATGCGCAAAACGTGCTGCCCATACAGCATTATTCACCAACAAAGCTTTATTGGCTTCAACGCTTTCTCCTGTTGTTACATCTGCTACACGTGAAAGTACAAATGGTGTAATTCTTGCTCCTTTGACTCCCTGTCGATCTGCTTCAAGCAAGGCTTCAGTAATGACGGTATCCAGATATGCTGATTGTAATGCGTATTGTTCTGGTATCGGACAACCAACAAGGATGCCACCTAGATTGCAATCCCATTGGACACGTGCGATAGCTACCAGTATTTCCACTTCATCGACCCGATGGGGGACGGGATGTCCGCTACTCCGTACGTAGAAAGCCGGAAACTCATCGGTTTGCCAGCCAAGCACAGGAATGCCATGTGTTTCCATATACTCAAGTGTCAGATTCAGATCAAGGATTGATTTCGCGCCTGCGCAGACGACCATGACAGGGGTACGGCTCAATTCTTGCAGATCAGCGGAAATATCCATTGTGCGTTCGGCACCCCGGTGGACGCCTCCAATACCCCCTGTCGCGAAGAAGCGGATACCTGCCATGTAGGCACAGAGCATTGTCCCTGCTACAGTTGTTGCTCCCCAATGTTTTCTGGCTAGCGTGACTGCCAGATCACGGCGACTCACTTTCTGGATCTGAGAAGTGGTCGCCAGATACTGAATTTCCTCCGTGCTCAGTCCCACAATGATCTTACCATCGCGAATGCCTATAGTTGCTGGTATCGCTCCTTCCGCTCGTATGGCATTCTCCATATCCTGTGCGACTTCTACATTATGAGGGTATGGCAAGCCGTGAGAGATGACAGTAGATTCTAGCGCTACAACTGCCTTCTGTTCGTGCAATGCTGTTTGCACTTCCTCTGTAATGCTGATGTATTGTTGCATGTTTTCTATCATATATGGATTGTAGCATATGGATTTTGGCTTTTGTAACGGTTATGCTTTGCCACTTTTGCGCAAAAGCATTGCCAGTTCTCGTACGGAAAAATCGAGTGAGAAAAAGGGGTGATTATCATGGTTAGTACAGGTGGAATATTGTTTGCGCTCCAACATTCATACATGCTATATTTACTCTTGAATCTGCTGTGTTCTATACATAACAAGCATCATATAGAGAAGAGATGTTGATTTTTCTATAGTCAGTGCGGGGAGAGGGAGTGGAGTGGCTCATTTGATCGTAAAATTGTCGTTAGTTACTAATAGATTAATAACAACTATGTAGGAGTGTTGCAATGGCATTTGCAAAGAAGTTGTTTTCCTCTAGCCTATTGCTTGGGAGTACGCTAGGGACGCTTGCAATGGTAAATAAAGTGACTGAAGCCATGGCAGGCGAGTTAGATACCGTGTTAACGGGTGAAGAGCGCCGCTACCCCTGGAAATATGGTGATATGTTCTATGAGGTAAAAGGAAATAAGGATGCGAAGCCACTCGTTCTCATTCACGGCTTTGGCCCTGGTGCTTCCTCATATGAATGGCGCAAGAATATTGATACATTGTCGGAACAGTTCCGTGTGTATGCGCTGGATATGCTGGGTTTTGGCCTTTCCGACCACCCATCGATTGATTATGACGCAGAGATCTGTGCTGATCTGCTCAACGATTTTATTCGTGAGGTAATTGGCAAACCCGCGATTGCAGTCGCGCATGGCCTGACCGCTGCCTATATTATCGCCGCAGCTTACCGTCGTCCACAAATGTTTGAGCGACTGGTGCTTGTGACACCACCAACTGGCATTTTGCAAGAAACTTATCCCAGCACTGTTAATACCATCTTGAAGACGGTATTACGTTTGCCAGTGATTGGTCAGTTTATCTATAGCAGTGTTTTGACCTCGCGTCAGGCTATTCGTGGTTACTACGATGCACAGGGTTATCATAATCCTGGCTTGATTACTGATGAACTGGTTGAATACATTTACACCAGTGCCCATCAGCCAAACAGCCGTTATGTCATGGCTTCGTTCCTGGGTGGCTATCTGCATCTGGATGTGCATGAAGCATTCGCACGTCTGCAGGTTCCTGTGACCGCTGTCTGGGGTCGTGAGAGCACCGGAACCGTTGTTCCAGCTGAAGCCAGCGCCACATTCAAGCGTGTGAACAGCGCTATCGATGTGCGTATTATCGATAAAGCCAGTGTGCATGTTCAGGATGAACAGGCTGGTCAGTTCAATAACTTGCTCCGAGAGTTTGCTGGCGCGGCTATACTGTAGCTTTGCTTCACAAAAAAAGAGCACCGGGTGTCTGATGATCCCGGTGCTCTTTTTTTGCTTTTCGTTGATCAGAGCTGTAAGGAGGATATAGCATGGTTGGTGTTGTGATCGTTAATCTCCATGAGCAAAATCCTCCTCCTCGCACTGACGTGCTCGTTCAAACAGATTTAAAGCTGCACGTGCCGCATCAAAATTCACGGACTGACTGGAGACAGGATCGCGTGCAACTGCCTCAAACTTTGACGCAATCCCACGGATCGTCTCCGGATCAGTTATTTTGCCATCCTGCACTTCTCGATAAGCCTTGATCAGTACCTCTTCCTTCAGGTGGTTGACTGGAAAGGTGTTGGGAGCCAGAGGGCCTGCATTATTGATCGTTGGTTGCTCCTCTGTTGTATCGTTACTCTCCACTTGTTGCGCTGATGAAGTTGGCACGGATTGAAATTGTGGAATTGGTTGGTCCAGAACGGCTGGTTGTTCTGCCACAACTGCCTGGATTGGTGGCGGTGCTATGGAGCGTATATCGCGAGCGAGTGCTCCATGAGGAGCTAGCTCGATATCGCGCAGGCTCACCCAATTGATCTGCACGCCCCAGAGAGCAACTCGATCCCGTACCAGACTTAGTAAATAATTATTAATGGCTTCCCGACGTTCAAAGCCACTGGTAAAATCATCTGCATCTTCGGTTGTACCCGGTTGCCCATGAATACCTTGCGGCCAGGTCAAAAAGTCATTTGGGGAAAAGACCGTCGCGATGGTCTGTAACAGTGTCTGGAAAAGAGTGCGTAGACTCTCTTCCCAGTTTCTGATCTGTTTGATTGCCAGATGGGCGTCTTCTGGGATCAGTTGATAGGAGATCACCGCCTGTAGAATGACATCCTCTTCTCGTGAAAGTTGGATAACCTGTGTGGGACACAGCCATTGTACTTCTTCTGTATTTAGTTGGGTATAGATTATTTCCCACGGGAAAAGGATATTCAACCCCGAATAGAGTGTGCGTCTATATTTTTTGAACGCATACACAATATCCACATAGCCATCAGGCACTGGATGCATACAGCGGCGCACAAGGAGCACCGCGACCACAATCAGTGCCAGCAGGAGCAGCAGTCCAGGTACCAGCCCAAACAGGCTAAAGCAACCAACTAATAAGAACAGGCTAAAGGCTGCCAATGTACCTGGTATCCATAAACCGTTATCAGTGCCAGCGTAATAGATTGCCACCCCTTGCGCGATGGTGATAGCGATCAAGATCAACAGGATTGGAAAAAACGCGAGTGGTGGCGCACTGGCCTGTCCTGCTGCTACCGAAGGGAGTACCAGCAAACCTGTGATGACGCCGAAGAGTATTGGTACAAAAATGAGTAGTGCGAAATGGCCGATGTATTTAAGTACCTCTAACGTTGATGGCGAGGTAGCAAACGAATGGATATTGCCCCTTATTGTGGTTCCCGGTTGCGCCGCTGGCTCTGTGGGTAGCGGCGTACTGGCATTACTTGCATCTATTCGCTGTTGTTCGGAGTGGGGGAGTACCTCCTCAGAGCCTGACGCGGGAACCTGTTCAGATGCCTGTCCCCATGTGGAGCTTGCATTTGTGGGGCCTTGCCAGGTAGCTCCTGGTTCCTTCCTGTCCGACGACATGTGTACACACACCTTCCTCTCATCTCTTCACCAGATAGTTGTTTTACTGTTTTTTCTTAATACCACACGAACTACAACCGCCAGTGCTACCCTTTGCGCTGGTACCGCAACTACCACCACTGCCACAGCCGCAACCGCCGGCGCTTCCCCGTGATGTACCACAGGCACCACCGGAGCCACTGCTGCCACAACCACTACAGCCGCTGCACCCCTTGCTCTTGCGTTTTACTTCCAGCGTATTAACGGGAATATGGATACTGGCACCACTTTCAAGCATAACTTCAACAGAATTTTGTGGAACGTTCACGGCAACCACTTTGCCGCGACCACTTGGTGTATCGAGCATGGTTCCAATGTGCGGCATCTGTTGCTTGGCCTGAATATAATTGTCATTTTCATAGGAGAGGCAACACATCAGACGTCCACAGACACCAGAAATTTTTGAGGGGTTTAATGGTAGTCCCTGTTCTTTTGCCATTTTGATAGAGACGATACCGAAATCGGTAATCCAGGAACTACAGCAGAGTGTTTTGCCACAAGGTCCAACACCACCTTGTAATTTGGCCTGATCGCGTGCTCCAATCTGACGCAGTTCAATACGGGTGCGGAATGTTGCCGCGAGGTCACGGACCAGAGCGCGAAAGTCAACACGTTCATCCGCCGTAAAGTAGAAGGTGAGGCGGCTACCATCGAACGTGTACTCTGCTTCGACGAGTTTCATTGGGAGATTATGTTGGACGATTCGCTCATGACAGCGAACTAATGCCTCTTTTTCTTTATTCTTATAAGAGAGCATTGAGCGCAACTCATCTTCGGTTGCCAGGTGTAAGACAGGTTTAAGTGGATCACTGAGATCACGCTCAGAGATTTTTTTGTGCGCAATAACAACGCGACCAGCCTCTATACCCCGAACGGTTTCAACAATAGCATACTCTCCGTTCGTGAAGGTCTGTCCCTGGGGGTCGAAGTAGTAGATACGACCGGCTGGACGAAAGCGAATGCCAACTACAGAAATAGTAAGATCGGTACTCGTTGCCAGTGACATGTTCTTCTATCTTTACTAGCCGTAAAGGGGATGTAGCGTCAAGGTTGGCTCGCTACATCCACCCTGACAGGTTACATTTCGTTGGTAAGCAGGATTGCCTCCGCTACCTCACGCATTGACTTCCGATTATTCATGCTGGCCTTCTGGATTTTACGGAAAGCTTCCTGTTCCGATAACCCTTGTTTCTCCATGAGCAAACCTTTAGCCCGTTCAACAACCTTACGGGTTTCCAGTTTCTCAGTGAGGGTGCGATTTTCTTCCTCAATTGCACGATATTCGCTATACCGCGCCAGGGTTACTTCGATTGCCGGGGCTACTTCGCTTTCACGCAATGGTTTGACGATATAATTCGCGACGCCAGCTTCTTTGGCGCGTTCGACAAGCTGTTGATCTCCAAAGGCCGTGAGCAACAACACTGGTGCAATTTTTTCTTGTGCGAGCGTTTCGGCGGCGGCAATGCCGTCCATATCGGGCATACGAATGTCCATGATGACCAGGTCTGGTCGTAGTTCGCGGGCCAAGTTGACGGCACTCTGGCCATCTCCGGCCTCTCCAATAACGAGATAACCCTGCTTGGTCAGCACATCCTTTAGATCCATGCGCTGAATGGCTTCGTCATCGGCAATTATAATTCGTGTTGGCATAGTGTCTCCTCAAAGCCTTAGATCTATTCCCACCCAGTTAGCAAAATACTCTTTCTACGTACAAAGAGTATATCATAACTATGGAGAGAGAGTCGATAGGTATAGATAGTACTCAGGTTAACCTGTGATTACACTGTGATTGAGAGATAATTTCAGTATGCTCGAACAGGTGGTGTAAGGATGAACAGTAGTATCTAAAAAGTGACGTAAGATGTCTCGATCAAACCTCATTTTATCATACTTTTCTCATCAGTTTCCAACCATCACTAGCAACGTTTCTACCAACAATCACGAATTTTTTTTGATCATAGACGCAGATGGGTAACTTTTTAGTAGCTATGTTTAAACAGAGGGGATAGTAGATGACCTGATAGAGAGGTTATCTTCCTCATATCAGGTCATTTGCTATGTATTCAATGGTAGTAGTCTCATTCCTGGTAAACTGCTGTCATATATTACTTCTTTGATTGTTTATTGACCATTGCAGTTTGCTCGTCATTGTGGATAAGGATTGTCAGGTAAAAAAAGGCAAAAGAAAAGGGTCAGGCTACTGAAACCTCACCCCTGATCATGTTCGTAATCATCTGTGCTTCTAAGACGATCCGCTCTAAGGTTTCGGGCCGGACCGACTGACGACCATCACACAGTGCTTTGTCTGGATCAGGATGTGATTCGATGATTAAACCATCTGCTTCGGAGGCGATGCCCGCACGTGACATGGTCGGGACGAGTTCACGACGTCCGGTTGAGTGACTGGGATCGATTACAACTGGCAGATGGGTAAGCTGGTGCAGCAATGGCACAACGGTCAGATCTAAGACGTTACGGGTCTGTGGATCGTAGCTGCGGATACCACGCTCGCAGAGAATGACATTCGGGTTGCCAGCAGCAAGGATGTATTCGGCAGCCAGTAACCATTCATCAATGGTCATAGCTAAGCCACGTTTGAGCAGGACCGGGAGGCGTTTGCTGTTGCGGGCCGCTTTGAGGAGCAAAGGAAAGTTCTGCGCATTCCGGGTGCCAATCTGTAAAATATCGGCGTGCTGGGCGACGGCTTCAACCATCTCTGGTTCCATGACTTCGGTGATGACGGGAAGACCTGTGAGTTCTCGTGCCTCTGCCAGTAAATGTAGCCCTTCAATGCCAAGTCCCTGGAACTGGTATGGTGATGTGCGTGGTTTGAATGCTCCACCACGGAGCACCTGTGCACCAGCGTTTTTTACAGCGAGGGCCGTTTCCATCAACTGTTTGCGATCTTCAACCGCGCACGGACCTGCCATAATGACTGGATTCGCGTGCTCACCACCAATGGTCACTGGATTGCCACCGTGAACATTGCCAATAACGATACTGGTGCGTTCCGCCTGGAATGCTTTGCTTGCCAGTTGGTACGCTGTTTTCGGATTGTGCAGGCCCTCTACCGCACTCTGTTCTCGTAAGGCACGTTCAGCCTGCGCATCAATCATGCCTGAGTCGAGCGCTACTACTTCACGTTTCTGCATGATAGTAGTGGTAATTGGGAGCTTACTGCCTGTGATGCGGCAGAGCAGTTCCATTAATTCTGCTCTTGCTTCGCTGCTGGCCTCATTATTAATCGTGATGATCATGACAACTATCCTTTCCACGCCGATATCTGCTAGCTATTTTTTGAAAACAAAAAAGCAGAGGTTTTTTTTCCTCTGCTTCTCCAGCACGCTGGTGGTCAATTTTTGCTCAGCCCAAAGGGCCCACCATCATGCTGGAGGGCTAAACCAGTAATAATAATAAAAGTATGTGTGATTCAGTTGTGTATATGTTTCAGTTGGGCTGAGCATCAATTTCTCTCGTTTATTTTTTGTTATCTGTCTTGCTGGTTTGTTTTGTTCACAGATCCAGATGATCTCTGGATCTCTGTTTCGATTATATGGATTGTCAATAGTATATGTCAAGGCATGAAATATGGATCGGTTTTTTGTTAGGTATTATGTCTATAGTTTGGTCGATGCGTAGTGGGAAAACATACATATTGTTATTATAGCTTACTTGCTATTATTGCCCTATATGGTTCTATCCTGATATGCTGTTTGCAAACGATTTCTCGTTTATTTTTCCCTGAAAGGAAGTAACACCGCTGTGAAGCAACTTTCACTTTCACAAGGATGGCAGTGCAAAGAACGGGATACTGCATTAGCAATCAACGACGATTTTTCTCACGTATCCGAGGATTGGCTTCCGGCTCAAGTGCCCGGAGAGATTCATCTGGATCTTCTGGCGGCAGGCCGTATTCCTGATCCTTTTATTGAATTACATGAGCAGGATATACAATGGGTCGGTGAGCGCGATTGGCTCTACCGTTCTACGTTTGAGATAACGGAAGATCTCTTACAAACCCCGGAGCTGGTGCTCTCTTTTGAAGGGTTAGATACATTCGCTACGATCTGGTTTAATGGCGTACAGGTTCTTGCGAGCGATAATATGTTTGTTCCGCAGCGAGTTTCTGTACGCGAGTATGCCCATGAGGGGCAGAATGAACTGTGGATCTTATTTGAATCGGCAGTACGTGTTGGTCAGGAGCGTGAGCAGCTTTATGGGAAGCGAGCGCTCTGGAATGGTGATTCCAGTCGTCTCTATGTGCGTAAAGCACAATACCATTATGGTTGGGATTGGGGTCCAGTATTCATGACCGCTGGTATCTGGCTTCCCGTTTCACTTGAGGCGTATACGTCACGTATCGATGATCTTCACTGCTCCGCTGTTGTCGCTGACGATCTACAGACCGTCACGTTGCCTGTATCGGTGCAGCTTGAGCATCATAAGATATCATCATCTTCAACTGAGCCTGAACAGTTACATATCGCGTTGTATTCCCCTGCTGGTGAACTGGTTTACGAGCAGACGGTGGTGGCCCCAGGCGTTTCGGTGTCGCATACGTTTATTATCGATAATCCTCAGCTCTGGTGGCCTCATGGTTATGGTGAACAACCGTTGTATCGGCTTGTGACCACTCTGCTGCGTGGGTCAGAAGGATTGGATCGTCGTGAGTTGCGTTTAGGACTGCGCAAGCTGCGTCTGGTACAGCAACCTGTGGATGGTGAGGCTGGTACAAGTTTCTTCTTTGAGGTAAACAATACGCCGATTTTCTGTGGTGGAGCGAACTGGATTCCGGCGGACTCGTTTACCACGCGTATTACTCCTGAGCGTTACCATGCATGGCTGAAGCTTGCTGCCGATGCCAATATGACCATGATTCGTCTCTGGGGTGGTGGTATCTATGAGCATACTGCTTTTTATGAGGCCTGTGATGAATTGGGTCTGCTGATCTGGCACGATTTCATGTTTGCCTGTGGTCTTTATCCGGCTGATGAGCAGTTCCAGCAGAGTGTTCGTGTTGAAGCTGAAGCAAATGTGCGCCGTTTGCGTCATCATCCCAGTATCGTGCTCTGGTGTGGCAATAATGAAGATTATGCTATTGGTGAACCACACTATGATCCAGCTTTCACTGGTGATTTCTTGAGCACACCTTTTCCGGCACGTGTGATCTATGAGCAGCTTTTGCCAGAGATTTGTACCGCGCTGGACCCCACACGCCCATACTGGCCCGGCAGCCCCTATGGTGGCGTGAAGTCCGGGGATAAGACGATTGGTGATATTCACGAATGGACGGTCTGGCATGGGAGTATCCCATATCAGGATTATCCGAAACTGGCTGGTCGTTTTGTCAGTGAATTTGGTATGCAGGCATTCCCTGTGATGGAGACGATTGCTGCATTTTCACCGCCTGAAGAGTGGTATCCACAGAGTCGTATGCTTGACTTCCACAATAAAGATGCTGGTGGTCCTCGTCGTCTGGCACCATATCTGGTGGAGAACGTACGTATGGTCAAGGATTTGCCCGGCTATGCATACGCGACCCAATTGATCCAGTCAGAGGCAGTGACGTCGGCGGCACGTGGCTGGCGGCGGCGCTGGCAGGGACCCGGACGTGAATATACGGCTGGCGCACTGGTCTGGCAGTTGAATGATTGTTGGCCTGTAACCAGTTGGGCGATTGTTGACTATGATCTGCGTCCCAAGCCTGCCTATTATTCTTTCGCTCGTGAGCTTGCTTCTTTTGCCGTTGGTGCGGCGCGGGCTTCGTCTGAACAGGTCGAACTGTGGGCTGTGAATGGGACATTGAGTGAGGCTAAAGCTGAATTGGAAGTGGGTATCTGGACACTTGATGGTGAACTGGTATCGCAGGAGCGGTGTTCTGTGACATTGTTACCTAATCGCTCATCGGAGTTGGGCGCAATTGCGCATGCGAAGAATGATTATGAAGTGGTAAGTGTACGTCTCCGACAGGGGGATACGGTGATTGCTCGTTTTGTGCTCTGGCCTGAACCATTTAAGTATCTGACACTGCCTGATCCATCAGTAGTGGTAGAGCGTCTGGACGATCAACATGTTCGTGTCAGTGCCACAAAGCCCGCGAAAGGTGTCTGGCTTCATGCGGGTGATGGGGTCAAGTGGAGTGATAATATGCTTGATCTGATGCCAGATGAGTCACAAGTGCTGGCTGTTTCGGGGTTAGGTGAACGTGAACTTCAGGTTCGCTGGCTTGGCATGGATTGGTAAATCGCTCATACAAAGATTGAAGCCGGGAGCAATCGCCCCCGGTTTAGATTACTGTTATCGATTTAGCGTTTCTTTTCACGGCGCTGATTGACCCGGTATGCCTGGTAAAGATCATCATCCTCACCTTTGACTCCCTGTCGTATCGCCGGTTGGGCTGGTCTGCTAGCAGCGCCTGCCCTATTTTGCGATTTCAGTCGATCATTAGTCTGTTGTTGTGCAAACTGTTTACCACTTGGCAAGAAATCGAACTTCACCAGTACGAATAGCAGAATAATCAACGTCAGAATATTTAAGATGAATGATGGCGTAAGAGCTACGTTGAAACTGCCTATCTTGAAAGAGGTGAGTGTTGGATCTCCACCCAGATTGACCATCAGTACATGTTCGTATGGAAGCAGGAACTGAGCACCGAGTAAGTAAACAGCCATACCAGCAAGGTGGCGAGGTTTAAACATTGTCGGTGGGCGTTGTGGTGTTGAACTGGCCTTTTTCGTTGTTCCTGATGGTGCCGTTGTTGCTTTCGTCTCGTCGTTCGTTTCTGTTGCCTTTGGCGCGACCTTGTTGGTAACTCGTTTGAATGCACGTGCCATACGGGCCTGAACCACATTCTTTTCTTCGGTCGTTGTCTCTTCTTTTTCTACTTTAGAGAAAAAGCCAGCCCTGGGTGTTGGGGCGATAGACTCAACTGGTGATGCGGTTTCAGCAAGAGGTTCGGTCTGGGTATCCAACGGCTCCGTATCGCTTACCACCTCATTGGTATCTGAAGCAGGTTGTAACTGTTCTGTTCCTGTTATAAGGGTAGGACGATTACGTGGGTTACGTGTACGTCTTCTGCGCGTTGATGTGATCGAATTTTGCGTCATGAATTATCTCCTGGGTGCTTTACAACGTTCTACTGTGATGAGTCTGACGGATTATCCGTTGGATAACTATCAGCTTCATTCCAGGGTAAGTGATGTGTTGTCAACGGACCCTGCTGTGATACCGTGGTGGCGTGTCCCGCACCATTAGCTGATGCCGGTTGTACATTAGTAGTTGTCGATTCCTGTGTATGATATGGTTGTGCTGGTGGTGTGTTTGCTGTGGAACGTGAAAGTGTTTCAAGAACAGCGGAACCTGCACGAGCGATTTCGTCGTCACGTCCGGGCGCATTTCCCCCGCTAATCCCAATACCACCAATCGTCACGCCATTCAGTCGCAGAGGCCAACCACCAGCAGCCATAATAAATTTGCCATGCGTCATTTCCGAGAGACTCGCGGCGAAACCTGGGATTGCGCCCCCCCATTGGGCGATAGCATCGGTTGATTGATTGAACATTACAGCGGCATTTGCCTTGGCAATACTTATATCGCCAGTTGCAAATCCATATGGGGCCATCATACGCTCAAAGAGCACCAGATGACCGCCTGCATCGACAATCGCGATACTGACCGGGCTACGCAATTCGCGTGCTTTTTGTATACTGGCTTCTAATATTTTATGGGCCACATCAATAGAAATGCTCACGCCCAGAAACTCCTTACTATTATGTACTTACGTATAGCGTTCGGAAGTGTTTCATAAAGATATAAATATATATGCAGTATGGTTTTCAAACATTTGACACTGGTAAAAACGAGAAAACACCCTCTTGCTTCTTTGCTATATACAATTGCTCATTGTACCGCACTATGAGAATTTATACCAGCGATATACGTTGTTTACGCCACTCTAATTTACTGTATTTTTCCTCAACAAGTTGCTGTGCCAGTTGCCATTCTGATAGACTGAGTTGTTCCGGCGTAAAGTCGTGTTGGAGAAATGTGCCAAAGCCTTGTTTGAAAGCTTGCGCGACGTCATCCCAACTGGCCTGGGGTGCCAGTGTATGCAGTGGGGTTGTTTTCTCATTATAGAGTGATAATGCTTCCTGACGTGCTGCTGCGGATGGGTAGCGCAGGTATGAGAAAAATTCGGCTGCACGATCGTCCAGTGGAAGTGAACCCTGTTGGAGAAGCGCGTCATCTTTCCAGACCTGCGCACTGCCGACCAGTTTGAAACCATCGCTTGTCAGATCTGCCTGTGTTGATGAGGCAAAACAGGCCGCCGATGGATGTTTGTTGACCCGTTCATCACTGATGGTTGCCTGTACGCCTAATGATTGTAGTGCTCCGATGATGCCCTGACAGAGATAGGCATAGGCTGCGACTACTCCTGAGGGGACACCATCTTTTTTACCAATCACAATACTGTAGGTGAACTCATCGCGGTGATAGACGGCTCGACCACCGGTTGGACGTCGTACCAGCGTTACGCCCGTTCGCTGGCATTCTTCAAGCTCTATTTCGCGCTCAATCTTCTGGAACCGTCCCAGTGAGATTGATGGTTGTGTCCAGCGAAAGACACGCAGGGTTGGTGGTGCTTTTCCCTCCAGATAATGTTGCAGGATGGCCTCATCAATTGCCATATTGAGGGCGGCATTTTGTATGTCTGTGTTGATAAAGCGATAGGTTGTAGCTGTCTCCATGACTTTTTTCCTTCGTGTCCCACTTTTCCAGGTGCAAGAATAAATAGCTTATAGTCTTTGTTTCTCGCGTGCTGCCTGTTTCCATTTTTCTCGTTGGGCTTCGCGTATCTCCTGAGAGGCGGGGATATAGCGGGCAAGAAATTCCTCACGAAAAGCGGCATAGCTACCATTCAGAATTACTTCACGTAGCCGTTGTGCGAGGCGTAGCATAAAGCGAATGTTATGAATACTGCCGAGGCGATAGTAGAGTTGCTCCTCAGTACGCGCAAGGTGATGAACATACGCAGCACTATAGTTCTGGCAGGTATAGCAGTCACAACCCTCTTCAATTGGTCCATGCTCGGTACGGAAGCGTGCTTTTTTGATGCTCACACGACCGTCCTGTGTAAATAGACCACCATGACGAGCGACACGCGTAGGGAGTACGCAGTCAAACATGTCCATACCCAGACCAACACCTATCACCAGATCTTCTGGCGACCCAACACCCAGCAGGTGACGTGGTTTATCGCGTGGCAAACTGGGGGTGACATGATTGAGCATCTCCCACATCTGTTCTTTGGGTTCACCAACTGAAAGTCCACCAATTGACAGACCGGGGAAAGGCATCTTTCCGATAATCTCCGCGCTCTGTTGCCGTAGTTCTGGTTCAAACGCTCCCTGTACAATGCCGAATAGGGTCTGTTCTGGTCGCTGACGCTCTTTCTCGATGAGTGCGCGTTCTTCCCAGCGATGTGTCCATTCCATTGCTTTTTTTGCCTCAGCAGGGGAACAGGGGTAAGGGGCACAGATATCAAGTGGCAGGATAATGTCCGCGCCAATCTCGGCCTCAATCTGCATGATCCGTTCTGGTGTCAGAGTATGATACGACCCATCGAGATGAGATTTGAAGACTACACCATCTTCATTCAACTTGCGCAGGTGTCCCAGACTCCAGATTTGAAAGCCCCCACTATCTGTCAAAATGGGACCATGCCAGTTCATAAAAGAATGAAGGCCACCAAATGATTGAATCAATTCAGAGCCAGGTCGTAGCATCAAATGGTAGGTATTGCCAAGAATGATTTGAGCACCAGCAGCTTTAAGCTCTTCAGGAGAGACGCTTTTGACGGTTGCTTGTGTACCGACAGGCATAAAGATAGGGGTTTGGATTGTGCCATGAGGCGTTTCTATTGTTCCCGCCCGTGCCCAACTGTCGGAACATTCAGCGTCTATAGTAAAGCGAAATGATGACATGTATTTCCTGTTATAAAAAACAATACAATGGATTATATGTAGGATTGAACAAATAGAGCAAAAACAGTAATGCTCAATATCCCTCTTTATATTTTCTCATAAACGTCAAGTACAGGTAAAGAGAGAGCATATGACACGTTTTCTTCCCTGATATCAAGTCATATGAGCGGTGATGGGATAGAGAATACTTGCAATAAAAAATAGCTTCAACAGCATAGACCCATGAATATTAACAAAAGAATTTGGTTATAAAAGATACATAAAAATATGTACTATAGAGAAAATTTCACGGGAAAATGCTTGCAAATCGCGTACAGATAGTGTATGCTTTCAAGCGGTATCCCATCTCGGTCTCGCATACAGTGCTCGTCCAGGGTAGAATCCCCCGCTGGTATAGGGAAAAAGACTGGTGACATCTGCTAGGATATGGACCTGGAGGATTACCAACATAGCACCAAGGAGGTCCCTAGTTGAATTTCGTTGATAAAACCCTAAAATGCCGTGAGTGCGGTCAAGATTTCATTTTTACAGCAGGGGAACAGGAGTTCTACCAGCAAAAAGGGTTGATGAATCAGCCTGGTCGCTGTCAGTCGTGCCGTTCCGCTCGTCGTGCTGCAGCAAATGGCGGTAGCCGTGAGCGTGCTCCACGTGAGATGCATACTGTAATTTGCGCTGAGTGTGGTACTGAGACGCAAGTTCCATTCTTGCCGAAAAATGATCGCCCTGTCTATTGCAGTCCTTGCTTTGACAAAGTGCGTATTGCCCGTGGTTAAGTAATTGCTGACAGTGCTATTTCTACTTGAGGATGTTCGTTTCCTGTTTATGATGTGAATGTCACCTGATGGACAATGGCGTCAGCAACCAGTCTTTTCCGATTAAGAGCAGCAGAGAGGCTTAGCCGAGGTATGTTCTTGGCTATGCCTTTACCACGCTGGCTCTTTTTTTGTCTCCATCCGCCTCTCAAGCCGTTTAAGCATGTTATCCTGATCCCGTATCCTCTGCTTTGACATCAAAACTGACATCAAAAGATTGGGGATTTCTTTACATAAAAAAAGCCCAAAGGTATCGAAACGATGACCAGGTATACCATATTTCTCTTTTTTGTGAAGAAGAGTGTTATAGAGATAAATAGAGTCTGCATCCTTGAGAGTGAAAGCAGGGTGCAGGAGCGGCAACCCCCTTCCACACCATCCGGAAGAATAGAGAGCAGCTAAATACTGGATAGTTACCTGTATTTATTGTATTTATTTATTTGTATATATTTAATGTTAATAAATTGCTTTTTTTGTTATATAGTTTGGTTAAATAATTATAATAAAATTAAAAAGAGTGGTCTTACACTTTTTTATTAAAATTACATTGGGCGTAAATTTTAATGAAATTTAATGTAAATGATCTTTCATTTCTAATCATGAGATTGTAGAATCAGTACTTATTGACGAAAATATCTATTTCGTCTGTATGTGTTCCTGTCTGATTGCTAAGTGCCCATGTTAAGAAAGCTTTTGTGATCAACTGAAACGAAGAATAGAGAAAATGAATAATGTGATGATGTATTAGAACAGAAAGGAAATTTCATGAACTCCAACACAACGTCACAATGGTGGGCAAAATCGATGGCTGTCGTGCGTATTCTTTTTGGGGTCGTCTGGGCGATTGATGCCTGGTATAAATGGCAACCAGCGTTCCTTATGAATATGCCTCATTACTTGTCCCGTCATATCCAGGGGCAATTGCCAATTGCCCAGGTCTGGATGAAAATGTGGGTGGCTATTGTCGATATCAATCCTCATCTTTTCGGCTATCTTGTCGCTTTGGGTGAGACGGCGGTTGCTTTAGCGTTGATTCTGGGGCTTTTCTGTAATCTAACATATGTGGTGGGGGCTATCCTTTCGTTTATCATCTGGTCAACGGCTGAAGGGTTTGGTGGACCATACCATGCAGGAGCTACGGACATCGGGACATCCGTTATGTATGTCTTCATCTTTGCTAGCCTATATCTGGCAGCAACCAGTCGCTATATAGGGATTGATCGTTCCCTGGCGACGAAAATGGGTCGATTTGGTTTTCTGACTGCTATTCCAGGTAAAGCACTTGTTCCTGCATCTGAAGAGGATGTGCCGCAAGAAGTTGAACCATCATATACACATGCTTAACATCTGTGCATGAAATCTATATGCTTGGAAATGTTGGTGGGGTATAAAGAACATGGCATCGTGTTCTCTCAATAGTTGGAGCGCGATGCCATGTTCTTTGCGCATGTTAACAGGAGTTGTTTTGTATAGAAGCAACGGAGCGGTTCCATCTGCTATACAAAAGTGACGTAATTGGCGTAAATTTATAGGAGATACGTACGTACATTACCAGACGATTCTGTCGGGGATGGATAGCCTATGCATGAGTAATGCCTGTATGAACGGAGTTTGTAACTCTGTTTGTGCGGCATGATATGCAGATAAAAGTACTCTCTGCACAGGAATAAAGGCCGTTTGCTAATTGTTCTCAGTAGTAAGCGAAGTGTTAGTGTTTTTAACCTCATCATACCCACCACAGTCATACATTATGACACCTTAGTAGGTACTTGTGAACGATATATCTGCTTGACAGTCTCACTTTGCTCTTTATAATAGATTAGTAACATCTGTTTTCGCCCCCCTTCCCATTTAACATGACTTGTAGGCATAGTGTACAATAAAAGAATAACTTTTATTCGGTATTGTGTATTGTGTCGTGGAGGGGTGTATAGGGCACATTGGATAGACACAGCAGATGATACAGCATGTAGTAGCAGGTAATGAAAGTATGGCTACCAATTTTGATAAAGTAACAGACGAGTCCCAACAGAAAAAAGATATGGGGTACGTAGTGCCGTTGGTAAAGACCACCACTACGTGGGATACGCATGTGCCCGAATCGCGGATGACCCTGGAGGACTTGCTCACTGAGACGCAGCGTTATTTAACTCCGCAGGATATGGAGAAAATTCGCCATGCCTATGATCTGGCTGATCATGCGCATAAAGGCGTTGCACGTCGTTCGGGGGAGCCATATATACAACACCCCCTGGAGGTAGCTTTTCTGCTTGCTGGTATGCGTATTGATGCAGATGGAATAGTATCTGCCCTCCTCCATGATGTCGTAGAAGATACTGAATATTCTCTTGAGGATTTGCGTGAGCATTTTGGCACCGCTGTGGCGAATATTGTTGACGGCGTTACAAAATTTGATGCTTTGGCGGGGAAGCAGCCAGCTATTCCTGTTGTATCTGACGATGCCAACGACATGGGAAAAAACGCTGCGGAAGGAGTTTCTAGCGTTGAGTCGCAGGAGAATACGCCAACATTACCTTCACTGGTAGATAAGCGCCGTATGCGTAGTGAGACGGTGCGCAAAATGCTGCTGGCAATGGCTGAAGATCCGCGTGTGGTGGTATTAAAGCTGGCTGATCGTCTGCACAATATGCGTACTCTGGGAGCGATGTCTCCAGCGCAACAACAGAATAAGGCTCGTGAGACAACTGAGATTTATGCTCCATTGGCTCGACGGTTGGGCATGGCACTGGTACAGGCCGATCTGGAAGATTATTCGTTTGCTTATCTGGAAGCAGAGAAGTATGAACGGCTCTCGCGTCTGGTTAATGAAGAGGTAAAACGTCGCCTGTTCTTTATTGGTGAGGTGTGTCGTATCCTGCGCGAAGAGATGAAGCGAGCCGGAATTGATGCTGAAGTCATGGCCTGGCAGAAGCATCTTGCCAGCATCAACCGCAAGATGGAAGTAAACGCGGATGAGCTTAGCAACGTGCATGATCTGGTTTCGTTTCGCATCCTGGTGAATTCTGACTATGAGTGTTATCTGGCTCTGGGTCATATTCATGCGTTGTGGCGACCGAAGGATGGGCGTATTAAGGATTTCATTGCTACACCAAAGTTAAATGGTTATCAATCTCTGCATACAACCGTTTTTTGCCTGGACAATCGGCTAGCTGAAATCCAGATTCGCACACATGATATGCAAAGAACCGCCGATTATGGCCTTGCCAGTTACTGGTTCCTGAAGGAGCGGATGGGCAAGGATGAGCAGAATGCGGAAGTAAAGGGTGAGGTAATCCCTGGCAGTTGGCGTCTCTCTTATCGCGAGATGGTGACCTGGATTGAGCAGTTGCGTGAATGGCAACGTTCATTGCCACAGGGTGCTGACGAGTTTGTGGAGGCTGTGAAAGGCGATATTTTCCAGGAGCAGATTTTTGTGTTCACCCCTCAGGGGGAAGTGAAAGATCTGCCACGTGGTTCTACCCCATTGGATATGGCCTACCGTATTCATACTGATATCGGTGATCACTGTGCGGGTGCGCGTATCATTACAGAGACTGATGATAGTGGTCGTCTGGTCACACGTCTGGTGCCACTTGATTATGAGTTAAAGGGTGGCGAAATCGTCGAGATCATGGTCAATCGCACTGTTCATCCAACACGTGACTGGCTCTCTTTCGCACGTACAGCCGCGGCTCGTAATAAGATACGGCGCTATCTTAAGACCTATGAGCGCGAGATTAATCTGCAAATTGGTCGTGAGCGACTCACGTTAGCATTGACCACTGCCGGATTCGCAGGTATCGACGAGAATATAGAAAACGAGTTAAAAAAGCTTTGTGTTGAGGAACCCACCTCTAGCACTGTTTTTAAGAAATATGCTACTATAGAAGATATCTACGTAGCATTGGGACGCGAAGATCTCTCGATAGATGTTCTGCTTGCACATTTGTTGCCATTGATAGCACAAGGTGAAGGCGGGGATGCGTCCTCTACGATTGAGCCTAATGGTGACAGCTATCATACCAGAGAGCGTGATAGAGTTGTTCAACTCTGTTCATATTGTTGTCCTATTCCTGGTGATGAAATCGTTGGTATTTTAACACCAGATCAGGGGATCATTGTCCATCGTACAGATTGCCAGATTACCAGACGTAACCGCGAATTCACGAATGTTCAGGTTGATGTACACTGGCATCAGATCAAGCCGGAAAGTTATCGGATTTCTATTGCTTTGACGGCTCATGATCGATCTGGTTTATTGCGTGATGTGGCTGCTGTAGTGGCGGATGCCGGTATTAACATGGTTTCAGTGACTTCAACTACGCATCCTTCGATGCAAAAAGCAATTATCACTGCTACGTTAGAGATTAATAGTGGGGATAATGTGCTTGACGAGATAGAAAGAATTGTCCGCCGCCTGCGTCAAGTAAAAACAGTTGTCAGCGTTGAGCGGGCTTCAGGAAAATAGCACACCGTTCGGGGGGGATGATGTGAATGTGGTAGTGGCATGATGATACACGTTAGTTTCCTCCCCTCCTCTTCTCGGAATAATGCTTGCAGGTTATAGACTACTGATGGAGACAGGTATTGTTTCCCAGTGTAATGCGCATTGCTCATGGAGCAATCTGTCACATAGATATGTGCGCACCACAGATCGATAAGCTAGCGAAATCTATTAAACCGGACTTATGTTGAAACGTATACCAGAGTAGAGAGCAGTTCGTATACTCTTATGGATAGTTTTTTGAATAGTAAAGATTGTATGTACAAAGATTGTATGTACAATGATGCGCTATCATGTAGTTTCTCAACGATAATTGATGAATGCTCATTCGATAGCGGTAGTCGAGGAAAATGAGAGATACTGGTTTGTTTCTCGGAGAGAGAAAGACACCAAGTGGACATAGATGACTATGATAGATAGGTCTATAGAACAGAAATTGACAGGGCAATCATACTCTGAGGCTATTAAGCAACTTTTAGTGCTAATACGCCAGTATATGGCTCCTGCTGAGATCGAACATATACAAAAAGCGTTTCAGCTTGCGTTAGAGGCCTGTCAGGGTGTCCCTGGTACGAGTGTTCGCCCGATTCCCCCGCTGGAACATGCGCTTGCAGTAACAACTATTCTTGCACAGACGATGCATGTTGATGCTATTGGCATTGCCGCTGGTCTGGTCTTTGAGGCTGTTGATGCAGATCTCTTGCTACTAGAGCAAGTTTCCTATCACCTTGGGGCGCCTACTGCCCGCGTGATTGAAAGTATGTTGAATTTAAACATCCTTGAGCGTAAGAAGCAGACGGCGGCGACTGGTGCGATGCTGGTTGTACAGAATACCCAGAGTTCGGCGACAAAAGAAGATGAAGCCGCACTGGAGAGCAAAAAGCCCCGTATCCGTGAAGCTATGCGCCGTCAACAGGCCGAGGCCGTGCGTAAGATGTTTGTCGCGATGGCTGATGATCCACGTGTGGTGTTGCTCAAATTAGCCTATCGGTTACATGCGATGCGACTGATGGTACATCCGGAGTTTCGCGGTGAGCAGCAGGATATGTTAACGCTGGCTGAAGAATCGCGTGAGATCTATGCTCCTCTGGCTGGACGTCTGGGGATGTCCAAGGTTGAGAGTGAACTGCAAGATCTGTCATTTCAGATTTTAGAGCCAGATCGCTATATGTGGGTACGTAATCTTCTTGAAACAGAACGTAATCAATGGCGTTCATATGTTGATCGGGTATGTGATGTGCTACGGGCTGAAATGGCTGCGATTGGGGTAAAGGCTGAGATCTCTGGTCGGGTGAAGCATGCTTATAGTTTCTACAAGAAGGTTGCACGTACGGTTGGGGATGACGAAGATTTTGAGCATATCAAAATAGCGGCTGATATCAGCCAGATCCACGATTTGATTGCATTTCGTATTCTGGTAGACACGACGTTGGATTGTTATGTGGCGTTGGGTCATATCCATAGTCTCTGGCGTCCAAAAGAAGGTCGTATTAAAGATTTTATCGCGAACCCCAAACCCAACGGATATAGCGCTCTGCATACGACGTTGTTTTGCCTGGATGATCAACTGGTCGAGATACAGATTCGTACTCATGCAATGCATGAGATGGCGGAATATGGTGTCGCAATGCACTGGCATTATAAGGATGTTGGTGATAATGCTTCGGCTTCGGCAAAAGAATTGTTGACCTGGCTACGGCAATTGACAGAATGGCAGCATGAATTGCGCAGTGCCAATACCAGTGATACGGATTTTGTGGAAGCAGTTAAGGATGATATTTTCCAGGAACAGATCTTTGTACTGACTCCAAAGGGCGAAGTGAAGGATCTGCCCGTAGGTTCGACGCCTCTTGATTTCGCGTATCGTATTCATACGATGATTGGCGATCACTGTGCTGGCGCACGCATCATTACTGAGACAGATGGCAAGGATGGTAATGAGCGTCTGATTTCTCGTATGGTGCCACTGGATTATGAGCTGAAGAATGGTGAAATTGTTGATATCATGACCAGTCGCAGTGCTCACCCAACGCGTGATTGGCTCAGTTTTTCGCGCACTGCTGCCGCTCGTAACAAGATACGGCGCTACCTCAAGATGAATGAGCGCTCGATTAATATCCAGATTGGTCGTGAACGGCTAGAGCGAGAACTTAAAAATGTCGGGCGTGCGAGTGATGCTATTACAGAAGAAGTGGAAAACTGGATCTGCAATGAGTTTCAGATGGCTTCTTTTGAAGATCTGCTGGCGGCTATTGGAGCTGATGATTTGCGCCCTCGTGGTGTTGCGGTCAAGTTATTGGAATACTGGCAGCAGCGCGAAGGAAAAGACGAGAAAGACGCTGATCCAAAAGAAGAGCATTTGACACTGCCGACAACGGTGGCGACCCGGCAAACGACAGGACAATTGGAGGTTGCTGGTGTCAGTGGTCTATTAACCAGACTCGCGAATTGTTGTTGTCCGTTGCCTGATGATGACATCGTGGGGTTTATTAGCCGAGGTAAGGGTGTGATTGTCCACCGGACTGATTGTCGGAACATCACGCGTTTTCAAGAGAAAGATCGTGAGCGGTTAATACCTGTGAACTGGTCTGGTATCAGTCAGCATCAATATTACGCGCCGATTGTGATTAATGCGCGGGATCGAACTGGTTTAATCCGTGATCTGGCGACGATTGTCTCAGATGCGGGGGCCAATCTGATGACGATTAGTTCACGTGTGAATTCAAATCATCAGACCGTTGTGATTACCGCGACGCTGGCGATAGATGATCTGGATCAATTGCAACGTCTTTTCTCGCGCCTGGAAAAAGTAAAAGGTATTACTCAAGTCGCCCGTGACCTTGGCTTGCGGAAGAAGAAATCCTAGCAGAAGCCTGAGTTTTGCGCATAATCTGTGCTGTAATGCAAAGTCCCCTGGGTGGATGTAATTTGTTGAAAATGCACCCGCCCAGGGGACTTTGCAATATATGATCACCTACAGAAAATGTAAGAGAGATTTTTTCCTGGAAACGTAGTTAACGTTGGTAATGGCTACCCTTATCCGCGTAGACGATCAAGCACTGGCGGTTGGCGCAATTTTGCCAGCGCCCCTGCCTCAATCTGGCGAACGCGTTCGCGGGTAATGCCTAACTCACGACCAACCTGTTCTAATGGATGAGCCTGACCATTGCCAAGACCAAAACGGAGTTGTAGTACAAGTTGTTCACGTGGGGTAAGCACTGATTCCAGCACACGTTGAACTTCATCCTTCAAAGTCTGCGTAGTCGCAAGCTCTTCTGGAGAAGCGGATTCATTATCAGCCAGTACATCACCCAGTTCTTGCTCTTCATCTTCACCGACGGGAAGTTCAAGTGAAACGGGAGCACCAGGGGCTGCCTGTAATTCAACCATACGTGCGGGATCAAGCCCTGTCGCCTCGGCCAGTTCAAATTCCGTTGGTTCACGACCAAGTTCCTGTAACAGACGTTGGCGTTCACGGCGAATCCGGTTGAGCGCGGTATTTACATAGACTGGTAAGCGGATCGTGCGTCCCTTATCAGCGACCGCACGACTGATTGCCTGACGGATCCACCATGTTGCATGAGTGGAAAAACGGTGCCCACGACGCCAATCGTAGCGTTGTACTGCACGGATCAAGCCAATGTTGCCTTCCTGGATCAGATCTAGCAAGGTCAGCCCACGACCAACATAGCGTTTAGCGATGCTCACCACGAGACGTAAATTCGCAAGAATAAACTGTTTCATGGCATCGCGATCGCCTGACTCAATCTTTTGTGCTAATTCTACCTCACGCTCGTGGGTAATCATGGGAACGCGTCCGATTTCGCGCAGATAGGTCATAACAGCATCGGACTCACCTGCATCGGCAGCATTCACCTGATTTTCGTCCGCATCTTCTGAGCGACGACGGCGCATAGCAGGACGACGAGTAGCATGCTCATCGGTAGCAGTAATTGATGGAAGATGCAATAAAGGATCGACTTCGAGATCTGATGAATGTGATCCATCGTGCAGATCTTCGGCGTCGTCTTCTTCTTCTATGTCCAGAGGGCTGGTTTCGATTTCAAGTGAACCAGTATCGATAGCTTCGATATCGTCCTCCATCTCATGATCGTCTTTTCCAGTCTCCGCATCATCAGGTATATATTCAAGATCCTTGGTAAGAAGTTGCTCGACAATATCGAACGATTTCTCTAGATCTGTAGTATTTGATTTTTGTAAGGTAAGCGTATTTCCCGTCATGGCACGCTCTGTGTCAATCATTATGCGCCCTCCATGAAAAGTAGTATATCCTAAGCAGCAAGATATCTGTCTGGTCGTCAGTTTGGTCCTACACTCAGGGAAAGCGAGCCTTCTATCGGACCCTGCTGTCCGAGTGCCGAGTGGGAGGAAAGTAATGACATGCATTCCGCTTCTTCATATAGAAACATCGCCGAGTCGGAAAATATTCCTTCTCTAATTATAACGCACGTCACCTTTTCATTCTAGTCCCCTTTGGCGTGGAATTAGCGCTGTTTCCTTGGGAAACATGTAACCTGTGTGTGATCCATCTGTACTTTTATACGTTTGAAATTGCTCTAAAGTGGCAATGCGATAACTCTTTTTATTTAAACTCACCTTTCTGTGATGTGAATGTGAGTTTATTTGAATTTTTCGCTTCTGATACGTATCTTGTTCCAATATGGCGTTGTGTGGATTGTTCCTCCTTTTTTGCTTTTTTTAGATGTTGTACTGTTTTAATGAGTAATCTGACAAGATAGATGCCAATGAGCAATGTGAAAATAAGAAGTGATGCCCTGTTCATGACATCCCCAATTCCCTCCCAACTGGCACCAAATGTGTAGCCTAATGTAAGTGGAAGGATTGCCGAGATTGTTTCTCCTGCCAGGTCATAGATAAGAAAACGCTTGAATGGATAGTGTTCTATGCCTGCGAGGAGATTAATTGCACCTCCTAATGCTGGTACGATACAACGGCTTAAGAATATTGCCCAGGCACCGTGCCGTTGAAAGTATTTTTGTGAACGTTCGAATGCCTGTGGTGAAATCAGACGAAAACGTTTCTTTTGCATCAACTGCTGTATTGCTCCGACATTGAGTTTCCGCCCAAGATAATAGCCACAGCTATCCCCACACGCTGAAGCTGTGACTGCGGTAATGAAAAGATACACAAGCTGAAAATCTCCCAATGCCGCAAAAGCACCTGATGCAAGCAATATGAGACTGATAGGTAACGGAGCACCTATGGCTGCGATAAAGATGCACAACCAGAGAGCCGGATAGCTATAGCTCTGGAACCAGCTCAAGAGAAACGGTATCAGTGCATTCAATAGTAGAAAATCTCCCCTCTTCCAATTGTTGGAGATGGATATGGTTGAATTGGATGGGTATTGCGATAGAGGATGATACTCTGTTGAATGCATGTGATAAGTTGATGTATCGACTCTTTCCGTTTCCTTGCAAGGATCTGCAGTGTGCTATGGCCTGTTATTCGATTGTCAGGGAGCCGCAACGATGCATAGAGTATATTGACTGGTATATGATAAATGTGCGCAATATAAGGTAACGTCATCCAGGGCTGTATTAGCTGAACATCATTCTGCTTGAGCTGGTATTGGTGATCATGGATGTTCTGTATTGCTTGTAGTGTAGCATGAGCCGTGAAAAATAGAATGGCAAACACGACAAACAAAGATAGAACAATAAGTATGAACCGAATGCGCAGACTCACAAACGATACTCCGCTTCACATAACAAAAATGCAATGTTATACTGAACCCTTTTTTTAGCATACTCTATTTTTTTTGCGCTGGCAATTCATGTTCGAATTTGTGTTATATCTATCTACATCGTTGCATGATGTACCGTAGCTTTATTACCATTGTTTGTTAAGTTTTTTTCGAAAACGTTGATTTTTTATGGACTGACAAAGAAATTCAAAATATAGTTTTAAGATTAGATCAGGATTTACTCTCTTTTGTCTTGACGTATTTGATGAGAAACGACTGGTTAAAGGATATCTGGCGTGCTTGTAATTGGCGGCGGAAATAGTAGTGACTTGTGCTAATAGTTCGTGTACAATATCCACTATGGATGATTTTACACAGCTTTTACAGGTCAATGTAAAGCGTATAGATAAAGAGTTACCGTTGCCATTATATGCGACGGCAGGTTCAGTCGGTTTTGATCTCTATAGTCGTGAAGATACTGAGATCGCGCCACGGCAATTGGGGCTGATTCCCGGTAATTTGATCGTGGAAACACCGCCTGGATATATGCTGATGCTCACGATGAGGAGCAGTACGGCACGACGTAAAGGTTTGCTCATACCCAATGGGGTAGGGATTATCGATCAAGATTATTGTGGTGAGGGGGATGAATTGCTGATTTCGGTTTATAATTTCCGTGATGAAGCCGTCCTGGTGAAGCGTGGTGAACGCGTTGCTCAGGGCATATTTGTTCCTATCGCTCGTGTTTCCTGGACTGAAGTTGATGAGGTTGGTACCGGGCGAGGGGGCTTTGGTAGTACAGGTGTATAGTCGTTATGGATTTGCCAGATTATTATGCCGTCCTTGGGATATTCCCGGAGGCTACGCAAGAACAGATCAAGCATTCGTATCGAACTCTGGTTCGTACCTATCATCCAGATATCAATAAGAGTGCTGGCGATACGCGGATTAAACAGATTAATGAGGCATATGCTGTGCTCAGTGATGCGAGCCGGAGAACTGTGTACGATATCGCACGTCTGGAACAGAAGAAGCATGATGTGATGATTGATGTGCTTATCAATCAGCGTGAACTGGCTCGTCAGCAACGTCTACAACGTCGGAAGCGTATGACCTGGAAAGAGGGGGCAGTGGGTTTTGTACGTGAGCTAAAAAAAGAGATGCGTCGTCAGGATTGACATTGATGTTTACGCGGTAAGCAACCGGTGCGGTTTGTGAGAAACCGCACCAGCAGGAATTATCCCTGTTTCTGTTTATCTTCATCACGACGCGTTTGCAGGAATGACAGGAGTAAAGAGCCAACCAGAGTACAGACAAGTACAATCTCCATGGTGCTAAATGTCTTTTTCTTTTGCATTTTTTTATCCTTCCTTATTCATGCTCTATGTGAGAGCAATGTTCAGAAGCTATCCTCTCCATTCTGAACTGCTGATTTTCAGAACGATATATTTCTACTCTATTGTATTTTATTTTATCCATAATTGGGTGCCATCGCTGTATTTTTGCACCAGATGAAGATGTTGATGTACCCAATTATCGAATTGAGGTACCTGATCCAGTCGTTCTGTACTATATGCGATCATTACGCCCTGCACCTGTGGTTCAGATGCTGTGGTGATCAGTTCCTGCGCGGTCACATCTCCGGTGGTAATACGGACGGATGATGTATCGACCAGATAAGGAGGGGTACTACGATTGCCCATTGCCAGCGTGAACTGTGCATCGGTAATAACGAGTTCTCCTGGTTTGATATACGATTGTAAGCTCTGCGCGATCACGCGGTTTTCCTGCGTAGCAGGTGAATTATTATCCGCTATAATGCCTTTATAATAATATCTTATTGTACGTGCATTCAGTACGATTGATACCAGGATCATGAGTGCCAGAAGTAATGACGCGATGCCATTGAAATTACGGAGTTTTTTGATTGCTTCTTTGAATGGTTGTAGTTGAAATAACTCTTTCAAACCCTCTTGAAGAGGTTGCAGCCCAGGAATTGCCAGCGCGACTAGGATGGGGATCAGTTCAACCAGATGGTGGGGGAAGAGTGGTTTCTGGCTGTGCAGAATGACAACCATCACGACAAACCATGCGAGCAATGGCAAGATGCGCCAATCTCGTTTCCAGAGAGCTATCAGGGTGCTTACCAGTGCGATATAGCTTACGGGGGTATTGAGTGCCTGTAGGATCATGTGTAAACGTGGAGCAACATTCGGCGCGCTTTTGGCTGATTCGTGAAAGCCGATGGCCTGATTCCAGAACTGGGACCAGCTAGAGAAAATTGGCGCCAGACAGATGATGGTTGCCAGAATTGCGCAGATAATTGCGATCAGTAAAGAAATCAGAATGGCTCGTTTTTCTGGTGCGGGCTGATGAAAACTGCGCCAGAGTTGGTGTACTGCCAGTAAAAATACTGGTACCAATGCTCCCACTGCGAACAATTTACTGAGAATAGCCGCGACCAGTGAAATAGTGCAGACTCCGGCGGCAATCATGCCTGAACGTGTGGTTGGTTTACTCCACCAGAGATATGCGCAACCGACCGCCAGCAGTGTGAGAGGAACCTGTACACCCTCTGCCTGTAAAACCTGTGAAGTAGATAAGTAGCGAGGATCGATGAGGAGTAGCAGAGCCGCGATAATGGCTCCTAACCAGCCTCTTAATGCTTTGCCAAGACACAGCGCTCCGACCAGACCAACCATTGACATAATGGCGACGCCCAGGCGTGCGCCCCAGATGGTTTGTCCACCAAGCAGGTAAAATGGATAGACAGCATACATAAAGACTGGCGGTTGGGAGTAAAATGTTTTGCCATAGAGTGGATTTCCTGCTGTCCATGAACGAAGCGTTTGCCAGTAGACGCCTTCATCATATGAGTCACGGTCAAAGGTAACATTGAGTGTATGCAGGCGCAGGAGAAGCGCGACAACAAAGAAGAGCAGGATCAGCAGACCAATCCATATTCCCCTGTATTTTTTTTGTTGATGTATAGATTGTGTTAAAAATGTATTCATGGAATTGATTACAAAACTCCTCTACATGTATTCATAGCCAACTGGTTCTGGTTGCTCTAGGATTCACTTTTCGTTTCCTTCCATTGCGATGTATAAGATGTCTTCGTAATCTTATCTGTTCCGTTCCTGATGCCGATCATCCGTATCGAATTCTCGTCAAATCAATACGATCAGTAAGAAGAGAGAAACACGAAGGAATGTTTATAAATAAGCTATGCGTCAGATAACAATAAATCTTCTTGCCATTGTACGTAATACAACGCTCTCTGTATATGAATCTATACTTTCAATGAGAAAAGTAGGAGGTCCTTCTCAGTTTTCCAACGCTTTACATAAAAAAAGCGTAATGGAGTTGCATTCCCCATTACGCTTTCTCATGATATCTTGAGCTTAGATGTTTGGTTTGTGATCTGGTGGATAATCTTCCTTTGGCGTTTCCATGTTCAGGGTGACGCCGGGACCACCAGGGGCATTGGAGATGGTACCTGAAGTATGTCCGTTTCCGTTGCCATTGCTGTGACTATTGCCGTTTGCGCTTGAACCCGCTTCCAACAACGGTTTAAAGTTGCTGAAAATGTTTTTGGTCACGGTGCGTGCATCGGCGGCATCGATGATCTCTTTGATTTCATCGGCAACCAGTTCGTCACGGTCGATCAATGCTTCCGCGAGAGCAATTAATGCCTCACTATGATCTAACAGGAGTTGTTTCACCGCTTTAAATTGTGATTGCAACAGGGCTTCGACACGTTTCATGACATCCGGGTTGGCGAGAGTGCTGCCTGCACCCTGGAATGCCAGATAGGAGGTCAACGTGCCATCCATGCCAACCGCACCAATATAGATAGCGGCTTTCTGGGTTGCGCTCCTGAGGTCGCCCGCGACTCCATTGAGCTGGATATTCAGGAACAACTCTTCACTGGCACGTGCAGCAAGGGCAATCTGAATGGAGGCCAGCATCTCCTCTTTACTCTGCGTTACTACAGATTCTTTTGGACGCCATGAGGCAAATGCCTCAGCCCCCTCAAGTTCATCACGTCTATGAATAGTGACGTAAGCAGGGAAGAAGCGTTCAAACAGATAGTAGCAGGCGACAGTATGACCAGCTTCGTGATAGGCCAGACGACGACGCTCAACCGGAGTTAGATCAGCTAACTGACGTAAACCATACTCATGAACGTCCTGCGCTTCAATAAGATCGGTATAACGAACTTTGGTGCGACCACCAAAGTGTGCGATGATCGTCGCTTCATTGATCACGTGTTTAATCGCGACTGGCGTATAATCAACCAGACGGGCAGATAATGCTGAGATTGAGATATTTGGCTCGTGCTCGACTTTGCTTAGATAGTAATCAATCACTTCAGGGCGATATTTGTCGGTTGGAGGCGCGACATGGATCTGGCGATCAAAGCGGCCCGGGCGCAATAGAGCCTGATCCAGAGAGTCAGGAACGTTGGTTGCGCCAACCGTTAATACTGGTTCGCTTTGTGCGCGACCATGATACATACCCAGCGCACGGAGCAGTTTCTTAAACCAGCCAGTTTCAATATTGGGGGGATCCATTTCCATGAGGAGCTGGTTCAGGCCACCGGTACCGCCCATACCACCGAACATACCACCACCCATGCCCATGCCCATGCCGCCGCCCTGTGCGCCACGTGACATACCAATGGCATCAATTTCGTCCATGAAGATGACACAGCCACCATATTCGCGTGCCAGTTTTCTCGCACGGCGATATAGACGGCTGATCATAAGTACATCCATGCCGATGAACATGGCACGGAAACTGGCTGCGCTGGCATAGGCGAATGGGACGCCAGCCTCAGTACTCATACATTGGGCCAGATAACTTTTACCAGTTCCTGGGGGGCCGGAGAGAAGTAGACCACGAACAGGTTGTCCACCCATTTGTTGAAACTCTTTGATACCACTCAGCAGAGCAACAATACGGCGAGCAGACTCCAGCACTTCTGGATTTCCTTTATAGTCGTTGAAGGTCACGCCAGTCTCACCAGGCATCACCCAGTAGAGACGAGGGCGTCCCAGGAACCAGAAGAGCGCGATAAACTGAACGAGAATGTAAAAGATCGCGAAGGCAATCTCTAACATGCCACTCAAGAGCACGCCAGGGTTGAGGCCCCCAATGTTGATACCGGAGGTAAAGAATAAAATAGCAAGGATAATAATCAGTATCCAGAACCAGGCACCCTTTAAAAAGCGTCCAAACTGGTCCAGACCAAGATCAATTGATCTATCGAGATCGCTGGGAGATCTCTTTGTCCTCTGGGCATCTTGCGACACTGTTTTCTTCCTTTCGCTTCTATTTCCTAGCAATTATCGAATGCGAAATGTTGCTTATACGTGTATTACTGTATATCTGTTATGCACCATAAAGGTGTCAGGGCAAGACTGGCTATGCAGCCAGCCAGAAACAATGAATATGTTTCACCTAGCCGTTGCTGCTGGCACGAGAGGAAACATAATCAATTTCTAACAGAGTACCGTCTGGCAAGGTTGTGAAATGCCAGAGTGTCACAAGATTAGCGGTTCCATTAGAAGTTGGCTGTGTCATATCCACTTCAACAAACGTATCAACCAGACCGTCAGGACTGGCATGGATGCTTGTCACCGTCGCATTTGTCCAGGTAGTACCGGCTTTGGACTGGCTGAATTCGAGGATATAGAGAGCGGAATCAGGTTGCGGAGCGGCAGTGCTGAGGTTTTTCTGCTCATTCAGCATCGTCTGAATATCGCCCGTTTGTAATGCGTTTAACCAGGCACCGATGGCAGGACTGACCTGGGGGTTATTCTCCATGCTCTGCAATGCTGAATTTGAATTTGTGAAGAGTGGCATGCTGCCAGTCACAACATAGGACGTAAGAAAGATGCTGACAACAAGTAAGATAACCGCAACCAGAGAAGCGAGTTTATGTGAACGAATCCAACGAATAATATAATAAATGATTTTCAGAATTGGTCGTAAAATAGCTTTGATCAGACGCGCAGCGTGTGTTTGACCGGTGCGCTGTTTCGCCGGTGTTTGTGCGACCTGCTGTTGTGCCTGATAAGAGGCAGGTGATCTGTTATAATCTGGTGGTGTTTGTACTGGTGGCGGCGTTGGTGATGGGCTTATCATATCTCATCTCAACTTTCTGGGAATGGCTCACTTTGGGTACGGAATTGGTTGGCCTTTGGGATCATGTTACTGTAGTGGTAATGGTATATGCTTCCTGCTATTATAATGGATGTAAAATTGCCGCGACATACCTCTCTGTCGGTGTGCTTATTCTCTTACCATACACTACATCGCTCTATTTATCAAGGAGTATGATAGAGTTTATCCAGATTGTCTGTTCATCGTTCAGTCACAGTTGTCCTCGATCAGCCTCAGGAGTGTGTTTAGTGGGTATCGTTACTTTCTTGCTGAAATAGGAATATCTCCTGATTCTGGCAGACAATGAGGGACAGCGAATTACAGGGATGTTCAGTCAGAATGTTTTTGATATAATGAAGGTGCATAGTTTACAATCGACGTATAGGCGTTTGAGGTACAGGCAATGCTGCATGATATGTAGAGAAGAAAGCAGGTGAATGTCTTCATGGATGGTTCGATGCAAGACGCTACGGGAACCCATATCTGGTTGCGTTATGCCAGACAATATGCCACAAAAGATAATCAACCATATACTCTTGAGATGAGTATTCCTGTGCCTGTGGGGGCAACTTCTGAGCAGCGTGAGCAGTTAATGCGCGAGGCTGAAGAGAGTCTTGCCCAATTGATGAAACGCGTGGAGCAGTCACCATCTCTCCAGGGGAGGGTCGCAGTGTCAGGTCATCAAGAGGGTATTTCTTCTTTCAATGCCTCGGCTTCCACTATGGCTGGTGCTCTTCCTCATGTGGCTCCGCAGCCTCCTGTAAACACACGACCAACGCCAAATCAGCCTGTTTCACGTGCTCAGATCCGACCTGCATCTACACCAGCGCCCCAGACGGGACCGCAACCAGCGACACTGCGTTATAGTGCGAACGAGCAGATTTCCACTGATGGTGCGGGCAACACGTTGCAATTGCCACAATTTATTCAGTATATTAATGAGAACTTGAATCTGAAGCCACGGCAAGCGATGGAGATGCTGGGGGTGCGCTCTTTGACCACTGGCATTAATCTACGTGACGCACTTGAGCAACTGAAGCGCATGGTGAATGCTGGCAATCAAGGTACTGGTCCAATGCAGCAGGTCCGTGAGAATGCTCCTGTGGTTCCGACGCGCCAATCAGGTGAGCGTACGCAGCCAGAAAGTACTGTTCAGAACTATGCAGAGAACAATAAAGCGTCCGAACATGCGACAAATAGGCCTCAACACGAGCCAGATAATAGTGATAACGGCGCTATTCACCATTCAGGTGAATTCGCAGCAGCATTTGATGAAGAGGTCGGGCCTGATGAGTTTGAACCGGCATCAGTGACGCATGATTCAGGGAGTCTTGAAGGCTTTGATGATCAGGATTTTTCATTGGAGCAACGTGAGCAGGCCCGTGCTAGAATCAGCGAGTTGCGGGAGGTGCAGGGGACCGCAACAGTCAATCCTGCTCGTTTGAAGCAGGCATTCCAGAATGTTGTCACATCACAGGTGCCCACCGAGGAATTACTGGAGTTGATCCATGGCGTTTGGGGTGTTTCCGTATTGAATAAGCTCAAAGTTGAACAGGCAGAGTTTCTGATCTCCTGGGCGAAACTAGAAGATGATTTTCCAGCACAAGTGGACGCAGTGCTTGCTGTATTGAAGGAGGAATAAGGATATATGCGTGTGGTAACTGGTGAAGCTAAAGGCAAGAAGCTGAAATCACCGAAGACAATTGGCACTCGTCCCATAATGGATCGGGTAAAGACAGCTCTTTTTGATATTCTCTCAAGTGATGTTGAGGATGCTCGTTTCCTCGATCTTTTCGCGGGAACTGGCGGTGTTGGTATTGAGGCATTGAGCCGTGGTGCTGCTGCGGCTACTTTTATTGAGATGAACCCACAAATTGTGCGGTTGGTGCGTGAAAATTTGCAGATCACAGGTTTTACGGATCGAGCAGAAGCATTACAGGGCGATTCTTTCAAATTTTTGCAAACCTATCAGGTTCAAACTGCTGATGTAGAGCTAAAGCCGGAACGCTCCTCGCGTGCGAATAGCTTTACTCGTAATCAGATCCGTACGTATGATATCCTCTATGTTGCTCCTCCGCAGTACGTTGATATGGCAGCGAAAGCTCTGGCTTTGTTGGATACCTCAACACTGTTAGCGGATGAAAGTCAGGTTATTGTGCAGATTCATCCCAAAGAGCGACCAGGTGTGGCAGCCGTATTATGTAAAAATCTGGAACTGGTCGATGAGCGTCGTTACGGCAGTACCTTGCTCATGTTTTATCAACACTAAGGAAATTTCACGTTACACTTGTCGAGTGGGGAAGGGGTAAACATTGGTGGACAGCTGTCGCCTGTGGTA
Source organism: Dictyobacter sp. (assembly GCA_035493535.1). Taxonomy (GTDB): domain Bacteria; phylum Chloroflexota; class Ktedonobacteria; order Ktedonobacterales; family Ktedonobacteraceae; genus Dictyobacter. Next base: position 139,854 of record DATJIE010000018.1, read on the forward strand.
GAGTAAAACGGACGCTTGTACCATGTCCAGGATGCCCCGTACTCTCTATCCAGATCCTTCCTCCCATTGCTTCGACCAGTTGTTTACAGATATATAAACCCTGCCCAATGCCACGAATTGTACCCGCAATATCACGCTCAAGACGTGTAAATTGGTGAAAGAGTGCCGGGATTTCCTCAGGCGGGATGCCAATGCCAAAATCCTGTACAGTAATATAAACTTTTTGCGGTTCAACGTCATCGACAATGGCATAGACAACAATAGGTGAGGGGTCCCGCGTAAACTTTACCGCGTTTGTAAGTAACTGGTGGAAAATGTTGCAGAGATATTGCATATTGGCTCGTACGGCCAGTGTTGATGGAATGTAGATGTAGATGCGATGCTGCTCCTGTTTTAGTGCCTCAACCTGACTCATAATGATTTGAGCCGCATCTAACAGCAGACAACCTTCAATATGGGGCGGTTTTTTTGTACTCCAGATATCAATGGTTTCAAGCACATTATTGACCATGGTGCGTAGCTCCTCACAATATTGCAGAGCACTCTGTATATAGGGGGCATGTGTTGATTGCTCTAATATGCCATTCTGTTCGAGTATGACCTGTAAGAGCTCAAAGTATCCATATGCAGCGGCAAGTGGCGTGCGTAATTCATGATTGACATTCATAATAAATTGCGTTTTGATTTGATTCAGTTGTTGTAACTTTTCGTATGCTTTCTCCTTTTGCCGTTCTCCTTCTTCAGCCTTTTGTCGAGCCTCTTCCTCGGCCTCAAACATATAGCGCAACGCAACGGTGGCAGAAGCAACAATAAAAAGAATAATCATGTCATCAAAGAACGCGAGTATGGTGAGCAAGGGCCAGAGATGTGCATGAAATTTCAGAACGTTATAGATGATAATTGAAGCCATAAAACCAAAAAAGCAGACACAGGCTCCACGTTTCATAAAGAGCCAGGAGCCTAAACCTACCTCAAGAATCATGATACTGGAGCTATGGAGTGTGGAAAACGTCAACATGTATATCGTGAGACAGAGTGGCAGGCTAATGATACAGATGGCTAAGCGTACGCTGTATGGCAGGTGCAGGAGAAGGCGGGGCCAGGGCCACGTTATCATCGCACACATTCTGAGATTACCTTTCTAATATCGTATGGTAAATAGGAATTTATTGATATGACAAAGTGAAAACACGCAAACGTTTTTGCAAGCATAACACAGAATGAAATAAACCTACAAGTATCTTTATAGATATATCAATAATACAAATTTGAAATTTGATAGATATTATATTGGTATATAAAAAGAAATAAAGGAAAAACAAGAGTATTATTTGCCTATGAAATGCGGCTACAGCGTGTTGTATGGTTTATGAGGAGGAGAAACAGCATAAGATGTGGGCCCCACCAGGCATTGTATCATTTTGCTACAATCAATGGTGGGACATTATTCCTATAGGATAGTGACGGGAAGGAATTGTACTCCGGTTGTGTTCTTACATGACGGAAGATTTTATCATGTATGTGTCTGATATACCGTATGCCATGCCAGTAAATGTTGCTGGTACAGGTATTTTCGATAGAGATCAAAAGGAGTAGAGAATTATGGTTGGACCCGGTGGGAGACGCTTTGCGTTTCTAGATGCACCTGCGGTTGTACGTCGTCTTGGTATTGATCGCCTGACATTGGATCAATGGGTGAAAGAAGGACGTTTAAGAACGCATCGTGGTATGGGCAAAGATGTTTTCTTTCGTGCCACAGAGGTTGAAGAACTCTATAAAGAGCTTCACGCGGATGATGAAGAGCAGGTTGAGGTAGTCGAAGCAGTGCCCGTAGACAGTTCTGTGCCAGCAGGGGTAACACGCAGAAAGAACGATCCACAAATGCGTGTTTATTTACGGTTACAGGCTGATGCTCGCTGGTATGATATCTCGGATGAAGACATTCGTGCCTGGTATCAGCAGTTGGATGCAGATGGTTACGAGCGGAACAGGACCAATGCTCTACATACGATTGGCAAATTGCAATTCCTGGTTAGTCTCCTTGAAGAAGGCATAGCGGCAAAAGCCACAAAGGAAACGCAACAACGACCTGAGTAACAGGAAGTGAAGTGACGGGTAGTACGCTGAATGCAATGCCCGTCACTTTTTTTGCGCACTATTTGATCTCTCTTTTTCATTGTTAAGCTGATGATCTGTATGATTACAGGCTACCTGTAGAAATTACCAGTGGGGAGCCTGAAGATTTCTTCCGTGCCAAAAACTGATGAAATAAGCGGTGTGGTAAGTATCTTGGAGAGAATATACTTGCATTGTGCAGAGGAGCCACCGGGGTAGTGTTGCGATTGCAGGCGTTGATTTGTGGAACCCGGCGTGTTGCGATTGTTTGCTCAGTACCCATTTGCGTATGTGTTGTCTTGCGGGCGAGGCGTGACAATATGGCAGACAAAAGTGGAGAACGTGGCAGGCCACATAACTGAACGAAGTGTGGTGATGCTATGTCGGTGGAGTACTCCAGCGCGTTTTATTAACAGATATGTAAGCAAGTGGATAGAATGCTGATAGGCTAGAAAGGAGCGCGAGATGGGGCAGTGGGCATATAAAGTTGTCTATATTGACTATCGTGGGCGCATCTCTGTCGAAGGCATGGAGACATTAATCGGACCGGAAGAGAGGCGTAGTGCTTTTGCTCGTCGTTATTTGAATAGTGTGGGGCGAGATGGTTGGGAATTGGTGGGCATTCAACCACTGACCTCAAACTCGGCTTACTATATTCTGAAACGGCCTGCGCAGGAAGGCGACTTTGTGGAACCAGCGCCGACTGCAGAGAGTCAGCAGCAGCAACCACCATCACCTCCGACATCTCCAACAGGCGGAAGTGATCCTACTGTAGAAAATGTTTGAGTCCGTTCTGTAAGCAAGGAAACGTGGTGTGCCAGTTATGGTTACATTGCTCTGATCTTACATGAATTGGCAGTGGAGTGATTTTGTGGACACGTACAGGAAGCAAGATCGCTCCCTTTTTTATGCGGCTTTATTCAACCTCACGATGAAGCGCAAATTGTTCAAACATCGCTTCCCAGACCGCCTGATTCTCCATGCGTTCACGTGGATTAGCAACACGCCCGTTGATCATCTCAAAGATGCTGATAAGAAGTTGTTGTAGAACTGTTGACGCCTCATCATAAAAGCCCGCTGCTTTTTTGATATCATCGCCTAAGACCTCATAACAGAGCGCAGTAAAATTATCGACATCCACATGGTTCTGATCAACGCGAAATTCATAGCTGCCCATGTGCCACAGATTGTGGTTGAGCATTAATGTACGTAGTGTGTTCGCGTCCAGTTCGATTCCATTCGCACGACATGTTTCCGCCAGCGCATCCATTGTCCAGTTGATAAAAACAACCAGGGTTGGTAATTGTTCCATTGGAGAATGTTTCTTATCCCATTCCTGTTCCATACGGCTAATCAGATCAAGGAGTTCGAAGTTCTCAAGGCGTAATTTTTCTGCCGGGTCAGGGAGGCGAACCTTGCGGCCATTGGTTTGTGGGTCCATGTTCTGGAACGCGGTCAGGAGAAAGCCCTGTTGTACCAGTTGACCCAGTTCACGGGCGACATCCAGTTCTGGACGGCGTAACGCACTGGCGATACGGCGGATGCGGCGATAGAGATTGACATGAGTGAAGAGTTCCAGACTACGCATATCGAAGCGCATCACCGAAGGAATTGCATCGGTCAGGCGAAGAATCGTGCGCATGCCATTGGGCAAGTAGCGGGTCAATTCTTGCCATTCATCACTATAACGCACCATCTCCATCGTTGTACGTACTACCTCGATATCCAGGGATGCTTCGCCATAAGGAAGCAATTTGTGCACGCTGGCACTGGCAATAAATTCATAGGTGCCATCCTGCCAGAGCGAGAGTTCGCGTGCGGTCCAGAGCGCCTTCATACGCAGTGCTTCGCGCAATTGTTGCTCGCTAATCACTCCCATCAAGACAAGTCGTTCGCCAATGCGTTTGCCGAGCGGATCTTGTAGCTGTTGTGCATAAGCTTCTTCGATATGTTGATAGGTCGTCATTCCGAGTTGCTGTAGCACATCACCAACTGCCAGAGCGCCGGGATCAAGTTCAGATGCGTTCGCCAGCTTTCCGTCATTAAAGTAAAGAATTCCCATGCGGCCTGTGCTGTGTTTTAAGTGGATTGCACCAGTCATGCTACCAAGCTCTACAATCTGCAAGATTTCAACCAGGCCGAAATCTTTTAGATAGCCGGATAGAACTGTATCCGTACTCATGCTGCCCCCATGTGCTCCAAGCGATCTACAAATGAGCGTGAAGAACGGGATTTCTTACGAAATCCCAATAGATATGCAATATACTGTTGATGGTGCCGTAGGGCACCCTGCGTTTTAGATTATATCAGAGCTTTATGCTATTCAACAAGTTACTAGGATGATGATATTATTGTGTGTACGTATGTAGTTCTCAATCGATATTTCATTTGTATGGTTGTTATTTTAGCTCCGAGTTTATTCCTGTTGGGATGTTATAATGCAGTATGAGTATCAATGATCGTGTTGCTATTATTACCGGTGCTGGTCGTGGGGTTGGTCGGGCAACTGCTCTGCGGTTTGCTCAGGCTGGAGCGACTGTTGTGCTATTTAGCCGTACCAGGGCACATCTTGATGAAACCGTGGCTGAGATCAAGCAGTCTCGTGGGACTGGAACTGTTCTGGCTATTGCTGGCGATGTCTCACGGGAAGATGATGTCGTAGCGTTATTTCAGCAAGTCAGGGATCAGTTTGGTCGCGTGGATCTACTGGTTAATTGTGCCGGGGTGGTTGCTGTGCGCCCTTTTATCGAGATGGATGCGGATACCTGGGATCAGGTCATCAATATCAATTTACGGGGTACCTTTCTCTGTTGTCGTGAAGCTTTTCGTATGATGGTTGAGCAAAAACGAGGTGTGATTATTAATCTCTCATCCCTTTCTGGTGTCAAAGGGGTCGAGAAATTTCCTGGTTTAAGTGCTTATAACGTTTCAAAGTCAGGCGTGGCAGGACTGACTGAGATTCTGGCTGTTGAGGGAAAGCCATATAATATTCGTGTGTGTGCTGTCAGTCCAGGCGCGATAGAGACAGATATGTTGAAGCAGGCCGCTCCACATTTGCAAGCTGACATGACTGCCGCCGAACTGGCTGATATTCTGTTTTTTCTGGCGGATGAGAGCGGTAGTAAGTTCAGTGGTAGTAATATCGAATTATTTACTAATGCTTGATGCAGGGCATATGCACTTTTTTCGCGGTCCTTATAGATCAGCTATGGGGGCCGTCTTTTTCTATAGGCGCTAAAAGTAACATGGTATAGCTCGCAGTGAAGTGTTGGGTGGTTTGCTCAGCAGAACTCCAATGCGAGAGGAAACGTATAGGGAAGTACAAGCTATTGAGAATAGGAGCAGGAAATGGTTACCGAGGTACGCGACTGATAGACTTGTCGTAGAAGTTTCCTTGCTTTTATATTGTCAGTCGATGTATTGATTAAGAGAGTTAGAAAAAAGTTGCTATGGGTTGAGGTAGGTAGGATGACAGCGGAAGAGGTGTTTGAGCAATAAATAAGAAGGAGACATGTATGGTCTACCTGACGCGACGTGTGACGTTTAGCGCGGCTCACCAATTGTGGAGTGAGCATTTGAGTGATGATGAGAATTATGTTGTGTATGATAAGTGCGCGAACCCTCATGGTCATGGACATAACTATACATTAGAAATAACAGTGCGAGGGGTGCCTGATGCAAGAACCGGGATGGTGATGAATCTGACAGATATGAAGCAGATTATCAATGAGCAGGTGGTGAAATGGGTAGATCATAAGCATTTGAATTATGATGTGCCATGGTTAGAGAGTGTGGTGCCCACGACAGAAGTGCTGGTGATAAAATTCTGGGAGCGTTTACGACCCAGTTTCCCACCGGGCATGCTGTATGAAGTGACGCTCCATGAGACAGAGAATAATATGGCTTCTTATCGTGGTGATGAGTAGGAGAGGATATGCAGAACGCATGAGAATTGCGCTTGTTGCTCCGTTGGTGACGCCGATTGCGCAGCCATTTGTTGGGGGGGCGCAGGCGATGATCGCGGATCTGGCACAGGGGCTGGTTGAACGCGGTCATGATGTGACCATGTTCGCTCGTGAAGGCTCTTTGATTCCTGGCATTCGCATAGAGTATATCGCCGTGCCTGCTACTGTTGTGCCCGCTAATTTCTCGGATACAGAGAAAACAGATGTCGTGGATGATGGCTTTATTGCCCAATGCAATCTGTTTTTCGCGTTTTTTTTGCAATTGCGCCAGCGTGCTGCCGAGTTTGATATTGTCCATGCCCATGCTTTTGATTGGCCTGCTTTCGCCTGTAGCACTTTGCTGACTCCTGCTATCCCGATGGTTCACACGGTGCATCTTCCCGCTGTATCGGAGGCGATCAATGATGCCTTGCGTATTCTGGAGCAACAGGGGCATCCATTGACGCTGGTGACAGTATCGCAGGCGTGTGCGCAGGATTACGCGGCCTATACATCTTTTGATCATGTGATTTATAATGGTCTGGACATTGCGCAGATCCCTTTTGGGGAAGTAGTTGCCTCTGACGCGCCGCTCTTATACGCCGGGCGCATTACGCCTGAGAAGGGCCTTATTGATGCTATTCGGATTGCCCGGCACGCTGGTCGTCACCTGTTGATCGCTGGTGGTATCTACGATCAGGCGTATTATGAGACACGTATCTTGCCAGAGCTACAGGCAGCATCACAGCAGGTGACATACCTGGGGCAACTGGATCATGCTACCTTATGGAAGTTGATGGGTCAGGTCAGTGGCCTGCTATTTCCGATAGCCTGGGATGAACCATTTGGTTTGACTCCCTGTGAAGCGATGGCGGCAGGAACACCTGTGCTGGCCTTTCGGCGTGGCGCTGTGGCGGAGATTATCCGTGATGGTGAAACGGGCTTTCTGGTTGATCCGGGCGATTGTGAGCGTGCTGCTGCACTGGTACCATGTCTGGCAACCCTCTCACGTGCGGAGTGTCGAGCGCACATTGCGCGTAATTTCTCGCGTCAACATACGTTAGCTGCGTATGAGCGTGTGTATGCATCTCTGATACAGGCAAATTAAAAGAAAGGCATGAGTCTCGATATCTCAAAAACATCGAGACTCGTGCCTTTTATTTTTAGTTGTTATTACATAATGGGCAGATAGCGCTCAATTTCCCAATCATGGACCTGCTGGCGATATTCGGTCCATTCAATGCTTTTGGCATCGATAAAACCTTCATAAATTGTATCACCAAGCACATCGCGAATAAGTGTATTCTCGCGCATACTCTCAAGGGCTTCTCCCAGAGTGGCGGGGAGTAAACGTGCGCGTGGTCGTAAGCGTTCGCTTTCATCTTGCAAAAAAATGTTTTCATCCATTGCCGGTGGGAGTGAGAGTTCGCGCTTGATGCCATCCAGACCAGCGCGTAACATCGCAGCCAGTGCCAGATGAGGATTACTGCTGGGATCTGTACAACGGAGTTCGACACGCATTGAAGAGTTTCGATCAGAGCCGGGCCGTGGGACGCGAATGAGCGCCTGACGATTGACGCGACCCCAGTTCACAAAGACAGGGGCTTCAAAACCGCGCACCAGCCGTTTATACGAATTGACTAATGGTGCCAGAATCGCGCACATTGCATGGGCATGGGTGAGTTGGCCCGCGATAAAGCCACGCCCAATCTCTGATAAACCATATTCGCCCTCTTCATCCACAAACGCATTTTTCCCGGTTTCAAGCGAGATGAGCTGCTGGTGAATATGCAGTCCTGAGCCATTGATGCCATAGAATGGTTTGGGCAGGAAGGTCGCGTACAATCCATGTTGGGCCGCGATTGCTTTGATCACATATTTGGCCGTTGTAATGTTATCTGCGGTACGCAGAGCATCCGCAATCTCGAAGTCAATCTCATGCTGACCTGCGGCGACTTCATGATGACTGCCCTCAATTTTCATCCCCATGTTTTGCAGAGCACGAACCATTTGACTGCGAATGGCAACGGCTGAACTATTGGAGAGATCGAAGTAACTGCCTGGATCGTCCTGCAATAGCACTGGCTTCTGCTGGTCAAAGCGTAGCAAGAAGAATTCCAGTTCTGGTGCGACCTGATAGCGAAAGCCCATTCCATGCGCCTCTTCAACAGCCCGCAGGAGGGCAGCACGTGGATCACCATCAAAACGTTCGCCGTCCGGTGTACGAATATCGCAAATGACCCGTGCGATATTCTCTTCATCAAGGGTGGAGTCAGTGGTAAAGTGTTGTCCAACCTGAGATGTGGAAGAGCGCACGTTTCGTGGCAGAGGAACGAATGTAGTAAGGTCGGGATAAAGATACATATCGCTCTCAACCACCCTGGCGATACTTTCTAACGCTGATCCATCGAACCATTTTCCATGTTTGACGCAATCAGCAAATTGCTCGACAGGAATCGTCACGCATTTTGCCGCGCCCACAACGTCTGTAAACTCAAGATTGATGAAGCGGATATGCTCATTTTTTATGGTTGCCATGATATGCTCATAGCTAACATGGTCTTTTTTTTCTGCCATGCCTTCTGCTCCTCTGCATCTTTGCTAGTATCAGTGCAAGTCTCCGCTGACTATTGAATGACAATCAGGTAATGCTTTTCTTTAGTATACCTGTAAAGAAGTCAGGTTTCTATTTGTGAAGCTCTGCCAGTGGCGGAACTTTTTTCTCTGATTCTTGTACGAGATGAGATAGGATAATGTTGTTATGTAAACCGGGTTTTGCTGCATTGTTACATGTCGATATGTCTCTGTCAAGAGAACAGAAGGATGAGCTCTGTAGCCGAAACATTTCATTTTGGAGACAGGAAAAGAGCACTCCCTGTACTGAAAGGAGTGCTCAAGTCTGTTTATTGGCTATGTGTCGTCGCTCATACCGCAGTGCTTTTGTTTATTGGAGCGTGTCACCGACGAGTTCTTCCTGGGTGAGCGGTCCAATGGCTGCTATTGTCAGTGGTTGCAGAAGAGAGAAACGCTGCAAGACACGCATAATCTGTTCCTGCGTGACGGCATCGATAGCATCTTTGATCTCCTGCACAGTTTTAAATGTTCTGTCATACCACCATGTACGGATGAGGGCGCTCATGCGGGAACCTGAACCTTCACTGCGCATGATATTTTCGCTCTTCAGTTGTACTTTGGCACGTTCCAGTTCCTCATCAGTTACGCCATCCTGCTTGAGTTTGCGCAATTCATCGACAATGACCTGGAAACATTCATGGCCCTGCTCTGGTGTCGTACCTGCGTAGATGCGCATGCCGCCGATATGCTTGTTACTCGTTAGACCAGCCGAGACACTATACACCAGACCGCGTTTTTCGCGTACTTCGACGAAGAGTCGGGAAGCCATACCTCCACCGAGCACTTCTGCGATGACCATCGCTGCATAGTAGTCGGGATCAGTATAATTGGGGAATGGCATCATGAGCGCGAGATGTTCTTGCTTGCCTTCGCGGAACTCTACCGAAATGCTGGTTTGTGGGTCGGGCTGAATTTCGGGTGAGGGCAAGGCCGTTCCACTCCAATTGCCAAAGTGCGCTTCCATCTTTGCAACGACCGCGTCCCAATCGAATTTTCCAGCGATTGAGAACAGTGTGTTGTTGGGCTGATAGTATTCGTGCCAGAATGTTTGTAAATCTGCGCGTTGGAGTTGGGCGATGCTTTCGTTGGTACCAAGCGCAAGACGACTTAAAGGTGTACCACGATAGAAATCAGCACGGACCAGTTCAAAAATGCGGCTCATTGGTTCATCGTCGCGGCGGCGGATCTCTTGCAGGACCAGATTGCGCATTTGTTCCAACTCGTCTGCTGGTAGCGTCGGTGTCAAAAGCACTTCATGGAAAAGATCGAGCGTGGCGTCAAATTTTGTATTGACGATCTGTGCCCAGATCATTGCGGTTTCCAGACTGGTGCTGGCACCTTTACGTGCTCCTAACGTTTCAAATGCTTCGTTGAGTGCGCGTGCATCCTTCTGTTTGGTTCCCTGGAAGAGCATGTATTCGAAAAGGTGGGCAAGCCCTTGCTTTCCCTCTGGCTCGTGTACAACCGCTGCATCTAGCTGAAAGCCAAAGCTGATAGAGTTCAAACCGGGCATACGCTGACCGACAAGCTCTATTCCATTGGACAATTTGTGATAGAAATAATTGGGTGGTAACCCCTGTTGGTTACTCATCTAACACACTGTTCCTTTCTTCAATTAGGAATGGCGACGCACATGGAGATAAGTTTCAGTATACCACAGCGACGGAAATCAATGGCATAGTTGTGCTTATCTATCACACAGATCCGTAAATACTCAGCCCACTGGCTGCTGATGCTGCTATGCTGGCTTCCGCGAGAGGAGCAGACCAAGGATGGACATCAGTAAAAGGATCAGTCCTGTGAGTTCAATGGTTTGATTGGTGCCCAGATCTGGCATCAGCACCAGTACGGGGAGAAATGTGCCTACGATACTCCCTGCGGTTGAGATGGCATAGAGAAGTCCTGCAATACGGCCTGATCGCCCAACTTGCGCGACGCTCAAGCGAATGGCGAATGGTGAGACACAACCCAGTAGCATTGTTGGGATCGCGAAGAGGAGAATGACGGAGATCAATGAACCATAAAAAATGCCGATTGAATAGGTTGCGAATGAGGTCAGTGACCACCTAAGGATGGGCCGGGCCAGGATGGGGATAATGCCGATGAAGAGTGCTGAAAGCGCGGTCAGGCCACAGAGGATCACTGGACTGGGATGACGATCTGAGATCCGTCCACCAATATAATATCCTACTGTCAGGTAGAGCAGAATCAAGCCGATTAAATTAGCCCAGACGAAAAGTGTTGTGCCAAAGTATGGAGCAAGCAAACGAGATGCGCACATCTCTACTGAGAGTGAAGCCGCCCCCGCAATAAAGACCAGAAGGAAAAGTGTCCATCCCGGTAAAGATCGCTGAGAAGGTATCACTCCTCCCTGTTCATTTGCTATCTGCTGCGACTGGTTGGAGCCTGTCGTGGTTGCCATAGTAAAAAGACTCACTTTCCTTTCGTTTGCGCCTGTTTTTAGAAGAGGTGTCGCATGGAAAATTGTGTACTGTTATTTCTGTTCAGTGCATTGATCCTGCGACAGAATGTATACAACGGTTTTAATTACTTATTGTCGCATATCTGTGGGCACAAAGCGAGAGAAAACGCGTGGTTGCATCTCCAGTACTTCATTGCTCAAACGATCATACTTTTCCTGACCTATTTTTTGCTCCAATGCTACAAGGAAGCGCTCAAGCATGAGGACAGTCGGATCCTGAATGCGCTGACGAATGTCAAGCGCGGCGAATAATAGTGCCAATGCCTCATTTTGCTGGTGTTGCTCATATAGGAGCATACCAAGGTTGGTGAGTATCATGCCCTGATACTGCTCATTTTGTGACGAATAGGCCAGGTGTAGAGCTGCGGTATATTTTTGTTGTGCCTCCTGATAATTTCGTTCTTGATGATAAAGGAGTCCCAGATTATGCTGGATGACACAATATAGCGCCGCATTGGTAAATTGTTGGTTTAATGATAACGCACGCTCAAAGTTTTCATGGGCTTGCTTATCTTCGCCCCGTAGACGTAGCAATTCGCCCTGGTTGGTAAGTGTTACCGCCTCTCCCTGAGCATCTGCTATTTGTTGTTGAATTGTCAATGCCTGTGTAAAATAAATTTTGCTCTGCTGATGTTCACCAACGCGACCGTAAAGCATTCCTACGTGGCTGGCGACGGTGCCTTCATCTTTACTGCGTAGCTTCCCAAAAGGTGGGAGCATGGCTGTATAGAGGCCAATCAGTGTGTTCCAGGCTCCCCATTGCACCATGCTTTCATGTAGCCTCTCTTCAAAGAGGAGACTACAGGCGCTTTGCCAGCGCTCCCCTTGACAGAGGTGGCGAATCGTGGAAATGATTGGTTCAATATCATAGGGACCCTTACGCAGTTCATAGGGTGGACAATGGTATTGCATGACATGTTTGTAGTACGCGGCGACCTGGATATGACCATTCGCAAGTGCCAGTGCTCTGTTTTCGGTCATGTCAATGATTGTGTCATGCGAGTCTGTATTATTCCATTGGGGAGACTCTCCCTCATCAACCTTTTCGCTATTGTCTTCAAAAAAGTGTTCGATAATGTGTTGCCGGAAAAGTGGATGGAGACTAAAACTGGGTAAGCCGCTCATATGGATGGAAGGTTGAATTAAGCCCAGTTGTGTCAGTGTGCCCAGTTCTTGTTCTATATCTCGGATTGCTTGATCATTGTTATTCTGGTGCAGGAACGTGACTGTATTGCCAGTGATGGTCATGATTACACCCTCTTTGGGTGTCGGTTCATGAAAGAGGCTTAACGCGTGTACAATCGCGTTCTGAGTTGGATTGAGGAAGTGATAGACGGCGATAATGAGTTTATTGGTGACATCACCAGACCACATTGGTTTATATTCAGGGGCTTCGAGTAATAAGTTTGCGGTGAGATGGCTCAGGTGAGTGAGCGCACTGAAGAGGACAAGATCATAGACATGTCCAGAGCAGCGTTGCCAGACGGCTGATAGGTTTTCCGCCTCCCCTTCTACGCCGCGTTGTCGTAGTAATCCTAATCCCTCTGGAATGCTAATACGAGAAACCAGATAGGAACGGACACGTGGATTTTCTGATTGATTTTGTCCTTCGAATGGTGAATTATAGCTGGTCAACAGGATACGGCTGCTACCCAGGTCTTGCTGAAGCAATTCCAGAAAGAGGGGTAGGGTGCCTCGTCCTGCTGAACCTTGATTGGTTTCTGGATGAAGGAGATTTTCAAATTGATCCAGAATAACCAGTACATTATCATGGGGGCGGCGCAAGGCTCGTAGCAATGAGGAAATCTGCTGTTCTGGTTTCAGCAGAAATAGCCCTGGATCGTGCATGCCGACGCCCGTCAGAATAGCCGCGATGATATCTGGAATAGTAGTATAGGTGCCGATAGTAAGCCAGACCATATGATGAGGCGCGGACATACCTGTGCGCTTCGCCAGTTGTAAGCGTCGGTAGAGCAGTGTTGCCAGCGTTGACTTTCCGGCGCCAGGGCTACCAATTAATGCCACCGCGCTGGTATTTTTATCGCTGAACATACGTTGGATAGTATTAATCTCATCCGCGCGTTGCATTGTTGTCTGCGTATCCGTGAAGGGAGGGGTGGTTGCCAGTATGCCTGAAGCAAGGAGTGGTGATTCTGCTGGCTGTTGGGCCATTGCCATAGAAGTTGATGAATGTTGTGTTTGTCCTGCTAATGATGCTGGTATCTGTGCTACGGGTGGCTGCTCCATGAAAATCCCTTTACATCCTTTGTGATAATAGAGATATTTTTTCTGAACACATCAATGCAAGTATAGCACACTTTGTACGCTATTCAGTGTGCCAATTGCGTCTGAATATGCTACTATAAATTGCACGCTTTGTGGAGAACGTATGCTAAATATGCTACAGTTTGCGGGTAGAATTGATGTGTGTCGGTAGAGACGAGATGATCCAGCACGTTCTACCCATTGACCATAGATGTAGAGGGGGATTGCTTGTGTTAAAGATCGTTTATATGGGGACGCCAAACTTTGCGGTACCGGCATTAGAGATGCTTATTGCCCATGCGGCCCCCGGAGCCTTGTTGCCGGATGGCTATGAAATTGTTACTGTGATTACCCGTCCGGATAAGCCTGCGGGGCGTGGTCGAGGGGTAGTATTCTCTCCTGTCAAGCAAGCCGCTCTGGCACACAATATTCCCGTCTGGCAGCCAGGTTCATTCAAAAAGGCTGAGAATAGTGACGCTCTGGCCGCATATCATGCTGATCTATACGTGGTTGCAGCGTTCGGTCAGATTCTGCCACAAAAGGTATTGGATCAGCCCCGTTATGGCACTATTAATATCCATGCCTCACTCCTTCCACGTTATCGTGGAGCCGATCCAATTGCCGAGGCTATTTTGCAGGGTGATAAAGAGGCTGGTGTCTCGATTATGCTGCTTGATGCTGGTGTGGATACAGGACCAGTGCTTTCGCGCAAAACACTCCCACTTAAGGGTGATGAGACAACGGGGACTCTGACTACCTCTCTATCGACTTTGGGGGCAGAGGCATTACAGGAAGTGCTTCCACAATGGATTTCAGGTGTGATCACACCTGAGCCACAGAATAACGAATTAGCCACGCATACGCGTATGTTAAATAAGGAAGATGGCGAGATTCAGTGGACCACTCCGGCTGCTGTGCTGGCGCGGAAGGTGCGTGCATATCAGCCCTGGCCCGGTCTATATAGTTATTGGAAGGGCAAGATGCTCAAAATTCAGGGCGCTCGCTCATTAAGTATGGATCTCAAGGATGCGGTCCAACCGGGAACTGTCAGTATTCGTGATGAGTCGGGACATAAAGTGCTGGCTGTCGCTACTGGCGCAGGTTTATTGCTGGTAAAGCAGCTCCAATTAGAAGGTAAAAAGTCGCTCAGCACGGATGAGTTCTTACGTGGGTATGCTCAGATTAATGGCGATGTGCTGGGAAAATAGCCGCAAAAAAAGCTCTCTCTATTCAGTCTGAATAGAGAGAGCTTTTTTATGGATTAGACAGGGCGTATCGTCATGAAGAGGATAACCGCGAGGATACCCTCAGTCCAGCAAGCATAGGCGAAAGGCGTGAGCCGACCTGTCTCAAAATATTTCATCATAAACTTTGTACTGAGAAAAGCGGCCACTCCTGAAATAATCATGCCCAGGAAAACCAGCCAGAGTGGGAAAAGATTCTGATGGAAAAGTTCAGGAACTTCTTTTAAGGATGCAGCCAGAATGATTGGTGCGCCCAGCAAAAATGAGAAGCGGGCGGCATCCTCATGAGTCATACGTACAGAGAGACCACCGACCATGGTTGCGCCTGAGCGTGAGAAGCCAGGGATCAATGACAGTGATTGTGTGACGCCAACAAATAACGCCTCTTTAATATTGAGTGAATGGAGAGGACGGAAATGTTTCTCACGTTCGCTGGGTGGCAACATGCTGAATTTTGCTTCGGCGCGGCGGCGTAACGCTTCACCCAGAAGAAGTACCGAGCCGTTCACTACCAGAAAGGCAGCGGTAAGCAATGGTGAGGAAAAGAGTTCTTTCAGTTTGCTTTCAAGTGCGAGGCCAATCAAGCCAGTAGGGATTGTCCCAACAATAATCAGCCAACTTGTCCAGCCTTCAGTACCACGTTCAATTTTGCGCGTTTTCACTGTAAAGAGCAACGTGCGAATAACCTTGATCCAATCGCTCCAGAAATAAATAAAGAGGGCAATACTGGTGCCCAGATGGAGAGCTGTAATAATTGGCAGGAAGCAGCTTTGGCCGTCGCAGGCCGTATTACTTACGACCTTGTTCCAGCCCAGCAGGCTAGGAATAATGACTGTCTGCCCCAGGCTACTGACAGGGAAGAGTTCGCTCACTCCCTGCAATAGTCCCAGAAAAATGGTTTGCCAGACCTGAAACAAATTCATCTTCTATCCTTTTATTGGCTCACGCCAAATTCATTTTCGTCTTGAACAAATTGGGTGTTAGTACTTTCGAAATGCGTTTTCCCGGTTGGATCAGCAAAGAAGTACACAAACTGTGTAGATGGTGGGTTTGCAGCAGCTTTCAGGCTTGCCAGGTTTGGGCTACAGATCGGTGTGGGTGGCAAGCCAGTGTGTGTATAAGTATTCCAGGGGCTATTGGCTGCAGTCTGATCGCCTTTGGTTTGTAATGGTAACCAGTATTTTGCTGGTGGATTTTCACTATCGCGTGCATACTGGACGGTGGGATCGGCCTGTAGCAAACCAGTTGTTTGTGATTCAGCATCTGGTGAATAGAGCCGATTCCAGTAGACACTGGCAATATCAGGGCGATCCGCATCACTTCCGGCCTCACGCTCAACAATGGAAGCCAGCGTAATCATTTGATAGACATTCATCTGATTTTTTTGCGCCAATGTAGCCAGATTATTATTCACAATCATCTGATTCATTTCATTGAGCATAATATCAATGGCATTGAGTGCCGTGCTTTGCACTGGTATATCATAGGTATCTGGAAAGAGTAAACCCTCCATACTGTCTCCTGCGGTTGCATTTTTGAAGAGCAGGGGATACTTACTCTTATCAGGGAAATTATTAATATTTTCAGTGTAGTTGAGAAACTGCGTTTTGCTAAAATTTGGCAAATTGGCTGCCGCCAGCGTATTTGCGATCTGTTCTATGCGCTGTCCGTCGAGTACCTGTACCGGAACAGCATCTGGTTGACCGTTTTGTAACTGATCAACGATATCGCTGACAGACATTTTCGTATTGAGGTGCTGGTAAACGCCTGCTTCTAATTTGGTATCCAGACCCTTGACACGTGCCAGAATATTAAAGGCTAGAGCATTGCGAATCAATCCCTTTTGTTGCAAATCCTGGCCAATTTGGGTTGTTGTTTCACCGGGTTGAATAGTAATTGAAATATTTTTCGCTGTTCCTGATGCTGGTTGGAACATATTTGAGATGTAGTTGTACCCGGCGGTAGCAATAATAAAAATAATCAGACTGACAATCAGAATTGAGAGAATTGTAGATCGCGATCCTTTTCGTTTCATACTTTCTCTTCCTCTGTTTTAGTTGCCTTGATGGTCCAGATAATCTTGCAGAATGACGGCTGCTGCCAGCGCATCGATTTCCTGACTATGACCACGGCGGCGTTTTTTTCGTTGATGTCCTCCGCGTGCGTAACGCATTCCCCCAGCATCCTGACCACTCTCCCTGAGAAGACGTTGAGCCTCAACTGTTGATAAGCGCTCATCCCAGAAGGTAAGCGGAATCGTAATATGTTGTTTCAGGCGTTCAGCAAAAGCCTGTATGCGTTCACCCTGTCCATGGATTTTTCCATCAAGGCTGATAGGCAGGCCGATTACAAGACTTTCTGTGTCTGTTTCTTCGATGATCTGCTGGATGATTTTCCAGGTACGCGACTCATCGCGTGTAACATGTATGGTCGTATATGGTGATGCGAGAAAACCTGTGCTGTTGCAAGTGGCTACTCCAATACGAGCCTCTCCTACATCCAGTGCCATCAATCGAGTCATACGATATTCCCAATCCCCTTTATGTAAGACATCTATCATGTGCATTGTAGCGAAGCATACTTTAATTTGTCTAGTTTTAATCTCTGGAGTTAGCAGAATCTGGTAGTGAGGTATGGTATGTCAGGATGTGATAAGACGCAAAATGCCTTCCAGACTGGCTTTTTTGCTGGTCTGGAAGGCATTTTGTTGTTTGCAATGATTGCATTACTATTTGGTTGTTGTTGAGTTTGTTGTCCCTGGCTGCACTGTAACGTGAATATTCCTGTGCAAGTAAGGTATCCAGGGCATAAAGCCAGGAGTGACTGTGATCTTTGCCTGCTGTAATCCAGGGATATGTAGATTTTGCAGGCGTTGCTGTGCTGTGGCGGGTGAATTTCCTGCGACCATATTCTGGATCTGCATTGCAGAAATGTTCGGTGTGGCTGCTGCTGTTGCTGTATAATTGAGCTTCAGTGTTGTTGCGTTGCTGCCAGATTGTGGTTTCATCTGCGTCACCTTGATCTGTGGGGTCGTGTTAGGCGCAATGACATAGCCACTATAGGTTTTATCTGCCTGTAACGCGGTGTTAAGCTGTGTTAGTGCTGCCTTTTGTAAATTGGCAGTGCTGACAAACAAGACAACAGCATGGACCTGTAGTTGAGCCTTGAAGGTATTGCCATTATTGATAATAGTGTTAACCTTTGGTGGATTCACGAGTGAACTGGTTATTGTTGGATTGCTCGTGGTGCCATTTTGGGCCAGTTCATTGATCCAGGTGTCAATACTCCCCTGGGCTTTTTTGCGTAGATCATTGCTGGCATTGATGAGATCTTGCTGGGTCACTGCCGGTAATGGTTTGGTGCCGCCACCACTGATCGCATTGAGGTTATCGACCGTCAGAAGTGATTTAACGGTGCTGGCATTGATATTATTTGACTTTAACTGTGCAATTGATTGCAAGCTGGAATCGGGAATCGCCGTGACACTGTTCGCTTGCACATTGCCATCTTCGCCAGCATCAACAGCTTGAACTGGTACCAGAGGGCTATTCGCGCAACTTGTATTTGGTACCGCGATAGTATCCGCCGTTGTCGCGAATTGTACGCTGGTTCCAGTATTAGTTGTAACAATTGTGCCCGTTGGAATTTCGATGTTTTGATTGGCATTGGTGCTATTGTTAACGAAACAAACGTAACCGGTTGCTTTCGCCTGTCCAACAGGTTTGCTGCCTGTTGCTGGTTCTGAGCCAGTCTGCGTAAAGTCCTGTGTTAATTGTTGTGAGATGACGTTGCCACCTCCTGTCTGTGCCGTGACACTGACCGCATGCGAATAACTGCGTGTTGATGTTGTCAGGGTAACCGTTGCGGTTGGTAGAAAGTAGACAAGTGCTCCGATAATAAGTACAAGTATAATGAGGATTGCAGCTATGATGAGCACTATATTGTTACGTTGTCTGGGTGTCGCGGACGATGCCGGTAGTGGTTTGCTCTTCCGTATTGTGGCGGGGGAAGCAGGTTTTCTACCAGTCTGAGATGGTGCTGGTTTGAGTTGGCCTGAACGTGGTGGAAGCGGGGCTGTGCCTGTGCCCATGCGTCCACGTGGCAGAGTATTGCGTTGTCCTGGTCGTGCCGCTGTTGGCGATGAAACATTTGGCATCTGGAGTGGAACAGAATTGGCTGTTCTTTTGGTGACCTGCGCTGGTGGTTGTTCCTGCGGTTCAACCTTACGAAATGATAGTGATTGATTTTGTGCCGGTCGTCCTGTGATTGGTGGCAGGGCGTCATCACCTTCCAGCGGGATTTGTGCGGTAGAACGAATATAGCCAGTACGCCCACTCTGGGCACGCGGTCCGGGCCCTATAGGGCGTTGTAGTGTCTTTTCTGGTGTCAGATCGCGTGATTGCGTGGTCCGTCGTTGTGATGGACGAGGAGCAGCAGCGCGAGGCATGGGACCAGCGCTGTTTCCATCGATAGCCTCCTGCATATTCTCGTGTGGTCGCATAATCGTGGTTGGAATGTGTTCAATGTCGGGTTCCGGCGCATCTTGAATTTCATGCTCATTGGTATCGAAACCTTCGACAATTGCTCCGCCACGCTGTTCTCGTGGTCCTAATGGCTGTTTGGTCCTTCTGCGTGTTGAAGATTGTTGTGTTTGCGTCTCATTGTTTTTTCGCGCATTGTTTTTAGTTATGCGCGTCGACGCAGGCTTTTTGCGTTGTTCCGCAGATTGTTGTGTTGCGGCTTTCTGCGTACTGGGAGTTTCACCAGGACTACTCAGTCCACCACTGGCTGCTTGTCGAATATCCTGTGCTAGAGTGTAATCTTCAAGCAAGAGATCCGGTTCTTCGATTTGTTCCGGTGACAGTGGGTGGATGGGAGGTGTATTGATGGCATAGTCATAGGTAGAGCCATAGTGTTGCTCTGCCGATGATATGGGTTCCTCAGGTTGTGCAGTATCATCATAAATAGTATTTGTGGCATCCTGATCCGAAATCATAGGCATTGGTTGCTCATCAACAGGTTCCTGCCAGCTACTGGTTGCATCCTGTTGCCGTACGCGTCCAGTTCCACCAGAGCCAGTGTTTCTGGGTCCTCGTGCCTGAGCCGTACGCGATGTGGAGGGAGATGCGGGGCGGCTACGTAAGCCGGGACTGGGGCGACTGGCGCGGCTGGCGGGGCGAGATCGTCCTGCCTGTGTCGACTCAAGTGAATGTGCGACTTTAAATTTAACGGCATGCGCAACGGAACGAACTTGCGGATCGGAACTCACAATGATAACGTCTTTACCCAGATCACGTGTTCGGGTATATAATAATTTCCATGCCACATGGCTACGCAGTTGTGTTTGCGCAGGAATAACCAGTGTGACACGACGTGTTGAGATTTGTTCTAAACGTTCTCGTACAGTAGTCAGATCATCTTCGGGGCTAATATATATTGTTTGTTCATCACTCATGGCCCTTTCTCCCCCTATTTCGAGTCCTTCATCATTCAGGTCTATCGCACTGCTAGCTCATCCGAATGTAAGGCATAAGAGTCCGGTCTGTTCTTCCGTTATACATTCCTTGCATTCAGTTATTGTATAGTAGTAGTCATAAAAGTGACATCTCTGAATGCCATGGGTACTAGAGCACACGAAGACCCCGACCTGGAATCTGGAGAGGAAGTGTGCCTCCTTTGTTTAATTGCAATCTATCTCTCCTTACGGGGGAGCGTTTTACAAGGGGAACGCTCAAAACCCCACCGCTGACACGGATTTTTCGTCAGTCATAGTGCTACCATACATCTACGACGATATATCTATTTTGTGTTGCATGCAGATCTTGCCAGTCGCAGCGCAGAAGTGTCGTTATTGTATCAATCAGATAACTTCCGTGATTGCAACAACCATTGTCGCACGCCCTGATCAATCATGGGAAGATTGAGCGTATTCAGAGATGTGAGAAAATGGTGTGTCTGGCATATCTCTCCGTAGCATGGTCAGGATAGATTAGATATGCATTGCATTAATAACACGGTCCAGTGCTCTCTCCAGGACACTATTCTCATTATTAAGCTCAACGGCCTGAAAAGCCAGTGCCATAGGCGTTATGTCCTGTGTACTCACCAGGAGTCCATCGTGATCAATGATGCTGCCCACCATTTCTGGTTGTACCGAACGGATCAAAGGTCGGCGCGAGAAAGGAAGGCGTTCGGTCCAGGGGAATGCTTCCAGACGTTCACTTAAATCAGGAAGTGCTGATCCACCACCAACAGTATAGATAGCTGGAGGTAGGAGTTCACCCTTGGATAGTTCTTCGATGAGTAATTCAACGCTATCCATCCAGGTCTGACATTCTGGCGCGAGAATGGCCTGTATTTCGTCACGGGCACTCTCTTGCATTTCCCCATTACTATAACTGATTTTGAGCCGTTCGGCTTCCTTCATAGGAATACCTTTACTGGTAGCAATACGGCGTGTAAAGGTACGTCCTCCAAGTGCGAACATCCGTGTCTCTTCGATACCACCCTGGCGAACGAGCGCAATATCGGTGGTTCCTCCACCAACATCAATAAAGATGGCTCCGCTGTCCGCACTGGCATTGGTGCTGAGGCACCGTGCGAGCGCGTAGGGTTCTGCTACAATTGTGACCAGCGTCAAGTCTAAACCCTGGGCCACCGTTTCAAGTGCCCCTAATTGAGTTAACGGAGCGAAAGCACTAAATAGGGTAAGAGATAAATGACGTCCACGGAATCCAATCGGATTATGCACAATTTGCCCATCAATGCGAACTGTAATCACTGCGGCATTAGTTAAACGAACGTCAATGTTACTGTAGCCCGTCTCTGCCGCGATCCGTTCTTTCGCGTTTTTCAACAGACGTTGCTGAGCTGTATGGATCAGTGTCTCCAGTTCTTCCGCCGTAATTTGTTTGGTTGGTGCTTGTCGCTGTTTGCTTACGGTGGTTGAGCTGCCTTTCACAAGTTCGCCAGCAATACCGATAACGGCGGAAGGCGCGATAACTCCCCCCGCTGCTTGTTCTGCTTTGAGCAGGGCTTCATTACAGTTAGCAATTACTCCAGGGATGTCTGTGACAATACCATCAGACATATGAGAGTAGCTTTGGGGGTGACGGCCGACACCTAATACTTCTGCATGCTCTCCTCGCACTTCAACAATCATGGCTTTTGCAAAAGCAGTGCCAATGTCAAGCGCGGTGAAGAGTTGCCGTTGGCTGTTTACATCACCTGGATCTTCTTCATCAATATCTTCGTAACCGTACTCCAGGTCTGTGTAGTAGTCATCCTCTCCTTGTCCTCCCTGAAAGAGGCCACGCAGACGCTGTAAGAGATTTTTCATTGAACCATCCCAGAAATTTTGCTCCACTCGCTGCCCGCTTCGTTTTCTATGTCTAGCAGCTTCTTCCACTTGCTATTTGGGTTACCTACTGCATATGTTATTTTATAGCACAAAAGTCGCGTTTTTAGCAAAAGTTGCTGCACTATGATGCTGCTAATGGGCGACCCATCTGGATCGCCCATTAGCAGCAAGTCTATTTGAGATTATCATGCACAAATGTTTCAACCAGATCCAATGCTGAATGCAGGGCGGCTTTGTTTTTGCCTCCCCCTTGTGCTGAATCTGGACGACCTCCGCCTTTGCCACCCAGGCGTTCTCCCACGGTTCCTGCCAACTTACCCGCATGGAGACCGCGTTTGGTAAGGGTCGGATCGACGCTTACCTGAATGGAGATACGTTCACCGAATGTTGCCGCCAGAACAACCACACCCGATTGTTTGAGTTTGGTGCGTACCATTTCACCCATTTCGCGTAGAACTTTGTCATCCGGTGCATCTACTGCCGCTGCAATGACCGCGACATCGTTGACCTGTTTGGCTGTCTGTACCAGTTGTTGCGCTTGTTGTTGCGCCGCACCACGTTGATAGGTTGTGATCTGGCGACGAGCTGCGGCGAGTTCCTGTAGCAATTGTTCTACACGTGTTTCGAGTTGCTCTGGTTGCACCTGTAGTGCTGATGCAACGTGTTCGATAGTGTTGATATGCTGGCGCAGGTAAGCTTCCGCTGCGCGGCCTGTGAGGGCCTCTATACGGCGAATGCCAGCCGCACTACTGGTTTCCTGTACTGTGATATATTGACCAATTTGTCCGGTGGAAGAGCAGTGGGTACCACCACAGAGTTCAATGCTATTGCCCATCGAGACGACGCGCACCATATCATCGTATTTTTCACCGAACAATGCCATCGCACCCGTTTCCATCGCGTCCTTAATTGGCATGATGCGCGTCTGGACCTGATAGTTATCACGAATCCAGGCGTTAATTTGTTCATCTATATGCTCAAGGTCCTGTTTGTTGAGTGCTCGCGGACTGGTAAAGTCAAAGCGCAGGCGCTCAGGTTCAACCAGCGAGCCGCGTTGTTCCACCTGTGAGCCAAGATAGTTGCGGAGTGCCTTATGGAGCAGGTGTGTGGCGCTGTGATTGCGTATCGTGTCCTCACGACGTTGTGCAATCACGTCGGCCTGTACCGTGTCACCGACACTCAGATGTCCCTCGTTGAGTTGTCCATAATGGACTATCAGACCTTTGACCGGACGACGTGTGTCCTGTACCTGGAAATTGCCAGTCGTGCTGGTGAGGTCTCCACGGTCGCCAATCTGACCACCGCTTTCGGCGTAAAATGGTGTGCGATCAAGCAAGACAAGAGCCTGCTGTGGTGCGCTGATGCTCTCAACCTCTTCATTATTGACGATGAGTGCGAGCACTTTTCCGCTACCAGTTGTGCCATCGTAGCCGGTAAATTCTGTTGTACCTATGCTTTCAAGCAGATGCGTAAAGATACGGTCGTCTTGATCGCGAGTAAAGGTAGAGCCAGCTCCAGCACGGCTACGTTCTTGCTGCTGCAGCATGGACTCTTCAAAGCCAGAGATGTCTACGGTGAAGCCCTGTTCTGCCGCAATTTCCTGTGTCAACTCAACCGGGAAACCGTGGGTATCGTAGAGCTTGAAAACCTCTGTGCCAGGAATTACATGCTGACCTTTGTTTTTGAGTTCGGCGAGCAGATCATTTAAGAGATTCAAACCAGTGTTTAATGTCTGGCTGAACTTCTTTTCTTCCATGCTCAGAATCTGAACAATGCGATCTCGCTGTGCATGAAGTTCTGTATAGTGATTGCCCAGCATATTGATGACCGTATCGGCTGCTTCCGCCAGGAATGGTTTATCCAGACCTAGCAGTTTGCCATGACGTACCGCACGGCGCAGGATACGACGGAAGATGTAGCCACGACCTTCGTTACTGGGCAGAACGCCATCAGCGGCAAGGAAGACCAGTGCGCGACCATGATCCGCGATCACGCGCAGCGATGCATCTTTTCTGGCATCGTCGCCATAGTTTGTATTGGCGATTTGCGCGAAGTGGTCAATGATAGTACGGAACAGATCGATATCGAAGACCGATTCTTTCTGTTGCAGCACCATTGTCAGACGTTCCAGACCCATTCCGGTATCAATATTACGGCGTGGAAGCGGGGTTCGATTTCCATCGAGATCCTGATAGTATTGCATGAAGACCAGATTCCAGATCTCAAGGAAACGTTCGCAATCACAGCCCGGTTTGCAGTCAGCCTGACCACAGCCATATGTAACGCCGCGATCATAATAGACCTCGGAGTCAGGGCCACAGGGGCCAGATGCTCCCGGCGGTCCCCACCAGTTATCCTCCAGACGGACGATTGCCTCATCGGGAAAGCCAGCGATTTCGTTCCACAATTGTGGTGCCTCATCATCCTCTGGATGGACGGTTGGGTGCAGGCGATCAGCAGGTAGACCGATGATCTGAGTTAGAAACTCCCAGGCATAGGTGATAGCTTCACGCTTAAAGTAATCACCAATAGAGAAATTACCAAGCATTTCAAAGAAGGTCAGCGTACGCTGATTGCCGACTTTATCAATGTCGGTAGTACGAAAGCACTTTTGTGCCGAGGTCATGCGCAGAGCAGGAGGTGTTTCACGACCCAGAAAGTACGGGATCATCTGCTGCATCCCGGCGGTAGTCAACAATACGGTAGGATCATTACGTGGTACGAGCGACGAACTAGGTATTTTCACATGGTTCTTACTTGCATAGAAGTCCAGAAAACGCGAGCGTATTTCTGTTCCTGTCAGGGTCGTATCAACAGACACATCCAGCCTCCTCGGTAACAAATATTGTAAAAAGGAATGCAGAAATTGGTCGAGCGCATTCCAAAGTATAGGTGTTTGGATAACCGTTCCTACGTATGTCGTTTCTCGTTCATACTCTGGATGAGGTTATACGTCTTTCTGCTTTTCTTCGTACCGCGTAGCGATAATCTCCTGTATACTTACAGTGTTGTAACCTGTATGCTTGTCCGCATTTCTTGTATGACACTGGTGTGACGAAAACAAGGAACTATCGCCACGCGGTCAAAAAAAAGTTAGTACCTTGTTGGTATCGTGTAGCTTGCATGTACAAGCGCACAAAGAGGGATGTATTGTAGGACATACCCTTTCCAAACGTTGCGCATACGGTGGTAGTATATCAAGTTCTGTGGCAGAGTGTCTATAGGCTCTATGCGGCTCTACGAATTTTTTGTTGGAGAAAACGCTAGTATGTTTGATGGCTGTAGTTATCTATTTTTCTAGATACTTCTTTTATTGTAAAGACTCCCTCTTTTATTGTTTCTGGTAGATTGTCAGGATCTCGGCCAATACCGGAGAAAGGCATAAGGTGTGAGCGTATGGAATATGTACCAGAGAGATCAGCGCAGATCGTACTGTCACCACAGCGCAGCTTAATTGTGCTTTGTGGTCCCGCCGGTTCTGGAAAAAGTACCTTTGCCCAGCATTTTATTGAACGTCACCAGCATGAGGGGTATCAGCCAACAACCATTGTTTCCTCCGACCATTGTCGCGCTATGATCTGTGATGATGAAAATAGTCAACAGGTGACACGAGACGCCTTTGATCTTTTTTATTATATTATTCATAAACGCTTTTTACAGGGACATCTCACTATTGCCGATAGTACTGCATTAAAAACTGAGGCGCGTCAACATTTGCTGCAACTGGCACAACGGTATCAGTATCAAACCTGTCTGATAGTGTTTAATAGATCATTGCAGATTTGTCTCCAACATGATCGGCAACTGACCCGTGGGAGAAGTGTGGGCGAACGTGTGATTCGCTATCATTTTGACCTTTTGCGCCAGGCATTACAAAAGATTCCCCAGGAAGGCTGGCAGCAGGTTTATGTGCTTGATGAGGAACATCAAGACTTCGATATTATATTGGGGTAGACAGAAGGTCTGCCTATTTTCTGTAGCACGTTTAGTGTCGATTAGTCCCCATATATGTTACCAGACAGACTGCTCTGTCCAGGCAGGTTACTCAGTTTACATATTAGTTACAGGGAAATATTGCTTGTCCTGTGTTGTTTTTTTTGTAGAAGAATAACGCATTGGAAAAATAGTTGACAGTGAGAGAAAAATATTGCACTACTATTGAGATAGGTAGAGAAGCATCCCCTCTTCTGACTTGTATAAAGCGAGAGGGGATTGTTTCTGTGTTTTTGTGTGCATCACCTGATTTGCACGTATAAAAGTCAACATGTTGCAGGTGATCAAAACAAGAGACAAATCGCTTGTGAGAAATCAAGAAGCGGACGACGTAATTACATAAGTGAGCGATATTTGATTCCTGCGCTTTGGTCCTGATTTGATAGAGTTATCAGCGCTTCTGCGTATGCCATCTAGCATAGAGAGACGTAGTATAACTGTTAAGCCGTCCTGACCATTTTGATTATTTATGGGCACTTCTCTACATAACTTTGGGGAGGTAATACATCCTATGCGTTCTCATGTTTATTCAATAGTTCGTAGTGTCCCTGCAAGTATGCTTGCATTCGCAACAATATTTTTGTTGTTTCTCTCTGCATGTGGCACATCAGCGCCTGCTTCAAACAGTAGCAATGTGAAGGCCACCGTCAAGGCACCCACCGATCTTATCACTCCTGGCACATTGACCGTCGGTAGTGATACCACGTATACGCCAATGGAGTATTTTGACGCGCAGACGAACAGCAATACTGGATTTGACATTCAGTTGATCCAGGCAATGGGTCAGGCAATGGGTTTGAAAGTCGTGATCGTAAAAGCAAACTTCAACACTATTTTGACTGATTTGTCGAACAAACGCTATGATCTGGTGATTTCTGCTATTACGATTAATTCTGATCGTCAGAAACAGGTTGATTTAATTCCTTATTTTAATGCTGGCGAATCATTGCTGGTACAAAAAGGGAATCCTCTGCATCTAACGAGTGTTGCTGATCTCTGTGGACTGGCGGTTGGTGTTCAGGAAGGTACAGTTGAGCAGACGGACCTTGATGCGGCCAGTAAGACCTGCCAGAGTCAGGGCAAACCCGCCATCAAACAAACGGTGCTCACATCTCAGACAGATGTTATTCAATTGCTGGCGAACCGTCGTGTTGTCGCGACCTACCAGGATTCTCCAGTCACCAGTTATTATAATAAAATCAATCCTGGGCAGTTTGAGGTTGGCGGTTCAGTTGTGAATGCTGCTCCATATGGTATCGCTGTACGTAAAGGTGATACGCAGATGAACACGGCTGTCACGGCGGCATTGAACGCTGTCAAATCAGATGGTGTGTATAACAATCTCTTCCAGCAGTATGGTTTTTCCGCAGATCAAAAAGGATAGGACATCTGGCAAGACCCATATTGTTCTGTACTAACATGATATAGTGTATTTTTTGAAAACAGATCTGCTAGCTCCCTCGTTCTTTCCGCTTCACTGGAAAGACAGGGGGCTACAACTAT
Organism: Dictyobacter sp.; assembly: GCA_035493535.1. Lineage (GTDB taxonomy): Bacteria > Chloroflexota > Ktedonobacteria > Ktedonobacterales > Ktedonobacteraceae > Dictyobacter. The sequence goes on from DATJIE010000018.1 coordinate 167,394, forward strand.
ACATTGGAGGTTGTCTATGTTTCGTTGGGATCAGGTATGGTATTACCTTTTTCAGGACCCGCATCTTTATTTCCTGCAGGCTGCCTGGTTGACGCTCTGGATATCCGTTGCCGCGCAATCAATCGGTGTTGTTTTAGGATTATTCCTGGCGTTGATGCGTATGTCCCGATTCGCTTTCTTGCGCGGGCCAGCGGGTGTGTATCTCTGGTTTTTTCGTGGTAGTCCGCTCCTGGTTCAGGTGCTATTATTGTGGGCTGGTTTGCCAAAGGTTTCCGATATCTTATTGCCAGCATGGGCATGTATTCTCGTCTCATTCTCGCTCAATGAAGGTGCCTACATGTCAGAGATTATCCGTGCCGCTATTGGTTCCGTTGACGCCGGTCAGACGGAAGCGGCGCAGGCACTGGGTATGCGCTATTCTCTGGCGATGCGGCGGATCGTGCTTCCCCAGGCGATGCGCGTGGTTATTCCTCCACTGGGAAATGAATTTAACAATATGATGAAGACAACCTCTATTGCTTCGGTGATTGGTTTGATGGAATTAACTGGAAGAGCGCAGGAACTTGGTGCACAGGCATTTACAACCTTTGAATTATTGATCGTGGCGACTGTCTACTATCTCATCCTGACGACGATCTGGGAGTTTGTCCAGCGCTGGATCGAGAATAAATTTAATCCAGATAAGATGAATGTTGAGGTGGCAACCGAGAAGGGAACCATGGCACGTATGCTTGGTTTTGGCCGACCTTACATGGGTAAGTAAAGTCTGAGGTGAAGAAGATATGACAACAGATGTTGGTGCCAGTACGCACATAGATCATGATTTCGAGATGGTGCGCACCGAGAAACTGGTAAAAAGCTTTGGCACGAATACCGTTTTGAATGGCGTGGATTTTACCGTTAAGAAGGGGCAGGCAGTGGTCGTAATTGGCCCCAGCGGTTCAGGAAAAACGACGTTATTGCGCTGTTTAAATCATCTGGAGAAGATTGATAGTGGACGCATCTATATCAATGGTCAACTGGTAGGGTATCGCGAGCGCAATGGCAAGCTAGTTGAGGAAACTGAAGTCAACATTGCGCGAATGCGTGCGCAGATTGGTTTTGTCTTCCAGCGCTTTAATCTTTTCGCGCATATGACTGCGTTGCAGAATATTATCGAAGCGCCAATCCATGTGCTGGGTGTACCTCATGAGCAGGCGGTTGCACAGGCACGTGAATTGCTGGCAAAAGTAGGATTGGCGGATAAAGAGAATGCGTTTCCGCATCGTCTCTCTGGTGGTCAACAGCAGCGTGTCGCGATTGCGCGTGCGCTGGCGATGAGTCCGGATTTGATGCTCTTCGATGAAGCGACCTCGGCGCTCGATCCAGAACTTGTGGGTGAAGTCTTGAAAGTGATGCGTGATCTGGCGGAAGAGGGCATGACGATGGTTGCGGTCACACATGAAATGGGCTTTGCGCGTGATGTGGCTGATCATGTTGTCTTTATGGATAAAGCGCAGATTGTTGAGCAAGGGTCATCGGAACAGATTTTTGAGTATGCAGAGAATCCACGCACACGAGAATTTTTGAATCGCTTTTTGCAATAAACCAATATACTGTATTGCTACCAAGCATCAGAGGTCTTCAGATATACACTTTATCTGAAGACCTTGAATTTTATCGCTGCTATCAACTTATATCCAGATGCGTAGCGGATTCAAGAGTGATTTTTGTTGCACGTGTGGCATTTCTCTACGTTCGTGAGTAACAATCTGGCAGAAAAATGTATGGTAGAGTATAACTGTAAAGTATATTTGAATGAGTTCATCCACTATTGTTGTGATGTTGAAAGGGGTCTTCTGTTCGTATGAGTACATTTCCCATCTCTCCGGTCTGGACGCGACCGGGGTTAGTCTGGCCGCAGCCTTTTGATGCAATCTTCTTTGATGTTGATGGTGTGCTTATTCGCACGATCAATTCATTTAATGCTGCTAATGTCGCAGTCACTGAATATATTACCGGGACAATCTATGGGTTAGATTGGGGGAAGGCGGAAGGGCATATTCTGGTTTCAGAGGCTGACATTGAAGCCTTTAAACGGTCAGGGGGGTTTAATAGTGATTGGGATATGTGCTATGTATTGGTTGCGCTCTCTGTCGCCCGCTTACGTGAGTGGAAAGACACAGAGCTTGCGCAACGTTCAACAACAGCATGGTCGCTGCTTGCTCGTCAGTCCAGGGAAGAAGGGTATGGTGGCCGTCTCTGGGTTGAGCAGACGTTTCCAACCACGACGCTGACTGACTATGCAATGCTGGTTGATGTGTTCAATGAATTTTATTGGGGGGCGGAAGAGTTACGGAAACGTTTCTTCCGTGAGCCAAATTATATTTTTGATGCGCCTGGTTTTGTGCATAATGAAGAGATGCTCTTTGCCCCTGATTATTTTGCGCGGCTGCGTGCGGCTGGTATCAAGCACATGGGTATTATCACTGGTCGTGTTGGACCGGAGGTTGATATCGCGTTAGAGTATTTCGAACGTTATTGTGGCGAAAAGTGGTGGGATGTTGTTGTGCCCGCGACCCACATCGCGAAACCTGATCCTCGTGCCCTGCAATATGCTATTACAGAGACAGGTGCGCGAGGTGGTTTATATATAGGAGATACGGCGGACGATTTTGATCTTGTACAGCGTTATAAGGCTGGATGGAAAGAGAATGACCCACAGATAGTGGCGACAGTAGTCGTCATGGAACATGAAGCCGATGTGTATCGTCAGCGCGGCGCGGATCTGCTGGTAAGCGGCGTCGAAGACTTATTGAGTGTCCTTCCCGTCCGATCATAGGATACATGCCTATGACCGGCGGGGTGGGGTCAGGTAAATAAAGGAAAGAAACAAGGACCAGATAAAAAACACTACGCAAGTGGCAGTTCAAAGGTGAACGTGGTTCCTGCCTGTTTTGTATTCTTTCTGACACGCTTGTCTGTTGGTGGTTCCAACCGTAAAGCACCGTTATGGGCTTCGATAATGGATTTCGTGATAAAGAGACCCAGACCTGAACCCTGGCGTGAACTGGCGCTGGCCGCAGCCAGCCGTGTATAGGGCCGGAAAAGTTGGCTGATATCGGTTGATGGAATGCTAGCCCCTTGATTATGAACACTTACGCGAGCAACATCAGTATCTTTACAAACAGTCACAGTAATAGTTGTATGCTCATCTGAATATTTGATTGCATTATCGATTAAATTTCCTAATGCCTGTTGAATACGTCCACCATCCCAAATTCCCACAATGGTGTTTTCCTGGCTGTGTACGACCAGGGTATGATAAGGAGCAACCGGGCGTAGTTGTTCTACGACATCTTTAACGACAGTAACAAGATCACAATTCTCTCGCACGAGACTGAATTTGCCCGATGATAAATTTGATGCGTCAAGGAGATCATTGACCTGACGACTCATGCGTTTCGCCTGGCTGATAATAATACTCGTCTGGCGCTGTATTGTTGCACTTTTCTTCGCGGCCTGTTCAGATGTAAGTGGTTTGCCATCTTTCAATTGATTCGATTGGCGTGCAATCATCTGCGCATAATTAATAATAGGTGAAAGTGGCGCGCGTAAGTCATGTGCGATCATCGCAGTAAATTGTTCTTTTCGTGCCAGTTGTTCTTTTAGCTGGAGATTCTCTGCTTTCTGTTTGTCCAGTTCTTGTTGAAGTTGTTGGATTGTCATTTCTTGTGTTTGATCGCTCTGAACCTGCATATCTCTCTGTTCCCCTCGCAACTGGCATAGTAATAGCCATAATTAAGGATACTGTATTACCAGTATACACTCGTAAGACGTGCAGGTGAGTGCCAATAGGAGAATTGGGTATATCCTATATTTCTATTCTCTTATTATTGTGAGAAATTATCTTGCAGACGTTCGTGGGATATGCTGCTGAGTAGATAGGGAAGATTGGGGATTAATAGAACCATCGATGCTTCTCGTCTAAATAAAGAAGGATGAGGGATTCCTCATCCATTGTATAAGGCCCTGGTACTAAAAACCAAATAATGATGACTATGCACGTCCTCTAAGTCGTCGGAGTGCTGGTTGATGATGTTGTAGCGGTGGTAGTGCTGGTAGTGCTACTCTCGCTGGAGCCAGTATTGGAACTGGTCGTTTTTGTATCAGCCGTTGCTCCCTCGCTCTTTTTGCTCTCGCCGTTGCTGCTGCTTGTGGAAGAACTCTTACCATTGCTATGGTCTGTCACATAGAAGCCAGAACCTTTAAAGACGATGCCTGCAGGGAAGAGGACACGGCGAATATGACCGCCACATTCAGGGCAAACAGTCAAAGGCTCATCGGTCATTTTCTGCCACGTCTCGAAGCGGTGGCTGCAAGTCTGACAAAGATACTCGTACGTTGGCATATACCAATCACCTCTTATTTGTGTTGCATGCAGTATCCACGGTCAATGCGCCTGGAGATGCTATTGATACGTCCGTGTGATTGCCTGTTTTTCTTGCATAGATAGTGTATAGAAAGGGCGACTTTTACAGTCGTCCTCTGCCATTTATAGTACTCTGAATTAGTCGAGTTGTCAAACGTGTATTGAGAGTGCTAGCACTCTCAATACACGTTACCTCCGAAGATAATAGCTGTTTTTGAAACTACATATGACAACAATGCAGTTCTGGCACTTATTCCATGCGTCCTATGTACTCTTTTATTTTTTCTGCGGCGTCGCGTGTCATGCCATCGAGTGAGGACAGTTCTTCGAGTGAGGCATTGCGGATCGCGGGCACGGAGCCGAAGTGCTTCATTAATGCCTGTTTCCGTTTGGGGCCGATGCCAGGAATTTCATCGAGCAGGGATTTGAAGGTGCGTTTGGAGCGCAACTGACGGTGATAGGTGATGCCAAAGCGATGGGCTTCGTCGCGGATGCGCTGGATAAGGTACAGACCCTGCGAGGCGCGTGGGAGTTGAATGGGTTCTGCTGCTCCTGGTATGTAGAGTTCCTCCGCCGTGTTCAGTTTGGTATGTGAACCCTCTTCTTTCGCAACGCCGACAATCGGGATATTGATATTCAGGTTTTGCATGACTTCCAGCGCAGCATTTAATTGTCCTTTGCCGCCATCAATCAGGATCAGATCTGGCATGGCCCAATCGTGATGAAACTGTGAGCTTTTCCGGGTCTGTTGTCCATCTGTTTGTTCTGAAGTGGCTGCGTCATCTTGCATAAGTTCCTCGATAGTTTCGCCAATGGGTTCAGTGATATCCTCATCTGGTGCGTTTGCCAGCGATGAAGCAGCCTTGCGGAAGCGGCGTTTCAGCACCTCCTGATGGCTGGCGTAGTCATTTGCCCCCTCAACTGTTTTGATTTTAAAGCGGCGGTATTCACTATTTTTTGGGCGTCCACCTTCAAAGACCACCATCGCGCCTACCGAGTTGGTTCCCTGGGTATTTGAGATATCATAACACTCAATGCGTTCGGGAGGGGCTGCCAGATTTAACGCTTCCTGTAGCTCATCAAGGGCCATTTGCGTCTTCTGGCTATCTGTCAGCCATTTAATACGCTGTTGTTCAAGTACCTGTACTGCATTCTGTCGCACCATTTCGACCAACCGCACTTTATCGCCACGTCTGGGAACCGTGATGGTGACCGAGGTTTTGCCATGAGTGGTCGCGCTCTGTTTGCGTTTCTCTTTTAACCAGTTTTCAACCGTCGCGACCTCCTCCGGTTCAAATTCGGTGATGACCTCGGTTGGGATGTGCGTGGCACTCTGGTAGAATTGTTCCAGAAACGAACTCATGATCTCTTCATTACTGCTATCACGAGTACCCTGAAGGATAAAATACTCACGTCCGACCAGCTTCCCGGTACGGAAAAAGAAAACCTGAGCGCAGGTTTCATCATCACCTCGTGCCAGCGCGACCACATCCTGGTCTTCCTGACCTTCCGTATTAATGATGCGCTGTTTTTCAAGGATGCGCTCCACAGCCTGAATACGGTCACGGATACGAGCGGCCTCCTCAAAGTTCAAGTTTTCGGCAGCCTGTTCCATACGGGACTGAAGTTCTTTGATGACCTCATCATGTTTGCCTTCCAGAAAGAGGATTACCTGTTTGATAATCGCGTCATATTGTTCTCGTGACACATTGCCAACGCAAGGGGCACCGCACCGATGAATATAGTACTGGGTACAGGGACGTGCGAGATATTTCGGCTTCCAATCAGCCCGAACATCTTTATTGCGTGGTGGTGCCCAGGTACTGGCCTCATAGCGACAGGTACGATAGGCGAATAACTTGTTCAGGAGATCGAGCGTTGCATCAACCGCGCCTGAATTGGTATATGGTCCAAAGTAGCGATTCCCATCATGATGAAAGCTACGGACGCGATAGACACGCGGAAAATCTTCCGTGAGCGACACCTTAATGTAAGGATAATTTTTATCATCGCGCAGAAGAATATTATATCTGGGTCGGTACTGTTTGATATAATTACTCTCCAGAACCAGCGCTTCAACCTCATTTTTGACAACAAGGAATTCAATATCCTCAACGCGTGCCACCATACTGCGATTTTTCGGGCTGAGATCAGCCGACTCCTGAAAGTAAGAGCGAACGCGATTAAAGAGCGATATTGCTTTGCCTACATAAATAATGGTTCCTGTCTCATCTTTCATCAGATAGATACCGGGCTGATGAGGCAAAGAATTGAGAACAGACTGAATTTTTTCATTCATGAATAAGCAACCTGACGAATAAGATGGATATGGGCTTTAGACAGAGCAGGTAAGATAATGTGATGCCTTTATTATATCGCTTGCCGCTGGTTATGTCGACGGACCAGACAGGAAAATATGTCTATTTATCCCATTTTTATCAGCATTATTGGGTGTGAACATAGCCAGAAAATGTTCTGTGGAGTATACTGAACATACTATCTAATATCTATAGGTATCGAGAGACAACAAGGAGCGCCTGTTTCTTCCCCATAGGGGTCTCCACAGGCGGACGACGATGAGTTGTATTGGGACAGCAGGCCATGTTGATCATGGCAAATCTACGCTGGTACAGGTATTAACAGGCATCGATCCCGATCGCCTGACAGAAGAAAAAGAACGCGGCATGACAATTGATCTAGGGTTTGCCTGGTTACAGTTGCCCGGTGGTCGTGACGTGAGTATAGTCGATGTTCCCGGTCACGAAAGTTTTATTAAAAATATGCTTGCTGGCGTGGGGGGAATTGATGCCGCATTGCTGGTGGTTGCTGCGGATGAAGGTGTGATGCCACAGACACGTGAACATCTGGCTATTCTGGATCTTCTTGGCGTGGAACGTGGGGTTGTAGCCCTGACGAAGGCAGATCTGGTTGACAATGAGTGGTTAGCGTTGGTGCAAGAAGAAGTACAAGAATGTCTTGCGTCAACAACGCTTGCTGGTTCAACGATTATTCCTGTTTCCGCGTATACAAAGCTGGGCATCCCCGAATTACTGACAGAGCTTGATCGCGTGCTCAATACCGAAATGGAGCGAAAAAATATCTCGCGTCCACGTTTACCAATTGACCGTGTATTTACATTGACAGGACACGGGACAATTGTAACCGGGACATTGCTCGATGGCATGTTCCGGCTGGGACAGGATGTAGAGATTTTGCCTGAAGGTATCAAGACACGTATTCGCGGCTTACAAACGCATAAGAACCAGATCGAACTTGCCCAACCGGGTAGCCGTGTCGCGATGAACCTCGTAAATGTAGCACGTACAGATCTTGTGCGTGGAAATGTCGTGACTATTCCCGGGCAGTTGCGTTCCACATTATTGCTGGACGTTCGTTTGCAACTCTTGCCTGATGTCACACATGCTCTGGTCCATAATGCTCAGGTTGATTTCTATAGTGGTTCACAGGAGATATCAGCGCGTGTGCGCCTGTTGGACACGAATGAATTGCAGCCTGGTCAGAGTGGCTGGGCGCAATTGCGACTCAGTAAGCCAGCCGTAGTTGCGCGGCGGGATCGTTTTATTGTGCGTATTCCCTCTCCAAGTATGACGATTGGTGGTGGTGAGATCGTTGATGTCACCCCACGTTACCATCGTCGTTCACAAACTTCCATTATTAACACCCTTGAGCGTTTGTTGCAGGCCACGCCAGAGGAACTGGTGCTGGCGGTTCTGGACCGGCGGAATGGGTCACGTGGAGCGGCTACAACTAAAGGGGGACAAGGGATTGTAGGGTATAGTATGGAGGAAGTTGCGAAGCAGTGTAATTTGGCTCAGGATGTGACGCAACAGATGCTAGAGACGTTGTTAAGAGAAGGAAGGGTACAGCAAGTTGGAACGTACTGGTTCGCACAACCTGTTTGGGATGCGCTTGTGGATGAAGCTGTACAACTGGTAAAAGACTTTCATCGCCAGTATCCATTGCGGCGAGGACTATCGAAAGAAGAGTGGCGTACCCGTTTGCATCTAACAGCGAAACTGGCAACAGATGTGTTTACTGTTTTGCAAACCCGGGAATGGTTGGAAGCCGTTGAAATAGGCGGGGAACGCTTGAGCGAGTTGGCGCGTTCTGGCGGTTTGATCCGAGTACCTGGTTTTACTCCGAGTTTCAGTGCGGAGCAAAAGCGTCAGGTGGATCAACTGTTACGTCAGTTTCGTGAGCAGCGATTTGTTCCTCCAGTTCGCAGTGAAGCTGAGGCATTGGTTGGTCCAGAGATCGTGAATGCATTAATTGAGCAAGGGTTACTGGTAAAGTTAGGAGATACAGTTCTTTTTCTGAAAGAAGTGTATATTGAGATACTCCAGAAGCTCGTGCAATATCTCCGCGATCACGGATCAATTACCGCGTCAGAAGCGCGTGATGCCATTGGTACAACGAGAAAATATATTGTACCGCTGCTAGAACACATGGACGCCTTGCGTATCACACGACGTCAAGGAGATGAACGTATATTAGGGACGGTATCCCTGGATCAATTGTTTGAATAGTGCTCAATTGTCATTGTTTTGGTGGCGAAACGCAAAGATTTCGATGGTATCTATTGAGGAAACTCCTACTTTCGTTTAGAGTGTTCCATTCTGATGTAGAATAAGTTAAAATAATGGCGCAATGCATTTTGCCCTTTCATTAGAAAAAGGGTGACTTGACTATCGTTAATCTGCTACCGTCTGGTCATATTGCGTCTCTTTTGGAAGAGAGATGTCATTTTTGTAGCTATGGCGGTAACTACGTAGTAAGACCATTGGACTGGTTAGTACCCATTAGAGGTGCTCTTATAGAGATCGTCCAACAGGCTAGGGGGCGCTTTTAAGAGCCGCCCTGACAGTGCGGAGAGCTATGCAAATCGAAGTTTTGGGTGAGCGATACCAGTTACAAGACCCCATAGGGCGTGGTGGTATGGCTACGATCTATCGAGGCCGTGATTTACGGATGGAGAGGACCGTAGCGATTAAGGTGCTGCGCGAAGTATATAGTACTGATCCAAAGTTTGTCACGCGCTTTCAGCGTGAGGCGAAGGCGGCCTCGTCTCTGCAACATCCCAATATTGTGCAGGTATATGACTATGGGCAGAGTGACGGAAATTATTTCATTGTGATGGAGATGGTCGAGGGTACCGACCTGCGCCGTTACCTGCGCTCACGAGGGATTCTTGCGGTCGATCGAGCTATCATAATTGCTCATGATGTTGCTCTGGGCCTTGGGGCAGCCCATCGTCGCAGCATTGTGCATCGCGATGTCAAGCCGCAAAATATTTTGGTTGGACGCGATGGCTCTATTAAATTGACCGATTTTGGCATTGCCAGTGTATATAAGGATATTAATGCCGAACGTTTGACCACCACAGGCATGACGTTGGGTACAGTGCAATATTATGCTCCTGAACAGGCTCAGGGTGAGATTGTTAACCCTGCTGCTGACGTCTATGCGCTGGGTATTGTGATGTATGAGATGCTGACGGGGCGTACCCCTTTTGATGGTGATACCCCTGTTGCTGTGGCAATGCAGCATATTCAGGATGCTCCAGTGCCACCAAGCCAGATTAACCCCAATATTCCACCCGCGCTAGAGAACATTATCTTACGTTGTCTTGAGAAAATTCCTGAGATGCGTTTCCGTGATGGCAACGTGCTTGCTCGTGCGCTTGAGAGTCTGGGTGAGGATGATGGTGGAGCAACGATGCTGGCAAATATCCCTTCTAATAGTCAGACTGCTCCTGCTGTGAATAATGGGCAGCAATATATGCAGACTGCTCTGGGAGGGGCAAATATGGGAGTACAGGGTACTCCTTCATCTCCCAATCAAGCGAATGGGGCGACTGTTTATGATCCAAATGGGATGAGTCCTCTTCCTCCCGAATATAGCCCCACGATGATGAATTCCGCTCCTTCCAATCCATCGTATCCAGGGGTTGATCCCGCCGGGGCAACAACTGCGATGAGCCAACAGCCGCAACTGCCTCCTTATAGTAATCCAGCAGGCAATGCGGAATATCCATTGTCGGCGACACGACCTTTCCAGAAGGACTCTATTGGTGGTCAGGGTCGCCGCGCTCCTCATTTTGCTGGTATTGTTACAGCACTTATTCTTGTTGCGACGCTGGTTCTGCTTGGTTTTAGCATTTATCTGGCTTCTTTACTGAACTTTATTCAGCTTCCCGGCTCGCATACAACTCCTACGCCTACGGTGCAACAGGTTGCTGTGCCCGATCTCACAGGGAAAACGTATGCGCAGGCACAGAGCATTGCGCAGGGGCAGGGTTTTAAGTTGCTGCTCAAATCTGGTCCGAAAAATGGGACCGTGGTGCAACAATGGCCAAGTTCGAATGCGACCGCTACCAAAGGTTCTACTATTCAGGTACAACTGGCGACTGTGCTGGTCGTGCCAAATGATCTGGTGAATCAGTCCATAACGGATGCTGAAAATGAGTTGAGTGAGAAGGGGATACCGTATAATGCGACACCACAGGTAGACCCGAATGATCCAGAAGACCCGAACCTGGGTTCTGACATAGTAACCAGAACGAACCCCGTTGGTGGCACGACGCTGAAGAGCGGTCAGAAAGTGACTCTCTATGTGACGAACATGAACAACGCGACGGCGACACCGACGCAGGTACCAACGCAAGCGCCGACGCAGGTACCAACTCAGACGCCGACGCCGACGCCGACGCCGACCCAAACACCGACGCCAACGCCAACACAGACAGCGACGCCGCCGCCGGTAACAACGCCGACGCCGCCAGTGTCCCCAACCGGGACTCCTGGATTTCCGTTTAACACGGGGAATAATTCAGGATCAACCAGCACAGGCTCGACCGGAAACTGATAAATACATTTATATATCCAAATATCCTCCCTCATACGTAGCAGTAGAGAGGGAGGATTTTTCATCATATCCTCCCTCATACGTAGCAGTAGAGAGGGAGGATTTTTCATCTTCTCCAATGATATTCTATAAATGCTTGTGTGCAGGATGAAAATTAACGTTACTCTGTGAAATGTAATGTCTTTGTGCGTTTGAAATGATACTGTATTTTTATCGTTCAATACTTCCCTGCGTGTGTCATAAATTGAAAATTCATGATTAGATAAAGTGAACGAACGTATTAAAGGCTCAGGCTTAAATGCAGAATATATGGTATACTCTATCAAAGTATATCTGTCTGTTATGAATAACGTGATATACTACGAGTAGAAGCGTATTTCATGATATCCTCGCTTCTCGCTAGCAGACAAGAAACAGAAAAACGAACAACGACCGGGCATTGCAGGGTTTGGTGACCTCATAGAGATCGAGGCTCCGCGTATCGTATCGTACCGCTTTCAGTGGGTAAGAGACATCGTTCTGCTGGCCTAATGTTCATAAAAACAAAGGTTGTTAATGTTTCCCTTCACCTTCACCAATATGAAACTACAAAAGAATGAGGACGACCTGGTATGATGAAATTAGACGGGGCAATATCGCCGGAGAATACATTATTCGTCATGCTCTGCTTTGAAGGGCCTGATGTCTACTCTACGGCAGGCGGTCTTGGGACACGTGTCTCTGAATTGAGTGAGGCGCTGGCACAACAGGGATACACTACGCATCTTATCTTTATTGGTGATCCCTATAAACCTGATATTGAACAGCGCGTGGAGGGGCGTCTTATTCTCAAACGTTGGTCACAGTGGGTGAGTAAATATTATCCAAATGGTGTATATGATGGAGAAGAGCATAAACTGTACGATTATAATGAGAGCGTCCCCTATCATATCTATAATGACATTGTCCGTCCGGCAGTAGAGCAAGGAAAAACAGTGGTCGTGATGGGTGAGGATTGGCATACTGCTGAAGTCATGTGTCGTACATCTGATCTTTTGCATTGGTTTGGGGTGCGGCAGAAGGTGCTCTTACTCTGGAATTTGAACAGTTTGATGTCGCTGAATCGTATTGACTGGCAACGTTTGAATTTTGTGACGACGCTCTGTACCGTCAGTAAATATATGAAGCACAAAATGTGGGAGCTAGGAGTGAATCCGCTGGTAATACCGAATGGCATTCCCGCACGCCACATGGAACCGGTTGATCCTGAAGCCGTACAGCGTTTACGTGCTATCGCTCGTCGTGGTGACCCCAATCGTCTTTTCCTCTTCAAGATTGGACGTTTTGATCCAGATAAGCGTTGGATTATGGCTATGGAGGCAGTGGCACGCTTAAAAGAGAGTGGTCATCCTGTAACCCTGTTTGTGCGTGGTGGTATTGAGCCGCATGGTGCTGATGTGTTCCAGCATGCCTATCGGCGTGGATTGCACATTCAGGATGTGGTTGCGCAGCGTCCAAATCTTGAGCAGTGTATGGATGCGATTGAACATGCAGGACCAGCGGATATTTATAATCTCCGTTTCTTTTTACCTGAGGAGTTTGTGCGGACGACCTACGCTGCTGCGGATGCAACGCTGGCAAATAGTGGTCACGAGCCTTTTGGTCTGGTAGCATTGGAAGTGATGGCGTCCCAGGGGATTGCGGTCACTGGTTCAACCGGTGAAGATTATGCTGTCTCATTTGAGAATGCCATCGTTACCGAGACGGATGATCCTGATGAAATTGTTGGCTATCTGCTCTATTTACGCCGTCATCCTGCCGATCAGGAGCGATTGCGTCGAGCCAGCCAGTATACGGCTCGCCAGTTTTTGTGGGATCGCGTAATTGAAAATTTAGTTGGAAAATTGGAGTTTCTGGCACGCAAGCAGAACATTGTACTTCCTTCTGTAAGCATGATGGATGTGGTAAGTGACTCTCCTGTCCGTGAAGAAGTGGTTCAGGAGGTTGGCGCTGCGACAAAATCTGCGAGTACCAAATAACAAGTGGTGTCTTGTGCATAAGACGCTAGCATAAATCTATCTTGCATTCACACACATAGTGACCATTGTATATCTTTATTTGCTGTCCTGATAGTAATGATCGGGGGAGTGGCAGGTCGTTGTGTTTTCTTGAAGGAGCGAGTACAAGTAGGTTACAAATGAGCGTAGTGATGGTTACTTCGGTCTGCCTGTTATTGGTTGACCCGATTGACGGCAGGAAGGTTGGTAGCAGTACTACAATGTTAGTGAATGCCGATAGGATGAGAGGATGACGAGTATGGTTGCGGATTTGGCGGTCTACACTGTAGTGCATCAACCTCGCCGTTTAAAATTGCCTGCACAACCCATTCCGCGGGGTGCTACACCAGAAGACATTGCCCATTGTCTCTTTGATGAACGAATGAATGAGCGCTATTTTCGTAAAGTAGCGCAGTATAGTTATTATCCAGCCGTGCAGATGTTTCTGGACCTGGTGCGTCAGGGGATGAAGCTTTCCATTGGTCTTTCACTCTCTTTTGTGCGCCAGACCCGGTTATGGGACCCGGTATTGTTAGAACTCTTTCGGGAACTCATTGCTCACGAAAATGTTGAACTGGTCGGTGTTGAACCCTATCATAGTTTCCTCTTCTTGCTGGATGTGCCTTTCTTTGTTTCCTGGATGCGCAAGATGGCACAAGATCTAGAGGAGATTTTTGGCAAGCGTCCTGTGGTGACCGATACGACTGAAATGTCAATGTCTGTCAAGATTTATGATGCGCTGGATGAGGCTGGTTTTCGTGGCGCGGTGATGGATGGGCGTTCGTGGGTGTTGGATTGGCGGGAGGCCACACATCTGTACCACTACGGGGAAGAAGCCCCATATGCGATCCCGGTAACAGGCCCAAAGGGGCGGCGGACAACACGGCGAGCTGGGGCCGCGAAAGAGCAGGTATCTCGACATAGCCCCTATTTACTGACGCGCCATCTGGATCTCAGTGATGATGTCGGGTACCGTTTCTCGAATCGTCAATGGTCTGGATTCCCCTTATATGCGGAAACCTACGCGAACTGGATTGCTCAGACGCGAGGTGATCTGTTGTTGCTGGGATGGGATTTTGAAACTTTTGGTGAGCATCATCGTGAAGACAGTGGCATTTTTGATTTTATGCGCTCGCTCCCGGCTGAGTTAGAGAAACATCAGGTGCGATTTCATACAGTCAGTGAACTGATAGAGCGTCATCAGGAGCGATCGAATCATTTGCCATTGCCTGTCTTCCCGACAACCTGGGCTGGTAGTGGAGGGATGGATTTCTTTTTAGGCAATGAGGCCCAACGGACGACGTATCAGCTCATGAACGAAGTTTATGGGTTAGCCCGTCTCACTGAACATCCAGAGTTGATTGATATCGCCATCTGGCTGGCACAATCTGATAATCTCCATCTCATTCAATGGTATGGTCGTCAGGGGCAGGAGGCGGAAGTTTCGGCGTACTTTACGCCGCATGAGTGGTGGTCGCTGGGAGAGCCACAACAGATCATCCATGAGCAGCAGCAGGTCTATCTGAATGCTGTAGAGGCTATGCAGCCTTATTTACCTGCCCGCTTACAGCGGCAACCACGACCGGCTCGTAAGCCCACTACACGGGTTTCACGCAAGAAAAAGGCAGAGATTGTAGAACTGGAACTGGCAACGGCTCCTGCCGTCACACGGCGGAAATAAGCACTGTTCTGAATGTCATCAAGAAGAATCATTTTCTCATATGCTGAGAAGGTGACTCTTCTTTTTTTGTTGTAAATTGAGCAGTGGCAGTAATGGGGGGATGTGTGTATATCTGCGATGATTTGATACAGAAAAACATAATATTTGCGTTAAATGGTTGAGATCCAACAAAAAAGCGCATGACTTTTTGCCTACCATGCCGCCCGTTAATTGACGTCACTGGTTTAGTTAGTTAGACTCAACATAGGTTAGAAAGAATAGCATAAACAGTTAAACAGTGCAGTAGAACATAGTAGCATGGTAAATGAGGTAGGATTGAATGTCACAATATCGCTCTCTACGGTCACATTTCGACGATGAGGCAGAGGTTGGGGAAGTGCAAGATCAAGGTCAGTATGTGACGCCTGTTTCTGTCGCTACTCCACCATCTGATGCTAATTGGCCGCAGAAAAGCGAGACAGACCAGTTGCAAGCAGTCATCTCTGAGTATCAGACGGGCAATGTGCAGATTGCTCATGTGGAGCAGTTCACACCAGCGCCGTTTCAAGATAATCAAGTCGTGACACAGTCACTTGTGCTGGCGCTACAGAAGACAATGCAGGCGAACAATGGGCGCATGCCTATTGTTATTCCCGGTTCGCGGAAAAAAGCTGTTGCGTTGCGTGATACCGATGCGCTGGCCTTAACACACCAGCCCCCACGGCGTTTGAAGTGGCAGGTGCGGCATGGCATGGCAATTGTTACCACCTTTGGCGTCTTATTATTTGTGCTCTTTTCGCTTACTCCGCTTGCTGGTGGTCAGAATACATTGCCGATGTTACGTGAGAACATTACGTCGATGCAATCAAATGCTCAACAATGGAGCTTTGCTATTGCGCAGGCGAATCAGTTAAAGACGACGCCGAAAAAAACGACGACGACCACCACCACAACGACGACCACCACGACGGCTACGACGAATGATTTGAATTTACCACAGAGCCAATACATATCAATCGCTGAAGCCGATGCGGCAAAGTATGGGATCAGTCCCACGCTATTTGTGAACCAGATTAACGCGGAGAGTGGTTTTAATCCATATGCGACCTCTGGCGCGGGGGCCGTCGGTATCGCCCAGTTTGAGCCTGCAACTGCTGCTGGTCTGGGTGTCAATCCCTGGGACCCGATACAGGCTCTGGATGGTGCCGCACGTATGATGGCAAGTCTGTCAAGCGAATTTGGTGGCGATTATGCGAAAGCGTTAGCGGCATATAATGCTGGTCCGGGCGCGGTACAAAATGCTGTGAACGAGGCTGGTGCGAACTGGCTATCAGTCTTGCCTGCTGAGACACAGGCTTACGTGAATAAGATTATGGGTTAAGCGGCTACTGCATAGATCGCACATGTATTTCTATGCTGAATGATGCAACTGTAAGGGTAATGACTATTGCAGTTGCATTTTTTGTTCTGATTATGTGCTTGCTTTTCCTGAGTAAGAAGGCTATTATGTTAGAAAGATCTTGGATAGCTTTCTCATATTGTGAAAGTTAAGCTTCAACATCCGAAACAGGTTTAGATTCCTATATACTACTGTTTTCCGGTGTTGTTGATTCTATAAGGATACACCATTCAATGCCGGATGTGCTTGTCCGCCAACGTAATAACATTCTCTGGATTATTTTGAATCACCCTCCACAAAATGTGCTTTCACTTCCTATGCTTGAACAGTTGACTGTGGCGTTGGATAAAGCTGCGCAGTCGCCTCCACAACTACTGGTCATGACTGGTGCGGGTGAAGAAGCTTTTTGCTCAGGTATTATTCCTAATTTGCAACAGAAGAGGCATCAGACTGGGCTGGAACATATGCTCGGTGTGTTGAAGGAAACTTTTGCTGCTGTGCATAAGCGGCGGATTGCTACTGTGTCACTGGTTAAAGGCAAAGCCTCTGGCGTCGGTTGTGAATTGATGCTGTTCTGTAGTACGATCATCGCCCGTGAAGATGCGTGCTTTGTTATTCCCGCTAAGCATGATGCTCTGTTCCCCGATGCTACTGCTCAAGCTCTTACAGCATTTATGGGCAAAGCGGAAGCGGAGCGGATGTTGCAACAGGGAGGGACGTTGAATGCCAGAGAGGCGATGCATAAAGGGTTAGTTCACCAACTGCTTCCGATCCGGCGTTTTGTACAGGATACAGAAGAGCTGTTGGTGATGTTAGCAGCGACAGCGGTCGCCCCGCAGAGCGAGTAAACGGGTTGGGACGATCCGCTGTCGCTACGGACGTAATTCGGGGTTACTGGCAAATGCGTTTCTGCGTGGTGGCATTGTGTTGCCTGAGTGGGGATTTATTTCCCCGGCGATTCTGAATGTGCCAATGGTTCCTGGTTGTGAATTTCCCACTTTATAATCTAATGGATTAACCTCGGAGTTTTCTAAGGCATCAAACTGGAATGAGATGATGCTTGTTCGTAATTCGCGTGCGATAGCACTGAGTTGATGTGCCAGTGTATTAATATCATTTACATAGCTGCTACTCAGGCGTGCTACTTCGGTGACAGCCTCACGCGTGATGCGGGCTGTACCTATTTGTGTCGCTGTGTCTACATAATCTCCTGCTCTGGCACTTCGTGCTGCTAGCGTCAGTTGACCTAGATCTTTATCCACAGTCTGGAATGTGTTATCAGTTTGCTGGTGGAAGTGTTGTGTTTCGGAAATCAGCGCTGAAAGAGCATTCTCCAGCGTTTGCCGTTCCTGAGTGTATTTTATGCGTATCTCTTCGTTACGAATAGTGTTTGTTGTTCCACTTCCATTATAGAGTGGCAAACGGCTGATACGTTCACAACTGGCAATAATTTTTTCATGGGTAGTGCGAATGGTCTGGTAATACTGTTTAAAGCCAGTATTCGACACCTGTTGCAGGTAATCTTTTATTTGTTGTATCTGCGTCTCAAGTCTGTCGTTTGCCAGCTCGCCAGAAAATCTTCTGCATGGCTCTCTGGCGGATGGAATAGTCGCTATTTCGCTGTTTGATTGTGTCATGAGATGGCTATTGATAAGCGCCTGAGAGAATGCTTCTGAATGTTCTACTTCCCGGTGAGCGATGGCATCTAGTTGTTCCGCAATTGCTTTTGTACGCTGGACAAAGCGTCGGAACCGTCCAACCGTAAAGTTAAAGGCGTTTGCCAGCATACCGATAGGATCATTGCTGACCGGTGCGTTAATACGTAAGTCACCAGCACTTACAATGCGCATATCAGAGAAAAGATGCTCAGCAGCATTGGTGAGGGCATCACGTTGATGGCGTGTTTCATCTACCAGCGTAATGATCGCGTCAAGCATGGCATTGACAGAGCCTGAGACGTCGGCTATCTCATCACGCCCGATAACGCTAACTCGTTGATTCAATTGTCCTTGCTCAACTGCCATTGTCACCTGACGTAACATTTGCAGGCGTCGAATGATCGTGCCTGAGATAAACCAACCAATCAGGATAATCAGGATGAAGGCGACGATGGACCACAGAATGGTTGAGATGATTTGATTCTTTTGTTCAACGTTTGTGGCATCGCTTACAGAATTGGAGAGGCGTACATTAAACTGGATCAATGAGCGTAGAGCGCTTTGTGCATCGGAATTGGTCGGTTCTAATTGTGCTTTTTCCAGTGCCGTAGCGGTAGCGATCTGTCCTTTTTGGATCTCCTGTAAGAATTGTTGCACGGCGCTCTGATAGAGATGCCATGTTCTGGATGTGCTACTGATCAGTGTTTGCTGTTGTTGAACCTGATTTTCATGGTTGCCTTCTTTAAGCAGGTTAATTTCGTCTGTATGTTTATTTAATGCCTCTGTTTGAGCAAATGTAGTCAGGAGGCTATCGTATCTTGAACTGAGATTTTTTACGGCACCTGTATCAGTCTGTAATGTTTCCTGGGAAGGTATCTGCGTATTTTCTGTTGTTGTGATTGCTTGCGTTTCAGTTGTCATCAATTCGAGATATTGAGCACCTGTATTTAGCCCTGTATTAGCCTGTAAAAGGTTCTGGTAAAAGCTGTTCTGACTGGAGAGAGCTTGTGCATGTTGTACGCCGATGGCGCCTGCTACAATCGCAGCAATGAGTGCGGCTGCAATAAATCCCAGTGTCAAGCGCGTGCCGATGGGCAGGTTAATCAGCAGGTTGCCATGTGGTGATCGTTTGGAACGAATACGTATAGGGTTTTCCCCCTGCTTGGCGGTGGTTGTTTGTACTGAGGCTGGTGATTGTTGCAGAGGCAATTTATTATTGCTCTTCACGGGTATGCTCCTCGTTTGCTTGTGATAGAGAGAGAGCAAGCTGACTCTGTGGCATATTCTCTCTTGACTGTGGAACAATTTGCGATAGATTCATTTCATTGATTGGGATATAGCCAAGGTTTTTGGCTTGTTGTTGTACCTGCGTTGAGAGCATGTATTCTAGAAATGAGCTGAGCAAGGAGGTGTCGTCACCCATTGTATACATATGTTCATAGGACCAAAAATTATATTGACCAGAGATAATGTTTTGCAGTGTGGGTTGATGATTATCAATTGCAATAGTATGTGCGCCAGAAGTGGTATTGGAGTTCATCACAGAGAGTCCGATGTACCCGATTGCTCCAGGGGTATGTGCCACGGTGTCGAGCACTGCTGTTGATGAATCCTGGGATAGCAATTTACCTCGTTCGTCCAATCCCCCCAGAATATATTTGCGGAAGGTATCGCGGGTGCCTGAAGTAGCTGGCCGCACAACTGGCACGATAGTAAGGTCGGGACCACCAACCTGCGACCAGTTTGTGATTGTGCCAGTACCAAAAATATCCTGTATTTGTTGTGTTGTCAGCGTGGGGACATTAATTTGTGCATTGACAATCATAGCGAATGGAATAACACAGACGATGTGGTCAGTGAGAGTAGGATCAGGGTACAGTGCCGGATCAGCATAAATATCAGAGTCGCCAACATCGGAGGCGTGATTCACAACATTCTGTAGCCCGGTTTTACTGCCTCCACCATTAACCACAATTTTGGTACCTGGATGTTGCTGCATATAGGTAGAAGCGGCTTTTTGCACCAGCGGTTGTAGCGCAGTTGAACCACTGATGTTTAGCGATGTCTGTTGTGTTGATGTAGTACTTGTAGTAGTAGTGCATCCAGTTATACTAGAAATGATCAGTAAACAGAGCAAGAAAAATAACACTGTTGAGAGTGGGTGAGTGTGTTGCTTGAATTGTGCTTTATGTGTTTTGTTAGAGAGACACATGAGCATAAATTATGTCCTTCTGGAAATCATAAAAAGAAAGTTCAGCAATAACTTTTCTTACTGATTATCACGAAGGTAGATTAAGTGATTATTATGGGAAGGTAAAAACTGGTGTGGTGATATACCACTTTTTATCCGCTCAATGCTCTCTATATCTTGCATCATTATGTTAAATGGTAGCTATAGAAATGTATTTTTAGCATAGGTAATAGTTGGTACTTATTGGTAGATAAAAGGGCATTTTTTTGATGATAGATGTTTTTGTGTAGTTGAATGATTCTGGCGCTTTATTGTGTTTCCTGATGTGGCTGAGAAAATGAATAGGCTGTCTTACGGTCTGAAGAATATGTTGTTGTTTCGGGAACTTTTGCTGGAAATAGGACGTCATAGCTATAGATAGCATTCATAGACAAAGCAATAAAGGAAATGGAGTTCGTACTATGGGTATCGGTAAAGATAAATATATAGCGCGGAGGCATACATTTTTAATGGTGGGAGTAATACTCCTGGCTCTTACAGTTTTACTTACTGCATGTGGTTATAGTAATGGAAATGGTAATTCTACAACTGGTGCTGGCACTGCGCAGACACCAACAGCGGTACCGACGATGACGACTATTGCCGGTTATGGTACATCTCAGGGGTGTCCCAGTGATGTGGTAGTGCCAGCGCCACCGAAGCCCGATGAGACTGTAACCCTGAAAAATTATACAAAGGCAGTAACTGCTCATCCTGGTGATGTGATTGCGGTGCAGTTTCCTTTCGGACAAAAATGGGGTGAGCCAAAGAATGTTCAGAGCATGTTGCAGATGCAGAATCCTTCTGGGTTCGCGCTGAAGTCGAATAAAACCTGTAACTGGGATTTTGTGGCACGTAGTGCTGGCACCACGGAGTTGTCTTTCTCAGCACAGCCGATATGTAAGGCTGGTGAGATATGCCCAATGCATATAATGCTTATTCCTGTAACTATTAATGTGACGAAATAACGTTCCCCTTTTTTCTGGTTAACGAGAAGTGGCACTGTGTTCCCCCTTGCGTCGTCCCCCTAAACGGCGCACATAGGGCCGCTTCTCGTTGGCTTTTATTATCCCTTTTGTGAGATACCGATTTTTTCATGATGCTGGCGGGTTTCTGTTGCTTGCTTTTTTGGGAGTAATGCAGCGTTGTTCCCACGGATGAACTCTTATAAATTGTATAATTGGCGCTGATAGGTAGTTGCATAAAATCATAAGAGAAGAGAGGTATATGGGGTATGGATGTCGTTGAAGTAGTGCGTTTGCTGGTCCTATTGCTCTTTATTGCATTGTTGGTGATTATGGTGACACGGCGTCTGAAAATTCCTTATACGCTGGGTCTGGTTATTGTGGGTTTTTTTATTAGCTTTCTCGGACGAATTACTGTTTTTCATCTGACACCTGATCTGGTTTTATTTGTTTTTCTCCCCGCACTTTTATTTGAGGGTTCCTGGTCAATATCCTGGCCGCTACTCCGTAAGAATTGGTTGGCTGTTTTTCTGTTAGCTGTACCGGGTTTGTTGCTTGCTCTGGTATTGATTGCCCTGCCACTGTATTATTTGACCGCTCTCTCTTTGCCGGAAGCATTTTTGCTGGCTGCTATTTTATCGCCAACGGACCCGGTTGCCGTATTAGGGCTTTTTCGGCAGTTGAATGTTCATGCTGATCTCTCGATGATTGTTGAGGGCGAGAGTCTTTTTAATGATGGCGTTGCTGGGGTTGTGTATCAGATATTTTTGGCGTTGGTACTGGTCGCGCTACAGGGGCAGACGTTAAGTCTGGGGCAAACGATCGGGCAAAGTCTCTGGATCTTATTGTTACAGGCCGGTGGTGGGGTCTTGACTGGTCTGGTCTGTGGCTGGTTGATGAGCCGTTTCATGGCGCGTGTTACCGATCATTTAATTGTCATTACGATATCACTTGTTACTGCTTATGGAGTATATCTGCTCGCTGATTCGCTGCATTTTTCTGGTATTCTTGCGGTGATTATTGCTGCGTTAATTATGGGCAACTATTCACGAGATCATGGTTTGTCCGAGCAGGTGCAATCAGTGGTGGATGATTTCTGGGGAGTAATTGCGTTTCTGGCAAATGCGATGCTCTTCTTACTGGTTGGAGGGCAGTTAGACCCGCAAGAGCTGTTTACGGTGAGGCAGCCAGTACCTCTGATCGTGGTTGCATTGCTGGCAATTATCGCGGTGCTGGTAGCACGGTTTGTGATGGTATTAGTTCTGCCCAGACGGCTTTCGGCTATACCAGGGTTACGCTTACGGTCCTGGCGTTTTATTATTTTCCTGAGCGGTCTGCGTGGAGCGTTATCTCTGGCTCTGGTGCTGGCACTTCCTCTCAATGTGCCTAATCGTAGTTTACTCCTGATCGCCACATATTCTGTTGTATTCTTTACGCTACTGGTACAGGGGTTTGGTGTGCAGCATTCCTTGCGTCTGTTGCCGAGAGTAAGAGAAACGAAGAAAGATCTCGGAGCTGTTGATAGTTAGAATGAGTAATATTTCACTTTTTTCTAGTTATTAAAGGATGTTACGATGTTTTTTGTTTTTCTTTTTACCTATACCTGTGTTACATGCTATGATAGGGTGCAAGGATAGCAGTGAATATAGTTTATCTATATCCATGTTGTTAGATAAAGGTAGGTATCACAGATGACGGTAGAGAATGATACACAGAGCACTGATGCTCCCACAAAGCAGTATCGTACACGCGTCGGTTTGATGGCAGATTTGCCTAACTTTCCAGGCGATTGGGATCAGGTCGTCGAGAAAGTGAAGGTTGCTGATGAGCTTGGTTTTGATTCTATCTGGTTGGCGGAGTCATGGGGATATGAACTTTTCACCTCGATCACTGATCTGGTTCGTGTTACCAACCGTATCAAGATTGGTGTTGGGATAGCAAATGTGTATTCACGTACACCAGCATTGATTGCCAGTACTGTTGCGACACTGGATGAGCGTTCTGGTGGTCGTATGATCCTTGGTCTGGGATCTTCAGGTGCGAATGTTATTGAACACTGGCATGGTGTACCGTTTACCAAACCATTGGCGCGTACCCGTGAATATGTTGAGATTATTCGGATGATCTTGCGTGGTGAAAAGCTTGTTTATAGTGGCGATGTATTTCAGCTTGAACGTGGCTTTAAATTACGTTTCAAGCCGCTACGGGCCGATCTGCCTATTTATATTGCCGCGATGGGACCGCAAAATATTCACCAGACAGGGGCGCTCGCAGATGGGGTTTTACCTGTGCATTGGCCCGCAACACGCTGGTCTGAATTGCGCTCCCAACTGGATGCAGGGTCATTGCAGGCGCAACGCCCACCACATAGCGCGGTTATTGCTCCATACATTCATTCAGCTATTTTGCATGAGGATGCGACCACCGATGAAAAAAGTACCGTGTATCGGAAGATTGCTTTTCCTTTAGCATATTACGTGGGGCAGATGGGGGTATACTACGCGCAAATGCTCTCGCGTAATGGGTTCGGGGAGGATGTTCAGCAGATTATCGCAGGCTGGCAGCGTGGGGCGAAGAGTGCTATCGAGGCGGTAAGTCCGCGTCTGCTTGAGGAAACAACCATTGTTGGGACGCCACGTGAGATAGTGCTGAAGCTTGATCAATGGGCTGCTTCAGGCGTTGATGAGCCGATTCTCTCAATGCCTGAAGGGTCAGTTGATGAAACAGCGACTCAACTATCAGCGCTGAGAGATGCGTTGCTCACATAAGTGGGGCGAAGCACGAATTCGTCCGCGTGTTGTAGCCGTTTTTTGATTGAAGGATGAGAGTGAAAGAGCAATTCCACCCAGGGTTCTGGATCAATATCGGATAGATTCTGGTTGGCAAGTCTCGTCATGGCGTTTTTGAAGTCCTGTATTTTCCCTGTTGCCTGCAATGCATACTCATCGGCCTGATATTCTACGTGACGTGTGTAGCCATTGCTCAGTGGCATGATCAGGAAACCAAAGATACCGCTGATCAAAAAGAAGAAGGGGAGTGTTGCGGTGGCGGTCAAAGCTGGATACCAGTGCCATTGTCCAATAGCCAGATGTAGAATAAGATTCGCGATGAAGAGGCTGATCAGTGTGAGGATAGTCTGGCTGGCAATCAGTCGCCAGATATCACGATGAACATGATGACCGAGTTCGTGCGCCAGAATCACCTCAATTTCGTCGATTGTATAGCGATCTGTCATGGTGTCGCCTAATACGATGCGTCTGGTATTGCCCAGACCCATGAGCGCGGCGTTGGTCGCGTTCGTTTTGTGGCTCATTTTCATTGAATAGATGCCACGTACATGGGTATTGGCTCTGGAAACCAGAGAGAGTAAGCGTTCGGTGAGTTCACCTTCGGGTAGTGGCGTGAATTTATAGAACAATGGAAAGAGCAGGATCGGGGCAAGATTCGCCATAATCACTGAGAAAAAGAGAATGATAATGGCTGCGTACAACCACCACCATTGCGGTTGAAAGGCCAGCAGTGTGTATACTAATGAGATAAAGGCCGCTTCAAAAATGATGCTCAGGACAAATCCGATGGCAAGATCTTTGAGCCATGCGGGAAGTGTCATCACAGAAATGTTATAGCGCCGGGGTAGGACAAAGCCTGAGTAGTAAGAGAGTGGTAGTGTAACGATTTCATAGGCAAGGAAAAGCACCAGAAAATAGAGAATGATCTGAAGCGGATACCAACCAGCGCGAGGTTGCCAGGCAAGCCATCCTGTATTTCCGCCAGATTGCAGTAGCATATTGATCCAGGTATTCAGTCCACTCACCAGCACAAGAATAACTCCCAGTAACGCAATGCCCATACTGATAAAGGACAGTCTGCGTCGTTTATGGGCATACTCGCGTGCCTGTTGTTGTCGTGTAACGTCGATCTCCATAGTATTCCATCCCTTTCATCCAGCTGTACAATTTCTGGAGCATGTGCTAATACAGAGGATGATTGCAGTGCGATTATTGATAGTCTGTCTGATTAATAGACGACAAGGGTAAAGCCATGTTTAATTGTAATAGTACGCTTATTTTTCACGGCGCGCCAGGCGGCTTTACTCATCCCCGCCTGTTTGCGTAATGTATGAAGTTGTTCCGAGGTGAAGTGTTCAGAGGCCGCCAGGACGACACTTCTGAGTTCCGCACGAATGGCATTGAGACGATCTTCAAGTATGGTCAGGCGGTAAGCATCATAGGGCAGACCCTGGACAGCTAATCGTGCAAGGTCCGCCCATTGGAGCGCTGGCACGCGCATAGCATCAACACGCTCTTTAATAAAATCTGTAATTTCATCGAAGTCAGGTACAGATGTTAGATCAGGCATGCTCTCTTACTCCTTGTGAGCGTCTATTGGGATAGCGAACAAAAGCAAAGTAAGCAATGCTGTCTCTCGTCAGGTACGAGTTAATGATTGCAGTTGTCTGAAACAGGCGTATGGACCAGGGTTGTGTTATGAGATCCGATACTGCAACGGTCGAGGGATCAGGATAGGATACATTTCAATGAATGGTCATGTATTTTTTGCCATTCATTGAAATGTATCAGTATGATACGACCTATATTGTAATAGAATAGATCGGTATGTTTTAGGGTGCTTTATTGAGCATAACGTCTTACGTCAAGCTTCGGTGGAGGCTCGCAAATGAACGGCGCGCACTCTCTAATGAAGGGATTGATGGTTTGTCGTTTTCAACAATAAAAACGGTTGCCCCGGCAGCCTGACCTGCCTCAATGAAGTCCGCGATGTTCAATGTACCAGCGCCAATTTCAGTAAACTGGCGATCAGGAGTCATGTCTTTCAGGTGCAGTGATGCGATACGGCCTGCATGTTTCTGCATGAAAGTCACTGGATCAGCGCCACCAAAGATGGCCCAATAGGTATCCAATTCAAATTTCACATAGTCAGGATCGGTATTTGAGGCAATGATCTCCTCAAGAGGAACATCATTCTCCTTTATCTCGAATTCAAAGTTATGGTTGTGATAGGCAAGTGTGAGGCCACGTTCTCTGGCGCGACGGCCATATTCATTGAACTGTGGCATCAGTTTTTTGACTCCTTCAAGGGTTCTCATTTCTTGTGGAATGGAAGGAATTATCAGTAAATCACAGCCGATCTCTACACAGTAGTTTGCCTGGGCGTCAAAGTCCTGCTCCAATGCAGCAAGACCGACGTGTGTACCAGCCGCTTTGAGTCCGGTCTCTTTTAAAAGAGCGGACATCTCTACGGAAGAGAGATTCCCATAGCCTGCGAATTCTACTCCTGCATAGCCGATCTCTGCAACGTTGCGAATCGTCTGTTTGTAATCTTTTGCGGTTTCGTCTCGAACAGTATATAACTGTAATGCTACAATGTCGGTCATAAGTGCTCCCTACTAGTGTAAAATATAGAGTGCCATGTCTGGTAGCGCTTTTGCTACTAAACTCTCTTAAGTATATCATTTTTACGACATGACACTACGAATACTCTTATTTTTGAATTCTCACAAAGGAGTAGAAGCGTAATGGCTGATATTAAACAGTCTTTTACCTGGTGGAGTTTTATTGGTGCCGACGTTTCACCTGAGCGATTGCTTCGTACGGCGGCAGAAGTGGGATATGATGGGGTTGAATTGATTGAGCAGCAGTATTGGCCGCTGGCGAAAGAGCATGGTCTGACGATTGCGACAATGGCTGGCCATGCTTCGATCGAAAATGGCTTGAATCGACGTGAACATCATGACCGCATTGAGCAAGAATTGCTGGCAAATATCGCTCTGGCGCAGGAATGGAATATCCCGAACCTGATCTGTTTTAGTGGCAGCCGTGATGGCTTAGCGGATGAGGCGGGAATTCAATTGACCGCCGAGGGATTGCGCAGAGTGGCTCCAGTTGCTGAGAAAGCAAATGTGACCCTTATTCTTGAATTGCTGAATAGTAAAGTAAATCATCCGGATTATCAATGTGATAAGACTGCCTGGGGTGTGCAGGTGATAGATCTGGTTGGATCGCCAAATGTGAAGCTACTGTATGATATTTATCATATGCAGATCATGGAAGGTGATTTGATGCGTACCATCCAGCAATATCATACGCATTTTGGACATTATCATACGGCGGGTAATCCGGGTCGTCACGATATGGATGAGGCGCAGGAGATTTACTATCCCCCGATCTATAAGGCTATCCGTGAGACAGGATACAGCGGCTACATCGGCCATGAGTTTTTGCCGAAGGGTGATCCATATCAGGCACTCAAGACCGCCTATGCGCAGTGTACACAGAGCCTTTCCAGCTAGTTTTTATTGATCTTGATTATAATTGACATGTGGCGCGATGGTGGCTCGCCAGAAGTCTGTTGTTGGATTGTGTGGGTCGCTTGCGCCACGTGTTAGATACGCGTGTCCATGACCGTCACAGGATGCGGTTCCCAGGACGGATTTGCCCGCAGGGAATGCTGATAGCTGTTTCCACTGAAAGGTACGTGAATTAAAGAGCCAGACATCGGTGCTCCCACTCTGGTGAGCGATATCAAATCCCCCCACGAAAATGAGCTGATCCGGCCAGACCTGGCAGCTTGCTGTCGCACTGAATGCTTCAGGCGCGGAGTCTGGTGATTGTGACCACGTATTGGTCTCAATATCATAGCGGTAGACACGATTACTCTGATAGCGCTGTTCGGCATCGTATGCTCCACCAAAAAGGAGAATATCATTATTATGTCCCAGCGCCAGAGTTTCGTAGCCTAAACCCTCTGGAAGCGGTCTGAGTGCGTGCCAGGTCCGGGTCGCAATATCAAAACGATACCAGCCAGTCGTGGCTCGCGCATGGATGTTCCCGGCTTGCATAAAGCCCTGTGAGATGTATAGATGTCCATGTTGATCCGCGATCATCGCATTCGCGAATCCCAGTGGCATCGCTGTTGGCGGATGAATAGTTTCTACTGTACCAGTTTGAGGTTCATAATCATAGAGCAAAGATGTTACTTCATACGTCGTAGATGAATAGCCTGCTGTGAGAAAGAGATGTCCCTGTTCGCCAACCGTACTGGTATTATTTACCATGCCGGGGAGTTGTTCTATGGTCAGTGCTTGCCACTGTGCCGCCGCGATATCATAACGGTAGAGATTGTGATCATAGGCAGGATGTTGATTGCCACGATAGCCGCCGCTCATGTAGATATAGGCTTTTCCCTGGAGACTGACATATGCAGCCGTATTATCGGCTTCTGACGCAGGTAGAGATGGGATGGCCTGCCAATGGCTCTCAGCTTCCGCTTCCGCTGGAGCAGTATTTGATATATTCCTATTTGAGGCAGCTATCGTTGATAATGGAGAGAGTGGCTGTTTTATACTCATATTTTGTGTGGATGTAGTATGTGGTATGACACGAGCATAGACCAGCAATGAAGTTAGCACAAGACAGAGAATGAGTGCGAGTACAAAGCTGGCCTGGATAATGCGATAAATACTGGCTTTTGGTGGTTCTTGCACAGGTGGAGAGGCGACCGTATAGGAATGAAGTGAAAGTTGAGAGAGAGACATACTGGATCTACGGCGCAAGCTCTCATCGACCGAGGCGAATTGCAGTTCTAGTTGTTCCTGTTCGAACACTTCTTGATGGGTGCGTTGTAGTGTTTCGCGAATAAGACGACGACGTTGTAGATCAAATATATAGTTTCCTTCATGTTGTGTTTCTATAATATCGAGCTGTGCTTCCTCATCTGAAAGGATTACAGGATGCTCACCTGTAATTGGTAGTTGTTCCGCATCAACAAAGTCGGCGAGAAACGCTTGCTGATAAGAGTGATGCTCCTCAATGCGATATGCTCGTTCCAAGGCCAGATAAAAGGCGTTCGCGGATTGAAAACGTTGCTGAGGATCTGCCTGTGTTGCCAGTGTGATAGTAGCTGCCAGATATGTAGATGCATAGCCTGTTTTTGTTAAGGAGAGGTCATATTCTTCATGACTATTCAGTGGTCGTTCTCCACTGATCATTTCACGCAGAATAATACCCAGGCTATAGAGATCTGTTCGTACGTCTAACTGACTGTTTTTCTGGATCTGTTCAGGGGAGGCATAACCCGGAGAGCCAATTTCAGTAGGGACTGTTTTGCGCACTGCTGGTGGTAATAAATACTGTGCAATACCAAAATCAACCAGAACCAGCCCCCTGTCCGGCGTAAGTAGAATGTTGACTGGTTTGAGATCGCGAAATACAATTGGTGGTTCTTGCCGATGGAGATAATCCAGAATATCACAAAGCTGGATCGCATAATGTAATGCATCTAACGGAGCAAGAGGAGCCTCTTGCGCGAGGTATGTACTCAGTGAAAGGCCCGGAATTGCATACATTACCAGATACCAGTAATCATCTTCCTGAAAATAAGCATACAACGTAGGGATCGCCGCATGTTGTAGTCGAGCGAGGAAGAGAGCTTCACGAAGAAAACGATCGGTATAGGGACCACCACTGGAAGGTAAGAGAAATTCCTCCGCTTTATTCATTGTAGGATAGGTACGATGTGTTAGATCTCCACCCTGGAGTATATAATCGAGTTCCGCGCTGGCACTCTCCGGTAGGGGAAGATCGGCGGGAACCTGCTTCAGAGCGAAAGAAATTGCCAGCGTTGTATGAATAGCAAGATAGACCTTCCCCATACCACCCTGGCCGAGCACTTGCTGTATCAGATATTCGCCATTGTGTAGCGTCTGTCCCAGCAAAAGATCCTGCTGTAAAGAAACCTGTTCTTTATGCGGAATTGCCATAAACTATCAACCTCCACTCTCCCCAACCAACCAGCTTTTAGATTACTCTCCTCTATAAAATATAGTAAGAGATGCAATATATAGAGTCAATCGAAAGAGGAGGTAGTATAGGAAAAATGAACTATTGCAGAAGAAAAAAGAGTAAAGAATGATGCTGCTAAAATCATTCATCAGCATCATTCTTTACTCTTTTTTCTTTATGCGTGTGGCTGTGCTCGTAACTCTAACACCAGTTGATGAGAGCTCTGTGGTGGAATATTCAGGCGATCATGTGGGCGATTGAGGCCATTTTCATAGGTCACAACAGGTTCAAAGCAGATGAAGTTATGGTCAGGGGCAGTTGCTGGTTCTGACCAGACCTGCATCTCTGACAGCGAATATTTATTGGCGACCGGCTGTTCCGCGATAGTCAGCACCCCGTGATGGGGGATATCGACAGTAACTTGATGGGAGAAAGGGAAATGGGTATCAGGTGGTTGTGTTTCCCAATTGATCGCATGGGCATCAAAGGTGGGGAGTCCATGGACTTTGATCGCCGCCTTATCCTTTTGTGCGACAGAAAAGTACGGATGAAAACCAGGAGCGATAGGCATCACCTCATCATTGCGATTTTCCATCGTCAGCGTATAGGTCAGGACGCCTTCGCTAATAGCGAGAGCAACCGTAAAAGTAAATTCGTACGGGTAGGCCGAGCGCGTTGTCTCGCTACTTTGTAATTGCAGTGTGATCTGTGCATCATTTGCGCCAATGACCGTCCAGGGGAGGTCGCGACCGAAGCCATGTGTTGGTAAGGATGTTCCTTTATCTTCAAAAATGCCATTTTTCAAGCGAGAAAAGTTTGGGATCATCAATGGTAAGCCCCAGCGTTTGACATTGCCCGTCTCCGTTGCTCGATAGAGAACAGGCCAGTCGCCGACCTGGAAGTGAGAAATCAGATTAATATCAGGCATAACGCCAACAGTCGTGTTACCATTTTTTAACACATGCTCACGCTGCATGGGAAAGTTTGTAAACGTTGTCATAATGGTATCAACTCCAGATTCTAAAAAGAGATCATCTCGTGATCGTCAAAAATGGTCACGGTAATCAAAGCGAATACACAGGTTCATTGTATGTAGAATGACAGCGACAGTGCAAGTAAAAAAGAGCGGAGCCAGAGCGATAAAAGAACCAACCAGGCTATGGATGTGCTATCCTATTGCGTTTTCGCGCGTGCGTGCTTATACTGTATGGTATTAGGGTACATATGTATGTGTACATATGTACTGCATTCATCGTAGCTACTGTATTATCCTATTCGTCCAGCTTCCGGTCGTAGTTGGGAACAAAAGAGGTATGGGGAGGCATCGGAGAAAGAAGCATCGACGGCTCGGTCACAATCAGCTACAGACAGACTGCATAAGGAGGGAAACCAGTCTGTGTCAGGATATATAGCGATAAAAGGAACGCG
Source organism: Dictyobacter sp. (assembly GCA_035493535.1). Lineage (GTDB taxonomy): Bacteria > Chloroflexota > Ktedonobacteria > Ktedonobacterales > Ktedonobacteraceae > Dictyobacter. The sequence goes on from DATJIE010000018.1 coordinate 198,867, forward strand.
CAATGGCCTGCTCTTAACTCTTGAACCAGGGGTTCCTTTCAAAGAATTGCTTACTGCGCTTGCCGACCGACTTGCAGAGTCTCCTTCTTTTTTTTGTGGCGCATCATTAACCATTGATAGCAGTCAACGAGCGCTGCGTGTCAATGAGAGTATCCAATTGGAGAAACTGCTGGCCCGTTATCAGATGTCGGTAACGCCCGTAGAAGTGGTGACAGAGAGGAAGGTCGCCGCCAAAACGATCACTCTTCCTCTATCTGACCCCACTCCTACTCTCACCATTGAAGGGACTTCGGCGAGAGTGATGGAACAAGAGCAGCAACGAGATCCACGTGTGTCAGATGACACCCTTTTCTTACGACGAACAATACGCTCAGGGCAGGCCGTGCATCATACGAGCAACATTGTCGTCTTAGGTGATGTCAATCCCGGCGCGGAAATCATTGCTGGAGGAGACATAATTGTCTGGGGAGTATTGCGAGGCATGGTACATGCTGGCTATCCTGATAATGAGGAGGCGCTGGTCTGTGCGTTACAATTAGCGCCGGTACAGCTACGTATTGCGCGGTTTTTATCGCGTCCCCCTGAAGATTTTGAAGCACAACCCCGGCCTGAAGTAGCCATGATTCGTCATGATCAGATCGTGGTAGAAACCTGGGTGAGTGGACGTCCTCCACGGAAGTAGGAATACTCGGATACTTGATACACAGATGTCTATGTCAGCGAAAATTCGTGGTATACTGGATGACTGTATGTGAAGGATCTGGTTGGCACCAGGTTCGCTTACAGAAGCCTGAGAAGTTCTTCATAGGGAGTATAGCATGGATAGCCGGGTAATTACTATCACGTCGGGTAAGGGTGGTGTTGGGAAGACCACGACCACTGCTAACCTGGGGACTGCTCTCGCGATGCAGGGCAAGAAAGTTGTCGTCCTTGATGCAGATATCGGCCTGCGTAACCTTGATGCGGTGCTAGGTCTGGAGAATCGTATTGTCTACGATCTGGTGGATGTTGTTGAGGGGCAATGCCGATTACGGCAAGCACTCATTAAAGATAGACGCCAGTCAGATATGTACCTGTTACCAGCGGCACAGACCCGCGATAAAAATGCGGTGAATAGTGTGCAGATGGAGCAGTTGTGTCAACAGTTACGACAGGATTTTGATTTCATCTTAATAGACTCACCAGCGGGTATTGAGCAGGGTTTTCGCAATGCCATTGTGGGAGCTGATGAAATCGTGATTGTAGCAAACCCGGAAATGGCTTCCGTGCGTGATGCGGACCGGATTATTGGTCTGGTTGAAGCGGCGGGCAAGCCAGAGCCGCGTTTGATCTTGAATCGTTTGCGTCCAGAGATGGTGAGGCGCGGCGATATGTTAGATGTCACCGATGTTCTTGAAGTGCTCAGTATTGATTTGCTGGGTATTGTGCCTGAAGATGAAGCCATTATTGTTGCTACCAACAAAGGCGAACCAGCAGTGTACGATAGCCGTACGCGGTCTGGTCGTGCTTACCTCAATGCAGCTCAACGCATTCTTGGCGTAGAAGTTCCTCTTGAAGAGATTGAAGAATCTCCTACCCTGTTAGAACGGTTGCGGCGCATGATGGGTTTTGGTCCTGCCCCGACCGAGAAGCGCTTACGCTCTCAGTCATCCTAGAGGGAACACTATTATGGGTGTTTTTGAATTCAGGGTTGGCAAAAAGAAACCAACCCCCGGAGAGGTCGCGAAAGAACGCCTCAAAGTTGTCCTGGCTCATGATCGTTTGAAATTGAATCCAGCATTACTTGATCTTATCCGTGAAGAGATTTTGGGGGTGGTGACGCGTCGTCTGGCTGTGGATGAAGACCAGGTGCAGGTAAATTTAACACATGAAGGTGGTGCGGAAGCACTCCTTGCCAATATGCCAATAAAACGAGAGAAAGTCTCTTTTGAATGGGACCCTCCTGCTTATACCCCTTCTGACGATATCCTCCGCGGTACTATCCATGTGGATGAAGGTAATTCATTCGAGGATGAGGAACCAGGGGTGTGAATACTGCAAACGCTCTCCACTAAACAAGGAGCAGTCTCCAAGAAAGTTGCTCCTTGTCTTCCTGTTGTTGTTTGATATCATAAATGTAGATATTTTGCGTGCTACTGCATGTGATGATGAGTACAGCTAGAAAATATTCTAGTATGGGTATGAATAACTGCTGTAAGAGAGAGTAGCTTTTTGGGACTGGAAACGTAGGATAAATTTCCTACCTGACTGGCAGCGGATAATTGTGAGCGATGGCCTGTATCATTGATATGTTCCATGTCTGCTGCAGTTTTTTTGAGCTTATTTCCTGCTAAAATAACTGAATCACATCCTGTTTTTCGCATATATGTGTGTGATAAAAAATAATTTATAAAAATAAGTACTTGCTGTTTTGCGTGAAGATATGCTACAACTGTATCTATAGCGTTTTATGATTTATAGGTGTCGTTTTGATGCTTTTGTAGTGGATCTGGGGGGAGGCTGGATGGGTATAATGAGGACTGGATTCCACATTCTGACAATGCAGCATATATGGTTAAATATTTTGTTGTGTATGACATATTGTTGACAAAGCTATATCAGTTATTACCGAGGGGTTACAAGTGGTGAGTAGGGTGAATGTGAAGAGTCAGAATAGCGGACAATTTATAGTTGTCAGACCACAGATGTGTGGTGTGAGTAATGCTGCCTGGCCCAGCGGCGGACGAAGCTGTATTGCGACCGGGCGTATGGCCCAGCGGCGCCGATTTGTTATTCTCACTGGCCTCGGATGGTATTCGTCACTGCTACAAATTCAGACACATTGTGAACAGTATCTGGTGATGCGACCACGTATGATGCGCGTAAGCCAGATTGCCGCTATTCTTTTATTGAGCACGGGAGCGTTCTTCTTTTCCGCTTTGTTGGATTGGACGATGTTCCTGAAACACTGGCTTACATTATTGGTATCAGCGGTTTTCTGTATTTTAACAACACTGTCTATTACGCATGTGATTTTTGATACCCGTCAGGAGGAAGAAGTGTCTTCTTCATCGCTGCAGGTGCCAGTATCTACACTTGCGACACAGGTAAGTGGTGGGGAGCATGTACCTGCTTCTGAAATCGGTATGCCAGGGTCATTATCTATTCCTCGTAGTCAATTATCACTGGAAATGGCTTTTCCTGATACGCCGATGCCAGTGCCTGCAACACCATTGATTCGGGTGTTGGAGACGATAGATCTTTCGTCTCTGGATGGTGAGCCTTTTTTGAGTAGCAAGCCCCAACCTTCTGCGTGGTCAGTACTATCGCATTCGGAGCATGTAGATGTTCCCAATCGATCCATGTAGTGTTTGTGTGATGTATCGAAAAGATGACCTTCGGGGGAATTCCATTGACCTCTGCTGTAGAGAACTGTATGATATGTTCAGGGGTTTCTATAATCTGTAGGGGTTTTGAGGAGCTATGCTGTAATGAGTAATCAACAGATACAGAAGGTGAAGGTCAGGCGTCTGGCACAGGTCGGCTTATGGTCTACAGATGTAGTGTCGGCTGCTCGTTTTTACTGGCAGATCCTGGGCCTTGATATTGTGCGTACCGCTGCGACTGCTACTGAAGATGATATTGAGAATGAAGATGTCAATATGGTCCTGGCGTCGAGTGATGGATCACAATGTCTTGGCTTATTTACTGATACACGGTCAACGCAAAATTATAATCATGCCCGCAAAGGAATACAGCGTACTCCTCTCCATCATCTCACATTCGAGGTAGATACAGAAGCGGAACTGGCGGCGCTGGCGGCACGACTAAAAATGTCGGGGGTTGAGTTAACATTAAGCCCTCGTGATGGTGATCTTGATCAGAGTGATGTGCTCTGGTTTACCGATCCTGATGGCAATCATATCGAGGTATCTACGGCCTCGGATGAATTGTCGGTGCAATCTCAGGGGCGTTCGACTAGAGTTCGTCCTGTGATGTTGCAACATGTCGCGCTCTATACGCTGCATTTAGAGGCGATGGTGGATTTTTATACCGATGCTCTGGGTTTTGATATTTCGGATTGGCTGTTACGTGAGCGAGCATGGTTGCGTTGTAATAATAACCATCATACGTTGATGCTGATTCAGGGCGCACCAGCGATTGATCATCTCGGTTTTCAACTTGCTGGTGAGGAAGAGATTATACGCTGGGCAGATTATTTAAGCCAGCACCAGGTATCACTTGTGTGGGGGCCGGGCCGTCACGGTACGAGTAATGATCTATTTCTCCGTTTTGTGGATAGTGATAGTATCCATGTTGAGTTATCCGCTGGTATGGCGCAGTATTATGATCGTGATGTGACCATTCCTCCTCGCCTCTGGCACACACGGACGGTAGCACTCAATCTCTGGGGCCTGCTTCCTCCCTGGATTTCTGAAAAATCTTAATAGTTGACAGCGGATATTGCCAGATAGAAAAAATAACATCAAGGTGCGGGTTGCAGTTTTCTACTGTGACCCGCGCCTGTGTGTTTGCTGCTCTTGTTTGTCTGGTTCGCTTACTCTGCACCAACAATGGGATTGCGCAGCATGCCAATCTGTTCTACTTCTGATTCCATGATATCTCCCGGTTGTAAGAATTCTGGCGGCTTGCGTGAGAAGCCGACGCCGCTTGGCGTGCCAGTAGCAATAATATCTCCTGGTTCCAGTGTTAAGCCTTGCGAGAGGATGGAGATCGTCTTGACGATGTTATGAACCATCTGACTGGTATTGCTATCCTGTTTGATAACATCATTGACCCGTAAGCGAATAGTAAGATTATGTGGATCGGCGATTTCATCTACGGTTACAATCCATGGTCCCATCGGGCAACTGCCATCGAGGCTCTTCCCCTTAAAGAACTGTTTGTGGAGTGCTTGCAGATCGCGTGCGGTGACATCATTGATGACGGTATAGCCAAAGACATGGCTCATGGCGTCTGCTTCGCTGATATTTTTACCTCTGGTGCCGATGATGACCCCTAATTCCACTTCCCAGTCAATTTCGCTGGAAACTGCCGGATCAATGATAATATTGCTATAGGGGCCATTGACGGTGGTAGTTGCCTTGGTGAAAATCACTGGAGCGGTAGGTGGTTCGGCACTGCGTTGTCGGATCTCTGCGGTTTCTCTGGCATGTTCGCTATAGTTGATACCCAGACAGAAAATATTTTTGCGCGGATATGGTATCGGGGCGGTCAATGTGACGGCATCTAATGGCTGGAGCGCCTGCGCTGCTTTAACGCGTGGATCATTGCTCTGTGCCAGGATTGTTTGTAAATTGGCTGTGTAATCGGCATAGTGCTCAATGAGATCTTGCATATGTTCAGGAACTGTCAGATTGAAGACATTACCTGCTAATTTGATATCAATTACGTTGCCATCCTGCACAATGCCCGGACGAGGAACGGGCTGCTCCGTCGTAGAAAAACTAACAAGTCTCACGATGTTCTATCTCCTTCTAACAATGTACCAGAATCCGTATTTTCTCATTGTATAACATTGTTTTTTTTGTTCAGTGAATGAGTGGTGGGTATTTTGTCCTCTTTTTTTGTACAAAGCAGGGATAGAACAGCCTGTAAGTTTTTACACTGGAAATTCATGCATCTTTGCGCTGTGGATGCCCTGGTTGTTCATCTTCCTTTTCTATTTCCGGAGATAGCAAAAGAGGAACTGGCATGTCCGGAGCATGCGTGGAGTAATTTGCAATATTATAATGTATCGTGTATCATAGAGATGGAAATTCAATTCCACTCTCCCTTTCATTTATGCCAATGACGGCAGCAATTACAAAAGATTTGTCATTGAGATGCATAGCCTTGCCTCTTCTTATCATGGGTGTATATCGGTATAAGCTGTTTTTGGCTTCTGGTGCAGTGTGGCCGTGGTATATCTTAATTCCAGTGTTGATCAAGTACTTATTGTAATTTTATCCGTAAAAAATTTATAAATAGTGTTAAATTTAAGGTGGACGCAAAATATGATTGGCCTGCTCGTTTTCTTTTTTATCATAATGGTGTTGTTTACCTGTGCGGCGATGCATGATTCGCGGCATTTGAAACGGCGTACATATATGCAAGAGACGCAGCCCCAGCGGGTAATTCGGTAATCGTAGCGGTAGCGCGATTGTAATCACAAAAATCCTTCAGCATGCTGTGATAATAGTGTGTTCTGGAGGATTTTTACATATGCGCAGGCTCTATTTAAGTGTGTTGTATTAATGAGGCCCGCATGATATCGACAGGTGCAATTTGATTGGTCCAGAGCGTAAAAGCCAGCGCGCCTTGATGAAGGAGCATAGAGAGTCCATTGGCGGTACGCAGTCCCATCAAGCGTGCCTGTAAAAGCAGATAGGTCTGAGTCGGATTGTAAATCATATCATAGACAAAGGTATCCGAGTCAAAGCGAGAGAGAATATCCGCCGGGAGTGGGCTTACATCTTCATGCATACCTAAAGAGGTGGCATTGACAATAATGGAAGATGCGGAAGGGATAAGATATGTTGGATCGCTTAAACTAAAGATCGGTCGATCATAGTGTTGTTGCACTTCGGCTGCCAGACGTTGGGCACGCTCAAGGTGACGATTAAGGATGATCAGTTTTTCTACTCCGGCATCAATCAACGCGAAGGCCGCGCCACGGGCGGCTCCGCCCGCGCCTAACAGAACAGCCGTATAGCCCTGTAGAGAGATACGTCCATCAGCTTGCATTTCGCCAAGTTCGTATTCATGGAGGGCATTGAGTAATCCAGCGGCATCCGTATTATACCCATAGAGATAATCATCACGATGTACAATCGTGTTCACCGCGCCGATACGAGTCGCCAGAGGATCTATCTGATCCAGTAATGGCATTACGGCCTCTTTATGAGGAATTGTCACATTTGCACCCAGACAATCAGTTTCACAGAGAGAACGTACGCGTTCAACAAGTTGTGCCGCTGTTGTGTGCCAGAGTTCATAGTAGGCGGGAATACCCAGCGTATCGAAAGCTGGCTGTTGAAGGCGAGGTGAAAATGAGTGTGCTACGGGATTACCAATCAATCCAACACGTAGCTGTTTTTTTGTTTGCTGTACTATAGACATATCTATACCCGTTTCCGCATCCGCTTTATGAAAATCTTAACCATCTTTTCCGACCGGGAAAGAATTATAGTATCGTACTTATAAATATGCATACAATTCTTGATTATAAGTACCCAATTTGATGGATGTGTTATGTGTGCCGCCTGTGTTATTGCTACCACGTTTGTATTGTAACATGGATATGGCATATTGGATGGGAATCTGGCAAGTGATGAGTGATAATGTCTAAAATTGACTTATTGTGAGTATTACTGATATAAACAAGCGGTTTGGGGGGATAAAAAGAAATCGTTGATGGCGCTATGCAGGTGTTGGTGCGATAAAAAGAAATCGTTGATGGCGCTATGCAGGTGTTGGTGCGAAGAAACCGCTCGTTTTGGAGAAAAAAGCTCTAACAGAAATCAGGAAGGGATATCTATCTGCGATGTATACTACTATTCTGGCTCCTAATCCTTCACTTATGACCGGTCTGGGAACCAATACTATCCTTGTTGGTGATGGTTCTGAAGGAGTCAATGTCATTGATCCTGCGGTCGATGATGATGAGTATCTTGCTACTCTAATACGGGAAGGTGAAGCCCGTGGTGGCATTCGGCGCATTCTGATCACACATGGGCATAATGATCATCTGGGAGGGGCTGTTGCACTCCGCCAGCGTTTGCATGTCCCTGTGCTTGCATATAGTCAGGAAGGCGCTGCCTGCGCGGATGAATACATTGCTGATGGGCAACGCTTTTCTGTGGGGGATGATACGTTATGCGCAATCTACACGCCGGGTCATCGCTTTGATCATCTTTGTTTTCTATTAGAGCGTCAACGTATTTTGTTTGCCGGTGATTTATTAGGTGGGAATACGACTGTGGTGATTGCGCCTCCTGACGGCGATATGATGCAATATTTACAGTCACTGGCACTCATACAGCAATATGATCTGCTACAGATTATACCAGGACATGGTCCTGTGATTACTGACCCGCAGGAAAAAGTACGGAAGTATATCGAACACAGATTGTTGCGAGAGCAACAGATTCTCGCCGTCTTGCAAAATGCTTCGGATGGTATGGCGATCACTTTTTTGGTGCAGCAGATGTATCGTGGTGTTGATGTGCGCTTGCATGCGTGGGCGGCTCGCTCTGTTGAAGCGCATCTGTTGAAACTGCGGCAAGAACAGCGTGTATGGTGTGATCAATCCGGTAACTGGCATCTTTCTGATTAGATCGATACGCAGGAAACAAGAATGTGGCAGGCATACCCGCTGTGTGTGTAGCGTGTACGCCTGCCACATTCTTGTTTCTTTGTGGCTTTTATATGCTGCTTCTTGCATCTAGCGCCTTAATAATGTGCCGAGTGCAGTAAGCGCTGCAATGCCAAAGCAGAACCAGCCGGGATTGGTAATATGTGCTCCAATCAGGTAGATACCACCGCCTAAAGAGGCCAGAAACATTATAATCAGTGTCAGCGATGAATGTCCATTGTGAGGTATCACCATTGTCCCATTTTTGTTGCCGTTCCGCCTGCGAGGGCGTCTGCCGATCAGTGGCATATCGACCTTCACTTCAACCTGCCCTGACTCAATCTGGTTTATCAGGTGTTCAATGGAGCGTGGCAGATCGAGTAAGATGCGACCATTGTCAATGATCCTGGTCGTTAATTCCTGAATGGTTTCGCGTGTTGAGTCACCATTCAGACCCATAAGGTTCTGGGCGTAGGGCATCGCAACTTCAAAGAAGTTAAAGTTGGGAGCCAGTCCAGTGGAGACACCAACCAGTGTGCCAATCGCACGACCCGTAAAGGCGAATTGTGATGGAATATGAAAAGGTTGTCCATAGAGTAAGCGTTCCACATCCTGTGCGATTTCTCCCATTTCTAAAGAGCGTACCTGACCAAGCGTACTGCCATAATACTGTTCTAGCAATAATTCCAATGCTTTTTCAATGGCGGTTGTGTTTGCCCCATCACCAATAAAGCCAAGTTTTGCCAGGGCGGCCGTCAAATTATGTGCGTTGCGTGTTACAACACCGAGGAAGACATCACGTAAAGCCCGTTTCATAGATTTTGTAATGGTGCCTACCATGCCGAAATCGAGAAAAGCAATGACTGGTTGATCAGGGGAAGAGTCTTTTTTGATAAAGATATTGCCTGGATGAGGATCGGCATGGAAAAAGCCTGCTTCAAAGAACTGGTAAAAGTAGGCATTGACCGTTCGTTTGGCAACTTCTAAACGATCAATATGCAGTGCATCGATAGTGGCATAATCATTGATTTTAATACCATCAATCCACTCTAGAACAAGGACATGCTTCGTTACATAGTCATCATAGATATAAGGAATATAGATAGCTGGATTATCCTTGAACATCTCCTGAAAACGATGTCCATTGGCGGCTTCGGTAGCAAAGTCAATCTCCTCATAGACTGTGCGGCGGAACTCGCGAAAGATGCCCCACAGATCAATGAGGTCTGTTTTGAAGAAGCGGGTGATGACCCAGATCACAAATCTCATTGTGCTCAGGTCGGACGCAACGAGCTGTTCAATATTGGGGCGTTGAATTTTGACCGCCACCGTTTCACCAGTTTTTTTCAAAACGGCTTTATGGACCTGTCCTAATGATGCAGCTGCGGTATAGTTACGATCAAACGACATAAAAAGATCATCAATCGTTTTATTGTATTCTTGTTCAATGACAGTGGCAACATGTTCAAATGGTTCGGGGGGAACTTCATCTTGTAATGAGCTTAGCACAGCGAGTGCCTGCTCTGGTAATAGATCGGCGCGTGCGCTAAGAAACTGACCGAGTTTAATCATAAGCACACCGAGTTGAAGTGCGGTCTGGCGAAACGCAGTTAGCACTTCGATGAGCACTTCTATGTTTGGTTTAACATCGTAATTGCCCCGCTCGCGTGCGCGTAGCACACGTCTGCGTTCCCGGTAAATAACATAGATGGTCCATAAAAGCAAACGTGCGACTCTAAACGAGCGCACAAGTTGCGATATGCGGTTAATCCGGGGCGTCGATTTGCGCATAAATAAGCCTTCTTTCCACTGTATTCCTCCTTAAACACATACGTTTTGGCATCGTTTCAGGTTTGAAATAGAGAAAAAGGTATGCTGCTATCTGGACAACAGTTACTCGTGGATGGGAATATTTTATTAATACATAGTAGTAGCATAAATATTCAGGTTATTTCCAGATTGTGGCAGGCGAAAAACTGCGCAGACGGATGTTTCTGTGAGACTGAATGTTGTTATTGCATATGTAATAGAGATATTATATTAAGGATAATAGTAGAATATTTTGTTTGTGAAGATGATCATAGACGAATGAGCTGTTATTTCCGTTTTATTTCTATTCCTGGCGTTGTCAGAGGAGGATAAACCGATTGTTTACGTGTAATCGTGGTGAGGCAATTGAGTTAGGGAATGGGTATAGCCTGTTACTTTTAGGTGCACAGCAGGCATTGCCCTCCCCACAGTCGCGCTCTTTTGAATTTGCTGGTGATCAACTTCAGTTTGCGCCTGATCGCCCTGCTGATGTCCAGCATGTTAAACTGGATATTGCGCTTGATTTTGAGCATGAGACGATTAGTGGCACAGTGTATACAACCTTCAAGGCTCTTTTTGAAGAGGTTACAGCTATTTCTTTTGATGCTGAGGAGTTACAGGTTGAGACAGTGACGCTGGATGGTGGCGCTCCATTGCAGTTCCAGAATACCGGACGTCATTTGATCGTGACGCTGGACCGCCCTTATCAGCATGGTGAGCAGTTTATTGTGGCTGTTACTTATCATGCGAAACCTCGTACGGGCCTGCATTTCATGAAGCCGGTGCCAGAGGATCCGACGCGTCCGGTTCATGCCTGGACTTTCGGACAACCGCGCTATCATAGCCATTGGTTCCCTTGCCATGATTCTCCTGATGATCGGGCAACAACTGAGATTATTGTCACGGTGCCATCACAATTTCTGACGGTTGCCAATGGAAATCTCTTAAGCGTGACTGATAATGGTGAGACAAAGACTCATCATTGGCTGCATGATGTTCCTCATGCGGCGTATCTGGTTTCGTTAGTCGTTGGTGACTTCGCGGTTATTGAAGATAGCTACAACGGCAAACCTGTCTCATATTATATTCGCAAAGATCGCAAAGATGATGCTCCTCTGTACATGGGTAAGACGCCTGAGATGATGAAATTCTTCTCGGAGTGGACCAACGTTGAGTATCCCTATGATAAATATGCGCAGACCGTTGTTGAGATCTATACGGGCGCGATGGAGCATACAACTGCCACCACACACTCATTCACGTTGATTCCAGATAAGAAAGCTGCTTTGGATATCGGTCCAGACATGGTTTCGGTGGTTGCTCATGAGCTTGCACACCAGTGGTTTGGCGATCTATTGACCTGCCGTGACTGGTCGAATGCCTGGTTGAATGAAGGTTTCGCGACCTACTTTGAGCAGATGTGGGGTGAGCATGACCGTGGCAACGACGAGTTCAAGTATTCAATGTTGCAAGAGAAGCAGGGTTATCTGGATGAGGATAGTCGCTATCGTCGTCCGATTGTGTACTATGTCTACCATGATCGTGGTTTTGAGCTGTTTGACCGCCACCTCTATAACAAAGGTGCCTGGGTGCTGCATATGTTACGCCATCAGTTAGGGCATGAAAATTTCCGTCGTGGCATTCATTCCTACATTGAGCGCAATCGTACGCGTGAGGTTGTTACGGCTGATCTGTTGCGTGCTCTGGAAGATACTACCGGTAAAAGCCTTGAGCGTTTCTTCCAGCAATGGGTACATGGCGGCGGCCATCCTGAACTCGATGTGAACTTTACCTGGGACAATAGCCGTAAAATGGCGAAGTTGAAGATCAAGCAGACACAGAAGTTTGACGAATTGACTGCTTGCTTCCATACGCCATTGGATATCGCCTTTACCCTGCCTACTTCCGATAAGGCATCATCACAAGTGACAACTGTGAATGTACAGGTGTTGCTGGGTGAGGATGGACAGGCTGAGCAAACCTTCTACTTCCCACTGGAGCGCGAACCGTTAATGGTACGTATTGATCCTGATGGCTGGCTGCTCAAAACCCTCAGCTTTGAGCGCTCTACCGCCACACTTAGCTATCAGCTTGCCAATGATCCTGATGTATTGGGTCGTGTGGAGGCTGCGCAGGAACTGGCGAAAAAGAGTGAAGATGCCAGCATCGAGGCTCTGACTGTTGCTTTGAACAGTGATGCTTTCTGGGGTGTACGCGCCACTGCCGCAAAATCATTGGGCATCATTGGCAATGAGAAGGCGCAGAGCGCCTTGATTTCCGCATTACAGACACTCGATCCTGCTCAATTCTCGAAGGTTCGTGCTGAGATTGCTACCGCTCTTGGTAACTTCAAGGCTCCTGAACAGGCTGAACTTGCGGCACAATCCGCTGAGGCTCTGCGTGCTGTGCTGGCAAATGCAGATCCCAGCTATCTGGTTGAAGTAAGTGCCGCTGAGGCTCTGGGCAAGACACGTACAGAAGGTGTTGTCGATTTCTTGACTCCAAAGATCGAGCAGCAAAGCTGGACTCATATTGTCCAACGTGGTATCTTCCAGGGTCTGGGCGCAACCGGTGAGGACCGTGTGATTGATATTCTTGCTCAATATGCCTTGAATCCGAATATTCACCCGACATTTCGTCGCGCAGCAATCCTTGGTTTCGCTACGGTTGGCAAGCTACACTATCTGTATAGTGAGGCATCGTGCCAGCGTGCGATTGAGACGCTGACTTCTGTGATCAAGCATGATACATGGGCACCGGCTCGTTCAGCAGCTACGGTTGCTCTTGGTGCATTTGGGAATGTAGAGCCAGCCGCACTGTTGGAGAGCCTTGCGCCATCTGAATTAGATTCAGGCGTGCAGCGCACCTTCCTGGTCGTTGCTCGCAATCTGCGTGCCGGTACCAAAGGTGATGAGCAGTTAAAATCATTACGTACGGATCTGGATGAGGTTCGTGAAGAGAATCGCAAGTTGCGTGAGCAATTAAGCGAACTGCTCGCACGTCTCAAATAGAGATGATAGCAGAAAAAAGACAGGGCGGTTGGAGTTTATGCTTCTTCAGCCCTGTCTTTTCAGGTAATGTATTTAGATTGATGAGCATTGATATTGCAGTGCTAGGGGCGAATGATGTCCAGAATTAAATCCTGTGTTGGAATAGGTTCAGTGCTCCAACGGTAGCAATTCAAGAGCATCGATTGGATGTTTTGAGCCTCATCTGCAGTGCGAGCATGAATTTCCACCAGTGGATCACCTGCCTGCACGTAGTCACCGACTTTGGCCTGTAGCATCAAACCTGTGCGGTGATCAATAGCGTCGCCCTTCTTTTGCCGTCCAGCACCAAGATACATACTGGTCAGGCCAATCTGTTCTGCGTTGATTGCGGCGATATAGCCGCTCTGTGGAGCATGGAGCATCTGACGTATCGGAGCAACTGGTAGACACTCAGGATGTGTAATAAGGTCAGCATTGCCACCCTGTGCGGCAATGACCGCAGCGAGTTTTTCTACGGCAGCACCGGAGCGTACCGTTCGCTGGACGAGCTGTGTTGCTGTATGTTCATCAGGAGCTTTGCTCGTCATGACGAGTAGTTCCGCAGCTTCGTGATAGCACAGAGTCGCAACGTCGTCTGGGGCTGTCCCATGCAGGATCGCAATCGCCTCCTTCATTTCTAAGGCGTTGCCTATTGCATGTCCAAGTGGTTGTTCCATCGAAGTAATGGCGGCAACCGTATGGAGTCCCGCACTTCGTCCAATTTCCACCATTGTCTGAGCCAGCAGGCGAGCCTGATCTGCTGTTTTCATAAACGCCCCGTTCCCACATTTCACGTCCAGTAACAGGTGAGATGCCCCAATCGCCAGTTTCTTGCTCATAATACTGGACGCGATGAGTGGAATGCTTTCGATGGTGCCCGTAACGTCGCGTAGTGTATATAGTTTGCCATCGGCGGGTGCCAGTTCGCTGGATTGTCCTGAAAGCACTAATTGATGCTGTTGCAGTATCTGGCGAAACTCATTTTGCGTGAGTTCTGAGCGCAAGCCGTGGATTGATTCCAGTTTATCAACCGTGCCTCCGGTATGACCCAGGCCACGTCCTGTCATTTTGCCAACCGCCACTCCGCAGGCGGCAACCAGCGGGGCTACCGCGAGCGTCACTTTATCGCCAACCCCGCCAGTGCTATGTTTATCGACAACCGGGAATATGATATCTTGTGCGTGTAGCTGTACGCCTGATCTGGTCATGGCCTGTGTCAGATCGCTGATTTCCCGTGCATCCATGCCACGCCAGTAGACCGCCATGAGCCAGGCCGCGATTTGATAATCGGGAATATTGCCATGTGTATATTCATCAATGAGCCAGGTAATCTCATCAGTATCCAGCGGAGCACCATCACGTTTTTTGCGAATAATCTCAACAATATGCATATATATCCTGTTTATTCTGCGATAACAATCCGCTGGGCGCGATTAGAAAAACCGTTATCAGTTTCGATTTGATAGCGTTTTTGTAGCTGACTGCCCAGACGAACGTTGCGATCAAAGATCAATTGACCATTTGTATAATCATAAATGGGATCATGGAATTGATCTCTAATGCCCTGAATAATGATCGTATCGTATGTAGGGTCGTCGAATGCAGTGAAGGCGCTCATCAATGTTGCAACCTGTTGCCAGGGGGCACTATATGGATAACGGATACGAACAATCTTTTTTCTGGCATAGTATTGTATATCGTCTGCTTGCTGGTAAGGTAATGCTCCCTGTTGCAGAGAATATAAGTGTGCAATCGTTCCAGGCGGAAAATTTTCTGGCGCAGTGGGTCCGACCGCTGGTAAATTACCGGGCGTGGTCGCCAGAAAATCCTCCTCCGTTGGTTGGCGTCTGGTGCGTGTTCGTGTTGCCATTGATAATGGCGTACCTGATCTGGACACAGCAGGGGTCACAGGTTGACCAGTGCCTCTTGTCTGTTGTTGGACGTTTGAGGATTGTTCTCTGGATGGTGGCGCTGGTGGATAAACTGTTGGACGTTGTGTCTGAGCAGGTGAGTAGCCAACACGCTGGCGACCCTGGGGTGGTACTGATTGGGATGCCTGTATTGGTTTTTGTTGCGTTGAAGTATTTGTTATATTGGGTATTGTTACTGGAAAATTACGACCACAGCGAATACAATACTTCCGTTGTTCTGGATTGAGTCCACCACAATATGGACAGCGCATAGCTATTCTCCAGTCTACTGCTTGTTCATCCCTGTTTTACAATGGCTTCGACGAGTTGCGCGTTGGAATGTGTTTTCTCAAAGACTTGAATGACTTGTTCGGCTGCATCACGTCGTGATAGATCGGCCATGCGACGGCGTACAATCGACGTGGCTCGCAGTTCGGTGGGAGAGAGAAGCCGATCTTCCTGACGGGTACTGGAGACGGTCACATCGATGGCGGGAAAGATACGGCGATTGGCTAGCTCACGTGATAGGCGTACTTCGAGATTACCAGTACTTTTGAATTCCTCATAGACAACTTCATCGAGTTTACTGCCAGTCTCTACCAGACAACTGGCGACAATGGTGAGGCTACCTCCCTCTTCAAGAGCACGGGCGGCACCAAAGACACGGCGGCCAACTTCCAGCGCCTGCGCGTCAACGCCACCAGAAAGTGTGCGACCACTATAGCCACCACGCTGATAACGTGATGCATACATATTTGGATTGAGATTGTGGGCGCGTGCCAGACGTGTGAGCGAGTCTAAGATAATGACAACATCTTTTTGTTGCTCAACGGCTCTGCGAGCATCGTAGAGCGCCTGATCAACAATGTGGCCGTGGCGTGATGAATGTTGATCAAAGCTTGAAGCATAGATTTTTACCTGTGGACCACGCACCTCCATGCGCCAATCGGTTACTTCTTCTGGTCGTTCATCTACCAGACAGAGATAGAGGTGTGCGTCAGGATGGTTCTGTAACAAGGCTGCTGAAACCTGGCGCAAGATAGTGGTCTTCCCTGCCTGTGGGGGAGCAACAATCAATGCGCGTTGACCAAAACCAAGTGGTATAAAGAGATCAATCACTCGTGGAGCGATTGGTTGCGCATCAGTTTCCAATGTGATGCGACGGTTAGGGTGAATAGGGGTTAATCTCTCAAAAGAACCTCGTGTTGATGCCACTCGTCCTCTAACTCCTCTCGACTATGGGGCTGTATTATCAATACTGTATCACATTTTCTTACCGATAAATAGTCTACTTTCAATCAGCTTGTATGCTTAATGAACAGATGGTTGGTACTTCATGCGGTAGAAATAGACTAATAAATTGTTCAATCTGTTCCAGAAAGTGGTCAAGTGATGCTTTATTTTCGATAACAATGATATCTCCCTTGAGATGAAATTCATTACGCATCTGGTGCAAAATATAGGGTCGGTTATCCTTGCGATAATATTGTCGGAAGATATCATCTGAAAATGAAGGATGATCATCACCTGTATGCATATTATTGACTCTGTGATGCACTCGCTGTAGACAGGTTTCTAATTCACTATCAATAAATAGAACGTGGGCATCACGTAGAAATGCCGGAGTGAATTGTTTGATTGCTTGCTGATAATCGTCCCGTGCGAATTCAATCGTGCATATATCAACCTCTCCGTGTTGACGCTCGACCTCCTTTTCAACTTCATGGAGCGCGATATCAAGGACTGAAAGATCAATGGCGTCGAAACCGTTATTGCTGGTAGGTTGAAAATGCCTGTGATGGATATCCTCTAAGAACATTGCATAGAGGATAGTATAGTCATTCACATGACGGGTCAAGCGGCCATATTGTTGTAGACGTTGACGAATATAACGTGCTGCAGTAGATTTGCCACTGCCAGGTGTACCGATGATAAAGATAGTAGTGGTCATTGACATATGTTCTCCCTGTTGTGTCAATCTACTCCTCCGCTGTCTACTCTTCTGTCCCAATTTTGAGTATGTCCTGATAAAAGGGTATGAATAAAAATAATGGCTATCGGGAAGTTCATCTTCATAAGTAGGATTACGAGAACTATGCATGTTACATAGTTCTCGTCTGAAATGTAAGAAAAGATAGGTACCTCTTGCCACTTCCTGATTTATTGAGAGAGTAGATACTATCCGGCAAATACTTCGGATAGTAACGTAGCGAAGAGAGATTGTCGACGATGTTGTGTATAGTATATAGAAGCGGCGTTAAAAGTGTCGCCAGAGGATTCTTTTATAGGTGAGATAGGCTATGGTACATAGAGGACAAGCACTAATCAACGGTGATGAAGCCTTTGTTTAGAGGGTCCCAACTGAGAATGATATTGCCCCCTTTTTGTTTTCCCAGAAGCAAAACAGTTTCCAGAAAACCGCTTATCTGGCGGCGGGCTTCCTGTGTCGATTGGGGTGAAGAGCTACGGTCAACAATCTCTTTGATTTTTGTGTAGGTGTAAGAAGAGATGCCGATGCGCATAGTAACATTGGTAATAGTAATCATGTTTTCCGACAGGGGAGTTTGACCACCGGGTGTGTGCAGCGGTTCTATCTGGTATGAACCATCCAGGACCTGTTTGAGTAGCGTGGCCTTGGCCCGTGCCTCATCTAAGGGCATCCCATCCAGCAGGATATAAAAGCGATCCGCGCAGATATGATAGAGTTTGTATTCCGATTCGTCCTTGAAGGCACGTAGCTGGCTATGGATACGTAAACCAGCGGCGCGGCTGATGTCCTGTGCGATGCGATCTCCATACTTATGCGCGATGCTACTCTGATTATCAATATCTATCGCGATAAAAGAGACTGAGCGGTTCGAGAGATCTGCGCGTCTGATCTGGATCGTGCGAATAATATCTTCCACATGATAGATAAATTCGTTCTCAGTATAGAATTCGTTGAATTGTTGATCGACCAACCCCGGACGACCTATAATCTGACGCAGTTGTGTGATGGCATGTTGATGGGCCTGATACGTCTCGATACATTCTTTGACCAGTCTTCCAACCAGCCGTAAGATACGCTGATCGTTTGCCTGGAAGGCATTTGGGTATTCTGAGGCAACATACAGGACCGCAATGGCAATCCCATCACGACCAGCGATAGGGATTGCAATACTTGAACGAATCGTAGTGGTTGCCTGTTGATCGTGATGTTCAGAGGTATCTTCTCCTGTAATCAAGGGTAAATAGATCATATAGCCACTTTGATAGGCTCGGATGCTGGAGCAGATAAAAGGTTCCTGTGGATAGAGTCTGGTGCTCCCAATAACATACGGTGAGTGTTCACTTTGTGCTCGTACTATTAAGCGCCGTTGTTGTAACGATAAAATGGTGTCTGGATCGTCGGGCAGATATAGACAGCTAAACTGCCAGCGTGGTTGATTATCTTCAAGGTAGCCGCCCAACTCGACCGCGATATTGGTCAGGCCATTGAGGATATACTCTTCTCCATGACTATTTTGTTCCAGATTGCCCATAAGTTCGATATCATCGCGCATAGCGGGACCAAAGCTATGGTAGAGCAATTGTTTATAGGTATGGATTGGGCGTAAAAGGCTGTGAATTGTCTCTACTGTTTCATTATTGAGAGTCAATGGCCGTGCGTCACGTTGAATAATAATGTAGATAGGGTAGCTGATCTGTTCTTCTTCCTGTGGCACACCCGCACGCATGATGCGCAACGGTTCAATGCGGAAATCAGTTGTGTATTGAAATGATGGTCTGGCTGTCAGGAATGTATGAATGGTGCGATTGGTACCTAACCAGCCGACAAATGTTTCACCCAGTGACTCGGCCTCTTCAACGCGTTGGAGAAGTTTGGGTTGATCGGGAATATTGAGAGGGAGGAGTAGCCCGATCTTGGTGGAAGGAATATCTTCACAGATAAGCATAAGAATCAGGCGTAGGATGTGCGTTACAAAGTAACGCCAGAAAATGGTTCTTTCTGATTGCTCAATACGTAGATCGATGGGTAGTATATCGGAGAGCAGTGAAGGTTCGACACTGGGATTGAGATTGTCGGTATTTTCATTGCTACCAGTGATCGCACGAATGCCCTGCCAGACTTTCGCGATATCGGGAGGGATATCGCTGGCGGCATAGCCAGCGTCAATGAGTTCGCGGATAATGGCAAGCTTATCTAATTCAGTTGGTGTATACAAACGTCGCCCTTTGGGTCCACCTGGCCGTAGAGGGTTCAGAAAACCATACTCTTCCCAATCACGAAGTTTGTTCTCTGTAATACCAAAAAGTTCAGCTGCACGGCTGATTGTGACAGTTGCCTCATCACGTCCTTTATGTATATTCTGTAAGATGCGTTCTTGCACATCCTCTTTTCTTAGATGTTCCTGTATAGATAGCTTGCTTCGTACATCCATGACGCCTCCCTTAAAAGGGTGAAAGCATTCACCATTGTCTGTATTTCATAATTAATAGTAACATACATACCATATTTTGTATACATATATACAGAGTTTTAGTCAGGTTTTTTATTATTAAGCTGAAATAAGATTAACTTTTTGGCATAATTATCAGGTATTACTTTTGTGTGGTCAAGAAAGTTAAGTATGTTCTGAGAAATTCTCATATGAATGCAGTTTTGCTAACAAAATGGTCTTTATTTGGTAAATTTCCTCTTTACTATTGACAAAAATGTTCTTCTTGGGTACCATTTATTTCAAATATAACAATTTTCTTCATCATCGTAAACATTCTTCATATTTTAACCGTATATCATAGAGTATTTTGTCCGCCTGATGAAGCGAGAGCGGTTGTGTATGTGGAGCATGGTCGCAATTGGCACACTGGCAACGGTTGAGTCGATGCACATCTGCAATACATATATTCGTCCTGATAGGGGGTCACTCATGATAACAGGTAAGGCATCTCCTTCCACCTCAGTGTGTGAAGAGGTTGACGAAAAAACCTGGTCCGATTTGTACAACTGGCTATTGCCTCTGGTTGAAATGTGGGTTCGCGACTCACGTGTTTCCTCGTGGTGTGGGCAACATAAGGAGATCGCAGAAGATATTGTCCATGAGGCAGTTGTACGAACCTTTCGCTACTATGTACGATCCCATCGTGGTGAGATGCCGCCAATTGGTTCTTTAAAGGCATTGAGCCGTGTCATCGCACGAAACTATTTTCGCGATTGGCGAAAGAAGGATTGGTGTCTGGTCAGGCCGGCCCAGGAGACAAACGAGGATCAGGTATATGAATCGCATATTGCCAGCCAGGATGTGGTCGATGCATCTGAGATTGCTCTGGACCATTTGATGTTGGATGCGATTATTGTGACTGTTGCGCGGGTGGTTGCTCGTTTCCCCCGTGGACAAAAAAACGCATTATTGACTGATCTTGCGAACATCACTGACGCGGATGGTGAGCCAACGTTATTAGAACAGGCATTATCTGACGTAGGAGTTCATTTAAGTGATTACCGCCGACCTCGTTCGGCAGATCCTTCCGAACGAGGTCGTGACGCTGCTCTTCGCAGCATTGCTTATAAGCGATTGAAGCATGAAGTGCAGATATAACTGGTCCTGTCAGAACCACAGGTAGTCAGCTTGTTATCGTTGAAGTGTGCTCATAACAAGATGCGGCTTTGACGATACAGGCTGTTGTTCATGTTGGGATAGTATATCGGCAACGAACTTTTCTACACCCGTGTAGAGGTTCACCAGGGGTCCATTATTTTCAATAAACTGGACGACGCGCTGATGTCTTGTATCTAGTTGCTGTAAATGTCTGTTTATTATTGCCTCTGTACGCATATATTCACGATTATCATAACCATAATATTCGCGTAAAATGGCTTCCGAAACATTATGGTTATCTTCTTGTGCGCAATTAAGCACACGTTGCTTGATGCGCTGAATACAGATATCGAGTTCAGCCTCGACGAATAATATATTGACATGTTGCAAGAAAGCCGGGCTGAATTGTCGTAAGGCAGTCTGATAATTATCGCGTGCAAATTCAACAATAATTAGTTCTCGTTCAGCGGCACGTTGCTCGTAGTTACGAATCTGATCTTCTAGTTTTGCTAATGCTTCATTGAGCACAGAGAAATCAATAACATCGAAGCCTCCATGCGGAATGGCACGAAATCGTTTTTGTTGGAGATCATGGAGAAACATTTCCTGTAGGATCGTATATTCTCGGATACGCGTGACTTTCCAGCCGCTGTGTTGTATTAATTCCTGAACATAGCGAAATGCCGTTGTCTTGCCACTTCCGGGGCGACCTAAGACAAAAGTAGTCATTGCCATGTAAAAACTCCCCTCACTCACTCACACACCACCACAAAAGCAGGAACACAACACCACTTCCACATTCCCACCTTGTTCACGTGTTATTTTCTTTCGTCGTTTGGTTTGTATGGGGCAAAGGTTTGAATAGCAGGTTCGTAGGCGTAGACAATATTTCCCCCCTTCAATCCCGTCCCCAGTTTCAATACAAAATCGAGAGAATGATACATTGTTGAACTTATATCACTCAATGTACGTCTCTGTACTGGATTGAGAAAGTCTCTTAGCTTCTCAATTCCATACCATGTCACTCCCAGGTGGACTGAAACATCTGGTAACATCAGGGTTCCTCCAGGTAGCTCTGACTGTTTGACTGAAATTGTACCTTCCAGAGCTTTACGTAGACGTTCGGCATTGTTCTTTGTTTTCTCCAGTGAAAAGTCTCGTAAAAAGAGGTAATATCTACCTGCATACATGTGATACAGTTTACAGTTGAGATAATCTGTAAACAATGCTGGTAGCAGATCGCGAATACGTAGACCAATTGCTTTATTCAGATTTTGCAGGGTCTGATCGCCATAGCTGTTAGCAATGATTTCCTGTGCATCACTATCCAGGTCAATGGCGATAAAAGATATTTCCCGCAAGGTGCGTTCGGCGTCATTGCTGTCCTGCACTCTCTGGGTGTTTGTGCCAGCCATCTGCACACGTGTAAGCAACGTTTCTATATCCCGCAAAAACTCATTTTCGGACGGGAACTCCTTGAAGAATGGATCAACTGTCGTTGGGTCTTCAAGCAAGTCACGCAGCGTTGCGCTGATGCGCTGCCGGGTCTGATACATACAGAGTAGCTCTTCTAGAAGTTTGGCGATAATGCGCAGGATGCGCTGATCCTCCTCCGCGAACGCTCCCTGAATAAAAGAGTTCACGTACATGACGCCAAGTGGTTGTTGCTGTTCACCGCCGATGGGTACCGCGATATTCGAGCGTATTGGCCCTTCAATTTCGCGGTAGAGGGTCATAGGATCATCCCGTGACAATGTATGCCGAAAGATCACATGACCGCTCTGGTAGGCTCTCAGGCTCAAACTACTGGTATGGCGTTCTGGCATGACCGTTGTCACATTGACGGTATGCCGTGAGTTTTTACTCTGTGCTCGTACAATCAGACTTCTCTGCTGTAAAGGTGGGTGTGTCTGAATAGGCAGGAGAATGCAGCAGGAATGCCAGCGTTCTCGTCCCTCCGGTGTTTTCCCACCCAGCCGAATGGTCATATCGGCCAGATCAGTCAGCACCGCATCTGTAATTTTCGGTGTAAAATCCATACCCGGGTCGATCAGATCACGCATACCCTGACCAAGGTAGGTATGCCAGTGCTGGCGATCAGCATAGATCGGTTCCAGCAGGCGCTGGACGGTACTGATTACCGTCGCATTGCGGTGAATATGTTCAACCTCTTCACGCTGGACAATCATCAATGTGCGATTGGCAGGCGATTCTGGTACATCCTGAAGCAGATCAGGTGGACAGAGTGGACGGATCACATAATCGCTGGGATATTCAAAGGTTGGGGCGGTTGTGAGAAATGTAAAGAAGGAGCGTGTGGGTCCGATCCAACCGACCAGAGCATCGCCGATATCTGAGATCGTAAAGCTATTGATGATCGAAAAGTCTCGTTCCTGTTCGTATGCTGGGAGTGCCAGCCCAACATGAAAACCGGGCACCTCTTCATAGACGAGTAGCAGTGCCAACCATAAGACGTGCGATGCGTAGAAGCGCCAGCCAAACATTTCGCGATATGTATCAGTGATGCGCTTATTAATGTACATCTCTCGCAAAGGAACGGCTATGCCCTCTGTTGGCGGATACATGTGTGTCTGATGGTTGTTTGGCGGATACTGTGTGGTATTCGCGTACCATATCTCGTCAATATTATGCGGAATGGCACTGGGTGTCAAACGCGCCTCATCGAGCAGTTCACGAATAATTGCCAGCTTATCGAGTTCAGAAAAAGAATATTGGCGCTGCCCTGTGGTTTGCCGGGCATCAGGATTTTCGCGTGGTCGCATCGGTTTAATCAGACCCAGCTTTTCCCAATCACGAAGCTGGCTCTCACTAAAGCCAAAAAGACGAGCGGCGCGTCCGATGGTGACAGTGACCTCATTACGCCCCCGTTGAATGTTTTGCTGGACTCGTTTTTGCGCCGACTCATCCTGAAGATGTTTTGCAATCCTTCGCAGGTTGCGCTCTTCCATCATGTTTTCCTCGATATCTGGAGAGATATAAGATATATCTTGCAAAATTCTTCATTATAATATCACAGTTACTTTTTTGTTGTACACCTGTATATGACGTTTTGGTTACTCTCGAATTAAAAAAATAGACCAATACCTGAAAAATAGTAGTAATGGGAGAAGGAAATCTATTGTTGGCTCCTCTTATAAATGAGGTATTACAGCTTATATAGCGTAAATAAATCTGATGATGTGGTGATGAAATATAGTTTTAAGGTAAAGTAACCTTATGGATTGGTGGATCATGGTCTTAATTCTAGGGTGATTATCATATATTCTTATGGCCTGTCAAAAATAATAATCCTGATATGAGAAAACATTGAATTTAGTGCTTGAGTATGCTATAAAATCTACAGGATAGGTCTATTATATTATGGTTTTCTTGATGTATATAGGGAAATTGGTGGAAGACGTGATGAAAATTGCGGAAAGAAATCTCGCGGTGACGCTTTTCTGTGGCATGCAACACCGACTGCAGGCTCAACATTCCTGAGCCTGTCTTTGGGAGGTACTACTCATGGCTGTCTATCGACCAGTTATTACACAAACCAGTAAGAAGCGTACGGAGAATGAGTACGTCTGGTCTGAGCTATATTGTGCATTAAGGCCGTATATTCTTGGCTGGGTTTATTCTTCTGGGGTTTCCTCCTGGCATGGACAGGAAAATGACGTTGCTGATGATATTTTGCAAGAGGCGATCATCCGCACATTAAAGTACACACGGTTGGCAGAGAATGGGGATGTGTTGCCAATCCATTCAGTGACCTGTTTTGGTCGAACTGTGGCGCATAATCATTTTCGGGATTTGCGACGACGTGAGTTACGCTTGTTGCGCCCGATGTCTCCTGATGGTGATGTTTCTCTCCTGTTCTGTGAAGGGGAAGAGGTGGACCCCTCGGAGGTTGCGCTAGAGCGCCTGATGTTGACTTCATTATTAATGGGGGTTGCTCGTATTATCGCGGAATTTCCGTTGAAGCAGCGAACGGCGTTATTGATTGATCTGGCAAATCATGCCAATCCTGATGATGAGCAACGGCACCTGGAGTCGGCGTTTGCGGCTGTTGGCATCTCTTTAAGTGAATATCGCCGTGCTCTTCCGGCTGATCCATTGGAGCGTAGCCGTCATGCTGCTTCGCTCAGTATGGCGTATAAACGTTTAAAGCAAGCGTTTCGCAGACAGGTCTATGATTTCATGTAATCTCATATACTTTTTCTTTCCTGGGAAGTGCTGTTTCTCCCCTTTTGGACACGCAAGGGAAAGAACGATGTGATGTGCGCATTGTTCTTTCCCTTGTCCTCACTTTTTCTGCTGGATACCTGTGCTGTGATACAATAGCAAGAGATTTCTATGCCGCAATTGTTACTAACACGACGGTAAGGATAATTTTTCATGTCACAAACTTCTCCCTATGCACCAGCATTTCTTCCCCTTTTTCAGTCGTATCAGGAGGAATATTTACAGCGTCTGGAAACGCTGGTAAATATAGACTCTGGCACCGGTCAAAATGCTGGCGTGGATCTGATCATGACTCATCTGCAACAGTGGGTAGGTGAACTGGGGTGCGCAGTGATGTTACGAAATAGTGATGGTTTCGGGACGAATCTGATCGCACGTCGCAGTGGTAATGGTAATGCTCGTATTTTGCTGGTTGGGCACGTAGATACGGTTTATCCGGCGGGTGCTGTGCAAAAGCAGCCCTACGAATTGCGCGATGGCAAGATATATGGACCCGGTGTTCTGGATATGAAGTCGGGTGTGCTCCTGGGCATTTATGCGCTGCGAGCCTTGCTTGAGTCAGATTTTAATGCCTATAAGGAAATTATTTTTCTCTTTAATAATGACGAAGAAGTTGGTTCTCCTGCGAGCCGTGAGTTGATTCAAGAACTGGCTCCACAGGTTGATTATGCGCTTGTGCTGGAGCCAGCAGGTAGTTCAAGTTCGGTCACCCATTCCCGTAAGGGAACGGAGAAGTATATGCTTGAAGTGACTGGTAAAGCTGCCCATTCTGGTGTTGAGCCATTTAAGGGGCGTTCAGCGGTTGTGGAACTGGCGCATAAAATTCTGGCAATTCAGAACCTTCATGCATCATTTCCTGGCGTCACGTTTAACGTAACACGCTTGAGTAGTACTGAACCGCTCAATGTGGTCCCTGATATGGCGCGTTGCTATATTTCGATGCGCGGGTTTAATGCGCATTCGATGAATGCAGCGGCGGCAGCACTGGAACATATTGTTTCTCAGAGCAGTGTGCCGGGTACGCAAGCGAAGTTAGTTCGCGAAGGAGGAGGTAGACCTCCATATGAGCCGAATACGGGCATCCTCCAACTTCTGGCAATGGCAGAAGAGGAGGCGGATGCTCTGGGCGTGCGCCTGAAGGCAGAGACAAAAGGCGGCGTCTCTGATGCGAATATGTTGGTGAATGCTGGCATCCCGACGCTTGATACACTTGGCCCGATTGGTGGTGGCATGCACAATCTGGAATTGGAACATTTACAGGTTTCATCTATTCCAGTACGTGGTGCGTTGCTGGTTGGATTGCTGCACCGTATTTGTCTTGCCTGATCATATTGATGTCGAGGGACCTCGCATCAGAGGTCCCATTTATTCGCTTTCTTAACATTATCTTCTTCAGTTCGATCCATACGATTGATGCTCTCCATCGTACTTGCCAGATTCAGACTTGTTTGCATAATATCCTTCAATGCCCGCAACTTTTTATCTATAATTCTACGTGTTCTTCATTCATGATTCTCCTTGTATTCTCCGGCATATCATCTACAATGCTATTTGATCTGGGCAAGTGTGCTTCTTAGCGCTATGATATTCATAATAGATCTTTCCTGTTCCTATGGAATGTTGCTGGCTATTACATAGTATAAGAAGGAGATAACTCTTCTATGGAAGCTCTGGTCTTTCTATTTCTCGTTGTGCCGTTTCTCTTCCTGTTTTATGCTGCCGTTTTACTCTATATTCGCCCGTCAAAACAGGTCTGGTTGTGCTCATTGCTTGGTGGTCTGGTGCTGGGTGTGATCAATTTCATTGTAGATATCGTTGCCTACAATGCTCATTGGTGGCATTATGCCTTGGAAAAGGTAACATTGAGTAATGCGACTGCTTCGTATCAAACGGTGATTGTGAATGTATTCGCGCAATCATTAGCGACATTGCATGTGCCATTACCGTTCTATCTGCCACCAATTTTTATATTTGGCAGTTTGGCCTATTTGTTGATCTGGCGTTTCTGGCAGGGCCGGAGTCGCTGGTTTTCCTGGCTCTTATTGATTGGTGTTCCTGTTTTCTGCATTGTGCGTGATATCTCGGGGGGGATGGCGCAAACATCCTATCAGGTCTGGCAAAATGTGCCAGCCGCCATTGTGGCGACGACAGTGCTCTGGCTGCTGGCTTTCTATCTGGGATTTTTCCTCTTCTGGCGTGGAACGATGCATATGCCGTTTACCCGTCGTCATGAAGAGATGGGGCATGTCGTGGAGCATTTTCCCTCTGGTTCGTAACAAAGTGTTATAGTTCCCACTGACCGTGTATACTCTGAGGAGATATATTTGGTGAAGAAAGGGAAGAAAAGCTCATGGATTCCGAGCAAGAAGAGCTTTTAAAGCAACTGAATGCCTATCGTCAGGGAACTGTTCTGGAGACGCTGGATATTACGATTACTGAGGCAACTAAAGAGCGTGTGGTGGCGACGATGCCGATTGGCAATAATCATCGTCAGATTGTCGGATATCTGCATGGGGGTGTTTCTGTTGTATTGGCGGAAACTGTTGCGTCGCTTGCCAGTATGGTGCATATAGACGTAAAGCATCAGATGGCTTTTGGTCTGGAGATCAACGCTAATCATTTGCGCCCGAAGCGTGACGGCATGTTGGCAGGTGTGGCGACTCCGATCCATTTAGGCCGTACAACGCATGTGTGGGATGTGCGGATTACAGATGAGCGAGATAAGTTGATCTGTATTTCGCGTTGTACTGTAGCGGTTGTGGATCGTAAAGAAGATGAGGAACACTAAAATTATCTTGTGTTCCCAATCTTTATTAACGGCGGCTCTTTAAATCTTCCATAACGGCGGCAAGATTGTCATAGACAAACTCAGGACGGATGGTTGATTTTGCCAGACTCTCAGGGGTATCTTTTCCTGAAAAGACAAGCATTGTGTGGGTGTGCGCAGCCAGACCAGCTTTGACATCAATGCCATTATTGTCTCCGATCATAATGGTTTCTTCTGGCTTGCTATCAAGTTGGTGCATGGCCTGTTCCAGCAGCATGGGTTCTGGCTTGCCCACAACTTCAGGGGTGATTTCGCTTCCACCTTCGATGGCTCCGACCATGACGCCACAACCAGCGATAACACCTTCGGCAACAGGTAAGAGTGGATCACGATTGATCGCGATAAAGTCCGCGCCATTGCGCACTGCCATAATAGCATCATTGAGTTTCTGGTAGGACAATGCACGATCCAGACCAACCAGGACCGCGTCACTTGTGCGCCAATCCTCATTAGCAATTTTCATGCCATGTTCTTTTACCAGATTGGTAAGAGGCCCTTCACCAACGACGAAGACTGATGCACCGGGTTTACGTTGCGCGATGATCTGTACTGCTGCCTGTCCCGCTCCTAGCACATGGCTACGGTCGGTCACAATACCCAGACGACCAAGTTTTTCGATAACCTGTGTTTCACTGGCAAATGAATTATTGGTGAGAAAAAGATATTTTTTTGCATTCGCATTGAGCCAGAGGATGAACTCTTTCGCCCCTGGAATCAACTGATTACCCCGATAGACGACCCCATCCAGGTCAATCAGAAAAGTTGTCAATTGCTCGATTGTTGTCGACATGATCTCCATCTTTTCGTATGCATAAAAATAATGACAAAAAAATTCAGGGTCTGTTCCTGGCTGCATTCAGTATATCATAGCCAGAAGCGGACCCTGAACTGTGACGCTCTGCTCTTCAGAAGAAGAGTTGTCGTAAGTGTTTACTCACGCATAATCTGGTCGCGGATGGCGACAATATCGCTGCGCAATGTCTGATTGACATTGATACTTTTATCAATCTTCTCAATGGCATTGAGAACAGTGCTGTGGTCACGGCCTCCAAAGAGTTGACCAATCTCAAGCAATGACGTCTGGGTCTCCTGACGAATCAGGTACATCGCGATCTGTCGTGGCATCAGGATATATTTGTCACGTTGTTTGCCACACATCGACTCGAAAGAGATATGGAAATAGTCGGCAACAACTTGAGCGATCTGGCGTGCATCTAATGTCGGTTCGCGATTATCATTTCCCAGTGAAGACATTGCTGCCCGTGCGATATCCATTGTCAACTCGGTACGATGCAATTGTTGAATTGCCATCAGGCGATTGAGGCAGCCTTCCAGTTCACGGATATTGGTCTGCACCCGTCCAGCGATATAGGCAATAATGTCATCGGGAACACGATAACGGAGTGTATCAGCCTTTACCCGCAGAATTGCCATTCTCGTCTCAAGGTCTGGTGGCTGAATATCCGCAATCAGACCCCACTCAAAACGTGAGCGTAAGCGCTCTTCCAGACTCACAATAGCTTTGGGCGGACGATCACTACAGATCACAATTTGTTTGCTCATCTCATACAGGCTATTGAACGTATGGAAGAACTCTTCCTCGGTTGATTCTTTGCCTGCGATGAATTGAATATCGTCAACAAGGAGAATATCGACCGAGCGGTATTTGGCACGAAACTCTTCTGTTGTGCGATAACGAATGGCATTCACAATTTCATTGGTAAATTGTTCAGAGGAGACGTAGAGGACCGCCAGACCCGTTTTTACGCCTTGATGCCCGATCGCATGGAGCAAGTGTGTCTTGCCTAACCCGACACCACCATAGAGAAATAATGGATTATAGGACTCGCCTGGGGCTTCCGCGACAGCCAGAGAGGCAGCATGAGCCAGTCGATTGCTATTGCCTACAATAAACGCATCAAATGTATAGCGTGGATTCAGGCGGTTATGTGCCAGCATATTGGCTCGTTGCTCATTCTCCCAATCTTCCAACCTATCATTCGATGCATAATTAAATTGGTTCTGCGTGGCTGCTGCTGACCGTGGGATATCGTTATAGTACGGCCCTGGATCGTATGCAGCAGCGGCACGAGGTGAAGAGATCGGAGCTTCTAGTGCAGCATCTGGCATCGGTGTGGGTAGTAACTTTGACTCATCTGTAGTAGATGCAGGCGCAATGTTCAACAACACAGGTTGATGGGTAATATCTCGAAGGATATCTTCCAGAAGAGGGTGCCAGCGCGTTGAAATTACATCACATGCCAGATCATTCATAACTTCGAGAATAAAGAACAGCCCTTGATCTTGTCCGTTGTGTGCTGCTATATGATTAGTGACAGCAGGAGCAGCCTCAATAAGGTGCGCTTGCTGTAACCAGGATTTGGTCAGAGCATCGATAGGTGTATCCTCAAGTTGTTCAAGGGTTGTACGCCAGATTGTCGCGGTATTCACCGATGTTCTCTCCCGCTTAGTCTTCGATAAGTGCTACACACTCAATTTCAACCAGCGCTTTGCGTGGGAGTTCCACAACAGCCACGGCTGAACGAGCGGGAGCAACTTCACCAAAATAGCTGGCATAGACATCATTCATTGTCTGAAAATTGCCCATGTCGGTAAGAAAGACCGTTGTTTTGATGACACTCTGTAACGACGCGCCTGCACTCTCTAAAACTGCCTGTACGTTCTGGAGGACGCGGTGTGTCTGTTCACGTACATCTGCGCCGACGATCTGTCCGGTCGTGGGGTCCAGGGGTATCTGACCAGAAGTATAGATGAACTGTCCGACGCGGATGGCCTGGCTATAGGGGCCGATGGCGGCAGGTGCTTGAGTTGTGCTAATTGGTGTGCGTTCCATTGTATACATCCTATCCCGATGATAGAGAAAAGCGGCATAATGCGCCCTTCTCTTTGATTAGTAGACGAACAAACTGCTATGAATCTTGCTTACTATTACTTTAGATAGGAAAGGACACGTATGACGTGTCCCACTCTATCAAATAATGATTGCATGAATAAATTAAGTAAGAGATGGCTATCTCTTAAGAAAAACGATCAAAAATGACCTGATGGTGGAAGTTGTCCATTCCCATCGTTCCCGGTTGCATATTTGGGAACATAAGATTGAACAGATGGAGCTGCTGCCTTTGCCGAGCGTGCTACTTCTTTTGCGCAAGCACGCAATGCCTGTTGCATCTCCGCAGACGAGCTAAAGCGGTCCTCTGGCTCCTTCTGCAATGTTTGTGTTATCAATTGTTCCAGAGCTGGTGGAATAAGTGGATTGAACTGACGCAAAGGTGGTGGATTTGCCGACGCATGTTGCATAGCAATTGAAACAGCGGTTGGACCGACAAAAGGCGGACGACCAGCCAGCATTTCAAACATCACGACACCAAGCGAATAGAGATCGGAAGCTCCGGTCAGCGTTTCTCCTCTGGCCTGTTCTGGCGAAAGGTAGTCCGCAGTACCCAACACGATACCGCTGTTGGTTAGACCAGCATCTTCCGCGACACGAACAATGCCGAAATCAGTCAATTTCACCCACGCGCCTCCGTCGCTGAGGCCCCCCGTGCCACCACTCCAGGATAACATGATATTCTGTGGTTTAATATCACGATGAATAAAACCACGTGTATGTGCGACTTGCAATACTGAACAGACCTGAGATGCTATTTCAATCGCTTCTCCCGGCTGTAATTGCCGACGTTGTCCGATCAGTTGTTTTAAAGTTGGACCATGTATGTATTCCATGACCAGGAAATACTGGCCCATTTCTTCTACAAAGTCATAGATAGTGACGGCGTTTGGATGTGCAAGCGCGGCTGCCGCCCGCGCTTCACGGCGGAAGCGTTCAACTGCGCGATGATCATTTTTGTCCAGGGACCGTAACACTTTGATCGCTACGATGCGCTCCACGCGGTGATCCCAGGTTTTGAAGACGCTTGCCATACCACCAGTGGCGATATGCTCACGAATTTCATACCGTCCAGCAATCAGTGTGCCCTCAAATTGGTTCAACGTTACACCTCAAGTGACCTGGGCGAATGTTCTCTAAGAGAATTTCCTATTTCAGAGGGTAGTATACCATTAATGAGTTAATGCGTCCAGAAAATAGATGCTTCCTCACGTCTGCTTCCCTCTGGGATTGTGCTTGGAATTTCAACTTTTTATTATATGCTATCTGGTCAATTCTGGTTGCTTTTATGGGACAATTGTCGATTAAATCTGTTCCTTGCTCCTACTATTGAGCAGAAAGAAATGTCACTCACTAAGAGGATTTGTGTTTCTTTCGGCTCTGTTATTTATGTTCCGGCATTGACCCAGACTGGAGCTGAGTTCGCATTCAAGTCGCCGTGGGTGTTGGTTAATTGAATTTCGCTACCTGCTTTGAGGCTATAGGTGTGAGTCTGTGGGTCCTGTATAAGATCCGCCAGCCAGAGATCGAAGTAGCCGTTATTATAGGCATAATAAATGATCTGTGCCCCATCAGGTGACCACGTCGGGTAG
Organism: Dictyobacter sp.; assembly: GCA_035493535.1. GTDB lineage: Bacteria > Chloroflexota > Ktedonobacteria > Ktedonobacterales > Ktedonobacteraceae > Dictyobacter. The sequence continues at coordinate 231,104 of DATJIE010000018.1, forward strand.
CTTAGATAGGTGCCATGTAAGAGCTGTTGGGATTTGTTATAGTTGGATATCCCTTTTTTCTGGATAGCTGGATCATTAGGATTTGAGACATCTGTTACGCCGTTGACGATGGGCATGCTATAAATGCCTGTTTCGGTCGAACTGAGATCACGTAAATAGAGTAATGTATTGCCATCAGGGGAGATAGCTGGTTGCATGTTGATTAGATTGGGCGTTGGTGGAGTGAGCGCGACTGATGGGTCGTATTGATCTCCTACTGTACCTGGATGGTAGGTTGGGTCGTTGGGATGTGCGTTGAGGTCCTGTTGGATGGCGTTGGTATTGACGGTGTTAATCTGGACCACCTGTTTGGTTCCTGTGAGATCATAGCTGTAACTGGTGTAGATGGCTTGATCCGGGTGGCCTGGACGATAGCTGGGATCGCGTAAACCACCATCGCCGTAGGTTGCGTAGGCAACGGCCTTCATCGCGTTGATGCTGGTTTTGGGGTAGGGAACGGAGAAGAGTTGTAGATCCAGTAGATAATCATCGATACCCAGGGTTGCTGCGCTCCAATCGGCTTTCTGGATATCGCTCAGGAGAAGTAAGCTTTTACCATTGGCAGCCCAACTTGGCTGCTCGAACCAGTGATAGGTGCTATATGTATAGCCTGAACTGTTTGTTGCATATTTGCCCTGACCATTGAGCAGAATTTTTGGTGTTCCGCCTGTGCTTGGGATAACGTCCAGGTCTGAATAGTCTGTATAGCGGTTGACGAAGGCGATTGTTTTTCCATCGGGAGAGACTGCCGGATCTTCTACCGTAAGCCCGTGTGTCAACTGATGCAGATTTTTCTGCGCATCAAGCATATAGAGATTATTATCCAGCGTGAGATAGATATCTCCTTTAAAGTATGCCTTTGGGGTTGTATTTACCTGTATCGCTCCGTGCGTGCCCTGGGCTTTCTTCTGGTATTGGGTCTGGGTGCCCAGACAGCTTTGTACGCTGAGAAGGAGAAGTGGAAGCGTGAGCGCCAGTATGAGCCGTTGCCATCTCGTTTTTTTCATTATGCTCTTATTTGCCTTTATATTGTATGGATGAAGACGATAGATACTCTAAGATTGTGTGATAACGAACAACTGTGTCATTTAGGAAAATGATAACTCTATAATAAATATCGCTATATACTGCTACTTTATCACTCCAGATAGACAAAAATTCTCCTGAATCTGATCTCAAATGATAAAGATTCAGGAGAATTTTTGTTTTTTTCTCTAAATGGTGGGTGATTACGCAGTCCAGAAGGGGCGGGAGTCTGCGTCTAATGCACCATTGGCCTGTGTGAGTTGTATTTGGCTGCCTGCTTTAATACTGTAGGCTCCTGTCTGCGGATTTTTGTCCAGCGTTGCTAACCAGAGATCGAAGGTTTCTTTGGTGTAGCTATAGTAGATGATCTGTGTACCATCAGGAGACCAGATGGGATCGCTAATATACTGACCTGACAGTAAGAGTGACGATTTATTATAGGGTTTTAGCGCGTTAGCAAGGTTTGTTGGATCATTGGGATTAAAGGTTGGTGCGCCACTGGCTGGTCCGGTAACCCCATTGGCGACGGGCATCGTATACAGGTCCATCTGGGTAGCATTAATACGGCGTACATAGGCAATGGTATTGCCATCAGGTGAGAACGAGGGCATGATATTTGAGATATCCTGAGTTGCGCTTTTGGTGATATCACCCGCTGTCAGTGGTACCCCTGGATCGCTCTCGATAGCATTGACTCCGGGTCGGTAATTATAGACCGAGCCAGCGGTAAGATTCGCTTCGATAGCGTTAACATTAATCAGATTAATTTGATCGACCTGATATTGGCTGCTTGCATCATAGTTGTAACTGGTGTAGATGACTTGATCTGGATGGCCGGGGCGAAAACTGGGATCACGCAAGCCGCCATCGCCAAAGGTTGAATATGCGACCTCATCATTCTCCGCACCGACCCCGCCATCGTAGGTTGGCGTTGTGAACTGGCCGGGATTGTTGATATCAACCTGATAGAGCATTAAGTCGAGCATAAAAGCATCCAGACCTGGATTAAAGTCGGTTTTTTCTATGTTGCTCAGGATCAAGAGATGCTCACTGTCACTGGCCCATGATGGTTGTGCGTACCAGTGGTAGGTGCTTTTGGGAGGATTGGTGCCATTGGGAACATATGCGCCATTCCCATTGAGCAAGATTTTGTATTTGCCACCTGATGCTGGCATGAGTGCCAGATTGGAGTAGTTGGTGTAGTAGATGGTGAACGCCAGCCATTTCCCGTTGGGAGAAACTACTGGATCGCGTGCATCAATCCCATGTGTGAGTTGTGTAAGCTGTTTTTGTCCATTGAGCACGTACAGATTGTGGCTGAGCGTGAAATAGATATTCCCTTTAAATGTTGCCTGATCATTCTGGTTAATGCCGACATCATGACCATTAATGGTCGTTTTATTCTGAAAAGGATCGCTTGTAAAGACGCTGTTACAGCTCTGCAAACTGAGTGAGAGCAATGGCAAGAGCAGAAGCATATACCAGCGCATATGTTTTGTGAAGGCTATTTTGTCTGCATGTTTTATGATAGTGGTAGGTACAATGAGAGTATTTTTACTTGTGTCCACGTTTCTTTCCTCCTCTCTCAATGTTGCTATCTATGATAATAAAGAATAATCACGGCGTCCAATGGGACGGGAATTCGCAGCTAACGCACCATTACATTAGTCCGGGCCAATTTCATTTCAATTTGTCATAGTGTTGAACGATCCAGATACTGCCAGCAGCATTAAATCATACAGATTGTTCAGGTCGGTTGGTGTTACCACACTTGACTGTGCTGTAGTAGCCAGGGATGAACTGAGTTGTCCCGCTGATGCTGTAGCATCGATTGATGTGGATGATGCTGGATTTGTTGCTTGCGAGACAGGCGTATGTGATGTGATCGTTTGTGAAAGTTCACTGCCATAAGCATCCTGTGGAATACAGTTTGCTTGAATACTGAACATTGTGTTTAGATCTGGCACAACCTCACTACAATCTGGTGCATAATTGGTAGTGTTACCAATTGGGGTTGTATCTGTTGGCAATGTCAGACGTTGCACCTTGTTCACGTCAACATTCTGGGATACCTGAGCTAATTGAGCCAGTTGTGTCACTGTCAGGTCGGTCATCATATAGCCGTTCATATCTTTGAGTAGTTGTGGCGCTTCGTTAATCGTATTCGTCGACTGTAGTTTGACTTTGACCGCAGTCAGCACTTGTTGCTGGCGCTCAGTACGTCCAAAGTCACCGTTCAGGTCAGAGTGACGTGTACGCACATATTCCAGCGCGGTCAGACCATCCAGGTGTTGCGGTCCGGGTGTGAGGTACAGGTCTTTGTAGTCGTAGGATTGATTGGCCGCAGTCACCTGATCACCACTGGTGGTATCATTTGGGTAGTTATCATCGAGCATGGGGTGGGCCAGATCAACATCAACACCGCCGACCGTATCAATGACTTTCATAAAGCCCTGTAAGCCAACCCAGGCATAGTGGTTGATCTGAATGCCATAGTTTTGTTGAATTACATCTTCGATATGTCCGGCGGCTGCCCGCGCTTTATCTGCTTCTGATGCGTTTGAAGGACCCCAGGCATGTGAAAATGTTTCGTCCAGTTTGGGTATGGTTGAGATATTGTCGTATATTGGGTCATAGACCTGGGTATCACGTGGAATTGAAAGCATGCCGACATAATGGGTTGTTGGATCGATGGTCAGGATAATGACTGTTTGAGCCAGCGGGGCTTCTCCTTGAGCTGTCGGATCATTGTTTTTTCCATCGGTATCGCTCCCCAGTAAAAGAATGTTGGTGCGTTGCGTCAATGGATCAACGTTAGAGAGATTACTATTCCCATTTTTGCGGATCGCGGTTTGCCCGGTAATATTGTTGACCGAACTGGCAAAATTTATTTGATAATAGGCAAATGCAACTCCACCGCCAACCATCATAAAGACCACAATGCCAATCACGACACGTGCCCAGATGGGGATACGCCGTTTCTTTGGTGATTTTAAGGGCGGTCTAGGTCCCTGTGCTCCATAATTGTGTGCTGCCAGAGCACCTGGATATTGTGGTTGTAGCGGTCGGGAAGGTCCCGGTCCGTATTGACTATTGGGCGGCATACCTGCATTTTGTGGGCCACCAGGATAGCCAGGGGGCGGACCTCCATAAGGTGAGTAGGTACCACTACCTTTCATACCGGCATAGGACTGAGGACCTGGAGGTGGCGGGTAGATACCTGATCCTGGTTGTGGTGGTGGGTAGATGCCTGAACCCATCTGTCCAGCTGGATACATCCCCGAAGATGGACCAGCTACCGTTGCATTTGGATCATAAGTTGGTGGTCCATATGGGGGCTGTGCAGATAATCTCAGTGGTTGTTGTGAATTTCCCTGGTGCGAAGGAGCATTCCAGTGTGAGTTCCCAGGCACATTGTTTTGTACTGGTTCCGGTGCCTCCCAGTTTTTTCCCTGTCCATTATCTAAAGGGTTATATTGTGGAGGAGATGGGGGAACAACTCCTGAGCCGTGATTGGCATTCGCGGGTTTGTTCCCCTGATTGAATGGTAAGAATTGATTCTTCACTATAAACTTCCCTGCTTCCTTTTCTCTCTGTTATCTTAGAGAAATTTTTGTAAATTCCCTTCCATCCCTTCCATTGGATTATGCACATAGAGAGAATTTTATCATCTTTGTTTGTTCTGACTAAAAGAATGGTTATGCACTCCAGAAGGGACGAGAGTCCGTATCTAGCGCACCATTGGTCTGGGTCAATTGCACTTCACTGCCTGCTTTGATACTGTAGGCTCCTGTCTGTGGATTTTTAACCACTGTTGCTAACCAGAGATCGAAGGTTTCTTTGGTATAGTTGTAATAAATAATCTGTGTACCGTCAGGAGACCAGATGGGATCACTGATATACTGACCTGACAGTAAGAGTGACGATTTATTATAGGGTTGCAGGGCGGTGGCAAGATTGGTTGGATCATTGGGATTAAAGGTTGGTAAGCCACTGGCTGGTCCGGTAACCCCATTGGCGACGGGCATCGTATACAGGTTCATCTGGGTGGCATTAATACGGCGTACATAGGCAATGGTATTACCATCAGGTGAAAATGAGGGCATGATATTTGAGATGTCCTGTGTTTCGGGTTTTGTAATACTGCCCGGCGTCAGTGGAACACTGGGATCATTCTCCATTGAATCGATACCCGGTTCATAAGTATAGGTGGGATACGCATAATTCTCTTCAATGGCATGGACATTGACCAGATCAACCTGATCGACCTGATATTGGCTGCTTGCATCATAGTTATAACTGGTGAAAACGGCTTGATCTGGATGCCCCGGTCGGATGCTGGGATCACGTAGTCCACCATCACCGTAGGTAGGATAGGCGACCTCGTAGTTCCCTGGATTATTGACAAAGTCAGTAGGATCGTTGATATCGAAGAGAAAGAGTATCGGGTCTAACAGAAATGCATCTTCACCAATTTGTGCCGCGCTCCAATCAGCTTTTTCGATATCACTCAAAATAAGCAGGTGGGTGTTATCGGCCCAACTGGGTTGTGCATACCAGTGATAGGTGCTGATGTCAGGGTACTGACCGGGATAGGTAGAAGCAGGATTGGCTTCGTAGGTACCATTGCCATTTAACAGAATTTTATAGTTTCCCCCGGTTGCAGGCATGATGGCCAGATCTGAATAGTCTGTGTAATAGATGGTAAAGGCGATATATTTGCCATCCGGTGAAACCGATGGGTCGCGTGCATCGATGCCTTTTGTAAGCTGTGTAAGCTGTTTTTGTCCATTGAGCACATAGAGATTTTGATTAAGCGTAAAATAGATATTGCCTTTGAAGGCTGCCTGACTGTCTTGATTAATGCCGACATTTTTGCCGTTGGTGCTGACTTTGTTTTGAAATGGACTATTGCTAAATAAGCCACTACAGCTTTGCAAGCTGAGTGTGAGCAGTGGCAGCAATAAGAGTGTAAACCAGAATTTATGTTTTTTCATAGCTGTTGATATCAATTGTTGCTGTAGTGGTACGAACAAAAAGGGCGCAGTTGCCAATAGTTTTCTTGCTCTCCTTTCTCTCTTCCAGAGAAGAGAAGAAGGAGAGTTGAAATGAGTGATTGTGTATCAATTTGTCATAGCGCTGAATGATCCAGATACTGCTAGTAGCATCAAGTCATACAGATCTTTGACGTCGGCAGGTGTCACCACACTTGATTGTGCGGCAGTAGAAATCGAAGAGCCGAGCTGTTCTGCTGAAGTCATGCCATCAGTTGATACAGATGATTTTGTATCCGCTGTTGTACTTGTTGATGAATTGGTTGTTTGTGCGACTGGTGCCTGTGATGTGACCGCCTGTGAAAGTTCACTGCCGTAAGCATCCTGCGGAATGCAGTTTGCTTGAATGCCGAACATTGTGTTTAGATCTGGCACAACCTTGGCACAATCTGGCGCATAGTTGGTAGTGTTGCCGATTGGGGTTGTATCTGTTGGCAATGTCAGACGTTGCACATTATTGACATTCACATCCTGGGATACCTGAGCTAATTGAGCCAGTTGTGTCACTGTCAGGTCAGTCATCATATAGCCGTTCATATCTTTGAGTAGTTGTGGTGCCTCGCTGATACTATTGGTAGATTGTAGTTTGACTTTGACCGCAGTCAGTACTTGTTGCTGGCGCTCAGTACGCCCAAAGTCACCATCCAGGTCAGAGTGACGTGTGCGCACATATTCCAGCGCGGTCATGCCATCCAGGTGTTGTGGTCCAGGCGCGAGGTACAGGTCTCTGTAGCCGTAGGACTGATTACCGGTAGTGACCTGATCGCCGCTGGTGGTATCATTCGGATAATTATCATCAAGCATTGGATGGGTTAGATCAACATCAACACCACCGACCGTATCAATGACTTTCATAAAGCCCTGTAAGCCAACCCAGGCATAGTGATTGATCTGAATACCATAGTTTTGCTGAATCACATCCTCGATATGTCCGGCGGCGGCGCGTGCTTTATCAGCCTCTGATGCGTTTGCTGGACCCCAGGCGTGCTCAAATGTTTCATCCAGTTTGGGTATAGTTGATATGTTGTTATATGTTGGATCATAGACCTGTGTATCACGTGGGATCGAAAGCATGCCGACATAATGGGTTGTAGGATCGATAGTCAGGATAATCACTGTTTGTGCCAGTGGTTGTCCGGCGGTAGGATCATTACCTTTTCCATCAGTATCGCTACCCAATAAGAGAATATTGGTACGTTGCGTTAATGGATCAACGTTAGAGAGATCGACGCCATTTTTGCGGATCGCGGTTTGTCCGGTAATATTGTTGACCGAACTGGCAAAATTTACTTGATAGTAAGCAAATGCCGCTCCTCCTCCAACAATCATAAAGACAACGATGCCGATCACCACACGTGCCCAGATGGGAATACGCCGTTTCTTTGGTGATTTAAATGGTGCCCTGGGTCCCTGTGCTCCATAGCTGTTTGCTGCCAGTGCACCTGGATATTGTGGTTGTAGCGGTCGGGAAGGTGCCGGTCCGTATGGGTTATTGGGTGGCATACTAGCGTTTGGCGGGCCACCAGGATAGCCTGGGGGCGGACCTCCATAAGGTGAGTAGGTACCACTGCCATTCATACCTGCATATGATTGGGGACCTGGCGGCGGCGGGTAGATGCCTGATCCTGGTTGGGGGGGATACATCCCTGAACCCATCTGTCCAGGAGGATACATCCCTGAAGATGGACCTGCTATTGTCGCATTGGGATTATGCGCAGGTGGACCATAGGGTGGTTGGGCTGATAACCTGAGCGGCTGCTGCGAGCCTGGCATTCGTCGCTTGCTCAAAGGATCATTCGCTGGATTATCCCAATCTGTTTCCCCTGGCGTATTATGTGGCGCTCCCCAATTCTGTTGTTGCCCCTGTCCTTCTGCTATAGGGTTACGTTGTGCGGCATTATGGGGAGATGGGGGGGCATCTCCTGGTCTGCGATTGGCATTCGCGGGTTTTTTCCCCTGGTTGAATGGCATAAACTGATTACTCACCGTAAACGCACCTGCTTCCTTTTCTCTGGTGTCTTAGAGAACTGTTCTGTGAGTTCCCTCCTTCTCCTCCCGCCACTTCCATAGCTATATCTACATCGAACAAATTTTCTCGTTTTATATTCATTGAAACTATTTCAAGACAATACAGAAAGATATAATCATTCTCTTTTTAACTGTAACGAACAGTAGAGAAATTCATCTCGAAACCGCTACTTGATTGCTATTTTGTAGGAGATTTATCCCTGACAGTCGTCCGTACTATTGATTTAACCCCTATTTAGGAATTGTTTTACAAACCTGTAAACGGAGCTTAATTATTCACTAAATACAACGTGCTATCTTTGAGGTGGGGTACAGACTACCAATCAGCTGACCGCAAGTACTGTATGAAAATCTTGTAACTGTGAGTATTTACTATCTACTGGACGGTGAACTATGCGCGTTGCGATCATCACTGAAAATTTTTTACCTAAACTTGACGGGGTTACTCGTACTCTTGCTCGTTTACTGGAACATTTGCAGGCGTCAGGTCATCAAGTTCTCCTGCTTGGACCAGAAAGTGGTATGCAGCAGTATGCCGGAGCGGAGATCATAGGTACTGCGGGTCTACCTCTCCCTTTTTATCCTGAGCTGAAGTTTAATTTCTTTCGCCCTCTTTTCTTACGCCGTCTCAGTGAGTTTCGTCCCGATATCTTGCATATTGTTGATCCTGTCGTGCTTGGTACCACTGGTCTGGCTGCGGCAAGGCTCCTCAATATTCCTATTGTCTCCTCTTATCACACGAATCTGGCGGAATATTGTGACTATTTTGGCTTTCCGTTCCTGGTCAAACCGATGTGGGCCTATAATCGTTTTATTCACAATCAGTGCGCGTTGACTTTCTGCCCATCCATATCCACGCAAAAAGCTCTGACCACACGTGGTTTTACGCAGGTTCGTCTCTGGTCACGTGGAGTTGATACGCAGTTGTTTCAGCCTGCGAAGCGCAATGAGCAGTTACGGCAAAACTGGTTGCAATCATCAGAAACCAGCGTTGGGAAGAAGATCCTGCTCTATGTCGGTCGAGTTTCCTGGGAGAAGAATCTACGATTATTAGTAGATGCATATAAGCATATGGACCATCAGACCTGTCATCTGGTCATCGTTGGTCATGGTCCTGCTTACGCGGAAGTGCAACATGATCTAAAAGATGTACCCGTCACCTTTACAGGATATCTCAGAGGGGACGCATTGGCGCAGGCTTATGCCTCAGCCGACATTTTTGTCTTTCCATCGCAGAGTGAAACCTTTGGTCAGGTAGTGCTAGAGGCTATGGCATCCGGTCTACCTGTTGTCGGTATCCAATCAGAAGGTGTAGGTGATCTGGTACAGGATGGGGTGTCGGGACTTTTACTCAGCAATGACGAGCATGAAAGAGCCAGTCAGGCTGAAGCATATCATCTGCTCATTCAGCAACTTGTGCAGCACGATGATCAACGATTGAACATGGGTGATGCGGCGTGTGCTCATGCCACAACGTATAGTTGGCATGAAGCGATGGCAAGTCTGGTGAGTGGGTATGAAGAAGTAATCCAGTCCGGGCAATCGCTCCTTGCGGCATAAAGTTGAGTAAGCACTATTCAGGATGGTGCTAACAATCGTTGCAATGTTTGCTGATAGGTTTTGTAAGTGCGTTGATCGAAGAGCACAAACATAACCTGTTGTAACGTCGTTGGTTGCTGTAGATGGGTTATGATTATATTGAGCGCGATGGGGGCGGCAAGATCGAGTGGATATCCATAGATACCGGTGCTGATGGACGGAAAGGCTATACTCTGGATCTGGTGTTGTTCTGCAAGGTGCAGGCAACTTTGATATGCGCTGGTCAGTAAGCGAGCCTCGTTCTCATCGTTCCCGGTGTAAACAGGGCCAACCGCATGGAAGACATAGCGAGCCTGTAATTTGCCTGCGGTCGTAGCAACAGCACTACCTGTTGGGCAGCGTCTTCCAAGCTGTCGGCACTCCTGCAGGATGGTTGGACCGCCAGCGCGATGAATGGCACCATCGACTCCACCTCCGCCCGAAAGCGCAGAGTTCGCGGCGTTTACAATGGCATCGGTCTGAATAGTGACAATATTCCCTTGTAGCAAAGTAAGAGGTATATCATTGACTATCGCTGTAAACATAGTCAGTACCTATATAGTCAGTACCTATAGTGTAAGATTTGGATAATTATATAATTGGATAATTATATAAATGGAACATAGCCAGATGAGTATCGTAGAACAAATCTGTCCTGCAATAGTTATGTAGAGAGAGTATGTTGTATACGTTTCCCTCTCCGTAAACGGAATGATCTGTCTGGAGTAGAGCACGTATCAATGAGCGATGCTCAACAGGCTATGTTAGAACAAATGGCAGTGAGTTGGACTGTACGAATGACTACTTCTTGAGTACCGCCTCTGAAAGCTCTTTGCCAGGGAAGAAGCGCACACGATCTTTGGCAGGTACTTCGATGGGTTGGCGGTCGCGTGGATTAACTCCTCTGCGTGCTGCGCTTTGGCGTACCTTGAAGGAGCCAAAGCCTACTAAACGTACCTCATCACCATTCTGCAGCGCCTCGCGAATTGCCGTGAGTGTCGCCTCTAGCACCTCGGATGCTTGCTTTTGAGAAAGTTTTGCTGACTTCGCAATACGTTTGGAAAGCTCCTGACGACCAATCGTTTGGATGGCTTCCTTTTCAGTCTGTTCGGCCATAGGCTAGGTTTCCTCCTTGCAACTATCAACATCTGCCAACTCTAGTAACCCATAGGCACGTTGCCGGGCTTGTAGAGCGGCGTCATCACCTCACTGCCGATTAGGAGTATAGCACGCGATTTTGAGAAATACAAGCACCTCACTATGTTTAAAAAATAAGCCTATCGTGTAAATGCGCTTCAGAAGCCAGTTTGTACCTATCGTCCAGGCGTAAAAATGGCTTTACAAGCTAGCTCTATATAAGGTTGTGTTCGGTGTAAGAAAGAACGATTTAGATTGTTACTTCCATTGTTTTAGTGATCTATGTTGTGCATTATTGTTGCGCAGTAAAAAGGGACGATAGGGAGTCGAAAAGAAATGTACGCTTTTTTAGCATGAATGCTCTGGTATGCTTTGCAGGGAGGAAATAGGAATGGGAAAATGTGCATGTGGTCCATCTTATGCAATCTTCTATCTTCTCAAGTATATTGTATCTCCTCAATAAAATCAGGTTTGAAATACATTAAAGATAGAATACCTATAAAAGAAATATATTTTTTCTGCAATAGAATTTGCAATAATTGGGATTAAGAGTTCCATCCTGAAAGCATAGTGATAGGTTGGTGAGGATGAAGCATTTCATAATCAGAGTATATGAAGAAGAGCGTAACGGAGTATATCAGGCTTTTTGACAAAAGGCATAGCATATATAGCATAGTATTCCCATGCGAATAACCGGGCGTTTGCATAAGAATATGCTCATATTCTATCAAATTGAGCTTAGGATTGAGTATTCTACGGGGGATCTACGTACTCAAGGAAAATTGGTGGGTAAGACTCTTTCCGCACATGCCTAAGAAGTGTTACAATGAAGTGGGGAAAAGTGGGGAATTTTGGTGAGAATCTTGTGTGTATGTGGGTAATGTTGCGCGTCATGTGCGTGTGGCCTATGTAGCATAGCAAGAACAGAAGAAAGAACATGTAGGACGCGTACGATTGAAAGGCTGGAACCGTTGCCACTCTTTGCATATTGGGTAACGGGGGAAGCCGCCGGAGAGTGTGCAGTAGAGAAGGCATGATGCTAACGATGTTTCTTGGGGAATATGAACATACGGTAGATGCAAAAGGGCGCATGGCTATCCCTGCGAAATTTCGGCCACTTTTAGCAGGAGGCGCGATCATCAGTAAAGGGATGGGAACATGCCTGTCTGTGTATACATTGGAGCGTTGGGAGCAACGTTCTGATGAACTGGTATCAGGTATGTCCAGTGATGAATTGCGTGACTTCGAGCGGCGTGTTTATCCCAGTGCAAGCGAGATCGAATTAGACGCCCAGGGGCGTATGATCATTCCCGCTAAATTACGTACGTATGCGAAACTTGGGAATGAAGTGACTATTGCAGGTGTGCGGGATCACTTCGAGATCTGGGATCGTACTGTCTGGCGCGAATATCAAGATCGCCTGGATACCGAAGGCAGTAAAATTCCTTTCTAGTGGCTTAAAATGATGGAATATACACAGCATGTGCCAGTGATGTTGAATGAGGTGTTGGCTTATCTTCAACCGCGATCTGGTGGTTATTATATTGATGGGACTCTTGGTGGAGGCGGCCATACGGCTGCGCTGCTAGAGCGAACCGCCCCGGATGGAAAAGTGCTTGGCATTGATACAGACGAGCAAGCACTGGCGCGGGTCGAGTCAAGATTGGCGCGACATATTGAGGATGGGCGTCTGTTACTGGCGCATGGGAATTTTGCTGACCTCTCTCATATTATTGCTCGGACCGGGTTTGGCCTGTTTGATAGTATGACCGGGTCCTATACAGTACATGGCGTCTTGTTAGATCTGGGTTTCTCATCTGACCAGATGGATAGTCCAGAACGTGGGTTTGCTTTTAGCTCTGAGGGACCTCTGGATATGCGCTTGAACCGTAGCCTGCCTGTTTCTGCTGCTACCATTGTTAATGAGTATCAGGAGCAGGAATTGGCGGATATTATCTGGCGTTATGGGGAAGAACCACGTGCTCGTCAGATTGCCCGGCGTATTGTCAGTGAACGTGATAGAGGGACGATTGCCACAACCTCACAGTTGGCGACCCTGATCGCGGCTGGTATACCACGTAAGCCGGGAGCAATTCATCCAGCAACTCGCGCTTTTCAAGCATTGCGTATTGCGGTAAATCAGGAGTTGGAACGTTTGGAGGAGGTGCTACCGCAGATTGTATCGGTCTTACATAAGCCGCACGAGGAGCAAGTTGATGATCCTGGTGCAGGCAGGATGGCTTTAATTTCGTTTCACTCATTGGAAGATCGGATTGTGAAAGAATTTATGCGACGTGAGGCAAAAGATTGCATCTGCCCTCCACGTATTCCTGTCTGTGTGTGTGATCATCACGCATCTTTGCGGATCATTACGAATAAGCCAATTGTCCCAACTGCCCAGGAAATAGCAGAGAATCCACGCTCCCGTAGTGCTAAATTACGTGTCGCTGAACGCAAGTAAAAAACTGTGCAGCAGAAAATGTTTTTGTTTGTGTGTGGTGGATAGAAGCTGTTGCCCGTTGATCGCAGTATGGTTCAGGACTCGCATCTGGCACAAGTAGTGTAAGGAATAGAACACATATGGAGAGCCAGAGTAAACAACGAGGTGGCTTGCGGATGTCAGCCGTAAACAGGTTTGTAATTGGAAGGCGACATTGGTATTTTCGTCCATCGTTTTTGCATATGGGGCCAGTTGCGTTGTCAATTACGAGTGTCGTTTTAATTGGCTTGATGGCTGTACTTTATCTTACCCAGCTTGGACAGGCAGAAGAATTTGATCAACAGTTGCAGCAATTCAATGCACAGCAATCACAATTACAACGTCAGAATCAGGATTTACTTGAAACTGTTGCGCATGAACAATCACCATCCTTCATTATAAGTCATGCACAGCAGCAGGGATTGGTGCCTGCCGATCCGCAAAAATCGTGGATCATCAAGGTGTCCGGTTTGCAAGCGACTGCTACTCCTATTGCCCAACAACCATCACAACCATAAATGGGGAAATGAGATATGAGCGACTATAAAAAGAAAGCTAGAGATTGAGAACAGAGCTACACCGTGCACGCCAGCGGCAGATGATCATTTTTTTATGTGTGTGCATCGCAGTGGCTATTCTTACGGGCAGATTGTATTATTGGCAGGTTATCGATGGATCACAATTGGCACGTTGGGCAAATGCTGAGCATACGCAAAGTGGGCAGGTGAATGCCCCCAGGGGCAATATTTACGATGTGAACGGCTTACTTCTGGCGACAAACATTGTACGTGATGATGTGTATGTTGATCCGGCGCAGATTGTTTCGGACAATCCGAATACCTATGAGGGAGTGCGTGTACAGTTGGCACAAAAGTTGCATCGTGTTTTGACGAATGTTCCTGTGACAACTTTAGAGCAGGATTTGAGCTTAAATGTTGCTGCTGTTCCTGTTGCTGTGTCCATTACTCCTGCACAGAGTGCGCAATTGAGTGCTATGCAGTTACCATATACGTTCCTTCAGCCACGTACCTGGCGTGATTACCCTCAGGGGGATGCGATGGCTCAAATTCTGGGTTATGTGCAGGATACAACAAATACGACACCTCATGGTGTCTATGGTATTGAGCGTAGTTACGACCAGCAGTTGGCAGGCAAACCCGGTAGTTTTACCACTGAAACTGATCTCAATGGAAATCCTTTGACGGTTGGTGCCAGTTCCAGTCAGCAGCCAGTTCCGGGGTCGAATATCACTTTGACTATTGACAGTGATATTCAATATCAACTACAGACAGAACTGGATGCACGTGTCAAGCAAACAGGGTCATTAAGTGGATCCGCAGTTGTGGTTGATGCTCGTACAGGCGCGATTGTGGCGATGGCTGGCTCTCCTACTTTTGATCCCAATAATTATGGGCAGTACGCGTCACAGAAGGGGTGTTTGAATACCGAGGAAGTCTACATGAACCCTGTCCTGTATTGTGAGTATGAGCCGGGATCAACGATGAAGGTCATTACGATGGCGGCTGCGCTTGATCAGCACAAAGTCACTCCTTCAAGTACCATTAATGATCCAGGTTATGTTGATTTCAGTGATGGGACACCGCGTGTTACCAATTGGGATTATCCGGCCGGTCATGGCAAAGAGACGATGACACAGGTGTTAGAGTACTCATCTAATGTGGGCGCATCTATCATTGGGCATAACTATCTGGGACCGCAGGGGTTCTATCCGTATGTACAGCGGTTTGGCTTTGGACAATGTACTGGTCTTTTCGCGCCGGAGAGCTGTGGTTCGTATTCGTCGCCGCAGGATAATGGCTGGTCACCAAGTGATCTGGCTCGTCAATCCTTTGGACAGAGTATTCTTGTGACACCAATTCAGATGGCGATGGCTTATGAGGCGGTCGCGAACAATGGGGTCATGATGAAACCGTATATTGTGTCAGAAATCAGCTCCGGCCAAAAAGTAACCAACATACAACCACAGGTTTCTCATCAGGTTATCAGTGCTCAAGCCGATCAAGAGTTGGTAGGGATGCTGAAAGCGAATGCGCTTTATAACAAAGGAGAAGCATCTGTACCGGGTTATCAGATCGCTTTTAAGTCTGGCACCGCAACAACGCAGGGATTGTCGATGTCAGAAACTGAAGCTTCTCTGGCTGGATTTATTCCTGCGACCGATCCTCGCTTTGTGATCCTGGTCAAACTGGACCATCCTGATGATATCTTTGGTGGCAACGCTGCCGGGCCGTTGTGGAGTCAGATCGCGCAACAGTTAATGTTGCGTTATAACATTCCTCCTGATCAGCAGCCATGAACCTTTCGCTCTCATACAATGGCTTATGAACAGGTATCTGGCTTTTAGCCAGACATACATAGTGTCGTAGTTTGGGTAATGTGTGGATGTTGTATGTACAAGATGTTCGTGTAGTGAAAAGGTGTATTGTGATGCAAGAGGATAGTCACGAAATACAGAAAAAACAGGAGAACGTGCCTGCACAACAACAAGAGTTGAGTGAGGTCTGGCAGGAATTATTAGGGACGCACAAAGTGGATCCCAATAAGATACCAGCGGACCCGTCTCAGCCTGCTGAGATTACTATTCCAACTCTTGATAGCGATCCCTGGAGTTCATTGATCCATGCTCAGGGGGTTGAGATCGTTGATCCTCAACTGCAACGCCTGTCAATCAGTGATCAAGAGGTTGAGAAAATGCTCCAGGTCATGCAAGAGCAATCGGCTCAAGATGACGAGGGAAAGTCCAAACGAAAGTGAATGTCTTTGTAAAGTAATATAGTCGAAAATTCGTTCTAAGTCAAGGTATCAAAAGATATCAGGGAATGAGTCCCAAACTCACAGGCAAGGCATTCGGAACCATTGCACGGGCAGACTGCAGTATTCGCACATATCTGGATGTAAGGAAATAGAATCGCTCATGCCGAAGAACAAACTCACAAAACAGCAGCAGGTGGGGATTGAAACCGAACGGGAGGATGCACAGGAACCGAGGCGACATCGGTGGTCTTTGCGTCCGCGCTCTGTCGAAGACGTGGTAGTGCCACAGAGAAAGCGGTCACGCCCTGCCGAGCCAGAGGCATCGGCGCGACGTCGTTTGCCTCGGAATGGAGACAGGCCACAGCGGCGAGTGAGTTTTGCTGTTGAGGATACGGTGATTGATACGACGAACCGGCGTAAGACGTTACCTCGTCTGAATGGGCAATCATTTGTGGCTGATGCGGCTACGGCAGGTACGCGCAATGCTGATGCGGCGCAAGCAAAAGAGTCGGAACATGTTTCGGGTCGCTTGCGGCGCTCTGGCACTCTGTTGCAACAACCGGGCAGACGTGTGAGTGTGCCACTGAATGATGAGCAGCAGAAAGCGGCTCGGGTCGCGAGCCCGATGGTGCGGGTGCCCGGACGCGTTGATCCGGTGTTGCTGGTGACGGTGCTATTGTTGCTGTGTATTGGTCTGGTGATGGTCTATAGCGCAAGCTCTTTTATCGCGGCACGCTACTATGGTGGTGCTTCGTATTTCTTTCAAAAGCAATTGCTAGGGGCTGTGCTGGGGATAGCTGTGATGCTGGTGACGATGCGTATCGATTATCGCGTGTGGCGACGTTTTTCTCTCTGGGGTATGGTGGTCGCGTTTCCATTGCTGATTATCGTGCTGTTGTTTGGAACCAGTGCGTATGGCGCATCCCGTTGGTTGGCTTTTGGCTCGTTTTTCTCATTTCAGCCCAGTGAATTGATCAAATTAGTACTGGCTTTGTATATTGCAGATTGGTTGGCTCGTAAAGGAAATCAAGTCAGTTCTTTTCTTTATGGTTTAACGCCATTTGTCATTCTTGTTGGTACTATTCTGGGCCTGGTCTTACTGGAGAATGACATGGGAACCGCGAGTGTTATTGCTGCCTTTACTGCCGCGATGTTTTTTACGGCTGGTGCGAATATTTTTCAGTTTTTGCTTGCTATGGGAGCAGGCGGCCTGATATTCTTAACCCAGGCCTTTAAAGGATATCGTTATGTCCGCTTGATTGGATTTCTTGATCCGTTTAAAGATGTAACTGGTAGTAATCTGCAGTTGTACCAGTCATTATTGGCTCTGGGATCAGGTGGCTGGCTTGGGGTAGGGTTAGGCGCAAGCCGTCAAAAGACGGGCTATTTACCGCTACCATATATTGACTCCATTTTTGCTATTATTGGTGAAGAATTGGGCTATATAGGTTGCGTGATAGTTATTGCTTTGTTTATGATACTAGCATTTCGAGGTTTTCGTCTGGCAAGGCGAACCCAGGATCTTTATGGAGCCTTGCTGGCAACTGGTATTACGACCTGGCTGATTGTTCAGGCACTGATTAATATTGGTGCGACAACGGCGACGATCCCGTATACAGGTGTTCCATTACCATTTATCAGTTTTGGTGGGACATCGCTGGTCATTTCGCTGGCCGGGGTGGGTGTATTACTCAGTATTTCACGCTATATTCAGGAGCCGGGAGCTCCGGCCCTTTCACGGAAAACTATTGAGAAAGTAACAAGAAGAAAAAAATAGTATGAGTTTTCCTCAATTCTATGAATTGGGGAAGAGTTTTATACGGTATGGAATTATAGTGTATGCGAGTTTTAATATCAGGTGGTGGCACCGGCGGTCATATTTATCCGGCTCTGGCTGTCGCCACACAATTACGTGATATATACAATGCAGACATTCTCTATCTAGGCAGTGATGATGGTCTGGAGACGCAGTTGGTGCCTGCTGCTGGTTTCCGTATGGCGACGATTAAAGCAGGCAAGCTGCAACGGTATGTCTCGGTGAAAACCGCGAAGAGTCTGGCGCGTGTTCCTGTTGGTATGGTACAGGCGCTCAATATCGTCCGCGAATTTCACCCCGATGTAGCGTTTACTAGTGGGGGGTATGTTTCTGTTCCAACTGGCTTGTCTGCCAGGATACATAAGGTACCACTCCTTCTGCATCAGCAGGATGTGCCACCGAATTTGTCGAACAAATTGATCGCCCCTTTTGCGACAAAGATCTCGGTTGCCTTTGCTGATTCTCGGCACTTTTTCCCGGCACATAAGACGCTGTTACTGGGAAATCCTATTCGTAAGGAGATTCTTGCTGCGCGTGCAATGAGTAGCCAGCAGGCGCGGGCGCAACTTGGTTTTGATCCTGCTGTCCCTTTATTGCTGGTCACTGGTGGTAGTCAGGGAGCACGTCATCTCAATCAGGTGGTGGCACGAGCACTGCCAACATTGTTGCAACGCTGTCAGGTGTTGCAGATCAGTGGTCAGAAGCTGTATGAAGAGACGCGGAAGCTTGCTGAAGAGATGACCGATGGTCTGGATGAGACAGTCAGAGGGCGTTATCGTCTGGTCCCTTATATGTCAGATGAGATGCCCGCAGCACTGCAAGCGGCTGAACTCGTTCTTTGTCGGTCGGGAGCGTCTACCTTGAGTGAACTGGCGGTAATGGAGAAGCCTGGTTTGCTGATACCATTGCCTCCGGCGATTGGCAGTTCCCCACAAGAGGCGAATGCTGAGACATTTGCGCGAGCGGGAGCCGCGATCTCTATTCGTAATGATGATCTGCAACCAGCATCGCTATTGGAACAGGTAGAGGCAACTATTTTTGCCCCTGAGCGCTTACAGGTCATGGCCCAGGCGTTGAAGGGTTTCGCACGACCAGCCGCTACAAAAGATATTGTAGAGGCCGTGGTGAAACTCGGTGGGGGCAATATTCAACAGGTAGTAGAACATGAGGGGATAAATTCTTGAAGAAGTCACGCTTGCATTTTATGGGTATTGGAGGTCAGGGGATCTCGGCAGTTGCCCAGATGGCACAGATGGCTGGCGACGTGGTTACTGGTTGTGATCAGCGTGAGTCCGCTACTGTCAAAGCTTTGCAACAGGCAGGGATTGCTGTTCAGATTGGACATGATGCACATCATCTTGCAGATGTTGATGCACTGGTGATTAGTCCGGCTGTACCTGCACTGGACCCTCAGAATCCAGAATTGCTGGCAGCACAGCAACGTGGCTTACGAGTAATAACCTGGCAAGAACTGCTTGGAGAGCTGATGCTGAGCAAATGTGTTTTGTCGGTGAGTGGTGTGCATGGTAAAGGTACAACCACCGCGATGCTTTCACTGATGCTCGTTGACGCGAATCTTGATCCTACCTGTGAGATTGGTGCTGTGGTACCACGCTTCGGCGCAAATTATCGCCTGGGTAACAGCGACTATTTTGTGAATGAGGCTGATGAGTATAACCATAACTTCTGGCATTATCATCCACGTCTGGTGATCGTGACTTCGATTGAGTACGAGCATCCAGAATTCTTTCCCGACTACGATGCCTATCTCTCAGCATTTGAGCATTTCGTTCGTGGCATGGACCTGCAGCGCGAATGGCCGTTGCCACCAACTTTGATTTTGAATGCTGATAGTGCTGGCTGCCATGACCTGCATGCTCGTTTACATAATTGGCCGGGCCGCATTCTGACGTATTCGGTAAAGGGCGGAGGCATTGGTACTGAACGTGCTACGGTTGAGGCATATGATGTCCGACTTGAGGGTGAAACCAGTTTTCGGGTCAAGACAAATACCGGACAAGCGTTTCCGCAGGAACAGGAATTTCATTTGCTGTTGCCCGGAGTGCATAATATCGAGAACGCGCTGGCTGCTCTGACGGCTGCTCATGTACTGGGGGTTGAGGCAACATCAATCGCGCAGACATTAGCCACCTTCAGCGGAACCCGGAGGCGGTTTGAGATTCGTCATCAAGGTCCATTAGCTCTTGGGCAACGGATGCTTGATGTCATGCTGATCGATGATTATGCGCATCATCCGACAGCAATTGAGCTTACTTTAACAGCAACGCATCAACGTTATCCTGATCGGCGTATCATTGCGGTTTACCAGCCTCATATGTATAGCCGAACCAAAACGTTTTTCAACCAGTTCTTGCATTCGTTTGATGCTGCCGATGTTGCTATTATTGCTGATATCTTTCCGGCACGTGAACGTGATACTGGCTTAGTCCATGCTCGTCAACTGGCCGCAGCGATACAGCAGGAGCCACATTTTGCTCAAGCTCAAGCTCAGGGTCAGGTGTTTCATGGTGGAAGTATCGAGAAAACAACCAGACTGTTAGTGAGCATACTTCGCGCTGGTGATGTAGTCGTGGTCATGGGTGCAGGAGATATTTACATGGTAACAGAAGCATTGCTGAATGGCGCATACCAGGCTTAGAGGAGATCAAATGACATTCGATACCGAGACTGCTTACACTGAGTTACAAAAACACTTTGGCAAAAATGTGCGGCGTGATGAGCCAATGTCGCGTCATGGGAACTTTGGTGTGGGAGGACCAGCCGATGTGTGGATTTCAGTTGATACCCAGGAGAATCTTCTCGGTCTGGTAACACTTTGTTCCGAGCGTCGGTGGCCGTTACTTATCACCGGGAACGGATCAAACGTGCTCTATGCGGATGAGGGAGTGCGGGGAATCGTTGCTCGCATTGCTATTGGTGGCTATACCATTGAAGAGCAAGAAGATGGTACGGCATTGCTAGAGGCAGGCGCGGGTATTAGTTGGCCGCGTTTATTAAATGAACTGGCACCAAAGGGCTGGGGGGGGCTGGAATTTGGCCCTGGCATCCCTGGCACTCTGGGTGGTGGTGTGATTAGCAACGCTGGTGTGCATGGTCATAGTCTGGGTGAGGTGTTGGAGTGGGTTGATATTATGGATGCCCGGCAATCAGAAGAGCGCCAGATTGCACCAACGATGGTGCGTTACCAGCATGCGGATCTGGATCTCAGCTATCGGCACAGCCGTTTTCGCGCACAACGGCGTGTCCAATTTGATGAGCAAGGAAACCCGATTGCTGCACCTCGAAAACTCATAGAGCCCGGCGAGATTGTCTCCAAGATGGGGATACGTCTGCACCGGGCAGATCCGCAGCAATTACGGGCGGAGATTGAGGAACATAAATTATATCGTAAGCGGACCCAGCCGCCTCAACAGAGTGCTGGGTCCGTATTCAAAAATCCAACGGGAGATTTTTCCGGCCGCCTGATCGAGGCGGTTGGACTGAAAGGTATCACTCACGGTGGAGCAAAAATTTCAGAGCGTCATGCCAATTTTATCGTTAATGTAGGTGGAGCAAGAGCAGCCGATGTTGCGGCACTTATCCGGGAAGCACATCATCGCGTATACGAGGGGTTTGGGGTGAACCTGGAGTTGGAGGTCGAACTGCGCGGGGAGTGGAAGGTAACAATGACATGACAGAAAAGAAAAAGCTACCAGAGCAACGCGTTGCGCATCACTATGACGTTGGATCGTCGGTGTATCGACCCAATCGGAATGAAACTCTCAAGAAAAAAGAGCGAACTCAGAAGGTGCCTGTAACACCTAATTCCTTCCAGCGCACAGTGACCGTACCAGAGACGGATCTCTCTATGGCATGGGATACCTTTGCGCAACGGAAAAAGCGTTTGCAACGTGTGCGTCCACGGCCACAAAAATATGTTTCTGTGCCACGGACGTTAGCGCAAACGGGGGTTCGGGCGACCAGTGGTCGTATGTATTCAGTCAAACGGCCATTGCCGTACAATCGTCGGCAGCTCTCGTCAGTACCGTTGCGTAGAAGTCGTCGCCGAGCGCGGCGCGGCAGGCTCTGGAAGTTTGTCGGGATCGTCATTCTTCTGATACTTTTGATTATGCTGTTAAATTTTCTGGTGTCAGGTTCTGTGTTTCGTATCGCCCATATACAGGTGATCGGTACACACAACCAGGCATTGATCCAGCAAGTGCAGCAGATGGGGGGGATGGGCCAGAACATTTTCTTTCTCAATGTAGAAGGAATGCAAGAGCACATTGATATGCTCCCTTTGGTGCAACAAACAGAAGTGCAGAAGCATTTACCAGATCAAATTACTGTCTCTATCACTGAGCGTCTGCCAGCTATGCTCTGGCAGACGTCTCAGGGGTCTGTATATGAAGTTGACCGAGATGGTATGATCCTGACACAGGTTAGTCCGGCTGGAAATACGGGTCATCTGGGAACTGTTATAGATATTACGGACCAGGGGAATGCAAAAGATCAAACAGAGCCACAATTGCATCCTGGCGCGTATATAAGACAGACTGATATTCCATTTGCTTTAGCTATTCTACAAAATTTTCCTAAAGTGACAGGTATCAATGTGTTCAAACTGTATTACGATGGTACAATGTATGCTAGTAACAATAATCCAGCAAGTGGGAATGCGGGTAGTAGGGGATCATATATAGTTGAGAGTCCGGCGGGTTGGAAAGCTTATCTGGGTGGGGCACAGGATGCCAATTCGTTGGATAATCGGCTAATCGAATTGCAGGGAGTGTTAACTCTTGCACAGCAACAGAGTTTGCATGTAGCTACAATAGATTTACGTTATGGTTTGCGACCAGTATTTACGTTACAACAATAGATACTACAGATCCGCAAGCCTGAGTGCGGAGCACCAGTCACGAGAGTGACGTTGGGTTGCGTAATAAGACTTTATTAAAAAGAGCATGAAAGATACTAATGGCAGGTCACAATAACTGTATTTGTAGTGCGTCTCACAAGTGTACCGCCCAATAGGAGCGTAGAACGTGCAAGAGCGGGTGATAGTCGGAATCGACGTTGGAACAACAAAAGTCTGTGTCCTGGTCGGCGAATTGGATCGTGACGGGAAGCTGAATATTGTTGGCGTTGGCACCTGCCCTTCACAGGGGTTGCGCCGTGGGGTGGTGGTGAACATTGAAGAGACCGTCACATCAATTGCTGCGGCGCTAGATCGTGCAGAACGTCTTTCCGGGAAAAAAATAGTGTCAGCATATGTTGGCATCGCAGGCAGCCATATTGCCTCAGAGAATAGTCGGGGCTTTGTGGCTATTTCACCTCAACATCGTGATATTGAGCAGAATGATATCAGTCGAGCGATTGAAGTCGCCCAGGCTATTGCTCTGCCTGCCAACCGTGAGATAATCCACGTTATCCCACGTAGTTATGTTGTCGATGGGCAAGAAGGCATCAAAAATCCTACCGGTATGTCTGGTTTCCGCCTCGAAGTGGAGACGCATATTATCACGGGGGCGGTGTCTTCTATTCACAATTTGATTAAATGTGTCCATAAAGCACATGTAGAAATTGAGGATTTTGTTTTAGAGCCTCTGGCATCAGGAGATGCCGTGCTGGAGGATGGCGAAACAGATCTCGGTGTAGCTCTGGTCGATATCGGTGGAGGGACCACAGATGTCGCTGTCTATGCTGATGGCGCTATCTGGCATACGGTGGTACTTCCGGTAGGGGGGAATTTAATTACCAGTGATATTGCTATCGGGCTACGTTTACCAGTAGGAGTCGCTGAGGAATTAAAAATTACTTATGGGCATTGTGATCCATCAACCATAGATGAGGATGATATGATAGATCTGTCACAGTTCATGTCGGACTGTGATGATCTGGTGCCACGCAAGTTGCTGGCTGAAATTATTCAGGCACGGGTGGACGAATTGTTCGCCATGGTGCATGAAGAAATCAAGAAATCTGGGTATGATGGACTACTCCCTGCGGGAATTGTGATTACTGGTGGTACTGCGGAGTTGCCCGGCATTCTGGAAATGGCCGGCCATATTCTTGATCTGCCCGCCCGTATTGGTTCTCCTCTGGGACTTCATGGTCTTGCCGACTCTATCAACAGACCTGCCTACGCTACTGCTGTTGGTTTGTTACTCTGGGGCGCTCGTCATGCGTCATTAGCAGTAGCGGATGATGATGAGTTTGTTGATGAGGATGATGAAGCGGATGTAGATCTTGTGTCTCGTGTTAGTCGCTGGCTGCGTGCATTCATTCCGTAATGGAGTTGCTCATTTGTAGAGAAACTGCAAGTTGGGCTGTGCCGCTTGTTCGTTGTATTCAGTAAAAGGTGTTCATTTCTATAAATGAGAAACTCGAAAGGGGGCCACGAAGTAATATGTTACCAATGGGAAATCATCAACTAGAAGGCTTTGCCCAAATTCGTGTCATTGGCGTTGGCGGAGGTGGGAGCAATGCGGTAAACCGTATGATACAGGCAAATATGACGGGGATTGAATTTATTGCCATTAATACGGACGCGCAGGCTTTACTCTTGACTGAGGCTCCTCACCGTATTCGTATCGGTGACAAACTCACTCGTGGTCTTGGCGCGGGCGGAAATCCAAGTGTTGGTATGAAAGCTGCAGAGGAGAACGCTGAGGATATCTATGAGGCACTCAAGGGCTGCGATATGGTCTTTATTACGGCTGGTATGGGTGGTGGTACCGGGACCGGAGCAAGCCCGGTTGTCGCGCAGATCGCGCGTGAGGTTGGCGCTCTGACAGTGGGTGTGGTGACCAGACCGTTTGCCTTTGAAGGCAAAAAACGTATGCTTTCTGCTGAGGAAGGTATCAATAATCTGAAACAGCATGTTGATACTTTAATTACGGTACCAAACGACCGTTTGCTACAGGTTGCGAATAAGAATACTCCATTATCGGAGGCGTTTCGGCTTGCGGATGATGTGTTGCGTCAGGGCATTCAAGGGATCAGCGATCTGATTACGGTCCCTGGCTTGATCAATCTGGACTTCGCTGATGTGAAGACGATTATGTCTGCGGCTGGTTCTGCTTTAATGGCTATCGGTGAGGCAAATGGTGAGAGTCGTGCTTCGGAGGCGGCTCAACTCGCGATTGCCAGCCCGTTGTTGGACATTGATATCAGCGGTGCGCATGGCGTGCTCTTTAATATCACTGGCGGCACGGATATGACCTTGTTTGAGGTAAATGAGGCGGCTGATATTATCAGTCAGGCTGCTCATCCTGAAGCAAATATTATCTTTGGTGCGGTGCAAGATCCCAATTATGATGGACGAGTAAAGATTACTGTTATCGCGACTGGCTTTGATTATGATATGTCGAGTGGTAGGGCGGTAGCGGGTGGCTATCCTGCGTATACACCTGTGCGACCAGAATATGATCGTAGCAGGATTTATTCTTCTGCTTCTTCATCTTCAAGTGGTTATACAAATAATGGACCAGCGGGACGCCAGGGCAACCAGGCAAATCAGAGCTATAATCCTAATCCTCCAATGGCCTCATCTATGCAGCAACCCAATATGACCAGTCGCCCGACCGGTCCAATGCCTGGGGCACGCAACGTAAGCGCACCAAATGCTCCTGCTGCTTTTTCATCTGATAATGGGCGTCATGGACCCCCACCGGTCGATATGATGCTTGATGATGAGATGGATGAGCAAGAAGATGAGTATCTGGATGATGAGGATATTCCATCAGCAGCGACTGAGGAGGATCATAGTGCGGTTCCAACTCCTGAACCAGAGGCACAGGCGTTGAATCGTTCGTCTACTCCACAGCGGCATATCCGTCGTATTGATCGTGGCGCGGCTGAGTTATCACGTGGGAATCGTAATACTCCTTCGGGGGATTTCATCGAGATACCAGCCTTCCTGCGCAATAAGAGATAAGTTCTCTGTGACATAAGAAAAGAAGCGTGATCTCCTCTATTTAGAGGAGATCACGTTTCTTTTGTAAATAGCGTCTGCTGGAAGCTGGTTTTAACAGATCGTGTGGTAATGGCTAGATCTTATTTAATGTCTTGCCCAGATTACCAGGGATGTCTTTGTTGAGGCCGATATGATTGACGACAACGCGGATGCCAGGAATACCAAGTAATTCACGCTCTAATGCGTATTTCATTTTAGTATTTGGCACATCACCATAGATGTGTAGAATATAGTTTTCGACAAAGACAGCAATATTCTGCGCACCCTCTAGCTTTCCCTGTTCGCGCAGAGCATCAATGCGACTATAGGCGGTTGGCAGGATGCTATCTTCCGCCACCAGGAAGTTCTTCACGTCGACAACATTTGGCACATGGCGCAATGCATTTTCTAATTCTGTGCGCTGTACTGCCAGTTCAACTTTCCCGTGGATTGCCAGCACAACCCCTTTACCCGGCACTTCATCCTCTAGCTCCACTTTGACAGGATGAATGCTATAAGGCGTGCTGCTGACGGTTACAATTCTTTCCGCAGTTGCTCGTGCTATGTCCAGCACCTTATCGCTTGTCAGTGAAGGAATATAGCGATACGGGCCGGTTGTTGTTTCTACTCCATGCCCCGAAGGATCTTCCACTGCCCAACCGATAATTCCTACCAGGATAAAAGGAAGCGCGATCAGTGACAGCCAGGGGGCATCCGGAATGAACAGCAAACCAATGATCGTGACCAGAATAGCCAGACTGAGGATGATGGGCCATAAACTTGGTCCGGGCATATGGATATGATGTTCTTCCGCTTCATGATCCTGATATGTCTCCAGTGGCGTTGTCAGGTCATTCACTGTGAGATTTGTCTGTTGAAGAGAAGTGTCCATACGTTTTTGCTTTCCTCTTCGAATGCTATACAATCAGTGAGGACTGCTTTGATTGTTACAACTGTAGCTATCGTACATTCTCAGATACATGTAGCACACAGGCTACGTTGTCTCATGATATGCCAGTTGATAAACTATGCAATACTACCTGAAATGTATGAGTATGTATGTACAGAGTGTGTTTGATGCACTTCTGAATGCATCTTATCATGATACTTTCCATTTAAGCATACCAAATATATGAGGTTCGTGCAAGCTGTTCAAGCTTTACCTTTCTGTTCTTATTCAGTGTATAGAAATAATCGATCTATACTGTGGATGATGCCATACAATACTACCCATTTTCTTTCAGTAATGTCTTTAAATCTGTTGCAAGGTCAGAGGGTTGAAAATCGTTGCTGCTCAGAAAGACGCGTTCCCGACCCTGTTTATCAATAACATAGATGGCATCACTATGGCTGGTTGTTTGTGTCATTGTTTGTGCGTAGATACTGTAGTTGCTCCATACTGGTGAGAGTTCTGCCTGACTACCCATCAGATAATGCCAGGAGTTCTGCATGTTATGAGCCTGTGTGAATGCTGTTACGGCTGCAGGCGTATCACCTTTAGGATCAACACTTACTGCGATGATGCCGACATGTTGGGCGTTACTGCCCAGCAGTTGTACGGTTGAATGCAGCTTTTCAGCGGTCAGTGGGCAGACATCGGGACAGTGAGTATACAGAAATGTGAGAACGACTGGTTCTCCTTTAAATTGTGCCAGCGAGATCTGTTTGCCGTTCTGATCGGTTAATTGAAAACCGGGTGCCACTTTCCCTCCCAGATCAGTGCCATAAAGACCTGACGCAGTGGTTGGGATTGCGTTGTTGGAGCTATTTGGCTGAACCTGTGCTTTTTGCTGTTGGATTAACGCGATAACAAGAACGACGAGAGCAGCAAAAGTAATAACCGATAGGCGTGAGGCGAGACGCCAGTTCATATGCAAACTCATTGGCTTGTTCTTTTCTATTGCTATTCTCTGGTTTCCGGGTGAGATCAGAGATGAATGACCCGATCAATGACCATAACTGCAAAGATCGCGGCGAGATAACAGTTTGAATACCAGAACAATGTACGTGCCCAGTGTTTGCTTGGCTCAAGGAGCAGACGGATTGCCATATACAGGAGAATCCCCCCCAGTATCAGCGCTCCGACGAGATAGATATAGCCCATCGTGTGCATCACAAACAATACTAATGTGGTGGCGAGTAGTAATAAAGAATAGAGCATGATCTGACGACGTGTCTCTGCTTCTCCCATCACAAGAGGCATCATTGGAATATGGGCCTTCTCATAATCTTTTTGGATCAACAAGGAGAGTGCCCAGAAGTGTGGCGGTGTCCAATAGAAGATGATGGCAAAGAGCCATATCGCTGAGAGCGTTACCGAGTTAGTGACTGCTGCCCAGCCGACAAGGACGGGAACAGCGCCAGCCGCTCCACCAATGACGATATTCTGCGCCGTTGTCCGTTTGAGTCCTAGTGTGTACACAAACACATAGAAGAGGATGGCAGCAAATGCGAGCACCGCGCTCAGTAGATTAACGAAGGCAAATAAGATGCCAAATGAACCAATACCCAGGAGAATGCCAAAGATCAGGGCTGTTGTTGGTTTCACACGTCCCGATGGCAATGATCGGCGACTGGTGCGTCCCATAATCTGATCTATGTCGCGGTCAATATAACAGTTCAAAGCATTGGCACTCCCTGCTGCCATCGCGCCACCGAGCAATGTCGCCAGTACTAATCCCAGGGGTGGAAAACCACGTTGCGCAATTGCCATTGCTGCGACGGTTACTCCCAGTAACAGGACCGTTACGTGTGGTTTGATCAAATTGACATAGTTGCCAATAGTTTTCCGCCATGTATGCAGTTCTTGTTGCGGAAGCATATCCTGCTGCGGTTGAACTTGCTGCGGATGTATCTCAAGGCTCATGCTTTTATAACCTCTCTTGTTGCAAGTTCTCTGTGGAAGAACAGCAGGTAGGATGACTTACAACGTTCATGTTTTCTCAGACTCCCTTACTCTAAAGACAATACAATGTCTGCGCGAACCACCATCTAGCTGCATGTCATGCGATGTTTTTTTAATGATGTGATATGGTGACACGCAGGATTAGATATGCTCAATGGGTATATCTACGATGATACAGATATTTGAATGACGGCAAAGAGAAAGTACGACGCATACTATTTTCGTAGCCGTTCCTGATAGACCCCTTGCAACGCGACCAGACGACCTTACAATTGCCTGAACGTTTTACACTCTATATCTTCTCATCTGGACAAATTATGGGTTTATGATCACAGCATGTATGATGATTGATCACTCCATTCCCTTCTTCTAACACATTTTTTACAGAATATAGCTGTGTTAGTTGTGCTATGTCGTATTTCTATTTGTCTTACCTTTTTTATCTTGCTATAGTACATAAAGAAGTTTTCTCTGAGATACGAATTCGGTGTGCGCTGATGTTCTATTTCAGAGGCTTGATGAGTTTCTTTTTATCGATTTTTGAGTATAAAGTTCTTTTACGTAGTTGTTTAGCTATTGATTATGTTGAGGCATACCAGTTGCGAGAGAATAAACTGATCTTTGCTAGAGCCTTAATACGTAAAGAACGAGTATTCTCTATTCAGGTGCTTGTAAGGTTCGTTTCTGAATTTGCAAGTTTCGTGTTAGGCTCCATCGCTACACTACAGCAGTACAATGGAAAGCATGTCCCTTGTATAAGGCATGCCATCCATCGTCGTCAAACAACATTCGTGTAAGGAGCCATAAGCGGTTCTGGCTTGCTGTACGTATGGAAAGATCCAGATAGAACCTTCTATGCTCCAGGGAAACACCTCCTGGTGTCGATACATTCGTATCATGCATTCTGGAGAAGTCGGCTGATAAGGAAGGCAGAGTTAGACGTGAGGATGCCTGTATTTCGTAGGACGAAGCGCTGGCTGGTGTTGTTAACCATCTTGCTCATGTCCTCAATCTTTTTAACTGCATGCAATGAGCCTGCATCTATCTTAAATACGCAGGGTCCCGTTGCTTCGGATGAAACATACCTTTTCTGGGTAATCTTAGTAGTTGCCTCTATTGTATTTGTTGTCGTTGAAGGGATACTCCTTTTCGCGATTTTTCGCTATCGTGAGCGTCCGGGTATGCCCAATCCGCGCCAGATTCATGGCAACATGAAGTTGGAACTTGCCTGGACTGCGGTCCCAACGGTTGTATTGTTTATTGTCTTATTCTTCACAATTCGTGGCGTATTGCAGGTTGCGCCGGAAGCTGAGCCAGCATCAGCGAATACCGTAGAAGTGACGGCTGTTGGCCATCAGTGGTGGTGGGAGTTCCACTATGATAAATATAACATCACAACCGCTGACTCGTTACATGTTCCGGTTGGTACTGATATCCATGTAAACCTTTTTTCAAATAATGTGATCCATAGTTTCTGGGTTCCGCAGTTAACTGGAAAAACTGATGTGATCCCCGGCCATAATAATACCAAGTGGTTTATCGCCAATAAGGTTGGCACCTATATTGGTGAATGTGCGGAGTATTGTGGTACCCAGCATGCTAATATGCGCTTCAATGTGATTGTGGAGACACCTGATCAGTTCCAGACCTGGATCTCGGCGCAGCAAAAAGCGGCTGTTGCTCCTGCTCCGGGGAGTCTGGCAGCTCAAGGTCAGGCATTGTTCAAGCAGCAGTGTACAACCTGTCATGGCATTATTGGTGTGGATGCAACCAAGTATGTCAATACCGCAGTGGTGTGTAACGATGCATTGCCGGGTTCCAGCCCCAATAATACAACGAATTGTCCACTGGGACCGAATCTGACCCACTTTGGGAGCCGCGATTTGATTGCCGGTGGGGTGTTAACGAATAATAAGGATCAATGTAATCCAAACTCGCCTGATCTCATGCAGACATGTAATCTTGCGAAGTGGTTACAGGATCCGCAGGCCGTTAAACCTGGAAATGATATGGCGATTGGTCAATTGAGCAATGACCAGATCAAGTCTCTCGTTGCCTATCTAGAGAGTCTACAATAAGCCTGCTTGCCCGGCTTCGTCGCTGAAAAAAGGGCTAGACTTTTGGAGGATTTGTTCATGGCAACTCGCACTGTCGGCGAAACTACCACGATTGGTGTTCGTCGCAAGAGTTTTAGCGAAACATATATTGGTGAGTGGATTACAACTGTCGATCATAAAAAGATTGGCTTGATGTATCTGATCACGGGTATCTTTTTCTTCCTGGTTGGTGGGATGGAGGCACTCCTGATCCGCACACAACTGGCGTTGCCAGATGGGAAGGTGATGGACCCTGAAACCTACAATCAGATCTTCACGATGCATGGCACGACCATGATTTTCCTGTTCGTGATTCCAACACTGGCAGGATTTGGCAACTATATCGTGCCGCTGATGATCGGTGCTCGCGATATGGCTTTTCCACGGCTTAACGCCTTCGGGTACTGGCTATTACTCTTTGGCGGTATCTTTATGCAGTCCAGCTTCATTTTTCATGCGGCTCCAAATGGTGGCTGGTTTATGTATGCCCCGCTGAATGAAACTGCTGCTGGTTGTGGTCATGGTTTCCAGTGTACTCCTGGGATGAATGCCGACTTCTGGATTCTGGGTACGACCCTGCTGGGTATCTCGTCAATCGCTGGTTCGCTGAACTTTGTGGTGACGATCTTTAAGTTGCGTGCTCCTGGTATGAGCATTAACCGTATGCCGCTGTTCTCGTGGATGATTCTGGTAATGTCTTTCCTGTTGCTGTTCGCTTTGCCGAGTTTGACGGTTGCCAGTATTCTCTTGCTGCTTGATCGTCATATGGGAACTCACTTTTACCAGTATGCTCAGGGCGGCGATCCGTTGCTCTGGCAACACCTTTTCTGGTCGTTTGGTCATCCAGAGGTATATATCCTGATTTTGCCAGCATTTGGCATGATCTCTGAGATTTTGCCGGTCTTCTCGCGCAAACCAATTTTCGGTTATACCTTTATTGCCTGGTCTGGTGTGGCGATTGGCTTCCTGAGTTTTACCGTCTGGGCGCACCACATGTTTGCAGTAGGCCTCCCATCAATCGCGCAGGCGTTCTTTGCGACCAGTACGACGTTGATCGCTATTCCAACAGCGGTGAAAATCTTTAACTGGATCTGGACGGTGGTTGGTGGAAAGATAAGTTTCCGCGCACCGATGCTGTTTGCGCTTGGTTTTATCGCCATGTTTTTGATTGGTGGGTTGAATGGTGCTGCGCTGGCGGTAGTGCCATTCGATTATCAGATCACTGATAGTTACTTTGTAGTTGCGCATATTCACTATGTGCTCTTTGGTGGGACCGCGCTGGCAGTCTTCGCGGGCTTGTATTACTGGTTCCCGAAATTTACGGGCAAGATGATGAATGAGAAGCTGGCCAAGTGGCATTTCTGGCTGACGTTTATTGGCCTCAATCTGACCTTCTTCCCTATGCATCTGCTTGGTATCTTTGGTATGCCACGTCGTGTGTATACCTATCCGGCGAACCTTGGCTGGAACGATCTAAACCTGATGGCATCAATTGGCGCGTTTGTGATTGGCATTAGTGTCGTAGTATTCCTGATCAACTTTGTCATCACGATGAAGTATGGTGAAAAAGCCAGTGATGATCCCTGGGATGCCTTTACGCTGGAATGGGATACGACTTCACCGCCAAAACCGTACAATTTTCTGGAAATTCCGATTGTGCGCAGCCGTCGCCCGTTCTATGACAAGAAGTATCCTGAAACGGCCGATTGGAAGTCAGTGGTGCATTAGGTAAATGAGTTACCAGATCCAGCAGAATGGTGGACGCATATGATGAGTAAAGGTATAAAAGTATCACAGGAGCAAGATCTCCAGCAACACGCAGAGGTACAAACAGGAGATGTGGAACAGGATGTACTCATCCCTTCTACTCCTGAAAGTATAGTTCGTGAGGATGGAGAGCCGGAAGGGTCATTACAACCAGAGTCTGAGCATATGACGGATGACAAGCAAGTGACTGTTGTTTCGGGCAAGAGACGGATCAAGTTGCGCACAAAACTGGTAAATGCTGATGATGTCATGCCAAAACCCAGTTTCTGGCCGCTTGGTCTGGCGCTTGCTATCGCCATCATACTGTATGGAATTCTCTCAACGCCAATCATTATTGGGGTCGGGTTTGTACTGGTTGTTGTGATGACTGTCGGTTGGGTTCTGGAACGTCGGTAAGCTTTTGTTTGCTTATGGCATCAGTGCTCGATTTTTGTTGACCATAAGCAAACAGAACATGATAGTGTAGAGGAGTTACTTTTATGAGTGCTGCTCACGGTGAGCAGATACGAGTTTTCGAAGAGCATGGAGCGCAACCGGGCCGTAGCATGGAATGGTGGGGAATGATCTTCTTCATCTGCTCGGAGGCTCTGATCTTTGCGAACTTTATCGCTGCTTATCTCTACCTGGAGATTCGCTCCGGCACGAGTTGGGGTTTTGCGGGTTGGCCGAATTCTTTGGTCAATACTCTTTTCCTGTTGGCGAGTAGTGCGACGATGCATTGGGGCTGTAGTGGTTTGCGTAAAGGTGATATGCGTCGTTTGATGCTGGGCCTGGCTGCTACTATTGTTCTGGGCCTGATCTTTCTGGGCGGGCAGGTATTCGAATATTTTGGTCTGATTGTCAATGAGCACTTTACGCTTGGGACCGGGACCAAAGGATCGGCTTTTTTCACGCTCACAGGTTTTCATGGGCTACATGTGACCATTGGTATCATCTTTATGGTGGTTTGTCTGATCCGTACAGGGCTTGGACATTTCACACCAAAAAAGCATTTTGCGATCCAGGCGGTCGAGATGTACTGGCACTTTGTTGATATTGTCTGGGTGTTTGTCTTCACGATTGTGTACTTGTTGCCTTTATTGGCTGGTGGAGCAAAATAACGCAGATATTTATCGTGAATAGCTATATACGGAAAAAGGATCTGATATTACATTGGCATCAGGTCCTTTTTCCTTTTTATTAAAGAAGGTCTTTGCTGGCATGCCAGAATGAGTGAAAGAAGGGGTTTTTCTGGAATAATTATGCTAATGATTGGTGTTTAGAAGAAAAAGAATAATAAATACTATTACTGATCTTTTAAGTATAGAGGTATGTTTCTGAGAGAATTTTATTCACTATACATATTTCTATAAAAACATCTTATAATTACCGTTTGTAGAGGGGTGAATATGTTACAATTGATAAACAGCATGACCGGGCATTCAGTTTCATAATAGTTTGACGGAAGCTTTGACAATATTCTATGTGTGAATTCTAATAGTATTTGTTACTGAGAGCCAGGAGTCAGAAAGGACAGTATCATGAAAGAGGCAATGCACAGTGGGGAACCTGTCGTTGCAGATCGTCAGGATGGTACGCGCAAGCGACGTAGCCGCGCAGCACAATACTGTTCGGTATGTACCAATCGTATCTGGTTTGAGCCAGTCAGGTTGGAGGACCCAGAAGGGGTGCCAGAACCGCGTCTCTCCTGGATTCTCTGTAAACAATGTTATCAGGCATTGCTCGCTGAGATGCGTCGATCGCCCATCCATTCTCCACTTCGTTTACGTATCGCTATGGGTATCATAGCCGCAGAACGCTGGCCGCACGCTTATTCAACCCGTGTGCGTCAGTATGTCAATGATCGACGATGGATCATATTTATGGCAGCCGGTTTTATTATTGCCATGATAGTTCATTTGCTTTTAATTGTTATGATTGCAGGTATTAAGTAAATGCTTGTGTGAGATTTTGCTGTAGTTAAGGCAAAAAGTAGCCATATGCACAAAACATGTGCATATGGCTACTTTTTTTTATAGGATTCATCCAGATGATTTTGGTTGACTCTTTTTGCTAGAATAGGAATAACCAGATAAACAGTATCAATGGTGGGAAAGGTAGCAACGGATGAACTCCTCAATTGAGAGTAAATACGACAGGGCCACTGGCGGCTTATGGATAGAAGAAAATGCTGCATCATTTGTTCAGCATCAGAAGAGATTGATCGAGGACATACCAGTTGGCTTTACATCAGAATATACTATTCTAGCTGAAGTATGTGCAAGTATGAGCAGTGGATTTATGCTGCTCAATAAGAAGGAGCGTGTATCGTATTCCAACGAGCGTGCTCTGCGTCTGCTGCATATCAATCGGCAAGAGCAAATAAGCTTGTTGGATTTTGATATACGGCAATATTTGCTATCTATTGCCGCCGATCCTCAACAGGCCACTGTCGCGCTTGAGCAGGTCTGGTCACATCCTGAGCAGGAGTATGGGACAGAGGTGGCGCTGGTTGATGCGGCGGCAAAGTGGCTACGGGTACGTAGTTTTCCGGTGTGGAATGAGAGTGGTACGCTGCTAGGACGTGGCATGCTGCTGGATGATATTACGCTGGAACATTCAGCGATTGAGTCTCGTGCTGAGACACTTTCGATGGCTGCGCACGAGTTGAAGACGCCATTAGCTATTATCAAAGGATGTGCGACGACACTTCTGGGCGGATCAGCTCGCTGGGACCCATCAATGCAACATGAGATGTTGCAGATGATCGATAGCCAATCAGACCGTCTGTATGATGTCTTGAATACATTACTGGATGTCTGGCGTTTTGATGCGGGAATGCAATCTTTGCGTCTGACACAGGTGCAGATCACAGAACTTTTGTTGCAGTTGTTACAACGCTGGCAAAAGCAGGCTTCAACCCATCGTTTTGTGCTGGATGTGCCAAAAGAGGAGGTTCCACCTGTACTCTGTGACGCCCTGCGTATTGAGCAGGTTCTTAACCATTTATTGAACAATGCTGTGACATATTCCGCTGCTGGCTCGCTTATCCGTGTGATGATCGAGTTACATGAGGTTGATGTGCGTATCAACGTATCTGATGAAGGTCGGGGGATTGCAGCGGATCATCTGGATCGTATTTTTGATCGTTTTTATCGTATTGAGCAAGAGCAAAGTGAGGTTGCAACAACCTCTACACCGCAGCAGAGTGGCAGTGGGTTGGGATTGGCTGCCGCACGTGCGACGATTGAGGCCCATCGTGGTAAAATCTGGGCTGACTCACCAGGATTAGGCCAGGGGTCAACCTTTTCATTTGTGCTGCCGTATTCACAGCGTGTAGCTCCGACGAAACCTCTGGCTGGCACGGTCGTTTCCGATTACACGGCTGTGCAGCCTGCCGGGCAAAATAATGTTCGCATGTCTGCTTTGAAGCAGGATCGTCGTATGCGGGTATTACTGGCGGAGTGTGATGCTCGTCTGGCTCGCTATCTGCGTGCCAATCTGGAGGAGCAACAGTATCGTGTGCAGACAGTCAATCATGGTATTCAGCTTCTCCGTCAGATGGATCTGGAAGAACCAGACGTAATTTTGTTGGCGACCCGTTTATCTGATATGAGTGGTGTGGATCTGCTCCAACGTATACGCGAGTTCTCGAATATTCCAGTTTTGATGCTCAGTGATGCCTGTGATGAAGAAGAGCGTGTCCAACTCCTTGATCTGGGTTGTGATGATCTGATGCTCAAGCCTTTTGGTATGAAGGAGCTACTGGCGCGGGTGCGTGCGCTTCTGCGTCGTCAGTTGCCGCCTGTTGAACATACCCAGAATCAATCGGTTTTTGTGAATGGCGATCTGGTTATAGATTATGCTCAACATCTGGTGACGATCTGCGACAAACCTGTACAATTGAGCCGGACTGAGTACAAGTTACTAAGTACGTTAGCGCAGAATGTTGGTCTGGTGGTGACGCATGAGTTGTTATTAGAAAAAGTGTGGGGACCAGAATATAACCGGGATATTGATTTTATCTGGGTGTACATCAGCCGTTTACGGCGTAAAGTTGAGAAGAATTCACGTCGTCCCGAATATATTCTGACGGTGCCTGATGTTGGATATAAACTTGCAAAGTTATAAGTAATGTCTGTATGTTGATGCCAAATATTCAGGTCACTGTAAGGTACTTTTCTCTGGCATCAATGCGATTGTAATGTGTACCACGTATGCTTTGAGCAGTAGTTGTTATGCTGAAGATAGGGATAGTCTGAAGGGAGCATCGGGCGTGTATGTCTGTCACTGGTGCTCAATGTAAGGTTTTGCGTAGCAATCGAGGTATACATATGTTGCAGGAGCAAATATCATCCTCAACGGTTCTCGTTATGGAAGCCGATTCCTCGTTGCGTCGGCTTATTTCGTTGGGTCTTCGTCATCAGGGGATGCAGGTTGTTGAAGCCGAATCCTTACAGGCGCTTTCACATGACCAGTTGCATGCTATAGATCTTCTGGTACTGGATATTGATCATTCTCGACGTCAGGATTGGTCGATGGTTGAACATATTCAGGCGAATCCGCAATTAGCAGCGTTACCCGGTGTTGTGTTGGCCTGGGAATGTCCACCTACTTTATCCACTCTTTCTTCCCATGATACTCAGCCAGTTCCGCTGATTTATGTGCCAAAACCGTTTGATGCGCGAACGCTGTATTCCCGATTGTTGCGCTGTATTGAGTTGCGTGAGCGAGAACAGAGCGAACGTGAGGCATGTGCGGAAGCTGCTCTCATGGCCGCCTATAAAGAGCGCTCGACGACCAGTCTCTGGCCTGTAGTGACGGCGGCGGGTTTGCTTCTGGTTGTGATTGGTTTTCTCTTTCAATTTTTGATCGTGTTCGTTGGACTGATTGTTATTGTCACTTCATTATTCCTCTGGACACTTGGCAGCAGCACGGGAGTTACTGATATTGCATTGAGTGTGGAAAATCGTTATAGTTCTCCTGCATAGATCTCACTTGTGATGCTGTTCAGTAGGAGGATGCATTGTGCTTATTCGCCCGGCAAGACCACAGGATGCTTCTGTCGCCGCTCTGCTTATTCGTAATGCAATAGATGATATTGCATATAGTCTAACGGGCATGTCTGATGAGCAAGATGTGCTTACGCAACTGGCTGCATGGTTTCGTCTGGAAGGAAATCGTCTCAGTTATCAGAATGCGCTGATCGCGGAATGGGCGCGACAGATCGCGGGCCTTATTCTGCTCTATCATGGCAGCGATGCGCAAGATCTGGATTATCCGATTATTGCCTGGTTGCGTGATTATAAACAAGATCCCACTATTACCATTGATGTTGAAGCTGATGCTGATGATTTTTATATCGATACGCTCTCGGTATTTTCACACTACGCTGGTAATGGTATTGGTCGTGCATTGATTGCTGCCGCTGAACTACGTTGCAAGGAACTGGGTTATCATAAGCTCGCGCTTAACGTTGATACTGCTAATGAGCGTGCTTATCGCCTATACCAACACCTGGGTTTTCAAACGGACAAGACTATTTTGATTAATGGACATCCATACCATCATCAGGTTAAATACCTTTTATAAATTCCCTGACAAAAAGCTACTTCTGAATGCTTAGAAGTAGTTTAACGTGAGGCTCTTTCTATCCTTACCAGATTTCTTCAGTATGTGTATTGTCATGTCACGAAAATGCAAGTATGTTCGTGTACTATATGTAATGTTTAAGATGAAGAAATTATGAAATTTGATATGTAGATAGAAAGAAGGGTTATAGTATGCAGACCAATACAAAACGTTTAGATGGTATGCGTGTTGCGATCCTTGTTGCGACTGATTTTGAACAGGTTGAGTTGACCGAGCCGCGTAAGGCTTTAGAGGCTGCTGGCGCAAAGACAACCATTATCTCTCCCAAAGCAGGACAGATCAATGGTGTCAACCATGATGTAAAGGCAGATACCTTTAATGTGGATCTGACTCTGGATCAGGCAAATCCCAACGATTTTGATGCGGTATTGCTTCCTGGTGGTGCCTTGAATGCTGATTTCCTGCGGATGGAGGATAAAGCTCGGAAATTTGTCCGTCAGGTGAATCAGAGTGGTCGTCCAATCGCCGCAATCTGTCATGCGCCGTGGCTACTGGTTTCCGCTGGCGTTGTGAAAGGACGCACGTTGACCAGCTTCTTCACCATTCAGGATGATATTCGTAATGGTGGTGGTCATTGGGTCGATCAAGAATTTGTACGCGATCACAATCTTGTTACGAGCCGTAGCCCTGAAGATTTAAATGCCTTCAATCCGGGCATTATTGAGCTGTTTGCTGAGTATAAAGAGAAGGGGCCAATCCAGGTACCTGTAACAGCATAGTTAGTTATACTGTTTTCCCACAGAAGGTCCGCTGACCATGTAACCAGCGGACCTCTTCTGCTTTCTCTATGCGCATGATGTCTCATTTATGCCAGAGAAAAAGGATGATGCTAGCTGTTGCCATTGTACTATTTCAGTGTGACTCCACTATCCTCGATACGGTCAAAATTTCCTTTAGGATTGAGTTCAAGCACAAAATGTTGTGTTGATCCTCCATTGAATTGCAGATTTGCATCACCACTACCCTTAGTGTAATGAGATGTTTCTTCACAATCTGCTCCTTTATTTTAACTTTCGGGCTACTTTAAAGTCGCACCACTATCACGGATTTCTTCTGTCGTGACATGGGCAGGGAGCAGGCTAAGCACAAAATGTGTTTTTCCGGCTGCATTAAATTGCACGTGTGCCGTTCCGTCACCATTTTTATCCGTGCGAATACTTCCAACGTCGCGTTTCACACAGAGCCAATCGACCGAGTACGTTTCGCTCTTCATTGCATGTTGAAGATGAACATCTGCTGTGATGGTATTGCCGCTTCTGCTCCAATTGACGTAACCTCTATTTGATCCAGAACTATCAGCGGTGCAACTTGTCGATATTCCTCTGGCGTACAGGGTCGATTGTACACCAACCGCATGTGCGTTATTGGTGACGAAGCCTAAGGAGAGCAAGAATAATGTTGTGAGGGTAAGAATACTTCGGAAGAGGAGGCGTTTTTTCACTGTTGTTACTCCTTTCTATGCTAACGAACGCTTTGCCGGGTAGTGTCAATAATGAAGCGGAACATTTCAAGCATCAGTATTATCCTGATTGTTCAGTAATTATTCTGCTAACTTTTTGTGAAAAGCAAATCTGGAGTATATGGTATTTTTGTGGTGTAATTATTTAGTATGATGTAATATACATAAAATTATATAAAGTATTATACATTAATGTTATTTATTTTATTGCTAATTTAGCATATATAACATTGCTGCATTTTGCAAATTCATGTATATACGGTGAAAATTGATTTGATGCCCATTATATTCATGTTATGAGTAGATGAAATACCTGAAGAGAAAATTTGGACGGCAAAAAAAGTCTTCGCGTGAGGGATAAAACGTTCAGGTCATTGTAAGGTGATATTGTGTGGTTGCAAGTTGGCTATCAGGGAGAAGCACCATAATCAGTCTGTCGTCATCTACCATACAGGGATTATGAGTGTTATGGAAATAAAAAGTGTAGCAACGAAGACAGTTGAGACGCCCGAAGCCGTGGCGACATCAGTGGATGGACGCAAGCGCGGGCGCAAGAAAAATATTATTGTCTTTACTGTTATCAGCCTGATTAATGTTGTATTACTTGTCGTTTTGTTTACACAATTATTTACACCCCGTGCCGGGTCCATCCAACAGACGAACGATCCCTCGCTGGTTGGAGATATCGCTACGCCTCTGGTCGGGAAGCCCGCACCAAATTTTACGCTCACAAATTTAATGAACGGTCAATCGCATGTTCAACTTTCACAATTTAAAGGGAAGGCTGTGATTCTCAATTTCTGGGGATCGTGGTGTGATACCTGCAATACTGAAGCTCCATTCTTACAACGGAGCTGGCCCCAGTTGCAATCCAAAGGTGTTGTTCTGGTGGGTATTGATGATGGCACTGAGCTGGCAGGGAACGCTCGTGCATTTGTGCAGAAGTATGGTATCACCTATCTGAATCTACGTGATACTTCCTTGAATGCTGTGACGCTTGATTATGGCACAATTGGGAAACCTCAGACATTTTTTATCAATCCGCAAGGCGTGATCGTCTCTTGCTGGATCGGGCCACTCGATGCGAATGGTTTGCAGAAAGAGCTGGCAAAATTGCATCTACAAGGGAATTGAGAGGCGATTGAGTATGTGGGAAATACTCTGGCTTGTTCGATTTGTGCATATTCTGTCCGCCACTGCCTGGATTGGGGGCTGCATCATGTATCAATTTGTGCTGATACCGGCTCTGCGTGTCTATGCTCCGGCTCCAGAACTGATGGGACAGATAGCCAGCTATTTCAGGCGTTTATCTCAATTTTGCATTGCTCTGTTGATTCTCAGTGGGGTTTATCTTATGTTTAGCCGCCTGACACAGACAACGCTGGGGTTGCCTTATCTGGCAGTGCTGGGGATCAAGATTCTGGTTGTGCTGGGCATGTTTGTGTTAGAAATCTATCTTGGACAAAATTACATTCGCAAGCTGGCAAAACGAACGACGCGTCTGTCAAAGATGGCGCCTCAATTACTGCTAGTGCTGGGTATATTTGTATTTTTGCTTGGCGCACTTCTCAATACCTTATTCGAGCAATCAATCGCGCCACATTGATGGGAGGTCGTATTGTGCAGTCTACTATGACCCTATCTGCTGATGGGCGGAAACCAGCACGCACACGGAAGCACGTGCCATTGAGTTTTTTGCTTGCTGGCATTGCCATTCTTGGTGCTGTGATCTATCTCGTGTATGTGAATACTCAGACAAACGCTGTCTACTATGTAACGGTGCCTGAACTGAGGCATTGTACGAAGTGTGCGACGCAGGCTGTACGTGTCGCGGGCATTGTACAGGCCGGATCAATTAAGCAGAACGATAAGGCACAGAATGTCACCTTCGTCATTGGTGATGACAATCAAACGTTGCAGGTTTCGTATAGTGGCGTCGTGCCTGATATTTTTCGTGCAGGTGTTCAGGTGGTGGTGGAGGGGCGCTACTCTGGAAGTGGTCCATTTCAGGCTCAAACATTGTTAGCTAAATGTCCGTCGAAGTTTCAAGCCGCCACACCGACCGTGACGCAATAAGAAGGATGAACTGTGTATTTCTCAGATCTTGGCGTGATTGCGCTTTACCTGGCATTAGGATTTGCACTCTTTACGATTGTTGCTGCCGTGCTTGGGGTGATCTATCAGCGACCAATGCTGGTTGAGAGTACGCGACGCAGTGTGCTGACCGTGACATTCTTTATGCTCCTGGCTGTTGCTGCATTGCTTGCTTCGTTTTTAACCCATGATTTTGGGGTTGCATATGTGGCTGAACAATCCAGTCGTGCGATGCCGTGGTATTTTACGGCGGCGGCGTTTTATGGTGGGCAGGATGGTTCGCTGCTCTACTGGGCGTTTATGCTCGCCGTGTTTTCAGCGATCTTTGTGTTTTCGTCCAGACGTGCTCCGAAAGCGATGGTGCCATATATTCTGGCGACATTGATGGGTATTGAGACATTCTTTGTGCTGGTGTTGGTATCAGTCTCAAATCCATTTGCACGTTCTGTGGTGTCGCCAGCGGATGGTGTTGGGCTCAATCCTCTGCTGATGGACCCTGGTATGTTATTGCATCCTCCGCTATTGCTGATGGGATTTATGAGCTTTTCCGTACCATTCGCGTTCGCGGTGGCTGCTTTGATTACAGGGCAGTTGAATGCTGATTGGTTACGTGCGATTCGGCGCTGGTCACTGGCATCGTGGACGATTCAGTCCGCTGGTCTGTTGTTGGGTGCGTGGTGGGCCTATCATGTACTGGGTTGGGGGGGGTATTGGAGCTGGGACCCGGTGGAAAATGCTGCGCTGTTACCCTGGCTAACTATGACTGCTTTTCTGCATTCGACGATGGTGCAAGAACGACGTGGCATGTTAAAGGTCTGGAATCTTTTTCTGGTCATCGCTTCGTTTGCGCTCTCGATCTTTGGCACATTTGAGGTACGCAGTGGTGTCATCAGTTCGGTACATTCATTTGCGTACTCAAACATTGGCGCGTACTATTTTGCGTTTCTGGTGATTGTGATTCTTTTCTCAAGCGGACTGTTTGCCTTTCGTTTTCCACGCCTGCAAGCGGAACAAGAGTTTGATTCGGTGCTTTCTCGTGAGGGTGTCTTTTTACTTAATAATCTGTTACTTGTCGGTATGACTTTCGCGACTCTGTGGGGAACCGTCTTTCCGTTGATTACGGCATTTTTTATCAAACAAACGGAGACGGTAGGGCCACCTTTTTATGATCAGGTGATGGCACCTCTGACGGTGGTGTTGATTGTTGCGATGGGGGTTGGTCCGCTGCTGGCATGGCGACGTACATCTGTGGCGTCTCTATGGCGTAATCTCTGTGTTCCTGCGCTGATGGCTGCCGCGTGTGCGCTTATTTTGCCTCTGTTTGGCGTGACGAATGTGATCGCGAATATCGGCTTTTCTGTCTGCGCTTTTACCGCGATGGCGATGCTGTATGAACTATGGCGTGGTATGCGTGTGCGTCACAGTCATGGCGAATTTTATGTTGTCGCGCTCTATCAATTATTCAATCGCTATCGACGGCGCTATGGTGGCTATATTGTCCATCTGGGACTTGTTTTGCTGGTGGTTGGCATTATCGGCTCAAGCTATTTTCAGCAGCAGCGCGATTCTGTGGCGTTGAATGCCGGTCAGGATATGACAATCGCTGGCTATCGTTTGACCTTTCTGGGCAATATTAATGTGCAGGATGTTGATAAACAAACGGAGATTGCACAACTTCAGATCTGGTATGATGGTCAACTGGTGAAATATATTTATCCTGGGCGTGTCGTGTACAATAACTATCCTTCACAACCTACCAGCCTGATCTCTATTAACACATTTAATGCAGCAGATTTGTATGTCTTCCTCTCAGACTGGAATGGATCATCACAGGCGACTATCTCTGTCTTTTATAATCCATTGGTACCGTTTGTCTGGGATGGTGGCATTCTGATGATTATTGGCGGCATTTGCTGCTGGTGGCCTGAGCGACATCGTACGGCAGCATCTCAGCGTAAGCGTGTTGTGGCACCGGGTAGTAGCGTATCTGGCGAAAAGTCTGAGAAGCAGAAGGTACATGGAGGTGTGACGGTATGATGGGAGCACGAGCTCGCGGATCAATAGGATCATATTGGCGTCCACTTTGTATTGTGCTTGCTACTGTACTCATTATGGTAGCAGTCTGGTTCTGGCTGGCGTTTGTGATGCCCAGACATGAGACA
Organism: Dictyobacter sp.; assembly: GCA_035493535.1. GTDB lineage: Bacteria > Chloroflexota > Ktedonobacteria > Ktedonobacterales > Ktedonobacteraceae > Dictyobacter. The sequence goes on from DATJIE010000018.1 coordinate 275,107, forward strand.
TTGGATCAGCGTGTACGGGATGTTGCGTCTCAGTTGCGTTGCCCTGTCTGTCAGGGGGAATCGGTAGAAGATTCCAGTGCGTCAATAGCACAACAGATGCGTTCGGTTATTCGTGAGCAGTTACAGCAAGGGCGCTCTGAGCAAGAAGTGATCCAGTATTTTGCCAGCCGTTATGGGGAACAGAACATTGTCTGGGCACCCCCCTGGCATGGATTTTCTATCCTGGCCTGGTTGGTTCCCATGACGCTTTTGCTTGGAGGCGCGTTTCTGCTGTTGTTTGTTGTGCGTGATTGGTTGCGCAGGAGCTATTTCCCATCATCTCAATCGGAGAGTAGAGAGCCTGCTGAGATACCGGAACGTAGTAATGAGCAACATGATGATGGGGCGTGGGAGATTTATCGGGCACAAGTTGAAAAAGAGTTGGCTGCTGAAGATGTGCTCTTCCAACCAAATGTAATGGAGGGAAGCTGATGGCGATTATTGTGGCAGTGCTTCTAGGCTTATTCGCATTGTGTTATGTGCTTTATCCGCTTTTTCGAACTCAGAAAAAAGAAGCGGGGCAGGTATCTGATCAGCTCGCCCTTGCGACCACTTCGTATGGGCAGATGTCAGAAGAAGAGATGGCGGCACGCAATGCTATTCAAGAAGTAGAGCTGGATTATCAACTGGGCAATATCGTGCCATCAGACTATCAAGAGTTACGGGAACGGTATATGCGTCGTGCTGTCTCCGCATTGCGTTCCCGTTACGAGCGCGAGCAAGAGATTGATAATGAGATCGAAGAACAGTTGCAGACATTAAAGGAGTCGTATGAAAAAGCTGATCATTAAGATGCTATCTATCTCCTCTATCCTGCTGCTGTTGTTGATTTCTAGCCTGCTGTTCATGCCATCAGGCTTTGTACATGCTGCTACTCAGAGCGGTCATATTACCGGACAGTTATTGAATGGGAGTGAGCATAATGCTCCGGTTTCTAATCAGATTGTCACATTGCAGGAGGCACAGGGCAATAATGCAAAGGATCTGGCAAAAACAAAGACAGATGCGCATGGGAATTATTCATTTCCTCAACTCTCAACTGATGAGACGATCAGTTATGCGGTCTATATCAATTATCAGGGGGCGCAATACGTCAGCAATGTGGTTTCGTTAGCGCAAAAGCCAGTGCAGCGGGTGAATTTGACCATCTATCAGGCCATGTATAGTACGAAGAATGTGGCGATAGTGCAATCAACTGTGCTGGTGAATCAGGCTCAGGCTGGCAAGGGTTTGATGAGTGTTTCGGAAGCGTTCTCGTTTCAAAATCTGAATACGAAATCATTTGTGGGTTCGCTTGATGCCAGCAAAGGTAAACCCAATGCTCTCTTCTTCTCCTTGCCCGTGGGGGCGAAGAATATCGCGTTGGGACAGGGTTTCAGCGGTTATCAGGTAATTCAGGTTGATCGTGGCTTCGCGACGAACGCGGCTCTACTCCCTGGCAGTAATGATTTCTCGTTCTCTTTCGAAATTCCCTATACAACGTCGACCTATGCCTTTGATTATGTACCCATGTATCCAACCGTACAATTAACATTTATGGTGGCAACTGATTTTCACGTCGGTGCGACGAAACTGACTTCACAGGGGATTGTGAACGCGAATCAAAAATCCTACCATTCATTCAATACGACTGGTTTGCTGGCACAGCAGGATGTGCAGGTTGGTCTTGATAATTTACCTCTACCGCAGGAGACAATTTCCAGTTCGCCCGCTCGTGCTAACATGCTCTGGCTTGTTGTCGCGGCTCTCGGTCTGCTGGCTATCGTCGCTCTGACATGGTATCTCTACCAGAACAGGGGGCGCGGTGGGAATCGTCAAGGCAAAAAAGTTTCCTCGTCAGTGAATACGGAAAAGGTAAAGGACGAGGCTGTTGTTGATTCACCGCAAGGTGCTGATCGTGAACAGGAGTTGCTACAGGCACTGTTGAAACTGGATAAAGAGCATGAGGAGGGGCAGATCGATAAAGCAGCGTATGAAGCGCGTCGTGGCAAGCTGAAGGCTCGCTTGCGATTGATGATGAGTGAACGGGAGATATCGCGGCGATGAATGGGCAACATACGAAGCAATCTGCAAATGCTTTGTCTCAGCCACTACTACAGTCAGGCAGTGAAACGATGCTGGATACAGCGCTAGTAACCATTCAGGGCTTGAAAAAAAGCTACTGGTTACGACCAGTGTTGCGGCGTATTGATATAACTGTCGCTGCCGGTCAGTGTCTGGCTTTGTTGGGCGCGAACGGGACGGGTAAGACCACACTCTTGCGTATTCTTGCTGGACTGGCAAAACCAGATGCAGGAACGATCCAGATAGCTGGCCTGGATCGTGCGCATGAAGCATTAGAGATGCGGAGGCAGATAGGTTTCGTTGCGCATCAGCCTTATCTTTATGAAGAACTGAGTGTATTAGAAAATTTGTTGTTCTTTGGGCGTTTGTATCGGGTTGAGCATGCACGAGAACAGGTTTTGTCGTTGGTGCAACGTCTGGATCTGGATCGTAAAATGCATGATCGTGTGCGTGCGCTTTCTCGTGGACAGGTGCAGCGTGTGGCCTGGGCGCGTGCGCTTCTGCATCAGCCAGCAGTGCTCTTGCTGGATGAGCCTGATACTGGGATGGATCAGGAAGGGAATGCACTGATCGCGCAATTACTGTGGGAACATCAGCAGCGTGGTGGTTGTACATTGTTTACAACCCATCAGTTGGAGCATGCATTGCATTGGGGCGACGAAGTAATATTTCTCGCGCATGGACGGATTAGCTCTCGACATCAGACAGCCGATTTGACGCTGGCACAGTTGCAAGCATGTTATCAAGAGGTGATGCGATGAGTGCGATTGGTGAATTCTGGGAACAGGTCTGGGCCATTTTATGGAAAGATATTCGCTACGAATTGCGCACCAGACAGACCTGGCTCAGTATGGGCATGTTCGCTTTACTGGTGCTGGTTGTCTTCAATTTTACCTTTGATTTGAATGTCGCCAATCAGCGTGCGGTTGCTCCTGGTGTGTTATGGATTGCCTTTCTGTTCGCGAGCTTGCTTGGTCTGGGGCGCACGATGCTTACTGAGCGTGAACAGCTACCTCTGGATCGCCTATTGCTCAGTCCTGTTGATCGTAAAGCAATCTACCTTGCCAAGTTGCTAGGAAATTTGTTATTTATTGGAATTATTGAACTTGTCGCGGTTCCTGTTTTTATTGTGTTGTTTAATCTACCATTATCGTTATTTGGAGCTTTTTTGCCTGTACTGGTATTAGGGACTGTTGGTATTGCTACGATTGGTACATTGTTTGCCGCTTTGACGGCCTCGGTACAAGCCAGAGATATGTTATTGCCGATTCTGGTATTTCCTCTGCTTGTCCCTGTTGTGATTGGAGCGGTGCGTGCGACTGGCTTATTACTGGTGCCAGCACTCAATGAACCACCGTGGTTGAGCCTGTTAATTGCCTTTGATGTCATCTTTGTGAGTGTGGCAACGCTGGTCTTTCCAGCCGTGGTGGAAGAATAAGTATTCTATTTTGGTATAGGCGTTGTCAGGATAAAGATGACTGGATTAATGAGGAGCGGATATATTATGGCTGTAGCGAAGCAAGCAACTGTGCAAAAGAACATTGATGCTCTTGCTCAGAATAAGGTTGGCAGGCGTACGCCGATCATATCTCTGCTATTCGGCGCTTTTTCTGCTATCGGGATCGCACTGACCATCTGGATGGCCTTTGAATATGCGCCACTTGATGCGATACAGGGAGAGCCACAGCGTATCTTTTATATCCATGTGCCGATGGCCTGGATTGGGATGCTGGCGTTTGGGGTACTGGCTTTGGCGGGTATTGCGTATCTTTTTGTACGTGATGAGCGGCTAGATTGGCTGGCACGTGCCTCGGCTGAAATTGGTGTTGTGTTCTTGTCTTTAGGGATTATTGGTGGCTCACTCTGGGGGAAGCCGATCTGGGGAGCATGGTGGGTGTGGGACCCCAAGCTAACAGCGTGTCTGATTCTCTGGTTTATGTTTATCGGTTATATCATGCTGAGGAGCTATATGGGGCGAACCGAGGAGAGTGCACGTGTGGGGGCGGTTGTAGGCATTATCGGCGTGATAGATGTACCTATCATCTATTTGTCGGTGCTCTGGTGGAGAGGTCAGCATCCACAACCGATCAGTTCTATGCCACTGGCTGATGCCCTGACTTTTCTGGTTGCTGTTATCTCGTTTACGCTGCTGTACTGCTTTTTGATGATCCAGGTGTATCAATTGCAGCGTTTACAGGCATCTGCTGAGCGTTTACGTACCATCGTAATGTAGCAAAGGAGCGATCTGATGGGAAATATCTATGTTCTTGCCGCCTATATTATTGCCTGGTTAGGGGTATGTATCTATCTTGGAGCAATTGCGATGCGTATCCGTAGTGTGCGTACCGAGTTGGCGGCTGTTGAAGAGCTTGTGCGCGAACAACAAGAAAAATTGGAATTGTAAGATTGTCTCATAATCGAGAAAGAGGAACGGTGGGCGCTGTTATGAGCGAGCAGAAGTTGCGGACGAATAATGATGTGCTGCGCATTGTTGCGCTGGTATTGGGGGATGTGATTGTCTTTTTGATTTTTGCGCTGATTGGTCGGCGCAGTCATGGTGAAGTGGCTGGCATCGCAACACTCTTGCTGATTATCCAGACAGCTTTGCCATTTCTGGCCGGGTGGTTTGTGGTTTCGCCTTTTATTGGTGCTTTTCGGCGCGAAGTGCTGGCTGATCCACGGATGATGGCAAAGCGAACTTTTTTTGCCTGGCTTGGCTCCTGGCCTGTTGCGATGATTTTGCGTGGCTTATTTGTTGATCATGCCATTCCTCCCTGGACGTTCTGGTTGGTTGCCTTCATTTCAAATACCATCCTGCTCTCTCTCTGGCGCATTCCGTTTGCCTGGATTAACGCCAGACGCAATCAACGCTCGGCTCATCTGGTCTATGAACATTGAGTGTTTTCTGTCCAACCAGTGAATAAGCTGATGGAGATTCTTGTGTGCCTTGCCGATAGTGAGTAGAGAAAAATGGGCGTGTGCATTATTGAGAGCACGACAAAAAGAGGCAGGCATAATGGATAATGTGAATGCTACAGTTCTGGAAAATGGATCTGAATCTACTGATGCGCAACAAGACCAGTTAGCTAGAGAGCAGAATGATGTAACGACAGGGAAAATACAACGCAATGTCATTCTGCAACGACCACTAAAAGCACCTACGCAGCAAATGCGATTCAGGGAATTCTACGGATCACATGGGTCATTATGGAGAGATCGAGGTTTAATCCAGCATCATGCCGATCAAAATGAATTTGGGCGACAGATTTTACTTTTATTCGGTACGACACTGTTCGTCATGATGTCATTTGTCGGGGTTGGATCATATCTGGGCATGATGAGCCGTTCATCTTTCTATCCTATAACTGCCAGCGATCATCTGAAAATGATTGTGAGCAATGTGAACGGTGCTATCCGTGTACATGGGCAGCAGAACGGACCATTTGGAGTACAAGAGCGTCGTTATGCTGCGGGGTTTGGTCTGGGGTTGAACGATATGGGGGTCGCGTATAGGCAGACAGGTGCTACGTTTGATATAGATGCTCGCGTTGATAGCAACCCGGTTTTCATTGGTTCGCGCCACATCGATCTGGATATTACCATTCCTTCAACGACGGATGTCACCCTCTATACTGAAACCGGGGTTATGACTATTGATAATCTACATGGAAATGTTTCCGCGCAGGTTGGGAAAGGTTCCGTCTCAGTTTCCGACAGTAAGGGAAACTTTTCCCTGGCAACAGATAATGGACCTATTCATGTGCAAAATGTGCAAGGGGCAGTGACTGCTGTTGCCAATGTTGGATCGGTTGATCTCCATCAAACGTCTCTAAGTGGTCATTCATCGGTGGAAGCTATGCTTGGAACCGTCATGTTTCAGGGGCTGGTAGAGCGACGAGGTTCCTATCTTTTCTCGACCTATGAGGGGCCTGTGAATCTCACATTGCCGACAACGTTACCTTTTCATGTGTACGTTACGGATGGATCTGGCATCGTGCGGAATGATTTCAAACATCTGACAAATGGCAAAGGAGAGCAGGCTCCAATTACGGTGCGAACTCATAAAGATGAGATCGATATCCATAAGCAAGTAGGTGCTGATAAATAAAGGTTTTTGTAGAGCAAGTACCTGTTCATGAAAGCAGGAGCGTAGTATATTACACTACGCTCCTGTTTTGGTGTGTATTCATATTTCTTTCTGTTCAATAATTCTTTGTAGGTTGGAGCTTCAGGTGTGATAATGGCTGAACTTCCAGAGCAATCTGCTATATATTGCTGGATTCATATAATATAAAGAGAAGTATCTGTATATGCTTTTGAGGTGATTTTGTATTTGCATCGTGATATGAAGGAATGAGTGACAAGTTGTTTGGGATTGTTGGGGATTGATAGTTTGTTCACCTGCTGCGCCATATGAATATGAGGTTGCGCGACGTTGGTGGGCATTAGTGCCAGGGACCATTTTGCCATTACAGAATGGTGTGCGGTATCAACTCCTTTTTGGTGGACGAACGGGGAGTGCGGCAGGTCCTGATGTTCGTGATGCTGTCTTTGCTGTTTTGGGTGATGATATGGTTGCTGTGGGGCGTTGTGTTGGGGATGTGGAGTTTCACATTCGGACGAGCGACTGGAAGAGGCACCAGCATGATCGTGATTCACGGTATAATGCCGTTGTGTTACATGTTGTTTTGATCGGTGATGAGGATCAACCAACCAGAAAGCAGAATGGCAGCAGTATCCCGATTTGTGTACTCACTGATGTGCCGTTACGAGCGTTGCGGCCTTCAGTATCAGACATGGTAATTGTGTGGCCCTGTCATCACATAATCACACAACTGAGCCAGACTGAGCGAGATCAGTGGTTAGAGCGTATTGGCGTATTGCGTTTTGAGCAGAAAGCCCATGCTTTTGTGGAACGGCTCCATCGGTTGATGGATGATGTTTCTGCGGTCCGCAATAATCAGTATGATTTTTGTCTGGTGATAGCGCTGGCGGAGGGACTGGCTTATGGACGTGATCGGGAGCTTTTTTATGCGATTGGCGTGCGTCTATGGGAAGGTAAGGGCCTGGTACCGGAACCGTCAGGACGTGCTGATTTTCCATCACCACTGGATGCGCAACGGCTACGTGCATTAGGTAAAATTGTGGCCTGTGGGCGTACTCATGGAATCTGGCACATGTTTTGTGAAATATTGCTTGCCAGTGATGATGAGGATACAACTGTAACCGCGTTGCGTGAGGAACTCACATTGTTTGGTTTGAGTCTTGCCCGCGTTGATATACTTATTGTCAATGTGGTTTTGCCTTTTGCTGCCGCAGTTGCTATTATTGAGCAGCGATTCTGGTTGGGTGAGCGTGCGCAGGCAGTGTATATGGCGCATCCGGGTCTTTCCTCAAATCGGATTACGCGCATGATGCGAGATCAATTGTTATTGCCGCATGAGCCAGGAGGGAGTTGTCGCCAGCAGGCACTTCATTATGTCTATCAGCAGACCTGTCGTGAGAAGCGATGTGATATTTGTGTGTTTAGCAAGAACGATATATGAGTGAGTGGAATGAATATGAATGAGCAGGAACAGGTATTGCAAGGTGAGCGCCTTTCGCGTTTTTTGGCCCATGCAGGTATTGCATCGCGTCGTCATGCGGAAGAGTTGATCAGTGCTGGTCGGGTGCAGGTGAATGGTGAAACAATTACGACTCAGGGCACACGTATTGACGTACAGCGTGATCGAATCACTGTGGATGGGAAACAGGTGCAGACGACAACACAACACGTCTATGTGCTTTTACATAAGCCTGTGGGCTATGTTTCAACGGCTCATGATCCGCAGGGGCGTCGTACTGTGCTGGACCTTCTGCCGCCTGAATTGCGTCGTTTGCGCGTCTATCCAGTTGGACGTCTGGATAAAGATACCAGTGGTCTTTTATTGTTGACCAACGATGGTGATTTTGCCTTACATCAGGCTCACCCGCGTTATAACACACAGAAGCATTATGAAGCACTGATAAGAGGATCTCTCTCTGATGCTGCTCTGAGTATGTTGTGTACAGGGATCACAATACGTGAGGATGAAGGTGATTCCTTTATGACCTCGCCTGCGGAGGTGCGTGTTGTAAAACGTATTGGGGCGAACAGTCGTATCGCGCTGACTATACATGAGGGTCACAAAAGACAGGTGAGGCGAATGTTGGCAGCGGTTGGACATCCTGTATTGGAACTGGCACGAACAGGTATTGGATCTTTGAGCATAAAAGGTGTTCCGCGTGGGGGATGGCGTCATCTGACAGAGCAAGAAGTGCACCATTTGATGATGTGAAGAGGCCCCATACCACGTTTTATCGTCTCATGTCCTCCATGTGTATATTCTTGTATAGCGTTGTCATCCTCTCCTACTATGCTTCAGAAGTCAGTGCCACAAAGAGAGAGTATGATATAATCCGTTCTGTATATTTATCATTAATTTGCGGAGGATTCATGTCTGGGCCACAATGTATTGCGATTGACGGACCTGCCGGATCGGGGAAAAGCACTATTGGCGAACAACTTGCCCGGCAGTTAAATTATCTCTATGTTGATACAGGAGCTATGTATCGGGCGGTGGCCTGGCTCGCGCTTCACGAGAGCATTGATATTTATGATGGCCCGGCTTTGGGCAGGCTTGCCCGTCATGCTGAGATTACCATTGACCATCCACATATTCAGGATGGACGACAGTATACGGTCATTGTGCATGGCAGAGACGTTACATGGGATATTCGTGATGCTGCTGTGACTAAAGCGGTTTCACTTGTTTCTTCTCATCCAGAAGTGCGAGCGATCCTTATTGCGCAACAACGTGCGATGGCAGAGCAGGATAGCATTGTCATGGTGGGGCGTGATATTGGAGCAATAGTAGTACCTGATGCGAAATTGAAGATTTATTTAACCGCAAGTCTGGAAGAGCGGGCACGTAGGCGTTATACAGAACTGGTTGCGCGTTTCGGTGAAACGGGTTCTCATCTGCCTCCTCTCGAAGATGTTGTGCGTGATATTGAACGACGCGATGATATTGATCGTGAGAACATGAAACCTGCTGCGGATGCCGTTGTCATTGAAACCGATCACCTGGATATACCGCAGGTACTCGGAGCTATCTTACAACATGTGGAGGAAACCGTATGAAACAGGAGACGGATGCCACGAACTCGGCGGGAAAGTCAGCACAATCCGAACAGGCGAAAAAACCAGAGAAGAATCTGTATGAACCGTATTCAACACCCCGTGTCCTCTATGAAGCATTACGCTTTTTTGCCAAATTTGTCTTTTTTATTATCATCCGGTTACATTTGCGCGGACGATACAATATCCCTCGTAAGGGTCCATATATCATTGCCTCAAATCATCTCTCCTGGACTGATATTCCTCTTGTGCCGTTAAATGTCCCTGGTAAAGTTGTCTATATGGCTAAAGAGGAATCTTTTTATAGTAAAATGGGATGGCTGGTCCGTTTTCTGGGGGCGTTCCCTGTCAAGCGCAATGAGAGTGATCGTCAGGCTATTCGCGCCGCTATTACGCAACTGCGCAATAAAAAAGTGTTTATTATCTATCCAGAAGGAACGCGTAGTAAAACTCGTACTCTGGCAAAGGGACATAATGGCCTTGGGATGATTGCTCTAATGTCTGGTGTGCCTGTTGTGCCTGTAGCAATCTGGGGTAGTGAGAATACGTTTAAGAAGTTTGGTGCTCATGTCACAGTCTCATATGGCGAGCCGATTGTCTTTAAACCGAAAGGTACGAAGGCGACACGCGAGGATATTGAGTCCACTACTGAAGAAGTCATGCGCCGGATTGCCGACATGCTTCCTGAACGCTATCGTGGTGTGTATTTATAAGCCCGTCAATAGTGACTGCAATGTGGTATGAAATAGCTAGAGCTACACGTAGATCACATCTTTGTTGCGTGATCTACGTATTTTTTTGTTATTATTGCTTGTAATTTTCAACAATGTTGGCAGGTCTTTCCTGAGCTTCATTTGGATTGAGTCCGGCATTACGGCGGGCACGGCGCTGACGGAGTAGATCCCAGCATTGGTCTAGATGGACTTCGATACTCCGAAATCGCTCTCGTTGATCTCCTTCGAGTTGACCAGATGCTTCCATCTGCATGAGGCTATGTTCTTCATCTACAAGTGTCTGGATGTGTTGCAAGATATCTCTATCTTCCATTTGCTTTTCCTCACTTTTGTGCTATGTGAAAATGATCCTCTGTTCTCTTCTATTGTATACGCATTTATGCAGATGTGAGTATACTATACAATTTTTATGATGGGCAGATGAAAAAGAAAGGGCATGATGGGCAGCGTGATGGTTCTGCTGGCTGCGCTGGATAGTCATGCTGCTCTATTCCTTTGATGGCCTGCGTTGCTTTTTCATAGAGACTACTTTCTTTGCGGGAGGTCATGGTAATCGGCGCTATTTCGCCTGTGCTTAGATTGTGGCTATGAACTTCCTCCGCTTGCCCTGGATGATGTTGACGGTAGGCCAGTGTGTATAAGAGTTCACGTGTGTCTGCTTCTGGCTTGCTTTTTCGTTTACCCATCCGGGTACGAATAAAACGGGCTGGTTCCTCTGTTGCGTCACTCTGCTCAACGCGATCTATGGTGACATGTACTTTGGTGCCTACGATGTCAATGTCATAGCTTGGTCGTATATTCCAGTTCGGTTGCTCTTGCATAGAAAGTTGTCGGTGCAGCGACTCAATGACATCATGACCATGTTCTTCATAGAGTGAGGAGAAATGAGCTTCCTGTCCACCCAGTTCTTGCCAGTGCTGGTTGTATAAAGCATGGATCTCTTCAGTGTCGATGGGCTCTTGTTGTTCTCGCAATCTATTCAGCACCTGAATGGTTTTTTGTGTGCTTTTGATAAAAATGAGATAGCCATCCTCATCTCCGTTGAAATGATAAATATAGGTATAGGCGTATCGTCTGGGACAGCGTTGATAGGACTCGATGGCCTGAGCGGTGATGATCGGGTTTTGCATGGCCTGGATAAAACTTCTATCTGGTTGTGATAGTAAGGCTGCTTCATCTGTCTCCTGCATTTGCGTGAGCACTGTACTCACATATTGTTGTGACCAGTACAGTTGTTGTATGCGCTTCGTGGGAAGTTCTTCTTTTAATGGGTCCAGATAGAAAGAAGGCTTCTGTTTGAGCTTGCCGTAGCGTTCACTATAGCTCAGAATAATGTGGTCACGAGCACGGGTTACACCGACATAAAAGAGGCAAGATTCCTGATTTTCATGCCGATCATGCTCATTCTCGTCTACGTATTGCAGTACACCAACTGGTAAGGGCAATGTTTCTGAGCGAAACTGGCTGGGAAAACGTCGTTGCGTTAATCCGGGCAGGTATACAATGGGAAACTCTAAGCCTTTACTGGCGTGGACCGTCATGACGCGGAGTATATCAGTTTGTTCGTCCTGTTGTTCTTCATTGTTCTGACGGTTTCCTGTATCCTGACGGAGCAGGACAAGCAGGTTTAGATAGTCCAGAAAGCCCGCGATTTGCTCGCTTAGTGGCGTCTCACTTATCTGTTTTGCTGAGGTGCTATCCTGTTGCGTGGATATTTTTTGTAACTGATCGTAGTGGCGTGCGATGTTTAAAAGCTGTTGGTAACTGACAAGCTGTAATTTGTTCTTCTCAAGTTCTCGAGAGCGTAACAGACTACGGATGAGTGATGTTTCCAATAGCAGATACTGAGTCAGGAGTGACCAGACGTCTGATGCAGCCAGGAGTGATTGGAGAATTTCAGATAGGTGATGGAATGTATGGCGACCTTCTATGCTCATATTGAGTGGTGGATTGTCGTCAATGAATAATTGACGTACGGTTGTGTCAGGATTTCTGGCGGCAAGCAGAATGAGTTCTATGTCGCTCTGTGACAGCGCATGGTCTGGTTGGCGGGCGGCACGTAATAGACCTACGCCATCCTTGCGTATAAGTAGTAAGAGTATGGAGAGGACATTTTTGATATGCTCCTGTTCTAACAGGCCCGTTTCCTCTTTGATGGGAAAATCTGCCGTGGCTAAAGCACGAGATATTTTTTGTACCTGCGCTCGCGTTCGGCATAACACCATCATATCTTTGTATGCATAGCCTTGCTGCCTCTTTTGTTTGATGTCTTCAATGAGTCCTGCCATTTCGCTGGCCTCGTCTGGCGCCTGTGCAATTGTGACGTATGCATCATCGTCATTAGTGCGTGTGGGCTGATTTTTACCCGGTTTCTCGCCACGTTCTAGCTGATGGCAACGAAATGCTTCCGCGATAGTGACCAGATCCGGGCGAGAGCGATAGTTACGGCTGAGCGGTAATGTTGTTGCACCAGGAAAATCATGCGTAAAGCGGCTGATATTTGCTGGCGAAGCACCACGGAAGCCATAGATGGCTTGATTTGCGTCTCCCACGACCCAGACGTTGCGTTCTTCGCCTGCCAGTACCTGTAACAGCACACTACTGGCACGATTCACATCCTGAAATTCATCAACAAGGATATGTTGATAGGTTTGTTGCTGTCCTTTGAGGATGTCAGGATGGGTGCGTAAGAGTTGTATCGCGAGCGTCAGCAGTCCGCCGAAGTCGGTATCTCCCCGTCGTTGAAGTTCGGTTTGATAGCGGGCATAGATTTGTGCGACTTCCAGTGTTTTGCCGACACGTTCAAAGGTTTCCTCTTCGCTGCTAGCTTGCTCCTGCATACGCTGTGCCAGTAACAGGTATTCTTCGGGTGAGATCAGTTCATCTTTGGCTCGTGAGATTGCTTTCAAGATGTCGGGGAAATAGTATGTGGGGGCATGCAATAGTTGCAGGTGTCGTAAACGCAGATTGTTCGCTTGCTGACGCAGAATCATATATCCCTCTGCATCATCAATCAATGCGAAGTCAGGTCGTAGGCCGACCAGATGACCATGCTGGCGTAACAGATCCGCGCAAAATGCATGGAAGGTGCTCACACGTGGTAAGGCATGCTTTTTATCTGCCAGGAGTTGCAGGAGGCGATCTTCCATTTCCTGTGTTGCTTTACGTGAAAATGTAAGCGCCAGAATATGGTGAGGAGGAACATTCATAGTATTGATGAGATGAGTGATGCGTCCAATCAATGTACTGGTCTTGCCGCTGCCAGGGCCAGCAACAATCAATGCAGGTGTTGTAGCTTCAATGGCCGCTTGCTGGAATTCATCGAATGCTTTTGGTGCATTATTGATCGGTGGCATAATTGTAGCAGGCTCTATGGTTGGTGGTGTTGCAGGTTCAGCCAGTTCTTCAGTCAGAACATTCATCAAGCGATTGAGAAGGGCAGCGGCTGAAACTCCAAAGCGGGTATGGAGCGTATTCGCCGGGACTGCCATATCCTGATAGAGTGTACGGAGTCTCTGTGCGGGAAGGAGTAACGCAGCCGCGAATCTATTCGCCGCTAATTCACGTTCGCTCCGTGGATTATAGGTATGGCCGATACCCAGTTTTTCCTGTACATAGCGATCTGCTTGATTGTCGGACAGATCAGCCTGTACATCGTCCTGATTACAGGGATCTTCACGTGATGGTTCGGGTAGGACTGAACGAGAATTTTGTCTGGAGATTAATTCATGAAAGTGTGGAGATAAGTCTAAGAGGCGTTGCCCTGACTGGCAGTGCAGCAAAGCATGACCTATTTCATGAGCCAGCGTAAAACGATGAAAGGTTTCAGGAAGATCTCGACACAGCCAGATTAAGTTTTCGTCCTCATCCGCATCTGTAAAACCATACGTCCCAATAGGATAGTCAGCGCTATGAAATGTCGTGACTTCTAAGCCAAGCCACTGTGCAATATCATCAATGGGTGTTTTATCATCAATCCACGTGGGGTGAGTCTGACGATATTGTTCTAAAACAAGTTGTGCGGCAGCCTCTACCATGACACGCAAAGCTGTATCCAAGTTGCACTCCCAGTTCCGTCAGTGAAATAAAAAATCCGTTTTTCTGCTCCATCACTATTATATCTCATTTTATGATGCTCGTCTTACGGGTGCATTTCAGATAGTCATCAATGGCGATACCTGTGTGGTGGTGACAGCCTTTTGATAGGCTGAGAATGGAAGAGATATGAAATTGATGTGAACATGAGGCTTATTCATATCGTTTGTTCGTCTGATATAATGGAGCCTGAATAGAAGATGCCACTCTATATTGATTACATGGAATACATGGGAGTTGCTATGGATGCTCAAGAGATTCTGCAACACGTTTTATCACAGTCAAAATTGTCAGAAAGCTGGAATGTCTTCCCGCTTTTACGTAGGAAAGTCATAGGAGGTATTCTTGGCTGGATTTTCGGTATTATTATGGGTCTGGGCTTATTTGCCTTAATTGTTCCAATTATGATTCCAGCCAACTATGAGCGGGGAGCGCTGGCGATTGTTTTTTCCACCGTTATTCTGCTGGTACTGTTTTTTATTGGTGTCGGGAGTGTTTATCTCCTTGTTATTGATATGATACGGTTACGTCATATTCGCCAGCATGTGATTGTGATTACTAATACTGACTTTGTGAAACAGGAAGGCAAGAAAATCATTCAGGTGCCATTGGAATATATCAAATATGTGACACCACGTGGGCGACCTCCTGTTGATCGTACTGCCCCTTCTGAAGCAGAGAACTTGAACCAGATTCCGAACCCGGTTGAAAATCTGGTGGGGATGTTGCTGGGTCGTGGTGTTACTCCGAATGGCTCACGACAGCGCCGTAAGCGTGTACGCACCCCAACGTCACTGGCATTTCTGGATACACGGACGCAGTCTGAAGTAACAGTTGTCAGTGATGAAGCATATGGCGATCCCTTCAGAATAGCTGCATATTTGAAGCAGCAGTCAGCGAAAGTCCAGGGTATAGATTTAGAAGCTGTAGGTACAGTTACCGAAGAGGTGAATTCGTAGATAAATTCTTGGGCAGAGCAGGTAGTGTGCTCTGAATAGTAGCAACGCAAATATTCTATTTGGATCGTATGTGTGGGGGAATGGAAGCATATACGTGAAGAGTGCAGAAAGAGAGGAACGTCCGCGATACACTCACTGGTTATCGCGGACGTTCCTCTCTTTTAGTGGGCCTTCCTGGACTCGAACCAGGGACCTCAGTCTTATCAGGACTGCGCTCTAACCACCTGAGCTAAAAGCCCATAAGCAGGTAATCGAGCTTGCGTATATAAAAAAACTGCCTGTGCAAGCGGGTGGAAAGGCGATGTCCTATTTTCCCATGCAGCTACCCGCATAGTATCGTAGGGGCTGAAAGGCTTAACTTCCGTGTTCGGGATGGGAACGGGTGTTTCCCTTTCGCTATAATCACCATCCCACCTGCGTGTACAAGCAGATAGGTATAGGATAAAAATATCCTGGTGGAGATGAGGAGACTCGAACTCCTGACCTCCGCCGTGCAAAGGCGGCGCTCTACCAACTAAGCTACATCCCCAGGGTGAATGGGCCTTCCTGGACTCGAACCAGGGACCTCAGTCTTATCAGGACTGCGCTCTAACCACCTGAGCTAAAAGCCCATAACATAATGTTTGCATAAAAACGAGCACCCGGACAACTAAAGAGTGGTAAGGTAGGCAGAAAACCTGCTCGACAAACTCGTACAGTTCGGCTCATCCTCACGAATGAGCATCGACCTGGAAGTCAATGAACCTTATGATGTCCTGCTCTGCAGAACGGTTCATCAAAGCTCCCTAGAAAGGAGGTGATCCAGCCGCACCTTCCGGTACGGCTACCATGTTACGACTTCACCCCAATCACCGACCCCACCCTCGACGCTTGCCTCTCCGAAGAGTTAGCCCAGCGGCTTCAGGTGTTGCCGACTTTCGTGGTGTGACGGGCGGT
>DATJIE010000019.1:0-5983 GCA_035493535.1 Dictyobacter sp.
TCTTCCAGCAGTGGCTCTTCTAAAAGTGCAACTTTCGTTTGTCGCTTTCTTGTTGTTGTGCCTGTTGTTTTTGTGCTCACACTCCCAGCTGTTTGTGTACCTCTGTTTACCATGCCAGTGCTCCTTCTTCCGCTCTCCACATGTTGTTGTCTACGTTTTCCATCTTTTAAGGAGGGATTGCACATAATCTCTCCTTGCTTATTAGCTCAAAATTGGTTTTCGTTGGAGTATTTCTGCTGTTTGCGCCTCCTCTTTTCTATAGTGCAAGTACTATGCCAAACTCTATGTGTGTGTCCATTTTGCTGCTATTTCTGTAAATTTTGGGGAAAACGGCGCAACAATAAGCGTTATTTGATAGTTTTTTCATGGAAAAGAGGTATACTTGTTGCGTAGTGTTACTCTCTGAAGTGTGAAGATATTTCCAGGTGTGTGGAATTTTCCACAGTTATTGTAGAGAAACGCTGTTATAAAGGGGATGTTTGCTCTGTATGGATCAGAGCACCATGCTCTGCCTCCGGTTTAATTGTCGATGTGCTGGTATCTGGATTATCTGTATATTTGTATTGGGAGGAATCAATGCCTGATCGACAGGAGATGATGAAAAAGCCAGTTGTCTTTACTTTGCCAGGGATGGAACAGGTACAGGTGGAGCGGGATCGTGTCTACAAAACGGTTGATGAACTTGCTTTGAAAATGGATGTGTATTATCCACCTGCTGTATCTCCACAGAAGAAGTATCCGGCGGTATTATTTGTTCATGGTGAAGCCTGGGCCGCGACTGATGATGAGCATGATGTGAAAGATGCTGGACAATATACGTGCTGGGGGCAGTTGGTGGCTGCATCAGGGTGTATCGGCGTTACTTTTAACCATCGTGTATCGCGCTCTTATACGCGTTTACATGAGGCTGGCAGCGACATTGATGATTTCATCAATTATGTCAGGACACAGGTTCCTGGTGTTGACCCAGAGCGCCTGTGCTTGTTTGTCGTATCTGGTGGTGGTCCCTACGGTTTATGCGCTGGATTGCGCTCCGCTGCGGTTCGCTGTTGTGTGGTGTATTATGCTATGCTGAATCCAGAATTGTATCGAGCATTTGTCGATCCGTCGGTCAGCGATGAGGATCTGACTGCGTTTTCTCCGGTTGCTTATCTTCGTCAGATGACCGCGACAGATCATGTTGCGCCATTATTTATTGTTCGTGCTGGTCAGGATCATCCTGATTTGAAAGAAACGATTGATCAGTTTGTGACAGAAGCTCTGGCACACGACGTTGATTTTGAGTTGATAAATTATGTGCAGGGGCACCATGCTTTTGATGTGCTGGATGATACCGAGCAGTCACGGCACATTATCCGTCAGACGTTAGTTTTTATCCAGCGGTATATAGTATAGATAAGAGTATGTAAGTATAGATATGGAGTGGAGTTCTTCTGCACGTTTTGTAAATGTAGAAGAACTTCCCTGACGAAACAACGTTAGTGCGCGGTCCATCCACAATCGATGGTCTGAGCGCTGCCGGTAATCGCGCTGGCAGCGTCTGAGCAAAGATAGGTGACAAATTGCGCGACCTCTTCTGGCTCTAGGAGGCGGTGGATGGCACTTTCAGTGACCATGATTTTCTCAACGACTTCAGACTCAGGAATATTGTGGACTCTGGCCTGATCCGCGATCTGCTTTTCGACCAGTGGCGTGCGGACATAGGATGGACAGATCGCGTTACAGGTTACAGCATGTTCCGCTCCCTCCAGCGCGGTGACGCGGGTCAATCCAAGCAGGCCATGTTTGGCGGCAACATACGCAGCTTTGAAAGGTGACGCACGTAATGAATGGACCGAGGCGACATTAATGATGCGACCCCAATGATGAGCATACATTGTGGGTAGAACGGCTTTTGTCAGAATGAATGGAGCTGTGAGCATAATATCTATAATCTGCCGCCATTTTTCCTCTGGAAATTCGATGATAGGGGCGACATGCTGAATACCTGCATTGTTGATCAGAATATCGAGTTGTTGTTCACCTGTCAGAATGGTTTGTACTAAACGTTGAATTTCATCACTGCGAGCCATATCCGCTTTGATAAAACGCGCTCCTGGTAGCTCCGTTGCGACTGCTTGTCCGTGCTCTTCATCAATATCTGTCAGAATGATGTGTGCGCCATGATGCGCCAGATCGCGAGCAATTGCCAGACCGATGCCCGACGCTGCACCTGTTATCAGAGCGGTCTTTGCGCTGAAATCAGTCATATGCTGGTTCTCCTCACCGAGTTTTCTCAATTTTTGTTGTCGTTTCGTATAAAAATTTTCTGATCTCCTGTGCTGGACCCTGTTCTATGCCAAAAATGATCGTGTAATGATTCAATGTCGGATAGTTTATATAGCGACAGTTAGCGATGTGTTGTTGAATGGACTGAGCTGCTTGCTCACTCAATAATTGATCATTTTCGACAAACAGTTTTTGACCGGCACGTAATAACAGTGTTGGTACCTGCACATGTTCCCATTGCTGATCCGGGTGTGCCTGATAGAAATTTTGCCCTTCTTCTAGAATAGCATGAAGCGCTGCTTTTGAAATCACCGAGCCATCATTCTGATGAGTGATATCGTGCTCAAAATACGTGTTGATTGCATCGTTCCAATGGGGACCGGGGAACGGCGCTTTTTGAAGTCGTGCTTTGTAATCCTCAAACGAGGGGGTTGGTGTCCCCAGACGTGTAATTGCCGCCGTAAGCCAGGCCGGTTGCTCGGCAGGATTTTGCCACAGTGGTGCTCCTGCGTCAATTAATACCAGACCACTCAATTTGTCGGGATAGTGGGCAGCGAAGTAGAGTGCAATCAGGGCACCCAGGGAATGACCGATGATAACGGGACACTGCAAATGTTGGGTAGCAATAAACTGCGCGAGGTCCGCCGCATGAATTGGGACGCTATAGCCACTGGCGGGTTTAGCGCTATCTCCGCGACCTCGTAAGTCATACGCGATCACCTGATACTCTGTCGCCAGTTCGTCGGCGAAGGTTTGAAAACAGAACGCGTTAGCCGTAAGTCCATGAAGAAAAATGACAGGAGATCCATGTGTACCCCACTGTACACAATGAAGCGCGATAGAACCAATTACAATCTGTTCATCACGAATGGGTTTTATCATGATGGTTCCTTCCTTTCTTTTGCTCTGACTATCTACAAAGTCCGCTTTGAAGCTCGTTGAAAGGATATGCTATGGATTATTCTAGCACAATTTGTGATATTGTGAGAGACGGAGCAGGCGAGATTGGTAGCAACTATTGCTAAGCTTTTTTTCGTGTATACATATGAATGTAACTAATTCTTTATTGTGTCGTGTAGTGTAAAGTATATAAAGATGTGGGGGACATTTGTTGATGTGAGGCATTGTATATATAAATGCAAGTTCACTTGATGGTGTGAATGTTTCACTGCTATGTTTCTCCTTGCATTCCACTTGACTTATCGGTTAAAATTATGACTGATTGGTCATGGTTTTGAATATAGAGTCACATTATGTATAAGTTGAAAAAGAAAAATAAAAAATGTGAAGTGTTTTTGGAGGAATTTTGATTAATGATGTTTAAACCAAAACGGATCCATTTGCGCCCATTGTCGAATGGACTCAAAGCAAGTAATCGCGAAAGTGGTCCTCAAAGGGGCATTGACGTGACACCCCCGGTGGAGCTGGTACCAGCCAGTGCCAGTGAAATTGTCAACCTGGAGGGATGGCCTAATCAAATGTCGCAGGTTGCTGTACCAATGGAGGCAAGTCCTGTATTGTCGTCAGAACAAATGCCGTTGACGACAACTGATGGTAATATCAGGCGTTTAACCACTCCTCTTGTGTTACAGCAGGCACATGTTGATGAGGGTCGACAAATCTCTAGTGGAAGAATATCCTCGACCCATATCAAGCAAAGTTCGCTGTCAACGCCGCCTGCCGTGGAGGTGCCCAGGTATTCGCAACGTGAGACTTTATTGACGATGCTGGGTGTGCTGCTAGTTATGTTGTTGGCTTCACTGGACCAGACGATTGTGTCAGCCGCGATGCCTCGTATTATTTCGGATTTAAATGGTTATACACGTTATACGTGGGTGACAACGGCTTATCTGTTGACATCGACGGTTATGGTGCCAATATATGGAAAACTATCTGATATCTTTGGTAGAAAAGTCATTTTCTTGTTTGGCGTCGTCATTTTCTTGATTGGTTCGGCATTGTCCGGAGCCTCTCAGACAATGAATGAACTGATTGCTTTCCGTGCTTTCCAGGGTATCGGAGCTGCGGCTTTGATTCCAATTGCGTTGGCGGTTGTGGGTGACCTCTTTACGCCTCGTGAGCGCGGTCGCTGGCAGGGTATTACTGGTTCTGTCTTTGGTTTATCGTCAGTGGTTGGACCATTGGCTGGTGGTTGGATTACTGAGAATGCTTCCTGGCATTGGATCTTTTATGTGAATGTGCCAATTGGTATTGTGGCTCTTCTGGTGCTGGCGTTCTTGATGCCACCTTTAAAGAAGGATGCACAAAAAGTACGTATTGACTATGTTGGTGCATTGCTTTTGATTTTAGGAACGGTGCCTCTACTGCTAGGTTTTACCTGGGCTGGTACAACATATCCCTGGCTTTCGGTGCAGATTATTGGAACCATTGCGGGATCGATCGTCCTGCTGGCTATCTTCGTGCTCTATGAGTCACGGTTGTCGAAGCGCAATCTGCAACCAGTGATCGATCCAAGTCTGTTAAAGAACAGCGTTTTTAGCATTGCTACATTGATTGCTTCTATATCATTCATGGGTATGTATGGTTGTATCTTCTTTGTACCTCTTTTCGCGCAGAGCATTTTGCATGTTTCTCCGACCTATAGTGGTATGATTTTGACGCCGATGATGCTTGCGTTGATTGTTGGTAGTGTGATTTCCGGTCAGCTTGTGGCACGTCTGGGCAAGTATAAAATCATTGCGCTTATAGGGAGCGCGATTGCTCTGGTTGGCGCAATTTTATTGCTGCCAATTAATGTACATACGACAGATGTGGCGCTCTTTCTGCCAATGATTGTATTCGGTTTTGGGGTAGGCTTTAGCATGTCACTGTATACGCTGGTGGTGCAGAATGCGTTGCCGCAACGAATTGGTGAGGCAACTTCTGGTCTGACGTTCTTCCGCTCTATTGGTGCGACGATCGCGTTGGCTGCGATGGGTTCAATTATGAATTCCAGTTATGCATCAGCATTTCAGAATGCACTTCCCACGCAGGTGCGCCATATCTTGCCAGCGGCTGCCATCGCTGCATTTGGAAATCCAAACGTATTGGAGTCAACGACGGCGCAGCAAGCATTACAGAAACAATTTTCTGCGTATGGAACTCAGGGACAGCAACTCTATAATACGTTGATGAGTTCCGCGCAACAGGGACTGGCTCAGGGTGTGCATGATGTGTTTGTGATGGCCGTTGTATTGATGATACTGGGGTTGCTTGTGACTCTCATCTTGAAGGAGTTACCTTTGCTGGGTGGTCCACGTGGAAAGAAGAGCGGTGGAGAGCAAGCAGAGCAGTCTGCGCCGATGATGATGCACTAGGAGTTTTGTCTACTTACCTGAACACAGGGGAGCGTGGGCTATATGCGTCTGAGACGCAATCCCCTGAACCAGTTCAGGGCTTATTTTTGCCGATTTATTCTATATTTGTGCGAGAGCAAATGGATATTTGCTCATTTTTTATTTGATGATAAAAGTGCTTGACAAAATAAATGCTCTGTGGGATAATCCTCCTCGCTGTCGTAACGCAGGTGAGAAAATCCACTTGAAAAAGTGAGTGAAAAATCTCTGGGAAAAGTGCTTGACAAAGCGCAACGGATGTGTGATACTACAGCTACGATGAACGAGCGAACGAAACACACGAAGTGCTCGAACATCGAGAAAGCAATGGTTGGGCCGGACGAAATGAATGGCTTGACAAACCGCCAGGGCTGTGCGAT
>DATJIE010000020.1:0-4482 GCA_035493535.1 Dictyobacter sp.
AGAGCATCATCGAACACAAGGGCAATATGTATTATCTGGAGTTCAGGGAAGATTACCTCATCATCTGCAAGAACTGCAAATACATAAAGCCTACAACCTCAAACACAAAAAGCAAAGCATCCCCCTATTGTAAAGCTCTCATACTGGCAGTCATGGAGAGCTGGACCAATGACAAACGCGGCAAAGGTCAGGATTTAGGCGTCTACATGACCTATCCGCAATGGATCGAGTCTATGTATGGCATGTTCGGACGCACCGCCATTATTGACAGCCTGGATGAACTCATAGGCGAGAAACTTATTTCGCGTGAAGCTCATCGCATGTATGGGAAAGATACCTACCTCTATTATCTTAACTACAAAGAGGTAAATAAACGGATGAAGGCGCTTGAGGACAGAGATCCTAACATTACCCGTCCACTTGTGGACCCGTCCACTAATAAACGGGTAGAGTCCACAAGTAAACGCGTCACACATCCACAAGTAAACGCGAACCCGTCCACAAGTGGACACAACATAGAATCTACTAATAACCTTAACTTAAATACAACTAATAAACATAACGTAATCGACTTTGCTGACGCAGAAGTCTCCACCACATCACGCTCTTCAAAAAATATTATTCCCCTTTCTGAGGAAAACAAACCAGAAGAGAAAACAATCATTGCTGAAGAGCAACAACCACTACCACCAACGTCTAAAGAAATTGCGCCGCGCCGCCCGGTTGCTACTGCAAAGAACAAGCGTTCTAAAAAAGATGAGGCAAAAGACCTGCTTAAAGTTGGTGCGTTCGCCGCTCCACAAAAACCGGACCCAGCTACACATCAATATAATGGCGAATTGTTCATGGAACTTGCAGACTATTACCGTGGAAGCACTCTCCCTGAGAGTAGCCAACCACATAGCAATTACATGAAAGCTGTCATGGCCGCGACCCGAATTGTACAGCGTCGAACCCCCTTTGAAGTAGTTGATACTGTGTTCTGTTTCTTGCTCGGGCGTGGTGCTGAAATCGGCAAGCCCTGGCTGAGAGATGAGAACTGGATTGCCAAAGGATATAACACGGATCTTTGGTCAGTAGAAAACAACATCAACAATAAAGCCCTTGAAATTCAGCGATTGGAGCTACAGCAAAAGGCCACGAATGCTGTGAATAGTGTGACAAGCCACCTGGAGAATGCGGCAAACACAGACGAACCGGAGCAAGAAGAGACTGTTTTGTGGTCTCACGACATTGAGGGTCTGCGTCGCTGGAAACAGGAACCACGCAACAAAGAGCTTCGCAGTAAAGTTTTCTGGGAGATGTTGCCAGTGAGTGAAGCCAGACAGTTGGAATGGAAACGTATGTACAGCTTTACCCCTGGGGACCGGCGTGAAATCCTCAACTACCAGAAAAAACAGGCGAAAACCACTACCTGTAGCGCATAAGTGTAGAAAGGGTAACGATCATGGGAGAGACAGCAAAAATTATTCCGTTCACACGTAGTACGTCAAAATTTGATGTTCGCCTTCAGGAGTTTAAGCGCAAGTTGGGTATCCCTGAGACGCCAGAAGGACCGGAGCCGTCACGAGCCGACAATGAAGAGCTCTGCCCGACCTGCAAGTGCCCGATTAGTGAGTATACCTATGGCTACACGGTCCGCCGCCCAGAAGGTGAGCGCGAAAGTTTTCGCGAACCATGCCCGACCTGCTCCCCGGCAGTCATTGAGCGCCGGTTGAAGCGGCAGATGGAGCGCAATCTACATAACTGTTTCCAGATGTCCAACATCCCAGAAGATATGTATGATTGGTCCTTTGACACCGTGCCTGATGAGATCGACCAGGACGCACTGGAGATGATGCAAGGTTTCGCGACCGGCGCGGCGTTTCGCAATGTGTATCTCTGGGGCGATATGGGACACGGCAAAACATCGCTGGCCATCTCTGCAATGCGTGAGTTCATGAAGCGCGGTATCCCCTGCCTCTACATCAACAGCAGTTGGTTTATTGAGATGGTCCGCAAACAGCAGAATGGGCACATGGAGGCTCGCGATATGTATGGCAATGTCCTGCCTGACCTGCTGGAGCTGGCATATAACGTTGATGTCCTGCTCCTGGATGATATGGGCGTGGGCAAACCGACAGATTTTGTCATCGATAAGTTCTACAACATCATCGAAGAGCGCCGGAATCGGAGTAAATACTTTACGATCCTGACCTCTAACTACAATTTGAGGGGCCTTGTACAGCGTTATACCCTCTCTGGTGTGGATTTTCAGCCATTCAGGCGGGTTGCCGTTCGCATTAAAGAGTCGTACACCTTAATCGAAGTCAAAGGCGCTCACTTGCGCGATGACGATTTTTAGCCGGGAAGGATACCGACGTGAGCAATTTTAAAGCAATTGAGACTCATTATCATGGTTGCCGATTTCGTAGCAGGACTGAGGCACGCTGGGCCGTCTTCTTCGATACATTGGGCGTCCCCTGGGAGTATGAGCGCGAAGGCTATGTACTCGAAGGTATGAGCTATCTGCCTGACTTCTGGTTGGCAAAGCAGGATAGTTTTGTAGAGATCAAAGGGCAAGAACCAACAGAGGATGAATTGATTAAAGCCCGTTTATTATCACTGTATACCCAGAAGATTGTATGTATCCTTTATGGACCTGTAGAAATACCTTCAGGCAATTGGCTAAACTCTTATATCTTTGTGCCACCTACTGTGTGGAAATATCAGGAGGATGAGCGCCTTCCTGGTGGACCGTCTACAACAAAAATGGATGTACCACCTCATGTTCTTGCCATAATGCAAGGACTTTGGGATCACAATGTTCAATTCTCTATTGAGCCAGATGGTAGATTTACCTTTTTTTCTTGCATTGATCCATTTCTTTCAGGAGGGATTGACGGCATCATTGAAGATTTGAATACTCAATCTGCTGGTTTACAAAAATACAAAGATAGAATTGAAACTTATAAAGAGGATATTCAAAAGGCTCTATATCTTGAACCAGGATGGACTTATGATTACCTCTCTCAGTCTGACTACGATGAAGACTGTCAATGGGTGGAGTGCAAACGATGCGGTGAATTTGAGCTGAGTGCAAGTTGGAGAAAAGGGCATAAATGCAAAGATGAATCTAACGGCGATTTTATGCCACACTCTCCTCGTATTCAGGAAGCTTACACAGCAGCTCGTAGTGCACGCTTTGAGTTCGGAGAGAAGGGCAGATAGATGAAAACCACAAATAATCGAACAACATCTTGCTATGATGTAATGCGGTGTGGACAGGAGGCTCAGGGATGACTACACAGCTAAAAGGTAAGCTCTACTACTGGTACTACGTTGAGTGTGCAGATTGCGAATATGAGATGCCAGTGGGTTATCACACACGATCTATGTCCATGGCTTCACTGAAACGAGCAGGATGGAAAAAGACCAAACGCGGGTATGTCTGCAAAGAGTGTGCTGAGAAGGCGACAGGACAGGAGGCGGCGCGATGAGCACGTTGTTTGGCGATGAGATGGCTGTGGTAAAACACAACAATAAAAACGAATGGTACACCAACGCAAAATATATTGAGGCTGCACGCTCTGTCATGGGCGGAATTGATTTAGACCCCGCATCTTGTGCTGAGGCCAATAAGACGGTACGAGCTGCACGATACTATAGCCTGGAGGATGATGGCATCACGTCCACTTGGTATGGAAATGTTTGGTTGAATGCCCCCTTTTCCGAGCAAGCGATCTGGACGCAAAAAGCAGTACGAGAATATGAGCATGGTTCTCTCCAGCAGATTATTCTCTTGCTCCAGGCAGCGACTGAGCGTGTATGGTTCCAACCCTTATATACCTATCCTATCTGTTTTGCGAATCATCAAATCATGTTCAATCGCCCGAATGCCGAACCATATCACATTTATCATGGTATCTGTTTTGTCTACCTTGGGGCCAATGAAGCCAAATTCATCGAGGTCTTTAGCCAGTTCGGGCACATCGTCAAAGCCATCGATACCCCCAAATCTACCACTGTTCAGCCCTCGTTGTGGGAGGTCAGCGCATGAGCTTTCTCGACTATAACACACTGCAATGGCGACGGGTGCACTTCGCGTGTGCCCTGCCCGGTTGCACCGTCGCTCAACACACCGGCAGCGACTTCTGTGCTCACCACTGGCAACGTGATCTGGTGATGGGTATCGCTGGTTACCTACACAATGTCGGCAGTCTGTTGAAAGTGCAAGAACACATCGATGCATTACAGGATGCCCAGCAGATAGCCCTGCATGGCTCTGACGTGAGCGTGGCGGCGTTTGTGTTGGCGTACATGAGTAAAGACATGCAAACGTTTCTAGGTGTCTCTCAGCGTGATGTGGCGGCGATACAGAAGAAAGCGATGGTGGCGGCGTGAATTATCTTGTGGACAACCTCTATTCAGCGAAGTCGGAGGAATGGTATACACCTCCTGAGTTCGTCAAAGCCGCTCGTCAGGTGCTTGGTCCCATTGAAT
>DATJIE010000021.1:0-25712 GCA_035493535.1 Dictyobacter sp.
TTTTGAAGATGGACAGACTGACGGACTGGAAGAGAACGTGAAGCGCTTCACGTTCTCTTCCAGTCCGTCCGTTCATCAAGCAGCGATTCCATAAAGAGGTGTTTTACTCGCCAGAGGTGGACTTCCAGTACCCTCAACGCGAGGGTCGAACATAATCCATTTGTAGAAAAGAGTACTTTTTCATGTACTATTTATGGTTCGCCATCTCTATAAATACGAGCGAAACTAATTCATAGCTCGAAATTCCCTCTTGTTTTTCGATTATGCTGGGAGAAAACGCACTTTTCTCGACAAGAATGAGCTCCTCTTGCACAGTAGGTTTGAAACACATCCACCTCACAAAAGGAGCTATCTTCTATGATGCTCACTTCCACTGTGTTTGACCAGTCCCTGTTGGCCCAACTTTTTGAGCATGATCATGATCCCGTTCTTCAAGACTATCGTTCCTTTTCCTCTTTGATTGATTGGACGTAGGTCGAACAGTGGCAAGAACGTCGTCCTTCTCGTGGTCGCTCTGCGCATCCAGAAATGTCCTACATCAAAGCGTTTCTGGTGCGCGTGCGTGAAGGGGTTGGTCTATATGTATCTCATCTCTCCTGAACCTATTGAGCTGTTACGGCAAGCATCAAGTCACGGGTTAATTCCACCTGTCCTAAATGCTCAGCGGAGTGCCTTGCGACCACGATCAAAATGTCAAGCCCAGTGATGGTATCCCGACGAGGATGAACATGCACACGTTCCAGATCGTCCGAAGTGAGACCCAGGAGCGCATCTTGCAAACGTTCACGTAAATCCTGCCACTGGGAGATCAATGCATCTGCTGAGGTACCTTGCGCCAGAAATTCCTGTTCGCGATTGCGTGGACTTGGTCTATCATACAGTGTAGAGAGGATGTTTTCTTCAGCATTTGCCATGGTATGTACTGCTAAAGCATAGAGGCTGTTCGTGTTTGGTGCAGGAGGACGCCAGTTGAGCTGTTCTTCATTCAACCCCTCAAGGCATTGTAACAAGCGATCCAGTGAGCTCAGAATGTAGCGGCAAAATAGAGCTGCTTCATGAGATGGGATATTTGACATGATTGTGCTTTTTACCTCTCTCTATCCTTGATTTGCTAACAGTGCTTTCATTGTCGCACATGAAGCTTTTTGAAGGATTTTCTAGCATTGATATTTGCTCACTTCATTTAAGTTGTAAATGAAAGCCGACCCTCTGGAAAGGAGTGTTTCTCTTTTGGTTATCAACAATTATTTCTCTGTGCTACATCCATCATTTTTAGAACTCTACAAATGAATTCGTTTCGACCCTCCTCATAGCATGTACCAGTATTACTATTAAGTAACAGACCAAAAACATAACTATGGCCGTACCAGCCAATGTTCGTTGTGCCATTATCGTAAACTGAGCATAAAAGTTCATGTATATAATACAATAATGAGTTGACATGAGAAAGTGTTCCAGAAAGGTGAGAAACGTGAGCAAAAGAGAAAGCACAGAAAGACCAATAGCCACCGTGAGATTGAATACAAGTGATCCTGATCAGCCTATTATTAAAAACACCTCAAAGCCCTTTTTTGACAGAGATTTCGGATGGGTAACATGTGCAGAAGGATGTTGTTTCGTTGAAGCCAAGGAACGTATGGGAAAAGGAGGCAAGTTGCCTGGTCAACAAGGAAATATAAATATCATGTATATCTATCATAGATCAGGGGAGATGCCGTGTGAAACCTGTCGCAGACAACTTCAATTGGCCTCACAAATGATGGGGCCGTTTCGGGTATGGGGAGGAACAGAGGAAGAATTGCAATATTTGGATGCTGTTGCTGGTGTACTGTATGGTCCCTTTCACGTTGCCAATGATGGAGAGAAAGGATCATAGATGATATCTTCTTATGTTTCAAATGTCTGTTGTCGCTAGTTTTATGGTCCTGGATTTTCTTTGCTTTGTGATTGTATAGCAGGTGATGATAGTTATGTTTACTATGCATCGGAAGTATATATTTAAATGCTTAACCATATTTTTATCAAGGAAGGAACTCTTGAAAAAGTATACAATCTCGTTAGGACCGACGATTGATAGGCCGTGGACGAGTATGGCCCCCATCTATCTTGGAGATGTTCCGAAGGGTTTAGAGACACCAACTTGTTACTGTACTGTTGAATGTGATGACAAGCCATATCTTCTTTTGAATCTGTATGGGCCTGAGTCGCAATTTGTAGATGCGTGCATCTGGCAAAAATGGTTGGTACTTGGGTTTGGAACCTCGGTGTGTTTTATTGATGTAGAGACTCGTCAGCAGATCTCCTTTTTTATCAGGTATTTTCGCAGTTTGTATCCGACCGACGAGTATATGTTTGTCACTTCTGCCTGGGAGGTTTATTGTTTTGATGATGAGCCTCAATTATGTTGGGTATCAGAGGGAGAACTTGGGGCGGATGGGGTTATTATTTCTTCCGTACAAGATAATCGTGTTTTGGGAATAGGTGAATGGCCCCCGTTTGGCAAGGAGGGTTATATCCCGTTTGCGCTCTCTCTTCATACTGGTAACGTGTGTCAATAAGTCTTACTTGTGGTATGTAAATGTTTACTATGTTGATTATAGTGATACGTTCATATACTGTTATACTGTTGTGTACTTGACAAACTGAACAACGTCAATACTCCTTCCGCATAGCCCGTCATGGAGGATATTGATCTTAAAAGGGTGATAGATGTGACAATCTTAGCTCATTTAGTAGTGACATCGGTTTCCGGAAAAAAGTTGCGTTCTGCTGAACTTAGTGCTTTCATCAACGATCTGCTTCGTACAGGTACCTTCTTGCTTCCCGCTGCTATCCTGGTGGGTCAGGCTCGTGCTCTTCCCCATTATTGGGGAGTGACAGACGGCAGTTATATTACTCCTAACGCTCCTGGGCTTATGCTTGATGTGGGAGATGCAGATTTTCATCAAGAGCTGATCTGGTACTATGGAATTGATGAAGCAGCATTTCAGGTAGCGCTTTCACACATTCCTTTTGAAGAACAAGATTGTTGCATAAGTTTTCCATTCACAGATGGATGGAATGGTTGGGATGGTGCGGTCATTTATGTCTTGAAACAGCCATTTTTTCTTGATATACGTGGATATGGAAATACATCTATTCGTCATTGTGTTACCTCTTTTTTCACACTCTTCTCAGCTATAGGAGGAGGGTTAGGCATACAAGATACCTTATTACAACCCATCATTACCCGCTATTTTGGACCTGATGAAGCGATAGATCTTTAAGCTCTTTGCGTAATTGTTACAATGTGTGTAGATTATCCCCATTTCGGCAATCAACTCTATAAGCTGATTTGTGTAACTTGTCAATTGTGATTATACGTCATAGATGTTGGTCGATACTGGTAGATTGTTTGGCATCTAGTTGCTTTCCATGTGAGAGTCAATCATAGACAAACTCAGCTAATGCAGGCCCTTTTGCGTGCCCAGTTTGGGCGTAAATAGTAGTCGTTGATGCAGGTGGAGGGCCTGTCGTCTTCGTGGAATCTGCATAACTCTGCGGGCCAGAACCTCGTTCAGAAGCCTTTCTCCAGGCCGATTGCTGACCCAGGATAGTGTTGCAGCTTCCTCCGTGTGAATGTTTGGCTGGACCAGCATTGAGATTGCCTCCCTCCTGATTTATCCCAGGGGGAAGCAAAAGTTGTCATAGCGCAGAAAGAGGGGGAGCGTAGCCGAGCAACCTTGTGAGCTGGATGAAAATCTTATCAGACTCTACCGCTTGGTCGGCGGCGTTTGGAGCACGCCAGGCGATAAAGCCATCGGGTCGCACCAGGACAGCACCTGAGTCGCTTATTCCATAGCTGGCTAGAAAACTGCCATCGTCGTCGCTATACGGCTGATCTTGCCCGATTCTGTACATATCCACGGCTAATCCCAACCTGCTTGCTGCCTGTGCAAACAGCTCTCGCCAGCATTGTCCATTGGGCCCTGCCAGCAAGACAAAATTGCTTCCATAGAGATCGAGGATGGAAATCTGCTTGCCATTGTGGCTTAACCAGATATGGGGCGCACGCGTTCCAGAGCGTGCCGACGGCTCATTTTCAAACAGGACATCATCAAGCTCATCAGAAACAGCAGTGGAGCGATATCGATAGCCAGATATCACACTGAAGGCTGTTGGTTGAGGCACATCAGGAT
Source organism: Dictyobacter sp. (assembly GCA_035493535.1). Taxonomy (GTDB): domain Bacteria; phylum Chloroflexota; class Ktedonobacteria; order Ktedonobacterales; family Ktedonobacteraceae; genus Dictyobacter. The sequence continues at coordinate 4,179 of DATJIE010000021.1, forward strand.
GTTTGCGGATGCGCATCTGCATCTCCTCGGCACTCCGCGTAATGGCTTCTCTCTGTTCGTGGTGTGGCAAACGATAGATATATAAACCGGTGGAAACGCTCACGGCAAGATCAGCAGCCGGTTGCCGTTCTTGGCTGTAGGTAGCCAGGAGATTCTCGTGAGCCTTTTTTTTGAGCACGAGGGCCAGCTTCCAGGCCAGATTGTGGGCATCAGCAATACCGGTATTGGCTCCAAATGCACCCATCGTTGTCATCACATGCGCTGCATCACCTACCAGAAAGGCACGTTCCTGTTGATAGCGTTCTGCAACGCGTGAAGCAAGTTCCCAGGGAAGCGTGCTCACAATCTTCACGGGCTGGTTAGCGATGCCAATAGCCGCTCGTACGAGGTCAAGACAATATGCTTCTGATGGTGCGTCGAGACGTTCACCAGGTCTGGGTTTGAGATTGGCGAACAGTGCCCAGCGATCTTTCGATGCTCCAGATTGTCCAAGCATGCCATCGACTATGGTGTTATTGACAAAACAGAGCGTCACCTTTCGTCCCTGAAGCGCCTCGCTCAGATCCGTTTGAAACAGGATGCTGACCCATTGTCCCAACGTCCCATAGCCATAGGAACCAATGCCAAGCTGGTGCCGAATAACACTTCTATTGCCATCTGCGGCCACCAGATAGTGCGCATGGATATGGCGCTCCTGACCGGTGGATCGTTCGCGGATCAGAGCGCTGATGCCTCCAACCTGCTGTTCAAAATGCACCAGTTCCGTGCCAAAGCGGATATCGCTGCCCAGTATGGCCGCTTGCATCCGTAATATTGGCTCCAGCTTATCCTGTCCAATCATCGCTGTCCGCGTGGGACTCGCGAATGGATTGATGATGCCGGACTGCTGGTGAACTGTTGCCTCAGTGGTGTCGAGCACCTTCCCCATCAAGCTTTCCACTCGCAAACCCATTTCGCCAAGGTGTTCTGGCGGTGTTTCTTGTGCAAAGATGGCAGACTCAATGCCAACCTGGCGAAACAGCTCCATTGTGCGTGCGTTGAAGCCACCCGCTCGCGCATGGATCGATGTCGTGGCATGTCGCTCAACAAGTAATGCAGGGATGCCATGCCACGCCAGAAAAAGTGCCATGGAGAGACCAACCACACTGCCTCCAACAATCAGGACCGGGACCGCTTCATCGTAGCTCGTTGCAATGTTGCTCATCGTGTTTCCTCCAAACATAGATAATACTTCCGTCTGGATGGGCAGTATAGAGCGCGAGAGGGTGAAAGCGCATCACCTTCTCTCGTGATTTTGAAAGGATGAAGATGTGGGTTTTCTGTGGCTGTCTCTTGAGAGAAGGTGGAGGTCCTGAGCAATAGCTTGTACTTCTCGGCGGCTATGCACGTTGAATTTACGATAGATGCTGTTGACCTGCGTTTTCACGGTATTGATCGAAACAACCAGTTCACGCGCAATCTCTGCATAGGAAAGTTCGGTCACAAGGAGACGCAATACGCGTTGTTCCTGTCGTGAAAGAGGTTCCAGGCTTGCCATCACGCGTTGTGGAGCTTCTCGATCTGGTCCAAGAGCCTGTAAGATGGTCTGGGGAGAGGGAAATAGTTCTGGACGAGCGGAGAAGTGTGCCTGTAGCGCGGAGAGGCGTTGTTGAACGAGTGCTCTAGATCCCCGGAGTGACCAGATCTGTACCAGAATGGACGTAGCATGCAGCAACAATTCCTGATTTCGCCACTGTTCGCTCGCGTCCCATGCTTCCTGAGCGACCTGTTCCGCAGTCTCCATATCGTTCCATTGGTATGAGGTTTGCGCCAGTCCAAGCAAGGCCGGTATGAGATCCTCGCGATCTCCTACCTCCCTGGCTTCCTGGACGACACGACGATAATAGGTAGCCGCACGTGATAATACTCCTTGTTCACGATAGATCGTTGCTAATAGCAGCAGACAACTCCGGGTACCATGTGGATGATGCAGATTGGCCCAGATCGTGAGTGCCTCTTGCAAGAGTGCTGTGGCCTGGGCAAGTTGCCCACACGATACTGCGTTTGATCCCAGATGGTTGAGGCAAACTCCGCGCCAGTGCTGGGACTCCAGTGGGAGCCATCGTAATGCCTGACTGGCATAGGCAATAGACTGTTCTTGCATGCCCTGTCGCATCGTGAGGTGAGCACGAAAGGCGTAAACTTCACCAAGTCGAGCGAGATTTCTTTCAACTCGCCAGCACGTATCAGCCATCTGTAACAGCGTATCTATCTGCTCAAGCGTGCTGACTGATGGCTGTTCTGGTTCAACACTCACTGAGAGGACTTGTGCGTAGTGAAGACAGAGCAGAGGGTCCCGTGAGAGGATACCATTGGGCAGTTGTTCTAGCCAGTTGCGCAATGTGGGGAGTTGCTGCATATCGTCGAAAGCGTGCCCGGTCAAATAGTGGTCGATTAGAGCGGCTGCGTGTTCGGCGTCCTGTGCTTGCAGCTTCTGCTCAATGGCCTCTGTGAGTGCCTCTTCTCGTTCATGCCAGGTATTTGCCTCATTCGTTTGTATCTTCTGAAATGCTCTTCCGATTTCTTCTAAGCGTATTGCAGATAATTCGATGCTGCGGCCCACATAGCGTTTTACAATACGTTTCCCCTGTCGTTGATAGGCATACCAGTATCCTTCGCTGCTCTTTTTCCGTGTTTCTTTGAGCAAATTGAAATGGCCATTTCTGCCACGAAAAGAGCAGGAGGTATGTGTGGTCAGCCAGGTAAACCAGGAGGAGCTATCGGCCTTAAGTAAAAGATGGCCGTGTTCGTAAAGTTGATAAAGGTCTTGTTCTACTGACCATAGAAGTATGAAGCGGGCGGTCTTTGGCATTGCTCCTCTCATTCTCTTTTTGTTCCCCAATGCCATCCTCATGAGAGAGTATATATGCTGTACTACAGAAAGGCAAGAGCGTGTTATGTTCCCTGGATAGTTCTTGTTGAGATGTTTTGGGGAACAAACGGATGATTTTGTTCATTCATTGTTTCACCGCGACACTTGAGTCTATCTTGCCATTTAATCCTCTTTATAGCTCAGCAATAATATATGTTTCTACAAATAAGTTCTTTTGAACGTCCCTGCATAGCTGCCTTTCATGCCAGGTGGTACGCCTTCAGCGCATGATCCTTGGAAATACCTGAGAAAGCTCAACTTGTATATGGGGGTATACTGTAAAGAGAAGGGAAAACATCATAGAAGATATACTAAGAGAATAGGGAGTGTGACAAATATAAATCAATTTAAGTTGCATAACAAACATCAAGTTCTTTCAAGTTCTCCCATGTTCTTCTTGTTTTTTCCTCGTGAGTAAACTACGGTTAGAAGCCTGCCACACTGGTAGAAATTCGGCAATCAGGAGTACTGGTTTTCAGGAGCAACTGATGAGTGTGTCTCTCGATCAGAAATTGACGGTTCTGCTTAAATGCCCGATCATTTTGTGGCACCGTGCTAGCAATTTCGTGACGTCCACTACTTCGCTGCTGCTTATTGGAGGCCAGTTGACCAGGCAAAACACATCTCTCTATTTCGCAGGGAACGTAAGGTTCACGGTTCACTGTGTGGTGGCTCAACAACTTGCCAATACCATTCTAGAGGCGGCTTCATGTGCTACGATGCTCAAGATCAGTGAGCCACTGATGACCTGCGAGATGCTCATCCCCAATTTTGTTTGTAGGATTGAAACAAGTTGATAATACCTCTCAGATACGCTTCTGAAATGTGAATATCAGACAAAGTTTAGTTTGGAAACGCTCTCTAGCGTGGCTGAGCCCTGGGGAACTTTGCCCCGCAGAGTGGTAGAGTTGGATTAGCCAGGATACTGAAAGGAGATCGAGATGTCATCTTCGTCCGAGATGTTTCTGCTCGACATAGACCTGCAACCTGATAAACCTCCGATGTTGCAGGCCAGTGCCGTCGATGATCCATTGAACTGGGTGGCCGAGCACCGTGATGTGTTACGTGCCGCCGTCATCGAGCATGGTTCAGTGCTGATCCGGGGTCTTGGGCTACGCGAAGTAGCCGAGATTGGTGCTGTCTTCAGGCGGTTAGGTACTGGTTTGATGACTGAGAGAGAGGCTTTTGCTGCTCGGCGTACCTACTCTGATGGTGTATATTCCTCAACGCCCTGGCCGCCTAATCAGCCAATGTGTATGCACCACGAGCTGAGCTATACTTTTGAGTTTCCTGCCCTGTTGCTGTTTGCGTGCCTCTGTGCTCCTGTTACCGGAGGAGCAACTGCCGTGGCTGATGCAACGACTATGCTCGACGCATTGCCTGCCGCGTTGGTTACACGTTTCGAGCGAGAAGGTTGGTTGCTCACGCGCAGCTACAACGACGAGATTGGCGCGTCTTTCGCTGAAGCGTTTGGCACCGAGAACCGGGGAGCTATCGAGCGTTACTGCCGCAACAACGCGATTGAGTTCGAGTGGCAACCAGATGGTGGATTACATACCAGGCAGCGCCGCAGTGCTGTGGTGCGTCATCCGATCACTGGTCAGTGCTGCTGGTTCAATCAGATTGCGTTCCTTAATGAGTGGACGCTCGAACCTGACGTGCGTGAGTTCCTGGTGGATGTTTACGGCGTTGATGGTCTGCCGTTCAATACCCGTTATGGGAACGGCGATCCGATTGAGGAGGATGTTGTGCAGTTGCTTAATCAGGTTTACGAGGCCAATACTGTTCGCGAGCCGTGGCAGGCTGGCGACCTGATGCTTGTCGACAACATTCGTACCGCGCACAGCAGGGAAGCTTACGTGGGATCACGCGAAGTGCTCGTCGCAATGACCGACGCGGTGCGTCTGATCGATTGTTTGCCGACTATGGAGGTGTGCGCCAGATGACCATAACACATTCCACCCAGACGGGGTCCGCAATGTCCAGACAGGTCACTGTACCATCGTTCGCCGTAATCTCCGGTGCTCAGGTCCAACATGCATTGCAGGGGCACGAGGAACAGATTGTAGAGCTAGTTTCGACCACCTATCAATTGCACTGTGCCGGGGATTCGGTGAACCCACCGTCCTACTTCCTGCGTTTTCCTGATCGCCTATCTTCACGAATCATAGCTCTGCCCGCCTCAATCGGCGGGCAGGTTCGTGTAGATGGCCTGAAGTGGATCTCCAGTTTCCCGGAGAATGTGGTAGCAGGCATTCCGAGAGCTTCGGCTGTGTTGATCCTCAACGACCACGAGACTGGCTACCCATTCGCCTGTCTGGAAAGTTCGATCATCAGTGCTACCAGAACATCGGCATTGGCCGCATTGGCAGCCGATTGGCTCAGCCGCAGCCGCAGGCGTCCAACCCGCGTGGGGTTTTGTGGGGTTGGTCTGATTGCTCGCTATATTCACACCTTCTTGACCGCTACCGACTGGTCGTTCGACGAGATTGGTGTGTACGATCTGTCCGCTGACAGTGTGGCTGGCTTCCGTGGTTACCTGGAGCGGTCGGGTACCACCAGCCGGATGACTGAGCATCACAGTGCTGAGCAGTTGATCCGTTCCAGCGACATGGTTGTTTTTGCCACCGTTGCCAGTGAACCGCATGTCAGCGACCTGTCATGTTTTGCTCACAATCCGTTAGTGCTGCATGTATCGCTGCGCGACCTTGCGCCAGAGATTGTGCTTGCCTCGACCAACTTCGTCGACGATGTAGAGCATTGCTTGAAGGCCAATACGTCGCCGCATCTGGCCGAACAACTCACGGGTAATCGGGAGTTCCTGAACGGCACATTGGACGACGTGATGACCGGGAAGGTGCCAGTGCCAGAGAACCGGCCAGTAGTGTTTTCGCCGTTCGGTCTCGGTGTGCTTGATCTGGCGGTTGGCAAATATGTCTATGACGAGATTGCTCGTAGCGGAGAATTGCACGTCATTGACGACTTTTTTCACGAGTTGCATCGGTACGGTTGAGTGCTCAACCATAGAGGAGGAGGTCAATATGTCAATCATATCCTTTCCCCATGCTTTCAACGAGGAGGCGCTCTACGTCGACCTGCGGTCGATCTTTGGACACTCGCTTTTTCTGAAGTGTGAGGGCTTCAACTTTGCTGGCTCGATCAAGTTGAAGGCTGCGACCGAGATGGTAGAGGCTGCCGAGCGGGATGGCATCCTGAAACCGGAGTCGATTTTGATTGAGTCCTCGTCTGGGAATCTGGGTGTGGCGCTGAGTATGATCGCAGCGAGCAAGGGCTACCGCTTCCTGTGTGTCACAGACCAACGTTGTAACCAGTCGACCAGACTGCTGATGGAGGCATTGGGTAGTCAGGTACATGTCATTACTGAGCCAGATGCTAACGGCGGTGGACTCCTTGGGGCACGGCTTGCTTATGTCCGAGCATTATGTTCCTCCGATGATCGGTATGTATGGCTTAATCAGTACACCAATCCGCACAATTGGAAGGCGCACTACCACACAACGGCTCCTGCGATTGCTCGTCAGTTCCCGCACCTGGATGTGTTGTTTGTCGGGGCTGGCACCACCGGAACTCTGATGGGTTGCGCACGCTACTTCCGAAAGTGGCACCCGCAGGTGCGAATTGTCGCAGTGGATAGCGTTGGCTCAGTGGTCTTTGGAGGTGAGCCGGGCCGTCGGATGATTCCCGGGCTAGGCGCGGGTGTCCGTCCACCGCTGCTTGACGAGTCCTATGTGGATGAGGTGATACACGTCGAGGAAGTAGATACCATTCGTACCTGTCATCATCTGGCCAGGAGAGGATTCCTTTTTGGAGGTTCCACGGGCACAGTGATCAGTGGTGCATTGACCTGGTTGGCCGGACATGACGGGCAAGAACTCACCTCGGTGGCTATTGCTCCGGATCTTGGAGAGCGTTACCTTGATACCATCTACCATGCCACCTGGCTGCAGGAGGTATACGGTGAGGGCTTGACTGGCTCTGACGGGTTGAGCAGTGACTCACAGACAGTCAGTCAAATCTGTGTTCCAGATGTGGTTACTTCGCCGATAACTGCACCGACGGTCAGGTAGGTTGACCATGATGGTGGCCAGCATTAGTGAGCAGGTGGTTATGCAGTCCCAGGCTGGCCACCACCAGCCTGGGACTGCCGTAGCGGTGCCCAGACTCAGGGTCAGGCAAATCAGGTTTTGGAGCACTCGATGTCGAGGTGTCGGCATTCCAGATGAATGTCACGAATTGCCAAATTCTGTTTCAAGGAGCTTACGTAATGGAAGAATCTATGGATGGCTCGACAGCCAATCTGGCTGCATTTCCCACCGCCAATGACAGCGATACAGACCCGATGATCGACGTCGAGAACATCGAGAGGATTTTCTCTGAGGTGCTCGCTGGCGTCTTGCATGTCGAGCAGGTGACTGTTGATAGCCATTTCTTTGATGATCTGGGGGCCAATTCGTTGGTAATGGCCCAGTTCTGTGCTCGGCTCAGGAAGCGGACGGATATGCCGTCGGTGTCGATGAAGGATGTCTACCGCTACCCAACGATCAAGAGTCTGGTGACAGCACTTACTGATCACGGACTCATCACTGTTGAACCCTCGGCTCCGGCATTAACCACGGTGGTGACACCGACTAGTACATTGCAGTATGTTCTCTGTGGAATATTGCAATTCCTGGTCTTCCTTGGCTATTCCACCCTTGTTGGTTGGGTCATGGGTTGGGGCTACGACTGGATCTCCGCAGGTTACGGTTGGGTGGACATTTACCTGCGCTCGGCTCTTTTTGGTAGTGCCACCTTCCTTGGCCTTTGTTGCTTCCCTATCGTCGTAAAATGGATTCTCATCGGTCGATGGAAAACCAGCGAATTTCCGGTCTGGGGACTCACTTACATGCGCTTCTGGATTGTTAAGACGCTGATCCACGCTAACCCGATAATCTTCTTCATTGGCTCGCCGCTGTATGTGCTGTACTTGCGCGCCCTCGGTGCGCGGATTGGGAAAGGGGTCACTATCTTTTCCCGCACAGTGCCAGTCTGTACTGATTTGCTCACGATTGGTGCCGATACAGTGATCCGTAAAGACTCGTTCATCCTCTGCTATCGGGCGCACGGTGGGAGAATCCAGACTGGCCCGGTCACCCTGGGTCGGAATGTGTTCATTGGTGAGAAGACCGTGCTCGATATCAATACATCGATGGGTGACGGTGCGCAACTCGGTCACACATCAACACTACAAAGCGGCGAGACGGTCCCGGCTGGCCAGCGCTGGCACGGCTCTCCAGCACAGCGTACGCAGGTGGACTACCTAAGGGTTGCACCAACTGAATGTGGCACGCTACGCCGTTTCTGTTTCGGGCTCTCTACGCTGCTTATGGTCTTTCTTGTGTATATGCCGCTGGCCTTCGGCGGTTTTTACCTGCTGTTCACTCTGGTGCCTGGACTGGACAAACTGTTAGACGCTGGAAGCGATGAGATTATCGCGCCGTATCTCTACATCGACGCGCTGTTCCTTTCTCTGGCGGCGTCCTGCTTTATTGTCATTGTCGGGCTTGCCGTCGTGTTCACCATTCCACGCCTGCTGAATCTCGCTATTAAGCCAGATAAGGTCTATCCCCTCTACGGTTTCCATTACTCAATGCACCGGGCGATCTCAAGACTGACCAATAGAAAGTTTTTCAACTGGCTCTTCGGTGATAGCTCTTACATCGTTCACTATCTGCACTACCTTGGATACGACCTTTCCCGGGTTGAGCAGACGGGGGCGAACTTTGGATCGGATATGCAGCACGAGACTCCGTACCTGAGTTCAGTTGGTAGTGGCACGATGGTCTGCGATGGACTCTCGTTCATTAATGCAGATTTCTCAAGCACATCCTTTCGCGTATCCCGCGCAGCGATTGGCGCACATAACTTCCTGGGTAACCATGTCGCCTTTCCTGCAGGTGCCCGAACGGGGAACAATTGTCTCCTCGCGACGAAAGTAATGATCCCACTAGACGGCAAGGTACGCGAGGGTGTGGGTCTCCTGGGTTCGCCCTGTTTCGAGATTCCCCGATCAGTGGAGCGTGATAGCCGTTTCGATCATCTGCGAACTGGCGATGAGTTGCGCAGGCGGCTTGCCGCCAAGAATCGCTATAATCTTCGGACCATGAGCTTATTCCTATTCATACGCTGGCTGCATTTATTCATGCTCATCGTGTTTGGTCTCATTGCTATCGATCTCTACGATGTGTTCGGCGCAGTGACGTTTACTGTGGACGTTGTGCTCAGCCTCGTGTTCAGTGTGGGTTACTTTATCCTGGTGGAGCGGGCTATTCTGGCGTTCGGCTCTCTGAAACCGCAGTTTTGCTCCATCTACGATCCTTACTATTGGTGGCATGAGCGCCTCTGGAAGGTGCCCGAAATGTATCTCAATATGTTCAACGGCACGCCATTCAAAAACATGGTCTGGCGCTTATTGCGTGTACGGATAGGTCGCCGCGTCTTTGACGATGGTTGCTCTTTGACGGAGAGATCGCTGACCGCTATCGGGAACGACTGCACGCTCAATGTGTCTACCAAGATCCAGTGTCACTCACTCGAAGATGGTACGTTCAAGTCTGATTACACTACACTCGGTGACGGTTGTACGCTGGGGGTTGGTGCCTTTGTGCACTATGGTGTGACGATAGGTGAGGGAGCAGTGCTTGCCGCCGATTCCTTCCTTATGAAAGGCGAGGAGATACCTTCACACGCATGGTGGGGGGGGAATCCCGCCAGAGCGTTGGTCAACTCTGCGCCCAGACGAGCTCTGCAACCAGTTCTTGCTCAGTCAATCACTCTACACAGGCCATTGTCAGAGCAGGATGGACAGTGGGATCGCACTCACCTGATTGGACAAAATAAGGCCAGCATGAAGGTCTACCGAGATGATAGCAACGAGAATAATGGTGCTCGCCGCGCTGATCCGTGGGGAAGAACACCGTCGCAATCGCTAAGAGGAGGGATGAATTGATGGGAACGAGAAGAGAAGTATCGATAGAACAGCGAATGGAGATAGATCGTGAGTTCTGGCACCGTGTGCTTGTTTCCGGCGAATTTAGCAGGCTTCCGCGTTGGACGCTCACTCCGGTGATAGGCGTCGGTGAGTGTGAAACAATGATTCCCGCCCATCTCGTGGTTACATTGCAGCGATTGGCGGACGATCTGGCGCTACCTCTCAGTTCTGTGTTGTTGGCGGCACATGCCAGAGTGCTGGCGGCACTCTCTGGTGAACGTGAGGTTGTGACCGGCTACGTCGCCGCAGAGGGCGATCAACCGTTGCCTTGCAGGCTGACGATTGAACCTGCCTCGTGGCGGGCATTACTGCTGGATACTCATCAAGTCAGGGCTGAACTGTTATTACACCAGGACGTTTCAGTTGATGATCTCAGTCACGAGTTGGGCTTGACCGGACCGTTTTTCGAAACCGTGTTTGATCCTTTTGGCAACTGTGGGCAACTCGCTGAAGGTATCGTGCTGATGGTGGAAATCCTGCAACGCGGCAACGGCCTTGTGCTACGGTTGCGGTACCGGACCGAGGTATTGGACGTGGATTGTGCTGCCAGGATTGCTGGTTATCACTTCAAAGCACTGTCACTGATAGCCTCCGATCCAGATGCCGAGCATGAGCGGCAGAGTCTGCTTTCTACCGAGGAACTTTACTTTCAGCTCGAAGGACTCGCAGGTCGGCGACGGACATTGCCGGATCGCCGGATCCATGAACTATTCGAGCAGCGTGCGGCGGCATATCCGGACGCCATTGCGGTAATGTATGCTGATCAGCAGTGGACTTACGGTGAGCTTAACGTCCGTGCCAACAGCCTGGGACGAGCCTTGTTGGCACGGGGACTACAGCGTGAAGGCATTGTTGCGGTGGTGACCGAGCGCAACCTGGATTGGATGACCGCTGTCCTGGCAATCTTCAAGTCTGGTGGCGTCTACCTGCCTATTGAGCCACATTTTCCGCCCGATCGCATCGCAACTATTCTCTCCCGTGCAGGGTGCCGACTCGTGCTGACCGAACCTGGTAGTACCTTCGCGCTTGACCAGGCGCTTGCCTCGCTGTCCGAAATCCAGACACTCTTCGTAGATGCGGCCTGCTTAGAGGAACATGAAGACAATAATCTTGGTGTCAACGTCGTCCCAGACCAGCTTGCTTACATCTACTTCACCTCCGGTTCTACCGGTGAGCCTAAGGGGGTAATGTGTGAGCATGCGGGCATGCTCAACCACCTGTACGCCAAGATTGATGACCTGGGCATCGCTGAAGGGCAGGTCGTCGCCCAGACCGCGCCACAGTGCTTCGACATATCACTGTGGCAACTCGTCTCCGCTCTTTTGGTCGGTGGGCGCACTCTGCTGATTGAGCAGGAGGTAATTCTGGACGTTCAGCGTTTTGTAGACAAGATCATCGATAGTCAGGTGACTGTGCTCCAGCTTGTGCCATCATACCTTGAAGTCGTGCTGTCGTATCTGGAGCAGCATCCGCGTAAACTGTCGGATCTGAGGTGTGTCTCGGTCACAGGTGAAGCACTGAAGAAAGAACTCACGCAGCGCTGGTTCGCAGCCGAACCCGAGATCAAGTTGGTCAACGCATATGGACTGACGGAGACTTCGGACGACACGAACCATGAGATCATGGACCGGGTGCCGGACCAGGATAGGGTCCCGCTTGGTCGACCTGTTCATAACGTCCATGTGTATATCGTCGACGAGTATCTGTCACCAGTGCCACTTGGTGCTCCAGGTGTGATTGTTTTCTCCGGAGTTTGCGTTGGTCGTGGATATATCAATGATCCGGAGCGTACCCGGCTTGCCTTCATGACCGATCCACATCGCACTGGTCAGCGGCTCTATCGCAGTGGTGACTATGGCCGCTGGCTACCTGATGGGAAACTGGAATTCCTCGGACGCCGGGATACTCAGGTTAAGGTCTCAGGTTTCCGGATCGAAATCGGAGAGATTGAGAACACCCTGTTGCGGGTATCCGGTGTCCGTGATGGTGCGGTGGTCGTCGTCGAGAGAGCTGATCAGAGTAAGCATCTGGTAGCCTTTTACGCCGGGCTGCGGCCACTTGAGATTGACGACCTGCGTGCGCGACTGGCAGCATCGTTGCCTGCGTACATGGTTCCGTCTATCTTCCACTGGCGGGAAAATCTGCCGTTAACCGCCAATAGCAAGATCGATCGGAAGAGGCTAACAGTGCTCGCTGGAGAACTTGACGGAAGCGAGGAGAGCTTTCACGCATTGCGGACACCAACCGAGCAATTGCTCGCCTCCGCCTGGACGAAAGTGCTCGGCATCCCACAGGAGGGCATCGGCCAACAGGACAACTTCTTCGATCGTGGCGGTACGTCGCTGTCGGCGGTCAGATTGGTGATCATGTTGGAGCGTGTTGTCTCCCTCAAAGATGTCATCCATCACCCGATCCTGGCCGATCTAGCCAGACTGATCGATGGCAGGTCCAAGCAGCGGTAGTGGCATGAATGAACAGGATAGCATAGATTCTGAATGCCGATCAGATCTCAAAATGAGGAGTCTTTCACGATCACAATCAGGGGCTTGAGAGTCCATTTTTCTTTCATATGAGAGGCTTTTGAGAGATTTTTTGACATCTGGTTGACTTCCAGGTTGGTAATCAATGTAAGAGCTATCCTGTTCTCCTTTTGTGGATAAATAGGCAGATTTGCATGTAATTTCTTTTTGTTGCTCGTATCCAAACACACTGTAATTATACAGGTCTGGTTGCATTTGAAGCTAGATTGCTATGGTTGTTTTGTATATATCGTAGATGATAATAAAAACTGCTTTATGCTATACTTGTATGAAAAAGCAACATTGTTCAATGAATACCAGATATCCTTGTGAAAAAAATGTGAAATGATAAAATACATGTCCATTTGAGAATGCTTGACAAGATATATTTGTACACAGTAATGTTTGTAGCAGGCGATTTGCACATTGAGTAGTCATTCATTACATGAGGAGTTGATTAGTGAAAATTTTCCCATCTACTCTATCTTCATGAATTTGCTTTTAATTTCTGGTATATTGCACTACTTATGTTATTTGCGCTTTTCTGCCAGAGATGTCAGACGAATTATCCCTTACCATCCACTAAATGTTATTTCTGAATGGAGGGTTCAATCCTTGGCATACCACGCATTCACACGCATGAATAGGCATATTTACATGCGTAAACCATTGTTTGTGGGAACTGTTCTTTTTCTCCTTGCCACTTTCCTCTTGACCGCATGTGGTGGCAACAGTACGTCCAATTCACAACCACAGTCTGGTGGCGATCTCAAAGTTGGTATATCTTCTGACGCTGTGACACTGGACCCACTGCAATCGTCAGCTCTCTATGATCGACAGATCATGCTCAATATTTATGATACCCTGGTGCAAATCAATGCACAAAATCAGGTCGTTCCTGATCTGGCAACTTCATGGACCTATAAAACACCCACAGAACTGGATTTCACGCTACGTACCGATGTGAAATTTCAAGATGGCACACCTTTTAATGCTGATGCGGTTGTTTTCAATATCAATCGTATTTTGAATGATTCTGCCTCCCCTCGCTTTAGTGAGATATCAAGTGTTAAGTCAGTGCAGGCAATAGATTCCTCACATGTGCAATTCAATCTGAAGCAACCATTTTCCCCTTTGCTGGCAACATTGACTGATCGCGCTGGCATGATGCTTTCGCCAACGGCTGTGAAGAAGTTAGGTTCAAAGCTGGCAAATGCACCGGTTGGTGCTGGTAGTGGCCCTTTCGAATTCAGTAGTTGGGTAAAGAACGATCAACTTGTAGTGAAAAAGAATCCCAACTACTGGCTGAAAGACGCACAGGGGAATTCACTCCCTTATCTGAACTCTATCACTTATCGTCCAATTACCAATGAAACGCAGGAATATAACAACTTACAGACCGGAACAATCCAGGTTGCCGATGGTGTTGCTCCTGATGATATCGCAAGTGCGAAGTCAAATTCTAACCTTGTCTACAAGCAGATCCCTGGACTGAGTTTCTATGGCATCCAGCTAAACACAAAATCTGCACCATTAAATAATGTTCATGTTCGTGAAGCGATTTCGTGGGCTGTAAATCGGCAGGAAATACTGAATAGCATCCTGAAGGGTACAGGTGTGGTTTCGAATGGGCCGATCCCGCCCGGAAGCTGGGCTTATCAGAAGAATTTTACACCGTATACCTATAATGTCAGTAAGGCCAAATCAGAGTTGGCGTTGGCTGGTGATCCTAATGGTATTTCCTTTACCTTGTTGATTGCCAGCGGTTCACCTCTCACCGTCACAATGGCGCAGTACTTACAATCAGAATTGCAACCAGCCGGTATCAAGATGAATATTAAACAGGAGACATTCGCAACGCTTCTGAGCGATACTGATTCCTATAATTTCCAGGCTGCATTTCTGGGTTGGAGCGGACGCCCTGACCCGGATGGGAACATCTATTCCTACTTCCATACGGGCGGTGGTAACAATACCATGCAGTATTCAAATCCGCAGGTTGATGCATTGCTTGAGAATGCCCGTACGACCAGTGATCAGCAGACTCGTGCTACCGATTATCAGCAGGCACAGCAAATGATCATGCAGGATGCTCCTTATGTGTTCCTTTATCATGGAGTCTCTGTACAGGCAACAACAACCAGTGTCAAAAACTTTACGCTTCTACCTACGGGTATTATGGTCTTCACCCATGTTTCACTAAGTTCTTAAGTTCCTATGGTGATGGAGAGTTGCAACACGTTCTCTCCATCACTGGCTTAATTTTGCGGCCATATAGTTACTTTAATAAGATCATTCAATGCCTCTTTTTATCTCCACTTATGCTATCGATCAGCATATTTATCATTTCCTTTCTATCTCTTTTATTGTATGTAGAAACTGGTTAAATATATATGTTTTATCTATAAATGCTGTTGGCTTTACAGGTGAAATAGCACTATCCGTATTTTTTGTGGATATGTGATCTTCATTATATTTTCCCTCGGTTGGCTTCATGTAAGTATTCATGTTATATATGTGTATGTTTTATTTGTACATCTATGATGTTTTTTCTGGGGTATCTTTATCTTGTGGTCTGCATGTTACACACTTTTGTTCATACATCCTTCGTCGTGCATTGTGGTGAGAGCAATATGTTGCTTGCTATTGGATAAGATCGTTTCAACATAATGAGTACATGGTCGGATCGTACTGGTTGGTATTCATTGCTTTGTCGATCGGTTCTGTGGGTAGAAAAATTCTTCTTTGGGTTATAAGGCTGAGTATCTTTACTCACTTAACAATAAAAATTGCCATTTTTTACACGCATGCATCGGGATGTATGCGTGAGAAGATACATTGAATGAAATTGGAAAGAGACAAGATAAAAGTATGTGGTTGAATAAACGTGTAGTTGTAGGGAAAGGGAAAATTCAGTTCTCTTTTGCTGCTCTTTGTAGTTGTTTGCTTGTACTTCTGGCTATTGGCGTACGTTTGTTTATGATTCTCAATCACTGGCCGCCGACGAATAGTGATGAAGCGGCAGTAGGATTGATGTCATTACATATTTCACAGGGCAGAGATTTTCCGTTCTTTATGTATGGGCAGGCCGAACTGGGAGCGCTCGAAGCCTATATAGGAGCTGGATTATTTCTTATATTCGGCCCTAGTATTACTGTTTTGCGTCTTGGGCTTCTCTTTCTGTTTTTTCTGTTCTTAGTCGTCCTTTATTATCTCACCAGACGTCTCTATACCAGAGGGCTGGCAATGGTGACTCTTTTTTTGATGAGTTTTGGCACCATCGAGAGTATCTCCAGATCGATTCCTGCGACGTTGGGGCACGCGGAAACTCCTCTTTTCTGTGCTATTATTGTGCTTCTTAGTGTCTATATTGCGCTCCACTCGATTACCCCTTATCGTGAGATGAGCGCCAGTCAGCGTCGCAAATGTCTGATCCTGTATGTGCTCTGGGGGTTGATGTCTGGATTGGCTCTCTGGAATGATGAGCTAGCCGGTGCTTTTATCCTGGTGTCTGCGCTTTTTATCTGTGTTTTTGCTCTGAAAACGCTGCGTGTAACAACAATTGTCAGTCTGTTATTGGCTCTGGGGATTGGTTTGTTACCATTGATTATGCATGATGTCCTCTTTAATGATGGACAGGCGATGTTATCGAACGGGCAGCATAGCCTGTCTGTTGTCAATTTACTGGGAGTGAGCACGCAGACGATACCGTTATGGCAGCGTCTGGAAGAGGGGGTTATGGTCGCTCTCCCGCTGGCTACAGGGGCATCTGGGATCTGTTACATCCAGCCGCCGGATGCCTGGCCTGTATCTTTACACTCCAGTGCGTATGTTCTTCAATGTACCGCTGCTCATAGCGTTTGGGGCTTTTTCTTTATCATTATCTGGTTGCTTGCTGTTATTCTGGCTGTGCGTCAACTCTACCAGTTGATAAAAGCCAGCCGGAGACAGGGGGATATTCCTGATATTGCGCTGACTCAAGAGACGGTTATTCAAGGTGCCCGGTTGATGCTACTGATTGGAGCTGCGTTTGCCTGGTTGATTTTCTCCAGTAGCATGCAGGTAGTGGGTGTAGCGTGGAGCACACGTTACTTGATCTCGATGATCGTTGCGACTCCGGCGGTACTCTGGCCTCTATGGAGTCTGATCACTGCGAAAAGAGATTGGTTGCCAGCGAAAAGAGGGGTACAGATCCTGTGTAGTATTTTGTTGCTCACGTTTATGCTTGCTGAAGTCAAAGGAACCGTTCGTGCATACACGCAGTTTCCTACTGGTATGCCTCTTTTCCTTGACCAGGATGCGATGACGAATACTCAACAAGAGCATCTGGCAAACACATTGGTTAGTTTGCATGTGCAACATATGTATACAGATTATTGGACCTGTAATTTGATGATCTTTTTATCGCATGAGCAGGTTCTATGTAGCGTGATTTCGTACGAAAATTTGGATCCGGGCTTTAATCGCTATCCTCCTTATGCCTCCGTTGTCAGGCAAGATCCACAATCAGCGTACCTTTTGCATATTGGTTCTCCTCAGATAGCTGAATTGAATGTGAAACTGGCGCGTGAAAAGAAGAAGTATCAGGTGAAGTCCTTTGATGGCTATCTTCTCTATCGGTTTCCTCAATGATTGCCGTTCGGCAATCGTTTTGGGAAATAAGAGGAATGATGTTATGTTGTGGCTGACGAGTATGCTCTGCTTTCAAGCGTTAATGGGCATCATTGCTACATCTTATTTTATCTGACGCCGATAAAGTCACCTATGCTTTTAAGCAAGCAATCACTTGACTTAACGTAATTTCTTCCATACACTTAAACAGAAACAAAGCTCTTGTTAATAAAATAAAGTTTTAATTGTCATCCAGTTCTTTAACAAAGAGATTATTTGTTTTGTATGTTTTTGTATGGAAGAAGGATATCACTATGAAATCTTTCCGTTCACTTGATGCGAATGTTATGTCTATTCCTCGTGTCATCTTCAGTTGCCTGCTTTCTCTGGTTTGCCTGTCATTTTTTTCTGCGCAGGCAGCACATGCAGCTTCTTCTGCTAGCACTCCTGAGCAATATGATGAATTATGGCAGCAAAATTCATATCATGATTTCTCAACCTGGACTGGAAATGGGGTGGGGATCTTATATGGCAGTGAATTCCATCTTGTTCCGACTGCTCGCGCAACCTGTAATGCCACCGACATTGATGGTGGTGTGGCGCATTATGCTGCTGCTGCTCACCTGTGCGCGGGGCAAGATCCTTATGCCGCTGGTCAATATAACTCTGGTTCCAACTACTATAATGGTGGCTCCTTCTATTTCGGTACGATAGTTTCTCCTATACACCATACTGCGAAGCCTGTGACGACGATTATTGCTTCCTGGGATGCGACCACTCCTACCGGGACATGGATGGAGGTGCATGTGCGTGTGTTGGAGGGCGGTACCTGGACTCATTGGTATGATCTGCCAATCTGGGCGAGTGACCTGAGCACAATTCAACGTCATAGTGTCGATGGTCAGAGTGATACCACTGGCTCGGTTGCTACCGATACTTTCTATACAGGTAGTCAGCCTGCGACGGCGTATCAGTTGGGTCTGACACTATTTTCCACTTCTACCTCTGCCAGCCCTTCTGTTCGCAGCATCAATGCTATCGCCTCGTATGATTCCGATCCTCAACATACGCCACAGATTGCTTCTGATATTTCGGTCTGGGGCAAAAATCTGAATGTGCCACAGCGCTCTCAGATGCTTTCTGAATATCAGGGACTTGGCTATGGTGGTGGTGGTGAAGTCTGGTGTAGCCCGACGTCGACCAGTATGGTGATGGCATATTGGGCAAATGTGTTACATCGCCCACAATTAAATCAGACGGTACCGGATGCTGCGCAGGGGACCTATGATTTTACATATGAGGGAACCGGCAACTGGCCCTTTAATACCGCCTATGCCGCGAGTTATGGCTTACGTGCATATGTGACTCGTATGTATTCAATGAGTCAGATTGAGCAGTGGGTGAAACGTGGTGTGCCTATTGTTATCAGTATTGCGTATCAGCAAGGTGAGCTGCCCGGCACCCCTATTCCTGGCTCTGATGGACACCTGATTGTTGTGCGTGGTTTTGCCACCAATGGCGATGTGATTACCAACGATCCCGCTGCTGCTTCTGATAGTGGCGTTGAGATTACCTATAATCGTGCAGCCTTGCAGAATGTCTGGCTCAAATATTCGAACGGTACCGCTTACGTGATCTATCCTGAAAACTGGCCCACGCCGCCAGTTGCTGATCAGTAAGTGTTGAAAACTTCTTATTTAAGGGTGGTTTGCCGATAGCGATCAGAGCCACCGGTCTTGTGCATGGTTTATTGAATGTAAGACCGGTGGCTTTTTCGCTGCTCAAGAGCGGGTTGCCAGTTCGTTTTGTTCTTGTTCTTGCTCTTTTCTCTGTTTTAACTCTGTTTCCAGTTTACGGACTTTTTTCATCGCGCATCTTCTCTGCGCTGCGCCTCCAATGATGAAACCAGCGAGTAATCCTACAATCGGTGAGACGATAGGCACCCAGGCTGGTTTTTGCGATATGGTGTTTGTGTGTGTGGTTGGTGTGGTTACTGTGGCGGTTGTGGATGTGACAACCGGTTTGGCTTTGACAGAGAATGTGAATGCTCCCTGGTCTGACTCTCCATCTTCGCTTGAGCGTGTTTTCCATTGCACGATATAAATACCCTGTGTCTGCACTTTTTTAAGCGTCACAGACATTTCACGTGGATTATTGAGTGAGATGTGAGCGTCTCCCTGGCTGATTACCTGCCCATCGGGTCCATAGACAGTGAGATTGCTATTTTGTGGATTGGTATCCATGTTCTGAATTGTTTGCACTTTGATGCTGGCTGGTAAGTGCGTAATTGTGCTGGTGGTTGCTGGTGTACTGTGAATGACTCTTGCATGGCTTACATGGGCGGCGGCGTTTCCGGTCGGCAAGAGTAAAAATCCTATACCGTACATGAGCATGCATGCCAGATACAAGTAGGGTGTATAGAGACGTTGGATCATCAGATGCAATCCTTTCTGCTTGCAGGTCACACTTCCACTGTGAGAGGCGTGATTGATAGGTCAAACGACCACTTCTGTGCTTGAGTTTCTTTTTTTGATATCGGCAGAACGTCTGTTTTCAACAGGTGGAGCGTTGCCGTGGTTGCGCGTGCTCGCATGTCATGACTTTGGCAATGTCGTGGGAGCACGCATTATAATAGGTTGAAGGTGGTTGGGTTGAGGCGAACTCAAGTTTGAAAAACAATTGTTGAAAGCAAAATAGAGAGAGGAGATATAGGAAATGTTTGTTTCCGCGAATAAAATTCGAGTACCAGAAGAACATCGAGCACATGTGTTTGAGGGTTTTCGACGTGCCCTCCCGGCGATGAAGCAATACAGTGGTTTTCTTGGATTGGAACTCTGGACGGCTGAAGATGGCTCGGTGCTGGCGATCTCACGTTGGACTTCAAAGGAAGCGATGGGTGAGTACACCAACAGTGATATGTTTAAAGCCCATCATCCTGGTGCCAGCGGTGAACCAGATCCTGATCTGGTGACACACTACAATGTGGAAGTGCTCGGAGAATAGAGAATAAAACGAGGGTACTACTCAATTTCTCTGTGAAGGTTCTGTGCCGTTATTGTTCAGCACAGAACCTTCTTTTTTGTATCGTCATCGTTTGTTTTTCTTTATGCGGCATGCTGTAAGTAGCCGATGATAGAGGAAATTTCATCAAGAATGGCATCTAAATCCATCGTATTTATCCGAGATGGATGCACTTTGCTCATTGCATGTAAGGTCTGTGAAAGATAGCTTAATCTGCGATAATTTCGAGGTGCCAGGTGAGGATGTTCTTCCAGATATCTGAACTGGCTACGGACTAACTGCTGCGCACGACGAATTTTACCAGTAACCTGAGAATAAGTTGCATTCACAAATTTTAAATAAGCCATTTTTTATTTCCTCCTTGCTATAATATTCTCTTTTGGGATGAGAAAAACGGTTATTATTTTTATCGAATATTGGCCTTATAATTGGTTGAGAGCGCGATAAAATAACACTTAAAAATGTATTTTGAGAGCATGTTTTTTTCTGTCATTACTGTACTTGTTTTTCCTGTTAAGTGCTGTGATTGGCATCACACTCACTGTGTGGTTTACGCACATTTGGTCTGATAAGGTATCGCAGTAATCTAGTGTGTTTCATAGCATGTGCCGTTCTGTAACTTTCCTGTATAGGGAGACGTGTTGATGTCGGGGCTGAAAAGTTTGACTCTGTAGTATGTTGAACGATGAAGTGAGATGGAGGAAAACGCTATGTCTTTGTCTCGTTATGACCCTTTCCGCGAAGCATTGAGTCTACGCAATGCCATTGATCAACTTTTTTCGCAAAGCTTCGTTCATCCACGTTGGTTTGGTGATGTGCCAAATGTAGCGGCACCAATGAATGTTTGGGAGGATGATAAAGGGTATCAGGTGCGTGTGGCGTTACCGGGGGTGAAACCAGAAGATATTGAGTTGACGGTCCATCAAAATACTCTGACTATTAAAGGCGAGTATAAAACTACGAGTACTTCTGAGTCTCCGTCGCCACAGACACAGGCACAACCCTCGGCTCAACAGCAACAGATGGGTCAGCAATCACAACAACAACAACAACAACAACAACAACAGCAGCAACCACAATCACAACAACAAGAGCAAGGGCAGGGGAACTGGCTTGTACGCGAAATAAGCTCTGGCTCGTTCCAGCGTTCTGTTACTTTTGATCGACCAATTAACGTAGATGCTATCCAGACAAAGTATGAGCATGGTGTACTGGCTATCTCGTTACCGTTTAGCCAGGAAAGTCAGCCACGTCGTATCAATGTCAGCGGCACACAAAGCCAGAATCAGCAGGTTCCTGTTGGCACGAATCAGCCAGCGAGAGATCAGGCGACTTCAACTATGCAAGATTGAATGATTTCTGTTCCTGGTAAATAGTGAGAGGGCAGGCGTCCACTCTATTAATGTGGACGCCAGCCCTCT
>DATJIE010000022.1:0-24431 GCA_035493535.1 Dictyobacter sp.
GCAGGTGAGCTGGTGACAATAGCGAAGAGGGCACACCCGTTCCCATCCCGAACACGGAAGTTAAGCTCTTCAGCCCCTACGATACTATGTGGGTAGCTGCATGGGAAAATAGGACGTCGCCGTCTCACCCGCCCATCACAGATGGTTTTTTTGCTGTCAGAAAACAGGATCAATCCTTCACATTAAAAGCCTCCTTGTTTGCTGATAAGGAGGCTTTTAATGTGAAAACAAACTATGATCGCGAGAGTACATTTCCTTCTTTGATATGGTGTGACAAAACCTGTTCGCGCTCAAGGACGTGTTTCTGCCAGGGCCAACCAATCTGCATACACAGATAACAAAGCACGGAGAAGAAGCCTGTGACCACGGTGGCATGCAAAAGCGAAACCATCAATTGACCACCAGAAGTGACAATCATTGCGCCGACAACACCCTGCAAAACAACCAGTAGCAAAGCCAGAATACTGCTGATGACCAGATCACGACGCTCACGGTACGAACGCAAAATCCAGAGCATAAACAATACAACCAGAACACCTATTGCTCCTGCCGCTAAGCGATGAAGCACCTGAATGCCAGCCGGAGTGGTTAAATTGGGTAGGAAGGTTGAACCACACAAAGGATATTGAAAACCACAGCCCGTAATGGCATTGGCATGATGCACAAATGCCCCCGTATAGACGACAATGTAGCAATACACAGTAATGCCCCAGATCGCATAACGCAATCCTTTACTACCAGTCCGCGCAGGCGCTCTTTGCTGACCCCGCTCTTCCTTCGCTAACTGAAATAAACGCACAGTTAACAGAACTACACTGGCAAAAGCAATCAAGGAGAAACCAAAATGGAGCGCCAGCAGATATGACTGCGCGAATGTGTTTTCATATACCACTGTTAACGCTCCCAATCCACCCTGCAAAACAACAAAAAACACACTCATGCACGCGAATAATTTAACACGAAAATCACGATGATACATCAACCAGGCACATAACGCCAGTATAAAGATGAAAAAACCATCCAGACCTGACACAACACGATGACTATATTCAATAAACGCGGCACGCGTCATTGTGTCTGGCACCAGTTGTCCCTGACAGATAGGCCACGAAGTGCCGCATCCCGTACCCGAACCCGTGTTTGTGACAATCGCGCCCATCAGTATAATGACATACGAACAAATTGAAGTAAGAATGGCAACAATGCCCAATGCCCCCTGCAAAATACGCCTGTTCATGCATACTACCTTCCCGTATAGACAGGCCAACACATGGCCTTCCCCGTGCTCTTCATCGAGTAAAGGCATACTCCTCATTTCTGGTTTTCTACCAGTACTGATCAGATTATAGCTTTCCACGATCATTTCACAGCAGAATTCGTTTTTTATCCTGATATGTGTAACCATAACGAATTATTGGGATTTTTGCAACTAAAAATCATTGCACTATAGAAAAAGTTATAAACCCATAAATAAAGATGATGCTTCAGCCAGCCTCACAACTCACTCATGCATAGTAAGTATCTTCGTTAAAATAGGAAATACAATTTTACTTCATATTGTTTACTTCTTTAGTCTAAACTTGATGCTGATAAAAAAGGAATGTCCAATACTACAAAAAGTAGAGGTTAGAAACGATGACACAAACAGCACTCCGTGATCGCGTGGGACTTGTTGTCGCGGGGAATACCGCACCGGAAGCAATTGATACTATCGTAGCCGCTGAAGACGCTGGTGTCACACAGGTCTGGATGACACAGGGACCAGTGATCGATTCATTATCAATCTTTGCTGCCGCTGCATCACGCACAAAAAGTGTGCGTCTGGGCACATCAATCGTGCCATTCTATCCACGCCATCCACTGGTGATGGCGCAACAGGCCATAACCATCAATGATATCGCTCCTGGCCGTTTGCGTCTGGGAATTGGACCCAGCCATCGACCAATCATCGAAGGCGTCTATGGTCTGGATCTCACCGCCCCAATGGCCTACCAGCGTGAATATGTGGAGGTTCTGCGTGCCGCGCTCTGGGAGGGGAATATCGATCATCATGGTCGCTTCTTCAACGTCACCTTCACAGAGCCACGGACAACACAGGTGCCAATTCTCATTTCCGCGTTACGCGAAGGAGCATTCCGGTTAGCTGGTGAAGTCTCAGATGGTGCTATTTCCTGGATCTGTCCGGTACCATACCTGCTCAAAACTGGCCTGCCAGCACTCAAAGCAGGTGCCGAGAGCAAGCAACGAACAGCTCCGCCACTGGTCGCCCATGTGATCATCGCACTGAATAATGATCGCTCACTGGGTATCGAAAAAGGGCGTCAGATGCTCAACTACTATAAGGTCTTGCCGTTCTATGCCAATATGTTCGCCGATGCTGGTTTCCCGGTCACCGATGGCAACATTTCTGATGGGCTGGTCGATAGTCTGGTCATCACTGGCAATGAAGCAGCCATCACCGCACGTATACAGGAATTGCTCAGTTCTGGCCTGGATGAATTGATTGTGACTCAGCTCGCAGTCACAGATGAAGCCGATGAGCAGAAACGCCTGATGCGCTTAATCGGACAACTCTAGTATAGATAAAAAAAGCAGGAGGACAGCAAGTCCTCCTGCTCGCAATGCTCATACTGCACACCTATGTTCATCAGACCATAAACTACTGTTTACTGATCTGATCAAGTGTATCAAACTCTTCCTGTGTCAGCTTGAGAGTTGCCCCCTGTACATTCTCTTCCAGATGTTTCACTGAGGAAGTACCAGCAATTGGCAACATTGTGCTGGAACGCTGCAATAGCCAGGCCAGAGCAACCTGACCAACAGTGGCCTGATACTTTTTAGCAATCTGATCCAATGCGCCTCCGGGTTGAGCCAATGCGCCAGCCGCCAGAGGGAACCAGGGAATAAAACCAATCCCCTGACGAGCGCAACTATCAACAAGCTCTTCAGCCATTTGGGGAGTCACATCCGCAAATCCGCTAATAGCACGACTCGCCAGATTATAAAAGTTCTGCACAGTCACAATTTCAACAATCTGCTGAGCACGAACAAGATGATCCGCAGTCACATTTGAGAGGCCGACATGACGGATCTTCCCTTCGGCCTTCATCTTCGCAATCTCACCAATGGAGTCCTCAAACGGAACTTTGGGATCTGGACCATGAAGTTGATAAATATCAATCTGGTCAACTCGTAAACGGCGCAAGCTCCCCTCCAGGGCTTCACGCAGATGCTTCGGACTACCATCAGTCGGCCAGGGAGCCGGAGCAGTTGGACCAGGATGTATCACGCCACCTTTAGTCGCAATGACAAGATCCTTTGGATAAGGATAGAGCGCCTCTGCAATAATCTCTTCACTCACATTTGGACCATAACAATCTGCTGTATCTATCAGGTTGATGCCCAGGTCTAACGCTCTGCGCAACACGGCAAGCGCCTCTGCTTTATCCTTTGGAAGTCCCCAGACGCCTTCACCAGTAAGACGCATGGCACCAAAACCAAAACGTGTAACACGAAGATCTCCACCAAGCGTTAATACTCCACTGGCTTGAGCCGGATGCTGTATCGTATCTGCCATGAATTTCTAACTTTCTCTATTGCTTGTTTAAACCACATAATTCAAGATATCAACATTCAATAAATGTATACTCACGGTAAAGGTCTACTCACCGTGCTCTGCCTGAGAGAACAGACAGACAGACAACGCTTTTATACAGCGTATGCATCGATCGCGGTGAGTATCTCTCCTAAACCTTCAGGATCGACAAGGAAAGAAGAGTGACCAGTTGGAAGCGTATACACATGCTCACAAGGCAAAACGGTATACATGTTACGTTGCACCGTCACTGGAATTGCCTGATCATTGGTTGTTTCAATGTAGAAACGTGGAATGCGAGCAAAATTATCATTGACATGTATTCCAGTATATAGGGTTATTCCAGGCTCTGCACACACTACCAACTTAGCCAGAGCAATGTCACTTTCATTGCAATCGTGATAGTACAGATCTACCAGATAATCTGGATTGATTGTTATCAATCCGGTTGCTTCATCAAAAAGATAAGGGCCAGGGCCTTCAGCTTCCGATTGCTCATGCTGCTGCTGTGCATTATTCTCATCCCTTGCAATCATCGCCCCATCAGGCAAGAGAAAAGCTGAAAGATACACCAATTTCTTAACAGACGCAGGTACTTCTTCTGCTACCTGGCTAATAACAGCCCCCCCCAGTGAATGACCCACCAGAATTACTGGCTCATCTTGTGCTTCTACAATGCTTTTAATGCGATCAGTATAGGAGCGAAGAGTTCCAGCAGCAATAGTAACACTTCGATCGGCTCCATGTCCTGGTAAATCAGGAGCAATCACCTTATGGCCTTGCTTCTCTAACAGAGGGATAATACGATACCAGCACCAGGCCCCATGCCAGGCTCCATGAACAAGAACATATGTACTCATATCAATAAACCTTTTCAGAATCATAACAATAGAAAGCAATGTAACAGGGGTAGCAGCACCAAAAATTCTACTTAAAAGCTTTTCTATTACAGGATTTTTTTCGAAAAATCCATCAAATCCGTATCATTTTTTTAATAAATTGCTGCATTTAATCACCAGATCCGATATTCCACTTTCGTGTTATATTGATAGATTTTTCAGTATGAGTATACGCAGCCCAAAAAGTGATAACCAGACCTTCTTGATCATAGGCCTCTGAGTACCAGGATAAGGAACATTTGACTGGTTCTTTTTCACTACACCGGCAAAACATTCAAACCATTACATCTTTGAAGCGTATAGTATGCGGGTATTATTTATTTGCACGATTTTATCGATACGTATCTGAGGAGTGAATGCATTATGCAGAGTCAGGAACATAACTATTATGATCATGCCCAAACACCGCCAGTTGAGCGCACGATCAATAATGATCCCAATGAACAACAACCATCAGCAACCCCATCACCACCGTATGAAGAACGAAGTTACGCGGATGGCTACACCGGGAGAGAGAGTGATGATTATCTGAACCACTACGCACAGGATAACTGGTTTCAGGAAGGGGAAAAGCTACAACCACAGAAAAAAGAACAACGAGGACCAGGAACCATCATCCTTGTTCTGGTCGCACTCTGCGTAGGAATTGCGCTAGGACATGGCTTCGGTCTGCTCATGAGCTGGCTTACCTGGACGACTATCTCTATCCTGGTTGTACTGGCCGCCTTCGCCATTATCTCAAACTGGCACGTCGTCACATTTCCGATACCCGAACAGACATTTTCTATTCAGGAACATGCACGATTGGAAATTAATAATGCTTCAGGCAATGTCACCATTCGCAGGGGGGAACAGAACGTCGTCACAATCGCCGCAACCAAACGTGCCAGCGGCCCCTGGATCACGGCTGAAAATATGCAGATTAATTATAACCAGCGCGGCGACATGATCAGCGCCATCAGCAATATTCATTGGTCGCCGCTACAATTCGGCTTCAGAAACATTGATCTTGAGATCACCATACCGCAGAACAGTGATATACAGTTGAAAACCGGAGCGGGCAAGATCGACGTACAGGATATCAATGGCGCACTTCAGCTCCGCACAGGCAGTGGCAGCATTAACGCCAGAGCACTTCAAGGCCAGATCACCTTCGTTACAGGCAGTGGCCGAGTGGATGTCGCACAGCTCGATGGGCGCATCGAAATTAAAACGGGGAGCGGCTCCATGAACGCTGACCAACTCACAGGCGATATCACCCTACGCACAGGCAGCGGCCCTATCACAGCAGGAGCGATCACAGGCAATACACACCTGCGCACAGGCAGCGGCGGCATTCACCTGAACGCAGTTTCAGGGAGCGCTCAGGTCGTCACTGGCAGTGGTGGTATCCATATGACCCAGACCAATCTGGCAGGCAACTCAACAATCAGAACAGGGAGCGGCGGTATCGATCTGGATGGCTCACTCGACCCACGCGGGACCTATCACATGCAAACAGGCAGTGGCTCCATTCGCATGCTCTTGAATAATCAGGAAGCCATTGAATTGCAGGCGCAAACAGGCTCCGGTAAAGTTGTCAACGACTTTGCCAGCAAAGGAGCAGATGCAGCAGGTCCACGCGCTCAGGTCACCGCGAAAACTGGCAGTGGTAGCATCACATTACAGCGCGGCATGTAAATAAAACTACACAAGTGGCTGTTGAAATAATCGCTGAAAATAGGTGCGCTGAAAAGTATAAAAAGAAGATATTCCATGCTCATACGTTTATTCTATGAATAGTAGCAAATAATTGACGATAAGCAAGTGTATTGTTTCTTTCTAAAAGAATGCTTTAAACGAGCCTGAATAAGTTGTTAGCAAGCAGGGGTACATTCGTGTATATTCACGAATGTACCCCTGCTCTATGCTAATACTTTAATTATTCCAGATATCGACGTTCAATTTGAACTCACCATCTTCCAATTGCCAGAGCACCACAGCGGTGCCTTTTATCACCTGCGTGGCTCCATCAGGTCCTTGAATTGTGGTAAAGGAATGGTTAATCTCCTGAATCGTGTTCTCACTCAAAAATTCAGCATCAATGGTTTCAAACCGCATATCTTTGACACCATTATCCAGCAAATACTGGTAGAATCCCTGAACAGCCTCTCGTCCTTGCAACATAGGACTTCCAGGGGGTAACACACGAACATTCATAGTGTGAAAGGCAGCGATCTTTGCTGCATTGCGTTCTTGTAGCGCCGCAATAAATTTCTGTGCTTGCGACTCAACGATACTCCGCGCAGTAACAGCACTCATTAGCAATATCCTTTACATCTGTATAATCCAGTTGCGTTCAAACAACTCAAAGATTAGTTTTAAATACCTTCTCTGTCCTTGCACCTGATCAGCCATTCCACTTTTTATGTTATGTTGACCCGTGCATTCAACTTGAGTATACTCGACTGGTAATACCATCAACCAGACCTTCTTGATCATAGGCTTCTGAGTACCAGGATAAAGAGAAATTGAGATGAATGAGCATGAGCGACGTCAGACCCTTGCCGATTTTTTACGTACACAGCGATCCCGTCTTTCGCCCGAGGATGTCGGATTATCCGCTGGCATGCGTCGACGAACGCCAGGATTGCGCCGTGAAGAAGTAGCTCAACTTGCCAATATTGGCAGCTCCTGGTACGTCAGGCTGGAACAGGGTCGTGATGTCCACCCATCAGTCTCTGTACTGGAAAGTCTGGCGCAAGCGCTCAAACTCACACTGAATGAACGGAGGCACCTGTTTCTCCTTGCCGGAGAACCACTCCCTCCTCATGCTTTTCCTTTAGAAGAACCCATCAGTCCTGCTCTTCAGCAGTTACTCTCTGAATTGACACTCTGCCCCGCGTATGTCCTGGGGCGTCGATGGGATTACCTGGCGTGGAACAACGCAGCCGAGCATGTGTTTGGTATTGATCAATCAATACCACCCCACACCAATAATCAGGTCTGGCGCTTCTTCGCCAATCCAGGCAGTAAGAAACGCTATCCTGACTGGGAAGGTTTAGCGCTGGAAATCTTAACGGAGTTTCACGCCGCCAGTATCCGCTATCCTGGCGATCCCTGGTTCGAAGAATTGATCGAGGATCTGAAAGCGATCAGCTCTGAATTTCGTCAGTGGTGGCCTGAATATCATCCAACCCGCACAATGGATAGTCATAAATTCACAATGCATGAAACACTGGGTAAACTCAAATTCGAACATGTGACACTACAATTACCCAGTGATCCAGACGTTAAAACAGTCATCTACACACCCGATACCATCACACGCACAAAACTGCAACGGATACTGGGAAAGAGCGATCAGCCAGCCAGAACAAAAGTTGTGCATCAGAGCGCATACGCTGAGCAGTAGTTTGTGCTTCAATCGCGCCATCCCTGCTACCTTGCTACATACAATGCATGAGGAATTTTCCCTTACCCTTAAATCCAGGCAAGACGTAGCCGCGTCAACAGTCGATTAACGGGGCGCAACTCCTCTCGTTCCAACAGGCGCAGGAGACGAGCAGTACGTAGATAGACCAGAGCGCCAGCAAGACAGGCAAGGCACACCTTCAGCGCGATCAATGCCGCTCTTACCAGACTCAGTGATCTCGCACCAGCCATCAGATCCGGTAACAATAGATCATCGACAACGGTATAGACAACGAAGATCGTTACTGCCATTGCGCCAGCCGCCAGTAGCACACGTAAGGTAAAAGCCAGCAAGACACGTAACTGCAAACCCGCTAGACGTCGATGCAGGAGCCAGAGCAAAACCACAGCCTCCAGTGTGCCAGCCACCGAAGTCGATAAGGCTAACGCGCCCATTCCCCAGGAACCAGCCAGCAATAAGGATGGTAACGATGTCGGCGTCAAACGTCCCAGACCAGCCTGCACACACCAGACAGCAGGATAGAGCAGCGATAAACCAAGTACAATCTTAAGCAAAAACTGCGCCACACTGACATAGACCGGGAGCTTACTTAGACGCAAAGCATAAAATGGGCGCGTCAGAATTTCAACCAGCGCCAGACCAGGTAGACCTACTGTATAACACATCAGTGGCAACATTGTTGATTGCGCATCACTCAGCGTAAAAGCACCATGTTCAAACAAGACCTGGATGATCGGCAATGCCAGAATAATCAAAGCAACACACGCAGGCAAAGCAATAAAAAGCACACTCTGCAATGCTTCACGGATAATCAAACTCAGATCCTCAAAGCGCTCTTCAGCGACATAGGACGCCATACGCGGGAACGCGGCAGTTGCCAGCGGCGTAATCACCCCCAGAGGAATCGTTACAATCGTCAGCGCGTAACGATATTGCGTCACCAGACCGGCTGAATGAACATATAATACCAGGAAACCAATCAGGGTAAAATCCACGTATTGTGAAAAAGTAATCATCCCTGCATTAATCATACGTGGAACCATCTGTCGCGCAATCTGCCAGATGCCCGGATGTCGCCAATCCCATGTCGGATGATAACGCATCCCCACACGACGCAGCCCCGGAATCTGCACCACAACCATTAAAATCGCCCCCAGCACGACTCCCCACGATGCCCAATAGATACCAGTATAATCATTCTGTGCCAGCGCCTGTGGATGCCACTCCTTCAAAAGTAAGCCCGGTAGCAACCCGATAATCAATCCGATTGGATATAAGACACTGCCAATCGCGGGCAATAGAAAATGCTGCCGGGCATTCAACACCGAACTGATAATTACCCCAACTCCCATCACCACTGATTGCAGAAACATCACGCGCATCAATGATGCAACCAGATCCAGTTGTTGTGCAGACTCACCAAAATAGTAAAGCTGAACAATTGGACGCGCAAAAATCATACCTACTAACGCCAGAAATATCAGCAATACCGTCGTGATATTTAAAGCAGCACTCGTAATATGCCAGGCCGTACGTTCATCCCGGCGACCTACCATATAGATATTAAAGACAGGAATAAATGCTGATAATAATGCTCCGCCCGCGATAATATTATAAATAAAATCAGGAAGGTTAAAAGCCAGATTATACGCATCTGTATAGGCATTTGAGCCAAAGACAGATGCAAAGAGCGAAGTACGCATCAAACCCATAAAACGCGCCGCGAATGTAGCAAATGTCAGAATAAGAGCGGCATGGCTAACACTCATCCCACCGGAGCCATCACTCAGGCGAAACAAGCGAGCAATCTGCGCATATACACCATGTAGCAACGGTACAGGCAAATGCCAGACCTGCAATCGTGATGTACGCGTATCTGGGTGTAAGCGAACGGGCTGAGTCTGGTGCAAATGCTGATATTCTACCCCTTGTGTATACCCTAAAGAACCACCATCGACCGGGAGATCAGGCTGCCAATCCGGTCGTTGTTCGGTTGATTCGCCCATAAAAACGCTCCCATTTCAGCATAGAAGTATTCTACATATGTAACGTCCTTTTGCGAAAAAGAAATACTATGTGTTTGTTCTTTATTGCCTATAGTATTGCACAATAATTGAATATTCATCAATGCTCATTTTACTCAATAAAAATGTTTTCATCATTTCATCGGAAGAGAGCATGATATCCATGCTCCCTGTAATCGGTTATTTTGCTAATTTATCAAGGATCTCCTGTATCCATAACACACGAATAGCTTCCAGAACAGCATCCATCAACCCGCCGGGCGCATTACCCCTCAACAACTGCCGCAGCTCCTCATCATTGATCTTGCCATGCAAGCGGAGCATTTCACGCACCATTTCCTCCGCCGTCAGCAACGGCACCGCCCCCTGCTGCAAACGCTTGAGCGTCGCCTGTAAGCGCCGCTCTCTAGCCTCATATTTCATCGCATGCACACAGGCAAACAGCTCATCTTCCAACACATGAAAGAAGAGTGGCATACCATTTGGTGTGCCATCAGCGTGTCGTGATTTAATCACTACATTTTTTAAACGCATCCGCACAATACGAATCAAACGAGCAAACACGATATCTGCTTCAATTTGTGCGAAATCAGTACAATACTGCTGTTGCGCCTGAAGCAGAGATGCATAGAGTTTGCCAGCGCGGGTGGTCGAAGATTTCACAGCGTGATCGTTCAGTTCAGTAGAAACAACAGCAAGAACGGAACTTGAGAGAGCAGGCAATCCATATATTTCGGATCTACCATGCAAGAGCAGGTTTTTGTCATACCTGCTCTTGCCAGTTGAGGGAGCCAAACGGATAGAGCAACGTGCATTCTCATCAAAGAACGTGTTCACTTTTATATCCTCCTCTGAAAAAGAACTACCACAGGACGAAGAACAGCATGGGAGAGAAAACAGTAATCGTTATTACTGACGGGTAGGGTCACTGGTATAGAAGGGTTGCTTATTTGCCCGGACAGAGGATGCATCTATGAATGGATATGCATATACAATAGTTCACGCTTTCTCATATTGCCATAAATCAGCTATAAAATGGGAGTCAATTACCTTTAACCAATAAAAAAATTCAAGATGTATGACCATTATACTTGAGATTAAAGATCTATACAATTCATAAATATGCGTATTTTTTCGTAATATTTCATCATAAATCAAGCATAAATGAGCTATTTCATCACAATATATGCAATAGGGAACACACGAATCTGCGGCAAGAAGTAGAGAGTACTCCCTGGCGACAGCAAGAAATACGCATACACCGATTGCCTCACTCCCCAGGGTCAAATGATGCTCTATCCCCCCCGGTTGGCTACACGTGTACTTGATATGAGCGTTCTCTTTATTGAGAGCACACTACACGTCATTACTGTATTTCTACTGAGTTTCTCGACAGGGAGTCTATAAATAACTATTTTTAAGTATAAAAAACGTTGACAAGAATAAATCATTCTGGTATTAATTACTATATGTTATAACGGTAAGTTTCATAGAAATATATGAAATTCTTAAAGCTTCTCTAGCAATAAAATGCAGGGAACTATATTGTTCCTTCTTTTTATCCTTTAAATCTGACACAAACACTATGCTCGTGTTTTTCTATTATAATCATGGTGCTAATTGAGCAATGCTGACATTCAGAGAGGGAGAAACACTACCGCCGCGCAAAACACCAGCAACAAGCATACGGTGATCGTATGCTATGCACACAATGACCTGACAAAATCCGGAAAGAGCACTGTTTTTTCCCATCATTGGGGGATACTTTTATTCACTGAGTTGGTATTGGCCCGTTACTGAAAGGATCGAAAAACGATGCGCTTTACACGAAACCATAATGCTTCTACTTCTCCAACAACCATGACCATGTCTCCATTCTCTCAATCCACATATGCACAGCACACAGGAATATCAACTGAACATAAGAAGCGTGTTCCTAATAGTGAAGATTTATTGTTTTTACAGGTACTCCATGCCATTGAACGTAAAGATATCACAACCAGAGAAGAGATAGCTCTTTATATTAGCGATAAAAAATTCTCTACTATCGCCGAAAGATTAGTCATTGCCAGAAAAGACGGCAGTGATATTTTCTGGTGTAACTATGACGATCTCGCTCGTACCCACCCTCAATTACGCGAATGGCGCTCACTCGTCAACGAAAGCTCATCTACAAATAGTGCAGCCTCCACATCAGGACACATAATGGACAACATAAAAACCGGCATCTCGCTGGCGGATATAGAACCGGAAGAGGTGAAATGGGTGTGGGAGCGGCGTCTCGCCGCCGGAAAAATCACGCTGCTTGATGGAGAACCTGGAACTGGAAAATCCATGATCGCTCTGGATATCGCGGCGCGGGTTTCCAGTGGTCGTCCGATGCCTGATGGGACCACAAGCACGCGGGGGAGTGTCATACTCATCGCCCCCGAAGATAGCCTCTACGACACCATTCAACCACGGCTGGCACGAGCAAATGCTGACCTCTCTCGTGTCTTCTCCTTGTGTACCGTTCCTGAGATGCATCCGATCACAGGCGAAATCTACCAGCGCTCATTCATGTTGAATACCGATCTGGCACTGCTGACATCAACTATCGAGCGCACAGAGGCCAAACTGGTGATTATTGATCCAGTTATGGCTGTATTGGGAGCCCATAAAGAGCAGGAGATCCGAGCATGTCTGGCTCCCCTGC
Organism: Dictyobacter sp.; assembly: GCA_035493535.1. Lineage (GTDB taxonomy): Bacteria > Chloroflexota > Ktedonobacteria > Ktedonobacterales > Ktedonobacteraceae > Dictyobacter. Next base: position 12,629 of record DATJIE010000022.1, read on the forward strand.
AAACCGTGCTTGAACGATATCATGTCTCCTGTCTGCTCATTCGTCATGGCAGCGAAACAACGCCACACGAAATAGCACGAAACTATAGCGCAATGGCGCTCTTATCCTGCGCCCGCATTGGTTTACATATACGCCGCGATACGATTCACCCCAGCGGACATGCACTGGTCATGACGAAAACGAATGTTGGTCTGGAGGCAAGCGAACTACACTATACGGTTAGCTGTGAATCGATGAACGATAGACGTCCATACATCTTCTGGGAAGACGAGCACTATACACATTGTGTTTCAGGACGCATTATGCACTCATAATAGATTGAAGATGTCATGATTCTAAAAACATAAGGTACGCATATGTTTACCCGGAAACTATGCGTGCTTTCATGTATACCTCATCCCAGAAAGCAGAATAGAGAAACTTCTTTACATGTATATTGCAATAAATACCCGGATGATTATTCAAAAAACATTCTCACTGTTCTGCCAATAATAACGATAAACAGAGCAATTTTACACCAAATTGTTTCATTCTATATAAAATGTATTTCACGATGAATCTCTCTTGACTGTTATAAAGTAATATGTATATCATATAAGAGTATTATTACCAGTTTTTAGTAATGAGAGCTTGAATTGTCAGGAGACTAAAATGGAGAATTATCAAGATTCACAATCAGTTTATACCCCTCCAGCATACCAGCAAGGGCCAGCGTTACAGTACGTGAGTGTATGGCCGCGCTTCCTCGCGGTGTTTATCGACAGCATCATCATAATAATTATCAGTGGCATCATTGAACTTTTGCTATTTTCTCATAACACAAAAGCCGCTGAGAGTGCAACTTTTGTTATCGCTATGCTCTACTTCATTATCTTAGAGGGCACAATGGGTGCCACATTGGGAAAGAAAATACTCGGTTTAAAGGTAGTCAACCAGGACGGTTCTCCAATAAGCTGGGGCGCTTCCATCATCAGGAATATTCTCCGTATCATCGATTGGATCTTCTGCTATATTCTTGGCGCCATTTTAATCTGGACATCATCCACCAGACAGCGTCTTGGGGATAGAGCTGCTCATACCGTTGTGGTGAAGAGCCGCTAAATCCAGCCATACAAATCTAACAAGAGGTATATATGGGTTATCGCGCATACATTTCGTGATAACCCATGTTTTTCATTCAGGATTCAGCCTGTATATCCATAGCAAGTGGTTGATCCGCTGATCTCTGTCGCGGAATATAGCGCTCGGCATGTCCAAGAGCGGTAAAGGAAAAACCGAGTGGGATCAGGAAGAAGAGTATACCAATCACACAAAAGACCAGCGCAACGTTCTGCGTCCAGGTAATCGCCAGACCTCCCAGAACTGAGCCAAGTGGGATCGCGGACCATGCCAGCACGCCAGCAATGCTCATCACACGCGAGAGCATATAATCGGGCACAATGGCCTGACGAAGACTGCCAGTATTGATATTGAAGAGAATTCCCAGGCCCATCAGCAATGCCTCCAGCACAAGAGCCACCCAATACCAGCGCATCCAGGCGAACATAATCGTGAGCAATCCCTCTAGCATCAAAGCACTGAGTGCGACCCGACTAAACGACCAACGTTTGCGCAAGACGCCCGCTAACAATGAAAGAACAACAACCCCAACACTTCCCGCTGAATAGAGCCAACTGGTCTGCGCATCAGTCGCCAGCAAACACTGCTTGGCAAACAACACCAGTTGGGAAGACATCGTAGCCCCCACAAAATTATAGATCGCCATCATCAGTGAGATATTCCGTAGCACAGGATGTCCAAGTACATATTTCAATCCTGCCACAATATCCTCTCTGAGAGTACTCCTCGTCCCTTCTGCCTGCTCCTGCGCATGAAATGTGCTCCCAATCAAGAGCAATGAAAGAGCGGAGAGAACAAATGAAAGCGCATCGCAAAGCAGCACATCAGCAAACGGAAAGAGCGCCACGAGTAAGCCTGCCAGCACCGGACCCGCAATACCCGCCCCTGAATAACTGGCCTGTAAACGACCATTCGCACTGACAAGGTTCTCCCGATCAACCAGATTAGGGATCGCCGCGAACGCTCCCGCCTCAAAGCAAATCGTCAATGTTGCCTGAAGGAAACCAACTATATAAATCCACCAGACAGAGAGAATACCAAACTGATAGGCAAGCGGAATAGAAGCAATCACCAGAGCACGTCCAACATCCGCATAAATCATAGCCTGCTTACGATTAACACGATCCATCAGTGCCCCAAGCAGCAAACCGAAGAGAACATAAGGCAAAAATTCAGCCGCAGTAGTAATACTCAGATTCAATGCTGAACCAGTTAGCTTGTAGACCAGCAACGGCAACACAAAGATCGTGATTGAACTGCCAAGATTGGAGATAGTTTGGCCGGTCCAATATTTCCAGAAATCAAGTTGGTGAGTCTTTATCCGTCCCTGAAACATCGTCTATGGCCCTTTCTTTCACATCCGTGTCGGCTACAACATGTTCAGAATACGTATGCTGCATGTAAGGTGGAGCTTTAAAAAATGCCACGAGGAGATCATAGACCTGCCCCTGTGGATCAGGTATCTCACTGAGAAATTCAGTCACTAAATCATCAAGCCGTTGGCGATAATATCCCCGGCGTTCCAGACTTAAACGTACACGGGGAAGAGCAACTCGGCACCCATCCAGATCGTCATAGCCCTCTTCCTGTGCCTCAGTCTCAACAAAATCTTGTTGCGCAGCCTGGATAATATCCAGACTTATCGATGTTTCACCATGCACTTCTTTAGGAAAATCGAATTTGAAGATACGAGCCGTGCGAGTATAATATCGTGCGATAATTCCATGCGTCACACGACGTGCCACAACCTGCACCAGACCAGCCTCTTCCAACACCTGCAAATGATATCCAATTGTTCCCGGCGCAACTTGTAGAGCCTGCGCCACCTGCTTCGCCGTCGCGGGTTGATGCTGTACAATCCTCAATATGCGCATACGTAACGGATCACCTAACGCCTTGAATTGTTGCGCACTATTCACAATCAGTTCCAGCGGCAGTTCCGGCATTGTCACAGGAACAGAAGCGGGCAACAGCGGCTCCTGCGACTGATCTTCATGCATAGCTTGTTCTCTTCATACTGTTCACCTTACCTCCATACAAAACAAAATACGAAAAATGCCTGACGTACGGGATTCACCGTACATACAAAAAAAGTATACACAGACGCAAAAGAAATGTAAAGGAGAAAGGAAATATTTTACGATAGCAGTGTACCCTTGACAAAACACGTGACGTTATCGTAAAATTATGACTATAAAGTCAAATAAATACCATTATAGTCAATTACCACACACATGAGTCACATTTACAGTAGATCAGTTACGAGCAGGTAAACAAATCATACTATCTCAGCGAAGAGAGGGTTAATCCATGCAAGCGTCGCGTATACAACCGACCTTAAAAGAAAAACAGCGACGAGAACGAGAGACACTGATTCTGGAAGCAGCCGAAGAAGTATTAATTGAAAAAGGCTATTATGAGACATCAATGGATGAGATTGCTGCACGTGTAGGCATTGCCAAGGGAACCATCTATTCCCATTTTCCCGGCAAAGAAGAACTCATCACAGCCATTTTCGCACAACATCTACAACGCTTTCTGGACGGCATCGACACGGTTATCGCCACCAAACCAACCCCCAGGGAAAAGCTTGAAGCACTCCTACAGTTCATGTATGAAGGATTCCATAACAAAAATGCTCGCTTGCTTGCATCAATGTATGGTGATATAGACCTCAAACATATCATTACCAAGCGCAAGAGTTGCATGAGTGATATGTGGCACACACTGATCACACGCGTCACACAGTTGCTGGAAGCCGGGAAGAGCGCAGGAGAGTTTGCACAAACAATTCCAACCCAGGTGATGGTCATTTCATTCTTCCGCCTCTTTGCTCCACGAAGTTACGATCCCCTGATGTTAGAAGATACATTATCACAGGATGAATTAATCAAACAACTCTGTCAGGTCTACTTTCACGGTATCGCGGCCCACAAATAATGCGCTATACGCGCCAGGAAATGCTCATAATACGCATAGAAAGAACGCAGATATGGGCACCGCCGACAGAATTGCGAATGCCCGTAGATCAAGGTCTTCTATCCGCAATGTCTTTCACTTGTGTAGCACGGGTTTATAGAGCTAAAAAGGATCGGGCGTTACCGTACCTGCTGCTGCGTAGCTTCGCACTTAGCGGGCACGGCAACGCTCGATTCATGCTTGAACTCCATAAAACATTTGCCTGTATGTATATTGAGGAGTATGATACTACTATCACTCAACTACGCTTAATAATAAATTCAGAGTAAGAAGAAAAAGGAATCAAACACTCTTCATGGATGTTCCAGATAAACCATTACTGTCGTCACCCGATATGCCCAAACCGGGGACTCACCTCTGGCATAATGCCCACTTTAACACTTTCTGGTTAGGACAAACACTTTCCGCGCTGGGCGATTCTTTCGCGACTATCGCAATTCCACTCCTTGTCTTACAGGCTACTGGTTCAGTAGCCTACATGGGACTGGTCACAGGTACATTCACTGTCGGGCAGATCATCGCTGGCATATTCGCCGGAGCAATTGCGGATCGCATAGATCGACGAAAGCTGATGATTTTTTGCGATGTTATGCGTACCATCCTCTATTTCTCTATTCCGCTTGGATGGTGGATCATCGGGCCGCAATTGTGGCTTATCTTCCTGGTTGTGGCGCTGGGTTCGTGCCTGGGCATGACATTCGCGGTCACCTATATGACCGCGATTCCTAATCTGGTCGATAAGGATCAGATTACGGAAGCCAATAGCCGTCTGCAAACGACATACGCGATTGCGTATATTCTCGGTCCCGTGCTGGCAGGTCTTGTTTCTGGTCGCTTCGGTTCAACGGCTGCCATTAGCATTGATGCGACCTCATTCGCCATCTCCGCTATTTCGCTCTCCATCATCCGTTTACGTCCCAACACGCGAACATCACAGGAACAATTAGCGTTGAAGCAGGAAAAGCAGCATAGCAATGTCGGGCAAGAATTTCTGGCGGGATTGCGCTTTCTCTGGCAAAACCCCATTCTGCGACCTGTAATGCTCCTGCTCTCGCTGTTGACGTTACTCACAACAGGCGCCATCGACCTGTTTATTTTTCATTTAAAACATGATCTGGCACAATCAGATGACGTAGTGGGAATTATATTTGGTCTGGCAAGTGTCGGGGGCATTCTGGGTGGCTTATTGCTTCCCCTTTTGCGGAAAACCTTAGGCTTTGGGCCATGCTGGATCGGGGGGTGGATACTGGCGGGCATCAGCATTGTCCTGATCGCGATAACGCCGAATCTCTATTTCTGTTCCGCGCTCACCATAGTATTCATATTCGCCACTACAGTAGCAAACATCTCATCGATGACGTTACGGCAACAAATCACCCCTGATCATATATTGGGCCGGGTAACCTCGGTGTTCTGGACGATAAATACCGCGCCGGGACCATTTGGGGCCGCATTCTTTACCGCGTTAAGTGGTCACATCGGCACATCACCTGTGCTTATGCTTATTGGTGTCGCGAGCATACTCGTCATGCTGACGGGCCTGTTTACACCGGCCCGCCAACGCTTCCCTGAACGAGCATACTCCCATTCGTAGAGATTTACTATCGAACAGCCTGATGTCCGTTCTGATTGATTTTGACTTCCGCTTCCAGGTCATCAACGAACTGGCGTGCGACACGACCTGAGCGGCCTGCATGCGAACGTTCCCATTGCAAAGCTCGTTCACGCAACGTCTCTTCTTCGACGACAAGGCCACGTTGCTGCACTAATCCCTGGACAATATTGAGATATTGGTTCTGATCCGGTGAGAGATAACTAATACGCAGGCCAAAACGATTGGCAAGTGATTGTTTCTCATCCATCGTGTCACGCCAATTCACATCGTCGGATTGTTTACCACGATCCGCGAAATTCTCTTTGACCAGATTGATACGATTTGAGGTAGCACATACGAGAATATTACCAGGACGTGCTTCTGCGGTCCCTTCAAGTAAAACCTTTAAGACTTTATAGCTTGTTTCGTTATCCTCAAATGAAAGATCATCAATAAAGATCAGATAACGAGGAGCACGCTGACGCAAGTAAGAGACAATAGATGGCAGGTCACCAATCTCTTCTTTCCGTATCTCAACCAGGGAGAGGCCCTGATCCGCATAGCTATTGATCAATGCCTTAATCGTTGATGACTTGCCAGTTCCTGGTGCTCCATACAAGAGGATGTCATGAGCAGGCAACCGAGCAATAAAATGCTCAATATTAGCACGGAGCCGCTTCTGCTGACGCTCATGACCAACCAGATTAGTAAGCTGGATCCGATCAGGATGTGCGATGCCAACCAGCTTTCTTTCTTCTGGTTGCCAGCGCAAGGCACGGTAACGAGAAAGCTCCCCTGTGCCATACCGGGACCAGTAACGTTCAAGCGGTGTTACCATCTCAGCCCAATCACTACTCTCTACGATACTCTGAGCCAATACCAGACGAGCATCGGTAGAAGCTGTCTCCATAGTCGTTGGTGTCAGATCTGACCAGGGAACCCAGGCTTCACGCAAGGCTGGTAAAGTAGGTGTAACTGCCGCCATGGTAAGATCCAGAAGCGTCCGGGCATCAAGTTGAAACAAACGTTGTAACAGACGCAGTTCACGCTGAGCCTGTGCTCGTAACGTAGCGGCAATCTGCTCGGAGCCAAGATACTCAACCTGCGTACTCCACACATTACTATCATCGAGCAGGCGTGAAATTACGTGTGTCTGCCATGCATCCACACCGGAAAGCCGCTCTTCCTTCGGAGCCACCGTAGCCAGAGCCTGCCACGCGGAACTATAGGCAGAGGCGACCTGAGCAGGATCGGAAGCCGACGAGAAAAGAGTTTGTAAAAAAGCAAGGAATGCCTGTCCAGGCTGGTCATTCAACACTTCGCGTAAAAGAGTCAAACCATACACACCCTGAACGGCTACCTGTAATTCTGCTTGTGAAGAAGATCCTTGTTTTTGCATTTGGAATGGGTATCCTTACTCATGACATATTAACCAGTAGATAAATAATAGCTCCAACAAAATTGTCTTTGCCAGGAGTATTGTCAATGAGTATAACATATACTGAAGTATTTGGGTCTATTCCTCTCCACATGGCTGAAACCGACAGCCAACTGATCGGCTATTTACTTAAGCACTGAAAACGCACCTGCAAGGAGACACTTACAACCCATTGTGACGATAAACCAGCAGACAAAAAGAGCACAGCGGCTATGTCTATACGGCGACTACGCTCTTCCTATTTTCTATGCAAAATTCATTGTGCTTCAGGAACGGCAGAAATCGTTACCCGTTCTTAGCCAGGAAGTCACGCACGGTAGAATAGAAGACGTCAGGACATTCTAACCATCCAAAATGACCGTAATTGGGAATAATCTTCATTGTCACATTTGCGTTGACGAATGCAGCTTTCGTTTCCTCTGCCCATTCGGTTCCAAACGAATCCGCCGCTCCAAAGATGACCAATACCGGAAAATCTAATGGAGCCAATTGGTCACGTATATCAAAGCCATTGATGGCTTCCCAGGTTTTTTCATTGATCCCCTCCGTCATCTCAACATCGAGCGCGGATGGCTCAAGTACAGGTGTATATGCGGGAAGAATCTGAGCCAAACTCACTTTGGGATCTGCTGATAATTCTACTGGAATGATGCCCTGCTGTTGTAATGCCTGCACACGTGCATGCAATCGTGCAGATCCGGCTTCTATACCTGCATAGGTTGGAGGCACACTGTCGATCAGCAATAACGAACGGATATGTTCTGGATAATGTGATGCGTAGCTCATGGCGACGATACCACCCCAGGAGTGTCCAAGCACATGAACCTTCTTATCTGCGGCAACCGCACGTCGTACCGCTTCAAGATCCTGAACATAGCTCAGGAGATCAAGGCGCTCAGGAATCTTGCCTCGTAACTCTTCCACCTGACCATCTTCACGCGTGATAGACACACTACGGCTACAACCCCGTTGATCATAACTCACGACCAGCAGCTGATCGCTGGCAAGGTGTTCCAACCCAATCATATAGCGATGAGAGAGGCCAGGCCCACCGTGAATGAGGATAAGCACAGTATCTGCCTCAGGATTACCGATAGATTTCACATACAATTTTTCTGATGATGAAAAAACTTCTGTTTCACGGATAGGTGATGCGTTCATAAAATTCCTTAATTTAGCCCAAAAACGTGTGAGAGATTTGTCCACTTTCTTCTCAGAAATACTTTATAGGTCAAAATGTATCTCAGCAAGGAAGTACTTGCTTCTAGCAGAGCACACTCTGTATTCTTTAATTTCGGTCACAACGATACGGAGAGAATGGCACAACAACTCGAAGGTTTTTTGCATGCCTGTCTGGCTCAGTTTGCTCCTGATGCACTGAGATTTCTGCGAGGAAAACAAGATAGAGGAATATATTTCTCTGTCAATAACGGACACACAGCAGAATTCCACGGGAACAGATTGTTTGCGATCTGTTCCCATCACCGTCAATCTTATAGCTATAACCCATCTCTACTTACGCCATTGCTGTGTAAACTGGCGCGTCAATGTAAGGTAGCGGTCACCATAGGTGGTGCCGGGTTCAATCATAGCGCCCTCGTACCATTCGTTAAATGATGTAATGGTAATCCAGGCTGGTTGGCTGGCTACCGCCGCATTCCAACTGCTGGTATAGGTGGCTCCATTATTACGCAAGATTTGATAGGTAAAATAACGCCCGGCGATATGGGTATCATCATACCCTGGTTCGACACCTGCGGCCCAGATCTTATCTGTATGGTGTACTGTGTTATACGAGTTGATGCTCTTATGAAGGCTCTGGTCTACCTGTGCCATATTATTGTTCACAAGGCCCCAATAACCCGCGCTGAACAAATGAATACCATCAAAAACGTTCAGCAGGCTCATATCGACTCCTTCCGCCGACCAGATCATCTGATGCTGAGGGTCAACTTCTTTTCGGATAGCCGCCCATTGCGCTAGCGTCCGGCCACCATCGAGTGGTTTCCAGATAAAAATGACTGGTTTCCCTTGCCAGTGAAAAAAATAAGGGCTATTCATGTAATGGCTACGCAGATATCGTAATCCAGTCACAATACTGCTGGTACTTTGAAGGGCTGGTGCATCACCCTCAAAATACACGGACGAGGCAAAATGCTGATGGGTCCGCTGTTCCAGAGCTGCTGAATGGGCCAACAGCTTCGTGAAGTTCTGATCCGTCTGGTCACCAATACCCCACCAGGAATTGATGAAACCAGTAATACCAGCATCCGCAGCCCATGTTATCTGTCGCTCAATGGTAGCATCGTTGCTGGAACTATACTGAATGGTGGGCAGATCTGACATCTTCTTATGGGACCAATCCGACTGATGGTACCACATATAGTAAAAGGCCAGCACTGGTCGCAGAGCACTTGTTGGCTGCTTTGAAGTAGTTGTATCGGGAACAATTTGTATAGAGGCTGATAGCAACCTGGCCGCGTGAACAGTGCTGGTTGGAACACCCACAAGCACTACCATACCCCAGAATAGAAGTAACCGAAAACGCGTTGAAAGGGGAAGACGCATGGTTTATCCTTTCTACACTACCACATCACCACATCAAAAACATACGTATTTTTATGTGATATCCCTCTTTGATACCCAAAGTAAGTATAAAACACAAATTATTATGAAGCGAATCTTCTACGTAATAAACGAGGATAGTACTATATTTCGCTCATCATATAAGGATTTTTGATCAAATCTGAACAATGAGGTGTTTTCGGACATGCAGGAACAAGCGTCTTTATTCGGCGGCTGGCAGCTCTTTCTTTTTTCTTCTGGATGGGGGCAAAAAATTCTGCTCGCTGACTACTTTCAAACCCTGCTGTTCCAGGTCTTTACGGGCACGACCACCAACGCGACCACCATCAAGGGCATCCTGCTGTATCTGATCAAAGCCGTATGAGTTGCGTTGCTCGGTAAATTCATGGGTGGCAGCTTCACTCAGGTTAATCAGGGCGTGTTCCAGCACGGTATAGTGTTCGCGTAGATCCTGTCTCTTAAGGCCCTTCTTCTCTTTATGCTCTCTGGTAGGAATACCGAATGTCTCCTCAGAGATACGATTGGTCAAAATCGCATATTCCCAACCAGCCACAATGCCTCGTATCTGCCATTGGTCGGTCAGACGCTTGCGGATCTCGATACCTTCCAGACGAACTTTAATCCATTGTGGATCTCGACCCATGCGCTCGTATGCCTGACGCAAGCGCTCTAACGCCTGCTCCGGGTCTTCAATGGCCTCTACTTCCTGCGTTGCCAGACCAGCCAGCCATTGCTTAAACGGCTCTGCCTGCGGCGAACGGATACTCTGAAGCACACGGCTAACGATATGAAAGTTGGCGGCATCCGTCTTATAACTTTTCCCATCAGTCGCAGCGAATTTCAGTTGTCCGATTTTTTCGGACAACTCATGGTATCCTTCTTCCTCGATGATCTTTTTTTTGAGATCGTACCAATACTTTCGCGCTCGACTGGTGCCGGAGAAGACCGCAACCACATCAACCAGAGCATACCACCATTCCTCCTGATACCAACTTTTTCTGATCGAGAAATCTTCAAATTGCTCAACAATCGTAAGTTGTTTTCCTTTATTTTGAGCATCCTGATTCTGTGCTGTTTTATCCATACGTGCTCGCTCCTCCCCCGCTGCGCCAGGAATTCGTGTGGATACTACCCTATATCACAAGAAAAATACTGATCATTGCTCGTGACACCCTACCCTACCAGCGAATACCCTTATTGCTTTTCATTTTATATAAAAAACAACCAGACAGTAAATACTAAAAATATCACTATCTGCTCAGCATAGCAATACAACATATATATGTCAAGAGTTGCTGCAAAAAAATGCTCCGCACAAATGCTTTCTTTTATAATAAACAGGCAGACCTACCAGCTCACCTCACAGCGATCCCTAAGCGTGCGCTCACCTGTGTATCGGTAACAGGATAGACCTGCTCAAGCGGAGTAAGCAGAGAGCCATAATCATTCCGTCGCACATGCTGATACTGTTCATGCGCAAACGCTGTAACATCCTCGATATTGATAATCCAATCGCGACTATAACGAGCAAGCACATCTCCACGCAACCCTAACTGAATCGCACGACGTTCGACTTTATTGCCACCTGGATCATGATCCGGGTCCCATTGTAGTCGCACAGAAGAAGTCTCCAATGCCTCTTTCCAGGCATTCTGGCTACCATAAACAGGCTCAACATACGTTGAATGAACGGCCTGAGCAAGAATCTCATCAAAGGCGGAGCGATGCAGGCGCACGGCAAGAACCATTTCTTGCCCCGGTTGGCTGGACCATCCGCTGCGATACATCATCCAGAGAAAATTAGGTTTGATCCAACTCATACGAGATAGCGAAAACTTACCGCCGAAATAGCCATGCGTCAGAGCAAAACGAGCAATCGAAGGCTGATACGCCTGATACACAATCACAGAAGCATCATCGAACTGCGCCAGAATATGACGACCCTCAGCAGGCCATCGCGCAACCTGATGATGATATGGCTCGATAATCATTTATCCCTGCCTTCATATAAATAAGCGTTCAGAAATAGATCAAGAGCAATAATAATTCCCGATCATTTTTATTTTTCAAGGGTCAGGAACATATAC
>DATJIE010000023.1:0-148190 GCA_035493535.1 Dictyobacter sp.
TACGAGAAATTGCAAAAGAGAGAATATTTGTTCTATTTATGCAACTGCTCATCTTTTTGCAAAAGATGTAAAACAATTAATAAGATCATTATTATCCATGAACCAATGATATTCCAAAAAGTGACATCCGAAACTGCGGAATGTGGGGTAGATGGGTGATATTTTTGTGTTTATCGCAGATGTTTGTGGATAAACTATACAGCCCTGACACCCTATGCTAAAATATGTTGGGTATTTATCTGTATACCCTTATAAGCGAGGTATGGAATGGCGAAGTCAAAACAACGCTCAGGCTCAGGATCTGCTGTTCAGCGTCGTGAGGAGATGCGTCAGCAGAGACAGAATCGACCAAATTCGAAGTCAAATTCGCGGTCACGTTCAGGGAGAAAAGGATCGCGTGGTAATCAATCCACAAGCTGGATTCTTATTGGCGGTATTATAGTTGCGGTGGTTGTAGTGGTTGGTGCTTTCATTGTCATCGGCAATTTACAACGGGCGGCTACAAAAGCCACCCCCCAGAATTTTGCTGATATTACGCATATTAGTGCGAGTGCTCAGTCAACAGTTGGTGCTGGTAGTGTGACCACCAATGTCCTTGGTGATGGTACGAGTAACAACCCTGGTTTGCTCAAGGCAGTGAGCAGTACGCCAATTTTGAAAGGGCCAACGGGTAAACCAGAATTTTTCTATATGGGCGCGGAATATTGTCCATATTGTGCAGCTCAGCGCTGGTCTATGATCATTACGCTCAGTCGCTTTGGCACATTTAACAAACCACTTACTTCAATTATCAGTTCTGAGGATAATGTTCCGACCTATTCATTCTACCAGTCTTCTTATTCCAGCCAATATATTGATTTTGTACCAATGGAAGTAGAAGATCAGAATAGTAATCCACTGCAGACGCTGACTCCTGATCAGCAAGCACTTACGAATAAGTATGATGCTGCTCCATATACAACGCAGGCTGGTAGTTTCCCGTTTCTGGATTTTGGGAATCAGTATGTATCAGCGGGTGCGTATGATGATCCGACCATGTTTGTCGGTCAGTCGTATGATCAGATTGTCAAAGATATTCAAGATACTAATTCAAATGTGTCACAGTCGGTACTGGGGTCTGCAAATTATATGACCGCAGCTATCTGTAAGATGACTAGCAATCAACCTGGTAGTGTGTGTCAGTCACCTGCGATTCAGCAGATTGAGCAGCAGTTGCCAGCACCAACATCAGCGACAGCCTCCACGAGTGAGACACAGGCTGAGGTTTTGTTGAACACTCCTGCTCTGGTAGAGACACGGAAACGAGCATAGAGAGAGCAGGTAGGATTTCAGGGAGAAAGCGACAAACATATGCATTTGTCGCTTTTTGTTTGTCTTTCGGACATCCTTTTCGTTCGTTTCGGTAGATTCTGGGGGGAGAACGTATTGCTCAGATAACATTGCTCTGGTCTGTGTGGATCGTGTGGCTGAGTTGCACCCTTGCTTGTTACGCTGATACAATAAAATACAACTCAGTATACTGTCTGTTAAATGTAGGATTTTGTTTTGATCCATAGGTTGAAAACGGAGTTTTCTGCTGACTCTCGGACTATTTCCGGTCAGTTTCCGTTCTGCAACAAAGGATGTTGGGGAGAGGTATTGCTCATGATGTACTCGTATCTGTTCTGCGGAGTAGTGTAAGTACAGCCTTGCTGTGCGCGAGGAGTATCGAGGCAGATGATAGCAAATGAGCCGTATTTGAGGCATGTCTGGCGAAATATATATATATTGATACGCCTCTATATTATCTCTCTCTGTTCTGAATGGCGTTTCCTTTCCTGGCGTCGCCAATTTCGTTTATCCTGGGATTATCATGGAGAGGGTATACAAGATTGTATGAAACAAACGCTACTTTTTATCCGTCATGGGCAAACGACGTGGAACGCAGAGCATCGCCTCCCAGGTCAATTACCAGGCATTTCATTGACCGAGAACGGGCGTCAGCAAGCCGAACGTCTTGCCGTATCGCTGGCGGATTTACCGATAAGTGCTATTATCAGTAGTCCGTTGGAACGTGCCTGTGATACCGCCGCATATCTGATGAAGGATCGCAATCTGGAACTGCAACTGGAGCCAGATTTAATGGATACCGATATTGGCCCCTGGGCGGGTCAGATTATTGGGGAGCTTGCAAAAAGCGATCCAGACTGGAACGCCTATGTGAGAAATCCAACCGAGGCTCCGGAAGGAGTCGAGACATTTCCGCAGGTTCAGCAACGGGTTGTCGCAGCGGTGGAACGCTGGCGTAGCGGGCCGGATGTCGGTGCGTATCCTGCTTTTGTTGCCCATGCCGACGTGATTAAGTTACTGGTTGCTCATTATAGTGGTATGGATATTATACGTGCTGGTTCTATTCTGATTGATAATGCCTCGGTGAGTCTGGTAGAACTGGAGCCAGAGAAGGATCCCCACATCATTGCCATCGGGTGGAGTCCCAGGCCTGGTTGGTTAAAACCGCCAATTCCAGAAGAGCCAAAACCAACGAATGAATCACAGGAAGCCGGAGAACAGAAAATGTAGTGTGTTATATGTTGAGAATGCCTGAGCGTCAGAGTCACCCATACTGTTAGGAGCTAGGAAGGGAAACACAGCATGTTTGATCCTCGTGATCCCTACGAACGATACTATTGGCATTATGAATCGCGTCGTCCTCTTTCGGTGGCCCAGATTATTGCATTGGGAAGTGTTGATGTCTATACCGCTGCACTTGTCTGGCTTTTATTAGAGCATGGAGCCTCATTGACTGTTGCTGGACCAACCGATCCCCAACCTGGAGTAGGGAAAACCACGACATTGAATGCATTAATGCAGTTTCTTCCTGAAGGAACAGCGGTTGCGTATATGTCTGGCATGTATGAAGATTTTTCTTTTACTCAATTACCTGATATTGATCCTGCGACTACCTATGCTTTATGTAATGAAGTAAGTAATCATTTACCGATTTATATGTGGGGACGGGTTGCGCGGCGTTATTTATCTCTTCCTGCGCAGGGGTATCACATCGCCACGAGTGTGCATGCTGACACCATTGATGAAGTGCTTGCGATGTATCAGCATGATTTGCGTTTGAAACCTGCCGATATTCGCCGCCTGGGGTTAGTTATTAATATTGGTCTTGTGGGCCATGCGTATGCGACGAAAAGGCGCTGGTTCACGACGCATTTTATGCCGCTTGACATAGATGCAACGCAACCGGACGTCATTCAACCGATCCCGTTGTCGTTATGGAACTCATTTGATGATACCTTTGTACATGTTGATCAAGCACAACTGAGTAATGTTGCTCAGTGGATTGGTCTCTCAATAGAAGAGTTTGAACAGGCAGTAGAAAAGCGGGTTGAGTATCTGGAGGAACTTTCTCAGGGAGAGGGAGTTGACTCTGTTGATATGTATAAAGCTGTTCATGCTTTACAGCGCCGCAAGTCGTAACGAACATGCGGCTTATGCTACTTTTTTTGTTGGTTATCTGTGAATGCAGACAACATTTAGTAAAGGAAGGATAGGTAATGTTGCTATATCCATATTTCCCTGGTGAAGGTCGTTGGCCTCGTATTTACAACCGATAACGCATTGCTTTGGTAAGGAGTTATTCTATTATGTCACGTGTTGTGGCTATGCTCAGTATGCATACGTCGCCATTGGATAGTCCAGGGCGCACAAAAGATGCTGGCGGCATGAATGTGTATATTCGTGAATTAGCACAAGAACTTGCACAACAGGATATTCGTGTCGACATTTTTACGCGACGGACGAATGAACAGTCACCGTATGTGATTCAGGTGTCACCAAATGTACGGGTTATCCATATAACTGCTGGTCCTGTCGCGTCTCTCCATAAATTAGACCTCTATCAATACACTCCAACGTTTGCGCGACATATCGATGAATTTCGACGTCATGAAGGACTGCAATATGATGTTATTCATAGTCATTACTGGCTTTCCGGCGTTGCGGCAATGCGGCTCGCCTGCTATTGGAATATTCCTCATGTAACGATGTTCCATACGTTGGGGCGGCTGAAACAGCAGGCAAATCCACAGGAGCCAGAGCCACAGGTGCGCATCGATATGGAACAGCGTTTGTTGCAGCGGGTGGATCGTATCGTTGCGGCAACGGTGGATGAGCGCACGCAGATGACACGTTTCTGTGGCGTCGCGGATCAGCGTGTTGAGATTATACCCTGTGGTGTCGATACAGCATTCTTTATCCAACATGAGAAAACGCAGGCTCGCCGGCAAACTGGTTTGCCGCTGGATCGTCCTTTACTGCTCTTTGCTGGTCGTCTCGATCCCTTTAAAGGCCCTGATGTGCTGTTACGAGCAGCCGCGCTGATGGAAGAAAAAGCTGATATTGTAATTGCTGGAGGTGCTCTTTATGGTGATAAGGAGGTCGTGGCATTGCAAAAGCTCGCTCATGAACTGCAGATTAGTGAACGCATCCACTTTTTAGGTGCGCGTCCACGCGAAGAGATGCCGTTGCTGTATAGCGCAGTCGATGTCACCGTTGTTCCATCCTATCACGAAAGTTTTGGTCTGGCTGCTGTCGAGTCTCTGGCCTGTGGTACACCTGTCGTTGCCACCCGTACGGGTGGTCTGATGACCGTCGTGCAACATGATGTGGCAGGTTTTCTGGTGCCACGTTGCCCTGGCTTCTTCGCTGAAAGGCTTGATCTTTTACTTTCTAATACTCAACTCTATACGCGTATGAGCGCGGCTGCTCGTTACTCTATTTTGCAATATAGCTGGCCTGCAGTGGCTCAAAAGATCAAAGAGCTGTATAGTGATCTGGTGAGTACGGAGACAGAGTATAGTCAGGTTGCGCTTTAACTCCTCTTAATCAAGATATGCAGATATGTTGATGAAAGCATTCCGATTGCCAGAGATCGCCTGAGAGCGTATCTCAGCGTTTCTGGCAATCGGAATGCTGTATTGTATGCCTGGTATTGAAACATTCCCTCATACGTTCATAGCAATTGTAAAGAAACAGAGCAATGAGTTATAGCATGGATGTAAAAAAACTATAATTAGCAATAGGCTCTACTATTGTCCTTGTGTATATTATTCTGTAAAATCTGATCAAATATTCCTTGATGTGGAATAGAAAAGTATGGAAAAAAGGATGCTAGAGGTGAAACAGAAGATACAGGAAATGTATTCATATATATAACAATTCCAATGCAAAGTTGCACGCTTGATGATTCATTGCGTGTAAGGGTAGACTTTCTCCTATCTCTATGGTATAATTTTTTGCAAGAGTAAGTGACATTTTGGTTTCGCGGGCCATTCTGCGAGTCCTTGTTTCTACTTTTTTGATGTAATTCGATATGTGTTTTACACTCAGTATAGAACTGAGTGAAGGTGGAGTGTTTATGAGCACAGACTCAGTCGAATCGCAAGAGGGATTATTCGTCGAACAGGACATGATTGAATCTGGGTGCCCATCCGCCAATAAACACCCATAAATATACACTAGGGATGAAATACCCCTGGTGTTTTTTTCATTTTTGTCCCTTTTAGTAGAAGCTCCTGGTTTTTCTGGGTGTATAGTTTTTCCTTCTTCATTTGCTTGTGTTGGTACAGATAAGCCACCACAGCTCAGTCGCACAATGTGAGTGCGATCATCGTCATATTTTGAAGTGTTGAAAGGAGGACAACGGCGTACCTTTTCGTTCGTAGAACAACAAATATGACATCAACTGTGTTCTATTCCTGAAATTTCCAGACGGAAATTTGTTATGGATGTGGGTGCAGAGTGGTTGCTACTTTTGAAGGAGAGGTGTGATCATGAATTCAAGTATGATCAATAAAATTGCCAAAGCGAAACGTTATGCAGAAGAACCAGAACGTATTCAATTTGCACGCTTTGAAGCGACCTTCCAGGGTGAGAATGATGTCCATACCACGACTTTTGATAATGGAGAGTGGCAATGCACGTGTCGCTTCTTCCACGATTGGGGTGATTGCTGCCATACAATGGCAATGCAACGTGTATTAGGAGTGACTATTCCTGCTCCATACCGTCATGGGCTTGTTTCTGGTCTGGGAACCGCTCCTCTTACTCATTGAGGTATATTATGCCGTGCTATAGAACTCTGCTGTAGGACGAACATCTGTAGATAAAAAAGCGAGAGAAAGGGCACTGCTACCACATGAATATCTCAGTGCTCTTTCTCTTTTGTTTGTGGATATTATAGGTGCTTCCCATTTTGCAATGCATCAATATCGGGAGTGCCATGGTGTTGGCTGCTCCTCTTACCTGTGTAGTTTCAGATATTGTTTTGTATTACACATATATCTGAAGGGGCGAGTACTAAATACTGTGCCCCAGGGTAAAGTAACAAACGACAATGGCGATAAACATAATAGCCGCCAGTATGCCGATACGGATCAGATCTCTGCGCACATACGAGAAATGTTCCGCTGTGATCAGATTGGATGCATTACGTACCGAAGTCCGTTTGGCGGCAGCTGCCTGACGTCGAGCTTCCATATGTGCTGCGGCACTTCTTTTCGTTGATATCGTGGTTGCTGATGTTGTTGCCACCACTGACTCTTCTTCCTGGACGGTTGGTTCATCTACCGCTGTGGGAGAAGCAAGAATTTCAGCTTCAGGTTCAACGGCGACGATTTCTTCGTGTTCTGGTTCCTCAACAACTGATGTATTAAAGCCGCGCTCTTTTCCTTCTGGCATTACCAGTTCAAAACTTTTTTGTGATCGCGTTTTCTGTCGTTGGGCCGCGCCTCGTGATGAGGCAGATCTCTTTGGCATTGTTGCATGTTCTCCTTGTTGCGATGATCGTACACGCAGGCGCTGCTATCGAGCAGATGTTGTTTTATCTTTCACGCCTTTATACGTGTGTACATACGGGTTCAAGGCGTTTTAGCACCTGTAACATCTCGCGTTTCCTTGTACATTGTCGCTATTATACACGAATTGTTAGATACCGTCGAGTGGCTGGTAGCTTCGGTACGTGCTTGACATTTGACAAGCACAGGTGGCTGTGCTACTCTTAATGTTGGCATTGATTGGCATAACATAGTATTTATTTTCTATGGAAGATGATGGTTTGCAAGGCTAGCCCTCCTGGACGGCTAGTCCTTTTTTCTACATAGATAGAACTTTACTACTTTGCGGACTTTCCAGGTAACACAATCTAGTTATAGCAAGCAGGAATTATTATCATGGCACGAATAGTCGTCGCAATGAGCGGCGGCGTAGATAGCTCAGTCGCCGCTGCACTCCTTAAAGAACAAGGTCATGAAGTCATTGGGATTATGCTCCGCCTCTGGTCTGAGCCTGGTATGATGGATGCAGATGGCGTTGAATACGTTGTCCAAAACAAATGTTGCTCATTAGAATCGGTGAATGATGCCAGGCGCGTGGCGAACATGCTTGATATTCCTTTCTACATGGTGAATGTAGAGCAGGAATTCAAGAGTACTATTGTTGATCATTTTTATGATAGTTATGTTGCTGGCTTGACGCCTAATCCTTGCTTAAACTGTAATCGTCACATTCGCTTTACCGGATTGTTGAATCGTGCTCTTGCGTTAGAGGCAGATTATCTGGCAACTGGACATTATGTTCGTGTTGATGATGATCCCATCACTGGCAAGCGCCGATTACGGCGTGCTGTTGATCCTGATAAAGATCAATCATATGTATTACATGTGTTGAATCAATACCAACTTGCGCATGCATGTTTCCCGCTCGGTGAATATACCAAGCCACAGGTGAGGGCAATGGCCGCTGAACGTGGCCTGCCGGTTGCGTCAAAGGCAGAGAGCCAGGAAATCTGTTTTGTGGCGCAAAATGATTATCGTGGTTTCATTGATCGCTATACCGAGACTCGTGTGGCGGAAGGCAATGCTGTTGCGACAGGCACGCGTACTTCTTTGATTTCTATTCCTAAGCCCGGACCAATCTACGATCAGCAAGGCAACACGCTTGGTCGTCATCGTGGTCTGGCTTACTATACTATCGGGCAGAGAAAAGGTTTGGGCATCACTTCTCGCGATCCTCTCCATGTTCTGACAATTGACGCGGAAAGGAACGCGCTGGTTGTTGGACCTGCGGAAGCACTGGGTAAGCAGGAATTTGTCGTGGGAAAATTGAATTTTCCCAGAGGTGAAGCACCTACCGAGCCATTTGAGGCGATGGTACGCATTCGCTACAAAGCTCCTGAGCAGTTAGCATATGTGACTCCGCTTGAGCAGGATCGTGTTCATGTAAAACTGGCGCAGCCGCAACGCGCTATCACGCCGGGGCAGGCGGCTGTGTTTTATGGTGGCGAGAATAGCGAAGAGGTGCTGTGCGGAGGAATTATTGAATGACGGATCAGGCACACATCAGAAATTTCTGTATTATTGCCCATATTGATCATGGGAAGTCTACCCTGGCTGATCGTTTGCTGGAGTTCACCGGTACTGTCTCCAAAAGAGAATTATTAGAACAGACGCTCGATCAGATGGAACTGGAGCGCGAGAAGGGTATCACGATTAAAGCTCAAGCTGTGCGCATGAAATATACCGCCTCGGATGGCGAAGAGTATGAGCTTAATCTGATTGATACCCCCGGACACGTTGACTTTACCTATGAGGTTTCTCGTAGTCTGGCTGCCTGTGAAGGGGCATTACTGGTCATTGATTCCACACAGGGTGTAGAAGCACAAACGCTGGCAAATCTCTATCTGGCCTTAGAATCCGATCTGGCGATTATTCCGGTAATTAATAAGATTGACCTGCCGAGCGCAGAGCCTGAACGTGTAATGCAGGAAGTAGAGGATATCATCGGTCTTCCTCGTGAAGAGTGTATCCTGGCTTCTGCCAAAGAGGGTATCGGCACAAAAGATATTCTGGAAGCGATTGTGAAGCAGGTACCAGCACCAAAGGGTGAACCGGATAAACCATTCCGCGCACTGGTATTTGATTCTCACTATGATGCCTATAAAGGTGTGATTGCTTATGTGCGCATCGTCGATGGACAGGTGCATGATGATGAACGTCTGACCATGATGGCTACCGGGAGCTTCGCGGATATTCTGGAACTTGGCTGTTTCCAACCACGACTTGTCTCAACTGGTGTGTTGACGACTGGTGAGGTTGGCTATATCGCGACTGGTTTTAAAAATGTGAAAGATTGTCGCGTTGGGGATACCATTACTACTCCTGCTGCACTGGAAGAGGTAGAGCCGTTATCGGGTTATCAACCCGCGAAGCCGATGGTTTTTGCTGGTTTATATCCGGTGGATAGTAATGATTATCCTGAATTGCGTGATGCTCTGGATCGGCTCAAATTGAATGACGCCGCCCTGTACTACGAGCCAGAAACGTCAAATGCGCTTGGTTTCGGATTTCGTTGCGGTTTTCTGGGCCTGTTGCATATGGAGATTATTCAGGAGCGTCTGGAACGTGAATATAAACTGGATATTCTGGCAACCGCACCGAGCGTGGAGTATCACGTGACAAAGGTCGGAGGGACGGTAATTGAGGTGCATAATCCCTCGGAAATGCCCAATTTTGGTGAAATTGAGCAGATTGAAGAGCCGATGATGGATATCTCGATTTTTACCCCTTCACGTTACATTGGCACTATTATGGATCTGGTCACTACCCGGCGTGGCATCTATAAGGATTTGAAGTATATTGAAGCCGAACGGGTTTTGCTCACGTATAGTATGCCATTGGCGGAATTGATTATTGACTTCTATGACCAGTTAAAGTCGCGGACACAGGGCTATGCATCTCTTGATTATGCTTATGCTGGTTATTTGGCCTCTGATCTGGTGAAGTTGGATATTCTGGTGAATGGCGTGCCCGTTGATGCTCTGTCGTTGATCTTGCATCGTGAAAGTGCCTATCATCAGGGACGGGTATTGGCCGAGAAATTACGAAGTTTGATCCCCCGTCAGTTATTTGAAGTGCCGATTCAGGCCGCCATTGGTTCACGTGTCATTGCTCGTGAGACCGTCAAAGCAATGCGTAAAGACGTGCTGGCGAAATGTTATGGTGGTGATATTTCACGTAAGCGCAAACTGCTGGAAAAGCAGAAAGAAGGCAAGCGTAGAATGAAAATGGTGGGTAGTGTGGAAATACCGCAGGATGCGTTTATGGCGGTACTGTCTTTGAACGACTGATAAACTTCTGTCATACTCAGGGTAAAAGGAAAGGGACTGAATTCATAAGTTCAGTCCCTTTTTACGTCTCTTTTTGTTCTTCACAACTCCCGTATTTAGGTCAACCGAGTCCTAGTCCACACATAGGTCGCTTGAGGAATTATCCTCGTAAAAAGCAAAATCCCCTGTTTACCTCTAATAACCCTTCCGACGAAGTTTAGCCGTCAAGACCTATACATAACTCGTAATAGTATATGCTACCACCGCTAGCGTTTTCTTTTTTATAGATAGCATACTTCGAGTTGCCGTCTAGTGTCAGGGTTTCTTTAGAAGCTCAGGGGAACCCGGATGCCCGCATTTACGGGCACTCTTAGTCAATCTGGAATACCACCCCGAGCACGAAAATTGGTTTCTTCAAAATTGTCATAAGCTGTGTCTCCTTTCGGGGTTTTACTTATGCAAGACCGAATGTCTTGTGCCAAGGTCTCGTGCTTCCTTGGTATCTTCCATATCTGGAATAATCATATACTAGCATATTTGCATGTGAATGTCAAGCCCTGGTTTATTGAATTTGTGAGTTTTTCCGTAGAATTTATTGTTGAGTCACTTGATATATACTGTTCTGTTAATCGTTTGCGAGTATCGTTACGAGCAGATAAAAGGCTGGCTCCGACGAGATATCGTCTGATTACCAGCCTTTTTGTAAAGAGGTAAGAGGAATAGAGATCAGATGTTATCTGTTGTGCGATAGGGATTGGCACTCTCTGTATTATCAGGATTTCGACGTGGCTGATCAATTTCTGTTGGTTCAACAGGAGCTGCACCGGTATCAATATCGTGTGTTCCAGATGAACCAACGATGTCACGATCTAGTGTCGGAGTTGTACTTTCAGTGCGATTCAAATTTGGATTGGTATACATGGTCTGGTTCTGTTGTTCTGTGGTTTTCCCCTTACTTGCGGCGCTCTCTTCATGGAAGAGGTAATTGGATGAGGTCGGGTCCAATGCTCCGACTGGTGCCTGAGCTACCATCTCGGCAAACTGGTTAAGATCTTTTTGTAATGCATGCTCAAAACGGCTGCCTGCGCCTAATTTCTCGCCAACTTCACCTAAAATCCCTGAAGGAGGATTGTAATCGATAAAAACATCGACTTTGGTCTGATTCGCACTTGTTGGCTCGAAGGTAACTTTGCCAAAGTTTTCCAGACCATTGGTTGAATGCCAGCCAATCTGACGATCCTCAAGCCAACCTTCATTTTCGGCATTCCATTCATGACGCCCTAACATTTCGGCGACCCAATGGCTGTGTTGGTCATCTTGATAGGTTACCTCTTTGACGAAACTCATAAATTTCGGAAAATCGTTAAAATGTGAGAACAGGGTATATACCTGATGAACTGGAGCATTTACAACAACTTCGGCATGATGTTCAGCATAATTCTTTTGCATGATCTATTCCTTCCTTCACGTATCTTTGCCACCGTGAATGATGTTCAGAACATGGAAGTATCTCGATACGCATTTCTTACCGATATATGATATGTTTTCAAGTTTCCGTGTCCTTCATTTCATAGCAAAGCATACCATGTCATTTTGTTGGAAATCAACAAATAAAGCACTTCCAATACGATTCTTAGCAAATTTTTAGCTTTTTTAATGATCGAACTCCTGTAAGATTATTTATAGCTGAGTTCTCATGGCGGGAAGCTGAGAAAAGATTTTAAGGTATTGGTGGTCATCGATGAGGAGATCTGTTTGTATTCTGGTTGGTGGTATGTATTTCATCATTAATAACCGTAATGAAATGATATTTTCTTCTTACGATTGTACGTGTGCTACCGGAAGAATAAAGATACTATGAAAAGTACGAAGAAGGTCCTCTTTTCTTGTATTGAAAACGAAACCCTGCTATGATGCTGATGAAATTTATGCGGGAGTGCATCGTATGAGCAGGCACAGAATGCGTAAATCTTGATCCTTGTCTGATGAGATTGAGGGATCGATTTATAGTGTAATAGCGTGATTGCGTGCTTTGTTTTATGATGGTAGGAGTATGCGTTCTCCTGGTAAAATCATTGTTTGTGTCGCGTGTAATATGGACATAGGTGAACATGTCTAAGGGAAGACAGCAGACTGATTGCAACCAATGAGTATGTGTTTACGTTGTAAGTGATAGTACAGAGAGCGCTTTTATTCCTGGTGAAACACTCTTTCCAAATCTTAGTATCGATGTTTGTTATAAATCTTTGGTAACCCTCGGTAGGGAATGTTGAAGAGCCTTATTGGTTCTTTGGGTGAGATGTGTGAGGTTTTGACTCCAGTTAACCTCTGCTCTCCCTGGTAAGTTTCCCCGCTCATATATGAGGCGGGCATGAAGTTATAAAGTGTCTGAGGCGTTACAATCTTTGTTGCGGAGAGGTAACAAGCAATGTCTGTAGAAACTGCGGAAAACAATTTGAGCCGTGCGTTAGAGTTAATAGGCGGTTCAATTGATCCCGAAATCGCTGAAACGTATCCTTCGCTAGAAGCCCGTATTCTTGCACAAGCATTAGAGAATGTAGAAATTGCAGAGCAACGTCTGCGTCAGATTCAGAAATTAGTCGGAGAAATTGAAGAGGTACTTGTGTAGGGTTGTTGTGTGGCTCTTTATTTCGTGACTGACCCCATCCATCGGTTGGTTTGGGTGGAGGAGGTGCCTACGGTTCCCCTGTGGACGTTATAGCAGAAATGAATAGTTCTATTTTGTTGCAGACGGGTACGTTGATACATGCCCATTTGCAGACAAAAAAGGATTCACATCGCGGTGAACCCTTTTTTGTGTTTTTTTTAAATTCAGGTTAAATGGCTACATTGCATAGCTGAAAGGCGTTGTTGTATCAACAATAGGGGTAGCCGTTTCTGGATTCTTACTCTTCTCTTGTTCATCTTCTGGATGTTCAATGGCCTGATGGATGATACGTTCAACATCCGCCAGACAATTAATCCGTACCAGTTCGGTGCGTACTTGTTTCGCTCCAGGGAAGTGTCCAAGATACCA
The DNA here is from genome assembly GCA_035493535.1 of Dictyobacter sp. Classification (GTDB taxonomy): domain Bacteria; phylum Chloroflexota; class Ktedonobacteria; order Ktedonobacterales; family Ktedonobacteraceae; genus Dictyobacter. Next base: position 13,191 of record DATJIE010000023.1, read on the forward strand.
GCCCATTTGTTTACGGAGTTCAACAAAGTGGTCTTCACCCTTGAGTTTGGCATGGATGCGAGCATGTTCCAGTGCCATGAGCAATCGTTCCGCCCGTGTGGGTTCGATTTCTTGCAGATCCTCCGGTGTTAATATCTTGCCTTTTTGCAGCAATTGTTTCATCAAATCTTTTTTCTGAAACAGCCAGGGGTTTCCATAGGTTGCGCGTCCGATCAGTACACCGTGGACGCCGCTCATTTGAATGCGTTCTGCGGCCTGGGTCAGATTTTTGATATCACCATTTCCGAGAATCAGGGTATCGGTTTGTCGTACGATTTCGGCTGCTTCGGCGATAGCTTCCCAATTGGCTTCGCCCTTATAGTGCTGAATAAGGGTACGTCCATGCAGACTGATGACGACTGGCTCAAGGTCAAGCAAATATTTGATCCAGTCTTTGACGATGATGGTATCATAACCCAGACGTGTTTTGACGGAGACCGGAATTGGGGTGCGTTCTATATTTGGGCGATCTCCCCATAGTTCAACACGATCCTCATTCATCTTGCGTATGCGCTTGATGCGCTCCGGGTCCATATCGAGATCTTCCAGAGTCTGTCCATTTGACCAATCACGGACACCACGCTGTACGGCGAGAACTATTTCCTTTGCCGTTTCAGGTGTACGGATAAGACCCGCCCCGGAGCCTTTATTGGCGACGTTTTTCGCGGGGCAGCCCATATTCACGTCTATACCATCAAACCCAAGCTCACAGACCACGTGCGCTGCTTTGTAGAAGTAATCAGGATTATTCCCGAATACCTGCGCAATGGCAGGGCGTTCAGCTGGCGTGTACAAGAAGTCGCGGAAGATATGGTCGCTTCCGCGCCAAAGTCCCTCGACATTGGTAAATTCGGTCAGGACAATATCTGGTTTCCCGTGGAGTCCATGCATAGTACGGCAAGGGGCATCAGTGACACCATCCATCGGGGCCAGACCAATAATGGGTTTTTGTAATGTATGCCAGAATGATTTCTGCTTCATGATTGTTCTTTACTCTCTCGACATATACATAGCTAAATAGGCATGCGTCTGGATGTTTGCTCCTATGCCTTTTTCGATAGTTCTTTTCTTGTATGATACATGCTTCTCCTGGCCAGGTCAATGTTGACCGATGCAAAAAGAATCATTGAAATTTGTCGTTGAAAATCAAATTACATATACTTACTGTATTGATTGGTTGAAGTGAGGAAGGGGGATTCTCGTGAAAAAATATCGATGGCGTCGTAGTTCTATCTCTACATGTATGCTTGTCTGTATTGCTATCTTGTTTTTATCCGCGTGTGTTACAGATGATACAACGAAGACAACCACCTCTGACATGACAACTACTGTGAAGTTTGCATCAGCGGTGATGAAACATAGCCCTTCTGGAACGGTTGAATTACAGTGGGATCGTACAACACATATCATGACGGTGCATCTTGCTATGGCTGGTCTGGCGGCCAAAAGTGTCCACGCTGTGCATCTGAATGCTGGTAGTTGTAAAAATGGTGGTCAGAGCGTGTATGCATTGCCTGCGGTCACAGCGGATGAGATTGGTTTTGCTTCTGTGAATACAGAGCTTAAGAATGTTATTACAGGTATTCCGGCGACTGGTTGGTTTGTGATCGTCGATAATGTAACTGGCACGAAATCGACTGCCATTGCCTGTGCCAATATTTTTAATGCGACAGCTTCGACAAATATTTCTCAGTCTGTGCAAGCGACACTTGTGCATGCATATGCCCCAAATCAGTCTGCAAGTGGTTTAGCTCAATTAGTGGATAATAATAATATGTTGATGGTAATTCTGACGATGAAGGGACTGGTACCGCACTCAGAACACGTGGCGCATCTGCATACTGGTAGCTGTGCCAGTCAGGGAGACGTGGTGTATACGCTGAAACCTGTTGTTGTGAATGCTGCTGGGGAGGGATCTTCGGAGACAGTTATTCCTAACATTGCAGGGGTGCCTCGTAGTGGGTGGTATGTGAATGTTCATCTGGGGGCAGTGATGAAAAAGCCGATAGATATGGACCCAATCGCTTGTGGGGATGTGACGCCTGCTCGCTCATAATGTACTTGTATTACAAAAAACCAGGGCGACACTTATGGTACCCTGGTTTTTTGTGATTGGTTTTCTTAGCTTGTAAGAGAGACGTAGCCAGAACGCCAACAATCGACTGCGAAGCTCACCGCACGGATATATTGTTGTTCATTGTTGTTATCTGTGGAGGGAGCATAGACAGGGATAATCTGTTTTAACGTCGTCAGATCCTTTTGTTGGACATATGTTTGCGCGATGAGCCGGTACCAATCTGTGAAACCCTCTTCCCAGGTCGCATATTTTCGATAGCCATCATATGCTGGGTGTCCTGGTGTTGCACGAATATTTCCGAGCGAATGGGTAACGGTTGCAACTCCTTGTGTGCCAAGATTGCTCTCCTCCATAAAGAAGGCCAGAGCATATGCAGGGTCAATGTTGTATTTGACGCCATCATTATAGAGTGCTTGTCCCTTACCACTGGCTGGTGAGTCATAGTAAGCCAATACCTGATTGATGAATGCGGCACTGATGGTTGGTTTTCCTACCAGTGTATATGTTTTATCTTTTACGGTTATTACCCGTGGGGTTGCATCAGTTGTCACATTTGTTGAATTGCTAAAGGTTGATAGTAGTTTTGTTGCCAGGGGAACCGCTATACATAAGCAAAGCAGCGCACCGATAGTGATTAAAAGTAGCAGGGGTACTGCTGAGGTTCGTTTTCGCATAGATGGTAATCTATGCGTTTTTTGTTGTGAAATAGTGGTAATGCTATTTTCTCGATAGGGATGATAAGGTGTATTAAGCGTCAATTTTTGTGTGCGCCGTTGTTCATTCGGCATGATCTGAACTCCCTGCTATGCGTATTTATAAAGAAATGCAATTTTGAAGAATTTTCTATTGCTTTCTACGAGTTAGAACGCAAGAGGTTGTGTAATGGACCATCCAGTATACAGCGTATGAAATAGGTACTATATGATTCATATGGTAGTTTTTGTTGTTGATGATCATCGCAAAAAAAGATGTATAGAGAATCTAAATTCTCTATACATCTTTTACTTTTTATCTGGTTTTATTAACTACAGGTGGGGGCATTTGTGCCTGGACCCAAAGTTGTGCCATAGTTTGTGATTTGCCAGGTCGCATTATCTATGCTTTGGGCTAATTGCAGGCGTATCTGATATGGTTTTGTCATCTTGCTGCGTGTGATCTGGTAAGTATAGGATTGGACATTATGCTGATTGGTGGCGCTGCCATCAACTTCTGAGAAATCTTTGACGATCCCATAGCAACGGTCCATCTCCTGAGCCTGTCCTGTAAACTGTTCCAGTGATGTTGGGATGGTAATAGCCGGGCCAAGCTCCTTGTATGCCTGGTTATAGTTGCTCTGTGCCAGCGCGGTTAGAAAGTTCGTTGCGGTAACGCTCGGACCACTACTGGCGTTAATAGCTGAGAGAAGCAAATAGCCAAGAGTACAGGCAATGATCGTGACAATTGCCAGTCCACTTCCCAGAAAGAGTAAGCGTTTGCGTAAACGCATCGGAGGTGTCTGTAGCTGACGTTGAGGACGTGGTACTCGTATCATTGGTGGAGGAGTTGTCAGGCGTGGCATTGTTGATGGACGTCGTGGTATCGCCCGCTGTTTGTTTGTCAGATCAATAGAAGGATATTTCCCGGTACTATTGATTGCTGGTAATTTTCCGGTCCCATGTAATGCGGAAAATTTGCCCGTACTATTCATTGATGGGTATTTCCCGGTTCCTGAGTCGGGAGCCGGGAACTTGCCCGTACTATTTCTGTTGAATGCAGGGTTGCTCCTTATGCCTCTGTGAGTCGGAAACCGAGATTTAGCGGACTGCTCTGTTGGTTCATTTCCCTCATCCTGGTGCCCTTGCATGCTTGGCCCTCCTGTTCCTGTGCTTCTATTGGATAACACTAGAGAGACTGGTCGTTAGGTCCTAGATATCGAGCATAACCAGACCTGTAAGCTGTGTATGGGCGCGTTCTAGCTGTTCCTGCGCTTTCTTGGCCTGGATACCTGTCGTATGATCCTTAGCAATTAAAAGAAACGTTTGATCGACATTGGCGCTAATCAGGCTTGTGTCAACGCCAGATAATACAGGTGAACTATTGATAATAATGATATGTTGACGCTGTTCCTGTTCCTGTAGTTCTTGTTGGAGTTTATGTAAGAAGATTTTTATATGTATAGAGAGTAAACGGCTACTCTCAGTGTATTGTTGGATGATGGAACCTGAGCCAAGAAAGCGCAGATCTGGTATAGTTGTTTTGTGGAGATGTGAGATAATCTGTTGTGATTGGCTTGTGCTTGCTGCCAGAATATCGCTTAATCCAGTTTGCTCATTGGGGGTAAGCAGTCTATGGAGATGGGGAGTGTGCAAGTCAGCATCTATCAGGATGGTTGCTATACCATTTTGCGCGGCTGCGATAGCCACATTGGCAACAGCGATAGCACTGCCAGAGAATGGCGCTGGCGTTGTTAAGAGTACCGTTTGTATTTGCCCCTGCATGGTATTCTGCCAGCTCAGACGGATGTTTGTATAGAGGGTCTGATATGCCACTGAATAGTTTGAATTGGGATCGTAGTCAGTAAGTAATGTTATCTGTTCGTTCGTTTGTGCTCCCACAAAGATGCTCCTTATTCTGAACCCACACAGAAAGAGGCGGAGCAGCGAAATTTTGCTGAGTGTCTCCGCCATTTCACCTGAATATACGTTACTATAATAGCTCTCATTTTTGCTGTCAATAAAATATACCTGTTTGGTAGCTTTTGCTCTCTGTTGAATATCAACAAAGGATGAAATTTAGCGAGAACGGTTCGGTGTAGGAGCCTGGGGAATCTCGCCATAGACAGGTAATTGCAGCAACTGTTCGACCTCAGCCTGTGTACGGAGACGATCATCGAGATATTCCATCAAGAATGCCAGTGCCAGACCGATAATGAAGCCAACAATGATGATGAGCATGAGTATCAGTAGTCTGGAGGCTTTTGAGGTTGTGCTTTCAGAGGGGATAGATGCCGGACTGACAACCTGTGCTGCTGCTGGTGGTTGGGCTGTGGTTGCTCCACTGTTCTGATCGCGTACCACATAGTCAACGTAGTGTGATATATGTGCCTGGCTGACCTCACCAATGGCATGCGCAATTGCCCAGGCTCCAGCGGCGGTATGCCAATCAACCTCAATCGTAACCAGAGATTGCACCTGTGTTACTTTTAATGAGCTCGCGATCATGGCTGTATCTTGCCAGTTTCCCAGATCAGGGTTCGTTCCGAATTGTTGTTTGATGGTACTCATATCCTGCGCAATTTGTTGTGTTACCTGGGTATCGAACTCAGAGGAAGAAAGCACGGGACCAGTAGCGAATTGGTTGGCTAAGTTCTCAGATGTTGTCGTATCATACTCTGGATTTTGGGCCGCGGTAGGACCACCCGCTTGCAGTCCGACCCGTAAGGTGATAGCAGAAGTATAAGTGAGGGCCAGTTTGGATGTCGTATGCGATGAATAGATTTCATAACCAGACAAAAGAGCAGCAATCACTACTACAAGCGCAATAACCCAGACACGCCTACGGATAACTGCCAGATATGCTTTCAGTTCCACGGTATGAGAACCCTTTCTTGGGATAGATATTTTCTTGTGTACCTGATCAGTGTATCAGGCAAGAGATCAGGAGGCAAAATTTCTGCTCGGTATACGCTGAATAGTACTGGTATTAGCCTCACCTAATTTTTGCTCAATGAATTGCATCATCCGTTGTCGGAAACGAGTGGTATCAAATTCCAGTGCATGATCATGTATCGTCTGTGGTTGAAACATCCGCTCATTGAATGATGCCAGCACCTCGACCAGACTCTCAACGGTTTGTTCATGGAAGAACATGCCAGTCACACCATTGACCACCGAGGCGAGTGCTCCGGCGGCACCATAGGCAATGACCGGGCGTCCACATGCCTGTGCTTCGAGCGGGGTAATGCCGAAATCTTCCTCACCGGGGAACAGGAACGCACGACAATGGATAAAATATTGAATAACTTCCTCATCTGATAGTCGACCCATAAAGCGAATGGTCGGGCCAGCCATCTGTTTAAGACGAGCTTCATCGCGTCCACCACCGATGATTACCAGCGGCAATTGCAGGCGATTACAAGCTTCAATGGCAAGATCGATCCGTTTGTAAGGCACGAGTCGACTGAGCAGGAGAAAATAATTGCCCGTAGCAACTGTTGGATCAAATGGAAAGCGAGCGGTATCGACAGGAGGGGGAATATAGGCGGCCTCCCGTCGATAATATTTGCGAATACGGTCCACGACAACGGGTGAGTTCCCGATAAAATGATCGACTCGTTCCGCGCTGGTTTGATCCCAGATCCGTAGCCCGGTAATCATAAAAGGTAAGATGCTGCGTGCAACTTTGCCCAGTTGTTCTCGTTCAACATATTCTTCATAGCTCCAGCACCAGCGCATCGGTGTATGGCAATAGCAGATATGCATTGTTTCTGGTCTGGTGATGACGCCCTTCCCGAACGCACTGGAGCTGCTTAAGACCAGATCATATCCGCGCAGGTCCAGATTCTCCATTGCGAAGGGATAAAGTGGTAAAAAAGGCTGGTGGTGTTTTTTTACCAGGGGCAATTTTTGCATAAACGATGTACGAATATCGATCTGCTGAAATGCCTTATCAACCCGTTCGGGATCGTAAATAGAAGTGTAGAGTGGGGCATCAGGAAATAGCTCATGTAAAGCCAGGACGACCCGTTCCGCGCCCCCCATCTGGTTCAAATAATCGTGGACGATTGCAACTTTCATACCTAGTATGCTCCTCGACTGAATAAGACCGCAGGAACTGTGCGGAAGAGAATTTGTAGGTAGAGCCGTAGTGACCAGTTTTCAATATAATAAAGGTCCATGAGCACGCCTTCATCGAAACTGAGGTCGCTGCGTCCACGCACCTGCCAGAGGCCAGTTAAACCCGGCTTGATTGCCAGACGGCCACGCTGCCAGACTTCGTATTGAGCCACTTCTCGTGGTAGTGGTGGCCGTGGACCCACCAGACTCATATCACCCTTCAGGACATTGATCAGCTGTGGAATTTCATCCAGACTTGTGCGTCGAATGAATTTACCAACAGGTGTGACACGTGGATCATCTTTCATCTTGAAGATAGGTCCCTGCGCCTCATTATGGCTGAGCAATTGTGCCAGACGCTGATCCGCGTTTGGATACATTGAGCGGAACTTATACATGAAGAACTGATTACTGTTGATGCCAACGCGTGCCTGTCTGAAGAGGATTGGCCCCTGTGAACTGAGGCGAACAGCCAGGGCCAGACATAACCAGAGTGGTAGCCCGATCAGTAAAATACTCGCCGAAACGATGATATCGATTAATCTGGTGATAAAGCGCTGCACCGTATTGAGAGAGACTGGCTTAATACTGATCAGCGGAATGCCATCAAGGGCGTCCATATCAATACGCGAGAGATTCATTTCATACAGATCTGGAATTAATTTAAATGAAGCTCCAAGACGCTCACATAATTTGACGCTGCGAATGGCATACTGATGCATGGTGGAAGGTAGCGCGATAATCACCTCATCCACCTGCATCGAACGGATGACCATCCCCAGATCGTTAATTGTCCCTAGCATTTTGAAGCGCCCAAAATCGCCGGGCTGTTCAGTTAAGTCATGCAGGAAACCAACTACAGAATAGCCGAGATGTGGACTGGCTGCTGCACACTGCATAACCATTTTTCCCAGGCGTCCTGAGCCGACCACAAGCACACGTGTTTCTCCCAGGCCCATGCGGTAGAGGATGCCCACGGCCCCTGAAATGATCAGGCGTCCAAGGCAGAGGACAACGATGGTTGATACCCAGACGAACGGGATCAATAGACGCGAATTTGGGATGAGCTGGTTGGTATCCGCTTGATTGGGATTCTGGAAAAAAAAGTAGTAGGCAATGACAAAAACGATGCCAATTGTGATTGAGCCAATAATATTGCTTGCTTGCTGGAACCAGCTACCAGTCAGGCGGATATTGTAGAGTCTGCGCACAGCAAAGATGATCAGCAAGCCAATGATGGAATAGACTTCTAATCCAGAAAAGTTCGCATAGCTGACGCGAGTGAATGTGCTGTGACTGCCAAGAATATTATTTTGCAGTGATACAAGAATATGATTTAAATCACTGTGTGGTATTACATTAAATCTGAGTACATAGGAGAGATAGAATGCCGCATGAAGAAGAAGTGTGTCCAGGACAATCATAAAGACACATTCAGCAATACGCCACTGTCGACGATTAGTGCGCCGTCGTGATATGGCCTTTGTAATTGGCCCTGTTGCTCCTCCTACCATTTCTTGTGTTGTTCCTGTACTCATATCAGGTGTCTCTGATGATACATCATTGCTATTAACAATTCGAGCCATTTTTTTCTATCTCTTAAACTATTGTACAACGTCATACATGAATGGTATGCAATGCTGCCGCTTGTTCATAAACTGCAATGGTTTGTTGCACCATTGCCTGAGCTGAATAGCGTTGCGCAATGGTTTTTGCTTCTTTTCGGCATAGTTGACGATAATTTTGATCTGTAATTGCTCGATAAAGAGCGGCGGCCAGAGCCTGCGTATCATGTGGTTCAACACAGAGAGCAATAGCTGATCCTGCTTCTGGTAGACTTGATACATTTGATGTGACAACAGGTGTACCACTGGCGAGTGCTTCTACGACCGGAATGCCAAATCCTTCATAAAGCGAAGGATAAGCGAACGTCGTAGCCGCTTGATACCAGAGCGCCTGCTCATCTTCTGCGACAAAGCCTGGAAATAGAACCTCTTGCTCCAGATGGAGTTGTTGTACGCGTTCAAAGATGGCATCATAGAGCCACCCCTTGCCGCCTGCCAGCACTAATTTTTCTTGTCGTCCATAATTCTGACGTAAATATGCATAAGCCTCGATCAAGGTTGTAATATTTTTACGAGGCTCCAGAGTACCTAAATAGAGAATAAAGCCGTTTTCGAGATTGTATTTTTCACGGAATGTGTGTTTTTCTTCTTCTGTAAAAACGTTTGTAAAACGTTCCTCGATACATGGATAGACCGCCCGTATTTTCTGTAAGGGTATGCCGACAAGCTCATGCGCATCTTTTCTCGTGCTTTCCGACACGGTTAGAAGCATGGTTGCTCGTCGCAGGCTATGGACGGTAAATGTTCGATGATACAGACGTTTTGTGGTTGTCAGAACCTCTGGAAACCGTAAAAATGCCAGATCGTGTAAAGTAACGACTGTGGCGCAATTCCCCGGTACCATTTCAGGGACAACATTCACGGGTGAGTGTAAGACATTTATTTTGTGCTGGCGTATGAGTGATGGTAGAGTGATTTGTTCCCAGGCAATACGTGCTGCTGGTTTTGATTCTGGCCAGTACGCGGATACATAGGTGATTTGTGGGTGTTGAGCCAGTTGTTTGATAATCTCCTGTCCATTGACAAATATTGTGTAGGTATGTGGGCCTGGCTCTCTGGCAAGCTGCGTAAGCAAATAACGAATGTAATGGCTGACACCACCATTGCGGTAATTCTGGCTATTTGATAATAATTGTGCATTGATGCCAATGTGCATACGCGTCGTGCTCTCCTCATCAGTCTTCCGCCGCTTCGATGTGCTGCGTCAGTGTATTTTAAGAACCTATTTATGATAGATATTGGTGGCTCTTCTGATTTTCCTGATAAATGTTTTTTATCGTTCTGTTCCGCCGCTTTTTTAGATCAGAAACCATTATTGGTGATGGTGCTGGAAACATGGGTTGTGTGATATGCCTATTGCTTTGTAATGAAGCATCGGGCGAAGACAAATAAACAGGTAGAGTATATGTATCCCTGTCAGCGGTATAGATATACCTGCTGTTTTCAATTCTTGTTTATATCTGGTCTGCCCGATGTGCAATATGCGTCTTACACAATTCTCAGTATACTCTCTAAATGAATGAATGGTATAGCAAATGGGATTATTTGCCTGATAGACTGCTTTTTCTATCCACAAGTTTTCAAAGATATATGTTTGAACGTTTCGAATTCTTTTTTTGTTGCGTTTTTTTACGTTGTAAGTGTCTCCAAGTACTGTCATTGTGAAGAAATACCATTTAATGTATATTTATTTGTGTCAATATGCATCTACTATCTGCCATCTCATCAAGCAGATAGTTCTCTAACGCATTGCAGCAAGAGCAGGGCAAGCTGGCGAATGTGGTTCCGTAGTACTTGTGGTTGTTGATCTTTGTGTATCGAGGTGTGTGGCAGAATAACGAATGGGCGTGTTTTGTTTACCCATGTCAGGTATGCAGGAGCGATACCTGTGGTTAACGGGATAATCTGTGGCTCTTGTTGATATATGGCTGCTGTTGCTTTATGAACGCGTTGAGTAAAAGGATGGGATAAGGGTGTATAGAGGGGGGGAAGAGCATGGAGCAGGTGAGTTTGTATTTGATCGAAGCCATGTTGCTGTAGATGTTGCTGGATCTGCGTGAAAATAGTTGTGGGGTTCTGTTGTGGGACCAGATGAAAGTCCAGTCGTGCTTGCGCGTGAGCAGGGATTGTCGAAGCAACAGGAATGGGCGAGTGGTTGGTTTCCTGTCCACTTTGTAGGAAGGATATAGTGCAGGTTGGTGTCAGGAAATGAGCATATTGTTGTTGGAAGCCACTTAATCCCAGGAGTGGTTTCTTCACGTTCCATTGATGGTGCAGGATATTAGTACTGTCTGTCTCTTCCCGTAAAAGTTCCGCTACATCATCTTCTACCGGTTCTATCGCATCATAAAAACCGTCGATAAGGATCTCCTCGTGTGGATCTTTCAGACTATGTAAAGCCCAGAGAAGTTGCCATGCGGCATTCGGTGCGATAGCGCTATAGTGTGAAGGAAGTGAGGATTGGGCGGTTGTGAGCATCAATTCAATACTGAGTAATCCCTTCACTCCTAATGCCAGAGTAGGAGTACTATCAGGAGTTTCATCGATGGGGTTGTACCAAAGATAGCTATCAGCCTGTAACAGTTGCTGCTGTTCTGGTAAAATACATTCTGGTCCAGTCGAGTAGGTAACTCGCTGGTCCTCCAGAATCCAGTTAATATTGATTGGAAGTGCGCCGAGGCTGGTAGTGCATGCATGAAATGCAGCATAAAGGGCAGTGATTGGCAATGCTATATCTACAGGTGCTGTACAAATGGATTCTGAAGAGTACGGTATATAGATTTGTAGCGTATAAGAAGCATTATCCTGTACGTTGCCATAGATAAATGCTGGCTGAGTCTGACCTTTGGGAGTAAGGACGTGTATTGACGGATATCGTTGGAACAAGTGAGCCTGGAGCAGTTGAGCCAGTGCAGCGATATCCGGCAACGAGGTTATGCGGAGTTGAGTATTGAGTGTTTGCCATTGCTGAAAATAGGAAGATAGTTGTTCATCTATGTGGTGAAAAATTTTTTGTTGTTCTGATACATTCATGTCGCATACGCCTTTATCTCAAAGTAGTGCTAGTACCGCAGGATAGAAATCTTGCGTACAGAGGATTGAAAGAGTATACTCAGGTTCAGTGAGCGGTATACGTAGCAGGCGAATGAGATGAGCGCAACAAGAGAAATTGGTATTACGTTGCGTTTTTCTCTGCATCGGTGTATTATAGCCTAAAGTTCCAGCAACTGCCTAGTGGGCAGTGCGCACAAATCGAGAGCTACTGAAGTACGGGAGAGAAGCGCGTTGTCCAGACAACTCCGGCTTGATGTCGCACAGCTAACAGATGTTGGCCGCAAACGTCCCCATAATGAAGATAATATGGCCTATGTCATACCGAAAGACGAACAGGTACTGACAAACAAGGGTGCCCTCTTTATCGTTGCTGATGGTATGGGGGGACATGCAGCAGGGGAAGTGGCAAGTGAAATTGCTGTAGATACTGTGAGCAGTGCATATTATCAAGATGAAAGCAATGACATCGACGTCTCATTGATGAATGCTATTAAACGTGCGAATGCACTCATTCATCAGCGGGCGGCAGAAAATATGATGCGTAGCGGAATGGGAACGACTTGTGTGGCGGCTGTGCTACGTAGTGAAAAGGCCTATATAGCGAATGTGGGTGATAGTCGCGCATACATGGTTCGTCATGGGCAATCGCGGCAGATTTCACAGGACCATTCCTGGGTCGAAGAACAGGTGCGGGCAGGGTTATTAACGAAAGATCAGGCTCGTTCGCATGCTCAACGTAATGTGATTACACGTTCGTTGGGAACTCAGAGTGAAGTAGAAGTTGATGTATTTTCAGAGACTTTAGGTGTTGGTGATACGCTGGTCCTCTGTTCGGACGGCCTTTCTGGTTACATTACCGAAGATGATTTACGAACAATCATCACTCAATATCCACCTCGTGAGAGCGTTTACCATCTGGTTGAGCGTGCCAATGAGAATGGCGGACCGGATAATATTACGGCCATTGTGATTCGGGTCGATGAGCTATCGGATGATGTAACTGATGCTCTTTACCCGGTTCCTGCTGGTAGCCGTGTTGCGGATGAAACGACTGTTTTATTAGGAAGCGTTGCTAGTTCGACGACTGGATCAGTGATGCGTACGACGGATGATCCACGTTTTTCGAGTTCATCTGTTGCTACTTCTGTTGCTGACCCCGCTCAGGCGAATGTTGATGCAACTCTCCGTAGTGCGCCAACTATCACTCGTCCAGGTCGCAAGCGGCTTTTGTTTCCAACGCTCGCTATTGTTTTGTTATTTCTCCTCGTTTTTGCTGGTAGTGGTGCCTATTTCTTTTTTCATGCATCCCATACGGATAATTCCCTGAGCACTGCAAATGATCTTGTGGATCAAGCGAATGGAGAGATTACAACGAATCCGGTAGGTGCGTTGATACAGTTAACACAGGCACAGAGTGACTTGCATACGATCCAAAGTGGTACGTTGGGTGGTCAGCAACTTCAAAGATTTACTACCTTACAGGGGAAACTGGTTTCTGAGTTTAAAACAGCACTGACAAATTACAATGCACATGCGCAGATAGCGCCGTTACCGTGCGCGAATGCGGCTCCTGTGTTAATCAATACCGGGAATGCATCACTACAGGCATGGACTGTCGCCACGGTCACAGACGGGAAGAATCATACGTTCTCGTATGTTCTGGGGTCTGATAAAACGCTTTATCAGCTAGCCGCGAATAATAGTCTTACGAAATTGCCGTCCGCGCCTGCTGATATTGTGTTAATGACCAATGATACACAACATCTTTATTTACTGACAAAGACAACTGATCAAAATAATCCTTATAGTTTATTCGTATTTACACCAACTGCAAATGGTGCTCTGACGAAGACCGGGAATGTGAATATCAGTGCGTCATTGCTAAGTGGGCTTGCTCCACAATTGATGACTTCGTCTAATGGAACTATCTATGTTGTGGCGACATCTAATCAGACCAATCAGAATCAGGCAAAAATTTTCTCTTATCAGGCGGCAAAAATTACTACTACGCCGCAGGCTGCAACTATCTCTATTTCTTCACGCATTGTTGGGGTTGCCGCATGGCCCGATCAGCGTCTATTCCTGTTGCACAGTGATGGAGAGGTAAAGAGTTTGCAATTTACGACGACGAATGCGACTGAAAATCAGGTTGTGTTGCAAAATACGATTGAAACCCCCTGGTCTGTAGATCCGCAGAGTGTTACGGCTACGACCCCTGTGCCTGTGCCATCTGGCCCGATTACTCATTTCCTGACGATTCCTGCTCCGTCTCCAACAACCAGTACACAATCGCTGTTAGTTGCGGCCCAGGTGAATAATGCTTCTCACCTCTATATATATGATGCTGCCAATCACCGCATCCTGGATGTGACTTCTTTTGCGGGTGGGAGCGTTGGTAATGCGAATAATGCTTCTAGCTTACAACTGGTGCGGCAATATGCATCGCCGACCACATTATCTGCGGTCGAAGGAATGACCATCGATCCAATGGGAAATCAGTTGAATGTCATCACACAAAGTGGAAATGGCACATTTGTGACGAAACTTGTTACGGTTGGTGTTTCTCAGCAAACTATGTGTACACCTGCCGCGTAGAGAATTGATGGCTTGTGCCACCATACACTGAGAGAAAATAAAATCACTGCTGGACTTGATAAAAGTCCGCAGTGATTTTTCATGAGCAATTCGTTTCACTAATTGTGCTGATTGCTGGTTTGTGCCAGTTTGTAAGCACAAGCTCTGCTCATAGAATATATGAGACTCGTCGTGTGGAGTAATTTGTGGGATAATGGGTTTTGAATACGACGGTGTGTCTCCTGATCAATATAGTGTGATGCCATGCAATCGTCTGCGTGGAATTGCCTGACAAGCGACATCGTTCTACCGGAAGGTGGAACGTTTGTGTGTCTGTCTTGTGGCGACTTCATGAGCCGCGAGTCAGCGGCGTCAACGATTGTTTTTTTGCAGCATAATGCTATGAGGGTTTGGTGGAGTAATTGTGACGTGATGCTAACAAGCTACATATTGGCAGGAACAGATAGATGAGAAATGCTTCTACACAATTGCAACCAGAAGTATTGAGGCGCATAGTAACTATTATTTTAACGGAACGTTCAAAGGAGTAATACTCACGTGGGTTTTGAGGTGCAGTATCGCACGCATACGTGCGGAGAATTAAAGGCAGAACATGTTGGGCAGCAGGTGACGCTGGCTGGATGGGTGAATCGTCGTCGTGATCATGGAGGGTTGATCTTCCTGGATGTGCGCGACCGCTATGGCATGACGCAGATTATCTGCGATCCTGAGCGTTCGCCTGAGGCTCATCGTGTAGCTTCAGAGTTACGTTCAGAATATGTTGTGCAGGTCAGTGGAACCGTGGTACGTCGTCTGCAAGGAACTGAAAATCCGAATTTGAGTACCGGCCAGATCGAGATTGCTGCGGAACAACTGGTAACACTTAATCCATCTCGCACAACGCCATTCCCCATTTTAGATACTGTTCAGGTCGATGAAGCATTGCGCCTGAAGTATCGCTATCTGGACTTACGACGTCCGAAGATGCGCGATAATATCGTGCTACGCCATCGCGTGGTCAAAGAGATCCGTGATTATCTGGATGAGCGTGAGTTTATCGAAGTCGAGACACCGATCTTGATGAAGAGCACGCCAGAAGGCGCACGTGACTATCTGGTCCCCAGTCGTCTCTATGCTGGTGAGTTCTATGCGCTGCCACAATCTCCTCAGCAGTTGAAGCAGTTATTGATGGTTGGTGGTTTGGATCGTTACTTCCAGATTGCTCGTTGTTTCCGCGATGAAGATCAGCGTGCGGATCGCCAACCTGAGTTTACACAGCTTGATCTGGAGATGTCTTTTGTCTCTGAGCAGGATGTGATGTCTCTGATTGAGGATATGTTGATCCGCCTGATTGAGAAGACAACCAGTAAGCGCATTAAAGAACGCCCATTCCCACACCTGACTTATGAAGAGGTAATGGATCGTTATGGCACAGATCATCCTGATCTGCGTTTTGACCTGCCTCTGGTTGAGATTTCCGATCTGGCATCAGCTGGCAACTTTGGTGTGTTTAAAAGCGCGTTAGCAGCGCAGGGCATGGTCAAAGGCATTCGTGTCCCTGGTGCTGGTGGTTACAGCCGTAAAGAGGTTGAAGGGCTTACTGAGTTCGCACGTACACTGGGAGCGAAAGGGCTGGTGTCATTGGCTATCGCAGCATCGGGCGAAGTGAAGTCTCCATTAACCAGATTTATGGCAGTGGAAGAAGTACAGGCGATTATAGATCGTCTGGAAGGTCAGCCGGGCGATCTGCTGCTCTTTGTGGCTGATAGTGCCAAGGTATGTAATGACGTGCTTTTCCGTTTGCGTGTGACACTGGCTGAGCGCCTGAATCTGATTGATCCCAACGAAATGGCGTTATGCTGGGTGGTTGGCTTCCCGCTCTTCCACTATGATGAGGATCTGAAACGCTATGATGCGGAGCACAATCCGTTTTCAAGCATGGATGAAGCGCACCTTGAGCGTCTGGAGAGCGATCCCTTGCACATCCGCGCCAAACAGTATGACATCATCTGTAATGGTTTTGAAATCGGTGGTGGTAGCGTTCGTATTAATGTCGCCGAAATTCAACAAAAGGTGTTCTCACTGATGAATATGAGCGATGATCAGATTAAAGAGCAGTTTGGTCATATGCTTGAGGCGTTCGAATATGGTGCTCCTCCCCACGGTGGTATTGCTCTGGGTATTGATCGTCTGGTAATGTTGTTAGCTGATGCAGATAATATTCGTGAAGTGATTGCTTTCCCGAAGACGCAGAGCGCACTGGATCTGTTGATGGGTGCTCCATCGCCTGTTGAAGAGAAGCAGTTAGGAGAACTCCACCTGCGGGTGCGTGCAGAAGATAAACGCGAGCAACAATAAATAGTTTTTCGCAGAAAAGTTGAACAGGACGTAGTATTTTATCTACTACGTCCTATTTTTATTGAAAAAACAGGAATGCATAACTATTTTCTCTCTTTTAAGAATATATATTTTTATACAGGTAGTCTACGTGCTAGCGAGAATACATTAGACAAGAAAAAGATGTGTATTTTGTAAGAAATAATTTGGATAGAGTTCTATAATAATTGTAGGTATACACATACCATAAGTCACAGGTCCTAGTTCTAGGTTCAACATCCGGTTGGGAGGATGGAAGGAGAAGAAAATGACATCGATGAATCAGGGAAATACCAATCGAACAACAGCTACATCTGCTGGCGCAGCAAATACCATAGGTATGTTAAACCGTCAAACGGCACCGCTGAATAATCCAAATGTGGGTATTGCTCCGAAGTTTATCCCTACTTTGACGGAAGAGGATGCTGTTACTCAAGCACGCTTGCTCAAGGCATTAGCAGATCCCACCCGTTTGCGCATTTTGAGCTTGCTGAGTCGGCACGAGGGTGAAGTGTGTGTTTTTGAGATTGTCGAGAGCTTTACCTTGGAGCAGCCTACTATCTCGCATCATCTCCGTATCTTACGTGATGCTGGACTGGTTGATTGTCGCAAGAAAGGTCTATGGGCCTATTATTATGTGCGTCGAGAAGCTTTGAATCGCGCTCGTGAAGTAATTGAAAATCTCGCCTAGCTGTTGATGTCTTTGTCTTTTTGTGTGCCTGGTGTAACGCGTACGTATATGTGTCATTATTATGCATTGTCTATTATTGCGGCTTCCTCAATGATATATACGAACGTTTATGCTAGTCTATATTTCACTTGTTTATAGTACATCGAGGCATTTCCTGATGAGGAAGGCGAGAGGGGTTCGTGCAGTGAAGCCTCTCTCGCTTTTGCTTTTTGTTCTATGGGCTTCGGTACCACAAAAAGACGTCGTGAGTACAGTTTTTTAGCGGAGCATAAAAAGGCTTGACATTCAAGAGTAGTTCTGCTATTATACTGACGTCAGAGATCGGAAAACCGATACGCGACAGTGAGTACCCGTAGCTCAGTGGATAGAGCAACAGATTGCGGATCTGTAGGTCGTAGGTTCGACTCCTATCGGGTACATTATCAGTTCCATAACATGGAGCTGATTTTTTTTGTCCTGAGCTTGTTTCAGGTCGGAAGAGGTGTGAAAAGGCTTGACATTTATGGTCGCGTCTGGTATATTTATTGCGCAGTGATCGATTGATAGATCGGGACATGCGATGAGTACCCGTAGCTCAGTGGATAGAGCAACAGATTGCGGATCTGTAGGTCGTAGGTTCAACTCCTATCGGGTACGCTTTGATAGAGGAACTGGTTTTTTGAAGCCAGTTCTTTTTTTGATTGTGCTCCGGTTATGATAAAGAATAGGACTGTACTGGCATGTATATCGGCGTAGATATCGGTGGTACAAGTACACGCGTGGGTCTGTTTTCCTCTACGACCAGCGTTGATTTTGCACTCCTTGCGCATTTTCCTACTCAGCCAGAATATGAGCAGCAATTGCAGAAGATCAATGCTGTGCTCGAAGCTGCTGCTCTGACGACGATTTCTGGCATTGGTGTTTCCATTGGTGGTCGTTTGACCCGCGATGGTCGTGCCGTTGCTGTGGCTCCCAATCTGCCTTCGTATGTTGACAAACCATTTGCGCAGGTTTTGCAGGAGCGCTGGCACTGTGATGTGCGGCTGGGTCATGATACGGTTTGTGGTGTACTGGGCGAAAAGTGCTTTGGAATATTGCAATCGTATGAACGTTGCGCCTATCTGACTCTTTCAACAGGAACAGGCGCGGCGGTACATCTTAGCAAAGGAACGAACACTTTGATCATCTCGATTGAGGTTGCGCATCAGTTGTTAGATGGAAATATTTTAATCTGTCTGTGTGGTCAGACAGGGTGTCTGGAGACATATACCGGTGGTCGTCAGTTGGAGCTACGTCTGGGTCAGAAGGTTGAGCACATTTCAGATCCTGCATTCTGGGAGCTGTTCAGCGACAAACTTTCATTGGGTCTGGTCAATCTTGTGCAGTTGACACGGGTTGAAGCAATTGCGGTGAGCGGCGCTATCGCATTACATAATATAGCCATTTTAGCTTCATTGCAGCATAAGGTAGATGGACATCTGCGTGGTGCGTCAGTGAGGTTGTTACCAGCACTCCTTGGTGAGAACGCTCCACTGGTTGGTGCCGTTGCTTTGCTGACTGCTCCGGAAGATGAAATTTTGCATTGATTGAGCAAGGACATTGGTCCTTACTTTGAACTGGATTGTTTTCTGCTCTTCTTCCTTTGCGCCTCTTTCCGATATATTTTTAGTGTAGTATCCTCAGAGCAACGTGGGAATGAGATTTCCGCTCTTTTTCATGTGATACTCAAAGGAGAGGAGCGCCAATGATGGGGAGATATGATAAATATAGCCCGGATGTACGGCAAGTTATTTCACTGGCTCGTGAAGAGGCCCAGCGTTTGCGGCACCGTTTAATTAGTTCTGAGCATC
This sequence comes from Dictyobacter sp., assembly GCA_035493535.1. GTDB lineage: Bacteria > Chloroflexota > Ktedonobacteria > Ktedonobacterales > Ktedonobacteraceae > Dictyobacter. The sequence continues at coordinate 32,270 of DATJIE010000023.1, forward strand.
TGCTATTAGGATTATTACTACTACATCATGTATTAATTGAAGGTGTATTTGCTGCATTGCATGTGTTACCAATCAGTATTTCACAGGCAATCGAATTTGTGGTGGGACGTGGAAACAGGGCGATTCTGAGTGAACCTGCATTGAGTGTTGCCGCTAGATCTATTCTCGCACGTGCTGAAGAAATTGCTGCCGAGCAGCAGATCGAATCTATAGAGATAGAACATATATTTCTGGCACTATTAGATGAACCGGATAGTGTTGTGCTGGGTGTGTTGGAGAGTTTTGGTATTCAAGTTGAAGCGGCGCGTGATCAACTCTGTGTGTTGATGAATGGTGGTTATGAGCGATTGTTGCAATCGACACACTACCATACTCGCTATGATGCTACACCTATCCTGAATCAGGTCAGTCGCGATCTGACGCTGGCTGCCCTTGATAATCAACTTGATCCTCTGATTGGACGAGCGGTGGAACTGGAACGTACGATGCAGATTCTGACGCGCCGTACCAAAAATAATCCTGTACTTATCGGTCCTGCCGGGGTGGGCAAAACCGCGATTGCCGAAGGGCTGGCTGTACGCATTGTGCAAGGTATGGTACCAGAGTGCCTGCTGAATTATCGTATTGTTGCGATAGAGGTGGGGATGCTCTCTGTCGGGACAAAATTTCGTGGTGATCTGGAAGAACGTTTTCAACTGATGTTACAGGAGATTGTCCATAATCCCGATATCATCATATTTATTGATGAACTACACACGCTGGCGCAGACAGGCGTTGCTGAGGGTTCGTTGGATGTGAGCAATTTATTCAAACCCATGCTAGCCAGAGGCGAATTCCAATGTATTGGCGCGACGACGCTGGATGAATATCGTAAGACTATTGAGGCTGATGCGGCTTTAGAACGGCGTTTTCAGCCTGTTTTGATCGCGGAACCAACGGAAAAAGAAACCATTACCATCTTGCGAGAGTTACGACCACGTTATGAGTTGTTTCATCATGTGACGATCAGCGACGATGCGCTATTAGCGGCAGTAAGGCTCTCCTCTCGTTATATCCCGAACCGTTATCAGCCCGATAAAGCCCTGGATCTGCTGGACGAGGCTTCCGCACGTGCTGGTATGCAACATTCGTTAATGCCACAGACCGTGCAGCAATTGCGTGATGAGTTGGTGAAGATGCAACATGCCAAAGAATATGCGATTAGCCAGCATGATTTTCCACGTGCCGGACAGTGTATTCTGCGTGAGCGTCTCCTGCGTCAACAATACTGGCAGGCTGAACAGGAATGGCGAGAACAGGCTCACCATTCTGTTCCTGTTGTTGAGATTCATACGATGGAAGAGATTGTTGCTCTCTGGACAGGCATTCCAGTGACGAATGTTTCGGCTGAAGAACGTTTGCGCTTGCTTCATCTTGAAGATGAACTCCATCAACGGGTGGTGGGGCAGCATGTCGCTGTTGAAGCAGTTGCTCATGCTATCCGCCGTTCACGTGTGAACATGCGTAATAGTCAAAGGCCAATTGGTTCTTTTGTGTTTGTGGGTCCAACAGGTGTTGGGAAGACAGAACTGGCACGAGCCATTGCGGCAACGCTATTTGGGGATGAGAACGCGTTGCTGAAATTGGACATGTCTGAATTTATGGAAATGCACCAGGTAGCACGACTTGTAAGTGCTCCTCCAGGCTATATTGGGTATGATCAGGCGGGTCAATTAACAGAGGCCGTTCGTCGACGACCGTTCAGTGTCATACTGTTTGATGAGATCGAGAAGGCCCATTCTCGTGTCGTGGACCTTCTGCTGCAGATTTTGGAGGATGGCTGTTTGACTGATGCTCATGGGAAAAAGGTTGATTTTAAGCATACCATCATTATTCTTACTTCTAATGTAGGTACAATGCACCATGTACCGGGCATTCTTTCGTTCACGGCTCGCCGTGATGAAAGGAATCAACACGTGGGTAATGACCGTCTGCGTGAGCGAGTACTACAGGGCATGAAAGAGCTATTTAGCCCGGAACTGTTAAATCGCCTTGATGATGTGATTGTGTTCCATCCGCTAGAATTGTCTCATGCTCAGATCATCACTGATAATTTAATTGCACAGACCATATGTCGGTTAGCAGCAAAAAAAATCGTGCTCCAGGTTTCAAGTGCGGCGCGGTCATTTCTAGTGTCGCAGGGATATAGTTATGAATATGGTGCGCGTGCCTTGCGTCGCACTGTGCAGCGTTTACTGGATGATATGCTTGCGGAATTGTTATTACGCAACATTGTGAATTCCGGCGATGATGTGTTTGTTGATCTTATCGATGGGCAACTGCAAGCCCATGTGCATGATGGGTTTTATAAGGTCATAGCTGCCGCATGACTCCTCCGCTGATGGTGATGTAATCTGCTCTGTAAATCAGGTTGGTTGATTTTTGTGTTACTCGCCTCATTGCTGCAGGGCTTTCCAATTCTCAACCAAAAGCAGGGTTGCAAGGGACAGCTAGTCCCTTGATGGAGCGCGAGGTGCACCTCGCTCACACCTTCCCACCGAGCTGCCGAAGGCGGTGAAATGAGAATTGGAAAGCCCTGCTCATTACTTACTTTTGCTTGACCCTTTCTGCTGTTTTCCTTATACTGGAAATATTCTTTTGCATCGTTCGTATCGCTATCCGGTACTTGATGATAATTTGGTATGGGAGAACAATTGAAGAGAGATGTTTTGAATTGGTTCCGTTATTGGCGACCTTTCGGGTTAGTGGGATTGTCCTGTCTTGGTCTGCTATTGCGTATTTATAATGTAAATTGGGATCAGGGAAACAGTTTTCAACCAGATGAGCGCGAAATACTTTTTCATGTGACTGCGTTGGGCTGGCCTCGTAGTTTCGCTCAGTTCCTTAATCCTGTGACGTCTCCACTCAATCCTCATTTTTTTGCCTATGGATCTTTCCCTATTTATCTTCTTGCGTTGCTTGGTCGGTGCATGGGATATACGTTGTCGGCTCCGAGCAGTTTCGTGCCGCTGACATTACTGGGTCGCGTGGTGTCAGCGCTTTTTGATGCTGGTTCAATACTGCTTGCGGGGTATCTGGCTCTGTTTTTATTTCCAAAGCATGAACAGCGTTCTACTTCATATGCCTGGAGCGTTGCTTTTCTTGCTTCAGCGCTTGTGACATTTACGCCGCTACAGTTGCAGCTATCTCATTTCTTTACGGTTGATACTATTCTGGTCTTTTTTGTGATGTTGATGCTGCTGGCCTGTGTTGCTCTGGTGCAGACCGAGCACCCTATGCGCTGGGCCTGTGTTGCGAGTCTGGCATATGGGCTGGCTCTTGCAACCAAATTCAGTGCTGTTCCTCTGATTGTCCCCTTGCTGGTTGCTTTATGTCTGCGCTGGCATCAGCGTCGTAATATTTTTGATGTAGTGTTGCAGTTTGTGTGGATACTGGTCTTTGGGCTGTTCATTTGTTTGATCGCGCAACCATATATGCTGCTGGATTATCCCAATTTTATCCAGCAGGTAAGTGAACAGGGGGCGCTGGCACGAGGATTGCAGAGCGTGCCTTACACTATTCAATTCGCTGGCACGACTCCGGTAGTGTATCAACTGCGGAATTTAGTGTTGTGGGGTATGGGCTGTACGCTGGGGATTGCCGCATTGGCTGGTGTCTGCTGGTTATTGTGGCGCTGCTGGAAACGGCGTTTAGATGCCTGGTTGGTGTTATTGGCCTGGATTATTGTCTATGGAGCCATTATTTGTAGCTTCTATGTGAAGTATATGCGTTATCTGCTGCCGCTGTATCCTGTTTTAGCGGTTGTGGCTGCGGCAGGGGTATTAGCATGTGGAAGCAGGATCGCCAGCGGTATACAGCGCATATCGCCGAAACGCAGGCAAGGACAGCGTATGGTGGCGCTGATTAATGTTGCATTGAGTATACTGATTTTGGGAGGAACAATCTTTCAGGGATTAGCATTGTTGAATGTCTATAGTTCGCCAAATACAAGAATTCAGGCATCTTTATGGATCTATCAACATCTACCAGCGGGAAGTGTTCTGACCTATGAACAATGGGATGATCCATTACCATTTCCGGTTGATGGTAAGAGTCCTGCGCTCTACGTTCAGGCGCTCTATACAGAGCCAGATGGTCAGACAACGACGGGGTTAGATCTTTATGGGGCTGATACGATGCAGAAGGCTCAGGAATTGGCGAAGATTTTGCCCACCGTGAATGCGATTACCATGCCAACTGATCGTCTGGATAAGTCGATTCCGCGTTTACCTGCGCAATATCCTCTTACCATCCATTACTATCAGTTGTTATTTAGTGGTCAATTGGGCTTCCATCTGGCTGCGGAGTTCCAAAATCACCCGCATCTGCTCGGTATTACGCTGAATGATAGTGGGGCAGACGAGAGCTATTCTGTGTTTGATCATCCGACTGCGCGTATTTTTGTGCGTGATACACCGTATCCCTATACATCGCAACAGCTCTTGCAAAAGTTACTTGCCGGTGTAAAGCTTCCCGCGTCAACATAATTGTTCTGCTGTATGGCAGGCATGGGGTTATGAGAGTCCTGTTTTTGCAGCGAAACAAAACGGGTTTCAGAGTACATACGTTAGATTATACAGATGTTCCTGACAATGAATAAACCCTCCTTTATGTAGTAATGTTGAAGCTTTTGGTCCGGAAATTATATCCTGGTTGGTGCCGTTAGCGGTACTTGCGTGATATACACATGTCTGTTATGGTTTTTCTACTGATTGCTCGATTGGGTATCGAGTGTTATGAGGTAGAGTTCAAATGGTACAGGTATTGTGAAGGGATGATAGGTGTCCATGAGCGTGGAACAGGTATCTAGCAATATATGGTCATAGAGATGATAAAGGGAATAATAGATTGTATAGTATGCTCAACCGACTTGATCCCATTTATTTGCAGAGTCCAGATGTCGGATATCGTTGTTCAGAATAGATACATAAACCACTGGATACCACTACCGGCGGGAACTTTACCAGAGAAATCGGTAGCGTCTCGCCTTTCTGGTCAAATTGGCGTCTCATAAGGGAGACTTTCCCTTACTCCAATAAACAATGGTCGTACCCTCTTTATTGTAACCTGTAACCAATGGGGAGAAGAGGATATCCTGGCCTGATTTGGAGAATCCATAGGAGAGGACCGCTTTGAAGAGTTACGAGAATAATTCGAATGATTCATCGCAGGAGACAGAAATGTCTTCTGTGCCCAGGACAACGGAAAATGAAGACAGCGAAACCACACATGATGCGACTGTCACCTCTGTCGCGACTGAAGAGTTCGTGGCTGAGCAATATCTTGATGACGATGAGTTAGAACTAGAAGAGGAAGAGGAACGTCGCTGGTTTCGATTGCCGACGAAAGAGCAATGGCGGGCGGCGCTTCCTTTTCTGGTTGTCTACCTTCTGGCGGCTATCTTGCGCTTCTGGCAGTTGGGAGAACGGCCTCTGCACCATGATGAAAGCCTGCATGGTTATTTTGCCTTACAACTCCTGCATAACAATATTGAGCACTGGTCGTCCTGTCTGATCCCTGCCAATAAGGGTGCCTGCTATAGCTATGATCCTTTGTTACATGGACCATTTCAATTTCATGCCATTGCCATTGTGTATCTGATCAGTCAATTGCTTGGGGTAGCAGATCATGGTGTGAATACGACGACGGTGCGTATTGTAGCGGCAGTCATGGGAACAGGGATGGTGATGCTGCCGTATGTGTTGCGTTCCTATATTGGACGATTGGGAGCCTGGATCGCCAGTTTCCTGATGGCAGTATCGCCCAGTCTGGTCTACTATTCGCGTTTTGCGCGTGAAGATATTTATATGGCCTTTTTTACGCTGTGGATGGTGGTGGCTTTTGCTCGCTACATTCAGACGCGTAAGGCAAGCTGGTTTATTGCGGCGGCAGCAGCGTTTACGCTCTCGTATGCGACCAATGAAGCGACGTTTTTGACGATTGCGGTCTTTGGTAGTTTTTTTGTGGCGGTGATCGCATGGGAGATCGGGGGACAGTGGACGTTGCGTTTCAAGCGAGAAACGGTTCTGGCTTCACGACTGCCACGGACAGGTGCTCCACTGGTACTGGTGGCTTATTTCATTGTGCTGGCGTTGTTCGCGAAGTGGTTCTTTGGCTATATGGATTCTCTCTCCCGCTATATTACCGGGAGCCAGCAGCATCAGGATATTGCGAATGCGTTTGTCAATCAGCTAAAACTGAACACCGAGCGGTTGATGCCGTGGTTGGGCATTGTGCTGGCCTTGATTGTGATCGTGATTCTCCTGCGGGAGCAATTTGGTAAAGTGCCGCTGATTGGGCGACGTGGGATCGCACGCAAGATTAACCCGCAGCGGCAGCGCTTGCTGGATACGATCTTTACGATGCCCTGGACCCATTGGTTTTTTGCCATCGTATTGAGTTGGTTTATCTTCCTGGTGCTGTTTACAGCACTCTTCACCGATCTGCCCAATGGTATCGGGAATGGCATCTGGGAGGGACTCTACTACTGGCTGCAACAACAACAGGTGGCCCGTGGTGGTCAGCCCTGGTATTACTATTTGCTGCTGATCCCATTGTATGAGCAGATTGGTCTGGTCTTTGGTATCGTGGGGATCATTCGTTGTCTGGTGCGACCGACGCGGCTACGGCTGTTTCTTGTGTACTGGTTTGTGGGCAATGTAGTGATTTATAGCTGGGCAGGCGAGAAGATGCCGTGGTTAACGATCCATATGACGATGCCGATGATGATTTTAGCAGCGATTGGGCTGGAGCCAGCAGCGTTGAAGGTCTATCATTTTGTGCGCGAACGTTGGTTGGAGCGACGTGTAACGGCGATCGTTGCCACGGATCAGGAAGAGGGCAGTAAGGGAACCTGGGGGGCGAAGCGACGAGCAAAATGGGCGCTTGGTGGTTCGTTTGCGACTCTTGGTGTTGCGCTGCTGCTGTTGCTGCCAACCTTGCAGAATATGTACCAGTTGAATTTTATCCACGAAGCCGATGCACCACACGAGATGATGATTTATGTGCAAACGACACCAGATATCAACATTGTAATGAACAAAGTTGGGCAGATTGATCAGAAGATGGATGGTGGAAATCATCAACTGATGGTCGGTATCACCAATGATGCGACCTGGCCGTATGCCTGGTATATGCGTGATTATACGGATGTCTGTTATAACTTCACTGATGGTTGTGGCTCTACTGCCGATCCGCCAGTAATCATCACAGCAGCCGATGATGTTGCTACGATAGAGGCAAGATACGGTGCAGATTACGATATCCATCAATATGTGTTGCGGTCGCAATGGGATCAGGGCTATATGCCTCCTCCATGTATTCCCACGCCGGGAAAGACTTGTCCGGTGCAGCAATATGTCGGAGTTGGACCCTGGCTCTGGTTAAGCTATGGTGATAATCCTCCTCCTGGTGCCAAATTCAATCTGGCACGTGCTGCGACAAATATCTGGGATTGGTGGTGGTATCGCAAAGCCTTTGGTGCTACCAACGGAGGCTACAATATGTATCTCCTCATTCGCAAAGATGTTGTACAGCAAACTGGCGTACAGCCATAGGTGATTAAAGAGAAGAGAACAGGGAGTAGACAGACTGGTCTGTCTACTCCCTGTTCTCTTTATTCTTCTACAGTTTTTGGTTAATGAGTAAAGGTACCAAAATGGCCCTTGTAGTAGATCAGTGGTTTATCATCACTGATGATTTTCATATTATGGACGCGTCCGAGTATGAGATTACGATTGCCAGCGGGATGTATGGCGAGGACACTGCATTCCAGCCATGCTAACGCACCAGCCAGGACAGGAATGTTTGAAGTTGTACGGTAGTATTCAGTGGCGTGGAAGCGCGTACCGCCAGCCTTTGCAAAAACAGGAAAAATAGCTTTTTGTTTATCAGACAGTATATTGACGCAGAAGTTCGTTGTTTCATCTAACAATGATCGAACTGAAGCATGACTATCAGTACAGAATGAGATTAATGCGGGTTCCGATGAAACAGAACAGAAAGAATCAACAGTGAAGCCAATGGATTGTTGCTGGTGAAGTGTCGTAATGATCGCGATTCCTGTCGCATAATAGCCCATGATGTGCTGGTACTGCATTGAATCGATGGCAGCCTCAGGTTCGGACAATGCAGTTTTCATCGTTTGATGGATGTTGATCTTAGAGGAATAATCATAGGTAGTCATCGTCTCATCTCATCCTATCTCTAGCGTTTGTTTTTATGCTGGCAACTATCTCCAGAAGGAAAGCATCTGCTCGATTACAAGTTTGTTGATCAACTTTGTCATAAATAACAATAACATAAAATCTCCATGCTTTCAAGTTATTGGGGCTATAAATAAATGTTATTATGGAAGAGGATCAGATGAATAGGTGTAGGGTAGTCAGGAGAGGTGGAAGCAGGAAGCTCCCCGCAATGATATGGTATAAGAGAGAGGCCTGTGTTGCATTTTGTTTTGTGAACAAGCAAGCCTCTCATAGAACGATGAATAATTACTTGGAAAGCAAAGTTGCTAAACGACGTACGCCCTCATTAATCTGTTCTGGTGTCAGAGCACAGAATGGTAAGCGGACGAAGCGTGTACCCTGATCCGCATCTTCATTCTCTAAGGGTTCGGCAAAGAAATCGCGTCCATCGGTGAGAATTAAGCCAGCCTCTCTGGCATGCGCAACAATATTTTCGTTGCTGGCCTGTTTCGGCAGTGTCAGACTGATAAAGAAGCCACCCTCTGGTACCGCGACAGGGATCTCTGGTAGATAGGTTTTTAGTGACTGTGCAATCGCTGCTAGCCGGGGGCTATATAATTGTTTCAGATTTTTCAGATTTGAAGCGAAATAACCTCGTTTATGGAATTCAACTACCGCTGCCTGCGTTGGCAGGACCGGAGCCAGAATGGTTTCTTCTGCGAGTTTTGTTAATTGCTGCACCAGACTTGTCGGACCAACAAGATAGCCCACGCGTAATGCAGGACTGATGAGTTTGCTAAACGAGCTGATGGTAATGACGCGTTCCTTGCTAAAATCGCGTAGCAGGGGGAGGGACTCACCAGAATAGCGGAGGGTCCGATATGGAATATCTTCAAGCAGCCAGAAATTGTAGCGTTCAGCCAGATTGACCAGTGCCTGTCGTTTTTCGGTAGAGGTTGTCACACCAGCAGGATTCTGGAAATCAGGAATGACATACATAAATACAGGCTTGTATTGCGCGATGGCTTGCTCTAACTTTGCCAGATCGATGCCATCGTGCTCAAGTGGAATACCAATGACTCTGGCTCCACGGCGACGAAACGTTTTAATAGCGCGGTCATAGCTGGGTTGTTCAACGAATACAACATCCCCTGCTTTGACGAGCATGCCAGCCAGAATATCTTGCAAGTGCAGTGATCCGTTGCCAACCAGTACCTGATCGGTTGTTGCGCCATATTGTTCGGCAAGTAACTGTCTCAGCGGTAAATAGCCACCATTATGACCATATTGCAAGACAGCTTTGCCGTCTGGTCCCTCAAGGGCTGCTTGTAAGCATTCACTCAAGAGATGATTGGGGAGTGCTTCTATAGCCGGTACTCCTCTGGTAAAAAGGATTTGTTCATTGCTCACCTGACCAGGCATGATTTTTCTCTCCTCGTTATGTGTTTTGTTGTGGATAGTTGTCTGTCCCTTTATGAATGGAGCAGGACTATTTTGCCTTGTATATCTCCCGCGTCGAGTAAACGATGGGCTTCCGCAGCCTGTTCAACAGGGAGTGTTTTGCCGATGATGGGTGTGATGCGCTTTTCCGCAATCATGCGCAAGAATTTTTCTTCATTCGCAGTAGAGGTATGTATCTGGCCACCACCAATGACCTGCACCAGTTTCATGCGCCATGCCTGAGTATCTACGGTTGCTTGTTGACCACCGAGATTGCCCACAAGTACAACTCTTCCTTTGGACGCGCAAGCCTGAATGCTTGTTTGTAAAGTAGAGCCAACCATTTCGATTACCAGATCGACGCCACCTTGCTCCTGTAATAGCTGGCTGACATCTTGCTGACGATGATTGATGACCAGATCTGCCCCTAGTTTTTTCAGAGTTTCGATCCGTTCTGGAGAACTGGCTGTGGTTGCTATCCAGGCACCAGCTTGTTTTGCCATTTGAATCGCAATTGTGCCAACGCCACTGGAACCAGCCCAGATCAGCACGCGTTCGCCTGCCTGTAAATGACCCAGATCAAATAAACTGCCCCATGCCGTGGATGCGGCAAGGCCTGCGGCAGCAGCCTGCTCGAAAGAGAGTTCGGCGGGAATACGTGCCAGAGACTGTGCGGGAACCGCTATTTTGCTGGCATAGCCACCGCCACCCTTTGCGGCTGTGGCATGACTTGTGAGGACATGTTCACCGGCGGAAAAGCCATTGCTATCCGCTAAAACGATGCCTGCTGCTTCCAATCCGGGGGTGAACGGTAAGTTGACCGGGCGACTGCCCGCACGTTGAAAAAGATCGAGGCGATTCACAGTTGTTGCTTTGACTTCAACGAGCACATCCTGTTGTCCGGCAACAGGATCAGGCGCTTCCTGCACTTGTAAGACTTCTGGCTCCCCGAACTGGGAGAATTGTACTGTCTTCATCTCTATGCTCCTTATTTACGATGCCAGTGTTTATCAGGGCCTGTTCTGTACTCATTGTATGCACATTAGCAGGCAAATGCAATATTGCAAATTCAGTGAGAAAGGAAGCAGAGTTTGACCGTGATGGATTATGCCGTGCAACGCTATTCTTGTAGCCCGACTGTATCTACCCTGTTTTTCTCTTGAATTTAGAACAAATGTTTTATATACTATGAAGGTGATAGAAAGAATAGGTTAGCAGAATTGTGGTTTGCAGGGATTGCGCATGTTAGCTACGACATAAAAGGGATCTATGGAACTCATCTCACTACATACACTCATCTCCATTTTTGTTGATGATCAGGAAGAAGCCTTACGTTTTTATACTGAGCAACTTGGCCTTGAGAAACGAATGGATCAGACGTTTGCTCCGGGTTTGCGTTTAGTAACGGTGGCTGCATATGGGCAGCTGAAACCTGAACTTGCTCTGGCAACGTTAGATGAGGCATGTTATGGTCGGGAGCATGTGGGTGAGTTACAGCGGCGACGTGATCAGTTTATCTCATCGCTCTTTCGCACCACAGATTGCCAGAAGGATTACGAAGAACTACGTGCGCGTGGTGTCCAATTTTTGCATGAGCCCAGACAGTATCCACATAGTGTTGAAGCTGTTTTTGCCGACCCATACGGCAATACCTTCTTACTGCTGGAAATTGCCCCGGAGTACTCCATTCTGCCATCCTCACTACAGACAACACCACAAATAAGCTTGAAACAGCTAAAAAGTGCATAAGATCCATTTTTCTGTGCATTTGTCCTCAGTCTTTTGACGATTTCTACTTACATTAGTTGGAAATCGTTATAGTATAAATAGATAGCTGAAAAAGAAAACTGAGCAAAATATGCGCTTGTTAAGGACAGGTGCAGTACTCTTGTCCTGATAATGCTATGAATTGTTAGAATTGTTACATTCATTTATACAATTTCGTTTGGCTAATATGTAGGTCAAATTGACTGAGAAAATTTTTGTAGGAAATGGAGATGGACAAAGATATATGGATCAGTCATTAGTAGAGAATGAATTGGAAGAAGTGCTAGAACCTTCGGGTGAGGTAGCCGCTATTGTTGAGATGGTCGAGAATGTAGTTGCGCATAAAGAGCCAAGTTATCATCCTACACGTTGGGCGCTCGCGAACACCGTTCTTGATCTCGTTGATAATCTCTCAAATGGACGTGCAGGACAATTTCAAAAGATTTTTAGTTACCTGCTTTTTGGTGGGTTCGGGGCTATTGTAAATGTTGCTGTCATGTATATTATGGCTCACATTATTCTTGCATCAACAACGATATCTGCCCCTATCCAGAATATTATCGCATCAGTCGTTGCATGCGAAATCTCATTGATTGCTAATTTTATTCCAAATGATTACTTCACCTTTCGCTATATGCCTGGACATGAGCGCCCGTGGTTGGTCCGTTGTGGACGTTTTCATATCACAGCACTCAGCGGTAGTGTGCTGACGACAATTATTGAATTTGGTTTCAACCACTTTTTGCATATTGAGGCTTATATCGCAGAGGCCGTCGCGATCATTATTGTCCTGTTCTATAACTTTACCTTACATCACTTGTTTACCTATAATCATAAAAAAGTTCATGCTGCTCAGCAACAATAGTATCAATAAGCATAGTATATGTATTATATAAATCAGGAAGGTTGCATCATAATTTTCTACAATCTTTCTGATTTTGTTTATTTTGTATGATTTGTTTCACCTGTAGAGCATGTCACTCCATTGCATGTTGACAGGTATGCTTTTTCTATTGTTTTGTACCCTCTAATTTTTGTATCGGTTGAGAAGACCGCATTCAATAGTATTGTGTGAAGATAAAAGACCCGGAAACATCTCGCTTGTGTTCCCGGGTCTTTTTTTTTGTCACAACTGGATCAGGCCCAGCGTATCAGACCTAACTCATATTTATTGGTCAACGAAGGGCGGGAAGGGACGACGCGAATATTATATGCAATGCTACCACTGGTAACAGGTTTTAACTGCACATCAAAACGATATGAGCCATCATTCTCGTGTTTTACAAATGCCATTGGGATAGCATGTTGAGCGACAGCCTGTTCTTCTTTTGTCTCACCATACACCAGTTCGACATAGAGATCTTCAGGTTTCAGATCGGGCACACGAACCCAGGCATGAATATCAACGCTTTCACCCAGGCTCAGTTGTCCAACCTGTTGCCCCTGCACGTATAATTCCAGACGGTCCCATACCTGTCGGATTTGCTGTTTCCAGGCCGCGAGTTTGCGTTCGCGTTCATAGTGGTTTTGTTCAACCAGTAAAGACTGCCGAATTTCAGGGACATAATAGTGGGTCGCATATTCTTTGACCATGCGGCGCATGCTGAATTGTGGTGTGCAGGTACGGATTGCCTCCTTCATATAACCGACCCATTGATGGGGGATGCCTTCCGTATCACGGTCAAAGAAGATAGGAATGATCTCTTCTTCCAACACGCGGTACAGATTGTTGCTGTCATCTTCAGCCTGGACATTCTGATCGTGGTACTCACGTTCTTCGCCGATAGACCAACCATTTGTCCCTTGATAGCCTTCAGCCCACCAGCCATCGAGAATACTACAATTCGGTTGACCATTGAGCGCGGCTTTCTGACCACTGGTGCCACTGGCTTCGTACGGGCGAATAGGATTATTGAGCCAGAGGTCAGTGCCCGCGACTAGATAGCGGGCCATATCGATGTCATAGTTTTCCAGAAAGATGATTTTGCCACGGAACTCGTCGCTTCGTGAAAGTCGATAGATCTGTTCAATCAGTGCTTTTCCTGGTTCATCAGCCGGATGAGCTTTACCCGCAAAGATAATCTGCACCGGTCGGTCTGGATTATCCAGAATGCGGTGTAAGCGATCAATCTGACGGAAGATGAGTGTAGCACGTTTGTAGGTCGCGAAGCGGCGAGCAAAGCCAATAATGAAGGCATCAGGATTCATCATCTGCTCGAATTCAGCGATCTGGTGCGCACCTTCACCCAGACGGAGATGTTGTTGTTTTAAACGATTACGAGCATAGGTAATCAAGCTTATTTTGCGTCGATGATGGGTTTTCCAGAGTTCTTCATCGGGAAGATGCTGGATGCGTTCATCCCAGAATTCTTGATCATCGACATATCTGCCCCAATCTTTATCCAGATAGCGACCAAAGAGTTCATTGATTTCGGGTGCGATCCATGAGAATGTGTGTACACCATTTGTGATGGAACTGATGGGTACTTCATCAAGATCAATGCCGGGCCAGAGGAACTGCCACATTTTGCGTGAAACTTCCCCGTGGAGCGCACTCACACCATTATGATGCCCTGTTAGATTGAGTGCGAGTACCGTCATGCCATAGGTTGAGCCATAGCCATGATCTTCTTGAGCGACCTTTAAGAACTGTTCGCGATTTAAGCCCAACTGGCCCCAGTACGAACCGAAATATTTATCAATCAGCTCGTAGGTGAAGGTATCATTGCCCGCTGGCACTGGTGTATGGGTCGTAAAGAGTGAGTTCGCGATGACGACTTCCTGAGCTTCCTGGAAGCTTAAACCAGTCTCAACAAGTTCTCGGCAACGTTCAAGGCTCAAGAAGGCAGCATGACCTTCATTCAAATGCCAGGCATCAGGCGCGATGCCAAGGGCACGTAACGCTCGCACACCACCAATACCTAGCACGATCTCCTGCGCAATACGCATCTCACGATCACCACCATAGAGACGTGCCGAAAGTTCACGGTCAGCTGGAGCGTTGGGTGGGATATCGGTATCCATCAGGTAGAGAGGCACACGCCCAACCATCAGTTTCCAGACCTTGGCATAGATGCGACGTCCGGGTAGATCGACGCTGATGACCACCTCATTCTTGTCAGGCCCGATAGCAGGAACCGCAGGAACCTCAGAGAAGTGAAGTTTGTGATAGGAGGCTTCCTGTATGCCTGAGCGATTGACAAGCTGATTGAAATAGCCCTGCGGATAGAGAAACCCAACCCCAATAAATGGTAGACCGAGGTCACTGGCTTCTTTACAGTGATCGCCTGAAAGAATGCCTAGACCGCCTGAGTAAATAGGGAGGGACTCGTGGAGGCCAAATTCAGCAGAGAAGTAGGCGATAGTCTTCCCCACCAGTTCAGGATAGGTGAGAGTGAACCACGTATCCTCAGCGCTGGGATGCATATAATGATCAAAATCATGGATGACCTGATCGTAAGCACGCAAGTATTCGGCGTTCTGTGCTGCCTGTTCCAGTTGTTGGGGGGGGACTTCACTCAGAAAATGAACTGGATTATGCCCGACTTGTTCCCATAACTCAGTGTCAAGGGAGCTATAGAGAGCGCGAGCTTCTGGATGCCAACTCCACCAGAGGTTATATGCTAATTCGTATAGTCTGTTAATACGTGTCGGCATAATAGGAAAGACTGTTATGCGACCATAAACTTTCACAAAAAAATCCTTTCTGGATGCCCATCGCCTTTGGGGGGATGGAAGGAAAGAAAGGCCCCGAAGGAAGGGGAGCATCCGGGTGGAAACGCTCCAACCCCCACTGCTTGTACGGGTCATGTGGGCCTCAACAAGGATAAGAGTTGGTACTTTCGTTTGCGTATTGGTATCCCTTTGCAGGGGATAGCGTTCCTGACGAGGTGAGGCTTCCTTTCTTTCGCGTTTTTTCAACGTAACTGGGTCTTTTTGGGTCCATGCATATCAAATCAGATCGCGCTTCCCCATTCTCAGTATATCTTTTTTCCGAAGGCCGGGCAATGTATACTGTTGTGTTTCGCTAAAAATTAACCTATACTGCACAATGAATAGGGAATGTCCGTATTTATAACCAATGTCCCATTTCATGCAGGATGCGCTTTTGCGGTCCCTATTTTCAGGTTTTTATGTGCATTCCTCTCCGTACGTGAAGCGCAGGAACTTTCTGGCGCGGTATAGGTGAAAGGATAGTTTCATGGTCAGAAGACCACCACGGGGTGGCATCTCACAAAGAAGTAAGGCAGTAGGGGGTGTGTTATTGCTCCTTGTTGCCTGTTCTTTGTTGTGGGTTTTCTTGAGTCATCATACATCAACACATGCAAATATGGTGCAGGTAACAGCGACACCAGCAGTACCACAGAACGCTTCATTGCAGGCGGTCGGGGTCACACTGGGTTATACCAGTCATCCAGCGGCGATTACGCAGCAGCAAGCAGAGGTGCTGGCACAGCAGTTTGCTCCAGATGCAACCGATGAGCATGCAGTCAAAGCGCAATATGTAGCGTTGAATTATGACGCCGAGAGTGGGGGGAAGGAGAAGGTAGACATTGCTAATGTGCCTGTCTGGATGATCACATATCAACAGATAACGGCATCTTCTACATATACAAGTATTGATCCGAAGGCACCTGCGACATTACAACATAATCTCTATGTGTTCGTAGACGCTCAGACAGGTAAAGAACTTTTATCGATATGGGCATGAATGTGGGGGGTGGTTGTCCAGATGTGTGCTGGCGCTTGTGAAAGGGGCACACATCTGGATAGTAAAGAAATATTTATTCCTCGTGCATCTTGATCCATCCATGACGGAGTGCATGAACGACAGCAGCAGTACGATCATTTACAGATAGTTTTTTCAGAATTGAAGTAATATGATTTTTAACTGTTTGATCACTAATCTTCAATGACTTGGCTATTTCTTTGTTGCTATTGCCACGTGCAATATAGTCCAGGATTTCAACCTCACGGCTGGAGAGCGGTGAATAAACATCTTTTTGTTCGGTTTCTTCCTCTTCCACAATCTGTTCGCGGAAGGACTTGAGCACTCGTTGGGCCAAGTGTGGTTTTTGGAGAACATCGTCGCGGATCAGATATTCTCCATGACTGACTTTCCGTACAGTATCGACCAGATCGTCTGAAGTGATATTACGTGTGGTATAAGCTGCTGCACCTACCTTAATGGATTGGAATAGCCGTTCCTCATCTTCAGTAGGAGTAAGGATAACAATCGCCATACGAGGAAGAAGATGGCGTAATTGCCGGGCTATTTCGAGTGGATCTGAAGCGGTAAGTCCTGCATCAATGAGTGCTACATCGGGATTGCACGTACGAGCTATTTCGAGTACATCAGCAGCATCTATCGACTCTCCAACAATCTCACAGTCCCCCGTTCGCTCCAGGGTTGCGCGGATACCCTCGCGAAAGAGAGGCTGTTCATCAATGATGATGATACGTATCGTTTCCATAAAAATTGCGCGGCGGTAGCCCAACCACCGTTGAGGTGTGGGAAGATGCCGCACGCTCCTTTCTCATAGTGATAGCCGTCACTGCGGTGTAGCAGGATACAATAGAATAGCGGTACGCGGTTCTTGGTACCATTCTTCACATTTTCTCTAGTTCATTTAGCCGGTTTTCTGATGGATAGTTGTCTTGTCTGGCATGTTGGATTGATCCCATCTACTTCAAACCGCTCAACCTTAGCCACGGTGCAAGGCATTTCTTTGGTGGTTATCGCTGCATTTCATCAGAAACGTTTCCTCAGATTGTCTGAGGGGTCTGGCTCATCTCTAACTAACAGATTTCACCGCCTCTCTTTCCTAACTCTATTTTATGGAAGAGAAGCCTTCTCATCAAGAAAATGACTGAGCGAAGAATCCTTTTTTGCATTGCTGCAAGTGGGTATCTAGATCTTCAAAAAGAATACACCTTATTTGTATTGAGTAAGAAACCTGTAGCTTTGTAACAGTGCTCATTATACACACTAATGAGATAGGCGTCCATAAGGTATGAAGCGTCTTTGTATTACTTTTGGGTTATTTGTGTGCCATTGTTTCATTACTTTTGGTGTTCAGTTGATATTCTCTGGGATTCGATCTAGCTGGTAAGTATATCTCTGCAATTGATGTTTCTTCAATGTTTGTCATAGTGTCTTTTTTATTCTTGTGTTTAAATCTTTTTTCTCGTCAAGAGTTTGTTTTGTCCAAGAGTACTATTCCCTCTTGTATTGTGTGATGTATTTCGTGAAGAGCACACTTTTTGCTGCGCGTCTGTCAGGCAGACGGAGGAAGGGAGGTGGAAACCCCAGCCAGAAGACCCGCCATCCCCTGCACTTCTGCGATCGTTGATGAGGAGAGAGCAGGCCGTAGGGAGAACATGCGAATGCTGGTGAGGAGAGAATAGACACAAAAAAAACGTCAAGAGATGCGTATTTCTATGTTGCAATCTCCTGACGTGTCATGCAGGTTAAAAGCGCTCTAATTTGCGGAGCGTGGAATTAATGCCGTCACGCAGGCTATCGATGACGCCTTTTCCGGTGACTGCGACTGCATCATAACTGGGGACGCGATAGGGGTTCAGGTACTTTTCCAGTACAGATACGGGCAAGACATCCTGCAGGTCGCGTTTGTTCCATTGCATGATCAGAGGGAAGTTCATAATGTCTTTATTCATGCGATGCAGTTGTTCCTGTAGCTCGTTCCAGCATTCAATGTTTTCCTGGAGCTTGCTGGCCTGGGAGTCTGCGACAAAAATGACGCAATCAGCGCCTTTTAATACAGAAATACGCGTCTGTTGATACAGGATTTGACCAGGTACAGTGTAGAGCTGGAAACGAATGGTGAAGCCATGCACTTTGCCTAATTCAAGAGGAAGAAGGTCGAAGTAGAGTGTACGTTCAGTTTCGGTATCAATTGAAACCATATCTCCGACGTCATGCGGATTCACGGCCTGATGAATATAGTGAAGGTTGGTTGTTTTACCACTAAGACCAATGCCGTAATACACAATTTTACAATTGATTTCACGCTTCGCCATATTAATTAGAGACATACGTAACGCTCTCCTGCCCGATCACTTAGTGTGCTTACCCGCACGCTGCTCGTATATAAACTTATGCTATCTGTTCAGGGGACAGTATACATTATTCTAAGTTGTGCTGCAACCGCGATTTCTATTGTTTGCAGTGCTTTTTAGCTCAACTTTTGTGTTGAGAAGCTTGATCATGGCTGGAAGAGCTGACATTGTTTGCGTGAATTGCTATTATATGCCACTTATTTCATTTTATATGCAGTTAAATACATTATTTTAATTTTTGCAGGTGTAATATTGACCCATGATTAGAGAAATTTGCATGAATATTACAGGCAGGGTAAATAGCCAATATTTCCTATTTTTAAGAGAGATGCCAGAATGGAGAGCATGCTATAATGCTAGCTGTTACCAGCATCGTTTGCTTCTCTGGTTTCTTTCCTGATAAAGAACTGTCGTAGGTATACGAATTGCATGCATTTTCAGTAATGCATGTTTGCTGTTACCTCCCATTGACGAATGGTGTAGAAAGGAATAGACTTACGACAAAACGGAGCTACTCTGCTGTACATAATATCAGTACACCATAGAGATAAAGCGAGAATGAGAAGATGACAACGAGTACATATACACCGATTGATACAGATTTTGAAGTCGTTATCGGGCTTGAGGTGCATTCGCAGTTATTAACGAAAAGTAAGATGTTTTGCTCATGTAGTACAAATTACGCGAATGCGGGACCAAATACGCATGTGTGTCCAGTGTGTATGGGAATGCCTGGCGTATTGCCAGTGATTAACCAGGAAGCTGTAAAGTACACCATTATGACGGCATTGGCGCTGCATTGTTCCATTCCTGAATATTCTAAATTTGATCGCAAGAGTTATCACTACCCTGATCTGATGAAAGGGTATCAAATCTCGCAGTACGATATTCCTTTGAGCAGCGATGGGTATCTCACCGTAGATGTGAATGGTCAGCAGAAGCGTTTTGGCATTACGCGTGTTCATCTTGAAGAGGATACCGCGCGTTCGCATCACCATAATGGATACAGCCTGATTGATGTGAACCGTGCTGGTACGCCTTTGATGGAGATTGTCAGTGAGCCTGATATGCGTACTCCTGAAGAGGCACGTTTGTACATGCAGAAGTTGCGGGAAATCCTGATCTATATCGGCGTATCTTCTGGTCGTATGGAAGAAGGAAGTTTGCGTTGTGACGCGAACGTCTCTGTTCGTCCTCGTGGTCAGGAGGAATTGGGCACGAAAACAGAGATTAAGAACATGAATAGTTTCCGTTCAGTCGAGCGTGCGCTGGAGTTTGAGGCCCGTCGACAGATTGAGGTTATTCGTAACGGTGGCGTCATTCGTCAGGAAACGCGTGGTTGGGTTGAGAATAAAGGCATCACTGTTTTGCAGCGTGTGAAAGAGCACGCGGATGATTATCGTTACTTTCCGGAGCCTGATTTGCCACCATTGATCCTTTCTCGCAAGCAGGTTGATGATATTCAAGCGAGTTTGCCTGAGTTGCCAGATGCACGTCGTCTGCGTTATCAGGAAACATATGCCCTCTCAGAGCAAGAGGCGAACGTGATGACAGAGGATAAAGCGTTAGGTGACTATTTTGAGCAAGTCATCGCTGTTTCAGATGTCAAAGACACGAAAGCGCGTGCAAAGGCTGCCAGCAACTGGATTCTGAGCGAAGTTGTCCGTTTGTTGAGAGCCAGTGGAACACCAGTGCAAGAGAGTCCGCTTTCTCCGAATGCGACCGCGAATCTGTTAGATCTCCTGGATAAAGAGCGTATTACGGGTAAGCAGGCAAAAGATGTCCTCGATGAGGCATATGCCAGTGGCGAGATGCCTGAAGTTATCGTCGAGAAGAAAGGCATTAAACCCCCGATTGGTGATCAGGCGACCCTTGAGCGCATCATTGATGAGGTCATCGCTAAGAACGAGAAGATCGTCAAAGATTATCGTGGTGGCAAAGTCAACGCCATTCAGGCATTGATTGGTCAGGTGATGAAGCAGACTCGCGGTCAGGCCAAGATTGATATTGTCCGGCCTCTCATGCAAAAGAAATTGGAAGAACCGCAGGCATAAATTGTGGCTGTTCAGAATATGTAGATGAAGATTGGGTTACAGCGCAGGGAGATATTCTGAACAACCTTTCATTGTCTGGCGTTTCGTAGAAAAAGGCAGTTATGGTTCATGCGAAAGAGCAAAACACCTATGACTGCCTTAGTTTTAATTAAAAAGATGGAATATGCTTAAAAGCCACGTCGTATGTCACGGCGGCCGCCTGGTTTGCGTACCGGTTTCGTTGGACGTACTGACTTACTACGTTTACGACTACGACTCCAATCAAGGTCCCCATCTTCCTCCCCATCTTCCTCCTCATCTTCGTAATACTCATCATCCTCTTCGCCCTCTTCGTACGAGTCAAAGTCCATATCGGGGATATCAGAGTCTGCTACTTCAGACTCATCACTTTGACTCTCAACAGAGCTTGTGGATGCATAGTTGTCTGCATCCGGTTGCAGATAATTCTCAGATGAGGACGTAAGGGGTTCAGCGACAGGATGGACGATGGTGTCGTCTTCATCATCATCACTAAGGATATCTTCTAATCGTCCTCGGCGCTGTGGAGCAGGTTCTGACGCCTCGTCAGCGGACTCGCCCTCTTCATTTGGTTTGGGTGCGCCAATGATGCGACGCCCTGCGGCCACATCAAGCCAGAACTGAGAGTAGTAATGTGGTCGCTCTGAATCTTTCTCGCTATCTTTTCTTACCATAAGCTATGCGGTAATCCTCTGCTCTAGAGCAAGGCACCGCTCCTACCTTCCTTTTCAATTTCAAAAGAACTCAGTTCATATTTCTCAACGTGAGAAGAGCGTGTTTTTCTCGTGAGTCACACTATTCTCTCATGAGGTCATACATAAAACGTCTGACGTATCTGAGTCACCGCGGGCCTTACTTGAATATACACGTAAGGAAGATGGCCGTAGATGCATCAGAGAGAGGCATTGAGTAGACCTGACTATAATGATGCATTCACGAGACAGAAGAACAATGCTTCTGAAATTTCTTTTCGGGTCCGGTGACGTCTTTGTGACTCAATACGTCTGTCTGCTTGTAAGATTATGGTTGCTAAACTGCAAGATACCTGCTCAAATGAGAGGTGGTACCATATGTGGATCATGATAAGAAGAAAGTGTGCGCCTGTCAAGGTGCCCTTAAGGGCAGGTGAAGCGGCTTTACAGGCTGATTCAGGCTTTGTCAAGACCCTACGTGCATGAATTTTCGTGGCTGAGGCGTTTGCGCCTGTTCTTTAACCTATCTATAATATGGGGAAAAGGTTTTGATAAATACATACCTGAATCCTTTGCTTTTTTGCCTCTTCATTACAAGAGAGTAATTCACGTTATCAAATACTGCTGGTCGCTTGTTGCCGACGTATTCAATGGGAAGCCAGTGCCTGATAATTGGAGGAAACTGTTGACTAAAATACTAGATACTATAGAAGGTCCAGAGCAACTTCGTGCTTTAACCATGCCGCAGATGGAACTGCTGGCAAAAGAAATTCGGCGCGAGATTATTGAGAAGATTTCAGTGAGAGGCGGTCACCTGGCTCCTAATCTTGGTGTTGTTGAATTAACGATGGCGCTCCACTTTGTTTTCGAAACACCAGAGGATATGCTGGTCTGGGATATTGGTCATCAGGCGTATGTGCATAAATTGTTGACAGGACGCCGTGATCGTTTCCATACTATTCGTCAGTTTGGCGGGTTATCGGGCTATTTGCGGCGGGATGAAAGTCAGTATGATACGTTTGGTGCGAGCCATGCCAGCACATCTATCTCGGCTGCACTGGGTATGGCGGCTGCTCGTGATTTGCAGGGGCAAGACCATAAGGTGGTTGCGATTATTGGTGATGGGGCACTGGCAGGTGGTATGGCATTAGAGGCAATTAACCATGCGGGCAGCTTAAAGAAAAATTTGATCATTGTGCTCAATGACAATGATAAGTCGATTTCGGATAATGTGGGTGCCTTATCGAATTATCTGGGTGAGATCCGGCGTATGCAGACCACACCAAGCTATCAGCGTTTACGTGATATGGCGAAAGGGTCGATTGAACGCTTGCCGGTTGTTGGTGATAAAGCTCGTGAGGCAGCTGGTCGTGCCGAGACAAGTTTCAAGCAGTTTATGATGCACAGCAAGAGCGGGGCTATTTTTGAGCAACTTGGCTTAAAGTTCTTTGGTCCATTTGATGGTCATAATCTGCCCTTGATGCTGGATGTTTTTGAGAACGTGAAAAAGCTGGAAGGCCCGATTATTGTTCAGGTGGTGACGAAAAAAGGGAAGGGCTGGGAGGTCGCTGAACGAGATGCGACGAAGTGGCATGGACCGGGGGCATATGATTACACAACAGGGGTAATTAAGAAAAATGCTGGTGATCCACCAACGTATACCGAGGTGTTTGCCAATACGCTGGTGGCGCTGGCGAAAGAAGATCCGAAGATAGTCGGTATTACTGCTGGTATGGAAGAGGGAACAGGTCTGAAGAAACTGCATGAGCAATTTCCAGAGCGTTTCTTTGATGTTGGTATTGCTGAAGAGCATGCGACGACGTTTGCCGGTGGTCTGGCGGTTGGTGGGATGACGCCTGTTTTCGCTGTGTATTCGACCTTTTTACAGCGTGCTTTTGATCAGGTTATTCATGATATCTGTATCCAGAACCTGCATGTGGTATTTGCGCTTGATCGTGCTGGTATCGTTGGTGAGGATGGGCATACGCAGCATGGCGTTTTTGATATTGGCTTCTTGCGTATGATTCCGAACATGAAGGTGCTGGCTCCAAAGGATGAAGAAGAGCTACGCCATATGTTGTATACCGCTATCTATCTGGATGGTCCTGTGGCGATCCGTTATCCACGTGGGAAGGCGCTTGGACGACCATTGAGTCCTGCGTTCCACAAACTGGAAGTCGGGAAAGCTGAGTTGCTGGGTCCAGATACCGTTGAGGCGGCGGAACAGCAGGATGTGACGCTACTGGCGTATGGTACGACGGTTGCTCAGGCAGAGTTGGCGGCGAAAGAGCTTGCTGATGAGGGGATTCATGTGGCTGTTGTGAATGCACGTTGGGCCAAGCCTTTAGATGAAGAGCTGTTTATGCGTTTAGCTCAGGGAACACGTCGGGTTGTGACGATTGAAGATCACATAGTTAGTGGCGGTTTTGGGGCGGCTGTGTTAGAGTTGTTTGAACGCAAGGGTCTGAAGGATATTGATGTACGCATTATCGGGTTACCTGATATGTTTGTTGAGCATGGTGCGCCGACCATTTTGAAAGAGCTATATGGACTTTCCTCGGCTCATATTAAAGAGGTCATTCATGATTTGCTTAATACCCAGGATCGTACATTTGCGCAATAGTTGTGTGCAGTTATCTGTATAGATGTTCGCCTGCTATGTGGGTGTGGGAGGCAGGGGGACTATCAAGGCACAGCCCTGATAGCCAGTCAGGGGGCAAATGTCCCCTGTACTCCTATTGTTGGGGGGGAAGGTACACAAGGGTGTCATCTGTGCAGTTGATCCGGGGGGAGCTAGCTTCAGCTCTTTGTATGTTATGTGGTGGAAACAATTTTGCCGTCGCGCATCTGGATGGTACGGTGGGTTATTTTGCCGATGTCAGGAGCATGGGTGACGATGACAAACGTTTGTTGCTGTTCGCGATTGAGTTGAGTCAGGAGGT
Organism: Dictyobacter sp.; assembly: GCA_035493535.1. Classification (GTDB taxonomy): domain Bacteria; phylum Chloroflexota; class Ktedonobacteria; order Ktedonobacterales; family Ktedonobacteraceae; genus Dictyobacter. Next base: position 56,488 of record DATJIE010000023.1, read on the forward strand.
GCATGATCTCCTGTGCGGTTTCGCTGTCCAGGTTCCCGGTTGGCTCGTCGGCCCAAACGATGTCGGGATTGTTTGAGAGTGCTCTGGCAATGGTGACGCGTTGACGTTGCCCGCCAGAAAGTTCAGCGGGACGATGATATGCGCGTTCTGCTAAACCAACGATGTCGAGCATTTCTAAGGCTCGTTTTCTGGCTTTCCGAGCGGCTACGCCAGTGATCAGCATCGATAGTTCGACATTTTCGACTGCTGTGAGCACGGGCAGCAGATTGAAATCCTGGAAGATAAAGCCCATATGCTGGGCGCGATAGGTTGTTCGTTCGCTATCACTCAGGAGGCGTAAATTGTCGTTGCGGATAAAGATTTCACCCTCATCGATTGTGTCGAGTCCTGAAAGACAGTTGAGCAGGGTGGTTTTGCCACAGCCACTCGGCCCCATGATAGAAATCATTTCACCTTCTTGAATGTCGAGAGAGACATGACTGAGTGCCTCAACACGAAGTTGACCGCTACGATATGTTTTTGTAATATCCTGTGCTTTTATTATCATGATTATTCTCTAGAGTGAAGACCTGTTTTGCTATCAGTCATTGCGAGTTGTTGTAATTGTGCTGGTTTACTGATGGTAATGTGCTTGCGCCCGAGCTTAATCATCCCCGACTCGCGTAATTCACGTAGTGCGGTACTGACAGTCTCGCGATAGACGCCAAGCCGGTCGGCTAGCTCTTCATGGCTTAGCCCATCAACAGTGAGAGGCGATGTGGCGCTGTCGGCTGGTTGCGCTACTTGCAGGAGGAGTTCAGCCAGACGTGCCGTTGTACTTTTAAACGTTGTATTAAGAAGTTTTGTTTCTATTTGTAAGAGTCGTTGTCCAACCAGTTGTAAGAGCGCATATGTAAATGTTGGTTTTTGTAAGCAGAGTTGCTCCAGATCAGCTTTATGTATTGTATAGACGAGCGTATCTTCGATAGCTTCCGCGAAAGTCGTGCGTTGCTGTTGTCCGAATAATGCAGTTTCGCCAAAGGTCATCCCCTCTGTAAGTGTCGCAGTAACTAATTTACGACCATCAGTTGAGAGATGATAGAGTTGGACACAGCCAGATTTAAGGACGAAGAGTGTTGTTGCTGTATCGCCCGGACGATAGAAAATTCGTCCGGGCATGCCAGCACTGGTTGTAATGAGATGATCAAGTTCGCTGATTGTTGATGAGTCAAGTGGTTTGAATAACGTTGTTTGAGCCAGAAAAGAGCTTTTCTTTTCATTGATTGGTTGTATCTCTGAGGTACTGGTCTTCTGATTCGAGTGTTTGTCGCGCACGTTTGTTGTCCTAATGCAAAATCAACGGACCTTCTCAGTTTTTCATGCAGTAGCCTTTTCGTCTGGAGTAGAATGAGTAGCGGCCCTTTTTAACGCTGTATGACGTCCGCTTATTGGGTACTGCACGAAGGGTAAAATAACATTCTGAGCGGACCTTGATCATTGTACCATAATCTCAATGAGTCTGTCAGAGTTCTGGGCTGGTAAGGTAGATGGCTTCGGTGCGATTGCGAGCATGTAGTTTTTCAAAAATATTTTGTACATGCTTATGGACGGTTGACTCGGCAATCCCTAATTCGCCAGCGATTTCACGATTTTTTTGACCCTTGCGCATCAAATCAAGAATCTGGCGTTCCCTCTCAGTGAGGGGACGAGGGGAGATCGAAGGGAGTGGTTGTGGTGATGGCATAGTATCATCAAGGGTAGCAGGTTGGGGGGAGCGCCGTGGCGTACGGTAGGAGATGGGGGACGTAAGCATATTTGAGTAGGCACCACTGAAACGCCAATGGTTGCGCAAATAAGAGACAAGATATGAAATGAAGATGCCCGGGATACAGAGATCGTTGCGAGCCGCACAACGGACGGCATGGAGTAAGGCTTCTGGTTCAATATCTTTGGTGATATAGCCCATTGCCCCTTTTTGGATAGCCTGGATGACCATATAATCTTGGTGGGTGGCAGTAAAAATAACGACACGAGAGCGGGGAGAGCAGGCAAGAACACGTTCGGTCGCTTCAAAGCCGTTACAATCTGGTAAATCAATGTCCATCAGCACAACATCGGGTTGTGTCTGGGCTGCCATCGCCTCTGCTTCCTCGCCATTACAGGCATCGGCGACAACTTCAAGATCCGCCTCTCCTTCAAAGACCTCACGTACCGCTCTTCTCATAAGAGAATGGTCGTCAACCACTAAAATACTTACCATGTGTTCATAGTCCCTTTCTACTTCTTCAACCCCTGAAAATTATTATGGATGAATACAAGGAAATTAGCTATAAATGTGTACACTTTATACTATACTCTTTATTCCAAATTTGATTGTTTAATGATATAAAGCACTTTTAATATGAAATAAGCACTGAAGCCGATCCAAAGCAAACTACCGTTGAAAGATTTAGCCCTTCCAACGGTCATATTTTTACTAATTTTAGAAAAGTACTATGCTCTTAAAACGCCTCGAATAGTATAGTATCTTTTATTTTTAGCCCTTCCCTCGCTTGCCTCTTCGTTTCTTAAATTCCATCCCAGAGAGTAGAGAGAAAGGTGTATGGTCCTCACATGCATCAGTGCTATCAAAATCCTCCAGATAAAGTCTTGTGATCTGAATGCTAGAGAGTCCCATCTCACGAGAAAGATTGAAAAGTTCACCCCTCCGTTTTAAGTACATCTTTGCAAAGAAATGCCTGAAAACATGTGCATGCAGTTCAATATCTTCCAGGCCAGAACGTTCTTGAATACTTTTTGCGCTTTTTTTCCTTGATCCGAGAAGGGATGCTCTTCTAAATAGGCATCGACCTTTTGCAGCAGATCTTTCCTCTCACGTTCCAGACGTTCATACTCAATTTCGCCCGGGTCAGGCGGAACAAAGGCAGACTGCACTACATGCCACTGGATGCACCCGCCAGCGTGAACGGTTCACATCGATTTCACCTGGCACCACATGGCGAAACTAACCATCAGGAAGACCATTCTCACCACCATCAACGTGACCCATTGCATACGTCCGCAAGCCATGCAGACTAAAGATCATACCGACAAAAAAACGCCCCGTTTTTGTCCAACGAACATATGTAAGTAGAGAAAATTAAAACAGCTCGAGAGGGATTAAAAAATTGAAGATAGTCTATACCTTGATGGTTGAATTAATGCATCTCAATTGATGGTAGGACTAGGTATACGTCCTGTTAAAAAGAAGCACGAAACAGCGCATGTGGTATAGGGAATTAAGCGTACACGATAATAATGTGTTTTATGCCTCATGTTCTACTACTCCTCACTCCCAACCAGAAGCTTATGTTGTATCTAGTGTCATAAGGCTTCTTGAGGTGAAGCCTCTCTCAGTATACGGCATTTCATGGTGCTTGTGGAAACCGTATAACGATTTTCTTGCGTCCGATGTAGCTCTGTGTTATACTTCACTGTCGAAGTGATAGGACTACTTGTCTATCATTCTCACACTGTAAAAAGACACCAAATTAAGTACACACGCTCTCCATTCCAACTAGCGCCAACCCTGGGGCCCGGCTCGTTCCGTGCGTATCGAAAGATACATTAGGGACCCTGACGCTAAGGAGGGAGCGGAGGATCAAGGGAGGTCCTACTTGGCTAACATTATCTCAATGAAACAACTGCTTGAGGCAGGCGTTCACTTCGGTCACCAGACGCGTCGCTGGAATCCTAAGATGCGTCAATTCATTTTCATGGATCGCAATGGTATTCATATCATCGATCTTCAGCAGACAGTAACCCGCTTAAATGAAGCATATAAGTTCGTTGAGCAGCTTGTTATGGATGGCGGCACCTTGCTGTTTGTCGGCACCAAGAAACAGGCACAGGAAGCAGTCGCTGAAGAAGCCAAGCGCTGTGGTATGTATTATGTCAATCAGCGTTGGCTTGGTGGTATGTTGACCAACTACAAGACCATTCAATCACGTATCACGCACCTGCGCGACCTTGAGATGCGCCGTGATCGTGGTGATTTCGATCGCTTGCCGAAAAAAGAGGTTCTGCAGATGCAGGACGAGATCAATCGTCTGGAGCGCATTCTGGGTGGTATTAAAGACATGCGTCGTTTACCGAGCGCTATCTTTATTATTGATACACGGAAAGAGCGCACGGCGGTGATGGAAGCACGTCGTCTGGAGATTCCAATTATCGCACTGGCTGATACGAACTGTGATCCAGATGAAATGGATTATCCAATCCCTGCGAATGATGACGCTATCCGTGCAGTACGTCTGTTGTGTTCTAAGATTGCGGACGCCGCTGTTGAGGGACGTCGCCAGTTAGAGGCTCTGCAAAAGGACGAGACGACTGGTGAAGAAGACGAGACACCAATTGAAGTTACTGCGACTGCCGCACCAGTTGAAACTTCTGCTGCACCTGCAACAGAGACAACTGAAGAAGCTCCAGTGGCTTCGGAAGCTCCTGCTTCTGCACCTGCAACCTCAGAGGCAACCGAGGAAGTTCAGGCTGAGACAGAGCCAGAACTGGCTGCTAAAGAGGCACACTAAGCAAAGAATTCAACAAAAGTACATTGGTGGGAGGCAAGGGACACAACGCACCCTGACTCCCGCCTTTTTATGTAAATTATTTGTCTGATTGTAAGCTCATATTTCCTTTCTTTCAGATGAGAAATATGCTTGAGCACATTTCTAGCAACAAGGGTTGCGTTTCTGAATGCTTATGGGTATCAGAAGGCTTGTGATCGGGATTATGCACATTTGTCAAGCACTCAGAACCAAAAAAGATGGACGGCAGTTATTGTACTGTCCTTAAGATCTGAGTATGATACATCAAAGATTGAGGAGAAACCATAGCATGAACTATACTGCTGCAGATGTGAAGAAGTTGCGTGAGGAGACTGGTGCAACGTTTGCGGACTGCAAAAATGCGCTGTCAGATTCGAAATCGTGGGATGATGCGGTAAAGTTTTTGGAAGCCCGTAGTGCGAAAAAGGCTGAAAAGATGATCTCTGCTGGTCGTGAGACTAAAGAGGGTGGCGTCTTCTCCTATGTCCATCACAATAACCGCATTGGTGTTCTGGTTGAGCTGAATTGTAGCACTGATTTCGTTGCACGTAGTGAAGCCTTCCGAAACCTTGCAAGTGATATCGCATTGCAGATTGTTGGTGTAGCTCCTACTTACGTGAACTTTGAGGATGTTCCGGCAGAGGTTCTTGAGGAAGCCCGCAAGACCATTGCAGAAGATCCATCACTGGCACGTGTTCCTGAGGCACGTAAAGCTGACGCAATTGATGGCAAGCTGAAGAAGCAGTTTGGTGAGCAAGTGCTTATGATGCAGCCATTTGTGAAAGACGACACCTTAACTGTTGGCGATCTTGTGCGTAAAGTCATCGCTGATACCGGTGAGAACATCGTGATCCGACGCTTTAGCCGCTTTGCTCTGGGTGAGTAGCTTTTTTAAGCTACTTCCCTGCCAGGTGAAAGTCTGGCAGAAACGATATCCTGAAAGGATATCGGATGTGATTTGTCACAAATCTAAGCGTAGAAGCGTCCCTCTGGTCGCGTAAATAGGGAGAATGGAAACGATGTCAGTCGAGCTAAGGTATCGGCGTATCCTACTCAAGTTGAGTGGTGAGGCACTTGGTCCACAAGGTGGAAAAGGTATTGATGCGGAAACAGTCCAGCGAATTGCAGCGGAGATCAAGAGCGTCCATGATCTAGGGGTTGAGGTTGCAATGGTGATTGGTGGTGGAAACATGTGGCGTGGTGCTGACGCTGCCGCAACTGGAATTGACCGTGGTACGGCTGATTATGTCGGGATGCTGGCTACTGTCATGAATTCGCTGGTGATGCAGGATGCGATGGAGAAACTGGGGATGGTGACACGTGTCCAGACCGCTATTGAGATGCCTCCGGTCGCAGAGCCTTTTATTCGTCGTCGAGCAGCACGCCACCTGGAGAAGGGGCGCGTTGTGATCCTTGCTGCTGGCAGTGGCAATCCATTTTTCACGACTGATACCGCGGCTGCGCTTCGTGCCGTAGAATTAAACGCACAGGTGTTACTGAAAGCGACCAAAGTAGACGGTATTTATGATGAAGATCCGATGCGGAACCCGCATGCACAGAAATTCGATGAATTAAGTTACATGCAGGCATTAAACATGGGATTGAAGGTCATGGATAGTACTGCACTTTCTCTTTGTAAGGATAATAACATGCCGATTATGGTGTTTAATCTCCATCAGGCAGGCGCGTTGGAATCCATAATGCGAGGTGAAAAGTGTGGTACACTGGTGTCTACTGACGTGAAAGAGCCTGTTTAGTAGCGTGTAGCTCACAGCATACAGCACTGCTATTCATCACGTCACGCTCCGTTAGACATTGCACTCTGTGCCGTTATTAAAAGGGAGTATGCTATGACTGTAGCAGATTTATTTGGGGATGCGGAACGACGCATGCAAAAGGCCGTTGATGCCTTAAAGCAGGATCTCAATGCCATTCGTGCTGGCCGTGCCAGTGCAGCTTTGCTTGACCGCATTACTATTGAATATTACGATGCACCCACTCCTCTGAATCAGGTTGCCTCAATCACTGTTCCTGAAGCGCGAATGTTAGTAATCGCGCCGTGGGATAAGAAATTGCTCGTTGATATTGAGAAGGCTATTCAGAAATCTGATTTGGGCATTAATCCCAATAATGATGGACAGGTTATTCGTCTTGTCATTCCTCCCATGAGTGAAGACCGCCGCCGCGATCTCGTCAAGTCATTACATAAGAAGCTTGATGAGCATAAGGTAGCGGTTCGTAATGTGCGTCGGGATGTGCAGGATAAATTACGTGATCGCGAGAAGAAAAAAGAAGTTTCTGAAGACGAACTGAAACGAAGTACAGAGCGTCTTCAAAAGCTGACTGACCGATTTATCGAAGAGATGGATAAGGTTGGGAAAGCGAAGGAACTAGAGATCATGGAGGTCTAACTTTGACCAAGGTGCATAATCTCTTTTCCAGTGCAAACGGTAAAGAGACTCCTTCTGTGCAGACAGATATCGTTACATCGAAGCAAGAAATGCAGACACTTCGCCACATTGCCATCATTATGGATGGCAATGGGCGCTGGGCGACGAAAAGGCATTTACCCCGTGTTGCCGGTCATAAAGCGGGTGTGTCTGCCTTACGGCGGATTGTCAAACGAGCTTCCGATGAGAATATTGAGATGCTCAGTGTGTATGCATTTTCGACAGAAAATTGGCGGCGACCAAAGGGTGAAGTTGATGCGTTGATGCGGATTTTATGGGAAGTTATTCGTTCTGATGTAGAGAAGCTACATCGTGATGGGGTACGTTTGCGTCACCTTGGTCGCTTGCATGATCTTTCCCCAGAGTTGCAGCGTGCCATTATTGATTCCAATGAATTGACAAAAAATAATACAGGTCTTACTTTAAACCTCTGCTTTAACTACGGTGGCCGTGCTGAGATTGTTGATGCTGTGCGGCAGATTATTGCTGATGGTCATGATCCTGACTCAATATCTGAGGAACTTATTGGATCTTATTTATATACAAAAAATCTACCTGATCCTGATCTTGTAATTCGGACTGCTGGTGAGATGCGTGTCAGTAATTTCTTAATCTGGCAGTCGGCATATAGTGAATATTATTCGACGCCGAAGTTCTGGCCTGATTTTGGCGAAGACGATCTGATGGCTGCGATTGAGAATTTCAATCAGCGGGAACGACGTTTTGGACGTGTCTCTCCTGTTTCCGCAACTTAAACAGACCTGTTGGCGTGGAATACGTAGGGTGTCCTCTTACGTCCTATGTATTCCTGTCGTTTGCGCAATGCCTTGTAAGACTATCTTTTAGCACAATTTCCACAAGGTTCTATGGGTGGAGTGTATGGAAACGCAGGATCTCTCTCTGACGCTGGCTCTTATCTTGGTGAGTTGGTGTTTGTGGGTGGTGGACTGAGTGGTAGATATGGAGGGTATCCTGATAACAGCGTTTCTCGTGTGTGTTAGAATAGTCTTTAGCTCGTGAAGATATTGAGGAAGTGAATTGTTTGCAAGGCACAAGTAATCACCATATTCAAACAGATTCAAGCGAACCTGAGAAGATGCAAAAAAAAGGTTCATCAGTTGGTCTACGCTGGCTTACTGCTTTGATTTTGATGCCAGTGGCAGTTCTTATTGCCTGGTTTGGGGGATGGGTTGCATTTGCGGTTGTGTTACTGGCTGTTGTGGTTGGGATACTGGAACTCAATGCAATGTTTGTGCATGCAGGATATCATCCTACAGTCTGGGTGAGTTTTCTTGTCTGTGCCCTCTTTCTGATAGCCGCTATGTTTCCTGAACAACGTACAATCATTACAGACGTGGGATTATCAGCCGGGTTATTTCTTTCCGTCATCTGTCTCTTCTTCCGTAAGAGTCTGGAAGGGGCGTTGATTGATTGGGCGCTGACGCTGGCGATGCCTGTCTATTTAGGCTGGTCCGCGAGTTTCTTCCTGTTATTACGTGGATCAGAGGTTGGGATCTTGCATCCCGCCAGTGGTGCGTGGTTGTATGTTCCCTCAGGGGTCTGGTGGCTGCTGGTCGCATTGTTGGGTGTGTGGGGATTTGATAGCGCGGCGTTTTTCGCCGGGCGTTATTTTGGACGGCATAAGCTGATTCCGATGATTAGCCCTGCCAAGACCTGGGAAGGCGTGATTGGGGGGCTGGTGTTTTCTGTTATTGCTGCTTTGCTGATTACGGTTGTTCCGTTGCATGTGCCCTGGTATCTGGCAGTTGTGCTGGGTATTGTGATAGGGATCGCGGCGACGATAGGTGATCTGGCTGAGTCAGTGATCAAGAGGCAGACGGGTGTTAAGGATAGTGGTCAGGTGCTACCAGGGCATGGCGGCGTGCTAGACCGTATTGATAGTCTGCTGTTTGTCGTTATTGTTGTGTACCTGTTCGCACAACTCTTTCCCAAATAGATCGTAATAGTATAGTAAGCAGCCATCGATTGAAAGTAGTTTGACCAGTGCATACGATCCTACCTGCTGGTTATTTTTTCCTATGTTCTGGCTCATGCATGCTATAATCTGGATGACGAAGGAAAAATATACCGTTGCTCATAATGTAATGAGCACGTGACAATATGCTACATAGGTTGAATTTCATGATGACGTTTCCTAGACGTATTGCTTTGCTTGGAAGTACCGGGTCAATAGGACAGCAGACATTAGATGTTGTGCGTCAGTTCCCAGAGTATTTTCAAGTGGTCGCGCTGGCCGCCCGCAGTAACGTCACATTGCTTGCTCAGCAGGTTCAGGAATTTAAGCCAGCACTTGTAACCTGTTTTGCCGATACCCCTGAAGTTGAAGCAAAGGCATCCAGGCTTTTGCCACAGGCCCTATTAGGGGAGCAGGGTTTGCTTGCTGTCGCGACACACGCGGATGCAGATATTGTGGTTGCAGCTACTTCTGGTCTGGTTGGTTTGAAGCCGACGCTTGCTGCTATTGGAGCAGGAAAAACCATTGCTATTGCGAATAAAGAGACGCTGGTGATGGCTGGGCATCTGGTGACTCAGGCGGCGCAGCGTGCAGGTGTATCTATCTTTCCCATTGATAGTGAACATAGCGCGATCTGGCAATCATTGCGTGGTGAAGAGAAGCCAGAAATCCGTCGCTTGCTGTTGACCGCGTCGGGTGGTCCATTCCGTAAGACGGCGTTGGAAGAGTTGCAGTCAGTGACGGTGAATCAGGCGTTAGCGCATCCTACCTGGCAGATGGGACCCAAGGTGACAATTGATAGCTCAACCCTGATGAATAAGGGTTTAGAGGTGATTGAGTCACATTGGCTCTTTGATGTGCCATACGAGCATATTGACGTAGTGGTCCATCCTGAGAGTATTGTGCATTCGATGGTCGAGATGATTGATGGTTCGATAAAAATGCAAGCCAGCCTCCCCAGCATGCATCTACCAATCATGAACGCGCTCTCGTATCCTCAGCGTTTGCCTGCTGCTGACACAACGCTTATCCGAGAATTGCGCTGGGCTGATGTTGCCACTTTGCATTTTGAGGATCTGGATCTGGAGCGTTTCCCCTGTTTCCGTCTGGCGATTGAAGCGGGGAAGCGGAAAGGGACGTATCCCAGTGCTCTGGTGGGTGCGGATGAGGAGGCGGTCGAGCTGTTTTTAGCTGGCGAGATCACATATCTACAAATTGCGGAATTGATTGAAGCGGTATTGGAACGACATCAATCGATTGATCAGCCAGATGTTGCCGCGACGCTGGAAGCGTGCTCATGGGCAAGGAGAACGGTGCGTGAATTATGGAAGAAGCATGCGTCATAGATCCAGTAAACTGGTTATGTGTGTATTCCGGGGTGTGGTGGGATGAAAGATCCTTGCACTAATTAAGATCGAGAAGTAAAGGAAAAAAGGGAATGAACTGGTATATACTTGCTGTAATTCCTGTATTTGGTTTACTTGTGTTTGTACATGAGTTGGGACATTTCCTCGCGGCAAAGTGGGCAGGTATTCGGGTTGAAGAATTTGGTCTGGGTTTTCCACCGAATGTGGTGAGTATGCGCAAACGCGACCGTGGTGGTTGGGAAGTGATGTGGTTTGGGCGTAGCCGTGAGATAGATATCAGTAATACCCAGAATCCTTTTACTGGTACGAGCGGTGGGGCGAGTAGCGCCAGTGAGGCTCCTCAGCATACGATTTATTCATTGAACCTCTTGCCTATCGGTGGTTTTGTACGCATGCCCGGCGAGAATGGTGATGCCTATAACGACAATGGTCAGTATGACGCGGGGAGTTTTGCCGCCAAGTCTGCTGGCAAGCGTATCATCGTGCTGGTAGCAGGTGTCTTTATGAATTTCGTGCTGGCGATGGTTCTGTTCTCGGTGGCGTACACCATGGGCCAGCCTGGTGGGTATGTCAATAAACCTGTGCTGGGTGATGTTGTTCCAGGTTCGCCAGCGGCAGCGGCTGGTTTACACAAGGGCGATACGATTGTTTCTGTGAATGGTCAGGCCGTACAAACGTTTGATGACCTGCGCAATGTCGTGAATAAATTTGTGAGTGCGCATAAGAGTGCAGGGTCTACTGTGCCAGTACATCTGGAAGTACGTCATGATAATTCCACGCAAGATGTACCTATCGTTGTAAATGCGCGTACTAATGCTTCACCGGATGAAGGTGCATTGGGAGTCAGTCCAAAGACAATTCTGGTTTCGTATCCGCTCTGGCAGGCACCATTCAGGGGTATACAGGAAACATTTTCCACACTTCATGCATTTCTGGTGGTGATTGGTCAGATGATTACCGGACAGACCGCAATACAATTATCTGGTCCAGTTGGAGTCGCAAAAGTAACCGGGGATTATGCGCAGATGACAACCTATGCTGGTTGGTTCCCAATTTTGAGTCTGACAGCATTTTTAAGCATAAATATCGCCATTTTTAATATTCTCCCATTTCCCGCTCTTGATGGAGGACGTGTTGTACTTGTACTGATTGAAGTATTGCGTGGTGGAAAACGTCTCAAACCTGAGCGAGAGGGCATGATTAATTTTATTGGGTTTGCATTATTGCTTCTCCTGATGGTTGTGGTCACGGTGAATGATGTTCTCCATTGGGGGAGTTAATTGGAGTAGTATTTACATTATGCGAAAAAAGACACGACAAATACATGTTGGTGACGTGGCGATTGGTGGGGATGCACCGATCGCCGTTCAGTCAATGACAACCACATATACTCGTGACGTGAAAAGTACAGTTGCGCAAATCCATCGCCTGCAGGACGTCGGTTGTGAGATTATCCGTGTTGCTGCACCAGAGATGGAAGACGCAATGGCTTTGAGTGAAATCAAAAAGCAGATTGATATTCCATTAGTTGCAGACGTTCATTATGATCCGGAACTGGCACTGGAAGCGATTCGACAGGGTATAGATAAAGTTCGTATTAATCCGGGCAATCTGTTGCGTGGTCGTGAGTCTCTGGAGCAGATTGTGCGTGCCGCCAAAGAGCGAGACGTGGCGATGCGCATTGGAGTCAATTCAGGCTCGATTGATGCTCTAGATAAACAGGCGCAAATGCAAAGAGTGCAGGTCCGCTTGCGTGAAGATGGGACGCTTGAGCGTTCTGATCCAGCCGAGGCCAGACGTCAGGAGCGGGATCGTGTTGCGGAGAAGATGGTGACGCGAGCGCTTGAGTATATTGGTTGGTGTGAAGAATTAGACTATCATAACCTGGATGTCTCATTGAAGTCTTCGACCGTATTAACCGCTATTGAAGCATATCGACGTTTTTCGCAGCGGTCAGATTATCCAATTCACCTGGGAATTACCGAGGCGGGAACACTGGTAACTGGAGCTGTGAAGTCATCCATCGGTCTGGGTTTGTTGTTGGCTGAGGGTATCGGTGATACTTTGCGTGTCAGCTTGAGTGCGGAACCAGAGGAAGAGATCCCGGTTGCTTATGAGATCCTGCGTTCGCTGGAATTGCGTAACCGAGGCGTAACATTTGTTTCCTGCCCCTCCTGTGGACGTGTTGAGATTGACGTCATCAGTGTTGCAAATGAAGTAGAGAAGCGTTTGTCTAAAGTGCAGACTCCTGTGCATGTGGCTGTGATGGGCTGCGTTGTGAATGGCCCTGGTGAGTCACGTGACGCGGACGTTGGTCTGGCTGGTGGCAAAGGAAAAGGCGTGATTTTCCGCAAAGGTAAAGTCGTACGGACTGTTCCTGAGGATCAATTTTTGGATGCAGTACTCAAGGAAGTCGCCTCCTTTTTGCCAGAACGTGAAGCAAAATTGATCTATCCTGAAGGTGGCATTAAAGAGGCTGCTGGAACTCATCGTACTCGCGATGAAGGTATGAACTTGCCGATTTTGCCAAGGGCGTAAAAACTGGATAGACAACTATGGTTAAGGGGAGTTCTCTGAAATAATCAGGGAACTCCCTTCTTTATGTTTTTTACCTGGATGTAATCTGGACAAAAAAAAGCCACCTAACGAAGTTAAGTGACCGGGAACAGGTGGACGATACAGAACTCGAATCTGTGACCTCCACGATGTCAACGTGGCGCTCTAACCAACTGAGCTAATCGTCCTCGAATCAGTTCATGGCTTATTTTAACTAGCCACAATGGGCGATACAGAACTCGAATCTGTGACCTCCACGATGTCAACGTGGCGCTCTAACCAACTGAGCTAATCGCCCTCAACGCCATAATATTAACACCGCCTCCTCTCATTGTCAAGCATTTTTTTCAGAAATCCCCGGCATCCAGACGGCGGTGATACTGTTGCGCGACAGGGTACTGCAAGAAAGCAGCAGTTGCTACTCAAAGTGCCAATATTTAAGAAGTCGTAAAAAAATCGTGAACGAGAAAACAAAGGGGTGAGAAAGATTGTTTCTTCAAGTGCGTGATGTTATACTTTAACATGTAACAGGGTATCGGGTATTTACCATATTTCTAGCGTGCTCACAACTAAAAAGTCAGATATGCGCTCCTGATTCTCATGATTCTTTCCCATCAAAAATTGCCTTGTGGAAGAGGTTATCTTTTGTTTGTATCTGTGTTTTAGTCCTTCCCAGGTGTGGTTTTGGATGGAGTGACATATCGACATGTTTGATGGTTATTTTGACCCTGACCCCTCAAATACTATTTCTTGTTGGTAGGAAGGGTGTTATCCTTATGCATATTTCCCTTCAACGTTGGAGGCTAAAAGGAAAACGCTTTACATATTTCTCCACGCCACGTCGATTTCGTATACAACTTGCCTGTCTTCTTTTTTTAGTTGGTATGGTTGCTCTGGAATTTTCGCCTTTTATTATTCGCCCTGTTGATGCACATCCGTTGGTTTCATCACCGGTTTCCGGGGTAAGTGAGTCATGCGCGAATATTTCTTTTTCTCCTGATGGCAATCCATATCCTCTTTGTCCTGGAACATATCTTTCAGGTGGAGGCAATTGTACGTGGTGGGCATGGGAACAGTGGCATCTTCTTGGTTATGATCTGCCACCGAACTGGGGCAATGCGGAGAATTGGGCGCTAGCTGCACAGCAAGCCGGCTATTCGGTAGGTACGACTCCTCGTGTGGGTGCTATCGCAGTCTTTCCCCGGGCAGATGGGATATGGGCATATGACTCTGATGGGCATGTGGCTTTTGTGACCTCAGTGGGGAACAATGGTAGCACTTTTAGCGTGACATATGAGAATTATGGCGATCCTCACTTTATGTATGCAGGAACCAACTATAGTGTGAGTTTGATCAACGAGCCACAATATCAAGATGGGGAATTACGTTTTATCTATTTCCCAACCGCTGTGAATACAAGCCTGTTTGCTAAATTACCCGGCATCGATACTCAACTTGATCCTGTTAATGCGCTCGCTGATGCGAACGATGCTTTGAGTGGTAATCTTAGTGCCGCCAATACGAATACAACCGATGGGACAACTCCACTGCAGGTGGGCAATCCTACCACGATACCACCTGTACCAGCGACATTGACCAATGATCGTCTGGCACTTGGTGTCTCAACGGACACCTCTAACCAGGAAATAAACGCAGATTTTACTGGTAATGGAGAGAATGATTTACTCCTGTACAATAGACAACAGGGCGATATCAAAATCCTTGCCTTGAATCATGAACAGCCGTCGTTACCTTTCCCTTTTCTGAAAATGCAACAGGCAATAGAACATGATGATGGTAGTGACAGCGTGTTGCTCAACGATACGACTCAGGTTGTGGATCTTGGTGATTCAACTACTCCCGCTGGTACATGGGGATCATCGCTGAATATTTATATTGGTAATTTTTCCGGTACAAAGGCATCTGATATTCTGTTGTACAATCGGGTTTCGGGCACTCTGCAACTGATCAGTTTAACAACAGATTTGCAGATCAAACAACATGTCACCTTGCCGAATATTGGTCCAGGTTGGGAAATCTCTGTTGGACGTTTTGATGGTCAGAGGAGCGGTATCTTTCTGTATAAGCGTTTTGCTCTGGCTGATGGTAGTGATACGAAAACATATACACCATCCAACTCAGGAACGAATTCAACATCGAATACTGGTTCAACATCGACATTCGTTCCGGTGCCTGTGACGCCTGGTTCAATTCCTATTGCGACCAAAACACCTAAGGTGAAATCTACTCCAACAAAGACACCAACAAATACACCGACACCTACGAAAACGCCGAAAATAACACCGACACCAACAAAGACAGTGACACCAACTAACACGCCAACGCCAACACCAACAAAGACAGTGACGCCAACGCCGACGCCAACTAATACACCAACGCCAACGCCGACTAATACGCCAACACCAACAGCGACGCCGACGCCAACAGCGACGCCGACGCCAACAGCGACGCCGACGCCAACAGCGACGCCGACGCCAACAGCGACGCCGACGCCAACAGCGACGCCGACGCCAACAGTGACGCCGACGCCAACAGTGACGCCGACGCCAACAGTGACTGTTACTACAACGGCAGAGGCAGCACAGTTGGTGAAGCAGACGGAATTGATGAGTATGATTCTTCCTGCTCAGAAATTATCGACGCCGACTGTGTCCTCAACAGTCACGCCTGCGCAAACGACAGGTGGCACAGGAACATTAAATCAGACGTCATCAACACCACCGACATCAACCGTGCCATCAACTTCAACAAGTGTTGATAGTTCGCATGATCTGAGTGGAAGTGCTTTACAGAGTTGGGAAACACAGGGTCGGGCAGCAAATGTCATGATCATGGATTTTGGTAGCAATTTGCAGATATTGCACCAGCAAACCTATACACTCTGGCATTCGAGTTGGGAGGTTTACGTTGGGCCATTTGCCAGTTCTCAGCAAGATGGCATTTTCTTGTATGATCGAACAGCGGGTGAGGGGCGAATTATGGATTTCAATACCGATTTGCAGATCAAGGATTATCAGGAAATGCATAATCTGCAACCCAACTGGACGGTTGCCAGTGGCGATTTTTCAGGCAGTGGTCAGGCTCAATTATTCTTCTACAATGCCCAGACTGGTGATGCGCAGATTCAGTCATTTAGTAAAAATTTGGCTCCAACCAGCGCAAAACAATATAGCAATCTAGGCAAGAATGACGTGCCTTATGTGGGCCAATTTGGTACATCCACATCTGATGTTATGCTGTACAACGAGTCATCCTCGCAAAGCACGTTCATTGAGTTTACGAAATCATTGCAGGTCGCAAGCCAGGATACAGTCACCAGTTGGGATCAAAGTTGGCAGATCCTTTCAAGTGATTTCGCTGATACATCGCTATGCGGTCAGCAAAAGAATTGCTCTCAGAATAATAATATTCTGATTCTTGATCGTCAGACCGGGCAATTGGAGCAGTATGCATTTTCCTTTGGTCCTACATCGTCAACCTCAGTTAATCACGTCCAATCGTTCGTGCGTCAGGGTAGCTCAACCAGTGGGAACTTTACCAATGTGAACACTTCGAGTTTCAGCATAGTACAGGCGATAAGCACCAGTATCACAAATGAGGAACTCTATTAATTCATTGGCTGGGTCTGACTGGATTGGAATGACGCTTCTGGTGTTTAGCTGAGTAAGATGCGGGTTTCCTGTGAAGCAGGTGACTCGCATCTTTTTTGTAAATGTCAATGTATGAATTATGTGTTTTATGGCGATGGTAGGATCGCATCTAATGATTTATGGCCTCGTTCACGACCATAGTGGATGAATGCCAGCGTTTCGTGCATGCGTTGTATTGGATGTTGATATAGTGGAGGTTGCGCTAGATGATGACGGATACGCCATGCCTCGTTGAGCAGGATTTGCCAGCGTGCGGGGAGGCGTGCTTTCCAGCGTGTCAGTGACTCCGATTTCGCGATAATTCCCTCCTCCTCGATTGTCGTCAAAATGCGGCACATATTCGAGACGGCAAACTCAACGGCTGTATCAGATAAATAGGTATAAGGACGTTTGATTTTCTGTGCGTAGTAAACATCGAGGTTGAAGCGCATCGTCGTCAACACATCCGTCCAGGATACCTCTAGTGGCAGTTCTGTGCGCTCTGACCCAAGCAAGCGAATGCCCTGATGTTTGATAATCCACCATGTCACGGCATTCAGGCTACCGGAACCAGCAGGTGAAAATATGCCATCATAAAATGTTGGATATGGATCAATGACATTATCCTTTTTGTCAGTGTCCAGCGTGCCAAGATAACGAAATGGGATATAGAATATCTCAAGACGCTGTCCGAATGGATATGATTTTAGCAGTTGTTCGTGAAGTGTCTTGAGTTGATGTAATTCAATAGACGACCACTCATTCTGTGTGAGCGCAATAATATCGATATCACTTTCCAGATCTTCAAAGGCTCCGAGTGCGATAGAACCAGAGAGATAGATGCCATAGAAGTGTGTGCGCAAAGAGGTAAGAGCTTGAAGATAAGCGTCAAGGAGTGGTTGGATACTGGTTGGGATTGCGGTTCCCATGCGCAAAATTCTCTTTCACTATCATAACTGTTACCATATATCGTACACGATACCGATCATCGAGGCAAGGAGAGACAGATGCAATCGTGAAGCCATACGTCCTATAGCCATAGAAAGTAAAGTGAACAGAATGACTTCTCGCTGTAGAGAAGTTGCCCATGATACAATAGCGTTATGCGACATGTATTCTTAATAGGGCTTTCTGGAAGCGGAAAAAGCACGGTCGGTCGTTTTCTGGCGCAACAGCTAGATCGACCGCTCTTTGATATTGACACGCTTATCGAAAAGGAGTGTGGTGAGCGTATTACAGATCTCTTTGCGAAATATGGAGAAGCATATTTCCGTGAGTGTGAAAGCCGTATCCTGGCACAAATAGCTCAACAGAGTGATCACGCCATCATCGTTACTGGCGGAGGGATTGTCGTCCAACCTGAGAATCGTGCATTGATGGCTGCGCATGGTACGCGGATCTTTTTGCAGGTTGATCCCCAGGTTTCGGTGCAGCGTTTACTGGCGCAATATGAGCGAGAACATGCTGCTGGTCAGGCTCCTGAATTGCGCCCTTTGCTTGCTGGTCCTGATCCTTTCCAAACATTGCAGAATTTATTCAACACGCGTGAGGCCTGGTATCGAGAAGCAGAAATTACCTGTGTTACTACAGAGAAGAGCATCGAACAGGTCGTCCAGGAGATAATAACTATGCTTACTGATGCTGAAAATGCTAATCGGGCTCCCGACCCTATTGTACGCCATGTTCATATAGGCGCAGGGTATGATGCAGTTGTGGAATGGGGAGGATTACAACGTCTGGCAGCCTATCTCGTGCAACTGCAAGTGCCAAAACGGGTATTTATTATTACAGACAGTAATATTTATGATGTGTATGCGAAGGATACTGCGCAACAACTGATTGCGGCAGGTTTTGAACCCCATACCTATTGTGTGCCAGCAGGTGAAGGGAGCAAGTCACAGCAGCAGGTGACAGCGCTTTACGATTGGTTGCTTGAGTACCAAGCGGAGCGTCGTGAAGTGATTATTGCCATTGGTGGAGGAGTTATTGGCGATCTGGCAGGTTTTGTCGCCGCAACCTATTTGCGCGGTGTGCCTTTGATTCAGGTCCCGACATCTCTGTTAGCCCAGGTAGATGCCGCTATTGGTGGCAAGACAGGCATTAATCATCCCAGAGGGAAAAATCTCATCGGGGCATTTTATCATCCGCGCCTTGTACTGGTTGATCCCGCCACATTGCTAACCTTACCTGAGCGTTCCCGAACGGAGGGATGGGCAGAAATAGTAAAGTATGGTATCATACTTGACGCGGATTTGTTCACTTTGCTTGAGGAGCATGTCAGTGCCTTGCGCGATTTTACTCAGCCTCTCGTTGCATTACTCTGTCAGATTGTGGCTCGCTGTATTGATCTGAAGGTCACAGTCATTGAAGAGGATGAGAAAGAGCAGAGTCGCCGTGCGATTTTAAATTATGGGCATACTGTTGGTCATGCTTTGGAGAATGCTTCTGGGTATGGCGAATGGTTACATGGTGAGGCTGTATCAATTGGTATGGTTGTAGCTGCCATGATTGCCTGTCAGGCTGGTATGTTCGCAGAGAGTGATGTTTTGCGGCAAAACCAACTTCTTGCGGCATTTGGTCTGCCAGTTACCTACCAGGGGACCGTGCAAGCGCAAGATATTTTAGAGCGTATGCAACTTGATAAGAAGGTCGTAGGGAAGAAGGTTCGTTGGATCATGCCAGAGCGAATTGGAGAAGTCATCGTAACGCCGATGCCAGATGATCTGGTTGGGCGGGTTATCTCAGCATATTTTGTGGGGGAGAAGGTGTAAGTATGGATACATTTCTCGTGCTCAGCGGCCCAAATCTGAACATGTTGGGAACGCGTGAACCTGCAATTTATGGCACGATGACTCTGGAGCAGATTCACGAAGCGGTGCGCCAACGTGCTCAGGAACTGGGTGTAGCCGTTGCCTGTTATCAATCGAACCATGAAGGGGCACTGGTTGATTACATTCAGGAACACGCGGAAAGTGCAGCCGGCTTGGTGATAAACCCTGGTGCTCTGACTCATTACTCCATTGCATTACGTGACGCGATTGCTGGTGCGAAACTTCCCACGTTAGAGGTTCATTTAAGTAATATTTATACGCGAGAGGAGTTTCGTCATCATTCTGTGATCGCGGCGGTATGTCGTGGGCAAATGGCAGGTCTGGGATGGCGTGGGTATGTGCATGCGTTGGAAGCATTGGTAGAAATTGTACATGACGAACGTCAATAAATAGAGAGAGTGTACGATGAGTCAAGAAAGCTTACAGCAGTTTCGATCATGGGTTGCAGAGCAGGGGCTAGACGCATTTCTCATTACACAGCCACAAAATGGCACATATTTGAGTGGTTGGGCGAATGACGAAGAAGGTGCCGGTCTATTGTTGGTGAGTGCGCAGGAACAGATTTTGCTCACCAATGCGCTCTATGCTGAGGTTGCGGCACGTGAGGCTGTGGGGTGGAATGTAATAGTGCCCTCTAACCGTAATTATGCCGGTGCAGTCGCGTCTCTGGCCCAGGAATATGGTTGGAAAAAATTTGGTTTTGAAGCGATGGCGATCTACTATGGAACATTCCAGCAATTGACTCAGGCCAGCGCAGGGCAGGTTACATTTGTTCCATTCGAAAGTGCTGTCCTTGATACATTACGCTGGGTCAAGCAGCCATATGAATTGGAATTATTGCGGCGTGCGATTGCAATTACAGACGAAACGTTCGCGCATCTCTGCAACTGGATTCAGCCTGGAATGACCGAGCGTGAAGTTTCCTTTGAGATTTCCCGCAAGATGTCTGAACTGGGCGCAGATGGTCCATCATTCGCATCAATCGTAGCTTCGGGACCACATGGCTCGATGCCACATGCTGTGCCGGGTGACAGGCAGATTCTGCGTGGCGAACTTATCACAATTGACATGGGTGCTCGTTATAAGGGCTATTGTGCTGATATGACGCGAACGATCTGTCTGGGAGAGCCTGCTGAGCCTCGTATGCGTGAGGTCTATGAGACCGTATTATGTGCTATGAAGACCTGCGAACAGGGTTTGAGTGCCAAACTCTCTGGGCGTGAGGGCGATGCGCTGGCACGTAATGTGCTGGTCGAGGCTGGATTAGGCGAGTATTATATACATAGCACAGGTCATGGCGTCGGACTACAAATACACGAAGGTCCGAATCTGTCACAGCGTGCTTCTGAAGAGATAAAATTGCCGGTTGGATGTGTCGTTACTGTGGAGCCAGGCGTCTATATCCCCGGTTGGACTGGCACACGTGTAGAAGACTGTGTTCTGATAACAGAAGATGGTGTTGAAGTTTTAACGCAGTCACCAACTGAACTGGTGATACCGCGCTAAAGGAGGCTTATAAATGATTTCCACTGGTGATTTGAAAAAAGGTGTAACCATCGAATTTGAGGGTGGTGTTTATAATATTCTCGATTGGCAACACGTAAAGATTGGGCGTGGCGGTGCTATTGTGCGCATGAAATTGCGTAACTTGCGCACAGGGGCTACGGTTGATCGTACCTGTGATGCTGGTGATAAATTCCCGCGTGTTTATCTGGACCGCTCGAATGTTACCTATCAATACAATGAGGGTGATCAATACCATTTTATGGATACCTCTACATACGAGGACATTGTATTAACTGAAGAGCAACTGGGCAATGCAAAAAATTATCTGATTGATAACATGGAACTGGATATTGTGCGTCTTGGTGACGAGCCAATTTCAGTGGAATTGCCTGAAAAAGTTGTTTTGCGTATAACGTATACTGAACCAGGATTTAAAGGTGATACCGCAACTGGTGGTACGAAACCAGCAACGACCGAAACAGGTCTGGTGGTGCAGGTTCCACTGTTTATCTCGAATGATGAGATGATTCGTATCAACACAACAACTGGTCAATACGTCGAACGTGTATAATAATAGGTGACAGAAAGCCTATCTTCTGGCAGAGGTGGAGACAGTCATCTGGATTTTTGGTACACCGCGTACGTGGTGGAGGTTATGCCGTTCCTTCTTAAAAACGGCTCCCCTCTGGGAAGTACTTTCCTGACCATCCCTGTTCAGGGGTGAGTATCCAGAATGGAGTTATTAGTATTATGAACGGCAATAGACAGTATCCCTACAATGTAGAAGAGATTTCCAATGAGGAACCAACAACCGCCGAACGTTTAAGTGTTGAACAGTTAGAGCGTTTGGTACAGTTGATAGATGGCAGTGATGTCGCTGAAATTGAAGTTAAGCGTCCAGAGATGGGTATGCGACTCGTATTGCGTAAGGCAAAAGGGACGGAGCAGGTTAGTGGTGAGCTATTGGAAATTGCCCCTGTATCTGCTGAAGGTTCAAAAGTTGCCCCCGTTGATACCAAACATACTATTACGGCTCCTCTCGTTGGTATTTTTCATAGCTGGGCTAAACCGAAAGGGAAAGCAATTATTCAGGTTGGTGACGTCATTAAAGAAGGGCAACTAGTAGGAACGATACAATCGTTGAATGTCTTGAATGAGGTTGAATCCCCTACGGCTGGACGTGTGGTAGAAATTCTGGTTCAGGATGGGCAAGGGGTAGAGTATGGTCAGCCATTGGTAATTGTTGATAGCGCAGAGGGGGCATAGCATCCTATGCATCTGCTAGATACGCTCGGCGCACCTTCGGCAATCAGTGTGTCTGCTTTGTCTGCATACTTGAAAGAGTTGCTCGAAACGAATGATATTCTCCAAAATATCTGGGTGCATGGTGAGGTTTCCAACTGCAAGACCTATCCCTCCGGTCATTGTTATTTTACTCTAAAGGAGGGTGAGGCACAGATTTCGTGTGTTTTCTTCAAGTTCGCACGATTGCGTACCTCAGCGCCACCATTGCGGGATGGTATGGCTCTCGCAGTCAATGGGCGTGTCTCGTTTTATGAGCGTGATGGCAAATTGCAACTCTATGTTGAGTCCGTGACGCCATTAGGGGAGGGAGCGCTTTTTCAGCGTTTCGAGCAGTTGAAAGAACAACTGGCTGCTGAAGGGTTGTTTGATCCAGAACGTAAGCGTCCACTGCCAACGCAACCTGCGGTTATTGGTATTGTGACATCTCCACAGGCAGCCGCCTTGCGTGATATGGTACGTACATTACGTAATCGTTATCCACTGGTACGTGTCATTCTTTCTCCTGCTCTTGTGCAAGGAGAAGAGGCACCTGGATCGATTGCTGCCGCTCTCGATCGTCTCAATGAGCATGGTGAGGCGGATGTTATTATCGTTGGTCGTGGAGGAGGATCGATTGAAGAGTTATGGGCGTTTAATGAGGAAGTTGTAGCACGGGCAATTGCCCATTCTCGTATACCAGTGATTAGTGGCGTTGGACATGAGACGGATTTTACCATCGCGGATTTTGTTGCTGACCATCGTGCTTCTACTCCTACGGGTGCCGCAACTGTTGCTGTTCCAGACATTCAGAGCTGGTTAGATGATGTTCAGGAGAAGCAGCAACAGCTTCAAATTTTGATGCAGGATCATCTCGCGGATCGTACTGAGCAACTGCTCTACGCGCAAAGAGAGTTGGAGCGTGTGAGTCCACGTAACCTTATCGTACAACGTCAGCAGTTACTGGATGACTGCGTAGAGCGTCTACAGACATATATGCAATATAATCTCTCATTGCGAACTGAGCGTTTGCGTGGTGTTGCGTTGCAGTTGCACTCATTAAGCCCATTGTTAACAATTGCGCGTGGCTATGCAGTGCTACGGCGTGATGAGGATCAACAGATAATTACGAGTAGCCAACAGGTGCAGCCTGGAGATGCCTTGACTGTGCAGGTCCAGGATGGTCAAATACCGGTGGAGGTTCGCTCTTTCGCTAAGGAGACGGCTGGGAAATGAGGGAAATGAATGTGGATGGTTTAACCTTCGAGGATGCTTATGAGCGCCTTGAGGGGGCGATTGCATCTTTACAGGATGGCAAGATACCTCTTGATCAAGCGCTGCAACGTTATCAAGAAGGCATGCAACTGACTCAGTACTGCAATGAATTGTTGCAGAAAGCGGAATTATCTGTGCAACAGTTGCAGGTTGACGATACTGGAGAGTCTCTCATAGTTGCTCCTTTAGACCTTGAATAGGATGCTTGCTCGTGCATATGATGAATAATAATTCCCTTCTGGATAATCGAGTATTGCTGGCTTCATTTCTTGCCTGGGCAGTTGCGCAAGTGTTGAAAACAATACTTGAGTTGATCAAGCAACGTAAGCTTGTGATTAGTCGTTTAGTGTCCTCCGGGGGAATGCCTAGCTCCCATTCAGCCCTGGTAACAGGGCTTGCAACTGCTGCTGGTCGTGAAGTGGGGGTTAGCTCGCCAATATTTGCGGTTGCAGTTGTACTTGCCAGTATTGTGATGTATGATGCGGCTGGTGTGCGACGAGCGGTAAGTATACAAGCGCGTATCCTGAATCAAATGATTGATGAAGCATTTCAAGGTAGCCCGATGGCGGAGAAACGCTTACGAGAATTAATTGGTCATACACCGATTCAGGTATTCGCTGGTGCGATTCTTGGCATCTGTATTGCTCTGCTTGTTACGGCCTGATAGGTCTGAAGAAGACGCTTTCCTTTCTCTATCCTGTCAGGGATAGGTTTTCGTTGTGTTGTTTGTTTCTGTATACTCGCCTATTGTGCTTAATGAATCAGTCAGCACATGGCGAGTCGTTTCTCTATTCCCTCTTTATTCTGCTCTCCTGTTTTCCACCGATTATCCGATAATATCATGTAGCACTCTTTTGCAAGTATATTTATCATGTAGTGACTCAACAGTGTGTATAATACATGATATGGGTTATTGCAATTATTATATATATATTGTATAGTCTAGATCGAAGAATGAGCAGAGGAATAGAAGAGCAGTATAGGGAGACGATCCAATGAAAATATTAATTATTGATAGTGATCGTGATCTGGTAGAAATGTTAGCCAGTTGGTTGAAGACGCTGGAGTATGAGGTTTATCGTGCTCTCGTGTTTGAGCGGATAGAGGCCGAATGGATTGCGCATAATCCTGATCTGGTTATTCTTGATACTGCTATTTCTGGTGGCGATGTCCTGCCTTTATGCTGTGCGTTACGTGGGCAGCATGATGCATTAATACTGGTCATGACAGATGGAAAAGATGTACATGATGAGGTACGTTGTTTGGAGGCAGGGGCAGATGGATATCTACGCAAGCCATTTTTTCCATCACAATTGCTGGCCCATATCCACGCACTCAGTCGTCGTATACGAAGTACTCTGGAAGATCGTTCATCTTTATTAGTGACGGTTGGCCCTATCCGTGTTGATACCTTGCAGAATGAAGTGCAGGTGTATAGTAAAACAACACGTTTAACTCCCACTGAGTGCAAATTATTGCACCTGTTAGCTGTCAATGCAAATGAAGTCTGTGCCCCGGACCAGATTGTGCGCCATGTGTGGGGATTTGATAGAGAGGGTGATTCTTGTTTGATAAAAGCGCATATTCGCCATTTACGACAAAAGATTGAACAGGATCCCGGTCGCCCACGCTATATTCTGACGGTGCCAGGTGTCGGCTATACGCTTGTGAGGCGTGATATTGATGAATCTGAAGAGGAGAGTGCGCTGGCGTTGCGTGTCGTATAGTTGATGATGTCGATCGTTATACTAATCTTCCGCCCCTGTTCAGGCATAGTGCAGGGATGCACCGTGACTTTTTATTTTTCTTAACCTCCTTGTTATGTCTGCTATAGCCTCAAAAGATGGATAATTGCCCTCATATACATTTGCATGGTTGAATATTCTTTACTGGATTTGCTAACTTTAACCCATCTTCCACCTGAAAATACATTTTTATTTTACCAGGATTCCTTATAATAATGCCATTACTCAAATGAGTTACCTGTATTGTGGGAAGGAGTGGTTGGAAGCAGTGGTATCCATGCATATTCCTCTTGTTGATCTTCGTGCTCAGTATCTCTCTTTGAAGCCTGAGATTTTTTCTGCTTTTGAAGAAGTGTTAGATGATATGCAACTTTTTCTGGGTCCTCGTCAAAAGATGTTTGAGCAGGAGTTTGCTGCCTATTGTGGCTGTCGATTTGGCATCAGTGTTTCATCGGGAACTGATGCGCTAATAATTGCATTGCGTGCCTGTGGTATTGGTCCTGGTGATGAAGTGATTACGGTAGCTAACACGTTTATAGCTACAGTGGAAGCAATTGATGCGGTCGGGGCGGTGCCCGTTTTTGTTGATATCGAACCAGATACCTATCTCATGGATTGGAGGCAATTGGAGCGTGTGATAACTGCGCGTACACGTGCGATTATTCCAGTTCATCTTTATGGACATCCTGTAGAGATGGGGCCAATTCTGGATATTGCTCGTGCGCATCAACTCTATGTTATTGAGGATGCTTCACAGGCTCATGGTGCCACCTATATGGAGAAGCGTGTTGGTTCCTTTGGTGACATCGCATGTTTTAGTCTGTATTACAGTAAAAATCTGGGTGCCTTTGGTGAAGCAGGTATTTGTACAACCAATAATGATGAATTGATGACAAAAATGACTATGTTACGTGATCATGGATCGCGTATGCGTTATTATCATGAATTGATGGGTGCAAATGCACGGCTAGATGAATTGCAAGCGGCGATTTTGTTATTGAAGTTACCATATCTTGATCGTTGGAATGCGGCCCGTCAGGAGCATGCCTGTAGTTATTCTGAACGTTTGCGCGAGTTTGTGTCTGCGGTTCCGGTTGTTCGTCCCTGGGCGACGCATGTGTATTGTTATTATGTAGTGCAGGTGGAAGCGAGTAAAAGAAGGCATTTTTGTCGTTATTTAGAGCAGGAAGGGATCAGTACGCATGTACACTATCCGATCCCACTCCATCTGCAACCCGCCTGTGCAAAGTATGGCTATCAAAAAGGGATGTTCCCGGTAACTGAAGAGGCAGCTCGGCGTGTGGTCTCTTTACCGATGTATCCTGAACTGCAAGAGAGACAGGTAAAGATAGTTATACGATCGATACGAAGGTATATGTTACTCACTACTCAATAGCGATTGGGGTGGTTCGGCCTGAAAAGGATTGTGACAGATGAGAGGTGTGATGATGGAGGTTGAGGCTACGGTGCGCTTTGGGATAATTGGTTGGGGCTATTGGGGGCCAAACATTGCTCGGAATCTTGCCAGTTTAGCTGCTGTTAGCGTAACCATTGTTGCCGATGCAGATCCTATGCGTTTCAGGTGTGAAGCGCCGGATCATGTATGCTGGCGTTCAACAACAAATATTGAAGAAGTCTGGCAGGCGGATATTGATGCGGTAGTGATTGCCACTCCTGCGCAGACGCATTATCGATTGGCACGAGAAGCGCTATTGCATGGGAAACATGTGCTGGTAGAAAAGCCGTTAACAACCAGTGTCGCGGAGGCGGAGGAACTGGTGACTCTTGCTAACGATCTCAAACTTATCTTAATGGTTGGACATACTTTTGAGTACAACCCGGCTGTAGTTGAATTGCGCAGACTCATCGAAAGTGGCGAGCTAGGTCGTATTTATTGTGTGGACGCTGAGCGCGTAAACCTTGGTGTTTTTCGTCATGACACAAATGTTCTGTGGGATCTTGCGGCACATGACATCTCAATATTGTTGTATTTGTTTGGACAGCTTCCTCATAGCTTGCATGTACAGGCTCAGGCACATTTGCAATCCCATATACATGATACGGCACACTTGCATCTGTCGTTTATCGATGGTATGAGCGCTCATGTGCATGTGAGCTGGTTACATCCCTGTAAGATTCGTCGCATAACGATTATCGGTGATCTGCGGATGGTGGTGTATGATGATACAAATCCATCTGAACGGATTAAGATTTATAATAAAGGCGCGGATGTTCATGTTGATCCGGTTGTATCGTATCGTTATGGAGCCGTCACTATACCGTATATTCATTGGGTTGAACCGTTACGTCTGGAATGTGAGGATCTGGTGCATGCGATTCGTACGGGTGAAGCTCCACGTGCCAATGGTCAGGTGGGCCTGCAGGTTGTGCGTGTTCTGGCCGCAGCGCAAACGATCATGGAGCGACAGGGAGAACAGAACTGTATTGTGGAGGTCAACTAGCGATCCTGTCTCATGGCATGAGGTTGTGTAGTCTCTCTTGGCCTGTTTCTAAGTGGGCCTCTCTGCCTATGTGAATCTGGATTGGCTATCTTGTTGTTCTCTGTGGTGTCGGTGCGGTTCTTATTTGAAGAGCGTGTTGAACGTGTTATGGACGATGCTCCGTAATCAAATGTGTGGTAGGAGGGTGTATTCGATAGCTGGTTTCTCTGAGATAGGTTTGAATTTTTCGATTGCTCTGATGGACACTTTTATTGACTGTCACACCAACAATGTTGGTGCCTGCACGCAGAAGTAGATGTTGAGTTTGTTGGAGTTCCCACTGTGTGGTTTTTGCCAGATCTACCACTATAATTGTATATGGTATGTAGCTTGCCAGAATTTGTGCGTCTGCAACAGGTAAAACCGGAGGTGTATCAAAGATAATATAGTCAAATTTATTTGAGTGTTTGTAGTATTGGAAGAGACGAGAGGTTTGTTGTGATTGCAAGAGTTCTGCCGGGTTGGTGGGTAAGATACCTGAAGTCAGAATGCGCAGCGAGAACAGATCTGTTGTTTGCCCATCTAAAATGGTTTCTATCCGGGGAATGCCTTCAAAGTAGGTATTTGCCAGACCTATCGTGTTATCAATGTGATAATGTTGATCGAGGGCAGGATGGCGTAAATCAGTATCGACAAGGAGTACCTGTTTTCCTGAGAGCGCTAAAAATGTGGCAAGGTTGACGGCAACGGTGCTTTTCCCTTCGCCAATCAGTGCGCTGGTAACCATGATCAATTTGCCTGGTTGTGAATCGGGAATGGTATTGAGATAGGTACAGAGTATACGACATTTCTCCGCCAGTTCCGGTATATCTTCCGCGCTTTGCCTGCGTTGTTTGCGGTTGAGTCTGGGGATAATAGCCAGGATGTCCAGATTGAGCGCGTGTTTGATATCTTCAGGTAAGACAAAACGGTGATCGAAGCAGGCAGTGAACCCGATCATGAGGATGATGCCGATGAGACCGATGAGTGTTCCGAGAAGTGTCGCACGGCGTGGATGAGGATAGAGTGGAATGGTTGGTTGTGATGCTGGAATGATATCAATTGGAGCAGCGTTGACGATCTGGGTAGTAACATAGCCAGTAAGTTTGTTCGCCATTTCATTTGCCAGTAGAGCGGCAAGTGATGGATTAGTATTGTCTACTGAGATCTCGATCATGGGGGATGTGGGGTCCGAGTGTATATGGATGCGCTTTTTTAATTGGTCGATGGTGAGATGATGCTCGGTAGCAACAGGTTCTAGAATGATTGTTGTGGTCAGAAGATGGCTGAGTATAGGCTGTAATGAGAGAACCGCCTGTATATCTGTATTAGCGGGTGGTTCTATATCTATTTTTGTAATCACTATTGTTGTCGCTCTATATACAGGATGAATGCAGGCTGCGGTCGTAAAGGCAAGGCTCCCGCACAGTAAGCCGCTAGCGATGATGAGCCAGAGCGACTGCTGAAGACGTATGATATAACGACTTGTGAAACTTCTCATACTGATACCACCCTTGCTTAGCCGCGCTGTGCGCTTTTCATACTATGTGCTTCAATCTTCTGTATGAACATGGTGTTGTTGGAAAGATCCGTTTTCTTTTGTTTGCAGAGTGGCAACATCTCCAGTCGTGAGCCAGTGGCGTTGACAATTGGTTTTTACAGTATGTCAAAATGCATGTCCTTGTATGTAGGTGGGTAGATAGGAACGAAGTTGTTATTGTGATCTATCTATTGTTTTATCGACCATTAGCTGGCTTTCTGAAATGGATTTTTCAGGGAGAAGGAGTTTTTTGCCGGTGATAGGAGATGTATCAATTTCTATTCATCCTTCTGCTGAGGTGGAGGATGGTGCATATGTGGGTGCGGGAACGCGTGTATGGCAATTAGCTCATATCCGTGCATCTGCGTACATTGGTTCCGCATGTAATATTGGTATGGGTGTGTATATTGATACACAGGTAAAGATCGGGTCATTTGTAAAAGTTCAGAACTATGCGCAACTTTTTGATGGCGTGCAGATTGCTGATGGCGTTTTTATTGGTCCCCAGGTGTGTTTCACGAATGATCTGTATCCGCGTGCGATTACAATTGATGGTCAGTTGAAGAGTGCGGCTGATTGGCATAGTATGCCCACGTTTGTGCGCTATGGCGCTTCAATTGGTGCTGGTGCTGTGATTGTGTGTGGTGTTACCATCGGTGAGTTTGCATTAGTTGGTGCAGGATCAGTTGTGACGAACGATGTTGCTGCTCATGCACTGGTCACTGGCAATCCGGCCCGTTTTCAAGGATATGTTTGTCGTTGTGCTCACCCTTTAGATGATTGGCATGAGGATAATGGCCAGATTAGAGGATTTTGCCCGTCCTGTCAACAATTATGTGGCTTTGCTGTGAATGTGAATAAATAAACACTGTTCCCACTCAGGAGTTCCTGAGTGGGAATGTCTATCCTGGTTGTTGCTGCTTGCTGATGGCATTAGAGACGTTCTGGATGATACTTTTTCCAGTAACGGACATAGCCCTGAACAGTCATTTCGTAGCTAGAGGTCAGATCATAACGTTTCACGATCTGTGGATCACCTTTTGCTCGCTGCTGGATATCTGGTTCAGTGCGTGTTTTGAGCAACGTACTGATCTCAGTCACACTTTTACCATCCTGTAGCGCTTTGATGACGTAATCACCCCAGGTAATAAGGTTTTCGCGCAGATTGTCAAGATGTTTATCTGGCTCATCTGAGCCACCGAAATGAGACAGATACAGAATATCCGGATGTAGTTTTTTCAACAGGTCAATTGTACTGGACCACTCTTCCAGGTTGAAATCAGGTGGTGGCGTTGGAGGGCGTACATAGCTGACATTTGGTAGCCGTACGCCAGCCGCATCGCCCACAAAAAGTTCACCTGCATGGACGTCGAAAAAGACAACGTGGTGGGAAGCATGACCAGGGGTATAATGTACTTCCAGTCGACGACCCGCAATCTGTAATATTTCACCACCAGCAATAGCCTGAATACGGTCAGCAGGCACATTTTCGATTTTGCCCCAGAGGTTTTGCATATTGTCACCATAGATACGTGTTGCGCTGGTGATCAATTTCGTCGTATCAATGAGATGGGGTGCCCCTTTCTCATTGACAAAGACGCGTGCTTTAGGCATCTGAGGGAGAATGCTTCCTACACCACCCGCATGGTCTAAATGGATGTGGGTGAGGAGTATATGTGTGATGTCCCCGGGTGCAAAACCCGCCTCGCGAATCGAAGCGAATAAATGATCTGAGACATTTTCTGGCCCTGGATCGATCAGGGCTAATTCGTCCTTCCCACTTATCAGGTAAGGACTGATGACCTCATGTTCACCCTGAAATGGCAGATCAATCTGCCATAGTTCAGGGCTTAGTTTTTTTACAATCGCCAAATGATGCTCCTTTGCGTGTCTCGCTACTTTTTCGCCGAGATGGCCTTGGCCTGTGTAAATAATAACAAGTAATCGCGTCCTCCGGCTTTGGAGTCAGTACCCGACATATTAAAACCACCGAATGGGTGTACTCCGACAAGCGCACCTGTACATTTACGATTGAAGTACAGGTTCCCTACATGGAACTCTTCCTGCGCTTGCTCAATACGCTGGTTATCGGTTGAATAGAGTGACCCGGTTAAACCATATTCTGTATTGTTTGCGATACGTAACGCATCGTCAAAGTCAGCAGCTTTGATGATACTGAGTACTGGTCCAAAGATTTCTTCCCTGGCAATGCGTGCTTCTGGCGAGACATCCGCGAAAATGGTCGGCTCAATAAAATAGCCTGATCCGGTATGCTTCCCACCCAGCAGAAGTGTTCCCTCACTTTTTCCAATTTCAATATAATCGAGGATCTTCTTCATCGCGTTTTCATCGATGACTGGACCCATGTATGTTTCAGGTTTGGTGACATCTCCCATTGTTAGCGTTCTGGCTTTGGCAAGTACCATCTGGACTACCTGATCATAGACCTGCTCAACAATGATAGCTCGTGATCCCGCGGAACATTTCTGACCCTGATAACCAAAGGCGGATGAGACAATACTTTCAGCCGCAGCAGCAAGATCAGCAGTCTCGTCAACAACAATGGCATCCTTCCCGCCCATTTCAAGAATAGAGCGTTTCAGCCATTTTTGACCTTCGGGTGTCTTTGAGGCACGTTCGTAGATGCGTATGCCCACTTCACGTGAGCCAGTAAAGGAGATAAAACGGACCTGTGGGTTATCGACCAGTGTATCACCTATCAGTGCTCCTGAGCCAGTAAGGTAGTTCACAACGCCATCTGGCAGGCCAATATCGTCCAGAATACGCATAAACTGGTAGGCAATACCTGCTGCTGTGCTGGCAGGTTTGAGCACTACGGTATTTCCTGCTACAAAGGCTGCGCTGGTCATACCAACCATGATGGCACAGGGAAAATTCCAGGGTGGGATCACCGCAGCGACACCTAAAGGAATATAAACAAGCCGATTATCTTCACCAGGGATTTTGATAATTGGTTGTTCTTCTGCGAGGCGAATCATTTCGCGAGCGTAAAATTCCAGAAAGTCGATTGCTTCGGCGGTGTCCGCATCGGCTTCTACCCAACTTTTTCCCGTCTCGAAGATCATCCAGGCATTCATGATGAAACGGCGTTGTTTGAGCAGGTCAGCAGCAGCAAATAAATAACTTGCACGTTCCTGTGCAGGGGTGCGTTTCCAATCATCAAAGGTCTGGGCCGCGCTTGAAATTGCTTCATTGGTCTGTTCTACAGTAGCGGCGGTGAAACGGCCGATAATTTGTTCTGGTTGCGCAGGATTTAGCGAGTCAAACGTCCTGGCTCCCGTGATCTTTTTGCCGCCAATGATGATAGGATAGGTCTGCCCCAGCTCTTTCTGAACTTGCTCAATAGCCTCTGCCTGTGCCCGTTTATTTTCCGTCAGTGAAAAATCAGTTAATGGTTGATTTATAAATGGCTGTTGAGCACGTGTAATTACTGCATCGAAGACTGTTGCCATGGTTACTACTCCTTCAGGCACGCCATTGTGCGAAAATGATGACCTTATACCTGCATATTATCTCTTATTGTATCTCATAGACAGGAAAAGAGGAAATCATCAGAAGTAAATTTCATAGTATATTGATGAATTCATGGTCTTATGTTTTTTTCTGAGATTTATATCTTATTGTATAGCTGTATTCGTTTTGGACTGTATTCTACAAAATAAATCGGTATTTGAGTAAAATTCAATAAAAATGTGTGTCTTTTTGAAATTGGTTATTGAAGTTGCGTTACATGAATATAAAAATAGCAGCCGTGTCATTGAAATGTTGATTGGTGTGTACAATTTTTTGGTGGGTTTAACTGGCGCGACTGGCATTGCTAGCGATTTTTCACGGAACGTAGTATACTTACGTGGGTTTATGATAGATAATAGAAACAACCATGAGGTAGAGGAGTACGACGAATGGCTGACGCACGGCAAGAATTCCCTATTGAGACGCAATTAAAGAGAGATATGCAAGATGCGCAGCGTAACAGAGATCAATCTCGTTTAGATACGCTTCGGATGGTATTGGGAGCCATTCATAATCTTGAAATTGCTCGCACAGATCGTAAGAATGCTGAGTTTGGCAAGCCGCTAACTGAAGCAGATTGTATGCGTGTGCTGGAGCAAGAAGCCAAAAAACGCAATCAGGCGATTCCACTGTATAAGCAGGGGGGACGTATTGAACTTGCCGAGAAAGAACAGCGGGAACTGGATATTCTACAAAAGTATCTGCAATCATCACAAATGAGTGATGATGATTTACGTGCCATTATCAGTCGTCTCATCACGGAGAATGGTTCCGAATTCCGCAAAGTGATGCCTCTCGCAGCGAAAGAAACCAAAGGTCAAGCCGACGGTGGACGTGTACAGCGTATGGTAAAGGAAATGATACAATAACCATTTTTATCACGATTTTGACGCAATAATACGTATGGAGCGACCTTGTCAGATGGGATCGCTCCTTTTTGTTTTGCTGAAGATTTATATTGTGACTGGAGTTTTTTTAATAAAATAATAGATAAATCAGTCGTATTTAAATAGTATACGCAAAATATGTAGCAATGGTAGTGATTTTGAGGGGAGCAATTTGGTGCTTGATATGAGACAATAGAGAAGGGGTACATGATGAGCGAGGGTTCGAAATGAAAGATTTTCTGGAGGTGGTCTACAATGTCAAAATCCGCAATTGAATTACCACTTTTCCCGCTATCGGTTGTGCTTTTTCCGGGGACGGTATTGCCACTTCATATCTTTGAGCCGCGATATCGGCAGATGATCGAGCATTGTATGGAGGAGCAAAAATCTTTTGGTGTGGTACAAGCAAAAGCTGGTAGCCAGTTTATGTTAGAAGAACCGCATCCGGTAGGGACCATCGCCGAAGTACATGATTTTCAAAAGCTCGATGATGGTTGCTATAACCTGATCGCAGTCGGAATTCGCCGTTTTCGCATTCTCAGTCAACATCGAGAGAAACCCTATTTGTCAGGTTTTGTCGAACCATATGATGATGCTTTGGAGCCTGAAGACGTTTTGCGTGAGCAGATGCAACAGGCACGTGTGCTTTTCGAAACTTATTTAAACATGTTATTGGATACCTCAGAAGATGAACGGACCGCCCACATGAGTTTTCCTGATGTACCAGAAGAGCTTTCATATTTTATTGCCTACTTTCTTGAAATTGAGAACGCGAAAAAACAACAATTTTTAGAACTTGTCTCAACACAAGAACGTTTGAAGCAGGAAATTGACATTTTGCGTCGTGAAGTGCCATTTATACGGCAGATTCTGTATAAGAAACCAGATGATCGGTTGGCAAAGCTGAATTGATCTGGCTGACCTTGTGCAGAGTTCATCGTGAGATTTGTAAGGTGAAGAGAAATAGCAATGGCTGATTATGCACAATTTCGCCAACAGCTTGATACAGTATTACGTACGCGTGATGCTGAAACTGTACGGCAATTTTTGATAGAGCAGGGCCAGTGGGATGAAGAGATACCCGCTGATCCGCAATTCGCTATGTGGATGATGATCGCATCCAGTCCCGCGCTACGCGATTTGCATGAGCAGGCGCGAACATGGCTTATCGAGCATGATCATGTGGAAGAGGCACATGCTGTGCTTGATCGTGGAAAAGAGAAGCAACATGCCGGCGCAGGGGGCAAAAAAGGATCTACTCGCGGCAAAACAGGTGGGAAAGCAACCCCTACGAGAGCATCATCGCAGCGAAAAAGTGGGGCAGCTAGACGAGAAAAACCATAAGGAAGAAGACATTTTGCCGTTATAAAGCATTTGACTCTATTGATCATAGGTGATATAACCTCAAATTGAGTCTTCTGTTTTTGTGGTATCAACGTGTAATGCTGAAAAAAGGAGTAGATAGGAATGAATTGGAACACATGTCGTTTTTGCTTCAGCACTTTAGCGGTTTTATACGTCACAAAACAGCAAGAGATCAGAGCGTAAAGGTGCGCCCTGATTATTTTTTCGCTCTATTGCTTGCAGCGTTGAGATATGTGGGTGATGGAGTGAACACTCTCTAGGGTGGAGTTAACAAGAATCTGGAGGAACAGAATGAGTCAAACGCTCTCCTGGGGCATCATTGGTACTGGTCGGATTGCCGGTATTTTTGCGGATGGATTGGCAAAATCAAAGACGGGAAAGCTCATTGCTGTTGCAAGTCGTACGCAAGAAGCTGCGAATCGTTTTGGTGAGACATGGCATGCGTCTCGCTGCTATGGGAGTTATGAGGCCCTGCTGGCTGATAAGGATGTACAGGCCGTTTATATTTCTACGCCACATCCCATGCATGCTGAATGGGCGATTAAGGCAGCGGAAGCCGGAAAACATATTTTGTGTGAGAAGCCAATTGGCATGAATCACGCGGAAGCAATGGCAATTATTGAGGCAGCACAGGTCCATCAGGTCTTTTTGCTTGAAGCCTTTATGTATCGTTTCCATCCTCAAGTGACGAAATTGGTTGAACTGATTAAAGCGGGTGTCATTGGCAAGGTAGGGGTCATTCAGGCCAGATTTGCCTTCCAAACGGGTTTTAATCCTGAAAGTCGGTTGCTCAATCAGGCGATGGGTGGTGGTGGTATTTTGGACGTTGGTGGTTATGTTGCTTCGGTTGCTCGTCTGGTTGCAGGGGCAGCCAATGGGAAAACGGTAGTGGAACCAACGAAAGTGACCGGTACCGCACAGATTGGCAGCACGAATGTTGATGAGTATGCGGTTGCTTCGTTAGAGTTTCCCGGTGGCATTCTTGCTCAGTTGCTAACAGGTGTACGACTGAATGCCGGTTCTTTTGTCACGGTGTATGGTTCAGAGGGCGTGATCAATGTGCCCGCGCCATTCCAACCCGCTGAGCGTGCTGTTTTCACTGTGAAACGGAATGATGAGCAAGAGACTCGTGAAGTGGTGGTGGAAGCAGATGCTGGCCTGTATGCAATGGAGGCAGATGCTGTCGCGACCTATCTGGCTGCGGGGCAGGCTCCTGAGATGTCCTGGGAAGACACATTGGGAAATATGCGTACGCTCGATCTCTGGCGTGAGGCGATTGGCTTAAGCTACCCGATGGAAAGTCCAGATGGCCCTGATCAAAATCTCCCTTTGCATAAGCGTCCGTTACAGGTACGTGCTCAGAGCCTGATGAAATATGGTCGTGTTCCAGGGGTCGAGAAAGCTGTCTCACGTCTGGTGATGGGTGTGGATAACCAGACAGCATGGCCGCATGCCTCGGTGATGTTTGATGACTTCTTTGAGCAGGGCGGGAACGCGTTTGATAGCGCATATATCTATGGGCGAGGTGCCTGTGAGCGTATGCTTGGTCACTGGATCAAGCATAGAGGTGTGCGTGAGCAGGTGGTTATTCTTGATAAGGGTGCTCATACGCCATTTTGCGATCCGGAAAGTCTGACGAAACAATTGCATGAGAGTCTGGAGCGTTTGCAGACTGATTACGTTGACATCTATATGATGCATCGTGATAATCCTGCTATTCCTGTTGGTGAGTTTATCACCGTATTGAATGAGCATAAAAATGCTGGCCGTATGCGTGCTTTCGGCGCGTCAAACTGGTCCATTGCGCGTGTGCAGGAAGCGAATGAGTGGGCAAAAGCTCATGATATGGCAGGTTTCCAGGCGATCAGTAACAACTTCAGTCTGGCACGTATGATTGATCCAGTCTGGGCTGGCTGTATTTCGGCTTCTGATGCTGAGTCACGGGCATGGTTGGAGACGCAGCAAATGCCGCTTATGCCCTGGTCCAGTCAGGCACGTGGTTTCTTTACCGGTCGGGCGCATCCAGAGGATTTTTCTGATCCTGAACTGGTACGCTGCTGGTATAGTAAAGACAATTTCCAGCGACTGGAACGTGTGAAGCAGATGGCGAAAGAGCGGAATGTTCTGCCAATCAGCATCGCTCTGGCATACGTGTTAAATCAACCATTTCCCACTTTCCCGCTGATTGGCCCGCGCCTGTTATCGGAGACACGTACGTCTCTCCCCGGATTGACCATTGAATTGACGCCTGACGATCTGCGCTGGCTGAATCTTGAGGATAAGTAAAGCATAGACAGGTAGAAATATCCAAAACAAGACCAGAATGGCTCGTCCACTCTGGTCTTGTCTTGCTCTGTCCGCTTTTTTTACCAGCGTAAAAATCTCAATTTGAATCTAAAAATCTCAATAAAATCTCAGAATACTATACATAAATTAGTTTATATCTGAAATATAGCTTGCAATGATTCATTAGAGGGTGATATAATTGGAGCACATGCCCTGGAATGTACCAGGTATGTATCCCTTCCATTTCTTTTTCCTCCGCATTGTTGCGTGCCTGGGGTGGGTGTTGTTTCCCTACACATCTCATTTTCTGCTTTAGATTGTGAATATATCCATACATTTCATTGTTTTTTAGATAGAGATCCAAATTATTTTTTGCCTTGTTTTAGGAAGGAAAGTTATCCCTTGAGCGAAGACATCATCGAACGTGTCGAAGATATATCTCTTGATCCAAATGTTCAGCAAAAAGGTCAGGAAACCAGAGTAAATGTCCTCACCAATGGCGTAGTATTGATCATGGCGATTGCCTGTGGATTGTCAGTTGCCAATCTTTACTATGTTCAACCCATTCTGGCGAATATGGCGCAGGGCTTTTCTGTATCTGTTGGACAGATTGGATTTGTGAATACGATTGGTCAGATTGGTTATGCGTGTGGTCTGTTATTTATTGTGCCATTAGGTGATAGATATAATCAGCGCTCATTAATTGTATTTATGCTGGGAGCGGTAACCGTTGCACTGGCATTTATGGCTCTGGCTCCTACGGTATCTATTTTGGGTATTGCAAGTCTTTTGGTTGGATTGACAACAGTTGTGCCCCAGTTGATCATTCCATATGCCGCGCATCTGGCTCCTGCGGAGAAGCGTGGTAATGTGGTGGGAACCGTTATGAGTGGTCTATTGATTGGTATCCTGCTGGCTCGTACCGTGAGTGGTATTATTGCGGCAGCCTGGGGATGGCGTGCGATGTACTGGATTGCTGCTGTAGTCATGGTGCTGCTGGCAATCGTGTTGCGCTTCTTGTTGCCAAATGATACTGTTGAGAAGAAAGGTATGTCCTATCCGCAATTGATGCAATCACTCTGGCATTTGTGGCGTGAGGAGCCTGTGTTGCGCGAAGGAAGTGCTTTTGGCGCTTTAGCATTCGCGGCATTCAGCGCTTTCTGGGCAATGCTTTCCTTCTTCCTGGCAACGCCACCATATCACTTCGGGAGTGAGGTTGCTGGTTTGTTTGGTCTTGTCGGTGTTGCTGGTGCTCTGGCTGCATCTTTTGTGGGAAGATTTGCCGACCGCCGTGATGCTCGTTACGCGAACGGTATTGCATTAGCCATAGTTCTCGTTTCATTTGTTCTGATGTGGATTGGTGGACAATTCCTGGCAGGCTTGATTGTTGGTGTTATTCTGTTGGATCTAGGAACGCAGGCCAATCAAGTTGCGAATCAGGCTCGTGTCTATAGTTTGCGACCAGAAGCTCGGAGCCGTCTGAACACCGTTTATATGACGATCTATTTTGTTGGTGGTTCAATTGGCTCATTGGCTGGAACGTATGGTTGGAGTATTGCTAAGTGGAATGGTGTCTCGTTTGTATCCTGCGCGTTCCTGGTGATTGGTCTGATCTTCTATTTCGCCAATGCTCCACGCATGAAGCGCTGGAAGGCTGAAAAGGCTGCGCGAGCGAATCAACAGGCATTATAATAAGTATGAACATAAACAAAAACGCCTCTCCTCATGGAAGAGGCGTTTTTGTTTGGAGCGATAGGCGTTACTTGTGGGCCATCGCTTCCTGTTTCTGGTTCTGTTCTATAATGTCCTGTTGTATGTTAGGTGGAACTTCAGCATAATGGGAGTACACCATGCTAAAGGTGCCACGTCCCTGGGTGATAGAGCGTAGGTCCGCCGCGTAGTGGCGCATTTCCGCCTGTGGTACCGTCGCGGTAATACGTTGCGTGCCATCTTCGAGTGATTCCATGCCCAGCACATGTCCACGTTTGGTATTGATATCGCTCATCACGTCGCCCATGTTTTGTTCTGGAATATTGATAGTCACGTTCATGACTGGTTCCAGAATGACAGGGCTGGACTGTGGAACAGCCTCTTGCATGCCTAATGAGGCCGCGATTTCAAATGATTGTGCTGATGAATCAACCGGGTGGGCTTTGCCATCGACCAGCGCAACCTTGACGTAGATCATCGGATGACCGGAGATGAAGCCCCGTTTTAAAGCCTCGCGAACTCCTTTTTCCACGCCGGGAATAAATTGTCCGGGCACAACGCCACCAACAACCTTATCTTCAAACACAAATGTCTGTTCGGTATCACGCGGTAATGGTTCGATCTCTAACCAGACATCGCCAAATTGCCCGTGACCACCGCTCTGACGCTTGTGGCGACCATTGGCTTTCGTTTTCTTGCGAATTGTTTCACGATAGGCGATACGCTGATCACGTATCAGAAGGTCCGTGCCATATTTGCGTTTGATGCTATCAACAAGTATTTGTAGATGGGTTTCACCCATACCTGATAAGAGCACCTCGGCAGTTTCCGCGTCACGACCAACGTGAATGGTCTGATCTTCTTCCACGATGCGAGCCAATGCATTACTCATTTTATCGAGATCACCCTGGCTTTTAGGAATAATGGAGACAGTATAGCAGGGATCTGGGAATTGAATAGGATCGAGCGTTCTGTCAGTATTTTTGCTATCAGTCAGGGTATTTCCTGTGTGGGTATTGGTCAGTTTGGCAACGGACGCAAAATCGCCCGCAGGTACTTCTGTTGCGGGTTCCTGAATTTTGCCTCTAGGCGTGACCAGTTGACTTAAGCGTTCGTCAACGTTTGTTTGCGCATTGTGAAGATGGGTATCCGACTTGACTGAGCCACTATAGACGCGGAAGATTGATGTTGTTCCGACCTGTGTGCCAAGTGTTTTGAAGATCAACACGCTTGTTGCGTCTTTAAAGGCTCTGGCATCAGCAGGTAAGGCATCGATTGGATCAGGCAGATAGTCGATAATGGTATCGAGCAGCGTCTGTATACCAACATTTGTGTGCGCGGAAGCGCAGAGGACCGGAATCAGTTGGCCGTTGCGCGTGCCGTGTTTGACGACTGAGAAGAGTTCTTCATTACTTATTTCCTGTCCATCCAGAAATTTTTCCAGAATGGAGTCATCGTTTTCGGCTGCTGTTTCGATTAGTTCATCACGATACTTGTTCAACTGTTCTTTGAGATCGTCAGGAACAGCGATTTCTTGTACCTGTGTGCCTGTTTCGAACGTGCAGGCTTTTTGCGTGACAAGGTTCACAACACCTTTGAAGTTTGATTGCTCGCCAATAGGTATTTGTAATGGCACAACTTTCAGACCGAATTGTCTACGTAGTGCATCCAGAGCCTGATCAAAAGAGGTATTTTCACGATCAAGCTTATTTACCACTATCATGCGTGGAAGAGTGCGCTCATTGGCGTATTTCCACGTGAGTTCTGTTCCCACCTCTACAGCTTTCTCTGCCGAGACAACCAGTATAGCTGCATCTGCGACACGCAAACCGGCTTTGACTTCACCAATGAAGTCCGGGTAACCGGGAGTATCAATAAAATTGATTTTGTGGTTATTCCATTCAACTGGGAGCACTTTAACATTTAGCGTCATGCGGCGTTTGATTTCGTCAGGATCATAATCAACTATCGAAGTCCCTTCGTCTACTTTTCCCTGGCGGGTGACGGCTCCACTGTCAAAAAGGGCTGAATCAATCAAAGATGTTTTGCCCGCCCCAACATGAGAAATTAACGCTACATTGCGAATTTGTTCCGCCGGATAAACCTTCATAGGACTCATTTCCTCCTGAGTTTTCTACGCAATAGTGGCCCTGACTACCAGTTTTGAGGGGGTCTATCATAGACCACCAGTGCGACGTGACCACACGTATAGCTCTTTCAGTGCAGAAAAAAGCTGTGCCAATCTCCCTTCATATCTGTATTTACGCATTGTATGATCATGTAATGCAGCATTTTTTGCTTTACACCATGCGTTGGTGTTGTTTTTCGATGCCTACGAGAAATGGTAGGTGTAGACCTAGTATAGCAGCATTGTATGGCTTGTTTCAACTGAGCACTCGTCGTGTATGGATCAGAATGGAGCGCGGTTCTGGAGAGAAATATGGAGAAAGTGAGATTTTTTTGTATCGACATAGGGGAAAAATTTGTCATGTGCTTTGGTGTATGAGTAAATAGCGTTGTGCCTGAAGAATCTAACAATGTGGGTGGTATGCTATACTGAGAAGCATATATTTCCTGAGAGGAGAAGGCTATGCCTGTAGATATTCGCGATATTGAAAACATTATTGCGCAGCAAAATTCCTGGCGTCAGATGCGTACAATCAATTTGATTGCCAGTGAAAATACGCCGAGTGCTGCTGTAAAACGGGTGCAGACGTCAGATTTTATGGGTCGCTATGCTGAAGGGCATCCCAATGAAGGTGAGCAGGTGAATCGCTACTATCAGGGGACGCAATACATCGATCAGATTGAGCGTATGGCCGAGCATGAATTGATTGCGCTCTTTGATGCCAGGCAGGCTGATGTGCGACCGATCAGTGGCAATGCGGCGAATACTGCGATTGCGTTGAGCGTTTTGCGTGGTGGCGATACCGTAATCGCAAATTCAACGGATGCGGGTGGTCATATCAGCCACGGTTCAGTTGGTGTCTTTGGGCGGCGTATCCAGAAGCGTGGACAATCATTGAAGGTTGGCGCTGAGAATGCTGTCAATTTGCATTATTTACCATTGACGGCAGATCACTATCATGTTGATGCGCAGAAAACGATTGAACTCATTGATCAGGTGTCACCGCAACTGGTAATCATGGGGAAAAGTCTGTTTTTGTTCCCTGAGCCAGTCAGCGAAGTTGCTGCTTTCTGTAAAACAAAGAGTATCCCTGTTCTATATGATGCTGCCCACGTTCTGGGGCTGATCGCAGGTGGAGAATTCCAATCTCCGTTGCGGGAAGGCGCGACCTGGATGACAGGCAGTACACATAAGACATTTCCAGGCCCCCAACGAGGCGTAATTCTATCTCGTCTG
The DNA here is from genome assembly GCA_035493535.1 of Dictyobacter sp. Lineage (GTDB taxonomy): Bacteria > Chloroflexota > Ktedonobacteria > Ktedonobacterales > Ktedonobacteraceae > Dictyobacter. Next base: position 98,855 of record DATJIE010000023.1, read on the forward strand.
GAACAAGCAGATGAGATAAAGAAGTACTGGCAGCCTGCTGATCGTGGTGTATTTCCAGGTTCATCCAGCAATCATCATTTGCATACTCTACCTGCCTTATTGGTGGCGACACGAGAGATGAAGCTGTATGGACGTGAGTATGCCGCTCAGATCGTCAAAAATGCGCAGGCATTGGGGCGTAGCCTGGATGAGTTAGGAGTGCCTGTAGAAGCACGAGATTTTGGTTATACCCGCAGCCATATGATTGCCGTTAATGTGGCGAACTGGGGTGGTGGTGTTGAGGTTGCCAAACGTCTGGAAGAGAATGATATCATAGTCAACTATAATATGTTGCCCGGCGATCCAGATCCGCGCAATCCTTCTGGCTTGCGTATTGGTGTGCCTGAAATGACCCGCTTCGGTATGAAAGAACAGGCAATGGGAGAACTGGCACAACTGATTTCAGATGCGATTCGTGGTAAAAAAGTTATAGCTCAGGTGAATGCACTCCGTGAACGCTTTATAGAGATGCAGTACGTATGATTCTTATAGACAAAAATCTGTAGCGTGTTTTTTTGTAGCTCAGGCGAAGGTAGACCATTGGTCCAGAGTATGGTCTACGAGGGCTGTCACTTCTGTTATGAGTGCGGCCCCCGGTGCTGGTTTGCTCAGAAATTCGCAGAGGCTTAACAGGTCAACCAGTTTCGTGATCTGTTTCCAGTGTGGGGGTAAATGTCCACCCTGATCGCGATAGCCAGCCATAAATGCGCGCTCGAAATCCGGGGGTAGCAGATGCTCGTAGCGTAACATATTGCCGATATCCATGAGTTGACTACCTGCCATCGCAAATTCCCAATCCAGTACTGCGGCTACTTTCCAGTGCTGCTGCTGTTGTCGCACCAGGATATTGAAACCTTTGTAGTCGCTATGGACCAGGGTTGTCGCTCCATCAAGCGCTTGAAAGTCTGTAGCATGGGCCTCTAAAAAACGCCACAGGCGTGTGGTACGTTCTGGTCCCAGATGCTGCCCGGCATGGTCGGCAAAAAGGAACTGCTTGAAGTAAGTGAGAAAGGCATTCTGGTTATTTTCATCGGAGCCAGTAATGGTTAAGTTGGGACCAAAAAAACCGGCATGTGGAAAGGTATAGTTGCCGATGTGAGCCAGCGTTTCGCCGATAGCGTATGCTCCCTCGTTGATTGCGGTTAGATCGTTGCTTTGCTGGATGTCGCTAAAAAGGATGCCATCGACCCAGTGCGAGATAGCATAGGTGAGGGGAAGTTGATCATCTTCCATGTGGGAGTACACAATTTCTGGTACAGGAATGTGTTTCCCAATCAGAGCAAAAAGATCGCGTTCGCGTTCACAGGCGGAAATGTCACGTACATAGATGCGTAGAACAAAAGTATCGGTCAGCCCCTCTATCCTGATTTTATAGTTGGTATTACATTTGCCGCCAGTGAGTAGCTCGGCGCTGGTGAGTCGTTTTCCGGCAAACGCTGGTTGTAGCATGGAGGGAAGGGGTAGTCCCTCCAGTGCTACAAAGTCATGGCGTCTCTCCCAGTCCTGTTGCATAAAGATGGAATCCTTTCTAGACAGGAGTGGGTCAGGCTGTCTGGTGTTCATTCAAGAGATTAACAAGCCATTGTTCGTCATGAATAGCAACCCCGACTTTCTGCGCTTTGGCAAGCTTCGAGCCAGGATCTTCACCAACAATAAGATGGGTTAATGATTTACTGACACCAGTCGCGATTTTTCCACCCAGTCTGGCGATTGTTTCTTCAGCGACTGAACGTGTCATGGTTGTCAGGCGACCAGTCAGCAGAAATGATTGTCCAACGAGCGGACCAGTTGGCTCCTCATGATCATCAATCATATTGAGACCAAACTTGCGTAGCTGTTCGATAAGCGCGACATTATCGGGGTCGTGCAACCAGTTGTACGCGCTCTGCCCGATCTCTGGGCCAATACCGGGCAGATCTTTAATGTTCTCTGCTGTTGCCTGGAGGAGATGATCGATATCCTTAAAATGTTCAGCCATGATCTGTGCTGATTTTTCGCCCATGTAGCGAATGCCGAGCGCAAAAAGAAGCCGCCAGAGAGGGCGTTGTTTGCTTGCTTCAATGGCTTTCAGCATGTTGTCGGCGCTTTTCTTTTTGATTCCTGGCAGTGTTAAGAGTTGTTCCTCCGTCAATGTGTAGAAGTCTGCAACACTCTTAATGAAGCCAGCATTCACAAGCTGTTCACACATCTTTTCGCCGATGGTATCCATATCCATCGCGCCTTTGGAGACAAAATGGATTACGCCTTGCAGAACGCGTTCAGGACATTGTTTATTCGGGCAATAGGCCATTGCCACATCTTCGATACGTTCAATAGGAGTACCACAATAAGGGCATTGGTCAGGAAGGTGATAGACCTCTTCTGTGCCGGTACGACGTTCGGCAATAGGTTTGACCACTTGCGGAATGACTTCGCCTGCTCGTTGCACGAGCACCCAGTCACCGATACGCAGATCTTTGCGTTGAATATCTCCTTCATTATGTAATGCCGCCCGTGAGACAGTAACGCCACGGATATTGATTGGCTCAAGGATGGCGTATGGGTTGATTGAGCCAGTACGACCAACGTTGATACCAACATCTAATAATCTGGTCGCAACCTGAATGGGTGGGTATTTAAACGCGATAGCCCAGCGTGGGTCGCGTGCCACCGTGCCCAGTTCTTCTTGCTGATGGCGATCATTAATCTTGATGACCACACCATCAATCTCATAAGGGAGATTAAAGCGTTCTTTTTCCCATTTGGCACAGAAGGCAAGTACCTCATCAAGGTCTTTTGCCGTCTCAATATTCGGGTTGACCGGGAATCCCCATTCTCGTAAGTAATGGAGAGCATCGGCCTGTGTCTCGATAGGCACGCCATTGACATACCCGATCTGATAACCAAAGAAATCCAGATTGCGGGTGGCAGTCACCTGAGCATCTTTCTGGCGAAGAGAGCCTGCCGCTGCATTACGTGGATTGGCAAACAGACGGTCGTTGCTCATCTCTTCATTTAGCCGCTCAAAACTGGTGATTGGCATGTAGATTTCTCCACGGACCTCTACTTTTTCTGGAATATGTTCCCCTTTTAATGTATGGGGAATGGGACGGATTGTGCGCACATTCGGTGTCCAATTTTCACCAATAATACCATCGCCACGAGATGCACCAATCGTCAATTGTCCATGCTCGTAGGTCAGGGCCATTGCCAGTCCATCAATTTTTAGTTCGCAGACATAGGTAAAGGTCGCGTTGGGAAGAATGTTTTGAGCACGTCGATACCAGTCACGTAACTCCTGTTCGTTACGAGCATTTGCCAGACTCAACATAGGAAGGGGGTGACGATGCTGGGCGACGTTCTGAGTTGGTGCTGCTCCAACGTGTTGAGTAGGTGACTCAGGCGTTTGGAATTCAGGGTGCTCTTTTTCGATACGTTGCAGTTCGATTAATAACTGATCATACTCTACATCAGTGAGCGTGGGATTATCCAGAACGTAATATTGATAATTGGCCTCTTCAATTTTATGGCGCAGTTCAGAGACATAGGTATCAAGTTTTGCTTCCTCGTTATCGGCGACCTGATCCAGCGTCAATTGAGAGCTATTTTCCTGTTCCTGTGTATTGAGTTGGGGTTGCTCCTCCTGGATATCTGGCATGCTTTCTCTCCTACCAAAAAGATTTTCTACGTTCCTTCTATCTGATTCTTTCTAGAACGCCTGATAGTGGAAAAGTTCGGGCATTCCTTCGACAAGACCATTGATCGTACTATTAAATTGTACAAATAATGGGCCATCGCGGAAATCGCTCATATGCGCATCCAGAGATGTCCAGACGACTGAAAGCATGTAACGTCCGGGGCGTTCGACACAGCGTGTGGTGTTTGCTGAGATACATTCTGGATGTTGACGAATGACTTCTGCGCCATGAATCAGACCCTGACCTAATTCATTTTCTTTGCCTGGGATTGCTGTAAGAATAGCAACTTCTGTAACCATGTATAGAAACCTCTTAGTAATATGTTGAAGAAGTTTTCCCTCCTTTGCGGTCCTCCGGTTCTCACTTCGTAATGGATATGAAATCAAGTTTGCCGCTAAAGAAAAGATACCTTTAGTCTATCCTATCATGTGTTTAAAGATCATGTCTATGACACGAACCGGGTAGAGAGATTCAAGATAGAGAATATGAGGTGCTTTTGGTCATAATAGTATCATTCGAGCATATGAACGTGGGTGTTGGTTGTGTGGATTGGTAGCGATCTGGGTCACCTCTTTTCGGGTGACCCAGGCAAAAGCAGTCAAAGAGCTTCTGTTTGTTTATGTGTATTTTCAGTGCATTTTTACCCTATTAGGCTGTTTGTGAGACGCCCCAATCTTGTTGGAATGTTTGTTGGAGTGTCGTGAGGACAGTTTGATCTGAGATAATGATACCCAGTTCACGATTGCGATTCAGTGAAGCGGTTGAAATGTTTTCAGAACCTACAAAAGCTTTTTGCCCATCAACAATAATGATTTTTGCATGCATATAGAGTTGTTTGTCTTCTTTGACCTGCACATGTCCGCTTTCAATGGTATGAATACCTTTGCTGTTGCTATCATCGGAACTGCCAGGTGAGGGCAGAATGACCTGTACCTGTACACCGCGTTTAGCCGCATTGACCAGATCCTGTTCGATGGCACTATCTTGTATTTCTTCCGCTTCAACCGCGAGTGATTTATGAGCCCTATTGATTAATGAAGCAAAGGCATTGCGTGAATTAATAGGGCTGACAACAAGATTGGTATCATTCAAGCTTGCATCCTGACGATTCCAGTCAGCGGTAAAAATATCACTGACCGCTTTGACATCCTGTGGATTCGTATCGATAATGCCATATTCGCGGTTTTTCGTATAGCTACTGGCTCCTAAGGCACTGAGCGTCAGATTGGCAGTCATGATGTAGGTCGTTTTGCTGTCAATAACCATCCCTTTTTCGTGAGTAAGAGCGAAAGTTGGATTGGTATATGCCGCCTTGATGCCAGCCGCTTTGAGTTTATCGAGCGTCTCAGTGGGGGATATGCTGCTTCCTCCATATGGATGTTGTTCAAGCATGACACGAACATCAAGCTGTCGTTGAGCCGCATCTTCCAGCGCAGTAATAACCTTTTTATCTGTTAAAAGGTACATTTCAACCCAGATTGATTTCTGTGCGCCGTTGATTGCATTGGTGATGACGGATTCACCGCTATCTGGTTCAACAAAGACCTGGACATCCTGAGTACCAGAACCGACATCAGTGAGGTTGCTATTGGTCGTGTTCATGCCAGAAGTTGATATACCGTTTGAGGTTACATTAACATCACACGAGATGAGTGTGAGACTGAGGATGATCGTCATAATGACATAAACAAGAGCGGTGTGCTTGAGTGATACCTTGCTCATGTGAGATTGCTCCTTTACCACATTCCACTTTTTCTATGCATTTTACCATAGAATACCTTTGACACTGTTAATTAGACGCATTAGAGAGGATAGCTTGATATTATCTTGTTTACTTTATATAGCGTTTTAAGAGGATGGATCAGATACAAGAAATAACGAAAATCTCCCGGTTTCCGAATAAGAAACCGGGAGATTTTCGTTATGATAGAACTATAAGCTGATGGTACGATGGGTTACGGGTGGAGGAAAATGTAGAGTGGTGCCAGCACCAGTGTGGTCGTGCTCAAAAGCTTGATCAGCACGTGGAGTGATGGTCCTGCGGTATCCTTGAAAGGATCACCTACAGTATCACCGACGACGCTGGCTTTATGCGCTTCACTCTTCTTGCCAAGCACTGTAATATCACTCCCACTTGCCAGACGGTCAACCACCGCGCCCGTTTTGTTGTTGATACGCAGGTAGCCTGCCTCAATATACTTTTTCGCGTTATCCCACGCGCCACCGCCATTATTGAGGAAGAGAGCCATCACAACACCACCCATTGTTCCGACCATCAGCAATCCTGCCACTGCTGTTGGACCCAGAATGACACCAATCAGAATAGGAGTGAGCACCGCAACAACTCCTGGTAGAACCATTGCACGTAACGCTCCTCGCGTACTGATGTCAACGCAGCGTGCATAGTCAGGATCAACGCGATCTTCGACACGCTCCGCCATAATCTTTGGATTTTCACGGAACTGTCTGCGGACCTCTTCAATCATATTTGTCGCCGCTTTCCCTACCGCTCGTATGGCCAGCGAGCTAAAGAAGAAGATTAACGTCAGTCCGATCAGAGCAGCAATGAAAACCGGAATGTTTGAGAGATTGACCTGATAGGCTGAAGGGGAGTGCCGATATGTATAGAGCACATCAAGGTAAGCGCTAAACAGCAAGAACGCCGCCAGTGCTGCTGAGCCGATCCCATAGCCTTTGGTCAGTGCTTTGGTAGTATTGCCCACGCTATCCAGTGCATCCGTGATATCGCGTACCGACTCAGCCTGACCACTCATTTCTGTAATACCACCAGCATTATCAGTAATCGGGCCAAATGAATCCATTGCCAGAACGTATGCACAACTCATAAGCATACCCACTGTTGCTACCGCAGTGCCAAAGACGCCGCCGACATTAATGACACTATTGGAGATCGTCACGGGAATGATGACCTGACTGCCAAGCGTATAAGAGATACCGAGCGCCACGCAGATTGCCAGTACCGGTAGTGCCGTACATTCAAGGCCTACTGAAACTCCGGAGATAATGGTGGTGGCTGGACCCGTAATTGACGCATCCGCGATCTCACGTACTGGACGCCATGTACCGGAGGTATAATATTGAGTGATATAAACGAATGCAATGCTGAGCAGAATACCTACTGTACCCGCCAGACCGAACCATACCCAGGCAGGGAGTGTATGGGCCTGTAAGCTATTGCCGAGCATCAGGTAGCTGCCGATAAAGACCCCGATCACCGAGAGGATACAGGTAATATAGTAGCCAATCGTCAATTGTTGCATAGCGATTTCACCGGGATCACGACCAGCGGCTTTATCTGGCTCTGTTACCACCGAGGGGCGTATCCAGAGCAGGCCAATCGCGGAGGCAATCAGTCCGAAAGAGCCGACAACGAGTGGGAAGAGAATCCAGCCAGGGTTTTTGGTAACCAGATAGAGCGAGATACCAAGAATCATGGCACCAATATTTTCTGCTGTTGTTGACTCAAACAGATCAGCACCACGGCCAGCACAGTCACCAACATTATCACCGACCAGATCAGCAATAACTGCCGGGTTACGTGGATCATCTTCAGGAATATTGGCCTCTACTTTTCCGACAAGGTCCGCGCCGACATCAGCGGCCTTGGTGTAGATACCTCCACCGAGCTGAGCAAAGAGTGCTACAAAGCTTGCTCCGAAGCCGAAACCGACAATCAGAGATGGCACTTTATCAATGCTGTTCCCGATACTATAGATCAGGAAGATCAGTGACACTCCCAGGAGAGAGAGGGTAACAACAAGGAAGCCTGACACCGCACCACCGCGCAACGCCACCGTTAAGGCTTCGCCTAAACTTCTGGTCGCAGCACTTGCAGTGCGTATGTTCGATTTTACAGCTACGTACATGCCTGTATAGCCGGAAATGCCGGAACAGAGTGCTCCAATCAGGAATGCTATCGCTGTGCGCCATGCGAGATCGAATTTTACAGCATTGTTCCCCGCACTAAGAAAGTAGAGCACTATAGCAACAACAATAGCAGCAAAAATGGAGAGGATTGCAATCGTGCGATACTGACGGTTGAGGAACGCCATCGCTCCCTTGAAAATGGCGTTGGATACCTTTTGCATTTCGGGGGTTCCGGTATCTTTGCGCAGTACATAGTTGGCAAGAAACACGGTAAACAGTATCGCCAGGAGCCCTACTCCTATCGGAACCCAGATAGCGTTACTCACGATAAAAAGTCCTCCTTACATGATTAAGAAGCGCCTGGATGCGTATCTACTTTGACCGCTGTGGATATCGTGAATGAAATAGAGAAAGCAGTAAAAAATCTAGCGATAAAACCTGAAGGAAATAAATCGTGCACTACTCAGGTATGTATGCTAAAAATTTATCAATACCTACTTATACTCTATAAAAGCCATAAAGCTGTTCATAAGTGTAACACAGACATTGTGCTCTGACAAGGGTAGGGCCGCAAAAGATCAGCTTATCTTGTTGTGACTGCTTCGTTAAGTGCCGCCTCAATGCGTGGAAGAAGCGGAACAACTTGCTTTTTACGTGAAACAAGTCCTTCTACAATGATTGAATGCCCATTTTCTAGTGGCGCTCCAAATGCCTCAGATGCAGCATGCTCGCCCCCCCAGACCAGCAGATGACAACGCATGTTGATAATATCGACAATCATCACTAAGAATGAAGTGTATCCCCGTTCTTGCACGAGATGCTGCATAGTTGCCAGTATCTCTTCTTTTCGTCTTTCAATCACAATAGGGCTTGCCGTTTCTACAGTGCCAACTGCAAATTTTGCCTCATGAACATTAAATTCTTTGAAGTCTGATGTAATCAAGGGCTCAACGGGTTTTTCCGCCAGATCCTGTGCGGCGGCTGCGAAAATTTCCTGTCCGTAGGGCTCGATCTCTTCACCCGCTATTGCTGCTAATTCCGCTGCAACCTTTTCATCACGTGGGGTGCAGGTCGGTGAGCGCAAAATAAGTGTATCACATAGGAGACCAGCAAGTAATAATCCAGCAACATCTTTGGGCATTGGGATGTCGGCTTCATGATAGAGACTGGTAATGATCGTGCCAGTACAGCCAACCGGCTCGGCGCGAAAGATGATAGGTTTGCTGGTGTAGACATCTGCAATACGGTGATGGTCGATGATACCGAGTAGTTCGGCTTCTTCGATGCCGTCGATGGCCTGTGAGCGTTCATTGTGGTCAACCAGGTAGACGCTTTTGGGGTGCGCTTTGATCAGATCGGTCTGGGAGATATATCCTGCCAGTTTGCCATCAGCATCTACGACAGGCATTGAGTGGGAGTGGAGGGTTGCCAGAATGGATTTCACATCGCTGATATGATCTTCTGGATGGCAGAAAGCAAACTCACGATGCATGATCTCTTCGGTTTTGATGCTCAGATTGATAAGGCGGACGACAGTGAATGTATGATGGGCGGTGCTGATAACCATGACGCCAGCTTTGTGAGCCTCTGCAAGCGCTTTATCTGAGATAGGCAGGTCGCCAGTAACGACAAGCGCGGCTGCTCCACCAGCGATTGCGGCTAATTGCGCATCTTCACGATCACCAAGGACGACCAGACACCCGGGTTCGATATATTCAGTCATGGTTTTGGGTTCCATCGCGCCAACGAGGACACGGTTCCCCAGTTCTCGTCGTCCCTCAACCAGTACTCGACCTTTAAGCACTCGTACAATGTTGTCCCGCTCCAATGGCACACGGTTGACTGACTGTGGGTCCAGATCATTAAAAAATAGTTTAGCGAAATCATCATGCGCGATCATACCATGCACTGTATTGTCAGTGTTGATGACGGGCATCGAGTTCCGATTATGCTCCTGTAACAGATGGCCGGCGTCTAATAGTGGCTGGTGTGTATAGGCCGCGATCACATCGCGACGCATCACATCCTGTACCTGCAGATAGATGTCATCTAATGCTTCTGGTATCTCCACGTTATAGCGGTCAAGTACAAATTTAATTTCAGGTTTCAGGTCGCCTTGACGTGCAGGGACGACTTCCTCTTCGCCCTGTAGTTGGAGCAGACGTGCATAAGCATATGCTGAAACTACAGAGTCCATGTCTGAATTTTTATGTCCAATTACATAAATGGGTCTTGTCATTGAGCGTATCTCCAATTAAAAGGTCAAATTGCTGTTTGTTGTGATCTCCAGGTGATTCTATGTGACTCTGACGAATTGCTTGTCCTGATACACAATTGATGGTTTTCCTGGAACAGGAAAAGCGCGAAAGAGAGGGATATGGATGAGCTATCCTCTACTTTTTCGATGTGATGTTTCATTGTGAGAATACAGTATCAGGTCTATTATTATAGCGTCGTCAAGCTACCTGCGTTTTATGATCAGCCTTTGGAGCATGCTGGCTGATGGATGTACCAAATGGGTTCAGGAAAAATGGAAAACGCGAAACCGAAAAATCGACATTTGTCACTGCATAACTGGAAAAGCAATTGTAATTGTCATTACAATAAAGACTTTTAGTTAAGCAGGCGCGAGGAATGTCGACAGTATGGTCAATAGGATTTTTCCTGAATTTGTGACGAATAGAAATGAGCTATCTATAATGCGTCACGTAACACTGGTAACTGTACATGTGGGTTATTCTAGCGCTACAGTCTCCTATCTGATCGATATCTACCATATATATTATCATACAGATATATTTTCTCGTTACGTGGACATAGACGTATTTGCTATCTACCAGACCATAGGGAACAACTAAATGGTTGGCAGCAGTTTTTACAATGTTGTGTTCCTCTATGGCTGTTGTTTTCTGCCAGTTACTGTAGCTATCATAATATCACAGAATATTGGATGATTTCTTGATTATGATGCTAGTTTATCTGGAATTTTTTGATATATTTTATATTTCCTTCTATTTAAATGAGAACTGTACTCAGATATAGTTATAGCAATGAGAGATGTATAGAATAATGCAGAGAGATGGGGTAATTCCCACATTTTTGTTTTTTGATCGTTAGACAATATATATATGTTGTTATTCTGTTTTAGAATTAAATAATTTTCCATCTCTCTTATTTTATCAGCTTGTATTTTTTATAAAGAAAAAGCCTGGATGTGAAAAATATGTGTAGAGGGATAATGAATAGAGAAGTGGGAGTTTCTGTGTAGTATAGCAGTTCGATACAGGTAAGCTGTAATACACAGCTTACCTGTATCGAATCAGTATTTACTTTGCTGCGTCAGCAATATATTGGATGAGTAATTGCATATCATCAAGTGCGCGTGTGGCGATAGTATTGGCTGTACGAGGGACCATTGCCAGTGCTTCCTGGGCAAGCTTACCCTGCTGACGTAAAAACGCACGGCAGTAATCGCGGGTCTGAGTGCGTTCAAAAATAGCCAGCACTTGTTCTACCTGTGATGGCGTGAGTTCTTCTGTTTGCTGATAGATTGTTGTTAGTGTTTGCTGGTCTGCTGTGCTGGCATGTTCAAGTGCATGCAGGATTGGCAAACTTTTCTTGCGGCGATAGACATCACCTGAACTGGTTTTTCCTAATTCCGCCTCGGTAGCCCAGATGCCGAGCATATCATCGCGTACCTGAAACGCGATGCCGATGGCATCTCCAAAGAGGTGCAGGCGTTCAATGATTTGTTCATCATGAGTACCGAGCATCGCGCCCATTTTGGTCGCGCACCCCATCAGAACAGCCGTTTTTCGCTTGATCATATCAAGATACATAGAGACAGAGATATCAAAGCGAGACTCAAAGCTGAGATCAAGATATTGTCCCTCGGCAATTGTCTGTACGCTCTGATCTAATGTTTGTGCCAGGTGTGCCGCTGTTAAGCCATCAACCCCTTTTTCAAGTACTCCCCACAAAGCAGAGCGAGAGAGTGCAAACATACCATCGCCAGTATTGAGTGCCTGTGGTAGTCCCCAGACCTTCCAGGCTGTGGGGCGATGACGGCGCTCGATATCTCCATCTTCAATATCATCATGGATGAGTGTGAAGTTATGGGTAAGTTCAACCGCAACGGCGGCAGGTAAGGCGCGTTGCAGGTAGGTTGGATCGTCTGTGGATGCATCATCGAGTTGGCCCCAGGCTCCTGCCGCTTCGTATGAGAAGAGAAGTAGGGTTGGACGTATCATTTTCCCAGGATTATTATGGATTGGTGTGAAATTGCTATCTACCCAACCGAGATGGTACTGCATCTGTCCATAATAGGCATTGAGTTCTGAGACTGTGCTGGTCTGGATGATGTTTCTCAGTGTGGCTCGTAAAGCCATATCAATATAGTGTTGGTGTCGTGATAACGTTGATTGAATTGCTGTCGATAAGGCCATGAATGTGCTGATACGAGATAGTATAGCGCGAGATCGCTATCTGGCTCGTCCCCCTTTCTCTTCGGCGGCATGTTGTTTATGGATGTAGATAGAAGAAGATTCCCGCTGCGATAGTGCCAAGGACGACAATGCCGCTGGTTAGACCTCTGATGCCTCCGATTCCTCGCATCGGAGAGCACATATCACAGTAACGATTGATATATTGATAGCGGTGACCACGCAATCCTTCGCGGGAGATGAGAACGTCCTCGCTTTTATGCTGTGTGTGCAGATCATCACAGATATAACGACCACAGCCCTTACAGGTGAACTGATCTACATAGTGTGATGTTCTGGTAATCGACCACTGATCAGGATACACCTGAGTACCACAGACATAGCAGACCTGCGACTGTGCCAGTTTCATTTGTATTTCTGCACATGGAGAGTGTTGCTGTTTAGGAAAGTGTTCCTGACAAAAACTCATATGACAGTCAGGACAGCGACCCAGTGCTTCCTGGTCGCATTCGTGACAACGACGTGCGCGTGAAACAGAGCGTTGATAGCTTCTTGCTTCAGGATTCCTTGCCATACTTATTTTTTCCTTTTTGCGTATTTTTATCAAAAATTTGTTGTATACAGAAAATATGTTATACCATGCAATCATCTGCGGGAAGTCACCTGACAGATGCCATAATTCCACCTCTACGAATACTCAACAATCCACATTTCTGTCCTGCGTATAGCGCTTTTTCCGAATGTACAAAAAATTAACACGTGCAGATGGCGATTGCCTAAATATATGCTTGTTAGTAGTATAGCACTGTGAACTGCCAATGGTATACTCAATGGTGCTTTCGACTAATGATGGGATACTATAATGATCTTTGATGTTTATATCGGTTTTTGGGATCAGTACTATAGGGTTATTCTGTCCTTCAGTTGTCTGCTTTTTGCTGTGTTGGAAAAGTAAAAAATAGTTGCTTCGCGTGGATGAGACAAGGTATGATTGAGTCATGCTTCTCTGTGCCGATGAATGAACATGCGAGTATATATGGAAGGTTGAACAGTCATGTCCGCATTTGCATCATTGGGTCCGATGCTCTGGAAACACCATCAGTTAGTGTGGGGGAAACAGACATATGTGATGGGTATTGTCAATGTAACTCCTGATTCGTTCTCTGGGGATGGTTTACAGAATGGTCTGTTGGTTGAGGAGATCGTTGTACAGCATGCGATCGCTCAGGCGCAGAGATTTGTTGCAGAGGGAGCAACATTTATTGATATTGGTGGTGAATCAACGCGTCCTCAAGCAGCCTCTGTTTCTATTGAAGAGGAGATTGCGCGGGTGGTACCTGTTCTTCGTGCTCTGCGACGTGACCTGGGACCAGAGGTTTTACTCACGGTTGATACCTATAGAGCCGAAGTTGCCAGACAGGCATTGGCGGCCGGTGCTGATATGATCAATGATATCTGGGCGTTGACACATGATCCTGATATGGCTGCTCTGGCGGCTGAACAACAGGTGCCGGTCATTTTAATGGCGAATATGCGTGGATATCAGAAGCGTGAAATCGTGAGTGACGTGATACGCTTTTTGTCCGCTGCGATTGATACCGCCTTGCGCGCTGGCATTGCCTGGGAGCATATTATCATTGATCCAGGTATTGGTTTTGGTACGACTGTCGCTGAAAATCTGGCGTTGTTACGTCGTCTGGGGGAGTTGCGTGCGCTGGGGCGTCCCATCCTTCTGGGCACCTCGCGCAAATCGTCAATTGGGCAGATCCTGGGTGGGCTACCTGTGTCTGAACGTCTGGAAGGGACAGCAGCGACGGTGGCATTAGGTATCGCGCAAGGAGCCGATATCGTACGTGTACACGATGTGCATGAAATGATGCGTGTTGTAAAGATGAGTGATGCGGTTGTCCGGGATACATATATGTTGCCTGGAAGTTGATATATTCTTGCATTCAGACAGGTTATGCTGTTGCGCCAGTCTGAATGCATCCTGGTCTAATTGAGAGAGGCGTGATTGTGAATTATCAAGAAGCATTAGCATATATCTATAGTTTTACGGATTATGAGCGTGGGGATAAATATACGCGTGATCGTGCTGAAAATCTGCGGCGTGAAGAGGCGCTCCTTGAATTGCTGGGTAACCCGCATTTGCAATATACCAATACGTTGATTGCCGGTACGAAGGGCAAAGGTTCAACGGCTGCCTCGATTGAAAGCGTCTTGCGCACAGCCGGTATCCATACAGGATTATACACACAGCCGGATTTGCATACGTTCCGTGAACGCTCTCGTGTGAATGGGCAACTGATTAGCGAAGAGGAAGTAGCAGAGATTGTGCCCGTGTTGCAAAAGGCGGTAGCACAGTTGCAAGCAAACGACCAGTTTGAGCCTTTCATTACTTACGAAATTGGCACCGCGCTTGCTTTTCTGTACTTTTATCGGCAGCATGTGCAGCATGCTGTTGTCGAGGTTGGATTGGGTGGACGTCTGGATGCGACAAACGTTACGCAACCTCTGGTATCGGTAATTACATCCATTAGCTATGATCATATGAGTATCCTTGGTGATACCTTAGCGAAGATTGCGACTGAAAAGGCGGGTATTATCAAACCTGATGGTATTGTTGTTACTTCCGCGCAAGCACCGGAAGCATTGCTGGCGATTGCACATATCGCGCAGCTACGACGTGCTCAAATGATTCGGGTTGGTTCATTTGAACATGATCCTGCTCAGTCTGAGGTTGATGCTGGACAGCTCCCGCCTTTGCGTTATCGTTATCAGATCCTTGCTCAAGGAGAAAAAGGGCAGCGATTTACGGTTCATACGCCAGAACGTGTGTATGCAGATTTGCAGACGCCTTTACTGGGAGCGCATCAAGTAGAGAATGCTACGGTTGCTCTGGCCGCGCTGGAAGTACTGGCATCGAAGGGAATTGTCTGGGATGAAGATGCATTGCGGCGTGGTCTGGCGGCGGTTCATTGGCCTGCTCGCCTGCAGGTCGTAGGGCACGAGCCAACAACCATTGTTGATGGCGCTCATAATAATGATTCTATGCAGAAGCTTCTCACATCAATACGCACGCTTTTCACTTTTCAACGTTTGATTGTGGTATTAGGAGTGAATAAAGATAAGGATGTATCACATATTATCGCGTCATTACAGGATGTTGATGTTGTGATTGCAACCAGCGCGAATAATCCACGTGCGGCGACTGGTGCTGAATTGAAAGAGCTTTGCGCACAGTATGCGCCTGGGGTGCAGGTGTATACTGCGAATAATTCACAACAGGCGCTGGATCTGGCATTGCAGATAGCTGATAAGCAGGATCTGGTCTGCGCGAGTGGTTCATTATATCTGGCTGCTGAAGCATTGCGTTGGGCGGCGGCGCATGGAGATAGCACTGCGGCATCAGAGATCGAAGGTATTGATCATTAATGGCCTGCTCTTTGTGGCGGTCTGAATAATAGAGCCATAGATTTTGTAAAGGCGGACAAGGCTCTGCTGTCCGCCTGCATAAATATGGTCAATTGGCTTATGGGGTTATGCGGAGTAGGTGCGGAGAGCGTGTCTAGTTTTTCTGAAGTTGTTTATAGGCAACCTCGGAGCGGCGTATCCAGCGACCTTGAAAATAGACATACGTATCTTCGCGATCAGAATAGGATGTCGTGAGATCACACTCTTCCCATTCTGTCGTATCGCCGTTTGCGCGTAATTGTTCCTGCGCGGCAGTAATGACATCAGTTGCCTCGGTCAGATCGACGCCTGGAAACGTTTCTTCATCGATATCTCCCTCGGTTTCAATGACTTCACCTGATTTTGTTGCGCGTAAGATGTAGTACACGTACATAGCTATTTCTCCTTATTTGATATGCTTTGATTTTTGTTCAGATGGCGATCTATTATGTTGCGTTTTTATAGCTAATCTTCCAACGGAAGATGCACGTTTTTTAAGCTATCCTCAATCATATCATAGTTATGAAAATAAAACTCTTCCTTCTAAACAGATCAGTTTGTTTTTGTTCGTCGGTATCGATGAGCTTTTGCTGATGAAAGGGATAATAGTCCTGATGAGTAGAAATTGCTAATGTAGATTGCTATTTTGGGTGTTGAATTGATAGTATTCAATATTTCAATTATGTTATACTAGTGTTACAAAACTGCCATCACAACACAATTGAGACATATCTGGAGAAACTTTTTTATCCGGTCTGGCAAGCAAATAAATAAGCTAATCGCCCCGATGGCAGAAACTGTTATTAAGGAAGAAAAGGGTTCTACTTAGGAGTACTACATGCTGTTTATCCTGCTCACATTTTTTATTATCGCCCTTATCGCCATGCTCGCAGGATTACTTCTCTCTCCCAAATCACGCGCAACTCAGCCGCGTCATTATGTCACCCGTGGGGGGACCAGAATATATCGTAGTGATAATGGTCAGGTGATTCGTCGCCAGATGTATGGTGCTAATGTCACCGCAACAAAGACATTGCGCGTGCGTCGTTCCATTTCCACTGTGAACTATGAGCGCTCTGGTGCATTAGATCGTTGGTCTTATCTCACGCCATTATTAAACCTCAAACAATTAGTTGAGCCACGTTCTGATCAGCCAACGCCGTGGCTTGGCCTCTTTCTGATTTTAGTAGCTATCTTTGGTGTTGGATTGTTTACGATGCGTCCTCTCATGGAGAATGCTGGTGTGATGCAATCTGTCTGGTCCAACTTCTCGATTGCTGGAGTTCAGTCAACACCTGCATCTACATCCTCAAAATCGACTATTGATAATGTTTCACAGTTACTTGCGACTTCATCTGGTGCTTCCGCTGCGCTGGTACGTGTTGCGCAGATGGATCGGGATCAGTATAGTTCGCAAGACCAGTATAATACCTGGGCTGCATCCGCATGTTCCGCAGCCACGATGACAGAAATTGTGAATGATTATACCCATCATAGCTATCACATTTCAGATATCTTAACTGTTGAGTCGGGACTGCATCAGATTACACCAGAGCTTGGTCTGTTAGAGCCGACTGGTATTGATGTAACACTGGCGAAATATAACTTAAATACCATTCATCTCACGAATCCATCAATCGATCAAATAATCGCGATCGCAAATAAAGGACATCCTGTGATTGTGAGTTTTCCTCCGGCAAAGTGGAGTGGTGGTCATATTCTGATTGTTCGTGGAGGAACGAGCAGCACGATTACACTGGCTGATTCTTCTCAATACAATATGACTGTGGTACCACAGTCGACATTCCTGAAATATTGGGGTGGTTTTGCCGTGGTGCCTATGCCCAAATAATAAAATAGCTTTCTAGCCATAGAGAAACGCCGGTTCATTAATGCGAACCGGCGTTTCTGGTTTTACTGGTGTTTATGTGTTATTCTTCATTGCCAGGAGCTGGCGTCACAGGCTCTGGTGGTACGTGCAATTTAAAGCGGAAGAAGCCTTCGGCATACTCCATATCGAGTCCTTTTTTCTCATGTGCTTCTTTAGCAACCATGCGAGCGCGTTCACGCATCCGTTCGCTCATGCGCTCATTGTCATCAGGATTGAATTGTGACGCATGGCACATCAAGCCCTGTCCTTTAAGATCGATGGTTTCTGTGACATCGACATAGGTATTGGCCTGACGAGTAGCAAAGAGATATACTTCATGAACACGGTATGGCTGTAATCCCTCGACCAGCAGATCGCGATAGGAACGAGGATTCCCCGCGAATGGGAAGATAGCATCTAATACTGTATTGCCAGTCGCTCGATGATCTGGATGATTCAGATACGCTGTAGCATTTGGTTCCTCATCAGGATCTGGTGCATAAATATGAGTTCTGGGGTCCTGCGTAAATACCAGACGTGGGCGATACTTACGAATCAAGCGTACAACGGCTTTGCGTGACTCTTCAGAATTGACAACGTGCCCATCAGGGAACCGGAGAAATTCAATCGTATCGATACCGTAGACCGCACAGGCCCGGTGTTGTTCTTCTTCGCGTATGAGTCTCAGTTCCTCATTGCTCTGGTCTGGAATTTCACTGCCCTCTGTACCATCTGTCATTACGGCCCAGGCAATTTTCTTACCCTGTCTGGCCCAGAGTGACAATGTTGCGGCGGCTCCAAAATCAGCATCATCTGGATGCGCACCAATAATTAAAACCTCATAATCCGGCGTCGTAATCATCTCTACTGCGCCGTCGGCTGTTCGATCACCCATGCAAAAAATACCTCACTCAAAAGTCTAATGCGGTTTAAGTATATGTACGAAATTATCTCATCGTCAAGCGATGGCGTTGATCGGGAATTAATATCTGCTCAAAAGCCGCAATCACTTCATCACTCTGTATTTCACGACCGAGTATGGTATCTAAGCCCACTGCTCGATCTTGTAATCCTTGTTGTAATAAAGTTTGCTCTTCATCTGTATGACCGAGAAGCTGTGCCAGCATCCCGGTGTCCCATTGTAATAACACGCCAGCTTGCAATAAACTTCCGGTACGACGGCGAATCATATCAAACCCGACTACTTTTCGTTTGCCAATCGCAATTTCATAAGGGGAAAGTGAGCCATAGCAGGCTCGGTTCATCAATTGTTCGTAGTCGCGGTGTGCTGGATCTCTTCGTAGATCTCGTTGTGCATGGGCTTCTTCTGGTGTCACGGTTCGGCTCTGCACGCCAAGCGTTAATAAGGTCTGTAACCAGACCTCGCCAAACCAGCGATATGCTTCAACAAGATCAGTATGGATAAATGGGTGGTCAGGAGGGAGCACGACATCCAGGCTGAGAAGAGATGATCCTACGAGTACCGCCGTCCCTCCTGCGCGACGATGATAAATGGGGAACGCATTGCTTTCCCTTATCACTGGATTAATGATCGAAGGTTTCTGGGAGAACCCCAGAACAATGCCAGACGGTTTCGCCATTGACCAGTAGAGGGTTGCTGGATCGCCGGGCTGAACCGTCTGTAACAGGTGCTCGCTGAAGTCGATATGGTGTTGTTGCTCGGCGACAGTAAGTGGATAAATAAGCCAGTTCCAGATAGTCATGTCAGCTCAATAGTTCTTCAAAAGATGTGAGTTACAAGAAGTGTGGTGCTAGCAGATAGTTTGTAGCGCTTCTTCCTGCAAGGACAACAGTAGCAATGCCATGATTCTATCATGAACGCTGTTCCTCGTCACCACATTCATGCATTACTCCTCTCTTTTTCGCCTGCTATTCTGTTGTTTCCTGTAGCAACTGATACTTCATTCGTTGGTGCTTTTCCAGTTTTTCCTCTAAATTTGACTGCATTTTTTTTAATGCTGCAAATTTTTGATTTACAAGATCAAGCTGTTCATGAATAATTGCATCAGCACGATCCAGAGCGGCAATTTTCTGGTCAATAGCGGTTTCCTGCTGGTATGCCAGTCGGATTTCACCACGTTCGCGTTCAGCTTTGAGTAAGTTGCGGATATCATTCAGTGTGAAACCAAGCAGGTCGCGTAATTCCTTAATGTGCTGAATAAGTTCGATATCCTCTTCAGTATATCTGCGATAATTACCCTCCGTGCGCTCTGCGGGCGGAAGGAGTTCCATTTCCTCATAATAGCGTAGTGTTCTTTTCGTGAGGTTTGTGCGGATTGCTACCTGCTCGATAGTGTAGTATGAGGCTTTTTCAGCGTGCGGTTGTTCAGGGGTTGACCCATGTGTTGACATGACTCCTGGCCTTTTCTCTTCATTGTAATACTGATCTTATTCCGAAGTCCAACCTCACCCTTGTGACTCGTGCTGCGTGCTCAGGTTTTTGGATTAGTAGACTTGTAATGGAAGATCGTTTCATCGTTACCTTAAATCTTTGTGAGATTGTACATTATCATGGTACCACAGGGTTGACGTTGACGTCAATGTTACAGTTGGGGTATGTTTTTTATCGAGAGTTTGTGATGAGGGAGTCTTTTTACGGTTCTGAGTGTTCTTGTGATAAGTAAGCAAAGAAAGGTTTTGTTAGCTATGAAAGTATTGGTTTTTCTACATCAGTTCTTCTGTTGTATGGTACAATGGTGAGAGGGTATTGCCTTGCAGCAAGCGTGAGATTATACCATTGGATCAGAAAATAAAGATCAAGCACGACTGTGTACGTATGTGTAGTGTCTATAGCTGGTGTTGTCATAGTTTTATTTGGCGCAAGGATATGTGAACATGCATGACACTCTAGCCTCTCTTGTGGAGCGGGCATTAGCGGGGAATCCGCGCCCGTTGGAGTTTTATTTGCGTGAGCATAGTCATCTGCCTGGCCCGCGTGTAAATATTGAACTGGCAAACGATGTTGGTCATCTCCTCAGTGCTTCTTGTCTCAAGTCTCCTGATACGGTGCGCGCACTTATTCATTATTTTGTGAATGGTGATCGGCGGTCGGTGAAAAGCAATTCTCCTGCTGAGTTTGTGATATTTTGTGGCGTGATTGTTGTAGGAATCTGTGCAACGGTGCAGCCGTTATGGCGAGAGCAGACGGTTGAGATGTTGAATCACTATGCGTGTAGTCCATATTGGCGTGTGCGTGATGCTGTGACACTGGCCTATCAGCATCTGTTAACTGCTGATGCTCAGGCTATTATTCCCTACTTAATGCGTGCCGCTGGTGCTGGTAACTATCTCCAACAACGAGCCGCAGTGACCGCAATCGCCGAACCTCGTCTATTATATAGCGCTGCAACATTGCATGACGCATTAGTATTGCAGCGCATTGTGCTTGAGAATCTCCGTCAGGTTCCTGCTATCGAGCGTGAGTATGAGGCTTTCAAAATCCTGCGTCGTGCTTTAGGTTATACACTGAGCGTCGTGACTGCTGCCGCTCCTGAGCAGGGATTTGCCCTGATGCGTGAATGTGCCTCCTGGCGAGATGATGACATTTGCTGGATTTTGCAGGAAAATATCAAAAAGCGTCGTCTGGCAAGATTTGTGGAGTATACGGCGATAGTCAATAAGATGATTTCGTCATGAGTGGTCTGGTCAATCCTGACCGGATTGAATAGCGTCTGCTTGTGATGCTTTTTTATTGATTGGTTTTGTCCATACTGTTGTGCCTCTGGCAGGGATTGATGGATCAAACTGGCTATGATATTATGTTTTGCTGACGGGTTTGTGGGATTATGCCGTTGGTTGTGCTTGTTGTACTGTGTACGAAAGAAGTATCACAGAGATAATCGCCTCTCCCTTGTTGGATGTTGTGATGGTATGCCGCTCAATTGTCTGAATGAAGTTGTTTGATGGGCGATATAGTTCCACTGAAATGATCATCTTTCACCCGTTTGTCGCGTGGCGACTTCGGTAGCCGCGTGTGAGCGGCATTGACGATTGTTTTTACAGCATGTGGTAAGTATTGATCAACCTTTTCCATATACTGTAGATCCTGCTGCACACAACCTGTTTGTGTTGGAGTGGATGTATTTTGCTGTCTGTAAATGTGCATGCGGCAATAGTATTGCACAATAGATGATATGCAGCAAGCAGGTAGAGGTTGATCATGAATAGAAGAATAGATGTCAAATAATTATTATGCGATGACCATGCCAGGTTTAGAGACTCTGGCATTCAGCGAGATTCGAACAGTTATTTCAGATGTTGAGCTGATCAAGTTTGCTCGTGGCATTGCGCTTTTTAGTACTACTGCTGCACCAGATACTTTATTGCGGTTACGAACAACGGAAGATGTGTATTTCTCGCTGGCGCATATAAAGAATTTGCGTCATGGTATGGATGGGTTGCGTGTATTACATAGTGCTACGTTGCATGCTGATCTGGATGCTGCACTTGCTAGCTGGCGTCAGGTCTATAAGGGACGGAAGCCCCGTACATGGCGCGTTGTCAGCCAGATGACAGGTACGTATGCCTTTCGGCGTATAGATGCAGGACAGACCATTGCGCAGGCGTTACGGCGTGGTCTGCCCCATACGATGCGGCAGGTAGAGGATGATGCTGATGTGGAGTTCTGGTGTTGGTTGGGAGGTGGTGATGTCCTGATCGGGGTTCGTTTATCTGATGCAACGATGCGTCATCGTCGCTATAAACGTGAACATTTACCTGCCTCACTACGACCAACGGTTGCAGCCGCTATGGGGTGGTTAGCGCAGCCAACGGCGCAAGATATCGTTCTTGATCCGCTCTGTGGAGCAGGCACCATTCTGATTGAACGAGCATTATTAGCCCCTGTGCAGCAGGTAGCAGGTGGTGATATTCGTACAGAAGCTGTCGCAATGGCGAAACGGAACGCGCAATCGGCGCACATCTCATTAGATGTGCGGCAGTGGGATGCTCGTCGGCTTCCGCTAGAAGCCGCAAGTGTGACGCGCATTATTACGAACCTTCCCTTTGGTAAGCAAATTGGAACCCATGAGCAGAATGAAAGTCTCTACAGTGATGTATTGCAGGAATTTCGGCGTGTCTTAACGGAGGATGGTTTGATCGTTGCTCTGACCAGTGAGGACCGTCTCTGGGAGCGTGTCGTGCAAGAACAGGGTTGGAGCATCACCAAGAAGGTAGTTTTTGTCGTACTTGGTCAGCCTGCCAGTATTTTTGTTGTTCAGCAGCGAAAGTAATTGTATAGCTTGCCTTCGGCTGGAGAATTGTTATTGCTGTAGCTGATTTTTTCTGGCAGCGATGTTTAGTAATGTGCATATATGTCAATAATGATAGTCTATGCGCAAAGTTTGATTGCCCATTACATGAGAGGAGTATTTCCTTTGGCTAACTCAACAACAGCGGATTTTCGTAACGGTATGGTGATCCGCTATAATAATGATCTGTGGACGATATCTGAATTTCATCATGTCAGCCCTGGTAACTGGCGTGCTTTCGTACGCACACGTTTGAAAAACCTCAAAACTGGTCGTGTGATCGAACAACGTTTCCGCGCTGGTGAAGATGTTGATGAAGTACGTGTTGAGCATCAGAACTGGCAGTTCCTCTACATGGATGGCAGCGATTATGTCTTTATGAATACCGAGACCTTTGATCAGCAACCTGTCCCAACACAACTTATCGGCGATGCGATACGTTTCCTGAAGGAGCAAGATGTGGTTGAAATGCTGGTTGATGGTGAAAATATTATTGCTATCGTGCTACCAAATTTTCTGGAATTGACGGTTGAAAGTGCGGAGCCGGGTGTGCGCGGTGATACTGCTACCAATGTAACCAAGCCTGCGACGCTAGAGACAGGGGCAGTCGTCAATGTGCCTCTGTTTGTCAATCCGGGTGATAAAATCCGCATCGATACTCGTACCGGTGAGTATGTTGAGCGTGTAAAGTAATCTCGATTTCTTATAGCAAAAAGAGAGCAGCAAGCAACTAAAAAATAGAATCATATAGTTGCTTGCTGCTCTCTTTTTTGAATGAGACGAAGTTATAATAAGTGCAGGATATGAGGCAGAAAGATAAAAAAACCGATAATAATAGCCAGGATTGCATTCACAAGGACTGCACCTGCTGCTACATCTTTGGCAATTTTCGCGAGTGGATGATATTCAGGTGATGCCAGATCAACACAGATTTCGATAACAGTATTGAACATTTCCGCAACGAAAACCGTAATGATGGCGACAAAAAGGATGGCAAATTCCAGCGCAGAGATTTGTAAGATGATGCCTGCGATGATCGCCAGAAGGGTAATGAGGGCATGGACACGTGCATTACGCTGTGTACGTAAGGTATACCAGAGGCCCTGCAATGCATATTTGAAACCTGCCACGAAGCGTTTCCACTCATTATCATCCTTCCCGACTTCTACTGGAGGGGGAGCATCAGGTGAGGATGGTAATTGTGATGGTTGAACGGGTGGCTGTTTCATCCTTTATATAATTCCTGTCCAATTGCTTTGAGCACTGATTGCTGGATATTAACCATTGTTTGATAGCCCGATTCAGAATGATCATCATAGCCAATCAGATGAAGAACACCATGTGACAGTAAATACATTAATTCCGTTAATGTGTTGTGTCCGGCCTCACCTGCCTGACGGACAATGGTAGGCCAGGAGATAACAATATCACCAAGATTCGTGATCATTCCGGGTGGAGTAATGAATGGTGGTGTATCTTCTGCGGGCGTGGCAGCCCCTTCTTCAGTTGGTTGTGGCTCCCAGAGTTGATCTTCAGGTGCATCAACAATTGGACGCTCTAATAACGGAAATGAAAGAACATCGGTTGCTTTGTCTTTCTCGCGATATTGCTTGTTCATTTCCCGAATGCCCTCATCGTCTGTAATCATTAATGTGAGCATTGCAGGCTGTGTGATATTGGCTGTTTGCAATGTGAGTTGTACCACGCGGTCCAGATCAACCCCGGCAAGGGATTGCTCAATGAGTGTGTTTTGTTTATCATCACTATGCGTAAGATACAATTCGATGAGAGGATGCTCTTGCATAAAATATTTCCTCAGATGAATAAATGCAATATGATAATCGAGGTATGATGAGAAAAATAAATAGCGTAAGTACGATACGACTGTAAGAAACAGATTTATTATGAATATTCATAATAAATCCTTGCTGGATACCATCTTTTACCAAGGGATGGCAGGAAAGAAATATCCCGAAAAGGGGAACGTTTTTGGGGGGAACGCTCCAAACCCCACCGCTTGCGCGGGTCATGTGGGCCTCAACAAAGATAGGAGGCGGTACTTTCTCCTGAGTCCTGGTATAACCCCGATACGCACTGTTTTACTCAGAAGTTCGAGGGCTTCAGGTTGGCAACCACGTACCCGAAGATCGGAACGGAAACTCTTCCTCTTATCGTAGCCCGATAGCTACCGAAATAGCTCTGGCTGAGTCTGGTCAGGTAGCGGCTTGTAATCGCCTCAGCAATCGTGCTGAACCGTTGACAAGCCCATCCCCTGAAAGGGGATAGGGGTCCTGACGCTAAAGGTGTTTCTCTTACAGTACATGTAAGTGTAGAAAATCTGTGTTTGCACTGAAAAGAAGCATCTATGTTTATTGACTTTTTCGTGCTGTTTTACGTCGACGAGCAGCCTCTTTTCTTTTGCGTTTCATGCTTGGCTGTTCGTAGTGTTCGCGACGACGGGCCTCTGCGAGAATGCCGTCCTGTTGAATTTTGCGATTGAAGCGTTTCAGGGCAGTCTCAAATGACTCATTATCGCTGATTGTAACTTGTGACACCAGATTCCCCCCCTCTCCTGGCCTGTTTTGCGAGATCATAAGGTTGTAATGTGTTATCCCTACAACCTGTACACCTCGTGACCTGCGGAAAAATTATAGTGTAGGCTTTGTAATGTGTCAAGGCTCTTAGGCTCTTGTTGTTTTCCTGCCGAATACGAGCAGGAAAACGATCAAACCAATGATCAAGATGCTAACAAGAGTAATCAAACGGTCAAGCAGGATAGCGATGGTGTTGACAATATCAGAGCCATGTTATCATGGTCCCAGATCAAAACATTTTCCCCATAGCACGGCTCTTTACATGACCATTATTTCACCTTATCCAGGCGTATCAGCATTGCCAGCAGTAACGCAAAGAGGCTTGGCAGACTGTGCACATACAGATTGTCCACGAGATTGTGTACAAACACTGAAATCAGTGCTGCCACTAAACCAATTGCTAATGCTCTATCATTACTTAGTATATTGAGTTGATCGATCCGCTCTTGTCGTTGTAGAGAAGGTATTCTGGCTGGCATCTGTTGAAAAGATGGATGCTGAAATTGTCTTTTTTGTTGTTTATAACGCTGATTTAAGCCACGGATAATGTTGCCCCCAGCCACAAATGTAGCTAACAGGAAGAGCACATAGGCAGTGAAGCCAAAGATGCCAGTCTCGGCTGCAATATTGATCAGATAGTTGTGTGCATGACCAAGGGGAAGTACGAAGATTCCCGGTGCATAGGTCGCATAATCGTTGGCATAATTACCAATGCCAACGCCAAGGAATGGGTGATGAATAAATTCTTGAATGCCTACAAACCAGTGAGCAACACGTTCTGAATTTGCATAATTATCATTGGTTGGTGCTGTAAACGAAATACCGATAACGCCGATCTTGGTCAGGATTGGCATAAAGATGCTTAGTGGTAGCAGCCCGATAATCAGTATCTCTACCAGGGCAATAAATCCAACACCAAGGAAACCGAGGAGGAAGCGCAATTGTGGTAGCGCAACCAGTACAATGAATAGCAGCGATACCGCCAGCGCCAGCCAGCCTCCTTTTGATTCGCTCAAATATTCTACACCCAGAAGCAGTAATGCTGGTATTAACGCCAGGAGACGTGTCTTGAGTGTTCGGCCCAATAATAGCAATGCCAGTGTAATGGTAAGGATCATATTAATATAGCCAGCATAGGGATTGGGTTGCCCAAACGTACCATAGACCCGCAAGGTATCGGCGCGAATAAACGAGCTTGGTCCCAGATCAAAAAACTCCTGCGTATAGCCGTAGCCTGCCTGGGTCATTGCCGCAATGCAGAGTAGCACAACCAGCGTCCAGATCTGGC
Source organism: Dictyobacter sp. (assembly GCA_035493535.1). Taxonomy (GTDB): domain Bacteria; phylum Chloroflexota; class Ktedonobacteria; order Ktedonobacterales; family Ktedonobacteraceae; genus Dictyobacter. Next base: position 125,376 of record DATJIE010000023.1, read on the forward strand.
GGCGTGTACGGATATACTGAGAGCCAATGATGAGAACAATTCCCACCTCGACCCATTTCACAATCTCTTTGGCACTGGTGGAAATGCTGGTTGCTACTAGCATTGAGAGTAGCATCATCAGGAGTAGAAAGGAGAGGGCTACAATCACATATCGAGGCGTATTGATGTTATCATGATCCATAATTCCCGTGCGTCGCATGCGTGCGGGGAGGTATGGACGTAGTACAAAGCTGAGTGACCAGCCAACACCTAAGAGCACCACAAGGACATCTGCACTATTCGCGCCACCAAATTGAACTGGATCAGCAGTGCCCCAGGGGATGGCGAAAGGGAGCAAGTATAAGGCCATACGTGGACGTAAAAGTGTCCAGACAATGACAATGAGATAGAGCGGTATACGAATATTCCAATACTGTGTATCTGGTATACCAAATAAGCACAGAATACCAAGTATAGCGCCAAAGAAGCCAACAAGATTGGCAAACGTAATATGTTGTTGTGCATAGGCACGTAGTTGTTGCATGCGTGTTGGCTGTGGGCGTTCTAGTTGTTCCAAACCAGGGTTATACATGAGCGTATCACAGAAACTGCGGCAAAAAGTCCATGGATTGCACCCAGAGAAAAATGCCGCACTCCTTTCGCATGTCTGGAGCCAGCTATCATTGTGTGATCACTGGTCACTGACGTAGGTTTAGTGTTTTTTAAATAGAGATATAGATATCAGTTCCTCTTGTAATGTTCCAATAAGATATTTTTTGAATACATTCCCTGCTTTCACTTGTTTTAGATAAATCCTGCTGTATATAACATCGCACATCTATGAAGTAGAAGTAGTTGCATTCTCTGTATAGATTTACGATATAGTAATAGGGCGGGCAATACGTCGGGAGAACCATTCGATTGTTTTCTGGAGTCCCTGTTCCATCGTGACTTTATGTTGCCAGCCTAGCATCTTGTATGCTTTGGTCGAATCAGCCCGGCGTCGTTCGGGATCATCGGTGCGAACTGGTTCAAAGACAACTTTTGAAGATGAATTACACAGACGAATGATAATTTGAGCGTAGTCCAGCACCGTATGTTCGTCATTGCTCCCCAGATTGAAGACTTCGCCTGTTGTGTGAGGATGTTCCATCGCAAGCATCAACCCATCAACAAGATCACTGACGTACTGAATGCTACGTGTTTTATTGCCATCACCATAAATAACGAGCGGCTCATTATTGAGGGCCTGCACAATAAAATTGGGGATCATTCGACCATCGTTAATGGCGCTGTTGGGGCCATAAGTGTTGAAAATACGCACGATGCGCACATCGGTCTGATACTGACGATAGAATTCCATCGTCAATGTTTCGCCAAGACGTTTGCTTTCATCATAACAGGCACGTGGGCCAACTGGATTCACATTGCCCCAATACTCTTCTGTTTGCGGATGTACCAGAGGATCACCATAGACCTCGGAAGTTGATGCCATTAGAAATCTGGCACCCTGTTTACGTGCTTGTTCAAGCATCTGGTAGGTTCCGTTACTATTGACAAGGATTGTTTCTAATGGATGTTGCATATAGCCAACAGGACTGGCGGGACTGGCGAGATGGAAAATAGTATCCGTTTCAAAATCGAAGGGTTGAGTAATATCCTGCTGTAAAAAAGTAAATTGAGGATGATTCAGTAAGGATTTTATATTGGCAATAGAGCCAGTTATTGAGTTATCGACACACAAAACCGTATGCCCATCTTCCAGTAATCGTGCGCACAGATTGGAGCCGATAAAGCCTGCTCCTCCGGTAACCGTTGCTTTCAATGAGAACCTCCAGATAGAGATAAATGTCTTAGTCCCCTAATGGGTAGACGAATCGATTTTTAGAAGGTAACGAAGTAGCACAATAGGCGTACTCCGTTATCAGGTATCACTCAGATTATAGTTTTACGAACTCCTGGCGTCTGTCCGTATCGTTTGATCTTTATCCACAGCAATGTGACAATTTCTATTGTACTACGATTCTTCTCAGTGTTTATTGAATTTTAGATGTTTATGTCTAATTTTCAATACGCTTTCTTGTTTGCTTTTGGCTCAATCTGTCTCTATCTGATAGGCGTTAGTCCTTTTTCGTGTGGTGATGTTTCCACTTTTGATAGAGTGCTTCATCACCCCAGCTAAGAAAACCACTTGTAGTAAATCCATGCACTATTATAACTGCTAGCAGTGAATGAGGACCAGGGAGTAGGAGATAGACCAGACTAAATACCAGACCAGCCAGACCAACGCCCCCTACACTGCGCCAACTCCATTTCCCCAGTTTATGGTAGAGAGTATAGACAGCGGTGCTTACCAACCAGCCCAGGAGGGGTGATTTTGTCCATTGGGCTACCACAGCGAGCATGAAACCACGGAAAAAGAACTCTTCTACTGGCCCGTTGATAAACAAATAGAAGAAACTCTGGAAGAATTGATCGCCTGCTGTCGGGCGGCGAAACCAGGGGCCAACGACATACATGCGATAGACAATAGCAAAGATTGCCATGAACAGACCAACCACGATGCCAACGACAATATGCAGAGGTATGTTTGTGAAAATTAAGCCAAGAAATGAGAGTGGTAGATGGAGAAATGTCACATAGATAAATGGCACTATTGTCATTGGCACGATGCGCATGAGTATGTCGGGCCACATCCAGCGCCATGTCGTGGCGACCGTTGAGTGTACAATTTGCGATGATTGTATGGAGGACACGTTTTTGCCCCTTCTGGGTAGAAAGATTTGCCTGGCTGGTGCTGTTCCCATTAATTACACTTACTTTCTCTGATTTATTAAGGATTGTAAAAATTTGGTTAAGTAAGTGTAATCAATAGCATTGAGAATGTCTAGTGCTAATCAAGCAAAAATATGATGTTATGACTCTGACTGTTTTCGATGTTGTACCTGCAGCAATCCTTCCTGTGCTTCCTCTTGTGAAAGATTGCCCGCCTGTAAATCGGCCTCGCTTTTTTTGGTGAGTCGTGTATAAAACTCCAAACCTGATTGATAGAGTCCGGGTGTGGTTGGAGCGGTATCTAGTAGCTCAAAAAGGATATCTTCCGCTTTGGCATAATGTCCCTGTTGTTCATAATAGGCAAAGATCATCTGCTTGATGGATGGTGAGAGTTCATATTGAGCCAGTTTGGTAATCAGTGTCTGCGCATCCTGATGGAATTCGATATCTGCTGGAACATACTCATGCTGAAATGCATGCAGAAAAAGGAATAATGACTTGCTATAGCTATAATAGCTCTCTGTCTCATTCTCCTGATCTTCGTAGATTTCTCCCTGTACTTTGAGTAGTCCGGCGATCCAGAGACATTTTTCAACATTGAGTTCACCCAGTGGTGAGAGTGCTTTCAGCAGCATATCTTCCGAAAGAGAGTTGATGAAGCGTAACGTCAGACCAGTATGATGGAAGAGGAGTTCATCAATGGTGATAAGTGCATCTTCGTTCTTGTTGCGTTCACGTAGTCCCATCAAGATTGATAGTTCACGCCCAAATTGTTCCGCCAGTCGCAATATATAGTCTCGATTGATCATACTTTGCCCCTACTATCTCTGGATGTGTAAACAATAGTCATCCATCATTTTTGCGTTCTCTACAGGAGAACAGATTACAGGAACCGTGGGCACTCTTCATATGAGAGTGCCCGATTGTAAGTGTCCAGGTGTAGCGGAACTGACCCTGATTTATGATAAACGTGCGATAGCCTGATCGATACGCTGTAAGGTCACTTCGCGACCCAGTACTTCCATCATCTGGAAGAGTGGGGGAGTTGCCGTCCGGCCGCTGACGGCAGAGCGTACTGAACCAAAGAGTTGTCCTGTTTTTAAGTTCAGTTGTGTTGCCATTTCGCGCATCGGAGTTTCCATTGCCGTATGTTCCCAGGTATCTAATCCAGCAAGGAATGTGCGGGCGTGCTGTAATGCATCACGTGTACCGGCGGCATCCATCTTCTTTTGTATGAGAATGTCATTATCATATGAAATCTCATCTTCGTAGAAAAATGAAACTGCATGAGCCGCATCCTTTAGCGTCTTGAGTCGCTCCTGTTCAAGTGCCAGTACACGGGTTGTATACTCTGGATCGAGTGGTCGTTGGACAGAATCTGGCAATCCGCCCTCTGCTTCAGGGCGCTCCATATACGGGATCGTGCGCGTTACCAGATCTGCTAATGGCAGGCGTCGGATATAGAGACCGTTCATCCATAGCAGTTTATCTGGATCATAGATACCTGAAGCGACACCGATACGATCCAGCGTAAATGCTTTGATCAACTCTTCCTGACTGAAGATTTCTGTTTTGTCATCGTACGACCAACCAAGTAGAGCTAGAAAATTGAAGACTGCCTCTGGTAAGTAGCCCTGTTCTTTATATTCCGACCAGCGTGGAGCACCACGACGCTTACTCAATTTCTTTTTATCTTTGCCCAGAACAACTGGTACATGATAGTACTCAGGCACTTCCCAGTTCAGTGCTTTATGTATCTGTACATGTCGTGGTGCACTGGAGATCCATTCTTCACCACGGATTACGTGGGTAATGCCCATCAGATGGTCATCGACAAGGTGAGCCAGATGGTAGAGTGCCAGACCATCGGCTTTCAGAATGATCATATCGTCCAGATCAGTATTTTTGAAGATCATATCGCCGTGGAGTTTGTCATGTACGACTGTTTCACCTTCTAATGGCATCGCAAAACGGACAGTATAGGGCAGACCAGCGGCAATATTCGCGGCTTTTTCATCTTCTGAGAGGTAGCGGCAACGGCGATCATAGCGTGGTGGTAACTTTTTGGCCTCTTGCTCTTTGCGCATCTGGTCGAGTCGCTCTGGAGTACAATAACATTTGTATGCGTGGCCTGACTCAATCATCTGGTTCGCATACTGCTGGTAGAGTGCTTTCCGTTGAACCTGTGAATAAGGTCCATAAAGTCCACCGATATTCAGCCCTTCATCAACATCCATTCCCAACCATTGTAGAGCCTGGGTGAAATCATCAACCGCTCCTTCTACTGTGCGTGCCAGATCGGTGTCTTCGATACGCACGATGAACTGACCTCCCGTATGACGAGCATACAGCCAGCTAAAGAGGGCGGTGCGGAAGGCACCAATGTGCAAAAAACCAGTAGGGCTTGGCGCAAAACGCAGGCGGGGAACCCTGTAGCCCGGTGTTGTTGAGGCCCCGTCGATCTGTGTCATGAAAACAAGGTACTCCTTCGACTTCTTTGAGAAGAACAGATGCATACATTCTGTTCTAGGCGAGCAGAGATGAAGCACTATCCTTTTGTTCAGGCATGGCTCACACCATGCTTGCTTCCCATTCATTTATGCTAGAATATACGTATCTTCTGGTTAGCTGCGTAGAAATCCTGCTACCTGTGTGGCAGGTATGCCATGCTCACCTCACGGTTAGATATCAAATCGCCTCTTAAGCAGCAAAAATTGCTGTATCATGAAGGACACAGAAGCAGGCGATTATTACTATATAACACCCGGTCCTGGGGATAGGAAATCTCTACCGCGTCGTTCGAGTTTCTGGCGTTAACGAAAGCCATCTGGTAAAACCAGGAATCTACCGCATTTGTGCGGGTGAAGTGTCAATACATTTCCGATCTATTGTAGCATAGTATGCCAGTTTCAGGATAGCATTTCATTGCTTCTTTAGCATAGAAGCATCCTGTAAGCTACATGAATATACCAGAAATCAGCGTGCTTCTTCTCATCTCCATTCTCTTTTCCCTTGTGGAAAAACCTCTAGAGAAAGGTTATTTTTGTTCATGTCTCAAGAATTAGGATTACGGTCTGCACTTTTACCTGATAAGGCAACGATTTCCCCTGAGGGAGAATTGTATATCGCGGGTCATTCCGTTGTTGCTTTAGCGCAACAGTATGGGACGCCGCTCTATGTATTTGATCGAGCAACAATTGTTGCAGCATGTCAACAATATCAGCAAATGTTTCAATTGCATTATTCCGCATCGCCAATCAAATTCGCATATGCCTCAAAAGCGTATCTGGCACCCAGGTTGGTGCAGCTTATTCATGAGCAAGGGATGAGTCTGGATGTTGTTTCAGGTGGCGAATTGCTGGTTGCCCAGCGTGCGGAATTTCCCATGCAGGAGATCTTCTTTCACGGTAATAATAAATCTGAAGAGGAGTTGCGACTGGCTCTGCGCTTAGGGGTTGGACGTATCGTTCTGGATAACTGGTATGAGCTGGAACGTCTGACGAAAATTGCTCATGAGGTAGGGATACGACCACAGGTACTGGTCCGTATTGCGCCAGAGGTGATGGCGGATACGCATCGTTATCTACAGACCGGGCATGCTGCGGCTAAATTTGGTTTTGGGTTAAGTAATGGAGAGGCTCAGGCGGCGTTGCTTCGCATCGTGCGCGATGATCAACTAGATCTTCATGGTTTGCATGCACATACCGGGACAATGTTGCGTGAGACACGCCCTTTTACGGAGACTTTAGAGCGTCTGCTGCAATTGGCATATGAGGTACAGCAGGAAACTGGTTGGTGGCCAGATGAAGTCAGTCCTGGTGGCGGTTGGGGTATTGCGACACTTGAAGAGGCACAGCCAGGTCTTGAGACGTTAGCAATGGCCTTCCAGCAAACGATGCTCACGATGACGCAACAATTTGCGTTGCCAGCCCCCACATTGACTCTGGAACCGGGCCGTTCGATTGTGGCGCGAGCTGGCATCGCCATTTATCGTATTGGTGGTCAGAAAATCACGCCCGGTGGTGTACAATACCTGTTTATTGATGGGGGCATGGCGGATAATATTCGCCCGGCTCTCTATGGTGCGCAATATACCGCATTGCCTGTGACCGCTCTTCATGAAGACTTTGATCAGGAGTTCCGCATTGCAGGACGCTATTGTGAATCGGGTGATATACAGATTGAGAACGTCACACTACCCACATGGTCACGCTATGATTTACTCTGTCTCCCAACCTCTGGAGCCTACTGTCTGCCTATGGCGAGTAACTATAATCTTGTGCCAAGGCCAGCAGTATTGCTCGTAGATGAGAACGAAATTTACGTGATGGAAAGACGTGAAACCTATGATGATCTGTTAGTCCGTTATCTATAGCCCGGAAAAGGGAAAGGTCGTCATCATAGAACTTTCGTACCCTATCCAGTTGAAAAGGGTAGGGTATGAATGGGTTTATTGCTCTTCGCCGAATTTATCTAATGCATCCAGGCTATTGATAAAGTCTCGATAAGCATCGAGGTTGTCAACACTACTGCCAGATTCTTGTTCTTGCCGCTGTTCTGGTTTTTGCGTTGAATGTTGTGGCTCATCACCTTGTTCTGGTATAATGCCTGCTCGCTCCAGAACATTATCTTCGACATAAATAGGTGACTTGGCTCGAACAGCAAGTGCAATAGCATCGCTGGGGCGTGAGTCGATTTCCACATGTCGTCCTGCGACGTCAAGGATAATGCGTGCATAGTAAATGTCATCAATAAGATCAGAGATAACGATACTGACGATCCTGGCATTCAGTTCCTCAATGACATTTTTGAGTAGATCGTGAGTCAATGGCCTCTGAGAAGTAGTTCCTTGCAATTCAACAGCGATAGCATATGCCTCTGCATTTGCTATCCAGATGAAAAGGTAACGCTCTTGCTTAGTGGCTTTTAGAATGACCACTCGTTGCTCTGTAGCCAGGTTTATGCGCACGCTTTCAACTGTCATCTCTACCATAGTTTTTTGACTCTCTTTCGTGCGTGGATCTGTCGAATATCTAACGCCTTTATTGTACATCCCACGAAGTATTTGGCGCAAATTGTAGTGCGTCTTCTGATAGCTTATCGTATATTCTAGTTCTTTTTCAAGTGAGGAGACGAATCAGTTTGTGTGGAGAAGCATATTGGGACCCGGTTCTGGCGTGTAGATAGGAACTATTAGAAAATACATTCAAAAAAAGGCTTGTACTGAACGTACTGTTATGGTATTATTTTCTGGAATAGTCGTTCTAAGTTTTGGTCGTGTGGGGATGTTAAACCGATGTGCTCAGAAAGGCAGGAGAACATCATATGTCGTTGGAGCAAGCCAGCGAAATACAACGCCGCATGTATGATTTCATTGTAAATTATATGAAATCTGAGGGGATGCCCCCCACCAATCGTGAGATTGGTCGTGAACTGAATATTGCCAGTACCGGTCATGTTGATTACCATCTCACAATGCTTGAGAAGAAGGGGTTAATCTCTCGTCAGGCAAAGAAGAGTCGTGGTATCAAGTTGACCAAGCAAACTCCTCAAGGCGTTCCTGTCGTAGGTTACATCGCCGCGGGTGAACCCCTGGATATATTTGATGGCGCATCAGATTCAATCGATATTGGCGGCAATCTGATCGAGACAGAAAATTCGTATGCGTTGATTGTCAAGGGGAGATCAATGATTGAGGATCACATCTGTGATGGTGATTACGTTGTCATCAAGCCTCAGTCAACATGTCAGAACGGCGATATTGTCGTTGCGGTTCATAAGCTGGATGGTGTGACAGGAAGCGCAACGTTAAAGCGTTTCTTTCAGGAGCGCGAACATGATCGTGTGCGTTTACAGCCTGCGAATTCAGAACTCGATCCGATCCTTATTCCTAGAAGTGTCTGGGATCGTGAGTGGGAAGTGCAGGGGAAGGTGATTGCCATCTTCCGTCAATGTATCCCTGCTGCTTAGTCTTTCACCATTTTCTGTGAAATGACAGCGTGGGTTGTATACTTGTCGTTTGTAGCAGCAGCAGTATGGTATGTAGCGAGTATAAAGCTATAGCAGGCAGTAAGGGCGTTTAGATGCCGATAATCTCGTGTGGCATCGTTACGGTTTGCTGCCTTTTTCATTATCTGTCTGCTCTAAGGATGTCATTTTGCCTTTCTCTCGCAGTTTGAGCGAAAAAATTCCTTTCTCTTCTCATTTGGAAATCTTCCACTTGTACTCTTCTCACGAGTCTGGTATACTTTCACTATTGTATTCTTGTACCTTCAGTTTTTATTCTGGTTATTTTATTAATGCTCTGGTTTTATTGCGGATGTCAGAAAGGAAGCACGGCTTTGATGAAGGCTGTTGCTACGGCATTAGTGCTAATCGCAGGAGCCGCAGTTGTTCTCTGGTACGGTAATACACTTAACTCTTGGGTTCTTGGTGGGTTGATCGGTGGATTGGCTGCCTTGCTTCTCAGTATTCCTATCTCCTTAACACTTTTCTCCTACTTTTCGCGTCGTTATGATGAACGTGTGCGGGTTGAGTCACAAGACTACAGGTTGACGGTTGAAGATGAGTTTCCGTTCGATGATGAAATAGATATGGGGGAGATTCCTAAGTATAGCCGACGTGCGTATACTGTAGTTGAGGCGGAGGCTGAAGTGTATCCGGGGTCTATCTGGCGTGAAGATAAGCTGTATGGGCAGCAACCGATAGTGCCAGTACGTCAACTACCTGCTCCTCGTCATTTACAGTCAACCGACAGTGTTCGGGTTCCCTCTCATAGTATTAAAACGACAACGGGTTCTGTACACAGACCTGCTGTAACACGTCACCTGACAACGCGTGGCCGTGATATTTCACGTCGCTCTACGACCACACGCCGTTTGTATCATTCTGGTAGCGATCAAACGGAAGATCCGAGAAGCCGTCTGCGTTCACAGGCGCTCCGTACAGCACGTCTGGAAGCTGCTCGTAAATTGGGTATCGAGGATAGTTTTGAGGAAGATTCTGTCTCTCCTCCATCTCGCAATACCTCTTCTCAGCAAGTGAGCCGGAAAGCTCCTGTGCGACGTTCAACGTATGGGGCGCAACGGTCTTCCTATTCATTACCTGCACAAGATATGCCTGATACCAGTCAGTATTCTGTGTATCCACGGCGCCGGCGTCAGATGATGAATGCTGATCCTATCCAGACTGAGCAGCAATGGCTGATGGGGCAGGATGAGGATGATACTACCAATCAGGCAGGTTATCAAGATCGTATGACCGATCAGGTGAAGTCTGATTTTTCTACCGGTGATATGCGTAAACCTTTACAGCGCCGTGCCCCTTACACGTATGAGGATGATTCTATTCGTAGAGAATTATCCCAGTATGTTGATGCTCCTATTACACGCAGATCATCAAGAAAACTATCTATGCAGCATGATGATGAATAGGCATGACGAAACACGTTTTTTGTACTAGTGTTATAGCCTCTTTTTTGAAAGTATGCTAGTATGAAGCAAAAGTGTATGGTTCGCGAAGGAGGCTCGTGTCTTGTCTCAGTTTACTGTATTGTTTACACAGTTCATCACCAATGTCTACGTACAGACAGGCTTGATCGGTATCATCGTTGCGATGGCTATCGAAAGTTGCTGTATTCCTTTGCCGAGTGAAGTTGTGATGCCCGTCGGAGGCTTATTGCTTGCGCAAAATAAGTTACTACCAGGTATAGATCCAGTCATCGGCATTGTTTTACTTGGTCTGGCCGGGTCGGTTGGTGGTCTGTTGGGTTCAGTTCTGGCGTACTACATCGGGTATAAGGGTGGACGTCCTCTGATGTTGAAGTATGGCCGCTACGTCTTGATTTCTCAGCATGATGCCGATAAGGCAGATTCCTTTTTCCAACGCTGGGGCTCTGCGACTGTTTTCTTCGGTCGGCTGCTGCCAGTTATTCGTACATACATCTCATTACCTGCTGGTATCTCAAAGATGTCGTTTACGCGATTCTGCATCTATTCCTTTCTGGGTTCAGTGCCATGGTGTATCTTCCTTGCCTATCTCGGTACAGTGTTGAAGAATAATATGGCAACTATTGAGCCGATCTTTAAAGGTGCGGACGTTGTGATTGCGGTTGCCGTTGTACTTTTGATTGTGCTCTATGTCTGGCGTCATATTCGTCATGATAAGAAAGCACGTGCTGAGCATGCGGCAATGGAAGCAGCGAATCAGCAGCAGGCACAAGCACAGGGATGGGACGCAAGTGCTCAGCCACAACAGCCGATGTGGCAGCAGAACCCTCAGCCACAGCAGTGGCAGCAGCCTCAATCGTCTCAATCTTCCCAGGCATGGACCCCTAATCAGCAATCATCTCAGTCCCAACCTCCTCGTTGGTCATAGATTTGTGAGCCATTGTGATCAATTCTCAATACAGATTAGTGTAATGCGAGGGAGCGAATGGCCACACAATATGTTGATGCATTTATGCTTCCTCGCTCTGGCTATATGTGGGAGAATCGCAGGGAAATTCTAGAAAAATGAAACTTTCAGTAATTGATATAATGCTGGAAATGTCGTGCTAAATAAATCTAATACCCATATTGATTTGTAGTAAATGTTTTTATGGTTTGTAGAGACACTATGAATGGATATGTATCCAGGTTTAATGGTGTATTTCTTTGTTTCAATATTGGGGTTGTAATGGACAGCCTTCATCGCAAGAGGCGTTGTAAAGCGTATGTTATGGCTCTTTTGCTACTATCATTGCTATAGATGGAGATACTAATACGGGTTTTAATCGTTTTCAAAATTAGAGGTATGTTGACCAATTTGTGTATTTTTTAGCAACTATTTTTTCGTCTGGCTAGTTAAGTAAATTGTATGACGTTCGTCCTTTTTTCTTATTTTTATTACAGTAGAAGGTTACATATTATGAAGTGGTACCCCTATGGTCATGATTTTGGTAATGCTGAAATCGGTGGAGTAACAGTTATTAATGGTAAGACTGCTTCAATGAGCATCCCCACTGCATTTTCAAAGGTTGATGTTCAGGCTATGCATAACCTGGGCATTAACATGAAGCAGTCTGACATGCATATGATCCAGTTTTATGAAGAAGAAACGGCGTACGCGGTTGGTGATCTGGCGTTGCAGCAGGCAGTAGAAGTTTACCATGGGCGTGGTGACATTCAGCGCTATGCCAGTAAGTTTAGCCTGCGTGGTTTGTTAACGATCGCGGCCACGTTGATTCCAGATCATGAATTTGGTCTGTATGTTGTGGCGGGTTTACCGGCTGAGACGTACATCAAGAATTCGGCATTACGCACAACTGTAAAAAACTCACTTGACGGGACATATCGTTTCACGATCAATGATGAAAAAGTTCCACGACGAGTGACCATCGAAATTGCGACAGTCGTGATGGAGGGCGCTGGTGCGCTGATTGCGTATAAGGATACCCCGGCCAGTAAGATTACCGAAAGTGCTGTAATTGATATTGGTGGTCGAACGACTGATCTGTATGTAGCGCGTGGTCAGGTGCCAATGGTTGAATATTGTAAAGGTAAGCCAGTTGGTGTTGAAGTTGCCACACAGATGATGATGGATGCTTTTGAGCATAAATATGATCGTCCACTATCTTTGCTTGAAGCACGTGAAATTATGCATGCTTATGCTTCTCCTGCTGAATATGCCAGCTATCCGGAGATTTCGGTCTATGGGCAGGCAATTAATAAGTATGAGTTAGAACGACTGGTGAAAGAAGCGATAACTCAGGTTGGTAGCGAAATTGTGTCCTTTGTGGCTTCGGCCTGGCGGCAGAGTGATCGTGATTCAGTAGCGGCTAGCTTCAAGCCAGTATTGAATATTGGTGGTGGCGTTTATTATTTTTACAATTTCCTGAAGCAGCGTATTCCTCATCTTTCACGTCCGGATGATCCGGTTCATGCGAATGCGCTTGGCTACTGTAACCTTGCTAATCGGTTGCTGGTACGCAAAGCCCAGGTTTCTGGTTCTGGCAACAATGCTTCTTCGGGTATCCGTAGCGTCTAATTTAGAAGAGAGAAGGTTGTATGGCTCAATCATCATCAGATAAATTTTTACATTTTACAGTGAATCTCCTCAAAGGGTCGGCTGCTTTGGATGCGTTACGGGATGATGCTGTAAAACATCATATGATTGACAATCCTGGTCAACTTATCGCACTCCGACTGACGGAGTATTATGAAATGATGACTCAAGGGGTCGTTCAACCCGTTATTCGGGTTCCTGCTGTCGCTGTACCTGTTGGGTCTGAGAATGGCGTGAATAATGTGCCGGTGGAGCAGCCTCATGCTTCTCCTGTTCCATCTTCTCCATCTACGCAATCGTATGCTTCATCAGTCTCTATGCAGTCTAATGATGATAATGGGCTAAGAAGGCAACTGACCGGTGGTATGCGTGCATTGGGACATGGTGATGAGATTGTTTCTACTGCTGCTACGGATCAAAACGCAGATGACGCTGCTGATTACTGGGGCATATTGTAGCAGTAGCATTTTATAATTTAGAGACCCGGAAATCATAATTTTCGGGTCTTTTTTTGCGCATTCTTTTTGGAGTCTTTTTTGGATGTTTTTGTACGCATATGCATATCGGGTTTCTTTTCGTAAGGTAACGAGTTGAGATCAGAGATTTTTGCCTGTTTTATCTTTGGTCATATAAATGTTGTAAAATCTCATCAATACATATTGATGAGATTTTGTGCGATATTCGTTGAATTTATGAAAGTCAGGTAAATAAGGATAAATTACCTTTACTAGATTTTTGAGCCTTGATTATTTTATATTGTTTATGTTACTATAATTTGTATCTTGTAACAGATGAATTAATTCATAGATTTCATCTGTGAAGATGATCAGGAGTTATAAATTATCTTTCTTCATCCTTGGTGTTTTTACAATGGCGAAAAATTTACTATATGACTTGAAGAATAAGTGTGATTAATGTATCTGGGTAGGATACAAAGAGATTTCAAGAAGATGAGTTAAGATAAGACCAGCCTGATTAAACTGTAAAACATATCTGTTGTGGATAGGATGCATTGCCAGGAGATTCACTTTGACACTTCTCGTTATCTATCTTTTGATTGTACGGAATGCCAGAATATCTCTTTTCTTTTGATAGAATGTTTGTATGCATGATGGTGTGCATTTTTCCATACAGATGTGTATGTGTCTCGTTGCTGGAACAAGGAGGAGACAGCAATAATGCACTCTCAAAGCATGAAACGTTCGGTGACCAGTGTTGTCGCCATGATTACAGTCTTGTGTGCTCTCTGCCTTACGACGGGTACTGTGCGAGCCGCATCAACCCCTATTTCAACTTCTACGAATGATCTTGCCAGCCTGGTTGATCCGTTCACTGCTACTGGATCATCAACAAATGGACCTGATGGTTGGAATGTTGGTAATGACTTCCCTGGTGCAGATGCTCCCTTTGGTATGGTGCAGTTTAGTCCCGATAATGCCACTGCCTGGGCTGGTGGGTATTATTATGGCAATAATCAGATCAAAGGCTTCAGTCTGACACATCTAAGTGGTGCTGGTTGTGATGTCTATAGTGATATTCCTTTTACGCCCTATGTAGGTGCCGTGACAACTTCACCTGCTACTGATCCTGCTCAGTATGTTTCGACATTCTCTCATGCTAATGAGTCGGCCAGTGCTGGTTATTATCAGGTGAAGCTTGATAATGGTGTGAATGTCCAATTGACAGCTACTCAGCGTAGTGGCGCTGGTCTTTTCACCTATCCACAGGGTCAAACAGCAACTATGCTGGTGAATCCTTCTGGATCAATAAATGGTGATGAGGACGCTGAAGCTACGATTGGGAAGAATTATATCTCTGGTATGGCGGAAAGTGGTGGCTTTTGCGGCGCTACTGATACCTACAAAGTGTATTTTTATGCACAGTTTAGTCAGCCATTCGCAACCACTGGTACCTGGTACAACAGTATTGTGACTCCGGGTCAAACGACTGTGAAAGGTTCAAGCACTGTATCACCAGCTGTGAAGAATTTCATGAATGCTCAGGCTCAGGTTGCGAAAGGGACTGCGTCAGCAGCGGAGAAGAAGATTGCCAGTCAGTCTCCAACGACGGTTGTCTCTGGTCCTGGTTCTGGTGCGTATGTGACGTTTAATACCAGCAAAAGCGCTGCGGTTACGGTGAAGGTTGGTCTTTCCTTTGTGAGCGTAGCGAATGCACAGCAGAACGTGAATCAGGAAGATCCAACAGGAAACTTCAATACTGTTCTGCATCAAACGCAGCAAACTTGGGATAAGATGCTGGGTGAAGTAAAAGTGACTGGTGGCACGACAGCCCAACAGACGACGTTCTACACGTCTTTGTATCATTCACTTTTACAGCCGAACGTTTTTTCGGATGTCAACGGTCAATATATTGGCTTTGATGGACAGATACATACTGTCGCGAAAGGGCATGTACAATACGCAAACTATTCCGGGTGGGATATTTACCGCTCCGAGACGCAGTTGCTGGCGTTCCTGGCTCCTCAGCAGACCAGCGATATTATTCAATCGATGGTCAATGATTACCAGCAGAGTGGTCTGTTCCCCAAATGGGCGCTGGCGAATGGTGAAACGTATGTGATGGTTGGAGATCCTGCTGATGCGATTATTGCTGATGCATATGCCTTTGGTGCCACGAATTTTGATACGAAGACGGCGCTGGCGGGTATGATCAAGGAAGCCACACAGACAAATAATAATCGTCCTGGTTTGAACTATCTTGAAAGTATTGGTTATGAGCCACAGGATGGAAGTTATAGCTGTTGTAACTTCTATGGTTCTGCGTCAACCACGTTGGAATACAATACTGCGGACTTTGCTATTGGAGCGTTTGCTCAGGCACTTGGCGATACCGCTGATTACCAGAAGTTCGTGACGCGTGCGCAGGATTGGGAGAACCTTCTGAATCCCGCCAATGGTAATCTGGAGCCTCGTAATCTGGATGGGTCTTTCCCAAGTCCGTATGATCCAACCAGTGGTACTGGCTGGGTTGAGGGTGATGGAGCGCAGTATAACTGGATGGTACCATTCAATTTGCAGGGGCTTTTCAGCGCGGAAGGTGGTAATGCTAAGGTCGTCCAGCAGTTGAATACTTTCTTTACACAACTCAATGCTGGTCCGAATTCACCTTATGCTTTCCTGGGCAACGAGCCAACGATTGAGACGCCGTGGGAATATGATTATGCTGGTGCTCCCTACAAGACGCAGCAGATGGTTCATAGCATCGAGAATTCACTCTGGCTACCAGGCCCTACAGGCATGGCTGGTAATGATGATCTTGGTGAAATGTCGTCATGGGATGTCTGGGCAGGACTTGGTATGTTTCCTGAAACGCCTGGCACTGCGGATCTTGCGCTGGCCAGCCCTCTCTTCCCGAACATTGTTATCCATCGTCCAACTGGTCAGACAATCACGATTACTGCACCAGGAACGACGACCAGCGATTATTACGTGCAGAGCTTGCAGGTAAATGGTAAAACCAGCACACAGCCCTGGCTTCCTGCTTCTTTTGTTGCTAACGGTGGCACACTGAATTATACCGTTGGCAGTACACCGAATACGACATGGGGAAGTAGCGCGAACGATGCTCCTCCTTCATACCAGTATGGAGAAACCACAACTCTGGTATCTTTGAATCCTGGTCGTGCCACTGTTGCTCCTGGTGCACAAACTCAGGTGAGCATAAATGCGCAGAATATCAGTGACACAGCTTCGACTGTACAGTGGAGTGCGACGCCGCCTTCTGGCTTAACTGTGACACCAACTTCTGGAAGTTTTGTGGTAAATGCACAAAGTTCTGCTCAGGGAACATTTAGTGTCACTGCCGATGCGAGTATGGCTGAAGGTGTCTATACCGTGCCTATCACTGCACAGACCAGCGATGGGACAACGTTGCCGATATCCGCACTGACCGTTGTGGTGGCGAAGCCAGGAAATATGCTGGGACTTTTTAACAATGCAGGTATCTCTAACGATGGTCAGGGTAATGCAGATTTTGATGGTGATGGATATAGTTACTCCGAGAAGCAGCTGGCTGCCGCCGGATATACACCGGGTGCAACTGTCACTGTGAATGGTATTAGCTATGCATGGCCTGATGTTGCGGTGGCAACATTTGACAATGTTCAGACGGCTGGACAGACCATTCAAACGCCAGGTGCGAAAGCGGGAGCTTCTCAGCTTACGTTCCTTGGGAGTGCTTCCAATGGTCCATCACAGGGTACGATTACAGTGACATATACCGATGGGAGTACACAGACAGCTCAACTTGGTTTCAGTGATTGGACCCTGGCGGCTGGAAGTGCATCACCTTCATATGGAAATGTGGTTGCTGTCAAGACTCCTTATCGTAATGCCGGAACGGGTGAAGATCAGACTGCAACGTATATCTTTGCTTCCGCGCCGATCTCACTCAATACGAGTAAACAGGTAGCAAGTATTACGTTCCCCAGTTCTGTCAATGAGGGATCGTTACACGTTTTCTCGTATGCCATTTCCTGATCCATTATTCAAATCAGGTGCATGATCATACACAGAAGTGGAGAGGTATTATGCCTCTCCATTTTTGTATAGTATAGACATAGCAAATGTTGTGTTTAAAGCTTGACATACGATTGAGATATGCTTTAAACTTGGAAAAGAGCTAGTAAATGCATCTGTTCTATATAAGGTGTATAGAATATTTTTGTATGATAGTTTGTTATCAGACCAGAAATGTGTTGTACATTTATCTGGTAATTGCAGTAGATCATGTCCTATTGATCCACTAGTTTTTAGCATTGCGCAGCGAATGCTTCACCTCACGCTGCACTATATATGACTTCCATCGACTTATTCGATGACGAAGCTCTTCAAAAACTCACAGAAGAGCTTTCCAGGAGTGATTGGGCAATTGATATATCTGCCATTCACCGAAGTGTCCTTTTTAAGGAAAAAGCTCCCCGTTGGCAACTCTTAAATTTAATACGAAGTTCTCGTACTGAAGTGCGAGAGGCTGCTGCCGAAGCTATAGAGCAACTCAAACCATGGATGACGGACGAGCAGTGGTTAGAGACGCTACAAGGACGTTATTTCAGGGTGAGTTTGGCCGCGATTGACGTTCTGGATGCTCTCGGCGCAAAGGCTCCTTTGTTGCCGTTACTTATGTCAACCACTTCTGGAAATCAATATATTCGATCTAAGGCTCAAGCGATTGTAAAAAGAGAGCTTTCACGCATTCCTCAGGCACAAGTAAATCACATCATCAAGTCGTTTAGCGAAATCCTTCAACAACATGAGGAGAGTCATCGGCGTACTGTAGCTGTCGAAATACTGGGCATTGTGGGAAATAAAGGCGATGTGCCTGCACAGTTATTCATGGAGGCACTTAAAGATCCTGATGCTGGTGTGCGTCTCGCTGCGCTTAAGCAGTTAAGAGCACGCTGGGGGGCAGGATGGTGAATATCCGATCGAGCTTATTACAGAATTATTGAGTGATCCACATGCTTGTATTCGTTCGGAATGTGTTGATCTATTGAAGATGCAAGATAAAGATTTGCCAATTCATGCATTAATTGCAGCAAAGGATGATACTGAGGAATATGTAGTTCATGAAATCATGATTTTGCTTGGTCATAGTAGAGCTATTGAAGCTATCCCAGCATTAGTTGATCATGTGTTGAACGATTGTGATGATTTCAGTGCTGAATATATGGATGAAGTCTGGCTTGCTCTACGAGATTTATACGAGCAAGTTCCGCTTGAACCCTTGCTTCAAGCATTGTCCAGTGATAGAAAAGAAGTTCGTTATCATGCAATATCATTGTTCAGCATGTTGAAGGAGCGAGCTCCATTAAAGGTACTACTGAGTCTATTGGAGCACAAAGATCCAGGGATGCGTAAATATGCTATCTATGGCTTACATTGTCATCTTGCTTCTATTCCTGTAGAAGTCATTGTAAATAAGCTCAGTGATCGGAATAAAAAGGTACGGCTAGCGGCGCAATTTGTATTGACCAGGAATGATGTTGCTGTGCCCGAAGAACTTCTCTTGCCATTGCTCGATTGTCAGGAGAATATAGCACGTGAGACGGCATTTGAGTTGCTTGCTAGCCGTGTCCCATTACCACGGTTGATAGAGGCAGCACATGATCATAAGTGGAGTGTAGCGGTAGAGGCGATTAAAGCATTAGGGGCAATGGGTGATCAGGTGCCATTCGACCTTTTTTTGGAACTGTTGTGTGATAAGAATTCTTTTATCCGTTGGATTGTGGTTAGAGTATTGGGGAAGCAGGGTGAGCGAACACCTATCAAGGTTATTATAGGAGCGCTACATGATCGGAAGCGTGTTAGTAATGAGGCGTTTGATGTATTGATGGCATTGGGGAAGCGCGTACCAAGAGATTGGTTACTACCATTGCTGGATGATTCGCTGGCGCACGTGCGCTGGATGGCAATTCAACTTCTTGAGGCGATAGCGTATGAGGAACCATTTCCTGTCGATGAGATCAGGAGTATGGTGCATGATAGTGATGAGAGAGTGCGCGAAGTGGTACTCCAGACTTTAGAGAGAAGAGATAGTTGTTTACCACGAGCATTGTTGTTGCAAGCGTTAGACGATCCGTCAGCGAGCATACGCCTGATGGCAATACATTTATTACAATCGAGGGAAGATGGAGAGCCATTTCCGGTAGATGAAGTCAGGGGGATGTTACAAGATGATGATGCAAAAGTGAGGGAGGCGGCTATCGAGGCGCTCAATCAACGGGGAGAGATAGGGCCAGTCGAGCCATTTATCGCGATGCTACATGATACAAACAGAGATGTACGAATGGCAGCGTTTCGTGTTCTTGCAAGACCTGGAGTTTTGACTGATTTGGAACCACTCAAGATCCTGGTAGGTGATAATCAGATCTGCGCTCAAGCCATATGGTGTTTGCGTGAGATGCATGTAGAAGTTCTACAAGAAGTAGCTGTGGAAGCGGAGAAATACCTGTTGGCTAGAGGAATTGGACAAATACTTGGTTCCATAGTACAAGAGAATGTTGCAGATGCAATCGGAAACATGCGCAATCCGGGGCTATCGTTAATAAATAAACTTTTTGAGTTACTAAATTGGCCCTATGGGCAGGTTCGAGTGAAAGCGGAGCAGGCTCTGACTAGATTAAGAATAGTATAGGAACGATCCAACCGATTTTTTGATTTTTTAATTAGTCGAGAGGTACCTGGAGCAGATGGTGTAATTGGAGTGTTGATCAATTTCTATGTCTGCTTCAGGTATTGTATTTTATGCTTTTAGATTTTAATGCGGTGATTTTGCTGTTTATAATTTCTAAGAGTAGAGAGATAATAATGAGCAAATTACGATGTCGTTGTGGATATATTATCAGGGATCAAACCGATTTTATTCCTTATAAAGCGATGTTTATTCCTGATGAGGATGATGAAGCGTGTTTTGTAGGTATGAGTGATCAGATATTGGACTATATCAAAGCACGTGAGCAGAATCAGCAAGAAGCATTTATACATAAACATTTTGGCCCTGAAGCGACTGGTGAAGATTTTGATGAGGAATTCATCGTTTATACATTGGTCAGTTATCCGCATAGGTTTGGATGCCATATGTATGAGTGTGAGAATTGTGGTCGGATCTGGATACATAAACATGAGGAGTATGGAAATAGCATTTTAGTATCGTATGTTCCTGAGGAGAATGTAAGGGGAGTATTGAAATCTCAGATAAATAGTAGAAGTGATACAGACAATCATGAGGTGGGATAATGAATGGTTACCTGATATTGTTTGATCGCTATATTATTGGTGTATCAGAAAAGTATGGATAAGTGGATTTTGAATGATGGATCAATGTACGATTTTTTAACAGTGATAACACCTGAATGGCTTACAAAGCACCTACAAGAAACCGGCGTTCTTACAAGAAAATGGTGTGAATGATTATGATTGGAATGCTTGTTAGTTTGACTATCGTCATGCGGTGATTTATAGCCTTTTCATACCAGTATGGCAATGGTCAATTAAGTTGCCTGATATCATTATGGCATGGGCATATGGAACGCTCTCTTATGACTTTTGATGATCTTCAATGTGAGGAATTGTTGTCATAAGTCCAGCGTTGTTCTAGTAAAATGAGATGTTATGGGTATTTGTTATCCCCAGGGAAATTGATGTGTGTTGGCAGGTGTTCTGGATAATACATCTGCATCAACTGTTAATGTTTGTGAACGTTCTGCCATATGGTTCAATTTGATCCAGAATTTTACGAGGAAGTTAAAGCAGCGTTTCATAAGATAATCCCTTCTCTTTTTTGAAACATATTATGAATGAACTTCAATGCTAAGTATAGCATAAATCCTTTACTGGAATAGCGCTACTAAATGGTGGATGAGAAAAGACTGTAGTCTTTCCCTTCACAGCTATCCCAATCGGTTTAAGCAAGCGGTGACCTCGCTTGCCCGCTCAATGCTACGGCAAAGAGCTTAAGTGTTGTCCTGAAACTCTTCGTCTTTCGAGCATAGCAATCAGCCCTTATAACACTCGCTGTAAGGGCTTTTCTTCTGACGTATTCACCTTATGGGAAGGCTTTTTGAGGAGATCTCCCGATGAGCACATAGAGAAGTGTGCCGACGAATTGGGTAAAGAGGATAAGAAGAAACCAGATGATTTTTTGTTTGTTACTTAAGTTTTTATTATATCTACAATCAATAAGTGCTCATATCCAGATAACACTGATAAGCAATAAAAATAGCAAAAAAGGAATAAATAGAATATGACCAAAAAACATATATATACCTTTCAGAAAGCGTGAAGGATGAATTGTCAATAAAAAGTAAAACGAAATTGTCAACGCAAAGTAAAACGCAATAAGAATTCAGGGATTAAATGTGATCAAGCTAGACCTTATATTATAATGGCTTTCCACATATGCATTTTCATGATTTGCAGTATAGCGCCGCAACGATCTTGCTCTCTACGAATGTCCATCCGAAAGTAGTGCAGGAGCTTTTGGGACATAGCTCTATCACTATTACAATGGATCTTTACTCGCATATCCTGCCATCAATGCAACAAGAGGTGATAGAAAAATGGGATGATGCCTTTAAGTTCCTGGGTGGTCCGGTTGCGGAAAATAAATCTAATAGTATGAAAGATGGCAAAGATGACCAATAGATTTACCAACGTCTTAAGTCAATCAGTTATGTGTTGTTGGCATAATTGAATAGTTTTTTGCCACTGGCTGAGATATCTTTCCTTTGGTACTTTGAACCAGGTATGATGGAAATGGTCATTGATTGTACGATCAAAGTCTCCTTCCACTACATAGACGAAGTAATCATCGGTGGCAATAGAGATGATCCATCCTTGTTCTAAATCGGAATATGGCTGATTCAAAGTTCCCAGAGGAATAGAGAACCCTTCACATCGAAGATCTTTTTCCACATGGTCCCACCAGGGGAAGGTAGCAATGTATCCACGAGGAGCACTGAAGAAGCAAATCTGATATCCAAAGGGACATCGTTTCCTCTCTTTACTCTGCTCAGGTACTATTTCCATTTTCTCTAGGAGCACTTCAAAGTCCTCAATGAGGGGAAATGTGTGCAGAGCCAAATCTTCCATGTTTTCTGTATCCCAAAATAGTGGCATTTCATTGCGCCAGAATAGGGGGCGGTTCTCTTTAGTATAAACAGTGTCTCCTAGAATGGTAAAAGTCATCTTTTGGTCTTTTTGCCCCATTTCTTCTCCTTGAAAGATTTATTAATTCTGACAAAACATCGTTGCTACACAGTTGCTACATTCTTCATTTTAGTTTTGTAAGGAGGCAGCTAATGACTACAAAACAAGGCTAGAAGCGGGTTTATACCGTTGCTTCTAGCCTTGCTGTGTGGTGGAGATGGGGGAGAGTTGAACTCCCCGTCCAAGAAACCTCACCGGAGAATGTACTACAGGTTTAGTCGGTGGTTTGCATTACGTCACAGTCTCCCGCCGACAGGATACGTGTGACGCTGGCCCTCTGGTCTTTGAT
>DATJIE010000024.1:0-146965 GCA_035493535.1 Dictyobacter sp.
TTCGGAGCAATAAAGATCCCAGGAAGATGACCTGGTAGATAGACGACGAGTGGACGCCTGGTAACAGGTGCAGCGAAGTCGCCCTAATGATCGTACGGCTTGTTTCATCTAGGATCTTATGGGAGTGGTCCGCTGCTTTGACGAGCATGTGTGGGACTCAACAAAATTGAGGAAATCGCTATTCTGGTGGTGTAGTGGATTGTTTACTGCAAAGTACAATCATGAAGGCTTTACCAACAAAGGTAAAGTCTTTTTTGTTATACTGAATACTATATCTTTCATTTTTCTAGTTGCACAATGAAGGAGCCGGGGATAATGATCATTGACTTTCATACACATATTTTTCCCCCTGATGTATGTATGCACCGTGAACGCTATTGCGAACGTGATCCCTGGTTTAATGAACTGTATGGTAATCCTCGCGCTCATCTCGCGGATGCTGAGGATCTGATTGCTGAAATGGAAGCCTCTGGGGTGGACGCTTCTGTAACGTTCTCTTTTGGTTGGACTGATCCTGGTTTGATTGAAGAGTCGAATAGCTATGTGCTTGATGCTATGCGCCGTTATCCGGGGCGTCTCTATGGTATGGCGGTGTTGCAGCCTGCTGCTGGTGTACGAGCCGTACATGAATTAGAACGTTGTGCTCTGGCTGGTATGATTGGGGTCGGTGAGTTGATGCCTCATGGTCAGGGCTATTCACTAAGCGATCTTGAATTGTTTTTTCCTCTGATGGATATTATCCATCAGCACCAGCTTATCGTCCTTTCTCATTGCAGTGAACCGGTCGGGCACCTGTATCCTGGCAAAGGGAATGTCTCTGTTCAGGATGTGGTTACGTTTTTGATGGCCTTTCCAGAGGTGCGTTTTGTGGCAGCTCATTGGGGTGGTGGTCTGCCTTTCTATACATTGATGCCAGAAATTCAACGGATTGCTGCCCATGTCTGGTATGACACGGCTGCGACTCCATATCTTTATCGGAGCAATATTTTTCCCTCAATGGTGCAATTAGTGGGAGCGGATCGTATTCTTTTTGCCAGTGATTATGGTCTGCTTCGGCAACAACGTGTCTTGCGGCATATCCGTCAATCTGGTCTGGATGCACAGGCTCTGGAACTTGTTCTGGGCGGTAGCGCACAATCTCTGCTCTCTTTGTATGATCCGCGCTTTGCGCAAAAGTCATAGTCCTCTGGTCAAACACCGGGCGTACAGCGTACTATTAAGGTTATAGTAGAAAAATAATATCTCTGTAGCATGAAAAGGTTGTGTCATATGCGAGTTGTTTCTCTGGGAAGTGGCAGTAGTGGTAATGCGTTACTGGTGGAGGCGGGTCCACAGGGACGTACCAAAATTCTCGTCGATGCAGGCTTGAGCGCCAGAATGATCGCCAATCGTCTACAAACGGTTGGTGTTTTGCCTGAGCAGTTGCAGAACGTTCTGGTAACACATGAGCATAGTGATCATGTCCAGGGTATTCCTATGCTGATTAAAAAGTTTGGAACAACGATTATTGCTGATCAGCGTACGTTGAATGCGATTGAGGAAGGGATGATGACGGGCGTGTGGCGTTCTGATTCTGGCAAAGCGGTTCCAATCAAAAGTGGTATCGCTGCTACAACTACTCTTTCCGTTACTACAACGACAACACTACAGGCGACAACCACCGATGCTGCGCAGGTTGCGCAAACGCGGGTAGCAACAGTGAGTGAGACACGGGTTACCACTGTTTTGCCCATGCAACCTCTGCCAGTTGGTTCACATATTACTATTGGTGATATTGAAATAACCTCTTTTGCTACATCCCATGACGCTGTTGCTCCCTGTGGCTATCTTTTATCTACTGGTGGATGTCGGATCTGTCTGGTGACTGATAGTGGAGAGGTTACGCCTGCAATGCTGGATGTCATGCAACATGCTGATCTGCTGGTTCTTGAAGCCAATCATGATCGTGAACGCTTGCTCCGTGGACCCTATCCATGGTATTTAAAGCAGCGTATTTTAGGTAATACTGGTCACCTATCTAATGAGCAGGCCGCTGAGGCTTTGCGGCAGGTCTGGCGTACTGGTGAGCGACGCTGGGTCTGGTTGGCCCACCTGAGTCGTACCAATAATACGCCAGAGATTGCGCTGAATAGCGTGTATAGCTATTTGCATGCTGCTGGTATGAGCACAACTGCTTTGTCTATGGCAGCTCTTCCTCATACAATGGGCGAACTCTGGGATTCTACCCGTCTATGGTAGGTGTGTTGCGCTATACTGATGTTTTTTCTGTCAGTTCTCGCTGCACCCGTATCATTGCGGGCATTGCTTTAAGCGAGGCGTAGTAGCCGTGTGCCTGCTCCAGGTAGTAATGTCCTTTTTCCCGATCACTATTGCGTTCCTGGGAGTCTGTGACAATTCCTGCATGTTGCTTGTAGAGTTGTCCCAGAAAATACAATGTGTGTGCCTGTTCCCACGGTAAATTCAGCATTTCACTTAATTCCAGGGATTGGCGCAGGTCTCGTTCTGCTTGCTCCCATTTCTGTTGGGCTAAGTACATACGCCCGCGAGCACGTAATGCGACACTCAGGCTTTTACGTGCTCCCGCTCGTTCACCTTCATTGACAGCTCGCTCACATGTTGCCTCCTGCTCTTCAAGCGGAGCTTTGATGGTTATAAGGAGTTCTGCCAGGGTTGAGAGCACCTGTGGAGAAGGAAATGGCTCAGTGGCTTTCAGCTTGTTGCGGTATCCTTCTGCTGCGTGTTGCCAATCTTCTTGCGCATGATAAATAGCCCGGAAACTGATGTCTATCTGACTGGTTTCATCAGGGTGTGTATGCTGGATTTGTTGTTCGAGTAAGCGTCTGTACTGGCGTGCGTATTGTGCGCCATCCTCTCGGTTCCCCCGGTGGTAAGCAATCACTGCCAGCGTTTCCAGTGCCCAGCGCTGGCGTAGTTCATCCTGATGATTGTGTTCGATGAACTCCAATGTCTCCTGCGCTACTTGTTCCGCATTATCCCAGCGATTCCAGAGACGCCAGGTGTTCATGCGCCCGACCATACTGTTGAGCACCATCCCTGGACTTTCCATTGCCATTGCTGAACTGCGTGCCCGACCATAGCATGAGAGGGCGCTTTGATAATCCGCGACCTGCTCGTATGCCGCCCCCAGCGAGAGATAGAGGTCGTAGATCTCCTCACGATCTGTGCGGAAGAAATTTTCGATCTGTAAACGTCGGGATTGCAGTTCCAATGATTTATGATACTGGTGATATTGCAGATAAATAAAGCCCATCGCATCGAGCGCTAATGAAAGCATACGAGGATTATTTAATGTCTCGGCGCTTGTCAGTGCCTGTTTGCCGCTTTCCAGTGCCTGTTTAGCTAGATCGGCCTTCTGTTTATTTGGCGCTGTTTCAAGTTGGCGAATATACCAGAATGCCTGGTAGGTTAAAAATGCCACATGCATGCTGCTCATTTCTAACCCGGCCAGTATGCGCAATCCTGCATCGATATAGTTGCGCACCTCCTGTATTTCTGGTGGGGTGTTGAACCTCAGTAACCACCTTGTTGCCAGCAGTGAGAGTTTATCATATAACTTTAGCAGTTGCCCTTCTTCTGGTGTGTCCTGACTGGCTTCTGCAGTGCGTAATGCTTTTTGATAGTGCTGCCAGGCGTCATCTTGTTCCCCACGTTGGGTATAGGCATCACCGATTTTTTCTTCGATTGTTGCCAGCGTTCTGGTCTGCTCCACTGTTTTTCCGCTCTCCTGAAGAATATCCTCCGCATCGGTGAACGCACGGAGCGCACGGAGCGCGTAGTAGCTTTGGAGCGCGTGGTCGCCTGTTTGTACCAGTGCTCTGACGGTCTTCTCACGCAGCAATGCACGTGTCAGGCGTATCGGTATTCGCTGTGGGGATGAAGGCAGTTTGATCTGGATCACATCAATGACAGAACTGGTAGACCAGGCGATCAATGCCTGTTGATAGTGATATGCCAGCAATTCACTGAAGCTGTCCTGTTGATCCTGTATTTTTTCTTCGATCCAGAGTGCGATATGGGCGTGCTCATAGGCACGGCGCTGACGCGGAATATTGTTGTGTACGACATCACGGGTGAGCACATGTTTGAAACTGAAAACCTGATCGTTGCTATCAATGGTTGTCGCGGTCCTCTTTCTCTCAATCTCCACGATAAAGCCGCGTTTGGTTAGTGAGGTGAGAGCCAGCAATATCTGATCAATGGTAAGGTTATTGGTGAGTTCAAGTAGGGCTGAGAGCCAGAAGGTACGACCGATGATCGCCGCATGTTGCAGCACCAGTTTTTCTGGCAGTTCTAGCAAATCAATACGTGCTGCCAGTACGCCCTGCACTGTATCAGGAACGTGGGGGAGTTGTAACAGATTGTTGGTTAACAAATCATCTTCGGTCTGGTCATTTTGTTGAGACAGATCGTTAAGGAAGGCTGAGCCAGGCAGATTGACGCTCCAATAGTCTTGACCGTTTTCCTGCTTTTTGCCGTGGACCAGAATGCTCTGATCTATTAACATACGCACGATCTCTTCGACAAAGAAAGGATTTCCTTCGGCGCGGCTCAAAATAATATAACGTAGATTCTCGGGTAGATCGTTGGTATTGAGCAATTCATCGATCAGATTACTGCTCTCTTCCCAGGAAAGAGATTCAAGCTCAATCGCGGTAAAGTTACGATGACCACCACCCCAGGCACGACGTTGCTCTAAAAAGTCGGGTCGAGCGGGACAGAGGAAAAGTATGGGGACCGCCGTGATGCGATCCGCCAGGTATTCTAGCAGGTCAAGCAGGGCTTCATCTGCCCATTGAATATCATCAACAACGATGATCAAAGGTTGAATCTCTCCCAGTGCCTCGAAGAGTATGCGCCACGCACGCAGAAGTGCGCTCTGCGTACCTGCCTGTTTTAAATTTGAGGTGTGTAGCGTTGTATGAAATTTCGTTTTACTATAGTCTGACTGATTAAGGGCATCATCCTGTGTATCCCGCCCATTCAGGTTTTTGCCGATCCGGCGTAGCAACGTCTCTGCGATCTCTTCTGGTGACTCAGAGATATGTGCTTTCGCAAAGAGATCATGCATAAAACTGATGAAGCGTTCCTGCAAATCATCTTGTGTGTCGTTATTCTGCACGTTTAAAAGCGAGCGGATAATTTCGATTAACGGCCAGTATGTGATGCCCTCGCCATATGGTGGGCAACGCCCTTTTAACACCAGCGGTGATGGTATGCTTGCCTGGGAAGCGGCACTTTTGGCTAGCTCCTGTTCACGGGCGATAAATTCACGCACCAGTCGGCTTTTGCCAACGCCGGGCGCACCCAGAATG
Organism: Dictyobacter sp.; assembly: GCA_035493535.1. Taxonomy (GTDB): domain Bacteria; phylum Chloroflexota; class Ktedonobacteria; order Ktedonobacterales; family Ktedonobacteraceae; genus Dictyobacter. Next base: position 5,334 of record DATJIE010000024.1, read on the forward strand.
GTAATAAAGTGCGGACGACGTTCTGCCTGCACTCGCGCAAAGTTTGTATGCAATAACATCAATTCAATGGTGCGACCAACTAACGCGGTAGGTTGTCCCAGACCTCTGGGATGTTGTGTTATCACGCTGCCAGATTGATGTAAGCCCTGTACAACATATGCATTGATCGCTGTCGATTTGCCTTTCAGATGCAGAGGCGCGATAGTGGTGAAATCAAACACATCGCGTGTCGCCAGATAGGTTCGTTCACCGACCAGGATTGTGTCAGGTGTGGCTACCTGTTGCAAGCGTGCCGCGATATTGACGGCATCGCCCGTGATCAAAAAATCCTGTCGTAGCTGACCTTCATTGGTCATGGCCGCAACCTCACCTGTATTGATACCAATGCGCATCTGTAAGCGGGTAGCGGTTGAGTCTCTTCCTAGTCGCTGGTTGTTAAAATGCTGTAAGGCTATCTGCATGTCTAAGGCGGCCCGGATTGCGCGGTCAGGATCATCTTCATGCGTCAGTGGTGTCCCGAAAACGGCCATAACCGCATCTCCGATATATTTCTCCACAGTGCCATCATGTTTACGAATTTGTTCTGTCATCAAAGTGAAATAGCCTGTAAGGATGGCACGCATGTCCTCCGGGTCCATAATTGCCGCCAGTGGTGTGGAACCTGTGATATCCGCGAACATAATAGTGACGACACGCCGTTCCTCTGGTAAGAGCAAGGAATCGTTTGATTGGGGGGTTGCATCCACAACAGGGATTGACAGCATATCTCCTGTTGATGCACCAGAAAGTTCATTGTATGTGGTAAGGGTAGTAGATATCGTACGTTGTGATTGAAGGGATATACCACATTCAATACAAAATTTGGCATTGGGTGGATTTATTGTGCCGCAGTTTGGACATCCAGCGAGGCGTGTACCACATTCAAGACAAAACTTGGCATTTGCCGGGTTTATGGTATGACAATTGGGGCAGCGCATACGATCCTTTTCTGTTCAATCTCGCGGTTCTTCAGTTTGTCTTTATTTTACAACACTACTGGCGAATTACCATAGCAATGTTACTCAGAAGCAAAAATTCCGCTGATCTGTTCTACGCAGAGATGTGATGACTGTACCTATGTTGTGTTGAACTTCTCTTGAGGAGTAAACGCACAGGAGAAGCCTTCTTCTTGAAGCATGCGGTAGAACAGAAGGCTCCGCGTTTGTTTCTCTCGTGCTGGACAGCGGATGTAGCTGTCCAACAAAGAGAAATAAAATATACAGGTTGTATATTGGAAGATAATGCGTATATGCATTGTTTTTTTTATTATAAAAAAGAGAATTATTTTATCTTTGTATGAAACATGTGTTTAGGTAGCACAATATACATGAATTCTCTGCATCAGATGATATTACTGGTATCACTTGACGATTTGTATAGAGTTCCGTAGTATGATGGTTATGAAGGGAGATTGTAAGGATGGAGCGAGATTTTCTTGTTGAAAGTCGTAGTTATGATCATTTGATACGTGGATCATGGCGTGCGTATAAGGTGGACCGGAGAATTTCATTATCTGTGGAATCATCTCTCAATCATTCGGGCGCTGATGATTGTACCTGTGTCTGGTTACCCAGAGGAACGCTGATGAACTGGGCTTCGGGTACGCGTCCTTTGCCAAGAAATTGTGTACAATTCTTCTGGCCTCAGCGCTGGTTTATGTTTAGCGCCTTTTATCATGATGCTGAATTATTGCATACCTATGTGAATATTATTCAGCCCGCGACAATGCAGCTTGATCGCGTATCATATGTCGATCTTGATTTGAGTATGCTCCTGAAACCTGATTTGAGCTATGAAGTGTTAACTCAGGCTGAGTTTGAGCATGCTTCCCATGTTTTGCACTATAATGAGGAGACACGTATTGGTGCGTTGATGGCCCTGCACACCCTGACCAGTTCCATTCAGCGCAGTACCGGGCTATTCTCGGTTATCCCATATCATCTTGATCTTACACGGCTTCATGCAGTAACATCGATTAAACAACATAGCTAACATACAGGCAGTGAATGGAGGAATTGTAGGATGTCAGAGCCAAAGAGAATTGATCATGTTGCGATTATTGTGCGTAGTCTAGAACAGGCGTTGACCTTTTATCGTGACACACTGGGTATACAACCTACCGAAATCAAAGCTGTACCATCAGAGCAGGTCCGTATCGCGTTTTTGCCTCTTGGTGGACCCGGTGGGAGCAAGATAGAGTTGATTGAGCCAGCACCAACGGCTACCAGCCTTGTACGCTTCCTTGAGAAGCATGGTGAAGGTTTGCATCACATCTGCCTGGAAGTTGAGAATATTGAAGCATCGTTGACAGAGCTACAGGTGAAAGAGACGCCAGTGCTTGATCAGCAACCACGATTGGCAGCGGAAGGACGAGCAATCTTTGTTCATCCAAAAGGTGCCAATGGTGTGTTGCTGGAGCTATTGGAGAAATAACGTCATTCTTATAGACGTGCTTATGCATTTATTAGAGCGGGATGTTCCCATGTTTTTTAGGTGGATTACTATCTCGCTTATTTTTGAGCATTTCTAACGCTTTGATAAGTTTTATCCGTGTATTTCTTGGCTCGATGATTTCATCGACATAACCACGACTGGCTGCGATATACGGATTGGCGAATTTTTCATTATATTCGGCAATCAATTCTTTCCGTTTTTGTTCGGGATCGACTGCTTGCTCAATATCATTTTTGAAGAGGATATTGACAGCCGCCTCTGGTCCCATAACCGCGATCTCCGCTGTCGGCCACGCGTAATTGATATCTCCACGAATATGTTTGCTACTCATGACGTCGTACGCGCCGCCATATGCTTTGCGCGTAATAACGGTCACTTTGGGAACAGTTGCTTCACAATAGGCGTAGAGTAGCTTGGCCCCGTGACGAATAATACCGTTATGTTCCTGCGCTGTTCCGGGGAGAAAACCAGGCACATCGACAAGTGTAATGATGGGAATGTTGAAGCTATCGCAGAAGCGCACAAAACGCGCTGCTTTATCCGATGCATTGATATCCAGTACGCCTGCGAGTGTCCGTGGTTGTTGCGCCACCAGTCCAACGGAACGTCCGTTCAGACGTGCGAAACCGATCAGAATGTTCTGCGCGAAATGTTCCTGTACCTCAAAGAAGGTGCCATCATCGACCACGGCCTGGATGATTTCTTGCATGTCATACGGTTTTGAGGGATGATCGGGAATGATTGTATCCAGTGTGGTAACGACCCGTTGTGGTGAGTCTGTCGTCGTGAGATGTGGGGGATCATCAAGATTGTTCGCGGGTAAATAATCCAGCAATTGTCGGATCATACGAATGCAGTCGGCCTCACTGCTACAGGCGAAATGAGCGACACCACTCTTGCTGTTATGGACAGTGGCACCACCAAGTTCTTCTAGCGTCACATCTTCGTGGGTGACAGCTTTGACCACATTCGGTCCGGTCACAAACATATAGCTGGTTTCTTCAACCATAAAAATAAAGTCGGTAATGGCAGGTGAGTAGACCGCGCCACCCGCGCATGGTCCCATGATCGCGGAGATTTGCGGAATGACTCCAGACGCGAGCGTATTGCGCAGGAAAATATCGGCGTAGGCACCCAGACTCACGACGCCTTCTTGAATACGTGCGCCACCTGAGTCGTTCAGTCCGATAACAGGCGCACCGTTTTTCATTGCCAGATCCATCACTTTGCAAATTTTTTCAGCATGGGCTTCGGAGAGCGAACCACCAAAAACGGTGAAATCCTGTGAAAAGACATAAACCAGTCGTCCATGTACATAGCCATAACCGGTGACGACGCCATCTCCTGGTATCCTTTGTTCATCCAGGCCGAAGTCGCTGGCGCGATGGGTGACAAACATATCCAGTTCGTTAAAGCTATCGGGGTCCAGCAGCAGATCAAGGCGTTCACGAGCTGTTAATTTACCTTTTTTGTGCTGTGCCGCAATACGTTTTGCACCGCCTCCCAGTTGTGCCTCATCTTGTAGCTGGCGGAGATTGATAACCTTGCTCTGAGTTGTTTTTTGCTGAATGGGGTCTTGATTTCTACGTTCACTTGTTTCCATCTTGCGTGATCTCCATCGATTTGCAGGAAAAATGATCGGCGTATGCAGTTAGTATAGCATGTATGCAAAGATTCTTGTTTTGTGCTCTTCCATTGGGGTATTTACCTGCTTCGTGGATAAGGAATATATCAGGTGGTGCCATACATGCTTTAGGTAATAACGTAAGAACCAGCGGGTGATGTTATGCAGATTTTAGGTAATTCAACATGAAAATCGGGTGGGGTGTCATCCATTTACGATGCTGTGCTATGGAGGAAGATGCGGTGAGGAAAATAAAATATTTATGTAGAAAAATCCGGGTGCATCCATGTGTGTAGGAGAGGGATGGATGCGCCCGGATAATATAGGCGATAGAGCGATTAAGTTTGCTATGATGAGAAATTGTGTCTCAGCGAATACCCTAGCGCTCGATTGGAGAGCGAACGAGGCTGCCCCATTCGGTCCATGAACCATCATAGTTGCGGACATTGGGATAACCCAGCAACTGCGTGAGAACGAACCATGTGTGGGCGGAGCGCTCACCGATACGGCAGTAGGAGATAATTTCCTTATCAGGAGTGATATCTTTTCCTTCATAAATAGAGCGCAGTTCTTCGGCTGATTTGAATGTGCCATCAGCATTTGCTGCGGTTGCCCAGGGAATGTTCTTCGCCCCAGGGATGTGACCGGCACGCTGAGCACCTTCCTGAGGATAGTTCACCATGTGAAGCAGCTCACCACTGTACTCCTGAGGAGAACGAACGTCGATCAGACGGCGGTTGCTGTCCTGTAAGCCAGCCAGTACCTGATCGCGGAATGCACGCAGGCTCTCATCAGCAGGCTGTGCCTTGTAGGTTGTTGCCGGGTAGCTGGGAACCTCTTTGGTATAAGGGCGGCCTTCGGCTTCCCATTTCGCACGTCCACCGTTGAGGATCCTGGTGTTTTTATGCCCGTATTGTATGAACAGCCAGAATGCATAGGCAGCATACCAGTTGTTGCGGTCACCAAACAGCACAATTGTGGTATCGTTGCTGATGCCATAGCGGCTGAACAGTTTCTCAAGACCTTCCTGATCAACAAAGTCACGGCTCAATGGATTCTGTACATCAACATGCCAGTCCAGTTTGACTGATCCGGGGATGTGTCCAACCTCATAGAGTAATACATCTTCGTCTGCTTCAATTAAACGAACTTTAGGATCATTAAGATGATCAGCAACCCAACTTGAATCAACAAGTACTTCTGGATGTGCGTACTCAGCCATCTTCCTGGCCTCCTTATTTTTTAACCAATTATTGTTGACTTTGTAGATCAACATTCGAAACTTCTATTGTAGTATAGAAGGTTGGTGCATGGGATGTCAAGTCTAAACTGCACAACATGATATTCAGGCTTATGTATGGGTGCAACATATGTCGATCCCTGTCCTAAATGCAGGTAAAACAACTTCTTTTTTTCATGGAAAGAGTATGTACTTTTATACCAGTATCTGGATAAGATCTTGTACATCCTGCCTGTGTTGTCGCTAAAAAATCACCTCTCAGATTATATCGTACCTGCTATTAATTTGTATGTAAAACTGCGTTATTTTGTATACAAAATTTTTAATAGGGGCGTCACTATGATGTCTATTATAGTGTGGGGGGATGTAAGGGGGGAACGAGTGATCATATGTTTAGATCGGAAATGGGTGGTAGCGTGGAGTAATATGATCTCTTTCGTAGGGGTTTTGGGGAGGCTTGCTGCTCTATTAGCAAGCCTCCTACTAGTTTTGGTTTATTATTGAAACGATCTGAGGCTAGAACGTTGTGCGGTTGCGTTGACGATCAGCAAAACGTTCCTGTGCCAGTTCAATCAGGCGGTCCAGCAATTCAGCGTATGGCAAGCCGCTGGCAGCCCACAGTTTGGGGTACATGCTGATCTGGGTAAAGCCAGGCATGGTATTCACTTCATTGATATAGACCGCGCCGCTAACTTTGTCGATGAAGAAATCGACGCGTGCGAGGCCATTGAGATCAAGCGCCTGGAATGCCTGGACAGCATAGTGGCGAATCTGTTCCGCGACCTCCTGTGGAATATCGGCAGGAATAGCTTCTCGTGACTTATTGTCAACATATTTTGCTTTATAGTCGTAGAATTCGTTGCTGGCAATGATCTCACCGACAACAGAGGCGATGGGTTCATCATTGCCCAGAACCGCGCATTCCAGTTCGCGACAGTTGATATTCTGCTCAACAATAATTTTGCGATCATATTCGGCGGCGACCCTGATGGCATGTTCCAGTTCTTCGCGGTTGTGGGCTTTGGAAATACCAACGCTGGAACCGAGATTGACCGGTTTTACAAAGTTGGGATAGCCAATGTTTGCTTCAATACTGTGAATAATAGTCTCTGGATCGCGTTCCCATTGATTGCGGCGGAAGACCTGATACTTGACGTTGGGCAGACCAGCGGTTGCAAAGATCATTTTCATCTTTTCTTTGTCCATGCCTAATGCCGCGCCCAGAACGCCACAGCCGACATAGGGGACATTTGCCATGTCGAGCAAGCCCTGAAGGGTGCCATCCTCGCCATAGGTGCCGTGCATGACCGGAAAAATGACATCGATCTGCCCCTGATCGCCTAATGGTTCTTTACCATGCACTGGAATAAGGTGGCGGACAGTTGGATCACCTGTGAAGGTCACGCTGGTTGTGCCGGTATCAGCAGCGGTCGACTGAACGTTTTTGCCAGCGGCAAGCAATGTTGCGGGTTCTGTTCCTAACAGCCATGTGCCCGTTGTCGTAATACCAATCGGGACAATCTCGTAGTGCTCTTTGTTTAGATTGTCAATGACAGCTTGCGCTGAGGCGAGGGATACTTCGTGCTCACCTGAGCGCCCCCCGAAGATGACACCGATACGTAATTTTTGCTTTGCCACGGTTCTGTTCCTCCTTTTATTGCTGTCGTTATGCCAGTAATGCATTTACAATCGTATCCATTCCGACTCCGAGTGAGGCTTTGACGAGAACAAGATCCTCTTTTTGTATCTGTTCCTTGAGCATGGTAATAGCAGCCTGTTTGGCAGCGTCAAGCTCCTTCTGGTTCTCTATATCGGCTTGATAGTAGTATGTGTGGGCTGATGGCATGCCAGCCGTGATTGCTCCTTCGACAAAATAGCGCGCATTATCGCCAATGGCAACAAGATAATCAACCTGATGCGCTATCTCCGCGCCAGTGATACGATGTTCTTCCGGTGCGAAAGAACCCAGTTCCAGAATATCGCCCAGAACAGCCCAGCGTTTGCTTCCCCCCTGTATTGGGGCATCATGCATGGCGTGCGCAATGGCCAGAATTGATTTGCGGCTGGCGTTGTAGCTATCATCAATTACTGTACTGCCATGAAATCCTGGTTTGATTTCACCCCGGCGTTTAAATGTGTGGAGTTGCTCCAGCGCGATTTTGATCTCTGTTAATGGCAGCCCAGCAGATAGACCAGCGGCGGCGGCGGCCAGCGCGATCGTAATACCATGTTCACCGGGCAAATGAAGCTGTATACGAATAGATTCCTGTTGATAGTGCAGGGTAAAACTCAGTCCACGCAGTGTGTCGCCGCCGATATCACTGGCGCGTACATGCGCCTCTGGCGCGAGACCATAATATAAGATTCTGGCATTTGTTTTCTCATGCATCGCCTGGACCAGTGGATCATCATAATTGAGGATAGCGATGCCTTCAGAGGTCAATGCCTGTACGATCTCACTTTTCGCGAGCGCGATGCGTTCCTGTGAACCAAAATATTCCAGATGAGAAGTGCCAACATTGGTCACAATTGACCAGTCAGGTCGGGCAATGGTGCAGAGCATCGCTAACTCACCAACCCATTGTGCTCCCATCTCTAAGACCGCGAAGCGATGCTCTGGTTCTAACTGCAACAGCGTCAGGGGAAAGCCGATCTCGGTATTATAGGATGCATAGGTTTTGAGTGTCGGCGCGACACGACTGAGCACCGAAGCTACCGCCTCTTTGGTACTGGTCTTGCCATTACTACCCGTGATGCCAATATAAATTGTCTCAGTCTGTCTCTGAATACGCTGACGGACGGTTGCATGGAGAGCCTCAACAACATCAGGGACGATGATTTGCAGGAAGTCTGATGGCACATCGTTGGCTGGCTCTACGCAGAGTGCTGCGCGTGCGCCAGCCCGGGCAGCGGTAGCAATAAAACGATGTCCATCGACTTTTGCTCCCTTGATGGCGATAAAGAGGTCGTCCAGTGTGATTTGCCGACTATCGTGATGAGCCGCGTGAAACACAAGTTGAGGGTCAGGCGCAGTTGTCCCGACCACACGTATCTTCCCCGCGTTCCCTTGTAGTATGTCATTAAGGGTAAACATGCTCTTGATATCCTTTGTTGTGCAGTATTTTGAGCAGATTATAACATGCTTCCTCATCCTCGTCTCTGCCATATCTCATTATTTTATTCTGGATAGGTAGTCATATTTTGCACTCTTGACAAAATATGACCCTTATAATAAAATAATGACTATCAGGTCAAAAGAATACTTGTTGGTCAATTAGTAGATTGAAACGTCAAAAAATAAACGATAGTTTTGTATGATGAGGAAGTGATTGAAGTATGACGGTGGAGCACAACCATCGTTCCTTGAAGGAGAAGCAGCGTCAGGAGCGAGAAGAGTTGATTTTAGCGGTGGCAGAAGATGTGTTCCTGACGAAGGGACTCCACGATACCTCAATGGATGAGATTGCGGCACAGGTAGGGATTGCGAAAGGTACAGTGTACTTGCATTTCCCCAGCAAAGAGGACCTTATTATGGCGGTGGGGGCGAATGGAATGAGAAAACTTGCAACTGTCGTTGATGAAATCACTGCTTCCTCAAATACTGCGCGAGCGAAGTTAGAGGCAATCCTTCATTTTTTCTATGGTGAATTTTTTCAGATGCGTGCTCGCCTCTTTTATTCTATGCTGAATAGTCCAGAGTTGCATCATCTCTTTGTGGAGAAGACGGATAGTATTTGCCGCATACATATGACATGGGAAGAGATGGCGGAGAAGATCAAAACAATATTGGATGAGGGAAAACGTCAGGGCGAGATCAATACAAGTATTCCAACTGAGGTAGTGGTCAGCATATTCTTTAGTTTACAGTCGCCACATAGTTATGAACATCTGGTAATGGAAAAACATATGGATGTTGACACACTTGTAAAGTATCTTTATCAATTTTTCTTTAATGGTATTGAAATACAGTAATTTAGGATGGAATAGCAGGGAAAAGGGGATTAAATGTCGACGGTATCATCACAGGCTATGCCGGAGGAGACGCCAATAGGTGGCGTCGCAGCGCCAGCGGTCGCTGCTGAGGAGCAACCTCAATACTCACGGCGTGAAACAATTATGACGATGATTGGTGTGCTCCTGGTTATGTTGCTAGCATCGCTGGATCAGACGATTGTTTCGACGGCGGAACCACATATTATTGCGGACCTACAGGGTTTTAATCACTATACCTGGGTGTCTACTGCTTATTTACTGGCATCGACGGTTGTCGTGCCGATCTATGGAAAATTATCCGACCTGTTTGGTCGTAAGCCTATATTCTTGTTTGGCGTTGTGCTATTCTTGACTGGCTCTGCTCTTTGTGGCGCGGCCCAATCGATGGACGAATTGATTGCGTTCCGTGCGTTCCAGGGTCTGGGTGCTGCCGCATTGATGCCTATCGCTTTCGCGGTTGTTGGTGATCTCTTCACTCCACGCGAACGAGGAAAATGGCAGGGTCTGGTTGGGGCGATCTGGGGCCTTTCGGCGATTATTGGCCCGACACTTGGTGGCTGGATTACCGAAAATTCTACCTGGCGCTGGGTGTTTTATGTCAATTTGCCTATTGGTATTGTTGCTCTGTTCGTGTTGATCTTCCTGATGCCTGCTCTGAAGAGCAGCAAATCGGTGGTTATCGACTATGTTGGTGCGGTGTTATTAGTTCTATGTGCGGTGCCGTTGCTGCTTGGTTTCACCTGGGCCGGTTCACAGTACGCATGGCTTTCGCCACAGATTCTGGGACTCTTCGCTTTTGCGCTGGTGATGGGTGTGAGCTTCATTCTGTACGAGATGAAGCAGGAGCGCGAAGATAAGCAGCCAATTCTGGACCCCAGCCTGTTCGCTAATCGCATCTTCAGCGTTTCGGCATTGATTATGATGATTGTTGGTCTGGCACTTTTCGGAAGTGTCTACTTCATTCCGCTGTTCGTGCAGGGTATTATTGGGACGACCGCGACAAATAGTGGAGTGGTGATGACGCCGATGCTGGTTACTTCGATGATTTCCAGTATTCTGGCTGGACAACTGGTAGCCCGCCTTGGTCGTTACAAGTGGGTGGCTGTGGTTGGTATGGCGATCAGCGTGTGTGGCTCGTTGTTACTGGATCGTCTGAATGTGCATTCGGTGAACAGCGATGTCATCATGGCAATGATTGTGCTGGGCTTTGGTATGGGCTTCAGTATGTCAATCTATACACTGGCTGTACAGAATGCCTTGCCGCCGAAAAAGATCGGTCAGGGTACTTCAGCACTGGTTTTCTTCCGCTCGATTGGGAGCACGATGGGTCTGGCAGCGATGGGTTCTTTGATGAATTCCGCTTACTTACCAGCTTTCCAGCATGCGTTACCTGCGGCGGTCAAACAGGCTGTACCTGCTCAAGATCTGGCATCGTTCAATAATCCACAGATCCTGCTGGCTGCTGGTGCTCAGGAGCAGATCAAACAGGCATTTATGAATCCACCTGCTGGTACAACGCAACCCGGCTTTACACAGGCGCAGGGTTTGCAGATCTATAACATGGTGATGGAAGCAGTCAAACAGGGATTAACCCAGGGTCTGCACAACATCTTCGTGTTCTGTTCTGTGATGATGGCAATTGGCTTTATCGCGGTCTTCTTCTTGAAGGAGATCAAGCTTCGTGAGCGCAAGAAAGATGTCGCGACAGAGGTTGCGGTGAACGGTATTGAAGAGCTTGCTCAAGAAGGTACCAGTTCAGTAGCTTTCCACTAGATTTTCTTCTCAACTCTCTTTACACGATGAAGAAGCAAGGGGATATCTCCTGATGGAGATCGTCCTTGCTTCTTTTTTTGTTTGCCCTGAATACAATGAAATCCCAATATCATGTCCGACATGATATACAATGAGAGTGTGTAAGAGGTTAAATTGGCTCTGCTGGCTGGTTTATGATGATCTATTGATCTTCAGGTGTTATATATTTTTTTTAATTTATTTTTGTTGGGTAGAGTAGATCTCTGGCATTGTCTAACAGGTATGGTTCCTTGTCTTTCGCTAGAGGGTATGTTACTGTAGTTGTATAGTATCTGTATAAAGTGCTTGATGGTGGTTTTGCTGTGTTGGTTTGAAAGGGAGTAACAAGGGATGATAGAAGGTAGTGAACATAGATATACTTTAGAAGAGTTTTGGAGATTAGTAGAAACTTTTCCTGAGCATAAGTATGAGTATATTGATGGATATGTTCGTATGATGACGGGTGGTTCTCCTGCTCATTCGCAAATTGGGGCTAATGTGAACAGGGTGCTTGGGAATGCATTATATGATAAGGAATGCAATGTTTATAACTCTGATCTTATGATTCAGTTGTCTGAGGATAGATGCTATTATCCTGATGCGGTGGTTTCTTGTGATCCTAGAGATTGGGCACAAAAAAAGGTTGTACAATCTCCTAGTGTTGTTGTAGAGGTTTTATCTCCTGGGACTGAGAGAATAGATAAAAACGAGAAACTCGCTGCATATCAGAAGTATCCTACTATTCAGGACATCTTATTAGTCGACTCACGTAGATGTTACGTTGAGCATTATCATCGTGTGGATTATCCTAAATGGGAAATTTCCTATTATGAAAGTGGTGATAATGTTGTAGAGTTGGAGTGTATAGAAGTATCATTTTCTGTTAGAGAGCTTTACCATAAGGTGTATTTGGAGTTGGAGGATTAGCCCAGGAGAAAGATAAAGCACCTGGTTTATGATGCCAGGTGCTCTTTTATTTGTGTTAGTTTGGCTACTGGCCTTGTCTAAGGGTGTTTTTATTGGGTGAGGGATTGTTAGGGGTTTTGAGCGTAAGGGTGTTATACAATGACAATGAAAGTATGTCACTTGTAATTGAGGAGGATAGAAGAAAGATATGCGTGCTGTGATTATTACCCGGCCAGGTGGGCTGGAAGTATTAGAAATTCATGATGTCGCTGCTCCTGAGCCGGTGGCGGATCAAGTACTGGTGCGTGTGCGGGCGGCTGGACTCAATCGTGCTGATCTGGCGCAACGTGAGGGCAATTATCCCGCCCCGGTTGGTGCGCCAGCGGACATTCCTGGCATGGAATTTGCTGGTGAGGTTGCCGCTGTTGGTCCAGAAGTGACCAGATGGAAGCCCGGACAACGAGTAATGGGCATTATCGGCGGTGGCGGGCAGGCTGAATATCTTGTATCTCATGAAGGTTTGTTGGTAGAGATACCAGAAAATCTGGATTATGTACAGGCGGCGGCAATCCCTGAAGTGTTTATGACCGCGCATGATGCGCTATTTACGCAGGCTGGTCTGCAGATGGGTGAACGAGTACTTGTGCATGCGGTTGGCAGCGGTGTTGGCACAGCGGCAGTGCAACTGGTTCGTGCGGTTGGAGGCACAGTATATGGCACATCGCGTACCCAGAGTAAACTGGAGCGAGCGAAATCATTGGGTTTAGAGGTGGGGATGACCGATACGAATTTCGCGCAAGAGGTAGCGCAGATCACCAACGGAGAAGGGGTTCACGTCATTATTGATTTTGCTGGTGCGTCATATATGGAGCAGAATCTTGATGCTCTGACATCCTGGGGTCGATTGGTTTTTCTCGCAACCCTGGGTGGAGCACAGGCGAATGTCGATCTGCGGAAGGTGATGGCAAAACGCATTCAGCTTCGTGGTTGTACATTGCGTTCGCGCACATTGGAAGAGAAGATGACCGTGACACGTCGTTTTGCGACTCAAGTTGTGCCTTTATTAGCCAATGCCAGTGTACAGCCGATTGTTGAAGAAGTCTTTCCGCTTCATGAAATCGCGCAGGCCCATCGAGCCATGGCTGCCAACAGTAACTTTGGCAAACTGGTTTTGCGCATTGATTGATGCTACATGGCAGTAGAGAAAATTGAGACGGCTGACATCATTTCAGCCGTCTCATGAATACTCCAAATATACTCCCGATGCAGGTAAAGGTGTTCCTATCCCCGTGGCACCAGACTACCTATGAAAAGGTATGTTTTAGCGTCGCGAGGAATTCCTTATTGTTATCTGTTTTCGCCATACTTTGCAATAATGCTTCGGTAGCCTCCAACGTGCTGCGACCTGGCTGATCTGAGAGCGCAGAGAACATACGACGCATTACAACAACCGCACGAAGTGACTTTTCATCCAGTAACAGTTCTTCACGGCGTGTGCTTGACAAAGAAATATCGACAGCAGGGAAGATACGTCGTTCAGCCAGGCGACGATTGAGAATAAGCTCCATATTGCCGGTGCCCTTAAATTCCTCATAGATCACATTATCCATATGGCTGCCAGTATCAATCAGGCATGTTGCGATGATAGTCAGGCTACCACCACCTTCGATATTACGAGCCGCGCCAAAGAAACGTTTGGGTGGGAAAAGAGCGCTGGGGTCCAGACCACCAGAGAGCGTGCGCCCGCTGGGTGGAACAACCAGATTATACGCCCGGCTCAGGCGCGTCATACTATCCAGCAGGATTACCACATCGCGTCCACCTTCAACCAGGCGTTTGGCTCGTTCCAGCACTATTTCCGCCACATGAATATGGGCCTCTGGTGGCTCATCAAAGGTCGAACTGACGAATTCCGCTCTGACAGAGCGCTTCATGTCAGTGACCTCTTCAGGTCGTTCACCGATGAGGACCATCATCAAATGGACATCGTTATAGTTTTGCGTAATGGAGTTCGCGATAGATTTCAGGAGCATTGTTTTGCCAGCTTTGGGCGGAGAAACGATCAGACCACGTTGCCCGCGCCCGATAGGGGAAACCAGATTCACAATGCGGCCAGAAATATTTTTTGCTTCGGTTTCTAAATCGAACATCTCGCGGGGAGAAATAGGTGTTAAAAGTTCAAAACGTGGACGCAATTTTGCGTGTTCGGGGTCCATACCATTGATCGCTTCAACCCGAAGCAGACCATAATATTTTTCATTTTCCTTTGGAGGACGAATCTGACCAAAGATCAGATCGCCAATGCGCAGACCAAAGCGGCGGATCTGCGATTGGGAGACATAGACATCTGTATCTGACGGTAAGAAACGTTCTTGATGTAAGAAGCCAAAGCCCTCCTCCATAATATCCAGAATGCCTGCATAAAAGATGCTGCCAGATTGATGAATATGTGTTTGCAGATAGCGAAAGATGAGGTCTTGTTTCTTCAGAGCGCTGTAGCCTGTAATATCGAGATCCTGTGCCAGGTCGCGTAGGTTTTGTAAAGTTCTTGTTTCTAGTTCTGCAATGTTCACGTTGGTTAAGGCATGATTCGTTAAAGTGAATTATGCCTATACTCCTTTCTGCATTGACACGGCTAGTTGATCTGAAATAATACTCAACAGGTTGATAGGTAGTGATAATGATATGAAAATGTAATTTCAACATGCGAAGCGGTACAGATCATTAGAGGTAATTGGAACAAAAATTCACCTGTTACCCATGGTAGGCAAGAATACATTTTACTGTATCCCAGGAGAACTAGCTTACCTATAAGGGAGAACCATTGCCTTGGAGATATTTTGAATATACCAGACACGCCAGTAGATGTCAAGTGATTGATTTGTCGTTACTCTTGGTGAAGACGGATTTTTCTGTTTTCTGGCATTGTGATGAATACCTCTCTGTTTGCCGCAGAGGCTGTTGTGTGGAGGAGCGGCGGGCTGGAATGCCTGCTTTATTTCTGATCCTTCTCGAGTTCGTTGAATGAAGAACTATGTAGAAGTGCATGCTGGATAGCTTTTTGCTCATGGGCGTGGAAGAGAGCGTCCATGATAGTCTGGTAAATGAGGTGGTTGCGATCTTCCCCTTCGGGCAAGACTGAGGAGATGACTTCGATAATCTCATACATGTTGAGTTCATCGGCGTCTTGTTTCAATTCTTTGGCATACAGGTCCGCACGTTTGTTCGCTGAACGAGCCTGTGTGATGATCAGATGCTGGATAACTCCGGTGACGACGTTGGCAAGTGCCAGTGCGATTTTGCCACTGTCGGTGACAAAGGCCGTATTCTGGAGAAAGAGAAGGATAGTGCAGAGCACAAATGTGGTGCCGATGATGGAGACAATCAAGCTGGTAAAAAACCAGCATTGAGCCTCGAAGCGGCTTTGCCCATACATTTGCTCCAGGGCTTTACCTTCTGGGTACAGGAGTGAGTGAAAGGTTGAGTTATGTTTGGTTGTGCGTCCCTTTTTCATACCGTTTACCCATATCCCTCCTAGTGTTTTGTAAAACTTTGTGTGAAAACGGGGGCAGGGAAACTTTCCCCTGACCGCATGGTACCAGCCATCCTATGTCAGGAGGACGCAGGCTGTCGCCGGGGCTTTTATCCTGCCGCTCCGATGGTTTCACCTGAATTTTACAAAGTACTAACCCATTCAGGACATACATGAATCGTAAGATGTTGACGATAAATTGTTCTTTTCTCTCCGCTGTCTGATCTCATAGACCTCCTGTCGCAGAGGTACAACTTCCTATGTTGTGACTGTATGTGAAATGGTCTTCGTACGCTTAAAATGTAGAAAGGAAAATAGGATCGTGTGTGGACTCGACAGCGAGATAGCTGGATCAGCTATATGGATAAGCCAAGAGAGCGACTGAGCAGTGTTTTCTGTAAGAGATGCTTACAGTCATGATCAACCTCTAAAGAGGTAATGAATTGAGCAACGGTAGAAAAGCTGCGAATTTCAGTGAGATTGGCGAGGTAGAGATCAACATATTTATTCGCACGGTGGCTCTGTAGAAAGACCCAGGCGGTTAGAATGGCATTGAAGGTATTCAGAGCTACGATCAGCATCGTGGCTGGTATGAACAGGGTTTCGAGATGTTGGGCAACCAGAAAGAGCGGTATCATGACTGATAACGTGAGTACGATGGTTTCGATGGCTGCAAAAATGAAGCTGCGCTGAAACCAGTGCTGAGCTTCGATGGTACTTTGTTGATATAAACGTTCAAGCAGATTAATGCGTTTCTGCGTGGCTTGCACTATGCGTTGATACGCTTCTTGATGGGGAACACGAATAGTGCGTTTCTCTTTTGCACTATCATATGGTACTTTGATCAGTGGTTTTTGTTCCTCAACAAGAACATCCCCATGAGCGTCAATCTCGATATTTACTTCTTCTGGTTCCAGCATTTCTTCCTTGATGACGGCATGGCGCACAATCTCTGTAATGATGGTACTTTGCGCGACGGTTCGTTTGTCCATAGCAGAAAAAGGCCTTGCTGGTTGTTGTGCTCGATAGAGGTGAATGGTCACGTTCAGCCTCCCTCCCACGTCTTTCCTCTAGTTTCTATATAATATTGTTTGCCCCTGATTATTTTTCTCTATTCAGTATTGCGCATGCAGTGTACGAACTATATACATTATAAGGACTCTATACAAAGAAACAAAATGAGGGGGCAAATTACGAATAGTTGAGCTGTTTTATCTGATGACAATACAGTACTCTACTTCATTTCTAAATAACTTATACCATTTTGTTGTTTATTTGTCAAATTACATGTATTTATATGTAACGATTATAATATTGTTTATATGAATTCCATATAAAGAGATATGCTGATGTAGCAGGAATATTATATTTTGTGTATTTCGCCATTTTTTGTAAATTGTCGATAAGGGAAATAGAAGGATGTCTGGTTCATTTTCGCGCTATTACTGTAAAAACTGGCCCATTATGTAAGCAAACTTTGCCATTGAAGAGAAATATATTATTGCTATCCATGCTCAGAACCATACGTAGTATGGAGAAAGGCAGCGCCCCTTCCTTGAGATGGGATGCTGCCTTTTGTTCTTGTTGATGATTTTGTTTTATGATACGAGCACTAATTTGTGGTAGTCGTTGCTGTTGCTGTTGGTGTGGCGTTTGTGTTCTGCTGGCCGAACTGATGAGAGGTTATGCGATTGATAATTTGTGGATGGTTCTGCAAGAAGGTATCGATAGTATTTGCGCGTTGCTGGGTAATCTTCTTTGCAGTAACAGCATTATTGACGGCTGCTTTGACTGCATTCAGAACCATCGTGTGCAGGCTGGTCTGTGAGACGTTCTGTGCCTGCGCGATAGTATTCAGGCTCTTTCCAGTTTTCAACTGTGAAGTTAACTGGCTGCTGCTGAGGTGCAAGTCCTGAGCGACTGTATTGAGCACTTCCTGACGATATGGGCGGAGGGCTGATCTATGATTACGCAGGGCAGTTGCCAGTTCAGAACAATTAGCACCGGTTGAGGCGTTGATGCGTTTCTCTAGAGCCGTTGCGCGAGCCTGTTTCATTTTGCCATCTTTGACCATCTGATTAATGACATCGGTCAATGTGGTTTTGCGATCCTGATTCAGCGTTTGTGGTGAAACATTTAAGCTTTTCGCCAGCTCCTGATCATACAGTGTACAATACGTATTTTTTG
The DNA here is from genome assembly GCA_035493535.1 of Dictyobacter sp. Lineage (GTDB taxonomy): Bacteria > Chloroflexota > Ktedonobacteria > Ktedonobacterales > Ktedonobacteraceae > Dictyobacter. The sequence goes on from DATJIE010000024.1 coordinate 23,100, forward strand.
TGTTGTTTGTTGATGTAGAAGCTGTGGCTGCGTCAACCATGTTGGGGCTGATAAAAAGAGCACCAATGACGACGGCAAGCATGAGTACAGCGCCGCTTATGCCCGCTATGATAATTTTTTTTGTCTGTAAGAAATTTTTCACTAAATTTAGAATCTCCTTCTCATTCCATTTTTCAGGACGTTTCTATCATAAATCTGGAGAGTGAAGAAAGTCTCTGCCAAAGTTCAAGAATTTCTCAAGATTTGGTTGTGGTAGTTGAAAGAGGTAGATTTACGCGATGATTATGCTAGTATAATTCATGAAATTGTCTACATCATTGCAGGAGTCTCCCTATGGCGCAGAAAATTCTTGTCATTGAAGATGAAGAAGGTATTTTTCATCTTATTAACCTTTATCTGAGAGATGCAGGCTATACGGTAGTCGTTGGGAAGGATGGTGCGGATGGTCTGGCATTACATGCACGTGAGTCGCCAGATCTGGTTATTCTGGATATCATGTTGCCTGCGATTGATGGATTTGAGGTGTGTCGCCGCATTCGTTCCTGGTCAAAGACACCTATTCTCATGTTGACCGCACGTAGTGATGAGGAGGATCGCATCACCGGGTTAGAGCTAGGGGCTGATGATTATCTGGTGAAGCCATTTAGCCCCAGGGAACTGGTCAGTCGTGTACGGGCAATTCTGCGCCGTACCAGTCCGCAAGGTGAAATTACGTCATCTCCCGCCCTCACAAATCAAGATGTGGAGCATGAGAAGCACACATTGCGTTTCCCATATTTAACAGTAGATTTGCTGGCGCGACGGGTGGAGGTCGATGGGCGTGAGACAGCATTGACGCCAACTGAATTTGACCTGCTCGCTCTGATGGCTCAATCGCCTGATCGGGTTTTTACGCGTGAAGTGCTGATGAATAAAATCTGGGGCTATGATTATCTGGGTGATGGGCATACGATTGACGTGCATATCAGTTCTCTGCGGAAGAAGATTGAGACGCATCCTGAGCAACGATATATCAAGACTGTCTGGCGCGTCGGGTATCGTTTTGAGCTGAAGTCTCGTGCGGGTACCGTCAGATCCGTTAAAGGAGAATAAGGATGATGCATGCTCGCTGGTGGAAAAGCCTGCGCTGGCGGTTGGTTATTGGCTCGATGCTGGTCGTATTTGTCGCGACTGGCTTGCTGGCTCTGACGGCGATGATTGTGATTCGCTATTATTATAGTGCAGATCAACTTTCAAGTTTACGTGCTTCCGCGCTTGCGCATGCTCAGACCATTGGTGTTGACTATGCACAGAATAATAGTCTAGCGCAATCTGTCCAGACAGCTCTGATCAGTCCAAGCACTGATCTCAGTGCTGGAGGGCAGACACGTCCATTATATGTTGTTCTGAATAGCCGCAGACAACTTGTCTATCCTCTAACATCAACACGGAAGATCGGGACACTGCTGACTATCCGCCAGTTATTGGTGCTGGCAGACCCCTCCTTTCCTGCATTGAAAGAAGCAGATGAATTGAAACTGGTGCGCTCGGTCTCCACCAGTTTCATGCAAGGGAAGCCATCATCAGGAACGCTTGGTCATATGGGAGCAGTGACGAACGCGTTACCATATGTTGTGGTGCCGATTCATGATGGCGGCACCACCGATGGTGAGGTTGTGGGTGTGATGATTGTCACCTTATATTCCAACTCCATCCCGGCTTTTGTATCTACTGTAGGTATCGCAGTATTTATTGCGACACTGGCGATTGCGGTACTGGCGGCGGCGGCGGCGATTCTGTTCGCACGAACGATTACACGTCCGCTGGTCACGCTGACCAATGCCTCGCGTGTATTAGCCTCCGGTAATTATGATGCGCATGTGGCGACTGATGCTCCTGGTGAACTGGGTGAATTGGCGCAGTCATTTAATGATATGGCGGCGCAATTAAAGCGAGATGTGGAGGAGTTACGGCAACAGGAGCGCTGGCGTCGGGAGTTGATTATGAATGTGACGCATGATCTAGCCACCCCGTTAACGGCGATTGCTGGTTTAGGTGAGGCCTTGATGGATGGTATCAACCAGAGCCGTGAAGATTATGAAGCAACGGGTGGAATTATTGTGCGTGAAACACTGCGGTTGCGTCGTCTGGTACAGGATTTACATGTTATGGCAAAGGTGGAGGCGGGTGCATTGCAGCCACAGTATAGGCCAGTGCGTCTGGCGGCACTGGTGGATGAAGTGTTCGCTGCGATGGTTACTGAGTTTGAGCGGCATCAAGTAGAACCAGTCAATGCGGTTGCGTATGATCTGCCCGTTGTTGATCTTGATCAGGATATGCTGACGCGTGTCTTTACGAACTTGTGTGGGAACGCCTTACGGCATACACCAGTTGATGGTACGGTTACCGTTCATGCCTTTCAGCAGAGTAACGCGCTTATGGTCGCGGTGGTAGATACTGGTGAAGGTATTCCGCCAGAAGCATTGCCTCGTGTTTTTGAGCGCTTCTTTCGGGCGGACAGTGCTCGTCAGTCTGGAGCAGCCGGGAGTGGTCTGGGTCTGGCTATTGTGCAAGCGATTATACAGGCTCATGGTGGCACCGTCCAGGCAACGAATACATCTGAAGGGGGAGCATGTATCTCTTTCACGCTACCTTTTTCTACTCCTCATCACTCTGCAATTGTAACGCAAAATACACATATATTAAAATAGATGAATATATAGCCCATACGAGGGATATGCTCGACTACTGGTATGCTGCAATGATATACTTTGACTCAGCAATGTATTGTATGCCGGTATTGCAATTCTGTTGTTGGATTGTTAATTTGCGCGAAGCGTAGCGAGTGGTTGATGATATCAAATGTAGTGGCGGCCTATGGTTCTGGACCACAGGGGAATAATGTTCTGGCCTCTCAGGAGTGGCGGAAGATAGATGAGGTGCTGGTACAGACAGTGCAACAAGCCAGCAGGCTTATGGATGGAGCTGCGTGTCGTATCGTTGTACCTGAGCAGGAGAGTGGGTCGCTACGGGTGTACGCAACAGAAACAAATGCTGTATTCTCTCTGTCACTGATACAGACGCAACATTATATCGAGTATCAGGTCATGACGAATGGCCAGCCTTTTCTCAGCAATGATTGTGGTCAGGAAACAATAGGCTATACGGAACAGCCATTAACTGGTTCCGTATTCTGTGTGCCTTTACTCTATGATGCTCGTTGTCTGGGGGCGTTACGCATCCATTGTGCTCAAAGAGACGCCTTTGCGCCTGTGGCTATACAGCGTCTGAGCGCGTTCGCCGAGCAAGTGAGTATCACGATTGCATGTTTGATCGAGGCACGTGAGGCGACACGGGCGCGAGCGACCTTTCTCTCGATGGTGGCGCATGAATTACGCTCGCCACTGAATGCGATCAATGGGTATTTGGACCTGACACTTGCAGGCACGGGTGGGGAATTGACCGAGCAACAACATGAATTTATCCAACGGGCGCGGGCTGGGAGCGAGCACCTGTATACATTGCTGGAAGACCTGTTGTTGATTTCGCGTGTTGATGCAGGCCAGATGAGACTGAACAAGAGCATCATATATCTACCCGAACTGGTTGCCAGCGCGGTTGAAGAACTGGAGCTGACCGCCATAGATCATGGTGTCTCGATCACCATAGAGATCGCGGAAAACTTTCCGCCGCTTTTTGCAGACGCGATCCGTCTGCAACAGGTATTACGAAACCTCATCAGTAATGCACTGCGTTTCACACCATCTACTGGAAAAATTATCATCTCCGCATATATTGATCAGAGTGGGGAGGAGAGTCGAAGAGGGGAAGAAGAGCTACTTGAGCAACCAATAAAGCAAGTAAAATTGCGAATACAAGATACCGGAATTGGTATTCCTCCTGAGTTTCATGCACGCATTTTCGAACGTTTTTTTCAGGTACCGGGCCATAATGCAATGATCGCGGGTGGTCAAGGATTGGGATTGGCGATTGTGAAAAAGATAGTAGAGTTACACGGTGGCAACGTAGTAGTCGAAAGCGCACCAGCACAAGGAAGTTCGTTTATCTGTTTCTTGCCATGCCTGTTCCAATGAAGGAAACACGTTATTCACGTTCGTAAGCTGTATAGAGATAAGTACATATACTCATCCATTATCAATGAAAATTACTGCAACACCCTTGACTCACTTAGGATTGCGTGCTATGCTCAAATTATTCCAATATGTTCCTTGCTGTTGAGAAGCCAGGAATAAGGCTCGGTTAATGAACGCTTATTGATGACTTACGCTTGTAAAGAGAAGGAGACAGACAGTGGGTATGCTACGGGTCATGTCCCGGCGCGGTGATGACCGCATTGCATGGGATACACAAAAGATTGAGACGAATGATCCTGAGGCTATAGCGGCTGTACGTGAAGCGGAACGCATCTTCAATGAGGAACGTAAGAAAGGAGCTACGGCCTTTAAAGTAGAACCGGGAAAGGGCACGGAACGTATTGATAAGTTTGATCGTACCGCTGAGCAGATTATTCTAGTTCCTCGTGTTGTGGGTGGATGAGGAGAAGGAACAGTCATGTTGGAAACGCTGAGTTTATTCCTCGGTATCTGGCTGTTGTTTCTTCTGCTCGCCATCTACTACCTTTCGCAATCGCCTGATGGGGGAGTAGGTCGACTTCGCGAGTCTGTGAGTGAGCACTTGTCTGCTGAGAGTCGGGCGAAAGTGCTCCTGCGTGAGATGCTAACAGAGGGTCAATATCAACAGTTGATCAAGTACGGTTACCTGGAAGTGATCAGTCCTTCTATTGACAACCGTGTCTATCGGATTCCGGGTGCGGGTGGTCTGGTGAAGGTTTATGAGCGGGGATGTGCGGTAATGGAATTATGCCTGCAGCCCGCTGAACCGCTTCCTGATGGTGATGTAGTGGTCATGCATAAGTTGATGATTGAGGCAAATGAGCAGGAGTATTTGCAGAAGGCGAATCATTTTGCCCCCGGCATCATTTCTCTGCGCTGCCAACATCTCTAAGCTCTCTAGCTCGCATCAGAACAAATTTGAAACTGGCGCTCATTTAAGCAATACATGTCGGTGAGAAGCCACTATAATCGGTGATATCCATTGCTGATTGTAGTGGCTTTCTTGATATTTTGGGAGTATCTGGTGTGTGTTGTTGTTGTTGTGTCTGGCTGTCACCGTTGAACTTTTCATATGAGCCTGCGTATGTAATATATATGATATTGTGGAGAGATATTTCCCATGAGTATGGGTATCATTTACATTTCCTTATGAATATGGGTAATTAAAAGGCAGGCAGAACGATGAGATGTCCTTACTGCAATGCAGAGAATCGGAATAATGTTCGTTATTGCAGCAATTGTGGAAAAATGATCGGCTCTCCCTCAACCCCAACATCTGTAAGTTCCAGTGGCATCACCGGGAGCACATATCGTTCACTTGCTCCCGGTGCCCGTTTGCAGGGAGGCCGTTATCTTGTCAAAGAAATCCTCGGTCAGGGAGGAATGGGAGCAGCGTTGCTTGCCACAGATAATCGTCTGGATGGAAAACTGGTTGTTATCAAGGAACTGATTTCTGATAGTTCTGACCAATCTCAACGCCTTGAGGAGGTCCGTAATTTTAAGCGGGAAGTAGCGACTCTTGCACATATTGATCACCCTCTTGTACCAAATGTGACGGACCACTTTCAGGAGGGGACGCGCTATTTTATGGTGCAGGAGTATGTTGATGGCGAGAACCTTGAGGCTCGTCTGGATCGGACCAATGCACCTTTATCAGAACGTGAAGCATTGATTTGCACCTCTGAGATACTGGATATTCTGGAGTATTTAGCCCTACAAACTCCTCCTATCGTTCACCGTGATATTAAACCGGCGAACATCATTGTGAGCTTTAAAGACAAGCGTGCTCATCTTGTTGATTTTGGTATTGCGCGTGCCGACGAAGCTAAAAATGCGCAGCGCAAGCAGACTGCGGCTCTGGGCACACCGGGCTACGCTCCTCCTGAGCAATATCAGGGGAACGCGGACCCACGCTCTGATCTTTATGCACTGGCAGCTACGCTACATCATCTGTTGACTGGTCGCGATCCACGAAACTTTCCACCGTTCCAATATCCGGCGGTTCGTACCCTGAATTTACAGTTGTCGGAGGACGTTGAGAGCATTTTGAATCGTGCTTTATTTACGGACATCAATCAGCGCTATCAACGCGCGACGGAAATGAAGCATGACATAGATGCTGTTCTGCGTAGCCGTTTTGGTATTTCGGGCAATATCGATAGTTATACCATGAGCACTTCGATGGCGACGCCAACCGTGCAGACAAGTGGGCAGCAGTGGCAGTCTGGTGCGCAGACGGTGACAGCGCAAACTGCTGCCAACCCACAGACACCATTAACGCCTGTACAGCCATTGTCGGCCTCTCCTCTGGGTGTGGGCCTGCCATCATCTCCTGCGTATCCATATACGCCGATGATGAATTCGCAAGGGCAGAAGCGAACACGCAGAAATCCACTCTGGAGCGGATTAGTGGTGGTGCTGGTCATTGTGCTTATTGCTGCTGGAAGCCTTGTCTGGTTTACCTCACAGCAGAAGCAAGCATCTCACGGCATCGGGGTGACGATGGTGAATAATGAGCCAATCGGTATTAGCGATGGTTCATATGCGTTTGATACGACGCTTGCGGATGGGCAATTCAAAACCGAGGCGGCACAACAACTACAGAAGAACAAAGATAATAGCAATACGAATGCAGCGATATCATTGCTCAATCAGGCGATTGCGAAGAATACAAATGATGCTGAAGCATTGATCTATCGTGAAGATTTGCTGGTGGAGGCTTCTGGTCAGCCGTATGTGACGCTGGTGGTAGCGACGATGTTGAGTGGTAGTTCTCTTTCTGTTGGACGGGATGACCTGCAAGGGACATACGTTGCGCAAAAAGAATATAATGATGGTGCGAAGTTACATGGTGGTTATCTGGTTCGTGTATTGATTGCGAATGCTGGCAGTCAGCCCTCAAACGTGCAACAGGTCATGAAACAGCTTGTGCAGTTGAAAGAGAGCGATCCAACATTTGTTGGGGTGATGGGTTTGCCCTTTAGTTCATATACGCAGGTAGCGCTTCAGACATTGAAGCAGGCACAGATTCCGCTGGTATCACAGACATCTTCGGCGGATAATCTGTCAGGGGATTCCTACTTTTTCCGCGTTGTGCCATCCAATCACATTCAGGGTCAGGAAGGCGCGATTTATGCCCAACAGGTGCTGCACGCCAAGCACATTGCGGTTTTCGCGGACCCTATGAATTCGTATAGTCAGACACTGGCAAAAGATTTTGAAAATGCTTTTATTGGGAATGGTGGTACAGTAGTTGCGGACGAGCAGTACACTGTCAACAAACCATTTACGTTGCCATCGGCATTACAAGACGCGTTAAGTAAGCATCCTGATATGATATACTTTGCGGGTTACGCTTCTGATGTCAGTACCTTGCTTGCGGATTTACCGGCAGGAACCATGCCTGTGATGGGTGGCGATGCATTGTATGAGTTAGGTGGTTATCAGAGTAGTTCGCGTGCGAACTTTGGTCGTCTACATTTTACAACGTTTGCCTATCCTGATGAATGGAGTGTACTGGGGTATGGTTCACAGCAACCAATGTTCTTTTCTGAATACGCAGCAGCGTTCGCGCCGCCAACAATGAAGTCTGGCATCTATGGCTTTACGCGTGCGGATAATGATGCTATTCTCTCTTATGATGCGACTATCGCATTGTTGACTGGTTGTAATAATGCTCTCAGTACAGGTAATCAGAAGATCACTCCACAAGAAGTCCAGCAGGGCTTGAAGGAGATTAATGCTACGCATGCGATTCAGGGAGTGAGTGGGCAGATTGGCTTTGATCAAAATGGTGACCCGGTGAATAAAACTATTGTTGTTTTATCTGTTGATGCAACTGGTCATATTCATATGGAACCAACGAAACTGGGCCGATTTTTGGTATAGGGAAGCATGATGTAGATGATCGGACAAGAGATGGAATTGTAGGCACGATTATGAAATGTCCTTTTTGTGGTACGGATAATCCAGCGGGTGAAGATTTTTGTGTGAATTGTGGTGGGTATCTGCGGGATGAGAACGCGACACCACTGGCAGCGGTAGATCCTGATCCTATTGCGCCAGCCGATGCTGATGCGGTTCCGCAGCTATCTACCAGCACTGATACAGCAGGGGGGACAACGACTGGTGGGGGAACTGGTAATAGTAATTCCACGACGTTAACACCAAATGTTGCGTTGCAGAATGGTCGTTATGTGGTGGAAAAGGTCCTGGGGCAGGGTGGCATGGGCGCTGCTGTGCTGGCACGGGATACGCGTGTTTCAAATAAGCGTGTTGTCATCAAAGAGTTGATCTCTGATGAGTCTGATCCCACACAGCGTCAGGAAGATGTGCGCAATTTTGAGCGTGAGGTTGAAACGCTGGCAAGTCTGGATCATCCATTAATACCTACCGTGACCGATAGTTTTCAGGAAGCTTCGCGTTATTATATGGTGCAGGAATATGCTCCTGGTGAAAATCTGGAAGATTATCTGGAGCGGGTACAGAAGCCGATGCCAGAAGATGAGGCGTTGACATATATGTTGCAAGTGCTGGATATTCTTGAGTATCTGGGCAATCAGCATCCTCCTGTTGTACACCGGGATATTAAACCTGCGAATATTATTATCAGTAGTCGTGATAAACGTGCACGGCTGGTTGATTTTGGGATCGCACGTGTTGACGAGGCAAAACATGCCCGGAAGAAGCAGACATCCGCTCTGGGAACACCCGGCTATGCGCCACCGGAGCAGTATCAGGGGAACGCGGATGCGCGTTCTGATCTCTATGCGCTGGCTGCGACCCTGCATCATCTGGTCACAAATCGTGATCCACGTGAATATCCGCCGTTTCAGTATCCACCTGTTCGTACCATCAATGCTAAAATTTCCCCGGACCTGGAGAAACTGTTATCACGGGAACTGACAATGGAGGTGGAGAAACGCTATCAGAATGCGGCGACGATGAAGCGTGATGTAGAAGAAATATTGCACAGTCGTTATCATAAGACTGGCGATACCAGTAGCTATATGTTGAATCCGTCGACATTATCCGCAGAGATTCCGTCAGTGCCCCCACCACAGCCAGGGCCTTCACCGTATGGTGGGTATGGACCTGTACAGCGGGATCGTTCGCCCTCTACTTCGTCAGGGTATGGAGGATATGGGCCTGTGCAGAGTAACCGTCCAGCCTCATCGCCTTATTCAGGTCCGTTGGGTTCGCCGGGAAACTTTGGCATGCGACAGCAGCAACGTTCGCGAAGGCAACAACAGCAGATGTATGCGCCCAGACCAATCCGTTCTAATCCGCCGGGAAATCCGGATAGTCGCTATATTCTGTGGAGTTTTCTCTTGCTGGTCGTTGTCATTATTATCATTGGCACGCTGCTTTTTATTCTGCCTACGCTAGCGCATACTATGCCTCACAATTATGCTACCCCTATAAATGATATTGGTACGCAACAGATCCAGACTTTGACCAATGTCATATTGAAGCAGAGCATTTGATAGCAGAGATACAGAGCCAGTTAATTATCGCGGCTCTGTATCTCTGCTATCAACGTGGAACTTTGCCTGTGAGGGTATCCTGTGTCAGACCCTCAACCGCAACCACTTTATGGCGGCTCGTCGAGCCACGAACAAGAGTGATATTCCGTTTGGGTATAGCAAGTGTCTCTGCCAGTAGCGCGATGAGAGCAGCATTGGCGGCCCCATCAACCGGAGGGGCTGTCAGGTGAGCCTTCAATCTTTCCTCTTCCCACTCCAGTATATTCCGTTTACTACGAGGAATCACGCGAACATTGATCAGCATTGTTCAGTCCTTCTATCGTAATATTCAGATGATAGAGATGCTGCGACTGGCATGGGTTGCGGGTTAATAATCACTTCTGTGTCTTACCATCCGATTGGCATGGATTGTAAGAGCAATGCTTCGAGGATCATCAGCGTAATCCAGGTCACGATGAAAGAGAAATCCATCACCCCTACCTGACCGATGATACGGCGTGTCGGAGCAATAAAAGGATCAGTGAGACGAGCCAGGAAGCGGATAAATGCATAGCGCTCGTCCATATGGAACCATGATGCCACGGCTCTAATCAACATTGCCAGAATAATGATGCCAAAAAAGGCCTGGATGATCAGAGAGACAATTTGAATTGGCAAAGGTGGCGGTACGAACATAACTACTCCTGTACAGTACGGACTTCAATAAAGGTGAATCCAAACAACGTACGCCGGAAAATGTCCGTTACACGGACGCCAGCGAGATCTGGTAAGGTCGTAACGTGTTTTTGTACATATTCGCCTAATGGGCGGGCTACGGCCCACCCAGTGAACGTTGCGGCAGCGGCAGAAGCGACACGTGTACGTGTATGGCTAGAGGCCATACCAAGCAAAGTCCCAATTGTGATCAGTGAGACACCGACAGCGAGATTAGTACCGCAATTTGGATGAATAGCCAGACCAGCCTCGCCAGCCTGTAAACGGGCAAGGGCCTCATCAAGGGCGCGACGGAGTAAACCCAGATCCACATCACCGAAAATGACAAATCCATTTGCATTTGAGCGGGCGCTTACGCTCAGTGTCGGGAGCATACCACTTAAGATGGTGATGGTGGCATGTTCTAAGGCATGATTCTGTCTGATACGTCGACCAAATAATAATTCGTCGAATTTCATCGCATGCTCTCCTTTTACTGCCTGGGAGGTTGCTCTCTTTCACCAAAGATGGCTCGTCCAACACGGACGATGGTGGCTCCTTCTTCAATGGCTACAGTATAGTCATCGGTCATGCCCATTGAGAGATGATGCCATGATCCTTCGCTCACCTCATTGCGTAAGCGATCGCGCAGCAAACGCAGGTTGCGAAAGACCGGGCGAACCTCTTCTGGATCATGTACCAGTGGTGCTACGGTCATGAGGCCCTGGACCTCAAGATTGGGTAACGCTACAATTTGTCGGGCTACTGTGAATACTTCTTCCGCTGTTAAACCTTCTTTTGTGTTTTCACCAGAGATATTGACCTGTAGCAGGATTGGCTGTCGAAAGGCTGTCTGACGTTCCTGACTGACTTTCTCCGCATGGCGTTGCAGGGTTTGTGCGAGGTGCAGGCTATCAACACTGTGAATGCAATCAAACGCGCCAACGACTTTATTCGACTTATTTGTTTGTAGATGTCCAATCATTTGCCAGGATATATCTTGCGGGTGAAATGCTGCGATCTTGGTGAGTGCCTCCTGTACGCGGTTCTCGCCAAAATGCCTCATCCCTAAATTATACGCTATCTGCACGAGTTCTAGCGGTTTTGTTTTTGATACTGCGACAAGAGTAATGTCAGCAGGATCACGGTCCACTTTTTGTGCAGCGGCAGTGATTCTGGCACGAACCGCTGCGATATTTGCAGCGAGCATATCTTGTTGTTGATCGATAGATGATTTATTGGTCACGGCACTCTTCTCTTTTATTGTTTGCTTATGGTTTATCGCTAGTTATTCGTATCCTTATTATATCAGTTCATGTCGCTATCTGATACATATACATACAAGCATCGGTGTTCACTGGTGAGAAGAATTTGTGTATCCCAGGATAAGAGTTAGCGAATGACCATCTGCTGTACATGCTGTTTGCGATAGCGTTCTGGCCATTGTGGTGTCAGATGTTGCCAGGTGAGTCCTGCGTCCTGTGAACGGAAAAGGCCATGATTGCTGGCAAGGTAGAAGGTTCCCGGTTCTGCTTCGGTTGTCTCGACGGTTGCGATCAGACTTCCTCTGGCCTGTGGTAGTCCAGTTTCGCTGCGTTGCCAGGGACCATTATTGGTACGGCGCAGCAGGTATGATGTGGCGAACGTTGGATCATGAGCCTGAATAAAACCGATAGCCGCCGCCGCAATCATGGTATTGGGATCAGCAGGATCAATGGCGATACTCCAGAGGTAGTGATGTTGCTCAAGTCCCGCTGTCTGTTCTTGCCAGTTGTCGCCACCATCAGTGCTTTCATAATAGCCGCCCTGACGCATAATGACGCGTGGGTGAAAGGGCGGGATACGTAGACGGAACTGTGGCAGAAAGCGTGGATTGCTCCCGCCAGTGGTGTGATAGATGTGTTGGGGCGTATGAGGGTGTATTTTTACGACATGCCCATCCAGTTCTTCTACCGCGCTGACGCGTTCCCAGCTATAGCCGCCATCGGTGCTTTTTCTGATGCCTCCCTGTTCGATAATCATGAACAGATGATCTTTGTTCTCTCTGGTGGGTTCAATCCAGCGGATACTATGTTGATTGATCTGTGCGGCGGCGTTTGGTGTCTCTGGCATATTGGCACCAGGGCTGATATGCCAGCGTTCTTTCCATGTAAGTCCGTTATCTTCTGAACAGAAGATTGCTCCTGGTCTGGTGCCTGCCCATAATAAAGGCGTCTGTTCGCTATCATGAATATGACTGGTTGCCAGTGCGGTAATCGTCGGATAAAGGATCTCTGTGCCGCGTTGTTGCCAGGTTTGACCACCATCGGCGCTATACCAGAGTCCATTATCATAGGTACCACAATAGATACCATTGGCATTGGTCGTGTCAGTAAGCAGGCATTGTGGCTGACCATCTGGAGATAACTCTTGCAGTTGCCAGCCTGATGCTGTTTCCTGTACAAAGATGATGGCATCCATCATAGCGATATATATCTGTCTCATACGTTTCTACTGTCCAGTTTTAGCATTTTTCTCTTGTAACGATCAAATTATAGAGGCTTGATGGTGTTTATCGCAAGATAGCTTGCGTCCAGTCGTCAGGTGATTATGCTTGTTTGAGGGCCATTGCGACGACAAAGCGACCAGTTTTGCCTTGCTCTTTACGATGCGAGAAGAACAGATCAGTATTACAACTGGTACAGATGGGCATGATTTCGATATGTTCTGGGTGCAGGCCAGCGGCTAAGAGCTGGTTGCGGTGTGTCTCTTGCAGATCGATGCGCAGACTTTCTTTGTCGGCAAGCTGGATAGTTGAGAAAACGGCGGATTCTTTGACGCGCTTGCGGTATGCTGGCAACGTTGGCATCGTATCAAATTCCTGTCGTCCCATAAAGATTGTGCGTACTTCTTCTGAGACTTCATAACAACAGGCACGGATTGATGGGCCAATACCGGCATAAATGTCCTCTGGCTGGCAAGCAAAGCGCTGCTGCATTTCATCTACCGTTGCCATCACAACCCCACGGGCGGTGCCGCGCCAGCCGCCATGTGCTATGCCAATCACCTGTTTTTGTGGATCATAAAACGTAATGGGAACGCAATCGGCGAAAGAGAGCATCAGTGTTGCGGCGCGTTCCTGACTGATCAGCGCATCACCTTTGCGAATTGTTTCAGGTGTCCAGGGTGGTTCAAAATAGGAGTGCTGTGCCCAATCGGTGCGCCATGCATCCTGTAAATCCACGGTGAGCACTTCGGCACTATGAATCTGCCAGAGGGTGACGGTCGGAAATTCCCCGATGCCAAGCGCTTGCACAATGGCCTGACGATTCTGTACGACGTGTTCAACCGTATCGCCAACGCTTTTCGCGGTGTTCAGACTGGCAAATGGTGTTTCACTATAGCCGCCTACACGGGTAAAGACAGCGGAAATAAGTTCGGGGAATTGGCGGTAGTGATCAAATTGCAGATAGAGTACCTGATTATGTTGTTCAACCACGATGACTCCTTATGTAACCAAAAGAAATAGTTACCGTATTCATGTGATGGTTATTTTAACACAAGAAGAAGAAATGGCTTAAAGCTTCCCGCATACTTTGTGCATATAGGGCTAGCAATATTTCATCCGTGTTTCCAGCAAAAATTGAGAAATGCTCTGTGGGAGCGAAATGCTTATAGATTATATATAACCATATCGACCTGATGGCACTTCAACAATACGTATTGTTGAAGTGCCATCAGGTCGAGAAGATTAATTGATATGGCAGCTCTGAGCATTGCTCAGATCGAAGATTTTATTTATGGTAGGCTGAATTGTGCTGCAATCTGGTGCGATAATGTCTTGCTGTGCTCCAACGGTTGGATCATAGACAGTTGTTTCGGAGCCATAGTTCTGGCTACCATTACCTGGTCCCAGGGTCAGGCTTGTAATCGCACTTGAAGGCAACGTACGTCCATAATTGGCGAAAGCGATCATTTGTTGTTCGTTTAGATCGGTATACACGCTGCCTGTGAGATCTTTCAGAATTTGCGGTATATCTGTGATGATGTTAGTCAGATTGAGTTTCTCCTTGAGGGCATCGAGGATCTGCTGCTGGCGTTCGGTACGTCCGATATCCCCAACGAGGTCGGAGTGGCGTGAGCGCACATAACTGAGCGCCTGTTCACCGTTGAGGTGTTGTGGACCAGGCTCTATATACAGTCGTTTGTATGCGTATGGATCGTTAGAACTACTACTGGTGCCGACGTCATTAGGATAGGTATCATCAACAATAGGATGTGTGACATTTATATCGACACCTCCCAATGTATCAATGACCCTGGCGAAGCCATTTAGACCAACCCAGGCATAATTATCGATCGTGATGCCATAATCCTGTTCCACTGTTGCACGTGCCAGACGTACGCCATTGTCGAAGCTATTGCCATTCTGAGCACCGAGCAAAAATGCCTGGTCGATTTTATGATATGAGCCTTCGCCTGGGATAGGTACCCATGAGTCACGGGGAATCGAAACCATTGTCACGGTATTATGGACCGTATCAATGTGTACAATCATCATAACCTGGGTCAGTATATCTGGAAATGTATATTTGTCATCATTGTCGCTTCCCAGGAGAAGAATATTATATGATTGCCCTTTGATTGATGCAAAGGATGATAGCCCTGGGGTTGTATGAGTGCTTGTTGTTGCTGTTGGTAAAGGTGTTGGTTCATTTTTGCCCCGGCTTACCGGGCGGATAAAAGTTTGTAATGGTTTTTGAATAGTTGTTTCATAGTAGTAATAGCCTGCGGCGGACGCGACACCGCTGAGAACAAATAAAGCCACAAAAACGGTGAGTATAATGCGTACAGGTTTACTGAGACGTTTTGATGTACTGGTTTTCTTTGCTGCCTTCGTTTGTTTCGTAGATGCGAGCAATGGCAGTTGTTCGCTGTTTTCCGGACCTGTATTGCTTGAGGTCTGGTCTGGTGTTGCCACAGATGTTTGCTCTTCTGTCTGTTCCGCCGTAACTGTTGCTGTTGTGACGGTTTCCTGGGTACTCTCGGTTGTTTCTATTGACTGAGAAGCATCAGCCGTGTCTGTAGGTTCAGCAGCAGGTTTATCAGTAGTATCAACATCATCGGTTGAGCCTGTGGACGCAGGAGCAGGTTGAGTACTGTCAGTAGCATCAGTCGGGTCCGTGGTTGCAGTGACTGGTTGGGTGTTATCAGTAGTCTGAATAGAATCAGAAGTTGCTACAGATGTTTGAACCGCGCCAGTTTGTACACCTGACGTATGAATGTTGGTAGATATTTCTGTCACATCTTGTTTGAGAACATCACTCTGCGTCTCTGCCAGTGTGTGTGGCTCCGTTTCCAACTCTTCATGCGACTGGTTTTCATACGGAGTTTTCCCTGTCATCTTTATTCCGTTTCACTTCATTAAGAATTATAATTTTAATCATCCTTGTTTTAAACTGTATGGATACAAGGAATGGAGTTAAGAGAAATAGGATCATAAAGAACCAGCTACCATGGATGTGCTATTGAGCAGGAATTTCTACTGGTAATGCAAGTGTTATGATCGTACTTGTACAACGTTGTGCGTGGGAAACCCGGTACATCTTTGTATGATTGACTGTTTTTATGATATATATAATCCTACTACAAAATAAAAAGTTTCGTTTATTACTGGAACTTGTGGTGTGGTAGATAGTAAAGGACGGACTATCCAGACTGCCTATTAGAGCGTATTATTGTTAGTAATAATACGCAGTGCCACAAAAGAGAGGATACGATGGTAAATATTGAACGTATTCAACAGGTGTTAGTGGAAGCGCATGTAGATGGCTGGCTCTTTTATGATTTTCGCAAATCAAATCCGATTGCCTATCAGGTGTTGCAGTTGCCTGAGGAGGCAATGTATACCCGGCGCTGGTTCTATTTTGTGCCTGCGCAGGGGGAGCCTGTAGCGATTGTGAGTGCTGTTGAGTCGCATGTGTTGCAATCCTTACCAGGAACGCAGTTGGCATTTCGCACCTGGCAGGAAATGTATACGCATCTGAAGACCTTTATAACGCCGGGGATCAAACTGGCGATGGAATATTCGCCATTGAACGCTATTCCCTATATTTCGCGTGTGGATGCGGGTACAGTGGAAGTTATCCGTTCTCTAGGTGGGGAGGTTGTCACTTCAGCAGATCTGGCGCAGTACTTTACGTCACAACTGACTCAGGAGCAGATGTATAGCCAGCGTGAAGCCGGGCGGCGTTTGATGATCGCCAAGGATATCCTGTTCGCGGAATTGAGCGAGGATTTGCGGGCCGAGCGTGATCTCAATGAGTATGCAGTTCAGCAGCGTTTTATTAAAATCATCGAGCAGCAAGGATTAGATATTCCTGCTGATGAATTGCCTATAGTCGCGGTTAATGGACATGCCAGTAATCCGCACTATGAGCCTACCAGCGAGCGCTATAGTCCGATTCATCGTGGTGATCTGATCCTGTTTGATTTCTGGGCCACATTGCCCGTTTCCAATCCTATCTCTGGTGACTATACCTGGATGGCCTTTGCTGGCACGCGAGATGAGATTCCCGTTCGCCAGAAGGAAGTATTCGAGGTCGTGCGTCGTGCAAGGGATACCGGAATCGCGTATATCCGTGAGCGTATGGCTGCGGGTGAATATGTGCAGGGGCGCACTGTTGATGATGTGGTGCGCAACATTATTACTCAGGCTGGCTATGGTGAGTATTTTGTCCATCGTACTGGTCATAACATCGGCACTGTCCTGCACGGAAATGGCGCAAATGTCGATAACTTTGAAACACAGGATGAGAGGACGTTACTGCCCTTTACCTGTAACTCAATTGAGCCGGGCATTTATCTGCCAGAATTCGGTGTACGCAGTGAGGTTGATCTGCTGATATTGGAGCATGACGTAGAAGTGACAGGGGTACCAGTACAGGAAGAAATAGTAGCCTTGTTGTAGATGTCGTAACGGCATATTCCTGGTCCCATTTACAACCCTCTTCTGCATATAGCGTACATATTATTGACATCATCAGTTGTTACTTTATTGCAGTAGAATACTCTGTCCTTGTACTTTGTCAGACTTTAATTGAAAGCTTTGCCTGTTGGGCGAGCTGGGGAAGGCATAGGCCAGGGGCCAGCCTGGGACCGCCGAAAAGGTATGGTCCGTGAACCTGGTCAGGGGGCTTGCAAGCCCTTTGCAACTCCACTTTACGAACGGAATGCGAGAGGTCTATGGCCTGCCCGGACTGCGTTCACATAAAGTCTAACAATATACTTGCTATCTCAGGGAGGCACAAACAGTATGGGTGAGCGATGGGACCAGGACCCCAACTCCAAAGGGCAACCAAATTTCGACGATATAGATAAACGTCTGGAAGATATTGGACGCAAATTGGTTCAGGGCGCGAACGAGGCGCAGTTGCGTCTGAAGCGTGCTGTCAACAAAGCAAATGATTATTGGGTGCAGACGCAGAATGCTCCTACGCCACACCAGTCCTCCAATATAGAAGAGCAGCGCCTGCGTCAACTTGTGAATGACTGGAGCAATCAAAACTGGCGTGTTGCTCGCGATCTCGGTACCTATATGGATATTGTTTCATGGCGTTCAGATGAAGTCTGGGAGATCGCTTTAGAGACGCGTTGGGAGACGCGTAGTATGGAAGTGGTGAGCGAGCCTTATATTGGTCAGTCAATGGGCAAACCGCAGCCGCTACTTCCTGTGTGGGATTATGAGCTACCAGAGGTGACGGGTCTGAAAGCGCCATCGACCCGTACACGCCTTGATGGCATAAATGAGATCGTTGGCTGTACGGTCTGTAATGGTAACGGGCATGTTTTCTGTTCGGGTTGTAATGGTCGTGGTTGGATTGTCTGTCCCGATTGTAAAGGGCGCACAAAGAAGCGCTGTGATACCTGTAAGGGTCGTGGCTATGTAGCGGATTGGACCCCGAATGGGCAGAAGAAGCCGTTTTTCAGGCGTCAGGCTGAAAATGTTGCCTCTTCGTTTGGCAATAAGGTTTCAGACGTGTTTGACTCAATTCGCCAGCAGGGTGTGCCGATCCCCAATCCGGTTGATACTGATCCCGCGTCAAAGGGGCCAACCGTTCCCTGTCCCGATTGTGTGCATGGTGAAGTTGATTGTACCTGTGGTAATGGGAAACGGGTCTGCCCGACCTGTCAGGGCGCGAAGATGTCACTCTGCTCCAATTGTGCAGGGACCGGCAAGATGGTACGCCATCGTGAGATTGCACGTCGCTTCGATTTGCGCTCACAAACACGTTTTGTCGGAGAAACGCCGATTCCCGTCCAGCAATTGCTCAAAGCCAACGGGGATCTTGTCTATAGCTCTGAAATCAACGAGACAATGCATGTTGATGCACCACCTGACATGGTGCCATCTGATGTGTGGCATACCACTGTGGAACTGGTAGAGACTGAAAGAAAGTCGCCCGCGAAACCAGGGATGGACCCACAATCATGGGCCAGACCAACCTTGCAGGTTGTTGAACTGGTGCGTGTTCCGTATATCAGCCTGCAATATCGCATGAATGACCAGGATTATCTCCTGTTTATCTATGATGGTGAGGGCAATGAGAAGTTTTACGCGGATCAGTTCCCTGTCCGCTGGGATCGTGTGGAGCGCTTGTTCAAGGCTATCTCAACGGATCTGATGACCCCTGCGCAGTCAGAACAATCTACGGACGCTAACCGTGGTTATAGTGGTTATCGTGTGCCAATCGAGTATCCTTCATATAACATCACAGAAGAGAACGATATTAATCATCCCGCGGATCATCCCGACGACGAGCAGAAATAAACGCAAAGAAAAAGCAGGAACGGGCGGTAGCATCAATAGCTCCGCCCGTTCCTTGCATCTTCAGATTCTATAATTGCCAGATGCGTGGCTCTTCTTTGTCCAGTGACAGGTAGGCGATCAGGTTTTCTCGTTTTACCTGCACCTGTTTGCTTTCGGTATCTATGGTTTGCATATGTTTGACGGATACCTCACCATTCGCAAGTTCATCTTCGCCGATGATAATCGCGAAGGCGGCTCCTGAGGCGTTTGCCTGTTTCATCTGAGCTTTGCGGCTACGATCGCCATAGCTCATCTCGGTTTTGATACCAGCATGACGCAGTTGCGATGTAATCTGTATGGCAGCATTCTTGAATTCAGGAGTTTTGCCAAAGTAGACGACAAAGGCGCGTACCTGTGGGTCTGCCGGTGGTTCTATACCCTGACGTTTCAATTCAAGGATAACCCGTTCAATGCCAACACCAAAGCCGATGCCAGGGGTGTGTGGACCATTGAACATCTCCGCCATCCCATCGTAGCGTCCTCCGCCATTCAACGCCACATTATCTACCTCAGACGTAAACTCAAAAACGGTGCGTGTATAGTAATCCATGCCACGCACAATCATTGGGTTGATCTGATAGGGTGCTTCATAGTAGTTGAGATAGCGTTTAACGGCGTTAAAATGCTCCTGACAGGGTTCACACAGGTTATCGATCAGGCGTGGCGCGTTCGCGATCTTCTCCTGGTCCTGTGGCTCTTTACAATCGAGCAGACGCAGAGGATTTTTATGGAAGCGTATCTGACAATCGGAGCAGCACTCATGCAGCAGTGGGCGATAATAGTCTTTCAATTTTTCGACATACTGCGGACGACAATTGCTATCACCGATGCTATTGAGTGAGATGCGAATATTCTTCAGACCCAGTTGTGTATAGATCTGATAGAGCATACCGATCATCTCCGCATCAACGGCGGGATCTTCTTCACCTAAAGCTTCACAGCCGAACTGGTGGTGTTCGCGGTATCGTCCTGCCTGTGGCCTCTCACGGCGGAACATCGAGACATTCATATAATGGAGTTTGACTGGTTGCGGCAACTTGAACATACCATGTTCAAGATAGGCACGTACAACACCCGCCGTCCCCTCCGGGCGTAACGAGATATTCTGGGAGCGGCCCTCTTTATTTGCACGATCATCGAAACTATACATTTCTTTGTCGACGATATCAGTGCCTTCGCCTGAGGTTCGTTTGAAGACAGACGTCTCCTCAAGCATTGGTGTCTCAATACGACGATAGCCGTAGAGCTGCGTTACCGCAGTCGCGGTATCAATGACGAAGCGCCAGTAGGGTTGTTCATCAGGTAGGATATCACGAAATCCTTGCAGCGTTTTAAATTGTTCAGCCATTATTGATCCATTTCCTCCACGCACAAACAAGTCCTCGTTATTATAGCAGATTGCTCAAGTGTTCCGCATCTATGCGTCAACGCGGCAGTGAAGTGGCTCCGGGTCTGCTGATATCGACAACCAGTCATGCTGAGTGAAAAGGAGTTTGAACATGGATAGTGTGTGAAATTCCATATGTATCGTTTGGCTATTTTTTGTATGAATACAATAATTTTAATTCCTGTGTGGATTTTCATATACGTATGGAATGGGACTTTTCGGACAAAATTTTTTACAATATGAACAACTTGAAAACGAATCTTCTCTTCTCCCGCAAATTCTTGTGGCTTGAGAAGCTTCCCACACGTTTCTTATTGTTGATGCTGTGACAGATATTCGGAGTATACCATGACTGATACATTTCATGATCTCTACAGTGAATTGCTTAATGGGATCTTCATAGAGCGTGCGCGTGAGCAGTTGGCGCAAGGTGTTGATGGTATGGCGTGCGCAGATGCCTATGCGGATCAAGGAAAACCCGACTTTGCACTTGCCCACTTATTACTGGCCGAAGCCTCAGATGAGATCAAGAGGAATATTCTGGCGCATGCGTATGAACGTCGTGCGGAATTGACAGACAGACGGGCCGAGGATTTTTCGAATAGATTTCATCGCCCCTTCCCTCTTGTTAAATTGGAGGCGCAAAAGGATCGGATGTCTGCTGAACAGGTGCGGCACGGAAAGCACATACGGAGAGGTTCTAAATCTCTGCATATCAATTGATTCGTATTACATGAGTCAATCTCTGTCTGAGTGCATGGAGTAGTCTTTGTAGGAGATAGTAATTCTTGATCGAACATGCGATAAATCATATAGACGCTCCCTCGTTGTCAGGTAAAGCGCCCATGCTACAAAGGGGAAGACGATCCCTTTGGCCGATTGTAGGTTGTACTATTGGGTATGTGCTGTGCATCCTATTCAGTGTTACGTTAATTTATAATGTTGGGGCGATAGATACCCATTTCTGGTTGAGTCGGGCGTTGACCATTTTTGGTGCCTGGATACCCGCGAACCTTGATCCTTTTGCCAATACGTTATTTACCCATCAAGCATCTGGTTTTACAGAATTGATGGGTATGTTTGTACTGGCTTTTGTTCTCTACGGTTATGGCGCCCTTCTTGTGTATCGTTATACAAAATTTGGCCCGGATAAACGCATTCACTGGCTGATCTGGTCGGCTGTTATTATCAGTGGCTGCATCTATCTGTTTACCCCTGGTATTTTGACCAGTGATGTCTATTCATATACCAGTTATGGTCGCTTGTTGGCGGTACATGCTGCCAATCCTTATTTCGCGCCACCTTCAGCTTTTCCACTTGATCCTGTGTATCAGTTTGTCTATTGGAAGAACACGATCTCGATCTATGGACCTGTCTGGATGGGGGTATGTGCTTTTCTCTCATCTGTCTGTGGTACCAGTCAGATGAGGATTGTGCTGGTTTATCGGCTGTTCGCGTTAGCCGCCCATCTGGTAAATGTCTTTCTGGTGGCGAAGACGTTGCGGGCGATGGGTCGTTCACACCGAACGGTAACGGTGGGTATGTTGTTATACGCCTTGAATCCGCTAGTATTGGAGGAGAGCAGTCTGGGGGCGCATAACGATGTATTCATGGTCACCTTTCTGCTATTAGGGTTGTTTTTGTCTGGTCGTGCTGAACAGCACTATTCATTGCTCCGACCACGGGGCTATCTACCTCCTCTGGGAGCATTGACGCTTGCTACCCTGGTAAAGTTTAGTGCCGCGCCAGTGATTATCATCTTTTTGCTGGCATTGGGTATCCTTGCTCTGCGTTCAGCGCAGCATACACATGGGCGTTTGGAATGGCGATTTGCCTGTAAGCATGTGTTGATTGGTGGTAGCTTTAGCCTGCTGCTGGGATTGGTCTGTTACGCCCCTTTCTGGTTTGGTCATAATTTAAGTAGCATTATTACCAGTTTTACGACCTTGCCTTCCGCGCTGGATTCGTTTAATTCCATTCTCTCAACGTTTGCGTATCTGAAATATACCCATAGTCTCTCTTCCATTTTCTTTTTCTTGCTGAATCGCAAAATGTGGAATGTACTGACGGCTCTGGCTGTAGTGGTACCGATTGTTGCCGGGGGGCTCTTGCTCTGGAAAGCACCGACGACTCGTTCAATCGCGCTGGTGTCTCTGGCATCTCTTTCCGCGTTTTTGATCGTGACGCCGTGGTTTTTTTCCTGGTATCTGACATGGGTAGTGGCGCTGGCTGTTGTCTGTCTGCCCGTGATCGGGGATCGTTTCGGGCGTGCTCTGGTTGCGTTTGCATTGAGCTTTTCCGCGACTTCGCTCTTTACGTATTATTCAACCGTTGTTGGTTGGTTGCAATTGAATCATGAGAACCCACCGTATGCTGGATGGGCGATCTGGCAGTGTCTGGCTGCGATGGGAATTCCCGTGCTCGTGTTTTGCCTCTTCATGCGTTTTGTGCCTGCGTACTATCGACGGCGTTCGTCCGTAAGAGAATAACATGATATCGTTTGCAAGATTATGGCAGCATGACATGAAAAAAGAGCTTCACGTTTGCGTATCTGACGTGAAGCTCTTTTGTAAGTCTGGTTGGTTTATACTATTGGCCACTGTTCTCAGGCGCGATCTCTTGTGTCTGTTCAGAGGCCGTTGGAGTTTCCGTGTCCTCATCCTGAGCGGTTGGATCAACTTCGAGTGTTGTATCGGTGTCGGTGTCAATGTCACCTTCCTCTAGCTCGTCCAGTTCGCTGTTCTTCTTGCCATTGGTGGTAGCAACAGCAACAACGTTGTCGGCCTCATTCAGATGCATGAGTGTGACACCCTGCGTGTTACGTCCGCTCGTTTTGACGTTGCTCACATCAGTACGAATGACGACACCACTGGCGGAGATGATCATCAGATCATGATCGTTCTCTGTCACGACACGTGCTGTGGCAACATTTCCGGTTTTTTCAGTGACCTTGGATGTGATAACACCACTGCCACCGCGTCCCTGTCGTGGATATTCATCGATAGGGGTTCGTTTGCCGAAACCGTATTCAGTGACGATCAGTAGCTCACTCTCCGGTATTGCCAGATTGAGTGAGACGATCACATCGCCTGCGTCCAGACGCATACCGCGTACACCACCACTGGTACGAGAGGCGAGACGCAGATCATCAACGCAGAAGCGGATTGATTGACCATGTGCACTGATCAACAAGATGTCATCACCATTGTGAGCAAGTTTTGCTCCAATCAGTTGATCATCCTCTTCCAGATTCATCGCGATCAATCCCTGGCGACGTACGACCTCAAATTCGCTCATCGGGGTCTTTTTGACTTCGCCTTTTTTGGTTGCTACGATCATCACATCATGGCTGGCCCCCTCGCCTTTAGGCACAGAAACGATAGCGGTGATGCGTTCTTTCTGTTCAATCGCGATCATATTGATCACATGCTCACCTTTGGCTGTACGTTGTACATCAGGGAGTTCATACACACGTAACTGGAAGACGCGACCACGATCAGTAAAGAAGAGCAGGCTGTCATGAGTATGCGTGATTAACAGATGGCGTACAGTATCATCCTCACGGGTTGCCATACCAGTGACACCACGACCACCACGACGCTGCGAGCGATAGGTATTGGAGGGTAAGCGTTTGATATATCCCTTCTCGGTCAGAGTGACCACGACCTCTTCGTTGGGGATAAGATCTTCTTCTTTAAAATCACCAATCTCTGTCTCTTTAATCTCTGTCCGTCGTGCGTCACCATACTTCTCTTTGAGTTCCACCAGATCCTGTTTGATCAGTTTACGGATCTCTTGAATATCGTTCAGAAGCATCTGGTAGTAAGCGATATTTTTCAGCACTTCCGCCAGCTCCTCTTCGATTTTCTGTTGTTCCATCGAAGCCAGACGAGCCAGACGCATATCCAGAATCGCCTTCGCCTGCTCATCGGAGAAGCCAAATTGCTCACGCAACTTCTGCAAGCCATCATCATAGGCTGATCGTGATGAACGAATGATGCTGATAACCGCATCCAGATTATCCAGGGCGATTTTTAAACCTTCGAGAATATGTTTGCGTGCCTCTGCTTTTGCCAGATCGTATCTGGTGCGGCGGGTCAGCACATTCTCACGATGTAAGATGTAGTGCTGTAAGAATTTCTTCAGTGTCAGTGTCTGGGTTTGTTGATCGACCAGCGCCAGCATATTGGAATTGAACGCTGTTTGCATTGCCGTATATTTGTAGAGCTGATTGAGAACACTCTCCATATTGGCATCGCGTTTGAGTTCAATGAACATGCGCATACCCTGGCGGTCAGACTCATCGCGCACTTCAGAGATACCATCAATGCGCTTATCACGAGCAAGTTCAGCGATCTTTTTGACCAGATCAGCCTTATTGACCTGATAGGGAAGTTCCGTCACAATGATATTGATGCGACCGCGCTCTGTCTCCTCCGCATGTGTGCGTGCGCGAATCACAATGCGACCGCGTCCATTGGCATACGTATTCCGAATACCTTCACGACCCTGAATGATGCCACCGGTTGGGAAGTCTGGGCCGCGAATGATGCGGGAAAGATCTTCCGTCGTAGCTTCAGGATTATCGATTAAGTACGTGATACCGTCACAGACCTCATTCAGATTATGTGGTGGGATATTGGTTGCCATACCCACAGCAATACCAGTTGAACCATTCAGCAGCAGATTTGGTAATCGTGCTGGAAGAACAACAGGCTCTTCAGTCTGATTATCGTAGTTTGGACGAAAATCAACAGTATCCTTTTCGATATCGCGTAGCAGCTCATCGGCAATCGCAGCCATCTTCGCCTCAGTGTAACGCATAGCGGCGGGCGGATCATCATCCTGAGAGCCAAAATTGCCTTGTCCTAAAATGAGGGGATAGCGCATTGACCAGGGTTGAGCCATGCGCACGAGGGAGTCATAAACGGCTGAATCGCCGTGAGGGTGATAACTTTTTAATACCTCGCCTACGGTACCTGCGCACTTACGAAACGCTTTATTTGATTGTAAGCCCATCTGGTCCATAGCATACAGCACACGACGATGAACAGGTTTCAGACCGTCTCGAACATCGGGGAGTGCGCGGCTAACAATGACACTCATCGAATAATCGAGATAGGCCCGTGTCATTTCTGTAACGATATTGACTGGCTTGATATTGCCCGGTTCCATATAAAAACATCCTCACCAAAAAGTTAGACATAGCCTGAAGGCGGCGATATCGTGTTGTAGAAGCACTGAATAAGAGCTGGGTGGAGGGGTCTAGAAAATTTGATCCTACCTGCTATATTATAGCACATCCCAGGCTCTTTTACGAATTTTTGACCGAATGGGGTACGACTGTGTAGACCTTGTGATGAAGGTGATTTTTGTGTATCTTGCTTGCGTCTATTGTCAGTATTTGTAGACAAAAAGAAGACTCTTTTCGTTGATCCGGCGGGTTGACAGTCAGGTGTATACACAGGTGTCAATGCACAAATTCTCCATTGAAGACTCTATGTTTTATAGGGAACCTGTGGTATGATTAAATGCAGAAGGACATTTTTTGAGAAGATAAAATTCTCAGTGACACATTGCTCTGTAACATCTGTGGCTACTGTCTGATGTAGGTAGGGGAGATGCGTGTTTATGGCACCGTTCACAGAACAGCAATGTTTTTTCGTTGCCATTCTTGTCTTCATGGTGATCGGTTTTCAGCGTGGGTGGAGACGAGAGCTTGTTTCGCTGGTGTTTGTGCTGATCGCGTTTTGTATTATGTTTAATCCTGTGACCTGTAATGGACTAGGGGATTTTCTGCAACGTTTACCCGTAGCCATTGGGTTTATTGCTGGGACGAATCCAGCACCATCTACGGCATCAACGCAAAGTTTTCTGGCAAACGATTTCTGGGCATTGCTTTTTTTCCTGGGGTTGGTTGGATTGGGATATTATGTTGGGAACAGGGCGTTTCCATGTCCAGCCTCCTCTCATGAGCGTTTTGTTGGTATTGTTCCGGCAGTTATCGCGGGTGCATTTATCATCTACTTTGTGACGAATCGTTGTATGAAAAAAGTTCCGGGTCAAGCTACTGTGACCGTGCAGGTTCCGTCACCTGATCCTAACCATTATATTGCACTTATTCTGCTCATTGCGATTACTGCGATTGTTGTTGCATTTATTGCGGCACGGGCCAAAAAGTTGAAGAAATAGTGCTCTGACCTCTTCTCTGATCAAGAGCAGTCCTGTAATATATAGGTTGAACTAAGACTTTCGACTTCGAGGTAATATCTATGGCTGACAATTCCAAGAAATCAACCTCTAATGTGCCCGAAGATCCCTGGCGTTCAGGACGTCGCCGCCGTGATCTGTTGCGGCACAAGGATCGCACCTGGCAGTTTTCCGGTCAGCAACCCGATGAAGTTGTCCATCTTGTGGTTCGTAAGCATTGGTGGTTCCTGGTAAAGCCGGGGCTACCTTTTCTTGCTGCGGTGGCGGCTTTGATTATTGTCACTGCTGTTGCGGTTAGTTTCCCTGCCTGGGTCAGTGCCTGGGTTGTCCTGGAGGTTATTGCCTTTGTCGCGGTACTGGTGACAGGTATTCTGTTTTCCTATCGTGAACTGGCGCATTGGTGGTATGAGACGTATATCATTACGAATCGGCGCATTATTAACGCACGTGGTTTGCTCGAACCTGTGCGACAGGAAACGCCTATTGAGAAGGTAGCGCAGGTAGGTATTGGTATAGATACACTGCTGGGGCTTGTGCTTGGCTTTGGTACTGTGCATGTGTATCTTGCGGGTGGTGATTTATACATTAGCAACGTGCCGCACCCTGATCGTGTTCGTGATGCGGTCAGTGGCGCTGTTGATGATGTGAAAGCGAAGAAGGCAGCACCCGCGCCACCTGATCCCACTCCGAAAGATCCAGCGATGGCTGCGTTATTGGATTCGCTGGCGAAAGGCAAGCCTGTACCGGCATTACCCAATGTTGATGCTGATCTGCCTCCATTGCCGGGTCAGGATCGCTTTCTTGGTCCACGCCGGACGTTTGGTGGACCTTTGCGCATCCAGAGTAATGTGCGCTATGTTTCCGGTGAATATACGGTCATGTATGTGCAGCGGTCACGTTATGTGCTGTGGAAAAAACTGGCGATTCCCGTTTTCCTGTTGTTGTTATTTGTGCCTCTGGTCCTGCTGGTGCCTGGAACAGGGATGGTCAGTGCTATCTGGTCATACTGGTGGTTCTTTTCGGCTCTGGTGATTCTTGGCCTGCTGGTGACCTGTGGATTGACCTATGCGAACTATGTCGATGACGTCTACATTTTGACGAATCGTCGCGTGATTGATATCCAACGTCATTTTATTTTCTTCTTTGAGACACGTATGGAAGCTGAATACAAAAACGTTCGTGATATCCGTGTGAAGGTTCCCAGTGTGTTAGAACGTTTCTTTGATGTTGGCAATCTGTATGTGGAAACGCCGGGTAGTAATCCCGATATCGTTCTGTCTGGCATAGACCATCCTTTTGTGTTACAGGATCAGATTCTGGCGATTAAGAACCATAAGGATAAGGCCGATGCGGTCACGCGGGAGAATAACGAAAAGAAGAATATGCACAAGTGGTTCAATAGCGTGATTGTCAAGTTAGAGGAAACCGCTAAAGGACGTGGTGCGCCAAATCTCAAATTTATGGACCTTCTGACTGCGATGGCCTGTGCTGAAGAGTATGATCTTGATGTGTCGGTGTGGGGTGAGGCAATTGATAGTCCTAACGTGCCGCCGGGCCATGTGGTCCATCAAAATCCTCCTCCCGGTACAATTATGGAGAAAGGGAGCAAGATAGAGGTTGTGCTGAGCAAACGCCCATCTCCCGTTGATGTGATATAAGTTTTTTGTTTGTCTGATAAGAAAAGCCTCGGTGATGGGAACGTAGCGCTACGTTCCCATCACCGAGGCTTTTCAATTGTGTGATCAGATCAATCTGGTATGGAAGAGCTAGCGCCCGCCCACACGAACTAATAATGCAACAGTTTCGATATGATATGTTTGTGGGAACATATCAACGGGCTGAGCGGAAACCAGACGATAGCGGCCACCACCACAAAGAGTAGCAATATCACGTGATAATGTGCTGGGATCGCAAGATACATACACAATCGCACGTGGTGTCATTGTCAGCAACGCCTGTAAGGCTTTAGGATGGCAGCCTGTCCGTGGTGGATCGACCAGAGCCAGATCAATGCGTTCACGGCGATAATGCAACTGATTTAAGACCCGTTCCAGCGTGCCTTCCAGCGCGGTGATATTATTCTGATTGTTCAATGCACAGGTTGCGCGGGCATCCATCACCGCGCTTGGCTGAGACTCAACAGCGATCACGCGGTTGCCTTGAGAGGCCAGGAAAGTTGAGAACAGACCAACGCCACTGTAGCCATCGAGAATAATATCCGAGCGTTGAGCTTCAAGCATAGATAACGCACGTTCGACTAATACTGATGTTTGAATAGGATTGACCTGGAAGAAAGAATCAGCCGAAATACGGAAACGACGTCCTAAAACCACATCAGTTAAAAATTCCTGACCGACAAAGATACGCCCATAACGTCCGCCAACGCGCTCAATGATCACCCCTACAATACCAGGAGCAATGGTCATCAAATCCTGTGCTAATTGTTGTGGATTTTCGATTTGAGAGCCCGGGCGTGCGTTTAAAATTAAGAGTGTCGGTACCGCTTTGACCGCGTTGGTAGCGATCCCGGTAGCTGCGTTGCTCACAGCACCGATAGCCCCACGAATGGTCACACTTTGTAACATCTCACCAAGAGTGTCACCAAAATAATCTTTCAGTTTGTGCCGTACGAGTTGATAGACCTGATCAAGTGCAGGATGGAGTAAACCACACTGTTCCAGATCTTGAACCTCATGACTTTCAGTAAACTTAAAACCAATTTCACCTTCAGGCCCGACAGTAAAAACGGCATAGTTGCGATAATGCCAGGATGGCAGATTTGTAGGCATGCCAATGGTAGGATGGACGAGTGCGTCCGGCTGTTTGCCGATCCGAACCAGGAGTTGGCGCACAATGTGTGCTTTCCAGGTTAACTGGGCTGGATAGGCGATATGTTGCCAGTGGCAACCACTATCTGAAAGTTCAGGATAGGCAGGCTCGACTCGTTCGGGTGCGGGACGAAGAATTTCCAGTAGTTCTGCACGGGCATGTCCCCGGCGCTCTTCAACGATCTCAACTCGAACCCGTTCCCCTGGAATCCCTCCAGGTACAAACAGGACACGCCCCTCATAGCGGCCTACGGCATCGCCTCCGTAGGCAAGGTCTGTAAGTTCAACATCAATGCTCATGTTCACCTCGGCGGCACCCCACGACATTCCACGTCGTTGATGTCCGTCCCATCTTTCCAACTTTTTGTATTTTTCAATGTGTAACTATTTCTGCTCCTCCGACATTGGAGTTGAGCACATTGAATGACTCATATCCAATTTGCACTCAGTAGTACAACGCATCGTGCTGCGAAAACTATACACAGATTCAGCTCTTATCTGTTGAATGCAAGCAAAGAAAATAGCACATGGATCTGAGTTCAGCGCCCCTGTCATAGAAAAGGAGGGCGTTTGCATGAATGAAGAGTCGTCTTACAGTGGAAGAGGATGTTTAGGTTGACTGTAGAGTCTGGTTCCGAAGCGGCTGAGAAAGACAGCCCCTAAACCTAATAAACCAGCCCCAAGGCAAATGAGCCAGCCAACATATGGTAGCGTTCCGGCCAGCGCCAGCACTGCCACACCCACCACAACTTGAGTTCCACGCGTATTTTGATGCGGAGCAATTTTGCGTAAGATATAGTCGCCAATACCCCAACCGACCGCGACAGTTCCCAATGCCCAGGCGGCAATCAATCCAAGCAGAACGAGAATTGCCAACGGAATAGAGATAATAAGTGCAAACAAGACCGCAATGATTGCTGGGGCAAGCAGAATACTTAAAAGCCCCAGGACGAAGCTTCGCCGCATCTTGCTTTTTACGGTTGTTCTTACCAGCATGACATGTTCAGGGAGTAGCGTTGTCAATAAGACCCCCAGGACAACCCATGCCAACGTCGACCAGAAACGAAAATTGACTCCAACATCATTTCCGAGGAATGTGCTTAAGCCCCCAGGACAGTCTAAGATGCTGCCATGAAGGGTGGTATCAGACCCTCGGTTCCAACGACCTCCACAAACATGAATATCTCCATTGACGTGTGAACCATTGAGAAAGGTGAGATTGCCTCCATAGAGAGCGACGTTTCCATCCACTGCTCCGTTGATCACAACATTCCCTCCAAAAGCTACCACGTCACCGTCCACCTCACCATTAATGTCGACCTCGCTTCCAAACGAAGTGACATTCCCACATACTACTTCGCCTTTATTCACCACTATCACACCACCAAAGGTTGGTTTCTGTTGCAATTGTACGCAACTGACGAGCTGTTGGTGAACAACGTTCTCCGTCTTTTCGCTCTGCCTGGCCGCGTAGGCTGTTGGTACTCCTCTGGTCAGTGCTCTGACGCCACCGCTTATGAAAAACGCTGCTAAGAGTAGTAGCCCTGGCAGCGTGAGCATAAACCGCTGTCTTCGAGAAACCTTTCGCATACTAGAACTCCTATCATGGTCGTCTATTTGACCATGACCCCCGCTTGTTTCTACGCCTCCTGTGGAGTGCGCATTAAGCGAAGCCACATTCCCATCATGACAACCACCACACATGCTGTTCCAGAAAGAAGCATATTGTTGCGTGTGATCAGAGTTAATCCTCCCTGGAGGTATTCTCCCATCACGATGAACACATCAATGATGCCATTCAAGAATGAAAGAGCATTGAGCGCTAGATTGGTTTGGATGATTGCCACGGCAAGGAACAACAGTGGTATGCTGCTTAGCATAAAGAAGCCTAGTGCTGCACCGATTGCGCCTGCTGTGCGCATACGGGCAATACGCAATTGTTGCTGTTGCCGTATTGTATCCAGTTGATCTGTGATACGCTTTTGCTGCTGGACCGCCCGCATGATCTGATTGGTTGAAATGCTGGATGGCGGCACCAGAGGAGCGTCGCTACTGAATGTGCGAAGAGCAGTTTTGAGTTGCCGCTCGCGTTGCTGATGCATGCGGCATGCCGTGCAGTGTTTCAGATGTTCTTGAACGGCATGAGCTTGCGATGACGCGGAGTCATTCTCACGCTGAATGCTCAGCCATTCTCTAGCGTCGCGACAGCGCATTATCCTGCTCCTCCTTTTGATCAGCCGCCTGTTGCATATAGCGGGCCAGCAGTTCTCTGGCACGATGTAATCGTGCTTTGACTAATGCTGGCGTCAGTTTGAGCGCGTTTGCTATCTCTTCGTATGAGAAGTCATACCAGTAGCGCAAGACAATAACTGCGCGGTATTTCCCTGGTAGACGCTGCAAGTAGACTTGTATCTCATCTTGCTGCTCTCCATGGAGCGCAGATTGTTCCGGGCTTATCCCGGCATCGACGATCCATTCTAAAAATGGGACATCATCAAGCGGTAAAGCAAGAAAACGTCGCCGCCTCAGTTGATCGATGGCGAGATGAGATGCAATTGAAAGTAACCATGTGCTGAATTTGTGTGCAGATCGATATGTCGCAAGTTGTGTATATGCTCGTACGAATGCTTCCTGGGTAATATCTTCTGCTTCGGTTACATTTCCTAACATCCTATAGGCGAGGTTTTGTACCGCGTCTTTGTATCGCTCCACCAGCATTGAGAATATCTCTTGTTGCCCACTCAGTACAAGCTCAACAAGAGCAGGATCACTCATTGCCTCAAGTCTGGCCCCTACATTGTGTCTGGCGCTGATTGTTTCGCTACCGGTGACACTCTGTACTCCCGCGCCACTTGTTAATGCCCCACTGGTTTGTTTGGAACGCGTTTCTCTATTCGCTGTTGCGTGTGCTCCCGCACCCACATTCCCCAGCATATCTGAAGCGTTTATTGTTGAATCTAACATCGTCACCGCTCACGTATTATTTTCATTCTTGATAAAAAGTTTTAAGAGGTCGATATACAACGTCTCCTACAAATGGGTACGAGCAGTGGCTAAAAAAGTTGTAATCTTTTGCTGCAGTGTAACACGAGTATGTGCCACTGACAAGTAGTCTGTTTGATTCGTAGCGCCTGTTCCTCTCCGCTTTGTGAAAAAAACGTCATTTGTGAAATCCTATCCATACTACTTGTTTATTTGTATTATGACGCTACATATAATGCACTATGAGAATATGCCACGCTCTACTTTTTCTGTGAAAGACGAATTTTCTCTATCTTTGTTCAGGATTATCTCTATATATAGACGTATTAAAAAGGAAAAATCAAATCGGAATTCAAGACCTTTTTTTGGCTTGTATAGAATTCGTTTTATGCATTCCTTCACTATGTAAAACACGGGGATTGTGCTGAATATTTCGCTGGTGTTTGGAATGGCGAGAGGAGGAGAAGTAGCCAGAAAGGAGGCATGTGTTGATCCTCCTCTCTGTGGCTGTCTGTTACTGTGCGGATGTTGCGAATAGCTGATTTACTGCTTCAATCAGGTCTTCATTGCTATAGAGAAATAATTGTCTGCTGCTTGTTGCCGTGATGGGGGTAATCTTACCGCCTGCTTCGGTGACGAGCAGTCTGCCTGCTGAAACATCCCACGGATTGATGGTCGGGCTGATCAGCGCATCCGCTTTACCACAGGCGACATATGCAAGTTCAGTGACAGTGGTACCGATGATGCGTGTTCTGTGGGCCTGCGCGGCGACTTGGGTGAAGTTGTTGATACTTTCCGCGAAAATTTGTGCGCTGGCCGCTACTGATATATCCCCATAGTATACCAGTGCATCCTGAAGTGTGGTTGTTGGCGCAATGCTGATTTTTTGCCCGTTACGATAGGCTCCCTGACCCTGTATTGCTGTAAATAATTCATCGGTACAGGGAATGTAGATGACGCCACCTACTGTGGTTTGATTGACGATCAAGGCGATGGAGGTGGCGAAATCCGGGTTGCCATGTTGAAAGTTGGCTGATCCGTCAACCGGATCAATGGTCCAGTATTGGTCCTGTCTGCCGATGATACCTGCTTCTTCTGACAGGAAGCCGATGTGTGGTGCTGCCTGTTTTAGTCTGTCAATGATAATACGCTCTGATGCCAGATCGACATCGAGCAGGTCGTCTTTGAGGGCTTTGCGATGCTGTACCTCGGCTCGCCCCAGATGTTCGCGCAGGTATTGTCCTGCTTCTCTTGCTGCTTTTGTTGCTACTTCGATCAGGGCTGGTACGTCGGTGATTGAGATAAGTGTTTCGGTCATACGTTGTCTGGTTGTCCTTTCGCTTGCGATGTTTCAACTCTCTCCCTTGTATAATATTTCTGTTGGGTTCGTCAATCTGCTGAGATTATGGTACGGATAGGTGTTTTTAAGTAAGGATGAGAATGGCAAAGATGAGTGATAAAACGTTTTATACGCTTATTTCATTGTTTGAAGAGCTACGAGGTGAGCACGTTGTTGTGCGTCCATATCGTGAAAGCGATACCGAGGCCGTATTTGAGGCGAGGATGGAGTCACGTGAGCATCTGCTCCCCTGGATGCCTTTCGCGCAAGGTGATTGGACGTTAGAGGCGCAGCGAGATTTGCTTATTCGGTGGATGGCGGCGTGGTTGCGGCGTGAGCAATTATTTACTGGTTTCTGGCATGCCGTAACTGGACGTTATCTGGGCAGCAGTGGTTTGCATGTGCATAGCTGGGAGACGGGTTATTTTGAAATTGGTTACTGGGTACGTGCTTCAGAAACTGGCAAGGGTTATGTTACTGAAGCTGTGAAACTCCAGACGGAGTATGCGTTTACCCATTTGCATGCGAATCGGGTTGAGATCTGTTGTGATGAGCGCAATGAGAGGAGCGCGGCGGTCGCTCGCAGATCAGGTTTTGTGCAGGAGGGGCGTTTGCGTAATGAGCAGTTTGATGTTACTGGCAAATTGCGCAATACGCTCATTTTTGCGTTGACACCAGAGGATAGAACAACGGTGAAATAGTTTTATTGTGTGCTAATGTATGAGTTTACTCTGCTTTATGCTTTTATGGATTCTAATCAAAGAAACAGGTGATAACTTGACAATGCTGTGATAGTTTTATATGCTTAGTTTCTAGAGGCGGGAGAATGATCTTCATTCTCCTATTATTGTTTTAGTACCAATAGAAATATAGTTCTGCTTATCATGACAACAGGTCAACATATAGAGACGAGGCAAGAAGAGACTCAGAAGAAAAATACAATATCGGTATTGGATGGTGTACGTGCGTTCGCTTGTTTGATCGTTATCTGGTTTCATATTTACCGTATACCGCGTGATCTGGATATCTGGAGCACCTCACCAACTACTCATCCCTGGCTGAACTCTTTGCTGTACTTTGGACAGTATGGAGTTACGCTCTTTTTCGTGCTCTCTGGCTTCTTGCTGTTTCTCCCATTCGCGAAGGCGCTTTTGCAGAGGCAGAATTGGCCCTCCATTCGTCGTTTTTATGTGCGACGTGTTTTTCGTATTCTGCCAGCATATTATCTCTCGCTGATCCTGATCATACTTCTTTTTCAGCAACAATATTTGCAGCCACAGCATTGGAAGCAATTAGGACTTTTCTTTGTCTTTCTGATGGACTCTTCTCAGACGACGTATAAGCAATTGAATGCACCTTTCTGGACGTTAGCGATAGAGTGGCAATTTTATATGTTTTTGCCTTTATTGACGTTTGGTATGCGTATGGTTGTCTGGCGTGTCAGACCGAGCTATCGTGTGTGCGCGACTATGCTGTGTATTCTGCTGGTGATTGCCTGGGGCATCTTTACGCGGTATGTAGGGACCTATTTTCAGAGTCAGCATCCTGCGGCGACAATCCTGGTTCCTCGTTCTGTGCTAAACGTCTTTTTATTTTTCACATATGGGATCAGTGGCAAATATTATGAAGATTTTGGTGTAGGGATGCTACTCTCACTCTGTTTTGTGTATGCGCAATTGCCAGAGAGTTCGCTCAAATTACGTCACCTGCTGCAAAAGTGTAGCCCCTGGTTGTGCGGAGCAGGGGTATGCTGTTTATTGGTGATGGTGCTGTGGAATTATAATCAACGTTACGTGGATACATGGTCGTTTTTCAGTCATCCATTGCTTCTCAATCATTATTATCTGGTCAACCAACTCTGCATATCGTTCTCCTTTGGTCTTTGCCTGCTGGCGTTGCTATTTGGATCATCCTGGCTTAAGGTACCATTTAACTGGCCCATACTGCACAAAGTAGGTATGATTTCTTATAGTTTGTATATGTGGCATTTACCCTTTTTACTGGTTTTTTTGCAGGGAACACAGTCATGGCTAAGCAACTGGCAACCGTTGCAGGCTTACTGGATTCTCTGGCTATGGATATTGCTGCTGGTGATTCCGTTTTGTGCGTTGTTCTATCGCTGGGTTGAGGTGCCGGGCATCAAGTTTGGTGAGCGTTTTAGTCGTCGTAAGGCAATTCCAGTAACTGAACCGTCTCTACAGAAAGTAGAAGCTACTGAGATAAAAGAGCAGGTAAAAAGCGGCGTGAGGTAAATTAGGAAGGCAGGATCAAAATGTGCTCATATGTGCTATGCTGAGCTAACATATTATTGTTGAAATGACGTATGGAAGGGTTTTTCAGGATGGATGAGCACACAACGTTTTATCTGGAAAAAGGGTCGTGTATTGATATAAATCAACTCCTGGTTTCTAATAGCACCGTTAAGGATTCCAATTTGCTGGAAAGTGCGATAGCGGCACCGCAGCAGTCGGCGTATTATGAAGGTGCGGATATTA
Organism: Dictyobacter sp.; assembly: GCA_035493535.1. Taxonomy (GTDB): domain Bacteria; phylum Chloroflexota; class Ktedonobacteria; order Ktedonobacterales; family Ktedonobacteraceae; genus Dictyobacter. The sequence goes on from DATJIE010000024.1 coordinate 59,480, forward strand.
TGATGCAAGCCGCTTTATTGATCGAGCGTCTCGTATTGAATCATCCATTTACGGATGGAAATAAACGAACGGCCTTGATTGCAGGATCAACATTTCTGCTGGTGAATGGTTTGCGGATTGTATATATGGACAGTGACGAAGATCTGGCATATGCGAAAGAGATTGAGCGACTGGTGGTGAGTAGGGGCCGAGAGCGTTTTTATCAATGGTTGGCAGCGCACAGTATGGAAAATCAGAAGGTTGAGCAAGAAGAACGTGTGGTTCTTATGAAGCAGAGTATTGAGCTATCCATGAAGCAATTTGCTCAGGAGTTGGTATATCTCAAAGATCGCTGATTGATAGATTGCTTATTGAACAGGTTGATTTACGTCAACCTGTTCGTTTTATTTAAGATAAGTGTAGTATATATGCTGGTGTGCTATTCTGGATATTAATAATGACAGCGAACATCGTATTGAGTCTGCATTGAATAGCGGCTTGTGCGCCACCTGGTCCGTAGCTGTTAAGTGTCGCTGGCCCTGATGCCCATGTTTGGACTGAGCCAGCAGGAATTTTACGCAGATCAAGCATGTATTGAGGAAGATCTGTCTGCCCCAATGTATAGTTATAAGTAGGTGAGGGTGAGAGTGGTGTGATGATTTGTGCTGTTCCTGTTGTCCCACTATCATTAGAATATGTGCTAAAACTCCCCTGATAGAGCGTAGTGCCAATTGGCAGGTAACTATTTTTGTATTGTGCTGTCAGATAATTTCCCAGGCTTTTCCCCTTCTGCTCAGAGGAAGGATCATTTGCGATGTTCTCGTCATGTGCCCAGATGATCATCTTAGGATTGTTCCCTGCAATATGATCGTGAATCCATTCAACATTCTCTGCCATGAAAGAATCTCTTTGGATAGAGCGAGTGTCGTATTCATTTGTCGTATTATAGTTGTACAAAGTAGCAAATTGTACGATGACACGCGCTGTCTGCAATACCAGCGCAAAGGCTTGCGAAGAGGAGTGGCTGATATATGCCTTCTGATTCTTTTGCAAGAGAGTATAAACCTGTTGAGCCTGATCCTCATATTGTTGTTTGGTTGTTGCATTTAATGAGTCATAAAAGGAAATTGGATTACTAGAGGTCGTGATTGGTACATAAAGTTGCTGGACGTATGCGGCCTGTTGAGGATCAACCTTTTTGATGTAGCTTTCGACAGTATTGAGATCGTTCTGGCTGATGGTATTGCTATTCATACCCAGAAATTGGATTTTTGTTTGGTGGGTTGGATTCGCATTATATGCACGCATCCACTCAAGAAGTGTGCGATATTCCTGCGTTTGCCAGGCTGTGGAGAGACTATCAGACATCACTTCATTGATGTTTTCTGATCCACCATTGATATAATTGTTGACGATCTGCGATATACCCCAGTTATTTTCCATCACGAAGGTTGTGAAGCCCAATTTGGTGATCAGATATTCGGCAAGACGTGCTTTAAGATCGATCACTTCATGTGTGCCATCGGTTTCTTCCCCCAGACCGACGATGTTGGCGTTGCCTACGATCTGTTGTAGCGGAGCGAGATCTGTATCTGGCGTGCCCTGATCAGTTGTTTGGAGGGGAATGGCATTCTTTTGTATCCAGTTAGCAACAGTCTTAGAGGGATCGGGGAAAAGGTTTAACCCTGATGGTATCTGCATACAACCTGCCAGTGTGAGCGCCAGAAGGCATATTGAGATCAGGTAGAAACGATGTGGTTGGCGCATCGTCCTCTGCATAGCAACCTCCTTATTGCAATTAGTAATATATTATATAACATATTGTAATTTTATTTGTCAAGGTAAGGGCTGTGGTTACAAATGTTTATCTGACACTTCAGGGAGGAGAGGAGTGATGATGAGTTTCAATGATGAGCGTTGGGGGTATAAAAGAAGAACAGGGCTGATCTATAGTATTAGATCTGTCCTGTTCTCTGGTAAGTGATTTTATTATTTTGTGGTAACAAACCAGCGGTTGGCGATCATACCCTGTTTGGACCAGAGTAATTTTCCTGTCTTTAATGAGACTGCATCTGTTTCCTGAGTTACCTCATTAGCAGTGTATGCGACTGATCCGTCAGGTGAAATCGCCAGACCTGACAACTTTCCTCCTACCATGATCTGACGCTGGAGCGTAGCTTTCGAGGCATCAAACACGAGAATATTGCCAGTGAAGCCTGCCGCATAGACATACTTGCCCTGTGGGCTGACTGCGAGTTGCATATAGCCGGCAGGAGCCTGTGAGACAGAATATGGATAGAGTGTATTCAGATTGGGATCGCCTTCTGACGTATGGATTGTCGTAAACTTTCGTGTGTTGGTATTGACCACCGTCATATCGCCATTGTACCAGTTGGCTAACCACACCGTATGATTTGTACTATCGTAGACCGAGTTCTCGATATTGCCGACCGGGATTGTTCCCGCAATGGAGCCGTTATTGAGATTGATGATTGTGGTGATAGGGCTTACATTGCTGGAAACATAAGCCTGATTGCCTACCACTGCCAGCGTATTGCCACCAACAGGCGTTGCCCATGCTAACTGATGCGTCGTCAGAGAGTAGGCGTATACACCATAGAGTCCGGTGACGATCAGCAAGTTCTCATTGGGAGCAATGCTTGCGAAACGAGCATCCATAGCCGATGCAAACTGTCCAACAACCTGCTGTGAATCAATATTGACGATGTACGTTGTTCCTTGCAGCGTTGGTACATAGGCAAGATTATGGTCGAGGGCAACACTGAACGCATTTACGCCAGTCGCCAGAGGCACCTCTGTGCTTTGACCGTTGCTAAGAGAATAAATCCAAAAATCGCCGTTGCCTGTTCCAACCTGTGGGCTGGCGGCTGCTCCAACCAACACATCCGATTGTGGCGTGAAGGAGGTTTGTTGATAACTCACTGCTGTAGTGGTGTGATTGTTTGTCGTAGTCTGTGCAGATGCTGTAGTGGGGATGAATAGACCAAGAGTGAGTACTACTGCCGTAATGCTTGTTTTCCAAAATCCTAACATCATGATACAAATTCCTCAATAAATAAAGTGGGCGACATGCTATCGTCTATGCTTGATCGTGGATTGTTGCTGAAGAGGTGACGGACTACTTGCTACGTCGAACACAGTGGAGGCGATACAATCGTGGCGTCAGTCTCAGCCAGAGGCGGAATAATCTTATCGCTTGTCTGATCAATCTTATTTTATCCAGGCGTTTTGCCGTCGAGGGGCGGCAACATGCGCATAGAAAATAATCAAAGTACTGGATTCGCATATGTCGTAACTCCATTATGTATAATCTCTACTAATCAAGCAAGAACAAGAAGAAATAATGCTATAACCGATGGTTATGCAGTGAATAATGTGAATGTGTTTATGTGTATTTTTGTATGCCTCTATACCTCTTGCATATAATTTTGTGTATCAATCCGTCAATAGGAATTCTTATAGTCTATTATGCTCAATGATGGTAGAGGTGCCAATGAAGAATGGAACAAACGGAAGAGTATCATTGGATGAATGATTAATAGTTGCGTTTTAAACATAAGGAGATAATTTATAGAAAATTGGTGTTTTTCTGTCAAAAAATGATAAATGAATAAAGGATGTAATATGCCGATGCTTATTTATCCTTATAATCTGACACATGCATCTTTAGGAAGTTTTAAAATTGCATTTGGGGTTATGAGTCTGTTGCCTATGCTTGGTGGTTTCTTTCGACTGTGGCCTGGTTGGTTGCTGATACGAAAATGTCGTGATCTTGTCCGTTATGGAGTCTTAACGACTGGATACTGCAGAACAAGCGGCACTGTTCGCTTTACTACTGATAGGGGGAAATTCTTTGATGTGTCTGGTTATTTTGCCCCTCGTTTTCTAAATACCCCTGTAGCTATTCTTTATGATCAGAAGAATCCCTATCGATCATATTTTGCTCCATCATCGCATCGTTTCAAGCCAATCGGGCAGTTTGCGGGGGCATGTGTGTGTGTATTTATGGGTTTACTGCTATTATCAGGTTCATTATTCGCACAGAATATCCTGTTTTTTATTTTTGACATTTTGCTAGGTATTAGTTTATGCATTACTATCAGTATTATGAATCGATTACACAGCCGATATTGCCAAAATCTGGTAGCGAAACGTCTGGGTCATATTTAACATTGCTTGAAACCGTTTTAACGCTGGAGCTTAGAAAAATGGCAAAAAAAAATCTGCTGACCTTCTTTCGTTGTGTGTGAAGTAGCCTGTAGTGAGGAGTGGGGCGAGAGGGAGTCGAACCCTCACGTCCTTGCGGACAGGGGATTTTAAGTCCCCGGCGTCTACCATTCCGCCATCGCCCCATTTGTGATTTGTAGATAGATAGTATCATGCTTCAGCCTATTCGTCAATCACTTTTGTCCACGAATTTTTATGCCAACTCGTAACTTCTCTTATTCACTTCATCTTTCATCATGTTTTAAGTATATTATATAGAAAATTCTTATAAAATCGCAAAACATTTTTACTATAAAGAAGTACAAAACTACTGGTAAGGTACGCTCAATATTGACTTATGCAAAGCGTCTGGGGCATAATACGAAACATGCTGGTGTGAAAAAACATTCATGTAATAGCTGGATTTGTCTTTGTTTACTGATCATCAATGTGGCTTTTTTCTATGTATTATGTAGCTTGTTGATGATTGGTTAGGAATAATCACATAAGGTCTTTCGCGATGAGTAACGATACTGAGAGCATACATTTCTCGGCTGAGCAGGTACCGATGGGATCATATGATGTGATCGTTGTGGGTGCCGGTCATGCTGGCTGTGAGGCTGCGCTGGCAAGTGCTCGCATGGGAAGGAAAACATTATTACTGACGACGACGCTGGATGGTGTGGCCTTAATGGCCTGTAATCCTTCGATGGGTGGGCCTGCTAAAGGACATCTGATCAAAGAGATTGATGCGCTGGGTGGAGAGATTGGGCGTAATACTGATCGTACTTTTATCCAGATTCGCATGCTGAATACGAGTAAAGGTCCCGCTGTTCAGGCTCTCCGTGCTCAATGCGATAAACAGGCTTATCGTCTGGGAATGAAGTACGCTCTGGAGAGTCAGCCGAATTTAGAGTTGAAGCAGGCAAAGGTTGTAGAACTCCTGCATCAACAGGATGAGCAGGGTCGCAACTATGTGTATGGTGTCGTGACGCGTGAAGGTTGGCGCTATGAGACAAAATCTCTGGTGATGACAACCGGAACGTTTATCAATGGTCGTCTGGTGGTTGGTGATAGGACACAGGCTGGTGGGCGTGCTGGTGAAGCTCCATCACGTCGGATCGCGGACTCTCTGCGGTCGATGGGTTTGGAGATGAGCCGTTTTAAGACCGGAACGCCACCGCGTATCGATGCACGAACGATTGATTATAGTAAGACAGAACTGCAACCGGGTAGCCGCGTGCCATTGTATTTTTCGCAAGATCACGAGGCGCATGAGGATACGTTATTGCCCGGTGGACGCCCGAATCCGATCTATCCGACCACGGACGAAGATCTTCATGGCTGGCGACCACAGCTGCCCTGCTACCTTGTGCGTACGTCGGAACGTACTCATCAGGTGATTCGCGATAATCTGGATCGTTCTCCTCTTTACAACGGCATTATTGAAGGGACTGGTCCGCGTTATTGTCCTTCCATTGAGGACAAAATTGTGCGTTTCTCCGATAAGACTGCGCATCAGGTCTTTCTCGAACCCGAAGGCTGGCGTACAGGTGAAGTCTATGTTCAGGGTATGAATACCAGTCTGCCTGAAGATGTGCAGTTGAAGATGCTGAGAAGTATTCCGGCGTTAGAGCATGTGGAGATTATGCGTCTGGGCTACGCGGTTGAGTATGATTATGTGCCACCGTATCAGCTCTTGCCTTCGATGCGGACAAAAGCAGTAGCAGGTCTGTTCCTGGCAGGTCAGATTAATGGCACCTCTGGTTATGAAGAGGCGGCCGCTCAGGGCATTATGGCAGGGATCAATGCCGCACTCGCTGCGCATGGTGAAGAGCCATTTGTACTGGGACGTCATGAAGCATACATCGGCGTTTTAATTGATGATCTCGTGACTCGTCCTTTGAGTGAACCCTATCGTTTGCATACTTCGCGGGCGGAGCATCGTTTGCTTCTACGTCCAGATAGCTCTGATCTCCGTCTGAGTGATCATGCATACCGTCTGGGATTGATTTCCGAGGAGCGCTACTTCCAGGTGGTGCAGAAGCAGGCGGCTATTGAGCAAGCGTTGGAACGGCTGGATAGGGTGATTTTTACTTCATCTCGTACCGTTGAGAATTGTGCGCAGGAAGTTGGCATTGCCCCGTTAAATCAGATGCTCTCAGCACGTGAACTGTTACGACGTCCGGAGGTCCATTATCATCAGGTGTCTAAACTGGCAGCTCGTGTTGAAGAGGCACGTATCGCGGCTGCTGAGTTCGCGCCTGTAACGGAGTCAACCGCCGCATCGCTACCCACGTTGCCAGATGAAGCGGCGGATGAAGTTGATCTGCAAGTGAAATATGAGAACTATATTCGTAAGCAGGAGCAAATGGTGAATCGCACTCGTCGTCTGGAAGAGATGCGTATTCCAGAGGCAGTTGACTATCAGGTGATTCCGCATCTGCGTACAGAAGCTCGTCAGAAGTTACTGCGCACACTGCCGCGTACAGTAGGACAGGCATCACGTGTTGAAGGAGTAACACCGGCAGATGTTGCTATCATCATGATCTATCTTGAGAAGCAACGTGAAACGAAGGCATCGTCTTGACAGTAAACGTGCTAAACGTGTAACATACACACATATTGCTCTTTTATAATGTATCGATATTCATGTGAAGTAAAAGCGTATCCATTTCTCCCCCCCGCCCCGTTATACGTTTTTGCTTCGTAAGGAAATAGATGAAGGAAAAGAGGTATCTGGAAAAGATGCCTCTTCCAGAATATTCTGATGTCTATGAGCATGTGATTGACGAGCGTCAGTGCAGAAGGAGAGCATCATGACCTGTACTATCCATGTTCACAGGCGACACAGAGCAAACTGAGGGATCAAGAAGAGGGGAAGACAGTGTATATTCTTGTCGTTGATGATGATCGGTTTGCCAACACACTGGTTCATTTTGTCTTAACAAAAGAAGGATATGAAGTTGAGACAGCGGACAACCCGCGTGGAGCGATGCAAATGATTCAGAAGCGTGAACCGGATCTGCTCATACTCGATGTGACCATGCCGTATTTGAATGGTTTTGAGTTTTCTGAAAAGTTACGCACCGAAGGTTATGAAATCCCACTTATTTTTATGACCGCTCAGGATACCCTCGAAGCAAAGCTCAAAGGTTTTAATAACGGAGCGGATGATTATATTTGTAAACCATACAATCACCAGGAACTTGTTGCGCGTGTTCAAGCAGTGATGCGCCGTATCAAGAAGAATGGCAAAGTTGGTAATCAAAGTATTCGTGGTGGGCAGATAGAACTTTTTCCGGCGGAATTAAAAGTGGTGGTGGGTGAACATACTCCTACAACATTGACTCCTACTGAAATGCAGGTACTGCGTGTTTTGATGAATAGTTCAGGTCAGGTGGTAAATCGTGACCAGTTGCTGGCGGAGGTGTGGAATGACAATGAGAACAATAGTAACATCGTTGACGTGTATATCCGACGTTTGAGGATGAAATTAGAGGTGGATGCTGATCGACCTCAACATATTATTTCTGTCCGTGGTATCGGCTACAAATTTGTTGGTAAGTAAGCATTGATAGAAATGCTTTTTTTCAAGGGAAAGGCTGGGGAAGGTTGCGGAAGCGTGTGCGTAAGGAAGGACAGGTAGCGGCAGTTCATACCGATGATGGGAATGAGGCTGGAGATGCGCCCAAACAGGTACACTTGAATGAGTCAGATATTTCTCTTGAAGATCGCTATCATCGTCCGCTCGTTGCATTGTTTGATAAAACCTCTGATGTTGTTGTCGCAATAAAAGATGATTTTACTATTGTTGATGTCAATGCGTCTGCGGAAGCTGTGTTTGGGCAGCCCGGCAAGACAAATAAGGGGAAGAATTGCGCGACTGTGCTGGAATGTCGCAATCTCAATCGGATGGTGCTGTGTGGTACATCAAGTTGTCCGCTCGTTCGTGTGATACAGACGATGCAGCCGCTGGCAAATGAGGAGATGATTATTGGCAAGGCGACAAAACATCTATGTGAGGTTTCTGCGAGTGTAACGCCTGTCGTCGTAGATGGTCAACCATGTGCTGTGTTTATCGCACGGGATATGTCTGCTTTGAATGTGGCGAATCGTGTCCGTTCTAATTTTGTTTCGATGGTCTCTCATGAGCTTCGTACTCCTTTGAACTCTGTGCATGGTTTTATTGACCTGCTGCTACAGGGACATATGGGAAATTTAACAGACGAGCAAAGCCTGTATCTGGGCTATACCCAGGAAGGGGTTGACCAGTTAATTTCAATTGTCGAAGATATCTTATTTATGACGCGTTCAGATCTTGGGCAATTTGAAGTAAAGCAGCAAAAAGTCAATTTACATAGTCTGGTACGGCAGGTGCTCTCAAGTTTGCAACCGCAGGCTTTGAAGGCTGAGATTGAGCTTGGCTGTACCGTTTCTGTGCATGGACCTGATCTGTCGGTTGATCCTCAGCGTATCAAGCAAGTATTGAACAATCTGGTGGCGAATGCGATCAAGTTTACCCCTCCGGGTGGCACAATTACGATTGGGTCGCGACCACACGATGAGCTTTTTGAGATGATCACTGTCTCTGATACAGGGTATGGCATTCCAATTGAAGACCGCCGGCATATTTTTGAGCGTTTTTATCAGTCGAATCATAGTCTACAATCAAAAATGGGCGGCTATGGGCTGGGGTTATCGATTGCGAAGTTGATTGTAGAACAGCATGGCGGTACCATTGGCTTTGATACCGTCATGAATAAAGGCACGACTTTTTATTTTACGCTGCCTTTGCATATGGGGCAGGTAGAAGCATAGGCTTTGCTGGTCTACTTTAAGGTGTTTGGTCCCAGAGTTCAGGTTGCTGGCTGGGCATTTCTGTAGTAGTTTCTGTCCAGGTCTTATCTTTTGATAATTTATCGGCCTGACGGGTTGGTTCAGGCAAGCGGTATCCTTTGCTACAGGCCAATACATATTTGATGCTGGTTTCCAGGCTGATCATATGACCTGCGGAGATATACATCGGCTTGACGTTTGTACGTGTGCGTACGGCGGCTCCGATAGTTTCACCTCTGTAGATCAGTGGTTGCCAGGAACCGGCTTCGGTTCCCAGTGTGTCGTTATCATAGTGACCGACAAGAATGGATTTGGCGCAACCGATGGTTGGGATACCGATCCAGAGTCCTAGATGTGCTCCAATGCCCAGCCGTCGTGGATGGGCAATGCCCTGACCATCAACCATCACCAGATCTGGTTTCTGTTTGAGTTTCGCAATGGCTCCTATGACGCTGGGGGCTTCTCGGAACGAAAGTAAGCCTGGAACATATGGCATGCGCATGGGTTCTTCATAGGTATGGCGTTCGACGATTTCCATCTCTGGATATTTTAACAGGACAACCGCGGCGTGCGCGGCATTCAAATCTTGATTGATTGCCATATCGACGCCTGCGACATAACGCACATCGCCCACCTGATCTTCGAGAATTACCTCTTTTGCCAGTTTCTGTTGCAGTTCAATCGCTTTTTCGGGTGTCAGGTTCCATTCGTGAAGCGGTTCCATACTGCTCTTTTCCTTTTCTATCTGGTAACGCTGTGCTGTTTAGCGGGCTTCGGCAACGAAAATCATGCGTGGACTTTCACGCTGGAACGGTCCCAGTTCGTGATCGCCATAGATATCTTTGACGACAAAGCCAGCCTGTTCAAGCAGAAGTTCCATCTCGGTATGTTCGAAGAGATAGAGGAAGGTAGTAACGACGGTTCGTTCGACTGGTCCACCCTGGATATGATGATCATAGAAATGGGTAAGTTCCAGTAGATGTTCTCTGGTCGCGGAGGATGGAGTAACAAAGTGAGTATAATAGCTGCCATCTTCGCTCTGCCATGTTCCTTGATGGAGTACCTGACCACTTAGATCTTCCATGTAACGGGCATCGGCATTGCTGATATCAATGATCAGCGTTGCTCCTTTGCTCAGGTGGTTGCGGAGTCCGCTCAGCACGCGTTGCTGATCTTTGCGTGTGGTAATGTGCCCGAATGAACCCAGCGCGATAAATGCCAGACGAAACTTTTGCTCCAGTTGGAGGGTACAGATATCCTGCTGTGCCAGTGTGCAGCGAGACACGACGCCAGCCTGTGCGAGGGTTTCCCGTGCCAGTTCAAGCATTTTATCAGAGTAATCAACTCCGGTCAGTTCATAGCCCTCCTGTGCCAGTGGCAAGAGCACACGTCCGCTCCCACAGGCCAGTTCCAGAATTTTTCCTCCGCTTAACTCCGCGAAGTTCAGATACATATCGATATCTTCATCAAAGTGAGCATGTTCTATATCGTAGAATGGCGCTATTAAATCGTAATCTATCATCGGTTCTTCTCGACCGTTTCCTTCCCTTTTCCAACTGCCCGTTGCTGTCAGCGTGTGCTGATATTTCCTTTCATTCAGATGAGAAATGTGCCCGGGCACATTTCTAGCAACGAAAGTTGCGTTTCTGAATGCATATGGGTATTATCTATCTTCCGCTAGTATAAGTCGCAGTCAGGAAGATGACAAGTTCTTTTTTGTTTGAATGCAATAACCGCCTGTGCGTTGGGAAAGCAGGGACGGAGTGGGCAAGAGAACCCATCAGAGCTACTTCTCTAACGGGTTCTCTGTGAGACAGACAAATGGGAGAGGTTATCTATCTTTCTCTGTGTGGCTGAGCGCAGCCTGTGCCGCCGCGAGTCGTGCCACCGGAACACGGAATGGTGAACAGCTTACATAGTCGAGTCCAACCTCATGGCAGAATTCAATGCTGTCTGGATCGCCACCATGCTCACCGCAGATACCCAGTTCAATCTCCGGGTTTGTCTGGCGTCCCTTCTCGACACCCATTGCCACGAGCTGGCCTACGCCTTCGCGGTCAAGGGTCTGGAATGGATTGGATGGCAGAATTTTTACACGCTCTCGTGTGCCTGGGACATCGAGTCCTTCAACATATTTGAGCAAGAATTTTCCTTCGGCATCATCACGGCTAAAGCCAAATGTGGTTTGCGTCAGGTCGTTCGTACCAAAGCTGAAGAAGTCTGATACCTCAGCAATCTTGTCGGCGGTTAGAGCGGCCCGTGGCAATTCGATCATCGTACCGAACTTATAGTCGATTTTCTGACCGGCCTGCTGCGCGATTTCATCGGCGACCGATTGTAGTTGACGACGAACCTCACGCAACTCATTGACATGACCGATGAGTGGGATCATGATCTTCGGATGGATTTTTTTGCCTGCCCGGCTCAATTCAGCAGCGGCACCAAGAATGGCGCGTGTCTGCATAATATTGATTTCAGGGAAGAGCAGTCCCAGACGGCAACCGCGTAAGCCAAGCATAGGATTCATCTCACGCATGGCACCGACCGCATCCAGTAACTCACGTTTTTCTTGCAGTTCCTGCTCGTGTCCACCTTCCGTCTCCATGCGGGTAACTTCGACGAGCAATTCTTCATAAGAAGGTAAGAACTCATGCAGTGGTGGATCGATCAGACGAATAACAACTGGATAGCCTTCGTTGGTTTTGGGATCAACCATTGCCTCAAAGATACCCTTGAAGTCGCTTTGCTGGAATGGGAGCAACTGGTTTAACGCAGCCTGCCGTTCTTCAGGACTCTTTGCCAGGATCATCTTTTGCACGATTGGAAGACGTTCCTGTTCCATAAACATATGCTCGGTACGACATAGACCGATACCCTGTGCGCCAAAGGTGACCGCACGTTTCGCGTCACGTGGATAGTCCGCATTGGCCCATACACCCAGTTTTCGGATACCATCGGCCCAACCAAGCAGTTTTTTCAGATCAGTCTCTTTATCAAAGTCGGGATCAACCGTCTTGATGATACCAGCGAAGACCTCGCCCGTTGCACCATCAATCGAGATATCATCACCTTCACGGATCACCAGATCGGAGCCGACAACGCGGAAGAGATGTTCGACTTCATTGACACGGATCCCTTCACAACCAGCGACACAGGGCAAGCCGAGTCCACGAGCCACAACAGCAGCATGGCTGGTCGCGCCACCGCGAGCTGTCAAAATGCCACGAGCCACAAGCATACCGTGGACATCATCGGGGCTGGTTTCTGGACGGACGAGAACCACGTTCACGCCAGATTTGCCAAGTTCTTCGGCGCGGTCAGCGTCAAAAATAGCTTTGCCAGTTGCCGCACCTGGTGAGGCATTGAGTCCCTTCGCGAGTAAGCGGCCCTCTTGCTCGGCTTTTCTCTTCTCCGCATCGTTGAAGCGTGGCAGCAGAACCTGATAGACCTGTGAAGGTTCAACACGTTGTACCGCCTCTTCAGGTGTAATCAATCCTTCCTCCACCATATCAACCGCGACTTTGATGGCTGCCTGCGCGTTCCGTTTGGCTGAACGTGTTTGCAGCATATAGAGGCGGCCCTTCTCAACGGTGAACTCCAGATCTTGCATATCGCGATAATGCTGTTCCAGTCGTTGTGCGATCTCGCGGAATTGTTGATAGACAGCAGGTAGATCCTCTTTCAAGCGACTGATTTTTGATGGGGTGCGGATACCGGCCACCACATCTTCACCCTGGGCATTGAGCAGATATTCACCATATAATGTTTGCTCGCCTGTACCAGGATTACGGGTAAAGGCAACGCCCGTGCCACTATCATTGCCCATATTGCCGAAAACCATTGTTTGCACATTGACGGCGGTACCCAGACTATGAGGGATTTTATTGTAGTTGCGATAATCAATGGCGCGTTTGTTGTTCCAGGAGGAAAAAACCGCCTCAATAGCTTTGTGTAACTGTTGATAGACATCGGTAGGGAAAGGTTGACCAGATGCTTTTTCCGCGATTTGTTTGAACTCGACCACCATCTTCTTGAGGTCAGCGGCGGAAATTTCCGCGTCAGTCTGTACACCCGCCTGTTCTTTATAGCGTTCCAGCACTGCCTCGAATGACTGTGGATTGGCATCAAGCACGATCTTACTGAACATTTGAATGAAGCGACGATAGGCGTCATACGCAAAATGCTCATCGCCGGTCAGGGCGATTAAGCCAAGCACCGTTTCATCGTTGATGCCGAGATTGAGTACAGTATCCATCATGCCCGGCATGGAGAACTTGGCACCGGAACGTACAGATACCAGCAAAGGATTTTCACGTGCGCCGAATTTTTTTCCTGCCTGTTGCTCAATTACCAGGAGGGCTGCCTGCACCTGTTCCCAGGATCCATCTGGAAAGTGTTGTTGATTTTCATAGTAGGCGTTACATGCTTCAGTCGTAATGGTGAAGCCGGGAGGGACGGGTAATCCAGCGTTCGTCATCTCAGCTATGCCAGCGCCTTTTCCACCGAGCAAAGCTCGCATGCTTGCATTACCCTCAGTAAAGAGATAAACCCATTTACGCGGAGAGTGCTTCACTGCCTCTTCCAACCCTGTGTGGGTGATCTGTTGTGTCATGAAGATTTCCTCCATCCAACTCATATGAATGTGGCAGGTACACATCATGATACCTGACACAAGAACGATCAGTTCAGATCAGATTTCGAGAACGATGGCTTTTGCCCAACGTAACACCTTGCGAGCACTTTGCATATAACTGCTGGCTTGCTCGGCATTGACAATTTCGTCGGCTTCTTCGGGAGGAGTATCTGCATAAAATGCCTCTGGATGAAATGGTGTCAAACGAGCCATTTCGTCCTGGATGTCAGCAGGAGCACAAACGATGTCTCCCAGCGCTCGTAGATCGTGATCGTACATGGAGCGTCGACCAAACTGAAATAGACTGACTGCTTGCGCAGCTTTTTCAGCAGCCTGATTGCAAAAATCAACACAGGCAAAATGGCGGCCCAGACTCAATTCGACGCCCGCTGTTGCCATATCTTGTGTTGCCTCTGCAAAAAGCCCCAATGCCCCCTGGACATCATTGTCCATACGTGCTGCTCTATCGTTTGTGACAGGTTGAGATGCCTCTTCATGGTAAGATGGGGATGGTGGAGTGAGTGACAGCCCGTATAAAATTCGTTGTTCCAGATCATCATCCTCACGTTCCTCTTCCCAGCCTCCATAATTTTGATTGTGCATCTGTGACATAGTAGTATGATCCTTATTTGCTGACTGTTTTCTGTATCAGACAGGACACTCTGGCTGATCCTATTCGGCTTTTATGCACATAGTATTCCCAGGTAACGGGTCGTGTCAATCCTTTTTGGGCATGCCGATTGTCCACCAAATCTCCCTAATATGTTGCTATTAGATTATACAATTTCTTATGCTTTTCGTATATACCAAAGTAATGGAAAGTATAACTCATAGTATTATATTTGTAGACATGTATTTAACAGTTATTTCATTTGTATTTCGGAAAGTATTAAATTATATGTTGTGTAATTTATTCTTCAATAATGATGAAGTGTCTAAAATCTTTAATAACCCACAGGCTTGTTTTTTATGGATTTTCTGTTATTCAGTGCTGTACTGATTTGTGTCTTTTTCATTCATCATGTCGTTACTGAATATTTATATTTGCGGTATTCGCTTATATAAGTAATATATTATTATGTGTATTTTGATTATTTATATATTACTGTAAATGATCAAAAAAAACCTCGAGAAATGTTGTGAAATCTTATCAAAAGCGCAAAAGTGAGGTAGGTGAGAGACGGCTTGCATCTTTTAGTCGTGTGCATATAGTTGCATCTATTCATGGTTGTGTTTCGTATATACGATAGCTATTTTTCTCTACTATCATTGCAATCAGGTGTATTTTTCTATGTATATGTATCCCGTAAAACGATTGAGAAGTGTTTAAGAGCAGCAAGTAAGTGTGCTTCAGTATGAATTATCTGTTTGATGGACTGTGCCGATAAGGAGAAAAAACTATGCTGATAACAGAGAGAACAATCGCGGTTGGTGTATTTCATGACCCTGAGAAGGCGGATCGCACCTATAAAGATTTAGTGGGGGCAGGTTTCCCGGCGGAGAAGATCGGGGTGATGGCTCATCATCTTAATATGCGGCCCCAGGTGAAGGCTCCTGCGGAGAAGGTTTCGCTTCCTGGTACGGTGGTTGGGATTGTCGGTGGTGGTATCTTCGGTGGTGGTGTCGGAGCTTTTGTCGCATCAATTCTCCCCGGACTGGGAATCGTACTGGCAGGTGGTTCACTTGCCTCGGCTCTGGGTGGCATGGCGATAGGTATTGTGGCGGGCGGTTTTGCCGGATCGCTCTTGAACACAGAGGTATCTGAGCAAGAGGTTTATTATTATCAGGATCAGCAGAGACATGGACGTGTGATTATCTCGGTGAACGTCCCGGCACGTTTCGCGGAGGCATCAGCCATCTTGCGTGAGCATGGCGCGATGGATACAAGCGGGCGTGTTGAGCAATCTGCTTCAGCAGTTCCGCATATAGGTTTTGCCACTGGAGCTATTCTGCCAATTGTACCTCCGCTTGTGATGCCGCCGGATGCGTATACCAATGGCATGATAGATCCCGGTCTGGATGACACTGACGAAGATGAAGAACCGACAATGAAGTATGAGCGGGTGGTAGTTACAAACAATGTTCGTGAAGAGGAACGTGTTGGCGTAGATAGCAGATAGGTTGTGTGGCTAAGAATATGGATCTATCATGTATTGAGAAGAAGATACACGGTAGATCCATATCTCTATCAGGAGCGACAAGACAAAGAGAGAGCGAACTGTTTTAATGGTGAAGTGTCTGGTGTGGCATAAGTTCGGTCAGATAGGTTGCCAGTGCCAGCGCTTTATAGCTTCCCAGACCAGTAACCATATCATAGCCGACCGTTGCTGGATATTCCCCCTGTCTGTTTTGCTGATAGTCATTGTCACCGCTGGTAATATCATGAAAGCTGGCGACATACTTGAGTGGATCGTTAGCGATAGTGTAGAGCAGTGGATTGATAAAGCCAAGCGTCGTGCCGCCCTGATGTTGAGACATTTCATTGCTTAAGGCAATAAACGCGGCCCAGAGCGGGGCGGCGGTTGCGGTTCCTCCTGCTTTGATCCAGGGGTGGGTCGGATTACATGTGCTTGGGACTGAGCAATAGATCCAATAGCCTGTTTGTGGATCGGCGTGTAATGACACATCCGGTACTTCTCGGCAATAGGCTGTATGTTGGCCTGCGTTTTGTTGACATGGATGTGACGAGCTATAGCGTGTATCTGGCACACCTGCCATATGTTGCCAATCTGGCATCGACCAGTAATGGCTGATACCACCGCCGGATGCGCCTCCATTGGTGATGTTGGTGATGATGTTACTGCTTGCGATAGTATTGTTCCATGCTGTTTCCTGTTCATATCTCACTCCTTGCCGTGTCAGCGAAGTGCCGCCAACGCCGGTGACAAATGGTTGTGCGGCTGGATCACTGACCGTGAGCATGTTTGCTGGTGAGACGCTATCCCGGGAACAATATTCACTGCCATTATTGCCAGAGGCAGCAATAATGCTCTGCTTCTGCAGTGCCGCTATCTGAAAGAGTGCATTCTCTTCCCATATTGTCTGAGGGGTCGCTGTTGTCTCACATTGTGTCCAACTGGTTGATACTACAGGGGGAGCATCTTGAATAATCTGTGCCCATTGTGCCAGATAGCTACGGTCATCGTTGGTCGTTTCGTAGATCATCAATGCTCTGAGTCGTGGTGCTGTGCTCAAAACCAGCTCTGCATCGATAGCGGTGGCGTCCGTCTTATGTGACGCCGCAGTCTGGCTGTTCATTGTTGAAATAGTCTGAATAGTTGTTGTGCTACGACCAAAGCAGTTTTGATAGGCTGTTAGATCACCAGCATTATATGCGCTCAGTTCGAAAAGCGCGACAGTTTGCTCTTCTCCTTGATAGTGTGCTCGATACAAATCATTGAGCTGATATGCCCCGGTAAACTGGCCCGGTGAGATTGCATGGGGATCCACTGCCGGACAGGGATTATGATGTTGTTGTTCCGCGTTATGTGGGTGTGGAATAGTAAGTGAAGCATGCGACCAGTGTGGCGCATTATTTAGTCCATTGATACTCAAAATATCCCTGGCAAATTGGGGAGGTAATATTGGCGCTGCACTATTAGCATAGAAATTATTTTTGTCCTTATCCTCATACATATTGATAGTAACATGAAATGTTTTTTCTACCTGCTTGATTGTGCCATTGAATTCTATGAGCAGACGATGTGTATAGACCTGTGTGATGATGAAATCAGATTGCTGTAAGAATTGGCGAAGCTTATTATATGTCTGGGTATCAGGATAAAATTGCGCAATATTTTGAGCTGCATTGAGTGTTGTGATGTTCGTGTGTAACTGCTCGTTTTGAGCCAGTTGAGCCAGCAATTGTTGATGGCGTGGTTGTAGACCAAGTGAGAGTGTAATGCGTTGTTGTGGGTTAGCGTGTCCCAGCATATGGCTGTATGTAACCGCTGGCACAAATGCATTCTGAAATGGGGTAAGTGGTCTATCGCCAATTGCTTTCGCGAAAGAGAATTGTAACAATTGGAATGAGACAAAGCTGATGACAAAGGTAAGTGTTAAGAGTGGCGTAATGACGGTAATCAGACGCCCATAGGTATGTTGAGTCTCAGGAATTGCGGGTACTCTTGTATTCGGTAACATAGTATGTCTGTAGTATGACATTGAACGTGTATGACCTCCCTTCCAACCAGATAGGTATCAACACAAAACAATCCCGTTTCACATATAAATACTAGCGTAGTCGAAATTCCCATGTATATATGCGAAATGGTATTTCATATTGTTTCATGTAGTGTCATATTACAGATAAATAGAAAGAATAGGAAGGTTTTTGGGATAATGGTACTATATTGTAGTAATACTGTTTTATATATGTGGTTAAGAAAGTAAAATGTGTCAGATATTTAGCATGATATATTGGGTATGGATGGCTAAATAATGAATAGATTTGAGAAATATCGATATTGTCTCTGTTACAATGTAGAAAAAGTGCATATAGTAAAAAGCAGTAATGTGCCGAATGTTTGTAGGTAGGGATATAATGGGTATGATTTCGGGTCAGTCCTCATCACAAAGAGGTGAAAGGGAAGGTGAATAGAATGACTGAAGAGCATATTCCAGTACTGGTTGCTCTGGCGCGAACGCCAACTGGTAAGTTTCTGGGTAAACTGGCTGATTTTACGGCTCCGCAATTAGGTGCGATTGCTATCAAAGAGGCGGTGCGGCGTTCTGGTATTGTGCCGGAGACGATTGACGAAGTGATTATGGGGAATGTCGTTTCGGCTGGTATTGGTCAGTCACCTGCTCGTCAGGCTGCCATGCATGCAGATTTGCCTGATGCTATTCCCGCGTTTACCATCAATAAGGTTTGTGGTTCAGGCTTGAAGGCGGTAATGCTCGCCGCGCAGGCAATACGTGCTGGTGATGGTCTGGCGTTTGTCGCGGGTGGTATGGAGAGTATGAGTAACGCGCCGTATCTCTTGCCCAAAGCTCGTACCGGTTATCGTATGGGTGATGGCACGCTGGTAGATAGCGTTGTTCGTGATGGTTTGTGGTGCGCGTTTGAAGATATCCATATGGGAAATGAGGCTGAGATCATCGCGGAAAAATATGGTGTGACGCGTCAGGAGCAGGATGAGTTTGCGCTGCGCAGCCAGCACAATGCCGCGACCGCGACCGCCGAGGGGCGTTTTAAGGCTGAGATTGTACCGATAGAGGTCAGGTGGAAGAAAGAGACGACGATTGTTGATACTGATGAGCCAATCCGTGCTGATACTTCATTGGAGGCTTTGGCAGGGTTATCATCCGCATTTCAGAAGGATGGGACGGTAACTGCCGGCAATGCGCCTGGATTAAGTGATGGGGCATCGGCAACCGTGGTGGTTGAGCAGGAGTTTGCTCGTGCGCATGGTTTGCTGCCATTAGCGCGGATTATTGGTTACGCGACCGCCGCGATTACGCCGCGTTATATCTTTGCCGCGCCGCCACTGGCGGTGCAACGTTTGTTAGCGCGAACAGGTATGCAGATTAATGATTTCGAGCTGATTGAAGTAAATGAGGCGTTCGCGGCTCAGGTGTTGGCGAATGGCAAAGAACTGGATTGGGATTGGGCACGGGTGAATGTGAATGGTGGGGCGATCGCGCTTGGTCATCCGATTGGTTCCAGTGGTTCGCGGGTGTTGATCACTTTGATCTCCGAACTTCAGCGTCGTGGTGGTGGCAGAGGCTTAGCCACACTCTGTCTTGGTGGTGGTGGTGCTGTCGCGCTCGCGGTGGAAGTCTAATACCCATAAGCATTCAGAAACGCAACTTTCGTTGCTAGCATATGCTCATCTGAATGAAAGGAAATCATACCCATAGGCATGCAGAAACGCAACTTTCGTTGCTAGCATATGCTCATCTGAATGAAAGGAAATATAGCTATGCAGTCTGTGTACTTGTTCTGAAGCTCACAGTGGAGTGGAGAAAAAGATGCTTGAACATGAAGAGATTGAGACAACGTCGCCGACTGTCTCACAGGGTACATTGTTTGATGCCACTGAACTTGCACGCTTACAGGTGAGGCGCACTGAATGGGAAGAGACCACGGTCAGGCAATCAACACAGCGTATCTCCGAACGTGATTTTCTATACACCACTTCTGGTGTGCCTGTCGAGCGTCTCTATACGCCAGCGGAGCAGGCAAAGTTGGATTATATGCGTGATCTGGGCTTCCCCGGTGAGTATCCTTATACACGTGGGGTGCAAGCAACGATGTATCGTGCTCGTCCCTGGACGATGCGCATGTTTGCCGGATTTGGTACTGCGGAAGATACCAATGCACGATTCAAGTATCTATTGAAACAAGGACAGACTGGCCTGTCGACCGCTTTTGATATGGCGACTTTGTATGGGTATGATACCGATCATCCGTTAGCGGCGGGTGAGTTTGGCAAGTGTGGCGTGGCTGTCTCTTCACTTGCTGATATGGAGATTTTATTCGCGGATCTTCCACTGGATACCATCACAACCTCTATGACCATTAACAGTCCGGCTGTCGCTATCTGGGCGATGTATATTGTGAATGCGCAGAAGCGCGGGTATCGCATGGAGCAGTTGGGCGGGACGTTACAGAATGATATTCTCAAAGAATATATCGCGCAGAAAGAATTTCTTTTTCCGCCTGAGCCATCATTGCGACTGGTGGTAGATACAATTGAGTTTGGTTCACGCTATTGTCCACGGTGGAATACGATCAGTATCAGTGGCTATCATATCCGTGAAGCTGGCGCGACTGCGGTGCAGGAACTGGCCTTTACGCTTGCTGATGGTCTGGCCTATGTTGATGCCGCGCTGGCACGTGGTTTACCGATTGATGATTTCGCGCCACGCCTCTCATTTTTCTTCGATGTACATAATGATTTTTTTGAAGAGATCGCCAAGTTTCGGGCCGGACGACGTATCTGGGCGCGGCTGATGCGTGAGCGTTATGGGGCAAAAGATCCTCGTTCATGGATGATGCGTTGTCACGCACAAACGGCTGGCGTCTCGCTGACCGCACAGCAACCAGAGAATAATATTGTGCGTACTGCGACGCAGGCCTTAGCCGCCATTCTTGGTGGCACCAACTCATTGCACACCAACTCGCTTGATGAGGCACTGGCGCTTCCAACAGAGCAGGCGGCTCTACTTGCTTTACGTACACAGCAGGTGATCGCGCATGAAAGTGGCGTCACAAATACCGTTGATCCACTTGGTGGTTCGTACTTTGTTGAAGCATTGACGGACGAGACTGAGCGCGCAGTAATGACCTATCTGGAGCGTATTGACGCGCTTGGTGGAGTACTTCCCTGTATTCGCAGTGGCTTTTTCCAGCGTGAGATCGCTGAATCTGCCTACCGCTATCAGCAGGAAATTGATGCTCAGCAACGAACAATTGTGGGCGTTAATGCGTATACGATGGATGAACAGATCAAAGTTCCAACGTTATATGTAGATTATGAAGGGCAACGTATCCAGCTTGAACGTCTGCAACGTGTCCGCCATGAGCGTGACTCGCGCAAGGCGCAACAGGCTCTGGACGAATTACGTCGCGTTTGTGAAGGATCCGCGAACACCATGCCCGCGTTGATTGAGGCGGTAAAAGCCTATGCGACGCTGGGTGAAATTATGGACGTGTTTCGCAACGTTTTTGGTGAATATATAGAACCTGTGGTATTTTGATATGTGTTGTTAATGGTAGAGTAACAGAAAAGACTACATAAGAGAGTGGAGCTTTCTATTGCAGGAACAATTACAGGGATTATTCAGACGACAAACATTGACGGCGACCGAAATCGATCATATTCGTCAACTGGTGAGATGCTGCGATCAATACGAAAATTTACATATGCGCATAGATTGGTCGGTGTTGAAGACACGTATTGGTCAGGATATTCGTGATTTTCTTTATTATGAGGCAGGCGAACTGGTTGGGTATCTGTGTGTTGAGAGTTGGGATGGTAGAGAAGTTGAATTATTGGGTATGGTTCATCCTGATTATCGGCGGCGGGGCATCTTCAAGGCACTTTTACAGGCTGTAGTTGAAGATGGGCGTTTACACAAAGTCCAGCGGCTGATTCTCATCTGTGAACATGCTTCGCTAAGTGGTCAGCAGGCAATGCAGGCTTTGCGTATTGCCTATGATTCCTCAGAACATGAGATGGAATTAGGCGTATTCAAGGAGTCAGGAAGATTTGATGATCGCCTGTCATTGCACAAAGCAGATATGCGTGATGTTGAAGCGATGGCAGAGATGCAGGCGCGTGGCTTTGGTAGCGACCTGAATAGCACACGACAGCAACTTCTTTACCGTATGCAGCATCCTGATAGCACCTTTTACATAGCAACTTTTGGTGAAGATGAAACAAGTTGTGAAGAACCTGTTGGCTGCCTGCGCACTGTCTATGATGAGGATTCCATTGGTATTTATGGCTTTGCTGTGTTGCCTGCGTATCAAGGGCGTGGATATGGTCGTCAGATGTTGGAGGAAGTCATTCGTCTCGTGCGGGTACCAGAAGAGAAGCGGCGCATTATGCTGGAAGTAGATATCAACAATACCAGAGCGAAACATCTTTATGAGACTGCCGGTTTCTGGCTTGTCACGACCTATGATTATTTCGTGCTTGATTTGTAGCAGTGATGCTCTTTCTGGTAGGCTAGACATGGCCTGTATGATGGATGAAGTATTTTTTGAATGAAAGGTAGAGCGTTGCTGCTATGTTGTGGTTAGAATTGACAGTAGAGGTCCATCCTGACGCGGTTGAGTCAGTGAGTGAATTACTCAGTGATTATTCGCGTGATGGTGTTGTAATAGAAGAGCCATACGAGCTGTCTGATGATGGGCAGGAGTATCATATTCTGGTTGGCAAGCCTGTATTAATACACGCGTATCTGCCAATGGATGGCACGGAAGAAGAGAAAAAACAGCGTATCGCGCAGGCTTTGTGGCATTTGTCCAGCATTGGGGCGCACTTTGTTGGCGAACTGCATACACGAACCGTGAATGAAGAGGATTGGGCCAATGCCTGGAAAGAGTTTTATCATGTGACGCATATCGGTCGTCGCCTGATTATCCGACCATCGTGGCGTGAATATACGCCAAAGGATGATGAGGTTGTTGTCACTCTGGACCCTGGTATGGCCTTTGGTACGGGGGTGCATCCGACGACACGTCTCTGTCTTGAACTGGTCGAGCAGCTTGTGCAGCCGGGGATGCAAATCATAGATGTAGGGGCTGGCTCTGGCATTTTATCGCTGGCGGCTGCGAAACTGGGTGCGGCCCATGTTCATGCGATTGATAACAGTAGCGTTGCTGTTGAGAGCTCGACCGCGAATGCTGCTATGAACGATCTGAGCGACCGCATTACCAACGTACTGGGCGTGCTGGATGAGACGGAAGCCGAGCGCCGTGCGGGTAAGTATGATCTGGTGCTGGCGAATATTATTGCTCATGTCATTGGTTCCATTGCGCCGCAACTGGCACAGGTGCTGGCTCCTGATGGATTACTGGTGGTGAGTGGTATTATTGAGGCGCGTCGCCCTGATGCTGAAGTACCACTGCTGGACTCTGGTCTGGAACTGGTTGAAGAGCGCAAGATCGATGATTGGCTGGCTCTGGTATTACGGAAAAAGAAAGCTTAGTCTATGCACCGTTTCTTCCTTGGATCTTCTGAAATAGCGATTGGTGGGGCAGGATTAACGCTGATTTTGCCGGATAAACTGGCACACCAGATACGAGATGTGCTGCGTTTGCAAATTGGGGAGGCTCTGGTTCTCTTTGATAGCCGTGGTGATGAATATCTCTGTACGGTTGCCAGCAGCAATCGTATGGAGGTTGTCGTCGAGGTACAGGAGCGACGTACCAATCAGAACGATCCAGTAACACGCGTTATTCTCTGTCAGGGTTTATTGAAATCAGCCCGTTTCGAGTGGATTCTGGAAAAAGGCACTGAACTAGGTGTGGCCTCGTTTGCGCCAGTACAGACTCAGCGCTCACAAGCGGGACTGGAAGGTGCTGGTTCTTCTAAATTGCAACGCTGGCAACGCATTCTACAGGAGGCGACCGAGCAATGTGGTCGTTCACATGTTCCTACTCTGGAGCCTATTTGTTCATTAAAGCAGGTACTGTCATCATTGCCTGCTGGATCGCTGGCAATAATGCCGTGGGAAGAAGAGAATGGGTGCAGTCTATATGATGTGTTGCATGAGGTGCCGGATGTTTCCGCCTCGTCTCCTCTGACCGTGGTTATTTTTATCGGGCCAGAAGGTGGGCTGACCGCTGAGGAAGTGGAACTGGCACGTGCTCATGCTGTCCGCATTGTCTCGTTGGGGAGACGGATTTTGCGCGCTGAAACGGCTGCGCTGGCAACTGTGGCGAATGTTATGTATGAACTGGAGTCCCGGCTGGAAAGATAAGAAGACGTATAAAATGCAGAGACGAGTATGCTCATCTCTGCATTTTATACATACGAAAAGCATAAACAAGTAATCTACAAATGTCCGTTTATTCTATTATGACTGACGTTTATTCGTCGGCTCCTATACCATTGACCAATGCATGGACATAGTCCGCGACATATGTTCGTTCCTGTACACCATCAATAATCATGCATTCTGCGACGGAGACGACCTGTGGTACTGTCTCGTGTAGTACACTGACAATGGCTCGTTCGTTGCGATTATCGGCGTTGGGATCAGTGATGAACGCGAATAGTTCATCGGTGAGATGCTCTTCGTCCGCAAGCAAACGAAAAATGTTGTTCATGATAGTTGCATCTCCTTTCAGTACACTGTGATGGTAAAGATACCATTACATGTAATATATGAATAAATGCATTGTTATGTCAAGTTATGCTGTGAGTTTTCAAGGTTTATGAGTGTTGATAGAAGATGATGCGGATTTCAGCTTATTCGTGTAATTTGGAGAAGATTGACCCGGAGAGACACTTCATGCTATGATAGCCGAATGTAGTTGGCTCTCTGCACATTTGTTTGAGTAAAGTTGTATGGAAAACATCGTACCTGTGCCACTTCGCCGCCTGCGGGCTGCTGATATCATTCGTATGGCCGGGCTTGCTGATGCTGCTCTGGGGCAAGAATATAGCCGCACTGCCTACATCCATGAGACTCAGCGTCTGGGAGCATGTTTGCGCGGTAGTGTAGATATAGCGCCAACTGCTACGCATACTGTTTTACCTTCGGATGAGGTACAATTCTCTCTATCCAGAGAGACTGAAAAGACATATGCTTATTCGGTAGAGATTACTGTGCATAGCGCGAACTCATGGGAAAGTAGCTGTTCCTGTCATGCCAGTACAGCCTCATCTATCTGTTTGCATGCGGCAGCATTGCTCTATCTCTGGTTAGCAAAACCAGATGTTTTTGAGGTTCTGGCGGTGTCAGAGACAACAGTTCCTCCTGCATCATTATCTTCTGAACAAGTTCCCGCGCTGGTTCAAGCAAATGTAGAGGTTGCGCCAGCATCACGTTCGACGGTAAAAGAGGCGACTGCCAGTCCTGCGACTATTCGTTACAGCACTGATCTCCTGAATAATCTCTCTCAGTTGGGATTGAGTGAACTACGCAATATCGCTCGTGAATATCGTCTGACACTGAACGGGATGTCGCGTCAGCAGATCGCGGAAGCTATTTTCGCCAGTTTGCAACAAACCAATGTGGTACGGCAGATGGCGTCAGAATTGGAGAAAACGCAGCGACAATTACTGGCGGCGTTAATTCTGGCTGGTGGTTCGTTGTCTGATAATGATCTGCGTGGTATGGTTGAGCGTTTTTCGTTGGGGAGGTCGGGCCAGTTGCAGCATATGTTGTTGGCCTTGCAGGGTAAAGCATTTCTATTTCGTACCAGTATGCATGGTACGGATACGTCAGTGCGCACCGGCCTGGGTAGCACATTGCTGGATATTCACTGGTATGTGCCGGTTGAAGTACGGATTGCCCTTCATGTATCTGCTCCTGTAACGTATTTTGATGTGGAACAGCCCGATGAAAAGTATGGTCCTGTGCAATTGAAGTATGCGAACCAGTCAGCTTTATTTCCCAATCTTTTATTGGTTGCACGTGCTCTGGCTCAGGAGGAACTCAATGCTGGTGAAGGCCTGTTTGCGGCAGAGACTACTACGCCCGGCGTACCGGAAATAAATATGGTGGGGCGCATTGCTGGCGGTACGCAGGCTGCGAGCACAGTATTACTCCCGGTTCCGGCTGATACTCCCTCTCCTCAATTACTCGCAAGTTTACAGCGTCGTCTGGGTCTGGAAGCTGCTTATTGTCGTTTCGCCACCCACATTTTGCGCACCGCTGATATTGTACAAAGTGTTAGCGGGGATAATAAGCGTGTGCAGGTGATACCTGATATCGCGCAACTCTTGCTAGGCGATATGCATGGAGAAGTATTGCGTGATCTCTTTCAACTCTGGGTAAAGCGGTCGAGTTATCATGAGTTATCTGATCTGTTAGAGCATGGTGTGCGTATCTGTTGTCGGGTGACGAGCGCCGGTATGCCTTTGTTACGGCCTGGAGAATTGAAAGCGGAGATGAGTGAGGCACGACAAACGCTATTGACGTTGCTGGCGCAATCTCCCCGTGGCAAGTGGATTCATTTTCAGGCATTTGCGAAGTTCATCTGGCGTTTGAATCCGCTGTTTTTACAGCAACGTCAACGTCTTTTTGCCGCGCCTCACTGGTGGTTTGAGCAGGAGGATCGACGCCCATTCAAGCCATTACAGTGGAATGACTGGAGGCGTGGTGAATTACTGTATCTGACGCGTTTTATGAGTGGGCCGCTCTATTGGTGGGGAATATGTGATCTTGCTCTTTCTTCACAGGGGCAACTGCTGGCATTTCGTCTGAACCCTCTGGCAGAATCATTGTTGTCCGCCATGCAGGATGGTGGAGGAGAAGGAGAGCATAACGCTGAAAATGCGCTTCTGGCTTCATCGTCTGTTGCCAGCCAGACAGCAGATGAGAAGCAGCCATTGCAGGTTATGACTGGTAACGATGGTCAGATACTGGTTGCGTGCTCTCTGGAAGCGTGGTCATTAATAGAATTATGTGAGATATTTGCTGAGCCGATTGGCGTGGAGCATCATTTTCTACGGTATCGTTTTACCGCGCGTACTATCGCTAAGGCGCTTGGTAGAGGGCAACGACCAGAACGTTTGTTTGCTATCTTGCGTGCGTTGGTGGAGCTGCGGGATGAGCAGTCGGAAGCGTTACAACAATTATTGACACAACTGGAGAACTGGCTGGCAGGGTATGGGCGAGTGCGCATTTATACTGGAGTGACATTGTTAGAAACTATTGAGCCGGTGGTTATGCGTGAACTTTCGGCGATAACGACGGTTGAAGAACAGATCATGCGTACCTTTCAGCCAACCTTGCATGTGTTACGTCCTGGTACGACTGGGAAAGTGCTTGAAGAACTGCGCCGTCGAGGTCATGCTCCTCTTGTGCATACTGAGGATAGCTATGGAGCAGAGTGATCTTGATCTTTTACGGCTGGTACCTGTGCATCATTTGCAGGCTATCGCCAGAACACGACATGCGTCAAATTCCGCGCAGGCATTTCTCTCTGGAGCATCGAGCGACAATTCCTCTGTTGCTATCCCTGATGCCGTAATAATGGAGATTGCGCGTTCGATCTTTGCCGAAGATACAATCCGTGATAGATTATGTGAGTTGGATGATGTCGCTGCGGCTGTGTTGCGTGAATTTGTATATTGTGGAGGGCGGGCAAATAGTCGTGATGTGGCATTGTTCCTGTCCTATGCTGGACAATTGAGTAATGAGCCGCCAGGGGGAGCATTTGAGCGCGGAGAAGCGGAGCAGAGCGAAATTTCATCGACTCCCATCCATTATCCCAATCCTCATCCACATGGCATATTTGAGGAGGCGGTGCGCACATTACTCCTATCTGGCTTTCTGATCTGGGGACGACAGACAAATTTTGCCGGGCGTGAATATGCCAGTGGGGTACATGATGGTGTACTCATTGTTCCCGCGTCAGTACGTGCGGTAGCTCTCCTCTTATGGCCGCAGCAGCAACGTATTTCTGCTGCTACCTCCGATGTCACAGATGGTTATGAAACAATTGATGACGCGATTCTCTCTTTCCAGCGTGATCTCTATTTGTATTGGTCGCTTGTTGATGCACAGAATAACGGACTGAGTATGGTGAATAATGGTTTGCTGGCTCGTTCTTCGTTGCATCTGGTATTGGAACAATTCGTAGATAAAGCACGATATGAACGAAACGAGCAGATACGTATTGAAATCGATATTCCGCGTTTATTGTTTGTGCGTCTATTATTGATGCAATTAGGATTATTGCATGCCCGAAGCAATGCAATCTGGTCTATACCAGTGGTTGCGCAGGAATTTTTCTCTTTACCAGTAGTGGAGCGTGCCCATCGTTGTTATCGCCTTTTTCTTGAAAAAAACTTCTGGAATGAATTGAGCTATCTGTCTGATGTGAATGTGCGGCCTGGTCCAAATGTGCTGGATGGGGCGCATGGAGAAGTTGTATATGCGCGTCAACAGATTGTTGAACAGTTGGATTGCAGTATCTATCAGCAGTCATGGCGTCTATCATCCTTTATTGCGCGTATGAAATTGTATGTTCCATACCTGCTTTTCCCGCGTCAATATGGAACACGAACTGAGCGATATTCGAGTGGAAGCAATCCTTACGGTTGGGATTTTCGCTTGAAGCGTGGTTGGTTAACACATCGTGAAGGCTGGTATATGGTTGAAGGCGGCTTTATTCGCTCTTTGTTGACCGGGCCACTCTTCTGGCTTGGGTTGGTGCATATGATCTCTGCTCCCGCGCAACCGTTGGAATTTCGTCTCTCGGCCAGCGCTCATTTGTTATTACAAGAGCATCCCGTGATCCCCGTAGTTGAAACTGGCAAATTAATTGTGCAGCCAAATTTTGAATTGATCGCGTTAGCACCACTCTCTGAAGGTTTGCTGGTAGCTCTGGATCGTTTCGCGGAACGCGCAAGCCTGGAGCATGCTGCTCAGTATCGTCTGACGAAGGCGTCAATAACGCGTGCTTTACAACGTGGTTTGAACGTTCAGGCGATACTTGCACTTTTAGTGTGTGTTTCCGGTGGGGATGTACCACAGAATGTCCAGTATTCTTTGCATGAATGGGAGCGGCAGGCACGTCGTATTGAGATATGGCCGGCAGTCACACTGGTAGAAGTAGATGATTCCGCTGTATTAGATAGCTGGTTTGCAGACGAAAAATTTGCGCCGTTTTTACGTCGTCGCCTGACGCCAACAACTGTTGAGATCGAGCAGCGCCATCTGGAAACAGTGCAAGAGAAGCTCAGTCAGTTACAACTTCTGCCTGCTTTTTCCACTCCTGCTCGCCAATGTGAATCTATGCAGCAGGATCGTACGTATGAACCACAATGGCGCTTGTTTGCTGATGGTCGCCTTGAGGCTTTGTATACTGTCTCTGATATGTATCTTGTGAAAGAACTCGCGTCTTTTTGCGAGCGCGAAGCGGATGAACTGCGTATTACTACTGACTCGCTGCAAACTGCTTTGCAAAAAGGTATGACTTTTGAACAAATCATTCAATTTTTACAGCGTTATTGTGTGGATGGCATTCCGGGCGCGTTTCTGATCAGATTAAAGTTGTGGGGTGGAGGGTATGCTGCTCAATCGGATGTTCATGTGCAACGGACACCGTTGTTACAACTGGCATCCGACGTATTGCAGGATTTGCAACGTGATGAGGAATTTGTGGGTCTGCTAGGACCAGAGGTAGGGCAGCAGCAACGTTTGATACACGTAAAAGAAGAACATCTTTCACGGGTATTGTCGTTATTACGTCAACGTGGTTTTACTATCGATGGATAGTATCGTTTAATGCCGTCATTGGAAATACATTGTACCCTGGGTGTATCGTCTGGTCTCCTTTTGATATATCTGGGAGTATATATTTTCCTGATGCCTATAATGGAAATATCGTGATGGAGCATACGGGGTGATGCCCTGTTCTGGGGTTGGTGGTGTTGCTCACAGAAAAACTGTTGACAAATAGAGCGTCGTATGGTATCTTAACCATGCAAACGCAACAAAGCAATTGAAAAGAGTAAAAAAGCTTGTATGCGGGAGTGGCTCAGTGGTAGAGCACTTCCTTGCCAAGGAAGATGTCGCGGGTTCGAATCCCGTCTCCCGCTTTTTCTCAGGGCGACGTCGCCAAGTGGTAAGGCACGGCTCTGCAAAAGCTGCACCAGCGGTTCGAGTCCGCTCGTCGCCTCCAATGAAAGAGCGTGGTCGATACCACGCTCTTTTGTTTTTTATCCATCTTTGAGTATATCCACTATGCGTGAACAGCGAAGTTATCCCACCGAAGCTATTATTCTGAAACATTCCGATCTGGGTGAAGCCGATCGGATCGTCACCCTTTTTACTCCACAGAAGGGGAAGTTCCATGCTGTAGCCAAAGGCACAAGGCGTCCAGCCAGCCGTAAAGCCGGTCATCTGGAGCTTCTTTGTCATAGTCAATTGCAAATGGCGGTAGGTCGGAACCTTGATCTGGTGACGCAAGCGCAGACAATCAATGCATTTACACGTTTGCGTAACGAGCTATGGCACATGACGTGTGGTTTCTATCTGGCGGAACTCATTGATCGCTTTATTGAGGATGATTCTCCCCATCTTGATGTCTATAATCTTTTGCTTGGTTCTTTGCGGGTGTTAGAAGCGGACGCGCTTGAGATGCATCAGCGTCGTACAGAGGGTGAAGAGATTACTGTCCATGATCGTGATCGTTCCTGGCTTTTGCTACGGTATTTTGAACTCTATCTGCTCTCGTATATTGGATATGAGCCTGTGCTATTGACCTGTGCGCATTGCAATGCCGAGCTGAAACCTGAAGAGAATGGTTTTACCCCTACATTAGGTGGAGCACTCTGTCCGAATTGTTCGCATCTGTGGTCGCAAGCGCTTTCAATGAATGGATTGAAGGTATTGCGGTTGCTGCGTCGTACGGAATGGGCGAAGGTACCCCGTCTACGCCTGGATGCCGTGCTCCGGGCAGAAATTGAGTCGGTTATGCATGGACTATTGCGTTTCTACCTGGAGCGTGATCTGAAGTCCTGGAGTTTTCTGGATCTGCTGAACACACGATCTGCTGAGCGTGAGCGCAAAGGAACTGCTGAACTAACCTAACCAAGGACTGTATGACTGTACACCAGTTCCTGCCTGCGATTATAAAGTTCGGCCTGAATGGGCAGGTCAACCCGTTGATCTGTGAGGAAGAGTACCACACCATTCTCATCTACAGTATCCTCGATGGTCGTACCATTTTTGGCGATTAATCGTATCCTTGTCACATTTTGACCATGATCGGCGACATACCCGCCCGCATGGAAATGATCTGGAATACCACCACCATCAAGGTTAGCCCATGCTTGCTGAACGACAGGACCGACTTGCCCCGAAATGCCCCCACCAGCCGCGCCACGAAATTGCCAGTTCCCACGTATATCCTTGACAACATAGCATGTATAATGTTGCTTTTGCCCCTTTTCATCTTCAAAAAGAACAAAATAAGTGATGCGATCTTCCAATGCCCGCTCTTTTAAGAAGCGCAATGTACGTTGCATCTCTTCTGGCTCATTCATACCTGCTAAAATTTTGTTTGTTTTGGGTAACAGGAAGCGTGTTAGTTTGTTGATAATTTCTTGTTTTGGATCCTGGTGTGCCATAAAAACACTTATCCCCTCATCCTTATTTCAAAAGTATGTGCTTTCCGCCATCATACCATACGGCTCATAGAAACAGTAGTCCGCATATGCATGGTATCTTTGAGGGAGAGGAGCATGATTTGTACTTATCTGTTTGGCTGATTGTTCCCCTTTGGGATGTATGATATTGTTAGGGCAATAAAAGCTCCTCAATGTTGCGAGGAGTTATGCTGTGAGGGTCGCTATAGTATTATGGAGGATTTATGAAAATTACTGCCCCCACAATGGATGGACCTCCCAAGACTTCTCGTCGTTCAGGCTCTGGATCTCCTCGCTATATCTTTGGAGTGCTCTTCGTTATCTATTTACTCAATTATATGGACCGTTTTTTGTTTACTGGTGCGGCGAATACTATTGGGGTAGAGCTACATCTCTCTTTAAGTCAGATTGGCTATATTGCTTCGGCTTTTCTGATAGTCTATACAGTGAGTACTATCCCTCTGGGATTGCTGGCTGATCGTACCAGTCGGAAGAAGGTGATCGCGCTGAGTGTGGGGATCTGGAGTGTCGCGACCGCGCTGACCGCGATAACGACGAATTTCCTCACGCTGTTTCTTTCTCGTATGATTCTTGGTATTGGTGAAGGTGGTTATTTTCCGGCGGGAACGGCGTTGCTCAGTGATTGTTTTAATCGCGAGCGGCGTGCACGTGTGCTGAGTCTGTGGAATATTGCGCAGTATATTGGTATTCTGGGGGGCTACGTGATTGGTGGTATGGTTGCTGGTCTGGCTTTTGGTAGTTGGCGCTATGCATTTCTGATTACGGCAATTCCTGGCTTGATTACGGCTTTTGTGGTCTGGAGGATTCGTGAACCACAGCGTAACCAGGCCGATCTGGAACTGGAACAGACCAGCGGTATGGTCACCATGCCTGTGATTTCAAATATGGAAGAGCAGGAAACCACTGTGGAAGTCAAAAAGGCATCTCTGTGGCAACAATGGTTCCAGCTTTTACGCGTAAAATCGTTGGTGGTCCTGATGTTGATGCAGGTTTTTTCCTTCTTTGTGCTTGGTGTCTGTTCTAATTACCTTCCTATTTATTTGCATCAATCCGATACGTTTGATTTCTCAGCGGGGACTGCGGGTTTGTATTCAGGTGCTATTCTGGTTGTTGCTGGTCTGATAGGCACTGTTGCGGGTGGGTATTTCTCTGATCTGCTTGGACGCTGGTATGGAGGGGCGCGGATACTTATCTGTGGTATCAGTTTTACATTATGTGCTCCTGCCATTGCCCTTACACTGCTGTCCCATAATATTGTATCGTTTAGCATCTTCCTTTTCCTGACGATCGTCCTCATCTCTATGTATAGTGGTCCTCATGGAGCCGCGACGCAGGAAGTCGTGCCCTTATGGTTACGTGCGTCAGCCTATGCGCTACTTTTGATGGTTGCGCACTTATGTGGAGACGCTTTCTCGCCTGCGTTGGTCGGTATATTAGCCACACAATTTGATCCAACACATGGGCAGCACTTTCAGATGAATATGGCTGGACATGATCTGGCAATGGCGTTATTAGTTACCTGTACACCTGCGTTGTTGCTGGCTGGTTTGATTGGTATCTTTGGCGCACGCTGGCTCCAAAATGATATTGCGGTGACGGTACAGTTAGAGCGTGAGAGACAGGCATAATGTTTTCGCGTTGTTGCTGGACGGTGGGATCTCTATAGACATTCCTGTTTATCTTCGCGTATCATTTGTAGTATAGTAGTGCCCTCTGGTCTGGTCGCTTGATCATGTCACACCATGCAAAATACCATCCTGCCTGAAGCGCTATTCTGTTGTGGCAAGATCGTGCTGGTGGGATGAAAGGAAGTGCTGAAATACAATGGTTCATTTTTATGACTTAGCAACATTACCTGCCGAGCAGCGTGCTCGATTGATACGACGTTCTGAAATGGCGATAGATGATCTGTTGGATTATGTTCGCCCTATTGTACGCGATGTACGAGATCGTGGCGACGTGGCTCTCATCGAGTATATGGAGCGTTTTGACCATGTGCAGTTGACGCCGGATCGTTTGCGTGTCAGTCGCGAAGAGATTGATCGTGCCCATGATTTGCTTGATAAAGAAGTCCGTCAGGCGATTGAGCATGCCATTCACAACGTTCGTACCTTCCATGAGCGTCAGATGCCGCATGAGCAGTGGTTTACGGAAGTCTCTCCGGGCATCATGGCTGGTGAAAAAGTGACGCCAATTACCAGCGTTGGTTTATATGTGCCACGTGGCAAGGGGGCATTTCCTTCTGTGCTATATATGCTGGCGACCCCTGCCAGTATCGCGGGTGTGCCACGGATTGTAGTCGCGACCCCTCCGGGCCCAAATGGTGAGGTTGATCCGGCATCGCTGGTTGTTGCCGATCTCTGTGGTGTGCATGAAATCTATCGTATTGGTGGCCCCCAGGCTATCGCCGCGCTTGCCTATGGCACAGAGAGTATCGCACGTGTGCATAAAATTACTGGTCCGGGTAATCCATATGTATCCGCAGCCAAGCGTCTCCTGTATGGCACGGTTGATGTTGGTCTGCCTGCTGGCCCCAGCGAATCGATCCTGCTGGCTGATGAAACCGCAGATCCTGAACTGGTGACAACTGATTTATTGATCGAATCCGAGCATGGTCCTGACTCTTCCAGTTTGCTTGTTACCACAAGCCGGGAGCTTGTTGAGGCTGTCCAACAGTTGTTACCTGCGAAGATCGCAGCGTTGCCGGAACCTCGTCAGAATTTTTGCCGTACGAATTTTGAAAGCGAAAAGGGCACGAGTGGTCTGGTATTGACGCAGACCATGGATGAGGCGATTGCGTTTGTGAACGAGTATGCTCCTGAGCACTTGGAAGTACATGTGCAAGAGCCATTCGTCACGCTGGCTCGTCTGCGCAATGCGGGCGAAATACTCTTAGGATCACAGACGCCCACCTGCCTGGGGAATTATAGTCTGGGAACTAATGCCATTCTGCCTACCGGCGGGTTCGCTCATACCTTCTCGTGTACTTCCGTATTTGACTTTTTAAAGCGTACTGGTATCGGCTATGTCACGGCTGAAGGCTATGCGCAGTTGAGTGAGACAACGCGCCGGTTAGCCGAGTTCGAAGGTTTCCCTTCCCATGCCAGAGCTGTTACGAATCGACCACAAGCACGTCACTAGCATTTTCCTTTTTTGCGAGTGGGTGGTTGATCTGTTTTATATGGAATGAGGCTAACCGTTCTTCATTATATAAAGGGTAAGAGGAGTCAGGGCATGTCCTGACTCCGATCAAGAGCTTTATTACCTCTTGTAACCCTACCTTTGTGATGAGGTCTGGTAGACAACGGGCAGTTCTCTGTGGGAGGAGAGTACTGTCACATTTACGTTCAGGGTGATACAGGTGTATGCTATCTCAAAAGGAGATTGTACTTGCAACCCTCTGAAAAATGTTTTTATGAGGAGCCTGTTCTAATTCCTGATCGCAGTATGAGAATAAGCAATCTTGCGTGAAGCTTGATTGGTCATACGACTCCATGTTAGCTATACTACTTTAGGCGTGTTGAAGTAACCACTGCTCACAACAGGAAAGATGTGTTATAATGCCCCCTATGAAAGTCTAATTTGTGGTATAGAGAGCATATATGCTGGAACTCCCTGTTCAGATAGTAGCTACAAAAAGCAGTGATGGTGGAGTTCAAATAGTAAAGAAGATAAATTGATATGTGAGTTTTAGCGGGACGTTGATGATTGTTTCCCGGTAAGAAACGAGCCGTTCCCAGAATTTGTTCTCCGCTTATGGCTGGCAACAGATTCAGAAGAGCTTGCATAGTATGGAATGATCTATTGCAAACATTATAAATAGCAGAGCGGTGTAGAAATACGATGGCAAGGAACTATTCATCTGACCCGAACAATGCGTTGCCTATAAGTGACTCTGTGCTCTCTCAGTCTGGCGCGGGACCTGATGTGCCAGAAGACGTACGACAGCAAACACCGCCCCTTCCTGGTTCCGCATCCGTCAATGCAGGAGGTGTGGGGAGTCCTGATCGTCTCAATTCTGGTACGGTGCTTTCTGGTGGACGCTACAAAATAGAGAAACTGGTCGCTTCTGGCGGTATGGGAGCGGTTTATCGCGCGACCGATACGCGCTTTAATCGTCCTTGCGCAGTTAAGGAAATGCTGGATCATTTCCGTAGTGAGGCTGAACGAGCACAATCGGTGGAATGGTTTTCGCGTGAAGCGACACTACTACTTGATTTGAACCATTCCTGTATTCCTCGTGTGCGTGATTTTTTCGCTGAAGAGGGGCGCCATTATCTGGTCATGGATTTTATAGAAGGGCGTACCCTGGCTGAGGCACTAGAGATAGAAGAAATCATTGCTGGTGCGAATGGAGCGCGTGGTATTACTGAGACACGCGCACGTGAATGGACCAGACAGATTTGTAATGTGCTGACCTACTTACATCAGCAAACACCGCCAATTATTTTTCGTGATCTGAAACCACAGAATATTATGGTGACCACGAAAAATGAAATTAAATTGATCGATTTCGGTATTGCCCGTACCTTCCAATCACAGCGGCAGGCAACAGTGATTATGACCCTTGGTTTTGCTCCACCGGAACAGCTACAGGGTATGCCTGAACCAAGAAGTGATTTGTATTCCCTTGGTGCAACGATATATCGTTTATTGACACGGCATGATGCAACACGTAATAAGCCAAACATTTTCTCCTTCCCCCCTTTGCGTTTGTTACGTCCTGATATTTCGCCAGCTTTTGAGCAGGTGATTATGCGGGCATTGGCACCAAATCTGGAGCAACGCTGGACAAGTGCCGAGGAGATGGAGCGGGCGCTTATCACGCTGCCTCCTGTTACTACAAACGGAACAACGATCAGACCGAGTTCAGGTTTCAATGCGCAGGCGCAGGGATCATCAAATCCAGCGCTGACACCAGCATTTGCTTCTGGACCATATCAAGGAGCGCAAAGTGGTTCTGCTCCTGCGTCAACAGGGGTGAATGGGCCAGCGGGAGCATATATTACAGCGGCGATCAATCATCTTGCAGCCACGCCATCGCGTATTGATGACGCGTATGATGCCATTACGCATGCTCATCCTTTGGAACCAAATAATGCGCTGGTGCATAAGGTCTTTGGGCAGATCTACGCGCGTCGGCAGCCTCGTACCGTTTCGAATATTGATCATGCGATCCAGGCATATACGACCTCTTTGCGTTTAGATCCAAATGACGCGAGTGTGCATAAATTGCTTGGGGATATCTGGCTCTATCTACGTCCTAATCCAGCACAGGCTATTCCAGCGTATGTGCAATCAGTACGTTTGAAGGCTGACGATTTTGAAACTCACGAGCGTCTGGGACTGTGCTATGAGAAGACGAACCAGTTAGAATTATCTGTTCGCGCTTATCAAGAAGCGTTGCGTTGCGCACCGCAAGGGCGTGAGGTACGATTACGATTACATTTTGCTCTTGGTCTGGCTGCCTGGCGAGCGCAGCAATTACCTGTAGCCGAATATACCTTTGTTCAGGTATTAATTCTAAATCCAGCGGATAGTCAGGCTCGTTACTTATTGAGTCAGGTCTATGAGCGTGAGGGGAAGTTAGCAGAAGCCTTTACACAGTGCAGTTACATAATGAATACAATGGGAAATAATCCATCGGTGCAACAATTTTATCAAAATTTGAAAAATCGCTTAGGACGATAATGAAGCAAACTTTTATGCACTGTATATCTGGCATGAAGGGAAAGTGTCAATGAGAACGCATCGTCTCACATTAAAGAGACATAGTGGTTTTGGCAAGTCTGCTTTCTCTGTATTTCTGGGCCTGGCAGTAGTCCTGCTGCAATTTTTGCTGGCGTCTACTGCTCTGGCTGCGACCAGTGGTTCTTCACTGCAACAGTTGCCGCCCCAGAATGTGACACGAGCGGGCGTCTCTGTCGTTCGTTTGCTTGTAAGTTATATGAGCGGCAGCACTACTGAGGGAGCAGCAAATACAACTGTTTCTTGTACTGGTCTGGGGGTGCTCCTGGCGAGTCGCGAAGAGCAGGATAGCAATGACTCTGGTAATCACTATGAAAACTGGGTATTGACTGATGGCAGTCTGGTGAATACTAGCGGGACCGCAACGTGTCTGTCATCACAACCAGCGGCACAACTTTCCAGTATTCAGATTTTTACCAGTAATGAATATAATCCGCGACAGGTGGTCAGTTTTACTATTACCGGTTCTACTATTTCTGATGCTGTTAGTTGTCTTCCGAGTCCGTCACAATGTGCTAACGGCCCGGCCTTATTTTCTTTTCAGAGCGCGCAAAATCGTCCGCAACCTTTTATTGATCTTGCTCTGTCGTCCGCAACGAATCGTTCGACCCAGGCGCAAGCTACTGTGATGCCGACGTTATCAGGTACCTCGACGCCAATCCAGACACCGTCAATGGCTACCAGTGATCAGGTGCTTGAACTGGCGAATAAGAGTCTTTCGTTACAAGGGTTAAACCCAACGCAATCATCTAATAACAGTAGTCTTTTCGCGCAATATCAAAAGCAATTACAATCGTATCTTACTCCAACTGTAATGGCTCCAGCGGCAGACGGGATTGAGCCAGGTGCGCCAGTTGTGAATAGCTCTGGTCAGCTTACGGGTTTACGTCTCTCACAAGCCCAGACTCTGTCGGCGAGTGATATCCAGAATTTCTTGAATATGGTTTCTCCTCAATTGTTGTCGGTTGCAGATAATCCAGTCCATCAAAATTGGAATAATGGTATGGATGCGTATTATCATCAACAATCGATGGAGGCCCATGATGCTTTACAGTTAGCATTTACGGCTAATCCTGATTTCGTCGCGGCTCAAACGTTCTCCGCGCAGGCGTTACGAAGTACCGCGAATCAAACTGATCAGGGCAGTAAGTCTATGGCGTCATCGCCACCTGCTGCGCAAGGTATTTCTGTATCCAGTTACTTCCTCCCGTATTGGGAGTTAGCTATGATTGGTCTGGCGATCTTGCTGGTTATTTTAGTCTTTGTTGCGTTATTTGCCAGTACACGGATGCGGCGGCGTAGAACGCTGCACAAAGAATTGGCGGATGCTGAACGGCAAGCAACAATTGCTGCTCGCCAGATTGCAGAGAAAGAAGCCGCGCAAAAGGTCAGCGCAGTTTTGCCGAATCCGACCGCGAAACAGAATGTTGAAGCTGGTTTACAGCCACGGATTGCGCCAGCAGCAATTTCAGGCGAGTTGAGTCCGGCGTCAGCGCCTTTCGAGTCGAATAGTGGCTCGTTTGCCGCGCATGCTCGTTCCGGTGCTAATCAGCCAAACCGTACTCCAGGTGGGGTGGGGGGGATCGCGGACCAGCCAACTCTGGTCCCGACAAACCGTGCTCTTGCTGAGCAATCAACGGCTGAGTATATCCAATCGTCGCAAGGTATAGATGAGGATGGAGATCCTGAAAAGACGCTGCCATTTGCAAAACGAAAAATGAATGGACAGAAATTTGAGTTCATCGTTGGAACTCGTTCTGATCCTGGTATTAAGCGTAAATATAAGCCTAATGAGGATAGTTTATTTGCGGCTCAAGGCTTGTTAGGAACATCATCTCATCATTTCGGTTTATTTATCGTTGCTGACGGTATGGGTGGTCATGCGAATGGACGTGACGCCAGCCGATTAGCTATTCAGACGCTCATTAACTATCTGTTGCCCAAATTGACGCTTGGAGAAGTGTCCGCAGATACAGATTACTCCGCATTGCTGGTAGATGGCGTTCAGGCAGCCAACCAGGCTGTGCATCAGAACAATATGGAACAACATGCTGATATGGGCACAACCATGACAGGTACACTGCTAGTTGGCAATATGGCCTATGTCGTGAATGTTGGTGATAGTCGGACCTATCTGTATCGACCCTCAACTGGTTTGAAGAAGGTCACGACCGATCATTCGGTCGTCGCGAGTCTGGTTGAGGCCGGTATCATCAAGCCAGATGATATCTACACTCACCCGAAGAGAAATCAGATCTATCGGAGCTTAGGTGAGAAACCTGTAGTTGAGGTTGATGATTTTCTTGTGCAGCTTCAAGCGGGCGACAAATTACTCATCTGTTCTGATGGTTTGTGGGACATGGTGCGTGATCCCAAGATAGAAGGTATTATTAGAACGCCCGATCCGAGTCCAGTCATGACAGGAGAATCCCTGATACAGGCCGCATTTGAGGGTGGGGGAGAAGATAACGTGAGTGTCATTATAGTTCAGGTCGCGGAAGCTAAAAAGTCACTCGAGATGCCTCGGCTACAACTTCTGGCAAAACCTGACACTGTCCAATTGCCCCAGTTATAAAAGAAGCAAATTGTCGCACCTTTCGCCCTGTGCTATAATCAAATCAGCATTTTCTTTGCCTCCGCTTGCTAAATAGCGGAGGCATTTATTGGGAGGAAAAAGCTCGTGTATACACCAGCTAATGTTGGATATTTGTATGCAGCGATTCTGTTCGCGGCTGGGTTTATATTCGTGATTATAGCGACAACCCTTTCGAATACACTATCGCCTCATAAAAGTACAAAAGAAAAGTTACAAACGTATGAGTCTGGTGAAGCTCCCATTGGCTCAGCCTGGATTCAATATCCACTGGGTTTCTACATTTTTGCCCTTTTATTCGTGGCATTTGATGTAGATATTGTTTTCATCATTTCCTGGGCAATCATATTTAAACAATTAAGCATCTTTGGTTTTGTTGAAATTGTTTTCTTCATCGTTGTGCTTGCTCTGGGTTTGGTGTATGCTTGGCGTAAGGGAGTGACCCGATGGATTTAGTACCGCGTTCAACAAATATTCCTAGTGCTACAACTGGTTATCGTGATCAGAATGCAGCTCTGGCGCGTGATCTGGCTCCAATTGCTCAGATCACAGGTGGTACGGTCAATCCCAAAACCCAGAAAGGCAATTATCTGGGCCTTGAGATTGAACGCCAGCACTTCGTAGCGGTCTGCCGCTTTCTCCGCGATCAACTGGGTTTTGATCTTTTAACCTGTATTTCAGGGGTTGACATGCTTGACCATCTGGAAACGGTTTACCACGTTCGTGCAACCACCCGCAATCAAGTATTACAATTGAAAGTACGCATCGATCCTGAGAAACCAGAGGTTGATAGCGTTGTTTCTGTCTGGCCTACGGCAAACTGGCTGGAGCGTGAAACATTTGATATGTATGGCATTCGTTTCTCTGGTCATCCCGATTTACGACGAATGCTACTCGATGATGATTTTGAGGGCTATCCTCTGCTGAAGAGTTTCCATCAGGTGCCTATGACGGTCAAACCACGTGCGACCACGCAGGTTGATCCGAATATGGCTGTTTCTGGTCAATTCCAGCAGGAGCGCATTGAGCGCGTTGTGCAGAAAAAACTTGGGCAGGGTATGGAGGAGCGACTCCATCCAGGGACCCCTACCTTTGGTCATGCGAATGAGGCTGCTCAAAAAGAAGCTAATTTAGATACAACAAAGAGTAGTGCCGACGAGCCTGCTCCCCGGAAACGGTACTTATAACATCTTATGATAATAGGAAATAAGTAATAGTGCCTGATTGGTGCCGAATGTGAGCTAGTGGTATGCCAAAATCAAAGACGAGAAAAAAAGGAATAGCACAAGGCAAAAGGACTACCTCGGTACGCCGTACAAGTATACCTTCACCCGTTGCTGAGGTTGCTTTAGACACAACATCACGTCCCACACCTGCGGTTTTGGACTCAGGGATGAGGAATATGCAGGGAGTTATGATGTCGGCTATGGGGGCAATTGGTTGTTGGGGGCTAGCATGCTACTATGTTTTCCTTATGCATGATCCCAACCATTATTTATTTGGTGGGATGGCAGCGCTACTGGCTATAATCTGGTCATTTATGTTCGGCCTACGTTTCCGCAAGAGGCAGATAAGAAGATAATCGTACTTTAGAGGAAGCTAGCTTATGGCTACAAACCAAGAAACAGATTTCCGTTCTCAGGAGACAGAACTGCCACAGGAGCCAAAGTCGCAGGAAATGCTGCTCAACCTGGGTCCACAGCACCCCAGTACGCACGGTGTGTTGCGTTTGGTTTTGACTCTGGAAGGTGAAACCATTACCGGTTGTACACCAGTGATTGGTTATCTGCACCGTGGACTTGAGAAAATCTTTGAAAACCGCACTATTATGGCAGGTATCCGCTATACGGATAACTCTGACTACCTCTCCCCTATGTTAAATGAGACAGCGTATGCTGGAGCTGTCGAACAATTGATGGGCATGGAGATACCACGCCGTGCTCAATATATCCGCTTAATTGTCAATGAGCTACAGCGTATTGCAAGTCACCTGGTTGCTATTGGAACCTACGGTATGGACCTGGGGGCTGTAACTCCAATTCTGTGGGCTTTCCGTGATCGTGAAAGTATTCTCTCCCTCTTTGAGGCTCTGGGTGGTAGCCGCTTTAATGTGAATTATCTGCGTGTTGGCGGTGTTCTCCATGACTTCCCCAAGGGCTGGTTAAAGGAATGTTCTGAGTTTCTGGATCAGTTTGAGAAGAATATGGTTGAAATGGTGGGCTTGCTGAACGGGAACGAGATTTTCCTTTCTCGTACGCAGGGCGTCGGTTATATTGATCCACAGCAGGCGCTGGCATATGGCCTGACTGGCCCGATGTTGCGTGCGAGTGGCATTAACTGGGACTTGCGGGTGAACCGTCCCTATATGGCGTATCGTGAAATTGCTGTAAACCCACAGGTACGTCAAGAAGGTGATTGTTTCGCACGCTATATCGTCAAAATGGATGAGATTACAGAGAGTATTCGTCTGTGTCGTGAGGCTATCGATAAGCTTCCTGGTGGCGCGATCAGTACACGGACTCCAATTGCTTTACGCCCTCCTCGTGGTGAGACATACTTCGCGTTGGAAGGCAGTAAAGGTGAGTTAGGGGTGTATTTCATCAGTGATGGCAGCGAATATCCCTGGCGTGCCAAGTTACGTGGCCCCTCATTTGTGAATTTACAGATCCTGCCAGAGTTGCTTCGTGGTCACAAAATGAGTGATGCAATCGCAATTCTGGGTAGTACGGATATTGTACTGGGTGAGGTTGATCGATAGATTACATAGATGTCCGGGAAGGAATGAGCAGGCGGATACGATAAAATGCCGCTTGCCTGTTCTCTTCTTCCCAATGGAGTTGGCATATGTTTGCAATGGTTAATGCTACTAATGGTACTCCGTGGTACGCATTTGCTGTACAGTTGTGGAGTGGCATTGCAGCCTGGTCATTCCTACAATTTGTGGTCGCGTTCATTGTGATGTTCGCGTTTATTCTGACAAGCGCTGTGATTCTGGTTCTTGCCGAACGCAAGGTGATGGCCTGGATGCAGGATCGCCTGGGTCCATATCATACTGGCCCCTGGGGATTACTTCAGTCGACCGCCGATGTGTTGAAGTTGATGAACAAAGAAGATATTCACATCACTGGTGGTGATAAATATCTTTTCCTGTTTGCTCCATCTGTCTTTCTGGCTCCAGTTGTCGCTGCGTTCGCTGTTTTACCTTTTTCTCCATACATCCATCTTCCTGGTAGCGCACTAGCGACTGGCATTATCTTCCTGGTGGCGATGAGTTCGATAGATGTTGTTGGCGTGATCATGGCTGGTTGGAGTTCAAATAATAAGTATTCTTTGATTGGTGGTTTACGTGCCGCTGCTCAGATGATTTCTTATGAGCTGCCACTGGTGCTGGCCCTGGTTGGCGTGATTATGTTGACAAGCGTACTGGCTGGTTTACCAGGCTTCCCCGGCAATGATTCTGGCATCGGCACGATTTCACTGCTCCAGATTGCGCAATTCCAGAACTCTGCCTGGCCTGTGAATGGGACCGGTATTGGTATCCTTGATTTCCTCTTTAAGGGTTTTACCCCCTGGTCCTGGTTCATTCTGTTTCAGCCGTTGATGCTTGTTATCTACTATACCTGTGGTTTAGCTGAGACAAACCGTGCGCCATTTGACCTGCCTGAGGCTGAGTCAGAACTGGTCGCAGGTTATCTGACCGAATATAGTGGTATGCGTTGGGCGCTGTTCTTCCTGGGTGAATATGCGAATATGACGATTGTGTCTGCGATCTCGACATATTTGTTCCTGGGTGGTTTCTCTGGCCCTGGTGTGGGCTTCTTAACTGGTCTGAACTCACTGGGTTGGGGTTTCCTCGGCAATATTCTGGGTCTGGTCTACTTCGTATTGAAGGTCTATGGCCTCTGTTTTGTCTTCATCTGGATCCGTTCAACATTGCCACGTTTGCGTGCTGACCAGCTGATGCAATTCGCCTGGTTGATCCTGATGCCTGTCACACTGGCGAATATTCTGGTGACTGGCCTGATTTACTTTATCACGATTCAGGGTCTGCACTTGCCAACAGGGTTGTTCCTGACGGTTCTGGCTGTTGTAAACTGGATTGGCGTTTTCGGTTTCATCTGGCTGGTAGGCCGTGTAACTAAGACGACAACCAATCGTGCTCAGGCTCCTGCAATCCGCGCTCAACTGCGCTCAAAGCCAGTAGCTCCTGCGTTGCCTTTGCGTGATGGGGTACCAACACGTGTGGCTCTGCCTCAGGAGGCCAGTGCTAGTGCTGTTGGTGCTGGTAGTAGCGCTGAATAAGACCTTTATGGCGCTTTAGCGGCCACAAAAAAAAAGAGAGCGAGCAACTGAGAAATTGCTCGCTCTCTTTTTTTTTGTGGCATTACTACTCAGTAGAAAGCGTGATGAATGCACATTACATTTTCATGAGGGTTAACAGCAACCAGCAGAGCCCGATGCCCAGTATGGTTCCGGCGGTGACCTGTGCGATGGTGTGACGTTTGAGAACCACGCGTGACCAGCATACGAGCACAATCAGGATTGATGCTGGCAGG
Organism: Dictyobacter sp.; assembly: GCA_035493535.1. Lineage (GTDB taxonomy): Bacteria > Chloroflexota > Ktedonobacteria > Ktedonobacterales > Ktedonobacteraceae > Dictyobacter. The sequence goes on from DATJIE010000024.1 coordinate 103,862, forward strand.
ATAATTCTGCCGTAAATCATGATTAACAGTGTGATGGCGGCTGAAAGGGATGAAGTATGCATGCTGATCTTCCACCAGAAGGTGATGATCATGAGAATAAGGCCACTGATACAGATCAGTAAGAGCACATCTTGCAAATATCTAGGGGCATGGGTGAGAACCAGAACCATGAAGCCGAGCAGGCATGAACCCAGACCGAAGAGAAAGGGACCAGTACGTTGTGAGCGCACGCTGACATCAATATCGGTAAACTTGCCCATGCGGACTCCAATCCCGATATAGATCATGGGACCAATACTCAGGAAGAAGATGGCGATGAGCGCTGAGAGCAACGCATTTGATTGATGGGTTGATAATGCTACCAGCAATAAAACTGGTAATGCGATGATTGCAGGTGAGAGTACTGTAGAAATAAAGCGTGCGGCCTGTAAAGAGAAAGGATGGGCAGTATCGAGAAGTATCTCTTTATTCCTTTCTTGCTTGGTCTGGTTCTCTAGCATGTTTGTTCCTTTCTCCTGCGCTATTGGCGTAAGGCGGCGGAATATGGTGCTTTCTGCTTTTTATGACACCATTGTGCAAAAAGCGGAAACTGACAAACGCCGCAAATGAGTTGGTGCATGATGTGCGATCTGGATGAGGCGTTTATGAAAATATGGCCTGGTGTGCCTCGATGGTATAACCGAGGACCAGATTGGCGATTTGACTAAAGTGGGAAGCCATGCCACTACTCCAGATGTGTAATTGACCTCCCGTGCTGTGTGTCGGGCGTGTCAGATTCGCACTGGTGAGAATGTATTGTGTGCGACGAGCGATAGCACTGCTACTGTCAATCACTTGCACCTGTTCTCCAACGACTTTTTGAATGGCCGGGCGCAAGGCGGGGAAGTGTGTGCAGCCCAGGACAATGACGTCAACCTCTTTGGCGATGAGGGGCTGTAGATTGCGTTGCAGGGTGGCTTCCACCACAGGGCCACTCAGCATTCCCTCCTCTACAAGGGTGACAAGCTCAGGACAACCAACCGTATAGACTTCAGCATCTGTGGCGAAGTTTTCGATGAGATGCCGTAAGTATTCAGCCTTTACCGCGCGGTTGGTCGCGGCTATACCGATACGACCACGTTGGGTCAGGCTTGCTGCGGGTTTTACTGCTGGCACGACACCAATAAATGGTATTGCGTATGTGGCTCGTAGTGTGCTTAATGCCGCTTGTGAGGCGGTATTGCAGGCAACAACGATCAACTTTACCCCTTGCTCGATTAGAAAGCGACAGGCCTGTAGTGCCAGTTGTATGATTTCCTCTTCATCACGTATCCCATAGGGACAATTGGCTGTATCGCCCAAATAAATAAAATTTTCGTTCGGAAGCTCCTGTCTCAGGGCTGATAAAATAGTGAGTCCTCCTGCTCCTGAGTCAAAAACTCCGATGGGCGCGAGAGCCGACTCTTGTTGGGCGTGTAGGATCGCGGTCTGATGCATATCCTGTTGATTTTGAGAAGTAATAGTTGCTCTCCGCTCGCTAGTATCCAGGGTAGAACTCTCTACCTTAGTATTTTGATCTAACGTATTCATAATCCTTCCTAATTATACTCTACAAGTTTTATTCGCTACCCGGAAAATGAGAGATTTCGGCTATATACCCTGACTCCGGAACTCATGCTGTTCGCCAAAGACTATACGGAGTGTGTTGCTGATCTCACCCAGTGTGGCGTATGCTTCTACTGCAGCAATTAATAATGGCATTAGATTGGTCTGACTTGCCGCTCCCTGTGCGAGCGCCTGGAGGGTTTGTTGCACCTGTTCGTTATCTCTGCGCTGGCGCAGGGCTGCCAGTTTTGCTATCTGACGTTTTCCTACTTCCGGGTCGATCCGATGCAGGTGCGGATGCTCTGTTTCTTCCTGGGTGAAACGATTCACACCGACGACAATGTTCTGTTCGCGCTCTAATAAGAGTTGATAGTCATACGCGGCCTGTTCGATTTGTGCTTGAATATAGCCATTCTCAATGGCTTTGACGCTGCCACCCAGATCATCAATGGTGTGAATATAATTCCATGCCTGTTCTTCGAGTTTGTCCGTGAGCGACTCAATATAGTAAGAGCCTGCCAGTGGATCGACAATGTCGGCGACCCCGGTTTCGTGGGCCAGGATTTGCTGAGTGCGGAGAGCCAGACGAGCCGTATCTTCGGTTGGGAGTGATAATGCTTCGTCTCTGGCGTTGGTGTGGAGTGACTGCGTGCCGCCTAAGACTGCTGCCAGAGCCTGATAAGCCGTACGTACAACGTTATTATCGGCCTGCTGCGCTGTGAGTGTTGAGCCAGCGGTTTGTGTATGGAAGCGTAGCATGAGTGAGCGGGGATCTTGCGCCTGAAAGCGCTCTTGCATAATATGCGCCCACATACGGCGGGCAGCGCGAAATTTCGCTATCTCTTCAAACAGATTGTTGTGGCTATTGAAAAAGAATGAGAGTTGACGCCCGAAGGTATCAACATTGAGTCCAGCATGAAGTGCCGCCTGTACATAAGAGATCGCATTCGCCAGAGTAAAAGCGATCTCCTGCGCGGCGGTTGCGCCTGCTTCACGGATATGATAGCCACTGATACTGATAGTATTCCAGCGTGGTAGCTGTTCCGAGCAAAATTGAAAAATATCGGTAATAATGCGCATAGATGGTTCAGGAGGATAAATATAGGTGCCGCGTGCGATGTATTCTTTCAGGATGTCGTTCTGCACTGTGCCTGAGAGTTTGCGGATATCTGCCCCTTGCTTTTTGGCGACAGCGATATAGAGAGCCAGCAGAATACTGGCGGTTGCGTTGATCGTCATGGATGTGCTGATACGTTCGAGCGGAAGTCCGCTCAGGAGCGTTTCCATATCTTCCAGACTGGAGATAGAGACACCGACGCGTCCCACTTCTCCGAGTGCCATTGGATGGTCCGCGTCATACCCCATCTGTGTTGGTAGATCAAAAGCGACTGAGAGGCCCGTTGTGCCCTGGGAAAGTAGATAGTGGTAGCGCCGATTGGACTCTTCAGCACTGGCAAAGCCCGCGTACTGGCGCATCGTCCAGAGACGTGAGCGATACATGCCAGGATGGATACCGCGTGTGAAGGGAAATTCCCCCGGATAGCCAAGTTTTTCATGCGGTTGGTAGTTTGTGAGATCTTCATCTGTTGCCAGATCAGGAACAGGAATGTTGGAGCTTGTGACGAAGTCCTCTTTGCGTTCGGTTGTTTTCTCGCGGGCATGTTGCGCCGTTGTATGGCGCCATGCCTCGGCGTTTTCGCTTCTTTGTGGATTCATACCATCCATACTCTTTTCTGTATTGTATATATGTTCGTAATAGAATATTGACATTGTGGATGCTGTAGGGTTCGGTGCTGGTTGTTAATCTGTGTGTTCTGGCTGCGGAAGGCCTTCTATGACCATCAATAACTGGCTCTGATCGACGGTTTGTCCTTTTTCAACTTTGATCTCTTTCACAACGCCGGTGAGTGGTGCAATCAGATCATTCTCCATCTTCATTGCTTCCAGCACAATGACAGTCTGTCCTGCTTCAACCTGCATACCAGGCTCGGTAAGAACCTGAACAACGAGTCCGGGCATGGGAGCCTGAAGTCTGGCACTATTAGTGCTGCTGGTGCTCCGTACCATATGGGAGAGGCGATAGGTACGTTCATCTTCAACTGTGACTTCAAAGCGTTGATTGTTGAGCCATATTTCATATGTACGACCACCATTTTCCTCTACTGTTTGTAATCGGCGTGCAAAAATAGTGTATGTTTTACCTGCGATCAGTATACTGTAGTGTCCACCCTCTGTTTCAATGTGGTCCTGAAGCAAAGGGGTAATTTTTTGCCAATCGATAGTATACGTCTGATTGCTGGTGGCGAATGAAGCCTGTATTTGCCCGTCTTCTTGCTGAAATGAGACTGTATACCGTTGATCTTGAATTGTTGTGATGTATGGCATACACGTACCCTTCTTCATTATATGGTTGGTACTGCTTTATCCCGTCGTCATTGTACCACGATATTGAGTATTTTCCCCAGGGTAATGATTACTATATTCGATTTTTATAGTATATATCAGTATCATATAGAAATTTGTTTAATTATAGAAAGAAAAATACAATAAAAGCATAGTATTAAAAATAGATAACAGGCTATGATGCCTGGAGGAGATGGAGAATGAGGCATTTTTCGTTATGGTTCCGGTTTATGCTACTATTTGCAGGTGTGTTATTGTTCTCTGGCATACAAGCCACATCAGTGATGGCATATCCGGCGAGTGGTAGTAATCCTTTTAAAAACGTACCTTTTACAGGCAGTGCCAATAGTGACTACACATTGCGTGGAACGATAACTATCCAGAAGTTTGCGGCATCGATGGGTCATCTCACGGCTGCGATACACCTGGAAGCGCAACTGTTTGACGATCAAGGAAACCCATCCGGCAATATTTCGATCTCACGTGATCCTGATGATATCTACGTTCATGCAAGTTGTCAGACATTGAAAGTAACTGTCAAGGGTTTGAAGGAGGATGGTGTTTATCTTTCGATGGATGCTGCATCTCTGACAATTACCGTGAGCAGTGATAAGAGGCCAGAACTGAGGCCATATTTCTGTGCAATAGCGCAGAAATATACCAGCAGAGATCAGCAAAAGAGCGTTGCTGATGATCTGAATAGTATCCTCGCAAAGTATAAGTAGGGGAGTGTGCAATGGCCCTGATAAATAATGAGGATAATAGGCATTATTATCAGGGCTTTACTTCCTTAAAGGTCAAATAGTGACTGTTGTTGTATATTGTCTGTCTTAAGTGTACTTTGTGATTTTATTTTTTCATTTGTATCTCTCGGTTTAGGTGGATAAAACACTCCAATAACAATAAAAGGATTTGGTGATACGAGGTGAAACTGTTTTGTTGTTCCCAGAAAGAAGTATAAATCCTTCTGATTGCAGAACTCATCAAAGTATTTCTTTTTAACGAGGCGTATAGTTTCTTGTTCGTCTCCGCCACTCATACGGAGACAATTCCAATACAATGCGCCTAGTTCCCAATCTTCTATGAGCATTTGTCTGGGTTTGCTATCCCCAGCGGAAAGAAACTTGTATGAAAATTTATATGGAATTTTTTGAAGTACCTGGCGTATTTTTCCCTCTCCTTTTTCATCCAGATCAAACAAATTGAACTGACGAAGTTGAGCCAACCATGTTGGTTTCCAATCACGATCATCTTGTTCTACAACGACGTCAATAATCTCTCTTGGTTGTAACGTTGCCAGCGATTTTCTTTCCTTTCCTTTGGCAAGCGTAATTAAATTTGTCATAGAGGTGAAAACTTCTTTTAACGCATATTCTTTTCTTTTTGCCCAACCATTTTCCGTTCCAATTTTTTCTCCAACGATAATCTTTTCAACTCCATTTAGCGGCTTATAACTTTCAGGACGAAAGTCCTCCGAATTTTTTACTAAGTCAAGCGTAATCCAGTGGTATTTTTCATACTGATCTTTGTACGGTAACGCTCTAAATGGTATTGGATATAATCGTATCCAATGTCCATCGGGAAGGAAGCCAGCAGTACAGACTAGTTCATTATATTTATTTGAAGGTTGAGGGTACGTTTTGACGGTAATAAGTACTTGTGCGGCAGGTATTTCGAGAGGTAGAGACAATATTCACCTCCAATGAACTAGGAGAAATCACGTTATATAGATGAATATAACGCATTTTTATCCCAAAGTCCATTCTGCTGTGTTTTATTGCTCTTATCGACGGTATTGCAAGAAACTTTATGTAAATGCTCTATTGGCGTATGAAAGTCCGGGTCATTAGCTAAATACTCGGTAACTTTATGTCTGTGACAAAAATGGGGGTCTGCTTCAAAACAGGTGATTGCCACTCGTCCATTCTCAGTGATGATATTCTTCAATTGTTTGAGTGCGTCCAGATGATCAGGCAGAATATGAGAGGAATAGAAATCAAATAATGTCTGGTAGGAGGCTGCATTCCCCAGGTTTTTTCTCAAGTGGGATGGTATGCCTAACTCAGGGATATGTACGTAAGATATCCCTGCCAATGTTGTGTAGGAAGCGAGTCTTGCTTTAGAAAATCCATACTTCATGGATATGGGATTTTTCCTGACATCTACCAATGTTGAGATGTTATTCGATATGAGCAGATCTAAATAGGTATCTATGGATACCCCTTCATAGCCAACGGTGAATAAACAGGGGGTTTGGGCCTTATTCCACGTACTACTAGCCTTTTTATATTCTGTGTCTTGTAATATTTGTGTCGCAATCTGGCTTCGTGACACATAATGGGGGGCTTCTATATAGGTTTTATGAATAAGTGCTTTTCCTCGTAAATCGCCGATTTCCAGTACAAGGGCGTGTAAAATGGCGCGATCCTTTGAGGTTAACAGTTCTATGTAAGGTCGATCATCTTTGAGTTGAAAATCGCTATGAGAGGTTAAAAAACCTAAATCTGTGAGCCGATCTTTATCTTGTGCCAGGATCAAACTATAGTTGCCATACTTATGAGGAAAAAAATCATAATAATTTTTTTCTCTACGCGAACAGAATAAAAAAAGTAGCTTTTGGCAGTCTGTATTTTTCAAAGAACCTCCAAACGCTTCTAGTAATGCAAGTAAAATTTTTCTTCGATAATACATAATATAACTCCTAAAAAATGCTGTTCACTAATAACTATAAACGAAACACATTGCAAAGAGAAGAATATACACTTCTCTCTAATGTCATTAGTACTAAGTACCGAATGGGATATGGATAAGCAGTTCGTGTACACTTTCATATTGGAATATGTGTTCTATTTTGTCCATAGCGTTCATTAACTATGTTATGAATGTAGCATTAGATTGAGGAGATAGGCTAAATTTGGCAGGTATGTTCGGAGACAAGCATGAAAACAGAGAAAGAATTACGCTGGTATGGCATAGATCGTTCTGATTCGATTTGTACTACTTGCGATATTACGGGCGTCCAGCCCAAAATTCTAACGTTCCTCTAACACTTTTCCTATGCGGCTCTAACAGAATGTGTGGCATACTCAAACACAGAGAAACAATGTGCATAGCAATATGTATTGCTGTGTAGCGCATACAGGTCCACGAATGGTCGTAACAGCGTATCATCAAGAGTCGGTGTATATGCTTCTCACATGGAGGGATATATATCGATGGTGTTGCGAAGGTACTATAACTCATGAAATACGAGGACAATTCTCAGACGGACAAGCAAAGACAGGATAGCTTGATGGAGCACGTTGCAGCGGTATCACAGCGAGAGCCGTGGCATTGCGAGAACTGTGATATTGAGTTTCTCTGGACACCAACCGTGTTTCGAGGAGAAACATTCTGTTGCACTGGTTGTGCCGCGGGGGGGCCTTGTTGTTGCGATTATTCTCAGTATGCTGCGAAGAACATATCTGGTGTAATTCACTATGGCCTAGACGAAGAGGCTGCAAAACAATCTTCGGACAATCAGAGTTCATAGACGAAAGGAAGTATACACCGTGGCTAATATTCGTCCTGTTGGTGACCGCGTGGTTGTAAAACCCGCGGCTAAAGAAGAAGTAACAAAGAGCGGTATCGTTATTCCTGACACAGCGAAAGAAAAGCCTCAGGAAGGTACTGTTATCGCCGTTGGTAGTGGTCGTTTATTGGATAATGGCGACCGTGCTGTGATCGACGTTCACGAAGGTGATCGCGTCTTGTTCGCAAAGTATGGTGGTACTGAGTTCAAACTGGATGGCGAAGAGTATCTGGTTTTGAAAGAGAATGACATTCTTGCTATCATTGGCTAGCAATTCCAATAAAGGGGAAGGAATAGACAATGGCTAAACAGCTTGTATTTGATGAAGAGGCTCGTCGCTCACTGAAGCGGGGCATTGATGTTCTGGCAGGTGCCGTAAAGACAACGCTTGGTCCTAAAGGCCGTAACGTTGCTCTGGACAAGAAGTTTGGTGCACCAAACGTGACTCATGATGGTGTGACTGTTGCAAAAGAAATCCAGCTCGAAGATCCATTTGAGAACATGGGTGCTCAACTTTTGAAAGAAGCTGCAACACGTACCAATGATGTCGCTGGTGATGGTACCACGACCGCTACAGTTCTGGCTCAGTCCATCGTGAACGAGGGTCTGAAGAATCTGGCTGCGGGCGCGAATCCAATGCAGTTGAAACTCGGTATCGACAAAGCGACTGAGGCTGTGGTTGCGTATATTCGCAATCTGGCTGATCCTGTCGAGACAAAGAACGATATCGCTCAGATTGCTGCTATTTCTGCGGCTGACGAACAGATCGGTGAGTTGATCGCTGAAGTTATGGACAAAGTTGGTAAAGATGGTGTGGTTACCGTTGAGGAGTCACGCGGTATCAACTTCGAGATTGAGTATGTCGAAGGTATGCAGATCGACAAAGGCTACATCTCACCATACTTCGTTACCAACACTGAGAAGATGGAAGCTACGCTGGAGAATCCTTATATCCTGATCACCGATAAGAAGATCAGCGCGATTCAGGATATCCTGCCATTGATCGAGAAAATTGTTCAGCAGGGCCGCCGTGAGGTGGTGATTATTGCTGAGGACATCGATGGTGAAGCTCTGGCTACTCTGGTGGTCAACAAACTTCGTGGTATTCTCAATGTTCTGGCTGTAAAGGCTCCTGGCTTTGGTGATCGCCGTAAAGAGATGCTGCGCGACATTGCTGCATTGACCGGTGGCGAGGTTATCAGCGAAGAGATGGGCCGCCGTCTGGATAGTGCAACGCTTGAGGATCTGGGTTCAGCTCGTCTGGTTACCTCGTATAAAGAGGCGACAACGATCATTGAGGGTCATGGTGAGTCTTCTGAGATCCAGTCTCGCATTCGCCAGATCAAAGCTCAGATTGAAGAAACCACCAGCGATTATGATCGCGAGAAGTTGCAGGAGCGCCTTGCTAAACTGTCCGGTGGCGTTGCTGTGATCAAAGTTGGTGCTGGTACCGAGGTTGAGCTGAAGTATCGTCAGACTCGTGTTGAGGATGCTCTCTCTGCTACACGTGCCAGTGTTGAAGAGGGCCGTGTCCCTGGTGGCGGCGTTGCATTGCTGACCGCTACAGAGGCTCTGGATGGCTTGAAACTTGAGGGTGATGCCGCAACAGGTGTTACTATCCTGCGCCGAGCTCTTGAGGAGCCAATTCGCCAACTCGCTGCTAATGGTGGTCGTGATGGTTCAGTGGTTGTTGAAGGTATTCGCCGCGCTCAGAAAGAGCAGAACAACAAGCACATCGGCTACAACGTTTTGACCGACACCTATGGTGATATGTTCGAGTTCGGTATCGCTGATCCTGCCAAAGTGACTCGCTCGGCTTTGCAGAATGCTGCTAGCATCGCTGCAATGATCCTGACCACCGAGGCTCTGATCACCGATCTTCCTGAGAAAGAGAAGCCTGCTGCTCCAGCAATGCCTGAGTACTAGTCGGCATGTTCTCTCGATAGAAGAAACAAACAGGGCGTAGATCTTTTCTGGGATCTACGCTCTGTTTTTATTCCCATTTATGAATACAGAAAAGTTCTCGCTATGAGAGAAAGTGGATGGAACTCAGGATCGGATTAATATCTTTTTGCATTGCAGTTGAGTAGAGTGAATCGGGAGCGAAGATATTAATCACATAATAGCTATTGCCACGTTGAACCGCGATACTCTCAAAGTGTTGTGGGGTCTGTGTACCATCAACAAAGGTTGCGTCTTGCGCAGCCCATTTTTGTCCGCCAATGGTGGGCTGTGCATTACTGGCGGTTACATTTTGAATATTGGAGATCTGATATTGCGATAGCGATGCGATAGCCGATTGGTTGATCTGGCTGGCGCTGGTATAGTTTGCCGAGGCACTATCTGTCAGATGAGCAATAAAAAAATCGATTTCAAATTGTTGTTGCGATATGATGTTCATACTGGTTGCGCTGCTAGAACTTTGTGGCGATAAAGCGGTCCAGTCTGAGGGATATTTGAGTGAGACATTGATCGTGGAATCTTGTGTTGTTTTGAAAGATGTCGGTGTTGGTAAATCTTGCGGTTTCGTATCAGGCGTCGGCGTGGCGCTTGGTGCTGTGCCGTTGTTGCCACCAGTGTTGTTGCCACCAGTCGTTGTTGTGTTTGAATTATTTGTTTGCTGTATAGTTTGCGCTGGTTGTGTATGTCCTGAGACAAATGCGTAGGTGATGAGCATACCCAGAACTGGCGCAAGAATAATTACTGCGATAATGCCCACTACGCCACCAGCCTTGCTCTTTCTACGTGTCGGAGGTGCATAGTTGATCGGAGCAACTGGCATAGCTGGTTCGTTGACGGGATAAGATTGAACCACATTGGGTATGTGCTCAGGCGTGCTCGTGGGCCACGAGGGAGCACCGGCTGGCAGATAGGAGAATGATGCTGACCGACTCTTGTGCATTTCGTTGCCACAACGGGGACAGATTGTTGCAGAATCTGGTATTTCAGTTGCGCATCGAGAACATTTCATAAAAATCCTTTCTGGAATACTCTGTGTTCCCTGGGGTAACAGAGTCCCTGACTCCCTGTGAAGTGATCGTATTGTGAGTTACTGTAATTGAAGCAAATCGCCTTTTTTACCATCTTCTGCTCATCACCTGTGTGGTCTGGTAGAGAAGATTGTTCTGGGCCAGCATACGAAATGATATTCATCGTTGGCTGCGCTAATAGTTGTGCTCTTGCGTATACAAGAATTGCTTCTGTTTGTTGAAACGCATCAGTGCCATTATTGTATACGTGTAAATTACAAGTGTGTCCTCGATGATCACGCTTGTTGCCAATCTGGATTTTTTTGTTTAATAAATATGTCGATTGATTACGTTGACTCTGTAGTGATAGTGGAGGACTGCTGGTGTATGTCAACTCCAATGAGTATTGTAATTATCAAACACCAGTGCCAAATTTGCAATATCTAGCGCCGAAAAAACTCTTATGTCTTATTTGTTTATGCATTGTTGAGTTGATGGGGTGGTTTTTGTCCCTGAATATGCGCGATGATATTTTGGCTGGCTATGGTTGCCATGAGTGTGCGTGTGGCATATGATGCGCTCCCGATATGTGGCACAATGACAACCTGCTCCATTGTCATGAGGTCAGGGGATACCAGTGGTTCTTGTTCGAAAACATCAAGCCCTGCCCCCGCGATCTGTCCTGCTTGTAGCGCCTGAACCAGAGCCTGTTCGTCTACGATAGGGCCACGGGCAGTATTGATCAGGATTGCTGAGTTTTTCATTACACGAAATTCTTGTTCACCAAGCAGGTGATGTGTTTCGTTCGTATAGGGAAGATGCAGGCTGACAAAGTCAGAGCGTTGTAAAAGATCTTGAAATGGCACATAGGTGAGATGGTAGGTTGTTTCAATTGCTGCTGCGAGCCGCTGCCTGTTATAGTATAACACCTGCATATCAAAGCCCGCAGCGCGTTTTGCCATTTCGAGGCCGATGCGTCCCGCGCCGATGATGCCGAGTGTGGCATGGTGTACTTCAGCGCCACAGAAAAGTAGCGGTCCCCAACCAGTGAATTTGCCTGCTCGCAGATAGCGTTCGGATTCAGATATGCGGCGAGCCGTTGCCAACAATAGACCAAAGGCCAGATCAGCAGTTGTTTCGGAGAGTACGCCGGGTGTGTTGGTAACGGCTATACCAAGCCGTGTGGCTGCTTCGAGATTGATGTTGTTATAGCCTACCGCCATATTCGCGACCAGCTTTAAGCGTGGAGTCGCAGTCGCGCAGGCTTCAAGGAGCTGGATATCAATGGTATCTGTCAGCAGACAAAAGAGATAGTCATAGCCGGGGGCACGGGCAAGCAGTTCTTCCGGGGTCCAGATGCATCCTTCTTCTTGATTGGTATCGAGTTGCCCGATAGGTGCTAGAAGTGTGTATGCTGCTGTGGGTACTTTCTGTGTGATAAGGATACGCGGACGTCGTTCCTGTTGTTCCATACAACCTGCCTTTCCCGTATTATTGTCTGGCTATTGTGTCTTGTGTCTTGCCTGTAAGAAGACTAATATTGCCATAATTGGATCGTGCCATCTGTCAGTGCGGTGATCAGATGGTTTTCCGCGAAATGTAATGAACTGATCTGCCAGGGATGATAAAACTTCTGAATAACCTGTCCAGTGACGATTGACCAGAGGTCGATCACTCCTTCATTCACCTCGCTGTCTTCGCGTGCGATTGCCAGCCATTGCGCGTCAGGCGAGAGCGCGATGCGCGAACTGCTACCCATTGTACCGCTGGCGAATTCGCTATAGGTACCTGTCTGCGTGTTGCAGAGGCGGATGCTTTGTCCTTTATAGACGAAGGCCACTAATGATGCATCAGGGGTCATCGTATATGGTGGCGTGCAATCGGCGCAAAGCCCGACCAGGATTGATGATGTGATGTGTGGGCGATGGCGATTGCTGATATCCCAGCGGCGGATGATGGACATCTGTTCGGGTTCATTGGCGACCTGTGCGCATGAAAGTGTGATCAGGGTCCGGGCATCTTGCGCCAGGCCGCGCATACGAATAGCCCAGAACTGACGACTATTCTCGTTGTGTTCCTCTGGGGCGACAGTACGGTCAAGCAGTTCAGCAACGGATGTGTCTCCTACAATATGACTGGCAATATCGGTGCTACGAACGCCACGCATACGTGGTGCTTTGACATCTTCCGGCAGATGCGGGAGCACCAGATGTGCGATACGTTTACCGTCAGGTTGTACCTGCAGTGCTATATCAAGTGAGTAGAATGCTGATACTGCTCGTTGGTCCAGTGGAAGGCTCCATAAGCGTTCTCCACTAAAGGCATCCCAGATGTGCAAACCAAAGCGATGCCAGCCTGCCAGTAATGAACCTGCAGGAGAGAAACGAAGTTCGCGGATTGACTCAACCGTAAATGAAGGATCGTTGGTAAATGCGCAGGCATTGCCAACTTCCCCAGCCCTGATTTGCCAGCTTGTCCCTTTGCCATCGAGTGTGCCCGCTGCGATTATCGTGCTGTGAACTGTGCGGGTACTGCTGAGGGCAGAAATAACGCCCAGTGTACTATGAATAACGGGGCCAGCATGGAATGGTCCTCTGGTGCTGAAGATATTCAAGCCCGAATATTCAACATCCTCTGGATTATCTGGCGTATGAGGTTTGTGTGCTTGCATGAAGCCTTTTCTGCGTAGATCGACCACGCCCCCCATGATCGTATCATAGTGTTCTCGTTTTTCGGGATCGCCCAGCACTGCGTACGCACGATTAATGCGTTTCATTTGCAGTGCGCTTTCAGGACCGGCTAAATCGGGATGAAAACGGCGTGCGAGTTGCCGATATGCGCGTTTAATAGAATCACTATCCGCGTCGGCTGGCACGCCTAACATCGTGTAATAATTCTCTGGTGTATCCATAATGGTTTCATAGTATCACATATCCTGATGCCAGAGATTATCTGTGTGCTCAGGAACAGAAATCAGCGCGTTCATCAGATGCAGGTTGTTTGTTTTCCGTGGCTGCTAAGCTGAATAAGGATAATCAAATCTGATGGCATCGGCCACCAGATATAAGTTTTGAGCGGCTCCATGCTCTTTTCATCAGATTGGCAATATCTTTTATGAGGAATTATTCGCGTTACGGATTTTTAGAGTGAGACGATGCGTGTTTTTTCTTTGTTGTTGCCCATTGTAAGGCGGCGAAGTGCCCACATATACCATGTGGCGAAGGTGCGATAAGGTCGCCAGAGTTCACCCATTTCCAGAGCATCGCGTCGTGTCGGGCGTGTGGTGAGTTGATATGCTGTACGTATCCCTTCGAGCAGACCAAGATCGTCGACGGGGAGAACGTCAGTGCGATGCAGCGAAAAAATAAGAATCATTTCGGCTGTCCAGCGACCGATACCTTTTACCGCCGTGAGTTGCTGAATAATCTCCTCATCTTCTAAGTCTGGTAACTGCTCTAATTGTAGCTGACCTGTGGTAATGTGTTCTACGAGATTAAGGATGTAGCGTGCTTTGGGGGTTGAGAGTCCCAATGTCCGCAAGCGATCAAGGTCGAAGCCCTGGAATGCCGCTGGTGTGACTCTGTTATCCGGTAGGGCCGCTCGTACACGAGCCATGATGGCATCTGCGGCCCGTACAGAGATCTGTTGTGAGATGATCGCATCGACCAGCGCATCGAAGATATCCGGGTCAGGTTGTAATGTGCAGGGTCCGATACGCTCGATAGTGGCTTTCATGATAGGATCAATATCCGACAAATAGGTTGTAGCAGTCGTGATGACAGTTGTAAAAGGCGTCTGCATTGACATGGTTCCTCTTTTCTTCGGCGGGTGTGTTGATTAATTTGTGACAGAATTGATATGCTCTTGCCAGTTTTCATTGCTCTGCTGGACCATTTGTTGAAAGTGTTGATTTAGCTGCTGTTTTTCGTCTGTGGTAAGTATTCGAGTTTCAAAGGTGTGACGAAGCATATCAGCGAGCAGATCAGCTTTGCGTTCGATTGAGAGCTGAAATTTTGCTGGTAGGAATTGATCGACCATCAGAAAGCCGATAGAGATCGTTTCTATGATATAGATCTGCTCATCCATGAGCAGATCAGAACGTATCATGCCCTGCTCGCGCTGATAGTCCAGTAACGTGCCGAACAGGGCTAATTGTTGTTCTATATTGTGGGTCGTGGCAGGATGATGAACCAGATCACCAAGCATCTCACTATCTTGCAGGATGATGGCTCTGAGTAATGGATTGCGTAGCCCGGCCAGTAGAGAATGTTTGATCATATTAGGAAGCGTTATACCTTCTGGTTCTTGGGCGATAGCCTCTTTAAAGCGCTGGGCCTCGTTGATTTTCTCTCTGGTGATCAGCGAAATAAATAGCTCCTCGCGTGATTTCCAATGCAGATAAACGGTGCCTTTCGCGACTCTGGCCTGACGAGCAATATCATCAATCGTTGTTTTCTTATATCCCCATCGTTGAACGAGTTCTGCGGCCACGTCCAGAATACGTTCGGCGCGTTCCAGACGTCTGTTCTGCTCCTCCTGGCTGGGTGATTCATCATGCTTGTGTGCTACCAATGTATAGATCTCCTGGTGATTATAGGTCTGGTGAATGGTCTATTGTGATGATTTGAGCTGTTTGGCTGCATGTTTATGATCAGTCATGTGATCTTTTCTTAGAAAGCGTAGATTGTTTTCGGGGTTACGTCAAGAGTGGAGGGAGATGGAAATGTTCTGTTTCTGGTATTGCCTGTGGTGTCGTACAATGTCGGAGAAGAGAACGATGGTGAGCAGAGCTATGACATGTAATAATAACGAGAGAGCAACAATCACATGGGAGAATATTGATGGCTGAAACACATACACCGTTTACGCATACGAACCGTCTTGTTCATGAGACGAGTCCGTATTTGCTACAACATGCACATAACCCTGTCGATTGGTATCCATGGGGAGAAGAGGCACTTACGAGGGCGAAGAATGAAGATAAGCCTATTCTGTTAAGTATTGGCTATTCAGCCTGTCACTGGTGCCATGTGATGGCGCATGAATCTTTTGAGGACGAAAAAATTGCTGAATTGATCAATGCGCATTTTATTGCTATTAAGGTTGATCGTGAAGAACGACCTGACGTTGATGCGATTTATATGCAGGCGGTCCAGGCGATGACGCAGCAGGGAGGCTGGCCGATGACGATGTTCCTGACGCCAGATGGCAAGCCGTTTTATGGTGGTACCTACTTTCCACCACGAGATCGACGATATGGGACGCAGGTGATGCCGGGCTTTCCACGTATTCTCTTGAACGTATCTCAGGTATTTGCAGAGCGTCGTCAGGAGGTTGAGGAGCAGGCAAATCAACTGGCAATGTACCTGCATCAGCAGAGCAGTGCCCCTTTATATATCAAGCAAGGGCAACAGCAGGCAGCAGATGAGCAGCCATTGCGTATGCTCTCTGATGCCAGTCGGAAGCTCGCGGCAGATTTTGACGCGACCTATGGTGGTTTTGGTGGAGCACCAAAATTTCCAAATGCAATGACACTGGAATTCTTGTTGCGTGTTCATCTGCATCGTCAGCATGGAGAACTTCCCCTAGAGGAAGCAGATGAACTGACGATGATCGAAACGACATTGCAGCAGATGGCTCAGGGTGGGATTTATGATCAACTGGGTGGTGGCTTTCATCGCTATTCGGTTGATGAGCGCTGGCTGGTACCACACTTTGAGAAGATGCTGTATGATAATGCTCTGCTCAGTCACCTTTATCTGCTGGCATATCTGGTCACCGGTCGATCTCTCTATCGGCGCATCGTCGAAGAGACGCTTGATTATGTGGTGCGCGAGATGACTTCACCGGAAGGCGGCTTCTATTCGACACAGGATGCGGATAGCGAGGGTGAAGAAGGAAAGTTTTTCCTCTGGACGCCACAGGAGATCGTGGCGGTATTGCCACCACAAGACGCGGAACTCTTTGCACGTTACTATGATGTCACCGAACAGGGGAATTTTGAAGGCAAAAACATTCTCCATATTCAGGAAGATATCGAACGATTCGCGGTAACAGTCGGGCAAAGTGTCGCAGTTGTGCAGGCCAGCCTGGAACAGAGTCGAAAGGTGCTTTTTCAACTTCGTGAGCAGCGTGTAAAGCCGGGACGTGATGAGAAAATCCTGACCGCTTGGAATGGCTTGATGCTACGGAGCTTCGCGGAAGCCGCGCGCTATCTGGGTCGAGCAGATTACTTGCAGGTAGCGGAAAAGAACGCGGATTTCCTGTTACAACAAATGCGCCAGGATGGTCGTTTATTGCGCACATATAAGGATGGTCGTGCTCATCTCAATGGCTATCTTGAAGACCATAGTTTTCTGGCTGATGGTTTGCTGGCACTTTATGAAGCCAGTTTCACACCGCGCTGGTTTACGGAAGCGCAGGCACTCATGGAGCAGGCCATCGCGCAATTTGCCGATCAGCAGAATGGCGGTTTCTTTGATACCAGCCATGATCATGAGACGTTGATCAGTCGACCAAAGGATCTCATGGATAACGCGACTCCGGCAGGCAATAATGTGGCAATCGCGGTCCTGGCACGGCTGGCTGCATTCAATGATAATGCCGATTATCAGCAGCAGGTTGAGGTTTACCTGCAATCACTGGCGGAACTGTTTGTGCAGCATCCACAGGCTTTTGGTCAGGCATTATGTGCGCTCGATTTTGTGCTTTCGGCGCGGAAAGAAATAGCGATCATCGGGGAGAAGCAGCGTGCGGATACTCGTGCTCTGCTTTCAGTTGTCAATCAACGCTATCTGCCAAATAGCGTCGTCGCCTGTGCAGATCCAGCTGATCATGATGCGATCAGCGCGATTGCGCTGCTGGCAGGGCGTCCCGCTCAAGGTGGAAAAGCGACAGCGTATGTCTGTCAGAATTTTGTCTGCCGGGCACCTGTCACAGGGCAAGCTGAACTGGCGGCGCAGTTGTAGAAGAAAAAAGAATGGACAACAGGTGTCCATTCTTCTGCATGAAGATTCCAGCGTATGGGTAGGACTGAGATTTCTCGTCGGTTCTACCCATATTTTGCATCAGGATGAGCAACATAAAATAGCTATTGCTCATCAATCATTCACGTAGCGCATTTCTCCGTCTTCAATACTATGGCGACAAAGTAAACCATTTTGCGCGAAATCATCGAGGGCAGTAGCCGCTGCAGCGATCTCTTTCGGGCCAGGAGTTTCTTTGTTCACGGGTAAGAATTGTTTGGCGACACGTTGAGGAGTAAGGATTGTCAGGGATTGTTTATGCTCCTGTAAATAGGCTTTGAGAGCACCTTTGTACCAGCCAACAAGATTTTCATCCTTCACATCCACTGGTGGGGGAGTGACCATCACAGGACATGGAGCAAGTTGTAATACACGACGTGAGATACTGCCAAGAAGCATCCGTCGTACTCGTTGTCGAAAGCCATTCCCTCGGCTACCAATAACAATAAGCTGGACGTTCCGTTCGCGGGCCACAGAAGCAATTTCCTCCGCAGGCGCCCCAATACGTATTACATGTTCCACATCACAATGTTCAAAACCATATTGTCGCAGTACAGCGTGCGCCTTTTGTAAAATTGCTTCGGCCTGTTTGCGATCCTCACCTGTTGGATGGAACGCAACAGACTGATCGACATAGTAGCCGGGTTGTTCAGCAACTATGTGCGTCATGGGAATAGTATGAAGGAGAATAAAGGAGATTGTCGGATCTGTGTCTTGAACAAGATCTCCTAATGCTCGTACCGCGTGCTGTGTCGCGGATGAAAAATTGGAATCTACACCCAGCAATATGCGCTTCTTCATATGTCATTCGGCGCCAAAACCCATGTCCCGCACGGGAAAGCGAGGATACTCCGCCTTTTTTACTGACTGCTCGTTAACAATGCACCCGCTAGATTTAGACCCTCGTATTGTGTTGAGCATCACATTGACATTGTTACGTGCGACATTGCACGAGGCAAGTGATAGACGTATCCTAGATTGTATATAAAGTATACCTGTTTTGGAGAAAAGAGGCAAGGAATAGGACAAAGGATGGATAAATTCGCTGGAAAGCGGTGATTAGCGCTGGCGTTTGTGAGGGAACTGCTCATAGGGTATCTGAGAAGACAAAACACAGCTTTGATTTTAGACAAGTATTAACGTCTACTAATGTGTGTAAAAATATGTCATATGTAATAATCTCAGTGTCTTCGTTAGACGGGAAGAAGAGTGAATGCAATGGGGATAAAGACCGAGCAGTCTCTGGATAGGTTAAGCTTATCTGCGCTTATCGATCAGAGTTTGTACGAGATCGCCCGGTATCGTCGGAAAGAACCAAGTGATGATCGCTATTGCCTGGAAATTCTACGGCGTGCGGTTGTTTTTCATAATAACGATGCCTGGATCTTTCTACAAAAACAGTTTAGCGAGAATATACGGCTCTGGCTCAGTGGTCATACCTATCGTGAGTTGGCACTCCGTTACGAGAATGATCAGACATACATTGATGATACCTTTCGGCGCTTCTGGCAGGCTGTGAGCGATCAGTCATTGTCCTTTCATACGCTTGCTGCGGCTCTCAGTTATTTACGCCTGTGTCTGCACTGTGCCATTATGGATACGTTGCGTGCATTCGCACGCGCTAATGTTGAGCGCATCCCCGATTATGGACATCCGGATGAGCCACAGGTTGAAGATCAGTATCATGAGAATGAACTCTGGGAGATTATTCAAAGTATGTTATCCGGTGCGAAGGAGCAACGTGTCGCCTATTTACATTTCCATTGTAATCTGAAACCACGTGAGATCATTCGTTATTGTCCAGGCGAATTTCGTAATGAGGAAGAAATTTATCGCTTGAAACGGAATATTATGGAACGCATTATGCGCAATGCGAGCAAACTACGGTGGAAGTTAGATGGTATTGTTTCTGCGTAGAGGTACGCGTATCCTCTACGCATTCTTCTCTCCTTGTTAATCCCCCAAAAAAGTCTCATGCTGAGTTTATAAAATGATGAACATAATTGTGTATTAACTGTATTATTGAATATAATAATGAAGGAACGAAAAATCATGAAGCACTGTTGCTCTACTGCTCCTGACGCTGATCTCCTGATGTATGTGTTTGATGGGGATAGTTTGCCGACGCCCATCCGTGAGCATATGAGCAGTTGTTCTGATTGTCAGCAGAGGATGCAGCGTTATGTCGAGATACATTCACGTTTACTTACGCGGTTGTTCCGTTATGAGTGCCCTACTATGCTGACCATCAGTCAATACTGCGCTGATATGTTGTCGTCAGCGGATACAATATGGGTCGCCAGACATGTTGAGGTCTGCCCTCTTTGTGCGGATGAGGTTGCTGTGACGCGGTGTGAGTTAACAAAAGCATATATCTCTCTGGCATCTTTTTATACCCAGACGGCTGGATGTGAAGATTCTGATATTCTATTACAGGATTGATCTCTCTTAACTACCGGTATCGATGATAACCCCCGGTCAGAAATTGAATAATGGCAACCAGAATACATGCCCCGATGAATGAGATGAAAATGCTACCGCAAAAATGAAATGAACCCAGTTGGAGCGCACTGGCAATAATTCCTCCAATAATGGACCCGATCAGGCCGACAACAATGTCTCCCAGACAGCCAAAGCCACGACCTCGCACAATGAAACCTGCCAGCGCTCCCGCGATAAGTCCCATCAGTATCCAGGCAATAATATTGCCTGGTTGTAATATTTCTCCCAGATGAAGGGATGAGATATCAATAGTCACGTTGTTGCTCTCCTGTTCCTATTTGCTCGATTGTAGATCTGTGTTTTCTTTTGGTAATGTATGTCATTGTCATAAGAGTAAACGCAAGAATGCAACATTGATCAAAATAGCTGGTTCTGCTCAATTCTGGAACTGCCTGATCATAGATGTGCTGAAATGACAATAATTATAGTGTATTCCTGTACAATCGGACATTGTTTAATTTTAGCTCTATATGCTAGCCTATTGATAGATTGCGAATACATGAGGATGGAGTTTTAGCTTTGGATCATTCAGTTCATGATGGAAATAGCGTTGAAAAAAAAGCCAATGATGTATTATCAGCGAAAATCTTTTCATTGCTGCATATGCTGCATTTTCCAGGAAATGTGTATCTGTTATTGCTGTTCACATTAGGCAAGGGTTTTCAGATCAGTATTGCAAATTTGACCTTGAACTATTATGTGCATAGTCTGGGCTATAAACCGGATTTCATTGGTTTGTTCAGCGCGATTCCTGCGATTGGTTCGGGGTTAGCTGCGGTGCCTGTAGGCATGTTGGCGGATCGTTGGGGGCGCAAACCTGTGCTGCTGTTGACTGCCTTCTTTTCACCGCTTTTTCTGGCTGTAACCGCGTTAATGACGGCTGCTCCCTGGTTGCTTGTGTTGAGTTTTGTACAGGGACTTTCATCTACTGCTTACTGGGTGACCAATCTACCACTACTGACGGAGTCGACCAATGAGCGTCAACGTGTGGGGGTGCTGGCATTAAATAGCTTTTTGCTGCTAGGTGTCGGTTCATTGGGGAATCTCCTGGGTGGGGCCATTCCGGGGCTGGTTGGTAACATATTACATGTTTCGGCTGCCAGTCCGGTTCCATTGCGCTGGAGTGTCTTTGCCGCGGCAGCTTTTACGCTGGTCTTTGGTTTACCACTCTGGTTTTTGCGTGAAGTGCGCGGTGAAAAATCAACAGTAGCCGCGACTACGTTGCCAATGAGCGATGACGAAGCGCAGTATGCAGCCCAGCAGCCCGTCCTTGTTGATCGTGCCTCACAGGGACGAAAAGAAGCCCGTTTGCCGGTACTTTTGTTTATGCAGTTGCTTGTTCCTGATTTACTCTTTACTATTGGGGAAGGTGCAGTAGTTGCGCTTATCCAGATCTATTTTGTTTTACGCTTTGGCCTGTTTCCGGGAGAATTAGGGATAATTTTTACCATCTCTGGTTTGTTAGGGGGCTTTTGCTCGCTGGCAGCACCTCTGGTCGTGCGACGCTGGAGTAAGTTACATGTGGTTACTGTGGTACAATACATAAGTGCGCCACTGATGATATTGATCGGTTTGTCGCCACAATTGCCATTTGCAATTGCTGGTGAATATACGCGTTCTATCCTACGTGCGCTTATTGATCCAGTCTATGGGGCCTTTGAGATGGAACAAGTGCCTGCTCGTTTGCGAGGGACGCTGGCTGGTTTTTACTCTGTAACGTGGAGTATTGGTTTTAGCGTTGGTCCAGGTGTGGCTGGCTGGCTGCAAACAAATGTCAATCTCTCAATGTCGTTTGTGTTTGGCGCTTGCTGCTTGCTTATCTCTCCCAGTTTATTATTACTTTTCTTCGGAAAGAAGCGTAGATAAGAATGATCGATGCTGCGATAACACGTCTGGTGCTGGTTCGGCACGGTGAAACACTGGCAAATCGTGAGTTTCGTTATATTGGTTCACGGGATGATGCTCTTTCGGAACGTGGTGTGCAGCAGGCTTCCAGACTTGCTGAGGCATTAGCTGCTTTGCCCATTGCAGCGGTATATAGTAGTCCATTACAGCGTGCGTATCAGACGGCATTGCCGATTGCGCACCAGCATACACTGAAACCACAGGTGCTGACCGCGCTCAGAGAGGGTGATTTTGGGGTATGGGAAGGCTTGAGTCGAACTGAGGTGCTGGCGCGTAGTGAAGGGGACCGGCAAAAGCTACTGGTCTGGGAACAGGATCCATCCTTAGCTCCACCAGAGGGTGAGAGCTTTGCTGCGTTACAACAGCGTGTGTGTGCTTGTGTTGAGCTTATCGCGCAGCAGCATCCGGGGCAGACAGTCGTGTTGGTTTCACATGTAGGACCAATTAAAGTATTGCTTTGCCAGGCTATGAATGCTCCATTAGTGTCGTTATTCCATCTTTTTCTTGATCCTGCTACCATTAGTGTTGTGGATTGGGGGCAACGCCCAATGCTACGACTATTTAATAGTCATGCACATTTAGGCTGGGATCAGGCTCGTTGGCTTCAATCTTACTGAGGGAATAATAACTGGTAAAACCTGATTGTGATGTTCTAGATCGTTTATTGAATTTAACCTATGTATAAATGTTAAATGTCTGTTAAAGTTGTTTTCTGAATTTATGATGTATGCTTGTAGAGGGAGTTTTGCATGCGATCAGGTCTTCTTCATCATCAACAGCCTTCATCCGGTGATCAACGTCAGAGCATACCCCGGTTAGATGCATCGTCTCCTTCTGGATCATCAGTGTCAAATGCTTCCTCTCCTCAACATAATCAGATAAAATTTGCGCATGCTCAAGCGCGTTCAGTAGATCATATACGGTTTCCTGGGCCTGCGGAAGGCTGGTTGGCACTGATCTTCTTAGGAATAGCGCTCTTCTGTATTCTGCTGGCAATTACGAAAGCCGGATGGGTGCAGGATAGCAATATGCTCTTCTACCCACCTATCTTTGGTCTGTTGTTGGGATTACTGGTAGCGAAAGCACCATATATTCCGCAGGCAATATTGCATTTACTGGCCTGTATTGTTGGTCTGGTGCTGGCTTTCTGGTTTACCTGTGTGCCCACCTATCATATCGCACCTGGGGTACTGCTGACTGCTTTACAGGCGGCGTTTGCTGCTCAACCACTATCGGCATCATTTGGTGTGATTGTCTTCTTCTTCTATCTGGCGTTTTTGAGCTTTTTTCTGGGGTATTTTGGTAGTTGGCTGGTCTATCGTGCGCATTTGCCCTGGTTGGTAGTGCTGGTGTATTGCTCGATCATGCTGGTGAATCTGAACTATATCCCTCATGATCTCACCTATCTTGTGGTCATTATGGTTGCTGCTCTGGCGTTGTTGATTGCGCGTACACGGATTGCGTTACAGATTGAACGTTGGAGACAGGATGGACTCTACACTGATCCTACCTGGATTTCTACTATGACGCGGCGTTGTATGCAGGTTGCCAGTCTTGTGACGGTGATTGCGATTGTCTTCAGCTGGTTATTGCCAGTATTTGCGCAGCCAACGAATGGGAAGGTGTTTTGGGATAAACTGGATACATCGTGGACTGATGTAACGAATGGGCGTTTCTCCTTTCAGGATATTTCTTCATTGACATCTTCTGATTCCGGATCACAAAATTTCTTCGGAGATCAGTTACAGATCACTGGCAGTGTTACGCTACCGCAAGGTAAGGTATTGACCTATCGTAGCTCTGACAATCAACCGCATTATCTGGAAGGTTTTACCTATAATCAATTCGATGGTCATGTCTGGACTGCGGTTTCACCCACGACTTTCTACAGTGATTACTTTGCGAATGACACGCTACCAGTAGATGTGATGAATCAGGCTACTCAGATCAGTACAACTGTTTCTGTTACCAATCCGCCAGGTGGCACAAAGCCATATATCTTTGGTCCGGCGCAGCCTGATCGTTTTAGTGTGCCTGTAAGTACAGCAAGTGACGGGCAAGGCGGTACAACGACTGCCTGGGTAAAACAGGGACCGCTGACTCAGATGACCTATACAGTAGATTCTGCTGAGCCTTCGGCGAGCGCACAGGCGTTATCGTCAGTGCCATTACCGGAGGATGACTCGGCGTTCTGGCAGAGTAATTTTTATATTAGTACGTATGGAGATTTGTATTTATCAATTCCTGGTGATCTTTCTCCGAATTCGAATAATTTAGCGCATATCTGGACGAGTGGTGCAAATAATGCATATCAGGCATTGATGGATCTACAAAATCACCTTAGCGATACCACAAACTTCAAATATTCGGTCAATAATCCACCTATTCCCGCCAATGAAGATGTTGTTGATGTGTTGTTGCAAACTCATACGGGTTATTGTACGTACTATGCGACGACGATGGCGATTATGGGGCGAGAGTTAGGTATTCCTACACGTGTGGTTAATGGGTTTAGCATTGGGCATCTTGTTGGTAACAGTCAGGATTGGGAAGTGGATGGTGATGATGCGCATAGCTGGGTGCAAGCATACTTACCAAATTATGGCTGGATTGATTTTGATCCAACGCCCGGTTTTTCTACGGGGAATGCCGCCGTGGTGACGCAACCAACTCCTGCGACAACACCACAGACGCAACCGACGACTGCTCCTGCTGTTACACCCACAATTGCCGCGAAGCCTACGGTAACGCCATCGCATCCCACAACACATGCGAATGTGACTGGTACGACAAATGTTGCTTCCCTCTGGTTGTACGCGGCTCTGGCTGTGCTTATTGCAGCTGTGCTGGTGTTTGTGTTTGCTGTGAGACAACGGCAACGGCGACAATGTACCTCGCAGGCTATCGATGTGACATCGCTCTTCTGGCGTTTCTGTCATCTGGCTGGTTTGTTTGGGTTAGGACCGCAAAAGTGGCAGACCCCTTATGAGTATAGTAATATGCTGAGCATGCGTTTTCCGCAGCAATCGCGTTCGATCCAGCAACTTACCAATCTTTTTGTTCGTGAACGGTGGGGAGGACCACGTGATACGCCGCAGCGGCAGGAAGTCGCGGCTGCCCAGCATCTCTGGCCTACATTGCGCACCTTTATTCTGCACACATTGATGGTCCGTGGATGCAGGAAACATCCGCGTTAATAACGCTTCTGAATTTACGGATTTACGGATGCTTCGATGCTTGTTACTCTCATTCCAGCCTCTCGTTTTTTATGTATGAATGGGAATGGATGTCGGTTGGGAGAGGCTGGGAGAGAGATGTTGGATGAACCAATTGTGGAATGTGAATATGGGTGGGGTCGTACGTTGCGTTTATTTCAAGATCGTCTTGAAATTCAGGAGCATACCTATGCATTGAGAGATTTGTTGCACGTACAGCCGACCTATCGACGTGTTTTAGGAGTTACATCCGCACGTCTAGAGTTACGTTTTCGGAAGCATGTTGTTGTCATTCGTGGTATTGCTGATATACAAATGACACAGAAGATAGTCGCCTATCTGGCTTGTTGGCGTGAGATCACGTTAGCGATGGCGGTGGAAGAGTTACGCAGTGCTGATACGCTTCCTGCTATTGCCAGTGTGCCGAAAGATACCCCCCGTGATAATCCCCCCTTGACGTCGTCAGAAGATTCGGAGCCGCAGAGCGGTGCTAATCCCTTTCTGTCTCTGTTTGATACTCCTCATGATCAAGCGCACGTGTGGCATGATTCATCATCCATAGAGAAAGAGGACGTTTCTCCTCTTTATGTGCAGGCGGAGGTTGATCCTGCTCCGTTGCCAATGGAAGGGGGGCATAAGCATGTAGTGCCGCAGAAGACTCCCGTTGTGCTGGATGCTCCGCCAGCATGGCCCTGGTTGGATATCCTCCATGAGAAGCGTGTCAAACGCCTCCAGCGGTTACAGACGGAACGAGAGCAGCGTATGTATGGTTTTAATGTGGAAACACTGGCCCAACATTTGCGCACTGGCTCTCTCGCAACGGTATCTGTTCCCGTCCGTTTGCGTCCAGATGAGCAGGCCTATTATAAGACCGAGGCCGGTCTGTGCGTAGATCCATTATGTGAGTCAAGACGAACGCGTTATAAACTGCATGATCGTGGTACTCTGATTGTTACAAATCAACGCCTGATCTATCTGGGACAGAAACGCCAGATTGTGCAGGCATATGAGTATTTATTGCAATTATCGCAGCTACCTGGGGCACTGGCCGTTTTTACCGGGTACTGGGAGCAGAGACAATATTACGCGATTCCACGGCCACTTGAGTGCGCAATGTTTATCGAACATATGCTTATGGCGTTTCATCAGCAACCGATACCGCGAGAACAGCAAGAAAAGAATGACGTGATATTTATGTAATGGTTCGAGACTGTGGTGATGAAAGTAGGAGTGGTTGATGATAGATACATTTATGGCAGTATGGAATAGATTGCGGCGGCGTAATGGCATAACTTTTTTTCTTGTCTGCTTGTTTTTGAGTATGGGCATTTTCTTATTTGCGACTGTGGGTTTATCCGCGTTTTCGCAGCGTTCAACGGTGGCTGGCGCTGTAGATAAGAATGGGGGGGCTCGTCCCTCACACCAGCCATCAGTACAACCGGATGCGACATCTTCTGGTACACAAACAATCAGTACAACCAGAACAGTGTCTACACCCATGACGACAGCAACGGCTGTAATCAGTCCCAAATGGCCGATTGCTCCTGATACAGCGACCACCACGTCATCGTCATCGTCGTCGCCTATCACGCCAGATCCAAGCGCAACGGTGACTTTCCCTTTTCCTCCCGTCATAACGGCATGGCCGGGTAGCAATAGTGGTGGGGATGAGCCAACAAACTCGTATCCTGACGCGACACCTACGAGTTCAGAGGTTCTGCCATCACCGACACCTACTACTACTGTGGTTGCTGAACCAACGGAGGTGGCTACTCCCACCGCACTCCCGTCAGCGACGGACAATCAGATGTCGCCAACATCATACGATGGGGGAAGGCCCAGACAGCACGAGCTTGCTCGTGCTGTTGATAGCCTGAAAGACACTCTACATCTGTTACAAACTCTTTCTCAGGCTATACTGACGTATCTCTATGAATTCATTATGAACTATATTCTGCATGGTGGTATCCATGTTCAGCGTCTCTTATTCTTGCTGGCAAGCTGTTATGTGTAGCGTATAGCTGCATATGACACGATAAAGGATTGTAAACGCTTCATCTAAAAGCGTAATAAACATAGTTTTTTGTTGGAAATCGACTACTTGAGGATAATTTCAGCGGAATATTTGAATTATTGCGTGAAGGCCAAAAGATGAAGATGCCACACAGAAAAAAGTGGCGGAGGAGGTGGGATTCGAACCCACGAAGGCTATTCACCTTACACGATTTCCAGTCGTGCTCACTAGACCACTATGAGACTCCTCCAGAACCAGCGGAGAGAGAGGGATTCGAACCCTCGAAGGCTTGCACCTTACCGCTTTTCGAGAGCGGCACATTCGACCACTCTGACATCTCTCCGCCGAGCAGTATAACACATCTCAGCGGATGTGACAAGCATTTTTTTCTATCCGCTATAAAGTCGCTCCTATCCTGATCCTGCTAGTAGGCAGAGGCCAGAGGTTCCAGTGCCAGAAAGGCAAGGTCTTCCTCCGAGCGGCGACTGAAAAGATGGATGATTTCCATCGCAGCATAGAATAACTGGCGCTTAAGGCCGTATTTGCGGTGGAGCGCACCTCTGGCGATATAGCTTTCCTGTACATCGGTAATGATATGCGCTCGGCATTCAATCATTTCTCCAATGATTTGTCCTCTAGCTGTGCAGGGAGCTAATGTAACACGCGCTGTATGGCGTATGCGTTTGATCTTACCAGAAGTGGCCCCTGTCTCGATATAGAAGATGCCATCACGGCTTGCGAACCAGATAGGAGTCTCAACTGGTGTCCCATCCTTGCGGAAGGTCACGAGGTTGCCATATTCAGCGCGATACAGCTCCCGTAGAGATGGTGATGAAAGATGATAGGTCGGAATTGACATAAAGGGTTCCCTTCTCGCTGATCTTTCTTTTTGGCTTATTCTACCACAAGTAAGCTTAATTATCTGTTTGTGAAAAAAGGCCGAAGAGCATTTCGTTAATGGGTGAGAAACTGCGTCGGTGGTGGGGGGTTACTCCGTGTGTGCGTAGCGCGGTAAGATGAGCCGGTGTCCCGTAGCCTTTATGCTGGTCAAAGCCATAATTGGGATACTCTTGATGGAGTTGTTGCATCAAACGATCTCGTGTGACTTTCGCGATGATCGAAGCGGCAGCAATTGAAAGACAACGAGCATCACCTTTTATGATTGAACGTTGAGGGAGCGCGATCTTCGGTAAGAGTAATGCATCGAGCAGTAGCGCCTGTGGAGCGTGTGAGAGTGTTTTGATTGCCTCTCCCATCGCGTATTTTGTCGCCTGTAAAATATTTCGCCTGTCAATAATTTCGACTGAGCCAATGCCAACGGCAACGGCCAGAGCGTGTTCCATAACCCGCTCAAAGAGCAGATCGCGTGCAGCCGCAGTTAACTGTTTGGAGTCATTGACACCAGCGAAAAGCGTTAATGTCTCCTCTGGAGATGCCAGAGGGAGAATGACGGCAGCAGCGACAACCGGACCCGCCAGGCATCCACGACCCGCCTCATCGAGTCCGGCGACAAGCGAATAGCCCTGTTCACACAGGGCCATTTCTTCCGCTAGCGTTGGGGTTTTTTTAACGCTACTCGTTCGTGCCATTAGTATCGGCAGCGGCAGCTGCTTGAGCAGCCTTTTGCTTTGTACTTGTTGGACGAATTTCTTTCAAGCGAGCAGCTTTACCGGTCAGGCCGCGCAAATAATATAACTGTTTGCGGCGGACACGAGCGTGGCGCAGGACTTCAATTTTCTCAACGCGAGGAGAATGAAGCAAGAAAGTACGCTCGACTCCTACACCATTGGTGATACGACGGACGGTAAAATTGCTGTTGACACCGCTGCCACGAAGACGCATAACCACGCCCTCAAACGGCTGCAGACGTTCGCGGTTTCCTTCAACGACACGTACTTGCAGGCGGACGGTATCGCCCGACTTCAGTTCAGGTACATCTTTCCGTAACTGAGCGCTTTCGACAGCGGTAAGTAACGCCCGCCCTGCTGGCTTTGTTACGACTTGATTGTCAGCCATCCCTATAACCTCCTGTGCGCCGTGCTCAACATGTGCATGAAAAAATGGGTGGCATGGCAGAGCATTGGGCGCTAAAATTTACTTTGCTGCGTTTAGCTGCTTCATCAGGCGCGATTTGCGACGTGCAGCATTGTTCTTATGAATGACGCCTTTTTTTGCAGCTTTATCGAGTTCACTGATTGCTGCACGAACTGCGTCCGTTGTTAACTCTGTGCTGGTATTTGCATCTGCGAGTGCCAGACGAGCTTTGGTAACGTTGGTCTT
Source organism: Dictyobacter sp. (assembly GCA_035493535.1). GTDB lineage: Bacteria > Chloroflexota > Ktedonobacteria > Ktedonobacterales > Ktedonobacteraceae > Dictyobacter. The sequence continues at coordinate 133,330 of DATJIE010000024.1, forward strand.
TACGATTGATTTTGTGCTGCGATTGAAGGCACGACGCCGAGATTCCTGGCGCATGCGCTTTTCTGCAGCTGCATTGTTGGGCATGTGAGTAATAATCCTCCCCGAAACAACTGCCCCTACGCGCGGGCTTCTTCACAAAAATGCCGACATTAAATTGTCGGTCTAAGTGCGTGTAGATTATAGCAGAAGTCTCTTTACTATGTCAAACGATAACGATATAGCCATACAAGAGGTCATGCGCTGCCTGGATAGTGGTCCAGGCAGCCTCGAACGCGCTTTTCCACTCGCTTTATTCAGCGAGCGCCTGGGTGAGATCCGCGATCAAATCTTCCGCGTCTTCGATGCCGACTGAGAGCCGTAGCAGCGTGTCGGTTAGCCCACGAGCCTCGCGAATTTCTCGCGGAATTGAGCCGTGTGTCATGCTGGCTGGATGACAGACGAGTGATTCAACTCCGCCCAGACTTTCGGCGAAACTGAAGATTTTCAGACGACGAACGACGTGATCTACGTCGGCCTGTGTGCCTTTAAATTGGAAGGAAACCATGCCACCAAAACCACTCATCTGGCGTTTGGCCAGTTCATGATCCGGGTGTGAGGGCAACCCTGGATAGTAGACTTTTTCGACTCGTGGATGCTCGGAGAGGAAGCGTGCGACTGTTGCGGCATTCTCGGCGTGCTGGTGCATGCGCACTGCGAGTGTTTTGATGCCACGCAGGGTGAGCCAGGAGTCGAATGGTCCGGGAACGGCTCCGGCTGCGTTCTGGTGGAATTTGATTACCTCGTAGACTTCCTTATTATTCATGACGAGTGCGCCGCCAATGACGTCGCTATGCCCGTTGATGTATTTTGTGGTGCTGTGTAATACGATGTCCGCACCCAGGTCAAGGGGGCGCTGAAAGTATGGGCTGGAGAAGGTATTATCAACGACGACGAGGATATTGTGGCGATGGGCAATTTCTACAATTGCTTTGATGTCGACCAGACGCAGCAATGGATTGGTGGGTGTCTCTAACCAGATCAGTTTGGTTTCAGGTCGAATGGCTTTCTCATAGTCAGTCGAGTTGCTGGCGGTGACGTAGCTGGTCTCGATGTTGTAGCGGCGCAAGATTCTTTCGAAGATACGATAGGTGCCGCCGTAGAGGTCATCGCAGGAAACCATGTGGTCGCCCGCACTGAGCAGACTGAGTACTGCCTGTTCCGCTGCCAGACCGGAGGCGAAGGCCAGACCATATGCGCCGTTTTCTAAGGCTGCGATGTTTGCTTCCAGCGCGGTACGCGTTGGGTTGCCTGTACGTGCGTATTCATAACCTTTATTGTCACCCATGCCTGCCTGGGCAAAGGTTGATGTCTGGAAGATAGGGGTCATGATCGCCCCTGTTGAGGGATCTGGCTCCTGACCTGCGTGAATGGCTTTGGTTGAAAATTTCATTGTCAACAATCTCCCCAAATAGCTACCCTATATTTTATGTGTAACTGTCGGTATAAAATGATATTGTGTCCGACTATATCATTCTTTGCGTAAAAGAACAATACAACAAGTAAGAAATTACAAATGTTATTTGATTTGTAGATAGCTCATGGGCGATACGTCTGTGCACCTTCCATATGCTTCTCTACTTCTTTAAACTATCGCGTGAGCGCGTATGTTACAATACAGGGCAGTTATTGTTAATGTTTCCTCTAGTGTATGGGAGTTATCGTAGAGCTTTGAAGCAGGATCAGAATACTTCCTCCGAGGGTATGACCGCACGCAAACCTTCTCGTAACTGGCGTAGTGGCGTTATCCCATTCCTCTTGTTATTGTGTATCATTCTTGTTGCAAGTACGGTGTTGACGTTGCGTGCCTGGACGCGTACGACGAATGCTGGTTCGGCTGTGACGCAGCATCCTACTACTCCTTTGCAGGCTCCTGATGGTCAGGCTCTTCCTCCTTTGCAGTTATCCCTGACACAGAGCTTGCTCTATGAAGAGCCACAGGGATTATTTGTGTTGCCGCCCGGACAGCAGAAAGCCGCGCCGTTACAGGCTCCGGGTTATCAGTACAATCGTGCTGTATCACCGCTGGCACTTTCGTCTGATACCTTCTTATATAGTGGCGATGGTATCTGGTTAGCAAATCTGGCGACACACCAGTTTACCCGTGTGGAGGCTTTACCTGCCGGTCAGGTGGTCACGTCAATGGTTGTCAGTCAGGATAAAAAAGTACTGGCATGGAGCACTGAGCCGCTGGATGGATCTGGGAAGGCAATCGTCTACGCTGGTGCTATTGGGAAAACAAAGCCGGTCTATCAGACGACAAGCGGGCAATGTCCCTGTTTTCGTGCTTTTTCGTTCGCGCAACAGAGTGATACGATGCTCTATCTGACGAATGATAGAGGCGATCATCGTACAGCTGCTTTTGGCCTGTGGAGCCTGGATTTATCAGCAGGGAAGCAGGCACAGCCGCAGAACATTTTGGCTGATCAGGGTTTGCAGGTGCCGCTGGCGCTGGCCCCTACCAGCAATCAGTTATTATATTCGACATTTGCCGGTTATGTGCCGGTGCCGATGAATGGTAGTACGCCTGCTGATATTAGCTCGGTTAATTACGCGAATAGCCTTTTGCTGGCCTCTATTCAGAGTGTGGACAATCAACTGGTATCACCTCAGACGATTTTGCCAGTGCAGCAGAATGTGAAAGATACCTCCGACTATAAATGGGTCAATACGCCTGAGTTTTCTCCTGATGGTGCTGATCTGCTGTATGTCGGTTTTACCAGCAACAGTCAGAGTCCTTTTGTGCGCCAGAATGCGCTTTATCTTGTTCCGTTGCATGCGCAACAGGGGCAGGAGCAGCCGCAATTACTGGCGACAACGACGGCGGGTTATGTCGAGCTTGGCGCATGGTTGAGTCCTTCGGTTGTCACTTTCTATGCGAACGATGCGTTGTACGCGTTGGATGTTACTGATGGAGCTGTTACACAGATTGTACAGACAGGATCGTATGCACGGAGCATTGCGGCGTTGGGTTGACAGGCTGCTGACGAGAGTGGGTATTAGTAGTTTCTATGATGTTTGCCTTGTCGTGCTCTGCCTCATTTTTGCCTGTATGTATCCTTTCGCTCTGATTGGCATTGCTTTCAATATTACACCGCCATTTACGCTGGGTGAGGCGGGGAGCGTGATGCTTTTTCTCGAAGGGAGCCTTGTCGTGCTCTCTGCGGTGCGGTTTGTTGGTTGGTTACGTACATTTGTGGCTGCTGTTTGTGTGATGCTCTGCGCTTATGTGATAGAAATCGTGGGTGTTCATACAGGCTGGCTCTTCGGGCGCTATGTCTATACCGATAGTCTACAGCCACAATTGCCTGGAGGAATACCTTTCGCAGTTCTGTTTGCCTGGCTTCTGATTGTGTTCGGCAGCTATGCTTTTGTGGCAGGTTTTCGCTATACTTGTCGCATTACTCTTATAAGGATACTGGCGGGAGCATTGCTGGCAACACTGCTGGATTTCGCGATAGAGCCTGTGGCGGCGCACATTGTGTTTTACTGGCGGTGGTTGGAACCTGGACGTCTGACATACTATGGGGTGCCACTGACGAATTTTCTCACATGGTATGTGGTAACATTCCTGTTGCTGTTGTTACTGCGGTGGATCTGGCGGAGTAACAGGCATGATCAGGATGGTCATGAGCCGCGAAGCATCGCTGCGCAATTACCAATCTTCGTGCCCGGCATGCTATTTTTCTGTATCCTGGCTATGTTTGGCACGATTGATCTGACGCATGGATATTATGGGAGCATTGTTGTTACTGTGTTGGGGGCTATCGTTGCAGGGGTTTTGTGGTGGCGGCAGGAAGGGAAAGAGCACAGCCTTATTGGCGTTTGAGTGGTTTACGCAGGAGTACAGCATCGAAGAGACGGTTGGGCGATGATTGGCCCTGCATAATCAGCGTAAAGCCTGCGTAGTTGCTATTGAGCACATCGGTGCGCAAGTGGTCAAGCTCCGCCGTGACACGCTGCTCTAACTGCTGCGTGCAGCTTTTCAAAAATCCTGAGCCGTGTATAGCTTCTTCATCTACGTGTATAGCTTCACCCATACTGATGAAGAGATCGGGATGTTGCTCGGCCTGATATTCAATTCTGGTTGCCAGTGGATAGAGCAGGGAGGGGGCTGAAAGTCGCGCCAGGTGGGCCGCGCCATTATAGAAATGCAATGGTCGATGGTCGTTGGGTTTGATTACTCCCTGGGGAAAGAGCCATACCATACGACCGGGGCGTTCTTTGAGCAAATGGGCTGCGTAGTGTAATGATTGGAGCGCTGAACGGGTATCATGGCGATCAACCGAGAAACAGCCACTCCAGGTGAAGAAGCGATAGCGGCGCAGTTGTGCTTCCTCCATCATCAGATAGCCATCAACATCCAGATAGTGTTCAATGAGTGCGGCTATATAGCCATCCCACCAGCTGGCATGATTGGCACAGACAATCATTGGCTGACCGCAGGCTGTCTTTTCCTGTAATGTCGCTGGCATACGCAAGAAGATACGATCAAAATGACGATGGAGCGATGTGTGAATCAGCAGCCAGATCAGCTTTTCTCCAATGGGAAATTTGTGCGCGGGTATCATAGGCGGTCAACTCTATCATTACATGAAAGCTCTTTTCTTTTAGCATAGCACATAGAGGAAAATATGGGATCTGAGCCAAAACATATTATTATCGTTGGGGCTGGTATTGGTGGCCTTTCCACTGCTATTCAACTGGCGACTCAGGGGCATCGGGTGACGCTGCTGGAACAGCAGGAGCAGGTTGGGGGGAAGCTGAATCAGGTGCGGATGAATGGTTTCGCGTTTGATACTGGTCCATCTTTAATTACGATGCCCTTCGTGCTGCAGGATCTATTCAGACAGGCGCAACGTCGTCTGGAAGATTATCTGGATCTTGTCCCGCTAGATCTGACCTGCCGTTATTTCTATCGTGATGGTGTGGTGTTGAACGCATGGCGTGATCAGCAGCGTCTGGCCGCTGAATTTGCGCGTCTCAATGCGCACGATGGTGAGGCTTTCTGGCGCTTTTATCATGTCGCCGAGCGTTTATTTCAGGCGTCCGCCGATCCCTTCCTATATCATAGCCTGCATGGGCCAATGGATGTCCTGCGTTCTTTTCTTCGCTATGTGCGGCAGAACGAGGCTGGAAATGATCCGCAAACGGTTTTACCAGAGCAGGACAGTACATTAGGGCAACGGCTACAAACAATGCTGACCGCACTCTCTTCGCGGACGCTGGATCAGCAGATACGTAATTTCTTTGTTGATGAACATATCCGTCAGCTCTTTGATCGTTACGCGACCTATAACGGTTCATCGCCGTATCAGGTGGCAGCGGTCTACAGTATTATTCCATTTGTTGAAATGGCCTGGGGAGCCTGGTATCCACGCGGCGGCATGTATCAACTGGCATTGGCGTTGAAACGTCTGGCGCATGAACTTGGTATAACAATAGAAACCAGTTGTCGTGTAGAGCGCATCCTTGTCGAACATGGTATGGCGAGAGGGGTCGTATTTGTGGATGGATCTGTCAGGCGTTGTGATCTGGTTGTCGCCAATAGTGATGTTGTGACGACCCATCACAAATTGCTTTCTCCATCTGTCCAGAGTCGTCGTTGGGTGCAACGATTAGCAGAACTGGAGCCTTCGTGTTCCGGTTTTGTCTTGTTGTTAGGCATGGATAAACAGTATCCGCAACTCGCGCATCATTCGATCTTTTTTTCTGATAATTATCACGCTGAATTTGATGATCTGTTTGTGCGGAAACAACCTATCGCGCAACCAACGATTTATGTTTGTGCGACGACGCGCACAGATAGCAGTCAGGCGCCAGCGGGAGCGGAGAATCTTTTCATTCTGGTGAATGCACCATATTTGACCTCTGCGAGTAACTGGCAACGGGACGGTTTGGCGTATCGCGAGCATATCCTTGATTTATTAGCGAGTTATCAACAAATAGATCTGCATGATCTTCGTCAACATATTATATGTGAGAGCATGATTACCCCTGATGATTTTTGGCAATGCTATGGTGCGAACGCTGGCTCAATTTATGGACTGTCATCAAATCAGCGTATGGCCCCGTTTACGCGACCAGGGAACCGGGCCAGAGAGATTCGCAACCTGTACTTTGTTGGAGGGAGTACACATCCGGGCGGTGGAGTTCCACTTGTTATATTGTCGGGTAAGATCGTCGCTGAATTGATCGCCGAAGATCTGGCATGATCGGTAGTATATCAATGGATATTTACTGTCATGCAAATTTGTTTTATAGTTGGAGACAGTATTATCACAAAGAAGAGGTGTTCCTATGGCGAATAGTTCTGGCAACGCCAGATGGTACCTGGCGGAAATTGTTACTGAAGTAAAGATTCTTGGCTCTAGTGAGAGAGTCGTTCATAATAATCTGATCCTGATCCGTGCAAACTCTCCTGAAGAGGCATATCAGAAGTCGCTTGCTCGTGGCAAAGGGATGGAAGATACCTACGAGAACGATGGGCAGGAACTGACAGTGACTTTTCGTGGGTTAAGTGACCTGAACATTATTCAGGATGAATTGGAAGATGGGGCCGAGATCGCCTATGAGGAGATGCTCGACATGTCCGAGGCCGATATTCGCGATATGCTGTCAACAAAGGAAGAACTGGGTGTTTTCCATTCCGATGAGGACGATGAGCATAATCATGGGCATTCACATGGCAAGGATTATGAGTCACAGCATATCTTAGACGAGGCAATGCGCATTATTAATCATAAAGATCACGACGACCATAAGTAAAAGTTATATACTAGTGGAGAGAGCAATTTGCTTTGTTCTCTCTTTTTTATATTATGCATATTGGAGGATAACTTATCTATGAAAGCTGTTGGGTTATATCGCTATTTGCCGATTAATGATCCCCAGAGCCTGGTTGATGTAGAGATACCGAAGCCTGAGGCAAAGGGACGTGACCTGCTGGTGCGGGTGCATGCGATCTCTGTCAATCCGGTTGATACCAAGGTACGTAGCCCTAAAGATCAGGTTGAAGAGAGTCCACGTATCCTGGGTTGGGATGTCGCGGGTGTTGTAGAGCAGGCAGGTGAGGAATGTTCCCTCTTTAAGGTCGGTGATGAGGTCTATTATGCTGGCACTATTGTGCGTCCTGGTTGTAATAGCGAGTTTCATCTGATCGATGAGCGCATCGTTGGTCGTAAGCCAAAAAATCTGGACTTCGCGCAGGCAGCCGCGCTGCCTCTGACCGCAGTTACCGCCGCTGAGGCCATTTTTGATCGTCTGGAAATTACACTGGATACAGCGAAAAATGCTGGTAAGACTATTCTGATCATTGGTGCCGCTGGTGGTGTCGGATCGCTTGCCACTCAGTACGCAAAACTGGCAGGTCTGACCGTTATTGGTACCGCTTCACGTCCTGAAACCGTACAGTGGGCGAAGGAACATGGTGCGGAGTATGTGATTAATCACCATGAAGCATTCGCGCCACAGCTCAAAAAGTTCGGCTTTGCTACCGTTGATTATATCTTCTGCCTGAATGACACCGCTCGTCACTGGGATAATCTGGTCGAGACGATTGTGCCACAGGGACGCATCTGCTCTATCGTCGAAACACCTGGACCGTTGCCTCTCTCGGATCTGCAAGGCAAGAGTGCGACTTTTGTCTGGGAACTCATGTTTACCCGTTCGATATATCAAACTCCCGACATGATTGAGCAGCACAATATCCTGAATCAATTGGCTGATCTGATTGAGAGTGGCACATTCACCACGACACTGACCGAGCGTATTTCGCCGATCAATGCGGAGAATTTACGTAAGGCACATGCGAAGTTAGAGAGTGGTAGCACCATCGGTAAGGTTGTGCTGGAGAACTGGTAGTTCTTCTCGGCGTTGTTCGATTTGTCTGTGTATTGAGCGTCTCTGCTGGCGGGGGCTTCACTCCATCAAGTCAGTAAAGCCGTTTGATACAGAGTTACGGGGAGTCGAGCAGGGGGGTAAAGGGCATGGATAGGATTACCCTGTCTTTGTGCCGTGGTGATAGTAACGGTACATTGATAGGATTAGTGTGACTCAGCCGGGTCACAGCGAGATTGCAAGCTCGACTCCCTACAACCAGTGTACTGTTACCAACAAGAAGCAAGCGGCAATTTCTGCCGCTTGCTTCTTGTTGGTGCTCTGTGTAATGATTGGAACGTGATTAGACAAACATATTGCCCCGGCGTGAGCGTGGGATCAGCAGGTATGAGATGATCATACCGCCGACCAGACCACCGACGTGTGCCCAGATCGCAATATTGGTACCGGGCATGATACCATAGACGATGTTGATTGCCAGCCAGAAGAGCCAGTTCGAAACTGCTCCGGTGGCACTGGAACCCAACGCACGCCAGTTCACGATATAAAAGACACCTAACGCTCCAAACACGCCAAATATCGCCCCGGAAGCACCCACCGCAGATTGTCCTGGTGAAAGGAAGAGGAATGCTATTCCACCTATGATGCCTGAGACTAAATAGATAACAAGGTAGCGCCATTGTCCATAGAATATTTCGACCGCGCGTCCGATAAAGAAGAGCGAGAGCATATTGACGCCAACATGGATGATACTCTCGTGCAAAAACATGGCGGTAAAGATACGCCAATATTGTCCCTGCAAAACTTGATTATTGTCTTGCATGCCAAAAGCCATTATCTGTGGGAAGAGCAGTGATAGCACAAAGATGATCACGTTGACTGCGATCAGCACATTGGTCATCAGACCGATAGATCTGCTCATAGCGAAGCGCGAGCGAATAACTTGCCGTTGAAAGCCATTAGGGCGCGACCAGCCAGCATTCTGTTCTCGATTGGCATATGGATTCTGCCGCTGTGATGTCTGGTTTGTCTCCCGATTCGTAGAGGGTTGTTGCTGTTGATATGGATTCGTGCTGTAACCGGGCTTGGGAGCGGTTTCCAGTGGCGGGAACACATTGTCAAAGTGACCGCCATATGAGAGGCGAACAGAGCGTGCTCGTGCGAGATTCGCGTCATAGTCCTGGCCTTGTGTACGCAAAAGATAAGCACGGAGTGCATGAACATAGCCGCTACTGGGGTCATCCGCGACGACTGCATCTACACTCTGTAGCGCACGATCATAGTGGTGGTCTAGTAAGTCCAATAGTGCCTGTGCCATCCTTGACTCATTACCACCGGATGGTTGAAGTTCCTGGACACGATGGCAAGCCATTTGCACAACGCCATAGTTCCCCAGTGCAAGGTTTGCTTCTGCTAATCCCAGATGTACCTGTGGATCTGTTGCTTCGATTTGAGCTCCGTGTGCATAGGCAATAGCGGCTTCACGAGCTTTTCCCTGCGCTAATGCCTGTTTGCCTCGCTCCATATAAGTTTGGAGTTCTGTTTGTGCTTCCACGTGTTGCCCTCCAATATCGCAACGTAGGTGCAGTATTGAGTCCCGCACCTACGTTCTGGATTCATAGTAGTGTAAGAAAGATAGAATGCTAGCAAGAGTAGTGTACCTAAGACTGTCAATAATGCCAATAGAGTAAGTGGAGCGAGCAAGGTTGCCTGCTTGTTGCTGTTTGCATGCTGGACAGGCTAACGGGCAAGGCAATCCCATGAGATTAATGATACCTCCCCTACACCTCCCAATCTGTCTTCTGTAGAAAAACTCTCCTTATAACATAATACGATTAAGTCGCACGAAGGTCGCATCTATTTATGTCTGGTGGTTTGCGTTATCATTGGTGTTGTAACTGTTATCTGTGGTTCAGACCTGCTGTACTAAATAGTAATTGAGGCATATAGAGTTAATGTAAAAAGCCAGCGCTCTGCGCGAAGGTTGTCGCACCATTGAGGATAAACTGTATCGCCAGCGCAGCTAACAGGATACCAAGAATACGTGAAAGGACCAGAATACCTGTTCTGCCAACAATGTTGATGATCCAGGTGCTACTGCGCATCACCAGCCACGCCATGAGTAGCGCACTGAAGATAGCGGCGGCAACCGCAAGTAGATTGAGCGGATCATTGCTGGCTTGCCCGACATAGAGAATCGTCGTCGCGATAGTACCGGGTCCAGCAATCATCGGGATAGCGAGTGGAAAGATACTGATATCTTCGCGGGTCATGGCTTCTTCTTCTTCCGCTTTGGTTTCTCGTGTTCCTGATGGGCGTCCAAAAAGCATATCAACGGCCATTAAAAACAGCAGCGCTCCACCCGCGATATTAAATGCGTACAGGGCAATTCCCAGACGATCAAGCAGAAAGCGTCCAACGACGGCAAAGAAAATAATGATTGCTGCGCTAATAACCGTTGCTCGTGTCAGAATAACTTTGCGCTGTGAATCGCTATATTCCGCAGTAAGACCAACAAAAACAGGTGCCAGACCCACAGGATCAATGACAGTGAAAAACGTTACAAATGTACTTATAGTAAACGCAAATGTTGAATCCACACAGGACCCCTCTACAATTTATCAAAAAATCTCTTCTACAGAAGCCGTCGATATTATATCACACCTCTGCGGAAATACCTGAATAGTTGATGGTGGATGCTGGTTGGCGTATCTAAAGTATGAAAGATGTGTTACTATTTATAGTGTTAAAATACTGATGAAAATAGCGCAAAAAGAGCATCTTTTCTGTGTTGTGCATTCTTAAATGAATGAATGTTTTCCATGAAAAGTCGTAATTATGGTTGAGGCGGATTATAGTGGCGTGGTTGTGATATGAGTGCAGAAGTATCCAGCGAGTCCGGGAAAGTTATTCTGGGGTTGGCATCTTTGCCATCATACGTATGTGGAATTGTGTATTATAAACAATATCCTGCTGAAATCAAAATTTCTGTTATACAGTCTTTTCCTGCGTGGTGAATGTCACTGCAGAGTGTACCGTCTCCTTATTTTGCCTGTGACCAGTTACTAAAGTAGTATGTTGGTGCGTTCACCACTATCAGTGCTATTAGTATTTACATAGATGCGCTATAATGAAACTGCATTAATTCAGAATCGTATTGGGAGGCACATAATGCAAAGTGCGAAGAGGTATGCGATTATCGTAGGTGTAATCGTGGGCTTAGTGATCGTTGTCGGTATTATTCTGGCGGCCATTTTCGGTGTCCTGCTGGATCTGCTGTACATCTGTCTGATGGTCCTGGCATTACTGATGATTGCAGCGACTCTTTTTCAAGTGTATTCAATTCTTATGCTTGTGCGTACCATCAAAACGGTACGTGATGAGATGAAACCATTGGTTGCATCAGTGCAGGAGACGGTTGGCGTGGTCAAAGATACCGCGAAGACAGCCGGTCATACTGCCTCAACGATTGGCTCTGTGACCAGTCTGGCTTCTGAGTTTGCGGTGGGGCCAAGTGTACGAACTGTTGCGGGTGTGATGGCTGGTGGAGAGGTTTTACGTGTTTTTCTGGGCAAAGGAAAGACGCGCTCGCGTGCGGAACAACGTCGTCAGCAACAGCTTGAAGCGTTGGAGGCCGCGACAGCAGAAGGAGGAGACTAATGGCTGCACTCGTATTCGCTGTAAACCCTATTATTCAGGATGGTGGGCGTATTGCTGCGATCATTCTGTGCTTATTCATCTTCATTTTTGTCCTGTTGGCATTGGTGTTTAATCTGGCGATGACCTTTGGTGCTGGCTGGTTGCGTGATAAAGTGAATATGATCAAGCTGTTACGTCCATATGTTGAGAATGTGAATAAAGTTTCGGAAGCCGCTGCACGCGGAGTCGAGCCAGCCGCGGATGAGAGTCGAGTTGCGAAGACTTTTGCTATGTTGCCGCTAAAGTCGAACGCAGTTGATCAAAAAGTGACTCAGACGAGTGATCGTGTTTCAAATGCTATTATCGAATTTCGCGCTCGCTCTGAACAGGCAAAGATGGTTGCAAAATCATTCTTTCTCCCTGGACTTACGCATCGTAAGCCGGAGTCACATGTCGACCAAAATGGGTTAGAGTTTAAGAGTCCGGGGTATCGTGCGATGATGGAAGAAGAACTGAAACAATCATCTACCGAGAAAGAACCTAAGGCTACACAAAATATCACGGCTGATTAATTGGCAATGCCTTTATTCGTTGAATATATTCGACAATTTGGGCGTTTCCAGAGGAACGCCCGTCTATACTTAATAAGCAATGCGCTCAGCGGTGTGACGCTGGGTATTATTACAGTATTATATAATCTCTATCTTATAGCACTGGGCTACAATACTGCGTTTGTTGGTCTGGTGCTTTTTGTTGGCACGATTGGTGCTGGAGCGGCGATTTTTCCTGCCGGGTTCTGTATTGATCGTCTGGGTGGCAAGGCAATTCTGATCTGGGCCAGTGTGTTGATTGGCATCGCTGGCGCTGGTCAGATGCTTTTTCGCTCATCTGTGCCACTGCTGGTCAGTTGTTTTATTGTTGGCATTGGTGGGGCGTTTATTCTGGTGGTGAACGCGCCATACCTTGCGCTGAACAGTACCGAGCAGGAGCGTCCTCATGTGTTCAGCTTGAATATTGTTGTCACGTTAGTGACGACGGTGATTGGTGAGATGTTTGGTGGCGTCTTGCCGCTGTGGTTTCGTCATATCCCCTGGTTGATGGCAACTTTGCCCTCGTGGTGTAGTTGGTGTCTGGCAAGTTCGCTCCAGGCTCGTTCGTATCAACTGGCTCTGTTGCTGGCTGGCGTGATTGCTGTACCAAGCTTTCTTCCCTTATTTCTCCTGAGTGATGATCGTCCGCAATGGGGCACCCAGCGTACGCGAGAAAGGCATCCCGTTTTGTCTCCGCTTCAGCGCTGGCAACAATTTCGGCTCCGCTTCTTTTCTGTATTGTGTGAGCGTTCACTCTGGCGATGGTTGCTCAGCCCTTTGAGTATTCTGACGCTGATTCAGGTGTGCATTGGGTTTGGTGCGGGACTATTCTTGCCATATTTTAATATTTATTTCGTGCAGCATCTGGGGGCTTCTCCCGCGCTTTTTGGTTTTCTGGATGCGCTGGCAAACACATTGAATGCTATTTCTACGTTGCTTGCTCCCTGGTTGATGCTACGTTATGGCAAAATGTTTACTATGATTGTGCCACGGCTCTTGAGCTTACCATTGATGCTATTGATTGGCCTTACCAGTTATCTGCCGTTAGCGGCTTTCCTCTATCCTCTTCGTCAGGGGTTGATGGATATGTCACAGGGGATTTTGCAAGTGTTCTCTATGGAGGCTATACCCCTCAAGAGCCGTGGTATCGCGAATAGTAGCTATCAGGCCGCATATCAGGTTGCATGGGCCATCAGCGCCTCTGTGAGTGGTTTTATCATTGTTCATGCGGGGTATGCTCCCATCTTTATCATCGCGGCTATTTTTTATCTGATTGCGATTGGTTTACTCTGGATACGTTTCGGCCATGGGAATACGATTGACGTACAAGCGGAAGAATGTGCCGGGAGCAGTGGTGCAGAGGGTTCAGAAGTAGCGCATACATGAACAAATAAATGGAACCGGATCCTTCATGTGCTCTACACGAAATATCTTTAATATACGTAGAGCGTACTTATGAGCATCGACACAAAACAGGAGCAACAGCTAAGCAGCGTTGCTCCTGTTTTGTGTGTATGTTGTTTTTAGACTTA
>DATJIE010000025.1:0-11667 GCA_035493535.1 Dictyobacter sp.
TCATATGGGATATTAATAAAAAAATAGTAAACAGTCACGAAGCATGCATATAAATTTTCCACGCTTCGTGACTGTTTACTATTTTTTTATTAGGTTCAACCACTGTTTGACTTCGATTTTTTGATGATTTCCAATTGCTTCAAGTGTACTAAGACTTTCCATACCTATGTTATATGCTTCTTGAAGATTTCCCTTTGTGGCTAAAGCTCTCGCTATACCGTAGTCAGCAAGTGCAATCCATTCCTGATTGCCAGGAGGAATAATTGTTTTCATATTACGGAAAGTTGTTTCAGCTCTATTTGCTTGTTTTGTGTCTAGATAAAGGTTCCCGTATTCATAGAGCAGTTCGACAGTCATCTTGGGTTGATTGATTTTTTTGGCTAATTCTAAACCTTCTTGGAGGTAATTTTCGGCTTGTATATAGTTTTGTTGTTTTCGACAGGTTTGACCTAGGATGGTAAGTAAGGCACTTGTCCATTCGCGATGCCCTATCTGACGTGCTAATTCTAGACCTTCTTGAATGTATATTTCAGCTTGCTGATAATTGCCTTCTGTATTTGCTATGTCTCCTAAATTGTTTAACATGAGACATGCTTGTTCACGATGTCCTATTTGGCGAGATAGTGCTAAGCTTTCTTGAAAATATGATTGTGCTTGCTGATAGTTTCCTTGTACTGCTGCTATTGCTCCCACATTGCCAAGAAGAAAGCAAATTTGTTCACGATCTTCTAATTGTTTGGCTAGATTTAAACCTTCTTGTAAATATGATTGTGCTTGTCTGTAATCATCTCGGTTGAATGCGATTGATGCCAGGACATTTAATATGTTGTATATTAGTTCATTCTTTTGAATACTTCTAGAAAGTTTTAGTCCTTCCTGTAAATAAGTTTCGGCTTGTGTTATCTCTCCTTTTCTTAGCACTAGTCCGCCTAGTCCTCTAAGAAATTCGCAGATTTGTTCATTACTCTCAGTTTTGCGTGCGAGTTTCAGTCCGGTAATGTAGTGTGTTTCTCCTAGAGCATAATCCCCCTGCTTTTCTGCTATTTGCCCTAAATAAAGCAGCGTATCCGCCAACCTCTGATCATTATTAGCATTCTCAGCTAACTCGCGTGCTCGTTCCAGATGAAATTTGGCCTGTTCGTAGAAGCCGCGCAGGATCAGGAAGGGAGCGAAAGCGCAGACGGCGCGGGCATATTCATCCTGCCTCCGCAATGTATATGCGTACTCAATGGCAGCCAGGATTGAGCTACTCTCCAGTTCTAGCAGTTCATAATCTTTCTTGTGCGTCTCTACATAGTCCACTACATAGGTAATGAGGCGGTCATAGGCAGCGTCATTGCCTTGAGCCTTGAGTCTAAGTCTCGCGTAGTCGGTGATGATCTGGTGCAGTTGATAACGATCGCCACCAATGCTCTCTATCAGACCAGCATCGCTGAGAGCGTCGAGTTCATCGTAGCCGCATGCTGCTACCGCCAGCGCGGCCTCTTCTGAGAAGGTATTTGGTTTTGCCGGGAAGATGGATAAGGCATAGAGGGCTTTTTGTACCTTCTCTTCCAATACCTGATCAGTGACGGAAAGGACCGACTGGATGGAAAGGGCGGTGTCTACTGGCAGGCTGGGATGGCTCTCAGCGGGTATGTGGGGCTCATTGATGGACAGGCGTGTCTCGATGTGACTGAGCCTTTCTAACGCGGCTGTGACACGACGAGCCGGACCGCTATAGGCCTGCTTGCGCAAATAGTTTCCCATCAGGGTCAGAGCTAAGGGTAGACCACCAACGGCCTGTACCAGATCATGGATTTTCTGCCGTTCGCGATCTAATACCTGGGGAGCAAGCTGATCGAGCAATTTGATACTATTCTCTTCATTTAGCTCTTTGAGCATTGTCGCGCCATTAACCGACATATGCGCGGCGATATTGGGGAAACGTGTCGTGACCAGATGGGCGCAGTTGGAGCCACCAACTCTGAAGGTCAATGCCTCCTCTAAACGCCATGCATCGTCAATGACAAGCAGCATCGAGCGTGAGCCAATCGCGATACGTATAGCCCTGGCCCATGCCTCTATATTATTGAGATTTGCCATCTGAGTTGCTGGAATACCAAGTAATGTGCCCCAACGACTGAGCAGACCTGCCATGTTGGGATTTGGCCCAAGACCAGCCCATAGTACGCCATCTGTGAAATGCGTTCGAATGTCTGTATCATGAGCGAGCGCGATTGATAATGCGGTTTTGCCAACACCCGGCAGGCCATTGAGCGCTGTTAATGCGACATTCCCGCGTTCACAAAGTTGTTTCTTGATGCGTTCCAGATCTTCTTCACGTCCGATCAGTTTGATCGCGGGGAGTAGTGGGATCGCAGGATCATAGAGTGCCTGTGGCTTTGTATTGGTATCTGTGGCTATATCGATTGGTAAGGCCGGAGCAGGTGTGGATACATCCTCAGAGTTGGATAGAGTGGATGATTGTGCCGTGATCTCCGTCTGGGTGTCTGCCTGAAGTTGTTCTGGTACTTCGCTCTTCTTATCATTTTGTACAGGCTTTTTGGGCGCTGGAACAAGATCTAATGCTTCTTCTGTCTCACCAAACAATACGCACAGTTTACGACGAAAATAAGGGCTGGGCCTGGTAATGCCACGTTCCCATCTACTCACATTCACATGTGTCGTGCCAAGACGATTTGCAACCTCATTCTGGGAGAGGCCACGGCTCGAACGGGCATCAATCAGGTGTAAACGTGGCGTTGGCGGCATAGCAGGACTCCTCATTTGGTCACCATTCTTTCCCGATATTAAAAAATGATAAAAATGATAAAGAGAATGATAACGATTGTACTTAAAAGTATACCCCATTTTAAGGCATAATTTGCATAGAAATAGTTCGTCATAGTGAAATTGTCTAAAATGATTTTCTGGACTGTACTGAAAGTGATGTGTCCGCCTCATTTGTTTGATTACTGGCAAATGAAGCGCGATAGCAGAGATGAAACAGTCTCGGTATTGTAAAAGGACTCATACGGTAGACAGTCTGGGAAGGAAAGCAAAGATACGGACGGCCATGAAATACGAGGAAACAAACGACATCACCACCATTTTTGTGCATACGACTGATGAGCGATCATCTGTGGTGAACTGGTTAAGCCAGTTAGCGGGTGATAAGCCCGTCCTTGTCGTGCTTTCAGCAGATGCGCCTTTCCGGCGTCCGGGGGATTTGCGTGAGTTAGAACAGGTCATGGCACATCAGGAACGGGATGTATTCCTGGTGATTGAAGGCAATGAGCGATTACGCCAGTGGGCACGTCGACAGGGCTACACTGTTTTTTCAACAGTCGATGCCTGTCTGAAGACGCTCACTCAACAGCGGATTGTACGACCGATAGGGACGTTGGTTGCGCAATCACAGTGGCTGACCGATGGGGGGGTGGAGTCAGTTCGCGAAGTAATCGCTGATCCATATTGCTCAGCAGATGCGCGGGGGGAAACGTATCTGCCTGCCAGCGGGCTGTTCAACTCACGTAGAACTTCCGTGCAAACATGGGGATCTGATACTGATGCATATACGGCTTTATCACGTGCCTCGTTTGCGCCTCGTAATACAGAGCCGCTTGATGTAGATGAGATACCAACTCATCCACCAGCTTTAGCTGCTGCAGTCTGGTCTGGTGCCTCCTCTGAACCCTATCGTGGCTCACGAGCACAGGCATTAACCCTGGCACCAACAAAGCCTATGGATCTGGCCTTTCTTCAGGATTTGCCCGGATCAGTCTTTGTGAGTGAAGAAGTGGTTGATGCTCCTGTACATGTTGACTACTCCGTAGCTAGAAACAGGGTGGAGACAGTCTCAGTTGCTGAGAATGTGATGGTAGATGATCTCATGAAGGTGGGAAACGTATCTTTGCCAGCAGCGGTGACTGCGCAGATCGGATGGTCTGACAAACTTCTCCTGCTACTTGTAACCCTGTTGGGGGTAGGTATTGCGGGAGGCGTTGGGTTTGGCTATCTCCTTTCGATGGCGTATTCGGTAGCCCGCATCGTTTTCTAGCCAATATCTGGGGCTTTGATTGAGTTGTTATGTTATACATACTGTATTCAGCGAAATCGTCCTGTAAAAACCCGGTTACTCATCTCTGTGCGTTTGGCACGCCAGAGGCGGAGCAGTCTGAAGTCTGGCTACAGTGTGAAGGTGTAGTGTTGAATGAGCCACTACCCTGATCCTACACAGGATTATGTTATCTCACTGTCGATGCCAGGTCATCGTGCCCGTACCAGTGCCGCGCCTGTGATTGGTGCATGCGGGAAGTTGGCGATGCGGTTGAGATTAGTAGGTTTGAGCGCGTCTACTATGAAGGAGTATCACCATGCAGAAAGTCTACCTGCGTAAGCCGAAAACACCTGTCGATTATCCAGGTCGTCACAACGATAAAATCTTACATTTTTCGTTGCAAGACTCGCTGCCGCCGGGACATACGATGGCTCTTAATACCAGCTTTGGCACTCTCTCTTATCTGGTTTGTGATGAGATGAGTATTCCACGATTGGTGCGTCAGGAACAGTTTACCCACACTGAAATGAGTGTGTTGATGCCGCTGTTAGAACTGTTCCCTTACTATTGCCCTTATGAGGTATTGTATGCGAGTTTCTATGGTGGGGGCAAGGCAGACGAGGAGCAGATCGCGCAGGCACGCACTCATCTGGATGATGCGATGGTTAATGGAACATGGGATCAGGAGATGCGCCCTATTCGGTGCGCTCTCTCCCGTACTCGGCTCAAGATGCGCTCCTTTGGTGTTGATATCTCGTCTATCCTGGCTACCGGCTACATTTTGATGGTCGCGTCTCATCCAGAGATGGAAGAGACACCAAAAACACTGGAGACACCTAAAGAAACACGACAGTTCGCTTTCCAACGCTAGCATTGAGTAAGAGCAGACAACTTTCCTTACTCTGCGGGTAGTTTCGGGCTGTACAAGAACGGCTGTCCATCACGTGATGGACAGCCGTTCTTCCTTTTGGCTCTGCTACCTGATGATATTTTCTCCTCCTCTGTAATGCCGTACTTCTTTTTGTGTATTTGGACGGGCAGATGATACGATAGCAATAGTTTTTTCTGCCTACTTGTTTAGAAGGAAAGGATTATTATTGATGGTAGAGTATCAGTTACGTATTTATCGTATTAAGCCGGGCACACTGGATGAATTTTATACGAACTGGCGTCGTGATATTGTTCCAATTCGTGAGAAGTTTGGCTTTAAGGTTGTTTCAGCCTGGACGAATGAACAGAAGAGCGAGTTTGTATGGTTGGTCAGTTATGATGGCCCCGAAGGCTACGTTGCACGGGATGCTGAATACTACAACAGCCCTGAGCGCAATACTATGTCATGGGATCCCCATTCCTATGTTGAGCATATGGAACTGCGTCTTCTGCAAGGGTTACCCACCCATAACTAAATGCATAAATTCACATGTGCAAATCAAAAAAGACGATTTGCACATGTATTCTTTCTTTTTGGGGTTGTTGTGATTATGGGTGAAGAAAGAGTGGTGGCAGTACAACAAAAATCAGAATAACGGCGAGAAACCCTAAAATCCACCATTTTGCCTGCGGATTGCCAAAATTGATGGTCCAGCCAATACCGAAACGCTTTTCGACAAACAGTGCCGGATCATCTGGATTGCTGTAGAACAGACCTCCGAGCCAGTAACGATCATCATTGCGCAGGACGTATGGTGTGGTTTGTCTCTGTGTCCCACTCTGGTTCCGCAGCCGGATCATGCGTATGATCAACCAGACAATGGTTGCCAGGATAGCGAGTGGGAATAGGGGGATGATTGTCGTCATAATGGTATTGCCGCCCTGGGCATTTGTTGGCAGGATCTGTAACGTCTGAAGCGAGATGAAAAAGAAGCTTGCATTGATAATGAGTGATGTGATCGCCAGCAGTTTATTCACAAGTTGACGTTGTTGTAATTGTCTCTGTAAATCCCTTTCAGCATTAGACGGATCTAATTGTATGCGTGTGCGTGGCAGATAGCGTATAAGCACGATGAAAAACGCTGTGATCAGGATATTCGTCAATGAAAGGGAAACAACGCCGGAAAATTTGTTCATCCAGCCATTGGGGACCCCTGCTGCATTAAAATGGGTAGGGATAACAGCCGGGAGCGCCGGGTAACGAACGATAGTCAGCGCAATTGTCATGATGAGTATGATGATTGATGAGATGAGCCAGGGTGAAAAGATGCGTGTTTTTTGTTGATCATGAGCCTGGATATTTGTCGCGATAGCCTGTCGTAAGCCGTTATACCATCCCTCGCGCTCTTTGATACGGCGGAGACGCTGATGCGCGAGCACATAATCTGTTCCCATGAGCAGTATGGCAACGAAAGGTGTACCAACGTTTATGAATAGCGGTGTGTACGCTATGATCAGCCATATACCTATGGCAATCATGAGAATCGCAATCAGTAGAAGCCCGGTACGATAGTTTTGACGTATCTGTTTGATGATAGGTTCATCTACCCGCTCTGGTGGAATTCGTACCCCGAAAGGCAATGTGGAAGGCATAATATCGGGCATAAACCAGTGGCCAAAAAAAATGAAAATGAATATAAGTGTTGGAATAACATATTCGATAATCATTGGTTTGTTCCTTCGTCAGTGAGACTGACGTTTGCATTTCTTTGCTCTTGAAAACCAGTCAGAATATTCTGACATTGCTGCATAATATGCTCAACGGCTGCACCCTTCGCGAATGCCTCTGCCAGTAGGGTACGCATTCGGGCTTCCCAATCTTCCGCCAGACGCGGATTTATCTGTATTACTGCACCGGTTTTTCTGCGTAATAAGATAAAACCCTCACGTTCCAATTGGTCATAGGCCTTGTTTACGGTATGCAGGTTGATACCAAAATCTGCGGCTAACTGTCGTATAGAAGGGAGCGTCTGGTTCGGTACTAAGCGACCAGCAGCGATACCCTCCACGATTTGATCGCGAATTTGTTGATAGAGTGGTTTTTCACTCTCAATTTCTAAGACGAGTAGCACGTAGTTTTCTCCAACAGTTTGTTATATAACAACTATAACATATAAGTGAGTAAAATACCAGAGCAGGGGAAATGAATGAAGTGTGAATGCCAGTGTTTGATTGCTTGCGTAGTTTTAGTACGTTAGGTTACAATTGGGTGAGAGTTCGTTATTCATTTGCTAGGGGAGCCTGGAAAACCGGGCTGAGAGCACCACTGTTGTCGTGGGGGACCCTTGACCTGAACTGGGTAATGCCAGCGTAGGGAAGCAGAGCCAGATGAGATGATGCCAGTATCTATGATGGAGCGTAGCATTCAATCTTTTCATCGTCGCTATCCTCTTTACGTAAGAAGCCTCCCTCTAGCGTTCTTGACAGTCGATCCCACGTGTTTGAGTGTTACATGCTGCTTCATAGTTCACTCTGTCTGAAGCGGTATGTGGAAAGGACGCATCCTCATGAATACATTAAAAATTGGCAGTCGTGAATTTCAATCAAGATTGATGATCGGGACAGGAAAATATCGTTCGTTAGACGAGATGAAGGCCAGTCTGGAGATTAGTGGTACACAGATCGTCACCGTAGCGTTGCGCCGTCTGGACCTTTCAAATCCACAGCAGCCGAACTTGCTTGATGCTATTGATCCAGAACGCTATACCATTCTGCCTAATACTGCCGGTTGTAAGACTGCTCAGGAGGCTATTCAGACCGCCCGTCTGGCTGCCGCGATGGGTCTGCCTCGCTGGGTCAAATTAGAGATCATCCCTGATGCGAAATACCTGTTGCCTGATCCTATCGCCACACTTGAGGCGACGGAGATACTGGTTGCGGAAGGTTTTGATGTGTTGCCTTATATCAATGCTGATCCGATTCTGGCCCAGCGTTTGCAGGATGCCGGAGCCGCGACGGTGATGCCACTCGGATCACCGATTGGATCGGGACAGGGTTTGCTGAATTTGCCCCAGATCCAGATTATTATAGAGCAGGCTCGCGTTCCTGTTGTTGTTGATGCTGGTATTGGAGCACCGTCTGATGCCGCGTTAGCGATGGAAGTTGGAGCCTCAGCCTGTCTGATCAATTCAGCGGTCGCGCTGGCGCAAGATCCAGTACAGATGGCATTGGCGATGAAGTTGGGTATTGAGGCGGGTCAGGCGGCTTTTCATGCTGGTCGTATTCCACGTAAGCAGCAGGCAGCGGCGAGCAGTCCAACCGTTGGCATGCCAGTACTGGGGCAATAAAATGATGTCTCGATCGGCTTTGCCTTGTCCTCAACTCTGCTTGATTACAGATCCCACAATTCCTGATCTTTTGCCGAAGGTGGAGGAGGCGCTTGCTGCCGGGATCACAATGCTGCAAATTCGCGCTCATCAGTATACAGCATCACAGTTGTATGAATTTACCTTGCCCTTGCTCGCGCTTTGCAGGCAGTATAACGCCTTGTGTGTATTAAATGATCGCCTTGATGTTGGCTTAGCGGTGCATGTGGATGGTTTTCAGTTGGGGGCGCTTAGCTTACCTCTGTCGCTAGCACGTGAAGTGGTTGGAGAATCTTTTCTGCTTGGTGCATCGGTACATAGCCCACAGCAAGCTCAACAGGCAGCAATGCAGGGGGCTGATTTTTTGCAGGTTGGGAACATCTTCCCGTCACGTTCGCATCCAGGTGAACCGGGAAGTGGTCCATCTCTTGTGCGAAGTATAAAGCAGGAGCACTCCGCGCTCCCTGTATTGGCTGTTGGTGGTATTGATGTCTCAAATGCTGCCACTGTTCTGGCGGCTGGCGCGGATGGTATTGCGGTTATTTCCGCGCTATTACGATCTTCACAGATCACGCTGGTGGTTCAACAGTTGCGTGAAATACTTCGTCAGTCAGCCAGAGAGTAGAGAGTAAGGAAGTAGTATGGAAAAAGAGCTACAGCAGTCAGATATGATCGCAATTACAGCGAACGAAAAGCCATATTCACTTGCTGTAGGTAGCACTATTGCGGATCTCTTGCAAGGATTAAATATTGCTGCCCGCTATGTGGTGGTTGTGCGTAATGGTGATATTGTGGCGCGTACTGAGTTTGATCGTGTGTGCTTGCACAATCACGATGCATTGGAGATAGTCACTCTTGTTGGTGGTGGCTAAAATTATTCTCATGTTCATACCATGATGTTTAGGAAAATAGACATATGTAGCCTTTTTTAACATATGTCTATTTTTTTTGATACATATGATAAATGGCAAAGGAATGCACTGTAAAGCGCACTATGAGCATTTGCTCTGTATTATCAGATCACTCTTATAAGTCAATCTTATCGAGATTATTCCTATTTGAAAATTAGAATGTATGTTATATTGCTGTAGTATGTGTCTTTATTTGTATCTATTCATTTTTGTTTTAAGGGAGAGGTTGTAATTCGTGAGCCGTTTAAACAACGACAGTGCCTCTGAGTCTTCTACAAGTCCGAATGAAAGTAATGGCGTCGTAGAGTCTTTATTGCCAGAGACTGGTGATGTGAAACATGATCCATATCGCGCCTGGCGTTTTCGTAATTTCCGTTTGCTCTTTGTTGGTATGTTTGTTGCCGCTATTGGTGAACAGATGCTGCAAGTCGCTCTTGGCTGGGATCTGTATGAGCGCACGCATTCCGCTCTCGTGTTAGGTGGGGTCGGACTATTTCTGTTTGTGCCAGCAGTATTTTTTACTTTGCCTGCTGGACATATTGCCGACCGCTATAATCGAAAGCGTATCGTTCTGGTTACACTGGCTGTACTTGCGCTGGGTTCGTTGGTATTGACCTGGCTATCATATGTACAAGGCTCAATCTGGCTGATTTATGGTTGTCTGTTAGTGATGGGAACGGCTGAAGCTTTTAACAATCCCGCCAGTTCTACAATGTTGCCATTATTAGTTCCTGATGATGTGTTTGAAAACGCTGCTACATGGTCAAGTAGCTCATGGCAACTGGCCTCTATGCTTGGGCCTGGTCTGGGTGGTTTGTTAATTGCTCTGACTGGGAATGGAACGGCCATTTACGCCCTGAATGTGGTGACGGCTCTGGTTTTTGTTGTGCTGATGGCTTGTATTCATATACAAAGGAAGCAGATACAGGCAGGTGAGCAGACAACGTGGCGTTCAGTGATAGAAGGATTGAGCTTTTTACGACGCACACAGGTGATGCTTGCTGCGATTACGTTAGATCTGTTTGCAGTCCTGTTAGGTGGTGCTACAACGTTGTTGCCTATTTTTGCCAGCTCTATTCTCCATGTTGGACCAGTTGGCTTAGGCTGGTTGCGTGCCGCGCCTTCGTTTGGCGCTATTGTCGTTGCATTGTTTCTGGCCCATCGTCCGCCGTTCCAGAAGGCTGGACGTACATTATTACTGGCGGTTGCCGGGTTCGGTATTGCGACGATTGCTTTTGGCTTTTCTCGTAATATCTGGCTGTCATTTGTGATGTTGTTGTTATTGGGGGGCCTCGATAACATCAGTGTAGTGATACGAAATACACTGGCGTTGACACGTACGCCGGATGAGATGCGTGGTCGTGTTGCGGCGGTTAATGGTTTGTTTGTGAATGCATCCAATCAACTCGGTGGGTTTGAGTCAGGCGTAACCGCGCAGTTCTTCGGTCCTGTGTTGTCGGTTGTTGGTGGTGGCATCGGCACTATTCTGGTTGTGTTATTTGTGTCTTTGATCTGGCCTGAGATGCGGCGTCTGGGAACGCTACGTACACCGGATGCCGAGTAGTATTGGTATTATTCCGGTCGGGTGCGTACCATTCCTCGACGCTTTTTGATAGTTTCTATTTTGCTTTGCTCGGAGCTTGTGTTGCACGTTTGCCAAGGCCGAAGGCAGCACAATCTTCGATGCTGGCCCACACAACATCAGGGACTTCGGTTGTTTGAGCTGTAAGGGTACGATAGCCACTTCCCGCAATTGTGCCTATTGCAGCACTCAGTGCTCCGCGCATTGCTCCCTCGGCTAATGGATGTTGATAGCGACGGCAGAGCAGCGCGCCACTGATGGCTCCAATCACCAGACGAGCAATAAAAGGACCCGGTGTGAGGCGGCTTGGTATAATGGGTAATTTATCGCCAATGAGTTCTCCAATAGCGAGAAAGCTCGTGAGTGTTTTTGCGCGTGGACTGGCTTCAGGAGCGGACCATGTAAGCATAGCGATGGGCATCATCGAGCGTAGTCCGGCAGTTATGCCAAGCCAGGTTACCTGTCGGTAGAGTTGCGCCGTGAAGGTTGTATCTGTGTGTGTGGTTTGAATACTGGTTTCTGGAAGTGTTTTGTTCTGATGGGTGGTGGTCATTATCCTTCTTGCCTTTCTCTCAAAATCCTTTGTTGACTTCTCTCTGTTTATGTTTTATGTCATGGTTTTGTGTACAGATGCAGGTGAAAAGCCTGAACATAGTATAATTGATTTTTCGACATAAAGGATAATATCCGTTATATGGATGGGGGGAGTACCAGTTTTTGGGTTGATGGCATCATAGATAGAAGCGTTAGAGGTATAAAAAAACACCTGTGATGGGCGGGTGAGACGGCGACGTCCTATTTTCCCATGCAGCTACCCACATAGTATCGTAGGGGCTGAAGAGCTTAACTTCCGTGTTCGGGATGGGAACGGGTGTGCCCTCTTCGCTATTGTCACCA
>DATJIE010000026.1:0-74845 GCA_035493535.1 Dictyobacter sp.
CTCTCTATCCGGATAGAGAGCTGGACAGTACTTTCTTTTATTTGCATATATATTCTATCCTGGCCTCATATAGATGGATCCATCCATCTTTGGCAGGCATGGCACAAATTATACTACCTGGTTTCCTACAGTAATCATCAGGCCAGTTACTTTACTTCTGATACCATGGAGGAGGAAACACTTCCCGTATCACCCTCAATCGTAAAAACGATGCGTTCACAGATGTTCTGGCTATGATCAGCAGCACGTTCCAGTTTATGAGCTATCCACAACAGATAGGTGACACGCTGGAGTGCGCGTGAATCATTCTGCAACGCAGGAATAGCATGAGCGCCAGCCATCATCGCCATTAAATCGTGGCGTACAAGATGATAGCGAACATCTACCACATCATCCTCTTCCCAGATGTAGCGAGCCGCGTTGACATTGCGCTCACTAAATGCTTTCATCGAACCCTGTAGAACCCGACGTGCTTCTTTTCCCAGTTCAAGGATACCTTGCATGACAGCTTCTTCTGATATTTGCGGAGTACTATTTGCCGAAACAGTAGTGGTCGTCCTCACACTCTGATTAGCAGATTTTTCTTTCAAAGGAGCCATGCGCAACAAAATCTGCGCAATACCTTCGGCCCCATCGCCAGTACGTTCCAGATCGCCAGCAATAGTCAGCGCGGATGTCAGGAAGCGTAAATCGCGTCCCCCCAGAGGCTGCTGCAAAGTGAGCAAGCGAATTGCATGCTCCTCCACTGTTACCCGCAAACTATCAATAATAGAATCAGCTTCGATAACCATGCCAGCCTGTGCCAAATCGCCGGTTTCTAGCGCCTCTAATGCTTTCCCCAGAGCCTCATCTACCAGAGAACCCAGACGCAAAATTTGCGTATTCAGTTCTTGCAACTCTCTATCTAAAGTTGATCGTGCCATGCTGTATTACTCCTAAAAACTGTGGTGTTACTATCGCCGGTCCTTCTCCATTCAGGCTATATGTCTATCAGAGGGTATTGATTTCATACAGATACACAAATATAATACCCTTAATATATCAATATTCACTCTAATCATAGAGTCATGCTTATTATGCTACACAAAACACAGTGTAGCATAATTTTCACAGAAAAGATAGACTCATCTAGTAAATACTCATTCTATTCCTTAAGGATATGCTGCATTACAGTAAATATAATAGACGAAGCATCTTTTACACATCCAATGAAGCAAGCTAAGGAAATGTAAAATCTAAATAGAATAGTTTGCAAGTCACAAATTCTGCAAATTTATTTTATTATAATAAAACAAAGATTCTCAAAAATTCAACAAAGTCTTCTCAAGCGTAGTACTTAATAAGTAAATACTTATAGTAGTCCATGCTATTCTGTTATAATAGGCCGTTCAAAAAGGAAGTATTGATAGATCATTGTCTCTTATGGCACACAGAACCGAAACAGGGGAAAGCTCAGGCAAAGGTTAGCCTTGAATTGACAGGCATTCTTACCACATGCTACATTAGCATAGAGGACCCATCCTACAGGTGAGGTAGAAAAAGGAAAGAACCATGGCAACGAAACGACTACTCGGAGTCTTTGCTCATCCAGGTGATGAAGCCTTCATCAGCGGAGCTTTAGCAAAATATGGTGAACAGGGGGTAGAGACGGGACTCGTCTACGCTACATGTGGCGAAGTCGGCGAGGTTTCTGATGATATCCTGGCGACGCCTGACAATCTAGGAGAAGTACGTGAGGCAGAAACACGTGAGGCGGCTGACGTCCTCAATGTGCAACGCATCTGGTTTCTGAACTATCGTGACTCGGGCGCACGGGGCACCGCAGACAATCATCATCCCCAGGCATTCTTGCAGGCACGACCAGCTGATGCGATGGGAAAATTAGTCGCGATTATTCGCGAATTTCACCCCCAGGTTATTATCACATTTGACGAATCAGGTGGTGAGGGAAACCCTGATCATATCGCAATCTACAAATATACGATCGGGGCATTTCATGCCGCCGCTGACGAAGCATTGTATCCAGAACTTGGTACCGCCTATTCAGTTTCCAAACTGTATTATACTTCTTTTGCTCGCCGCCAGATTCTGATGATGACCGAATGGCTACAAGATGAAGCATTTGATAATGTCTTTAAAGATCTGGATCTGGACAATCTTGGCTTTCCCGACGATCAAATCAATGTCCTTTTGGACGTTGAACCCTGGCAGGAAAAGAAAAACCGTTCCTGGGACATGCATCGTTCCCAAGTAAATCCCGCCAATTTGCCTATCTCTCGCCTGCCAAAAGAACTCCAACGAAAATGGCGCAGCAACGAGTATTATCAACTCGCAACCTCACGTGTTGGACCTGATCTACTTGGTGATAATGATTTATTCGCGCATGTTTCCTGATCAATACATCAATAGATATATCCACCATTTCTGTAAACAAAGCATTTAGATATCCATAATAAAAACAGTGGCCCCTGCTGCCAGTCTACTGACGGCACTAAAGGCCACTGTTCTATATCTACTTTGAACTGTTCCTTACGATACTGCTATCGCGGCAACAATCCTATGGATGTTGAGCAACAAACTGCTGAATGCGCTCATATTCACCCTGGGTCAGGCGGAAGCTCAAAGCTGCACTGGTCTGCTCAATCTGTGATGCGCTACGAGCACCAACGATTGCTGCTGAAACTGCAGGATTGTGCAATGTCCAGGCAATAGCAACAACACCGGCTGAGACATTATGTCCATTACCGATTTCGCTCAGAAGGTCAGCAAGTTGCAGGTTACGCTGCAAACGGGCACCCTGGAACTCAGGATCGGTACGGCGCCAGTCATCAGCAGGCATCTGAGCAACACGTTCAGCAGTCATCTTACCAGTTAACAAACCAGAATACATTGGCGAGTAAACAATAACGCCCGTATTCTGCTGCTTGTTGTAAGGCAAAATCTCTTTATCGTACGTTGCCTCAACGATAGAGTAAGGAGGCTGATGTGTCTCTACTGGAGCGATCTTCTCTGCACGCTTCAACTGCTCAACATTGAAGTTCGAGACACCAATGTGGCGTACTTTCCCTTCTTTTTTCAGTTCAGCAAGTGTGCTCCAGCCCTCTTCAATCTCTTCTTCTGGATTAGGCCAGTGAATCTGGTACAGGTCAAGAGCCTCAATATCCAAACGGCGCAAGCTATTCTCAATCTCTTCACGAACTGAAGCAGCCTTCAGGCTATGATAAATCTTGCGCTCGCTGTCCCAACACATAGAACACTTCGAGAAGATATATGGGCGCTGGCTCATGCTTTTGATAGCCTTACCAACAACCTCTTCTGAATGTCCTAGGCCATAAACAGCCGCGGTGTCAATCCAGTTAATACCCAGATCGATACCTTTTTTGATCGCATCGATGGACTCTTTATCGTCCTGAGCGCCCCAGGCAAATTCCCAGTCGCCACCACCAATAGCCCAGGCACCAAAACCGATAGCGGTAATATTCATACCAGTATTACCAAATGGTCGGGTTTCTACCATATCATTCATCCTTCCATTCGTATCATGCATAAATACTGCTCTGCCACAAAAAAAAGCGCTGCTGTTTGCCTATCAGAAATTCCGATGAACAGCAACGTTCCTGCGAGATCTTACAATCCAAATGTTCGTTTCAAAGTTCTGTATCGAGAGCCTGCATTCACTGACGCTCATCAGGTGCAACACAACAACCTGACATCCACAGATGATAACGAGATTGATAAATTCCATGACAATGAACGCGATTCTCCCGGACAACAGAGTCTGAGGAAATTTCTTTCACACGTGGGAATGGGAATGCAGAGCAATTGAACGCCGTGATATTGCTATCACTGCCCCATCCATTTCTATAAACGCAGATATAAAAGATATAGTTTCACTTGACCACTCACCATTCACATTTTCGCGCAACAACATTGAATCACAGAGCTTTAATTTTCGCGACCAGTTCGGTTGTTGAATGGTTAGCGATATATGGTATTAAACGCACCTGTCCACCATACGCAAGAACATGTGCCCCCTCTGGTAATCGTTGTGGATCAAACGCGCCATCAGCAACAGAGCCTTGATAATCTCCGCCCTTTACATAGATATCCGGTTGCAACTCATCAATTAATGGACTGGCGGTGGCATCCGCGAAAATAGTAACATAATCGATGCAGGAAAGAGCTGCCATGATTTCGCTCCGCTCATCTTCAGATACCAGCGGACGTGTCAGGCCTTTTAATGTACGCACACTGCCATCACTATTCAGACCCAAGATGAGGAAATCGCCCAGATCCCGTGCATCCTGTAAATAGCGAATATGGCCCAGATGGAGCAGATCAAAGCAGCCATTGGTAAAAACTGCACGTTCACCCTGCGCCTGCCGCCTCCGCACTTCAGCGGCAAGATCGGTATGAGAAAGGATAATTTTCTGTCGTGTCTGTGAATAACATGTACTCATTGCAAAATACTCATCAATTCTTCTGGTGTATTGCTTGCGCAACCAAGGCGACGCACCACTAAAGCTGCCGCAGCATTTGCCAGATATGCCGCTTCATGCATGCTGGCACCAGCAGATAACGCCAGTGTAAACGTCGCCGCAACAGTATCGCCCGCGCCGTTGGTATCAACAATCTCACTACCAGTAAGTGGTAACGTATAAATAGGTAAATGCAAGGATGGCTTCCCCGCTTCAAATAAACTCATCCCCTCACTACCACGGGTAATCAGCACACCCCCTGCCTGACTTCCCTCCAGCAAACGCGCTCCTGCTTCTTCTAAATCCTGCTGTGTACGAATTGTCATGCCCAATGAAAGCTCTGCCTCAGGCTGGTTCGGTGTTAACGCGGTGACTCCCTGAAAACGGAAGAGCGACCCATGAGAGTCAACAACAACCACTTTCTGCATACGGCGTGCAGCGGGAACGCAGGCAGCAATTATTTCCGGGCTAATCATACCATTTTCGTAATCTGATAAGACAACCGCATCAATCGCAGGCAACATCTTCTCGATATAGGCAATCACCTGACCCTTACCGGGTTCACCAATATCAGAGGTATCCACACGATCAACCCGCACAATATGCTGCTGCACAATCTGCGGGCTACCTGCCAGAATACGAGTTTTTGTAGAGGTAGGTCTGGCAGCATCTGTAACGACCCCCTCCTGATGCATGTGGCGCGCTGCAAATGCATGACGCAGACGCTGACCCGGTAAATCATTTCCCACCACTCCCGTCAGAAACACTTCTGATCCCAGTGAGGAAACATTCACGGCCACATTACTGGCACCACCGGGAATAATACGCTCCTCATCCAATTCAAGGATGAGCACAGGAGCTTCACGGGAGATACGGGTTGGGCGGCCAATCAAATATTCATCGGCCACCATATCTCCAATTACCATGACGCGTTTACCAGCGAATGCCTGAATGAGAGAGCGCAGACGAGCCTGCGCGGGCATGACCACCGAGGTTTTAAGCTCCATATGCGTGCCGCCCTTTCAAGAGAACTTTCACGGCAAACTTTGGTAATGCCAGCATGCGCTTCCAACGCCACGGTTCACGATATAAACGATATACCCATTCCATACCAGATCGCTGAAAAATGCGTGGTGCTCGTTGCTGACGCCCTGCCAGAAAATCAAACGTACCACCAACACCCATCGCTATCGCAGCAGGTAAACGCGATAAATTACGGGCAATCCAGAGATCCTGAGCAGGAGCTCCATAGGCGACACAGACCAGATCAGCCTGTGCCTCACGGATACGCTCAATAATCTCGTCCTCTTCCACACGAGCAGGCGAACCTGAATAAGTTCCAACAATCTGTAATCCAGGTGCCAGTATTCGCAAACGATCAGCCGCTTCCTCAGCCACACCAGGAGCAGCCCCCAACAGATACAGGCGAAAATCACGTTCCGCGCACATTTTCGCCAGCGCCACTACTGTATCGATGCCCGTCACACGTTCGGGCACTGGTCGACGCAGATAACGCGACGCCAGCACAATACCCACACCATCTGCTGTTACCAGAGCAGCCTTATTAATACAAAGACGAAAATCAACATTCCGCTGAGCAGCCACAACAAATTCAGGATTCACTGTCACAATTTGCTGACATACAGGAGATGAAACGCTCGCGTGATACTGGTCGATCATAGCCTCAGTGGCTGCTACCACCTGTTGCTGAGTCACACGATCAACCCTGACGCCAAGAATGTAGAGCGTTGAGGTTTTTTCAGGTTGAAGAGTATGCAGTGTTTGTATCATAGTACGTATTTTACCAGTGAATAAGCTCTGTTTCAAAATCGCTCATAACAAGATCAGGACGTGTCGCTTCAATATAACGACGAATATGCTGTAATATTTCGGCAGCATGATGACTATCATTGCTGACACAACTGATACCAAGCTTTGCAATTTGCCAGCGGTCATTCTCATCCACTTCAGCAATTGCAATGTCAAATTGATTGCGCACCCGCGCCATAATAGATTTAATGATTTGCCGCTTTTCTTTCAGAGAATGACAGTCCGGCAAATGAAGTGTAATCTCACCTGCACCTATAACCATGCGACAAGTATAACACAGGTCTCGTAGTATTTCCCTGCTACCTGAACAAAATACCTATATCTCATGAACAGCCAGCCATCACTCGACGCTTATTCTGATCTCTGATACAATCTGCAATGAAGAACTGACGCAATACACCAAGAGGTTTTATCTATGTTTGAAACCAACCAGCAGGAAGATCAACCCACACTTCCGATGCAGGGAGTTGCACAACCAACTCGTGCAGAAGTGCTACAACTACCACGAGTTTTTATTTCCACCCATCCGGTGATGGCTCATAAAATGACCATGCTTCGGAATAAAAATACGCCGTCAGCGCAATTCTACCAACTCGTGAAAGAGATTGGTGCGCTGCTGGCTTACGAAGCTACGTCAAATCTGGCATTACAGGAATGTGTCATTGAAACTCCAATCCAGCAAATGGCGGGTCAGCGTCTGGCTGGTGGCATTGGCGTGACACCGATTCTACGTGCAGGATTGGGTTTGGCGGAAGGCTTTCGTCAGGTTATTCCTGATGTGCAGGTATGGCACTTAGGGTTGCGCCGTGATGAACGCACACTACAACCCCTGGAATATTACAATCAAATGCCGCATCAGGTTGAAATGCAAATTTGCTACGCAGTTGATCCAATGCTGGCAACCGGCGGTTCCGCCATTGATGCGATCAATACGTTAAAACGACGTGGCATCACCCATATCTCATATATTGGCATCATCGCTTCCCCATATGGCATCCTGAAGCTCAGACAGGCGCACCCGGATGTTGATATCTATGCAGCGGCGCTCGATGAATGCTTGAACGATTATGGCTATATTATGCCTGGTCTGGGAGATGCAGGAGACCGCCAGTTCGGGACATACTAGCACTCCATGATGAGACTGATAGCGGACTGGTCTGGTTTCCATACCTGTAGGGATGTATAACTGTACGGGGATTTGCACTTCATATAGAGGAGACAACTGTGTCTACGCCACCAGATCCATTTTCATCGGAAGAGCAACGATCTTCTCTTCCAGAGGAGGCGGTGTCGCCTCCACAAAACGAGGAAGAGGCTCCTTCCACATCATCAGAGACTGATACACCAACTTCATCAACGACAGAAGAGGTACCAGGAAAACCAGTATTGCCTCCTGAAGCATTGGGAGAAACCAATGGTGGCCCACTTGGCTGCTGCCTTGGAGTGATGATAGGGCTACTACTCAGCTTGAGTATTGCGGTCCTGAGCCGATTTTACACAGATCCGCTGATCCATATTTTCTCTACCAACCTCAGTACCGCGATACGTATTGCGATGCTCTTGCTTGCCATCGTAGCCATCATCATCTGTGGCAACCTTGGTTGGAAAATCGGCAAACGAGCATACCGTGAATATGACCAACCGGTTGTAAGAGTCCGCAGTAAACGTAGCAATACCAGCAGGAAAGTCAGACATACATAAAAAAGCGGGTGGTGAGTATACCACCCGCTTTTTTATATTTATACTTCGCGAATCTGCATCTGCTCCATCCGTGAGCGTAATGAGTTGGTAAGATCAACCAGATGCACTGTAGATTTTTGCATATTCTGCATATGGTTTACTGTATTAACGGTCATACGTAGCGTCTCTTCTACAGAGTTCGTAACAAGTTGCGATCCTTGCGCCTGACTCTCAGCGGATGTGCAAATACCTTGAATAAGATTAATCAACTGTTCGGTTAATGCACTCACTGCATCCAGAGCAACCCCTGTCTGAGTCACCAGTTCAGCCTGCATAATAACTTGCTGGGTACTCTGCTCTACGCTCCGTGACATCGCCGTCGTTTCTTGTTGAATCGTGCGAATGTAGATCGATACCTTCTGCGCCGCTTCGGAACTATTGGCGGCCAGACTACGTATCTCCTGAGCGATAATAGCGAAACCTTTTCCCTGCTCCCCCGCACGCGTTGCCTCAATAGCAGCATTTAACGCCAGCAAATGCATGCGCATCGTCAGGTCACTAATCGCGGAAACAGTTTCATTAATCTCCTGACCACTTTCGCTCAAAGACTTCATCGTACGAGCGGAATGCAATATGGCATCTCGTACGCCGCCCATGCCCTCAACAGCGCGATCAACCGTTCCCTGCGTCTCGGTATTTACCTCAACAGCCTCAACAGCAGTCTGAGAAAGGCTGGCGGCACGCTCGGCAATAGAATCCATCATGCGCGTAAAATGAGCCAGCGATTGCGCGATCTGCTGCATCTGACCTTTCTGATGAAGCGTATCCTGTACCAGTTGCTCCGAATTGCGTTGCACACTGCGCACATGATCATCCACAACCTGCGTCACCTCTTGCATATCTCTGAAGAGGGTACTAAGCCGCTCAACCATTGTATTCACAGCCTCCGCGACCGGCTCCAGTTGTGGAAGGGTTGAACGCACACGCACACGCAGGTCGCCCTGCTGTAACCGCCTCAAGTCCTCACGTAAATCTGCGATGCCATTCTCCAGAGCAAGCCGCTCATTGTCTTTCTCCTGAAAAAGATTCGCATTATCTATGGCAATAGACACCTGGGTGGCAAATAACTCCACAATCTCTATATCCTCGCGTGTAGGTACTTTGCCATTAATGGGTTCATCAAGCGACAAAAAACCCAACAGCTTCTGCTCACGTGGACTATAAAAGGGGATAAGTAACATGTCTTCTGTATGCCACTCCCCAGGTGCAAGCGGAGCTTCTTGCTTGCGCGCAGCATAGAAAGGTATAGGTGAGGATACAAGCTGACGATCATGAGGGATAAAATAACTCTGGCTAATACGAAATTCCTCACGCAACATCTTATACATTTCTTCGATGAGGAATGGACTATCATGTAATGTTCGCTGGTCTTCTTCTGGTACATTCGCAAAAGCAGTCGGAATAACCAGATCACTTTTCTCATCGATCAAATTGACGCCCAGCCCTCGAAAACCTGTGCAGGACACGATTGACTCAACAATTTGTTGTAAAATCTCATCCAGACTGAGGCCAGCTCGCAAAATATCACAGAGGCGTAACAGCTCTTTCACCTGTCGTGCATGTTGCTCAGTCTCAGAAATTTGAGACAAATCAGCAATCATCGATTGTTTTTGCATAGTCGTCCTGAATTGAATAGTTGAAGATTGCGCCGCTTCATCCGACGATGAAGCGTTCGTTGTTCGAATGCGCACTTTTAGAGGTATTGAACGTGTGAGTATTTTTCGTTCTGACATCAGCAATTCCTGACGCGTTTCAATAATGCCACAGTGGTCATGCCTACAGAGCATAGCATATCAATTACCAATTCACAAGCCTGATAGCACTTATTGGGCATAAAATACACAGCGCTGTACTTCTGCACACCACAAAGCAAAACAATCATCATATTACGTCTCATGCCACTCTACCTATAATACATCATATTGTATACTGTTTTTCACCTGGGATAAAATAAAACAATGTAGCACTGCGTAACAGTGCTACATCACTCAAATCAGTAGATATCTCTTTTCTTGCGAAGAAAAGATACTACATCGTCTCTACTTCAGCACACAAAAGAATGAGTTATACGCGAGCAGCCGCCATATATGGTGTATAATAGCCACGTAAGACACGAGGAACTCGACCCGCAATGAACACGCCATCAGATGTATGTTCTTCCTGATCTACATACCCGCGACGATGAAACAACTCAACAAGTTCACCCTTGGTATATGGCAACAATACATGCACCTGTATCATATTCTCCGCCAACACCTGTACAAGCATCTCGCATAACGCATCCAGACCCGCATGCTTCAGAGCCGAGACTGGAACTGCATGAGGATACAGACTGGTATCAATCTCATCCACATCATCGAGCAAGTCAACCTTATTCAACGCGGTAACACGTAGCTTGTCCGACGCATCCAGTTCTTCCAGAATCTCATTGACCGTCTCACTCTGTTCTACCGCATTCTCATGATGAATATCAACAACCTCTAACAGAATATCGGCGTCAATCACTTCTTCCAGCGTGGCACGAAAAGCAGCAATGAGGCGCGTTGGCAGTTTTTGGATAAAACCAACGGTATCGGTGACCAATACTTCCTGATTACTGGGCAGGACAATATGCCGTGTCACCGGGTCCAACGTCGCAAACAACTTGTCTTCCGCCAGTACTCCGGCCTCCGTGAGCACATTGAAGAGCGTTGATTTCCCAGCATTTGTATAGCCAACAAAAGCTACCACAGGAATTGCCTTAGCCGCTCGTTGACGCCGATGAATAGCGCGTTGTTTGCGTACACCCTCAATCTCTGCTTTCAACTCTGAAATGCGATGACGAATACGACGGCGATCAATCTCCAGTTTCGTTTCTCCAGGACCACGTACACCAATCGCGCCACCAACCCCACCAGCAGTACCACGGGAGCCACCGCCCTGACGGGTAAAACTGACATCCTGTCCCGCTAACCGTGGCAACCGATATTCTAACTGCGCGAGCTCCACCTGAAGATGTCCTTCACGTGTACGTGCATGTTGGGCAAAAATGTCAAGAATAAGGGCAGTGCGATCAACGACACGCGCATCAAGAAGTTTCTCCAGATGATGCTGTTGCGTGGGCGTTAACTCATCATCAAAAATGACCAGATCGCATCGCAGTTGTTTCTCATTCTCACTCAGTTCCTGAGCACGCCCTTTACCAACATACGTCTGAGGATCCGCATGAGGGAGCCGTTGAATCATTGTGCCAACAACCTCTGCCCCTGCGGTTTGAGCCAGCGCCTCTAACTCAAGTAATGAGTCTTCGACACTCCACATCCCATCCTGCTCAGCAGCCTCAACCGCAACAAGATAGGCACGCTCCAGACCCCGATTTACACCCGTTTCGATGAGACGATCAGACTTTGTCGTATGCAACCTCCGGTCTTTACTAATAGAAACAGCTTTACTGCTATTGTATGGAACAAGATCGGTAGAAAGCAAGTGCCTACGAATTCCCTCTACTCTATTGTAGTACAGGCAATCCCGGCAAGAATTTTACAAAGAAGCCATTGACTCTAGCGAAGGTACTATTCATGATGACCTGATTGTAAAAATTATGCCAGGCGGTAAATTGACTCAACTGGACGCTCACACCGGGGATGGTGGTTGATCCCGGTACAATTGATGACTGCATATGACCAAGAAAAGAACCAAGCAAAATGAGAACTGTTAACCAGAGCAGGTATGCTTCGACAAAACCTATGGCACCACCGATCAATGTATCGCCCTGACTGATGAGTGGTATGCTCTTGACAATACCTCGGACCAGACTGGCAATAATATGCACTACAAAAACTGCACCAAAAAACAATACACCGTATGCTATCAACGGTGTTGCGGATAATCCATTCGCGGCAAGCAATGTGGTAAATTGTGGTCCATACATTGAAGCAACAATCAAGCCAACTGGTATACCCAACAAACTCACCAGACTGAACACAGCCCCATTCCGCAATCCCTGAAAAACAAGCAAAAGAGCCGTAATTAGAAAGAGAATATCAATAAAACTTAGCGACATGCCTTCTTTCCTTTCACAATAGCAGATCATTACCTATATTAATAGTATATCTATCATGATTTTACGTCTCAACAGAACTCATGGTTTCTTGTTCTGCTATTTCTTTGCCATACGCAGAGAAGCATGTCCACGTCTGATATAGATATTCCCCCACCAGCAGAAGAGAAGCAGACTGGCTGCAACCAGGAAGATCAGTGGTGTCAGGCCAATCAACTTCGCGAACGCTCCAGCAAACAATAGCACAGGGATTGTGCCTGCACTAAACAACATAAATTGTAACGATAGGACACGCGCACGTCCATCTTCGGGTGCTCGTTCCTGCATCATCGTTTGTGTTGGTACATTGACACAGGCCATTGCCACACCCAGCAGAAATAGGATCATCATCACCAGCAACAACAACCACAAAGCAGAGCCAGCATGCTGCGGATCAAGCACAGCAGCCAGCCATTGTATAGACGGCAGCAAGATAAAACCGCACGCCAGCGCAATAAAACCAATCACGGTCAAACGTAGTTGTCCGACACGCCCCGCAATACGCGGCATCAACGCGGACGCGCCAACTAATCCGACAGCAGCAGGAGCCATCACCAGCGCCATATCTTCAGGAGGATGATGCAGAATCACCTGAACAAAGGTGCCAGCCAATTCACCAACCAACTGTGTCAATACTCCTACCAGAGATAGCTGAATCACAGCAAAGAAGAGTAAACGATCAGCACGGACAATCTGCCAGCCCGACACCATATCACTCCAGAGCGCATGCCATGACATGCTAATCGCTGAATAGGTATCCTCCGCAACACGCTTCGCGGCATGAATATGCTGCTCATAAAACGCCTTTTTGGGAATACAGAGAATCAATCCAGCACACACAGCATAGAAAAAGGCCACAAACAGAAAGAGGATAGCCACGGAGCCAATGACAAATTCATGCTGCGCAAAAAGCAGCGTAAATGCAGGAAATATCTTTGTCACCAGGCTACCAAGTACCAGAAAACCAATCGCCTGTGACAACGTTAACGTAATATTGAACAACGCCAGAGCAGGCATCAACTCACACTCACCAACCAGCAAAGGAATGGATGTCCCCTCAGCAGGTGTGAAGAATTGGTTGATCAGTGCTGCCAAAAAAATAAGGCCAAAGAGAATCCATATTTGCTCGCGATTAAAAATCAGGGATACAAACATCAAGAGCATCACAAATACACGCAGCAGATTACTGACCCAGAGCACCCGCCGTTTATCCATGCGCTCCACAATAGCTCCTGCCATCACGCTAAACGGCACAGCAGGCAACGAAAAGGCGATAATCGCCAGACCTGCCATAAAAGGAGCATCAGGGAGTTGATAAGCCAGCAACACCAGACCAAAATTGGCCGCATTTAAAATGGTTTGAGAAATAAGTTGTGCCATCCACAACAAGAGAAAATTCCGATTTCTCAAAACATCGCGCATGCGGGCAACGCCTGCTTGTTGCTCCGAGCTTACCTGTGTCACAGTTTTTTCTTTCGGTATCGCCATAGATTTGTTGGCCTTTCTCCTTCATCGTCATTTCCGGCAAAAACCATCCTCATCCCCACTATTATGGTACACGAGAAATTATACCTGAAAGCTAACTTCTATTTTCTACGGTTTGACCTATATTTTTCCATTTCTTTCCGCTTTTGCGAATTTAGCATGCATATATATAGTATTAGAAGGCGATCGAATACATTATCATTAAGTATTTTGCTTGAGGTTTAAATTATGGTCAACACACATCAGTACGATATATTACGTGGCACATGGATTTATCAGGAAATCAAACAACAAGTAGAAGATGATATAAAAAGCACACAATACCGTGAATATCAACAACTACTACGGGAGATAGTTGCGGAACGCTTCCCACGGCTGTTATCATTAGTAGAACAAATCTTAGATCGTCCCGACGTAACACAACAGCTACGAGATTGCCTTTTACAGGTGGGAAAAGCACGTACAGAAAAGGAAATCCGACACTATCTGATCAAGATGCAACATCCCACATAATACATCTTGAGTTATAAGGCATGAGTCTGTTCATGCTATAGTGAGATAATGACAATGACACCGATATCATCCATACAAACCGAACAAAAAACTGATCTTCTCGCGCTCACATTGCCACAATTACAGCAGTGGCTCAAAGAGCGCGGTGAGGCTCCTTTTCGCGCAAAGCAGATTTATAACTGGCTCTATCATCATCTTGTGACCGATTTTGCAGCCATGAAAAATTTGCCCCAAACCCTGCGCGAACGATTGATAGCAGAAGCAAGCATTGGACCAATGGTAGTCAGAAGCGAAGTCCATTCAAAAGATGATCGTACGCGTAAAATATTACTGGAACTGGCGGACGGGAAACTGGTTGAATCGGTGTTGATGCTCTATCCACCTATTGGAGAGAATAGTTCTCGTGCGACTGTCTGCGTCTCCAGTCAGGCGGGCTGCGCCTTCGGCTGTACATTCTGCGCGACAGGACAGATGGGCTTTGACCGTCACCTGAGCGCGGGGGAAATTGTAGCGCAGGTACTCTACTACGCACGTGAATTACAGGCGGCACCGTGGAGCGCATCTGGTCTGCCCGGCAGTACACCGATTGATCACATCACCAATATCGTCCTGATGGGCATGGGAGAGCCATTACATAACTATACTAACGTATTGCAGGCACTGCACATCCTCAATAGCCCGGACGGCTTTAATCTCGGCGCTCGCCATATGACGGTATCAACGGTCGGTCTGGCTCCCGCGATCCGTAAACTCAGTCAGGAATCCCTCCAGATCAATCTGGCAATTTCATTGCATGCACCAACCGACGAACTACGCCGTCAGACCATGCCAGTCAATCGCAAATATCCCATTACCGAACTGATGGCGGCGATTCAAGACTACATCGACACCGCTCGACGTCAGGTAACATTTGAATATGTTCTGCTCTCAGGCGTGAATGACACTCCGACACATGCGGAACAGTTGGCAACTTTACTCGCGCCACTGAAGCAATTCGCGCATGTGAATTGTATTCCCGTCAACGCGACGACCGCCGACTACAAAACCCCTGGACCAGAGGCCATTCGCACATTCCGTAATATTCTCTTTGAACATGGGGTAAGCAACACGGTACGAGCTGAACGCGGCGACGATATCGCAGCCGCCTGCGGACAACTACGTACACGCTTTGAAAACAGTCGGAAACGACCGGCAATTCCCGTTGTGACACCAACAGCCACCCCCCGGTAAAATACGGAGCAAAAAAGCAGAGATGTCCACATCCCTGCTCATGAATATAAGAACACTCCTGCAATGATCAAGATAATGACTCAGCATAAAGAGCTGAGGTCTATTGCAGGAGTGTTCTGCCGTTTTTTTGCATACGGTATATCTTAGCGAACCTTTGGCAATTTGCTCATGGTGCGCAAGCAACGTGTGCAGATGTTTACAACACGAGGCGTACCATTGATCTCAATACGGCGGCGCTGTACATTGAGCACAAAACGACGGCGTGTGCGATGCTGCGAAAATGGCACATTGTTACCATACATAGGTTTGCGCTCACAGATATCACAACGACCTGCGGACATTTCTCATCCTCCCTCAAAAACGTCATGGACAAAATATTACCCTCCATCCCGGAAGGTTCGCATTTTAATCCATATTTTTATTTACTTGATTATCCTATAAGCCTCTGGTATACTGCATCAAGATAACTCGTGCAATGAATGGGATAATCCTGGACACGTTATGCGAGTATAACCTATACTGGTTATTTTGGCAAGAGAGAAGACACAATGCGTATGCCAAAAGCATCATCTACAATACAGCCTCAACATGGTTCCCGACCACGGGGAAAAATTGAAGTACTACCCAACGCTATCCATTCCATTACTGTCCAGGCAACACTTAGCTGCTATGGTGTTCTGGGTATTGCTTCCCCTCATCTCCGTTACGGGCACGCTGTACTCCTCACCGCAGAGCAAAGCAATCAAGGAGTACAATTAGATATTTCCAACGATCAAATCGCGGTTGAAGTTTTTGTCGTACTGGAATACGGGTTACGTATATCAGAGATTGCCCATAATATTATGAGCAATGTAAAATTCTCTATAGAGAATATGCTCGGTATACCAGTTACCCAGGTTAATGTGAATGTCCAGGGACTTATTCATGGACCCAATAACCCCAGGAAGATTAAAGGATTAGAGGTAGCACAGCGGCTATGGCGGAACAGAAACCACGCCCAATAACACGTCAACGACCCAGACGCATCAGTATTTTTGATGGTCAAGATCTTAAACAAGCTATTCTGGCAGGAGCTGCATGGCTTGAAGAACATCGGGAGGCTATCAATGCCCTGAACGTCTTTCCCGTTCCTGATGGCGATACAGGCTCCAATATGTCTGCTACTATGAAATCTGCTATTCGTAATATCTCTCAAAGCAATGAAATATCTGCAGGAATTATTGCAGCTAAAATCGCGCACGATGCTCTGCTGGGCGCTCGTGGCAATTCAGGTGTGATTCTCTCTCAAACCTTACGAGGACTGGCAGCAGGACTTGATAAAAAGCAGACCTTCACTGCTCAGGATCTCGCCGATGCGTTTCAACAAGCGTCGCAACTTGCCTACCGCGCTGTACTCAAACCCGTTGAAGGTACCATTCTTACTGTTGTGCGCTCGGCGGCGGAGGCCGCTGAGCGGAGCGCAAAAGAAAACAACGATCTCGTAACCGAAATGCAGGAAGTTGTCGCAGCCGCACGTCAGGCGGTCGCCAGAACGCCAGATTTATTGCCAACGCTCAAACAGGCAGGAGTTGTCGATGCCGGGGGCCAGGGCTTTTGCACCATCCTCGAAGGCATCCTACGCTATATGCGAGGCG
Organism: Dictyobacter sp.; assembly: GCA_035493535.1. GTDB lineage: Bacteria > Chloroflexota > Ktedonobacteria > Ktedonobacterales > Ktedonobacteraceae > Dictyobacter. Next base: position 16,989 of record DATJIE010000026.1, read on the forward strand.
AGACAACAGAGTTGCATACAGAGACAAACACCAATACACTCTCTTCACTCCAGTCACCAACCGGGATCCAGCCCAAAAAAGGTCGTGTAACGGTGGAAGAAGAATTTGGCTATGAGGTTGTCTTCTTATTACAGGGACAACAACTTGATGTTGAGAATATCCGGCAGACTATCATTGATATGGGTGGAGTTTCCACTGTCGTCGCGGGCGATGACAAATTACTAAAAGTCCATACACATACGCTCACGCCCGGCAAAATCCTTGATTATGGTGTCGGACTGGGTAGTTTGCTGGATATTAATATTGAAAACCTGCAAGAACAAAGCCTCACCTATGCTGCCGCCAGCGCCGCTGAACATGCGTCAGATGAACCAGACACAGAAGCCAGCACCGCGACTATCGCCACCGTGGCGGTTGTTTCAGGGATTGGTTTTGAAAAGGTCTATAAAGGATTAGGGGTCACCACCATTGTTTCAGGGGGTCAGACCATGAATCCGAGCATTGAAGAACTCCTCGACGCGGTTGAAAGCAATCCTGCACCACAAATTATCATTTTACCCAATAACGGTAATGTCATTCTCAGTGCCCAACAGGTCAGTAATCTGACCCAAAAAGAAGTTTTCGTTGTACCCAGCAAAACGCTACCACAGGGGATTGCGGCCCTGATCAGCTTCAACTTTGAGTCTGATTTTGACACCAATTGTCAGACCATGACCAATGCCACACAATCAATCCAGACCGCCGAAATTACCAAAGCAGTCCGTTCTGTGGATCTTGATGGTTTACATGTACGTGAAGGAGACTGTATCGGAGTGATTAACGGCGATTTAGCAGTCGCCAGTCCAGATATCACAGATGTGTTACACGGTACACTTGGTCGCATGCACATTAATGACTGTGAAATACTGACTATTTATTATGGTCTGGAAATTACCGCAGAACAAGCACAAATGATAGCAAGAGAACTCAAAGAACAATATTCACAGCTTGAAATCGAGGTTGTCGATGGTGGGCAACCCTACTATACTTATATCCTCTCTGCTGAATAAAATGAACTCTATGGAGATGCTATCATTTTGCCAGACCTTTCCTTCACACTCGATATTGCCAACAACAGTACTCTCCTGCGGTCAGAAATTGGCCATATCTGCGTCTGATACGTATATATCCATAGCTACATCGATTTTCTTCTTTATGGAGGCCTGCGATGACTATTCGCATCGTTACTGATAGTACTGCTGATATAACACAGGAAATAGCAGCACAATACAATTTAACCGTTGTCCCATTATCCGTTTCTTTTGGGGAAAAAACATATCTCGATAATGTCAACCTAGATATCGAAACGTTCTATCGCAAACTGCAAGAGAGTAAAGAGCTGCCTCATACTTCGCAACCTGCTCCAGCCGCCTTTCAAGAAGCCTATATACGACTCATCGACGAAGGAGCAGAAAGTATCCTTTCAGTCCATCTCTCAGCCAGACTCAGCGGTACCTATCAATCAGCCTGTACCGCTCGCGATACATTACCTGAACAATATCGTCATATCCCGATTGAAATCGTTGATTCGACGACGGTGAGCGCAGGCATCTTTATGGCTCTGCAACAGGCCACGAAGGAAATACAGCAGGGGTTTGATCTGGCAACCATTAAAGCACATTTTATAGACCAATGCTCTCGTACACGCGTCCTCGCCATACTGGATACACTGGAATATCTGCATAAAGGTGGGCGTATCGGAGGCGCGAAAGCTTTGCTAGGAAATATGCTCAGTGTCAAACCAATCCTCGCATTGAAAGATGGAGAAGTCGCGCCAGTGGAGCAACCACGGACACGCACCAAAGCCTACATACGAGCTTCACAGATAGCGATGGAAGCCGGTCAGACTGAGCAGATCGTGATCGTCGAATCAAACGAAGAGGTTGGTGCCCAGTTATATGATGTACTTAAAAAATATTATCCTCATGATATCCCCAGATATAAACTTGGCTCGACGTTAGGAAGTCACACCGGACCAGGAACCGTTGGTATTGTGTTTGTCATCAAAAATCCAGCATGACTCCCCAACATAGAGTATAAAACCCATCCAATACTTTTGCCGGTGGTATCAACAGAGAAATAAATAACAGGTAAAGACGGAATGAGGATAGCATTGACTATCCTCATTCTGTCACGTAAAATAGTAAATAATACCAATGCACTTCACCGTGTAAGCGTGATAAATAGTCATTTCATGGCAACATTCAGGTAATACAGGCATACCTGCAATTATGATCATCCGTTTTTGAGTGGCTATAGCAAAACATACAAGAACAAGATTCTTGTATAAGCACGTATAGCAAATCTCAATGCAGTACCATGTAGTTCGTCACAAAAATAACGAACCAACTAGCAACACATTAGCCAACCAGTTTTCATTGTAACCGCCACACATGCTGGCTCAGCTACAAAGGAGGAACGACGGTGGGAATGTTACGGGTGATGTCACGGCGAGGAGATGATCGCCTGACCTGGGACGAACAAAAAATTCAGACTGGTGACGCCGAAGCTATTGCTGCTATCGAGGAAGCCGAACGTATATTCGCGCAGGAGAGAGCAAAAGGTGCTACCGCATTCCGCATCGATACAGGCAAACCAGTGCAACGCATTGAAAAATTCGACCCCACAGCAGAACAGATTGTCCTGGTTCCAAGAGTCGTTGGCGGATGAATCAGACATCCCAGTTACTTACAGCACTCTGCTGGATTATTATCGCTCTCGCTGTTTCACCAATGCTATGGTTAATTGTGCAACCATATGTACGCAGCATGTCACGCTCTGAACGACGAGCGACAGACCTGCTACGTGATACACTAACCTCCGAACAAATGCGCCAGCTTCTCTGGCAAGGATACCTGGAGATTCCCAGCCCGACCAAACCCAGGCGTGTGTATCGCGTACCCAGAACACGTGGATACGTGCAAGTGCTTGAAAACGGTCGTACAATCATGAGATTATGTTTACAACCAATCGAACATCTGCCTGATGCTGATATGATCGTTCTACATAAACTCATGATAGAGGCCAATGAGGAGACATACCTGCAAAAAGCCAATAAATATATGTGCCTGGACTGAAGTGAAGCAGAAACAATTATCGACACATCTATACAGACTTCAACTGCTTCACTTCTCGGCCTGACTTTTAAAGTGCAGCGCGCGAAAATCGCGCCCTCTATTGATCCTCTTCATCAGGCTCTTCAATTGGAATAATTTCTCGATGCCCGTTCTGTTTGACACAGGCATGAGGCCCTCCATCCAGAGCCGTATGACAAAATGGGCAAAGCGGACGTCCAGATGCCAGCACACTCAGTATTGTTTGTGACAGTTTTTGCGCCTGTTGAACCGTAAAGGTAAATGAAATGGCTTCATCTTCTTTCATCACAAGCATGGGTTCCTGCACACTATCGGTCACAATATCAAGCGGTGTTGCTTGCAAGGAGAAGGTTGAGTCATGATCACTGTAGTTAAGACGCATCTGCCCAACTTGCATTTCATATGTGGGAATGGTGGGAAAATCGGCAGGCATGCCTTCAGGCTCGCGCTGTTCACCCGCCTGAGCTTCGGTACGCAACACTAACCCTTCAGTAATTAAAGCCAGAGAGCGATCAAGAGCCTCCGCCAACCCGGAAAGTTGCTCTTTCTCCATCCAGAATAACGCAGATTCATGCGCACTGTGGGCAAAGATGCGAAAACGCCGTTGTCCGGGTTTTCCCACAGCATCGGCACCAAGCATCGTTACAATACCCAAATCTTCGCTCATTGCATCCTTCTGCCTTTCAATAATGAGACGAGCAAGTCTGGCAGGCATATATATTCATCTCTACCTCATGTTCCTTTATACTGCTCATCCCTCTTCACTACAAATTCCTCTACTTAATGCAGGTTCCGATGGCCTGTTGTGTAATAGAGTTAGCATTCCCGTGTTTAACCTGGATGAGGAATACTCCTTCTTACCCAACAGGTCTCCTGATCTTGCATTAATAACCACGCGTTGCTTCATAACGATTGAGTAAAGGTTGACCAGCCCGATAACGCCGGAGATTTTCAGCAAATAAGTCAGTAAGCCGCTGTTCGTACCGGGCACTTACCCCCGAAATATGCGGTGTCAGAATCACATTTGGCAAGGTGAATAAAGGACTTGTTGCCGGGAGTGGCTCCATCCCGACAACATCCAGGCCCGCACCAGCAATCCACCCCTCCTGTAAAGCCCGGATCAACACGGGTTCATCAACAACCTGACCACGAGCAATGTTGATCAGATACGCATGAGGCTTCATAGCTCTCAATTCTGCCTCACCAATCAACCGTTCAGTCTCCTTTGTCAATGGCACCGACAAAACAACGTAATCACTTTGACGCAATACTGTCTGTAGCTCGGTGGCAGGATAGAGTTGATCAACATCCGCATCAAGCTGAACAGTGCTTAACGAACGCCGCGTTGCTACAACATGCATGCCAAACGCCTTTCCTAATTGTGCAATACGCCGCCCAATCTTGCCAAGTCCAATAATACCAAGCGTTTGCCCATACAGTTCTCGCTCCCTGAACTTATACCAACTGGTACTCACCGGCCAGATATGACGATCTTGCAAATGTACCATCTCAGGCCACGAACGGTTGAACATCAACATACTACCGAAAACATATTCGCCGATAGCAATCGCATGAATCCCCACTGAGGTCGTTACCACAACCGGGCAACCCTCATCTAAAATACCTGTCGAACGTAAACCATCGACACCTGCTCCTGAAACCTGTAACCATGTCAGATGAGGAGCCAGATCACGCCAGTCTTGCGGCAACCAGTAAGCACAGAGAATCTCAGCATCATGCAGGCTGGCTCGTAAATCATCAACGTTATTAATACACAGAACATCAGATTGTGCCGCCTGACGAAGTACTTTCTGCGCATCCAAGGAAAACCGAAACGTACTGACTACTTTCAGACTGTTTCCCATCATCTTCTCCCTCCACATGGGCCTCGTTATGCTCCTCCATATATCTGAGCCGGCCCCACTGTCTTTGAGTACGTATGGATACCTGTAAAACACATGATGTCAGATGAATGCTACTCCCTCTCCTCAGTCTATCCGATATTGCCTATCCTTACAATAGTATGATAAACCATTTCTTAATGTCATCTTAACGCATTTTTATCTAATATATGTTATTGTTATTCATAGCTCAGACTATTCTCGTTTGTATTTCAAACATTTCAAACAAGAATAATACAATGATTGTACAGATATGGGGGGGGACACGTGGGAAGTAACGCACATTTCATCAGTACAACAACACACGCGGAGGAACACAATTCCACACTTCTTTTCAACCAGCAAAAAAGCATTATCCTCGCAAATCTTTCACATCAGGCCACTAAAGCCAAGCACATTGATGAACTATTTTCCTGGCTCTCTTATACCATTGCACAACAGTTATATGTAGATGTTGTGCAATGCTGGGCATTACAGATGACGAAAAACAAACAACAACTCATAACATTACGCGCAATAGCTACGCGTCAGCAAGCGCTACCACTCCATGTTGTCGCCAATCGCCACATTACAGAAATCACCAGACAAGCATTCGATGCTCATCGTGGGATGTTACCACAACCGGCCCGGGCAATTTTTTCTCCCTATCAGGCAAATCTGCTTACTCTACATAACCTTCATTATTGGGGCTGCTACTACATTTATAATCCAACGTTCTTACCACCAATACCGAATAATACTACCAATGATTATATTGCCTCACCACTTACCTTGATAGTTTCATTCTTTACACGCCAGACACCAGCGATGCGTCTTATACCAACAATTGGATATATGATAGAGCATACTATCCCTCTGGCCCGCAAACACCGGTTGCTCTACGATACTCCCCTGTCAGTGGAACCGCAGAAAGAGTTACCGGCAACCACACTGGCATCGTTAGTTCCCCAGCGCATCCGTTACGCAGATGCAACACAAGAACTGATAGACAGACAGCTCCGCCGTCTCTATCTGGCTATTGATGGACAAAAAAACATCTCACGCCTGGCGGCAATCACACAACTCAACAATAAAGCCCTGATACATGCCCTGCACACACTGCTACGTCAGGGATATATTCGCCTCTGCCGGTCTGATGGAGAACCTATCGATGAGGCCCAATTTATCGCCACCCTATCACCAACGCAATAGTATCCGTCAACAGATAACGCAAACACTATGCGCAGACAAAAAAATAGCCATGGGAACTGCGGAGTATATTTTTATGTGCTGTCAGAAATAAAGATATACCATTACAGTTCGAGACAAAATTCAATTTGTCTATTCATAGTACAATCCGACAAGATTCAAGGGATTTGATATTCCCATATAGGAACATAATGTGATAAAGTGATAACATTGATATGTTAGCCAACAGGTTATCCAGAAAAAGCAGGCGATACTATCATCCGCATAAATCATGCGTAATCCCATATCACGATGAATTCCTATAAATATCGCAGAAAATGCGACTCTGTGGTATTTAACTATAAATTCTTTCTCTAATGCAATCGAAAGAATGCAGGAATACTACTATCGGAAATGCAAAATAGAGATAAAACAACAGCAACATTTAGAGAGAAGATAGAACAAATAGCGTAGGTTCAAAGGGCAAAGAACGGCACTAGTAAGTATAGCCTTTTTTAGTATTGCAAAAAGTGTATCTAATGTTGCATCTATATTGCACGGTGTGCTATAATCCGACTGGTATAATTGAGTGAAAACAGATGGGATTTGCAAAGGATGAAAAATACGCCGCCTTCCCCTTCTGTGCTGGGCAAGTTGGGGGCATTGAGCGGAATGGGCTTCACAATGGCCGTCCCCATCGCTGCTGGAGCTTATCTAGGGCATCTCCTGGATGGCTACTTACATACCAGATCATTGTTTTTACTTCTCGGGCTACTGCTTGGCCTGATCTCGGGGATTTATGGAGCTTACCGTTTATTTAAAAGTGTCTTTCTATAGGCCCGACGGGACCCGCAAACACGAAACAGGCCCTGCAAAGCTCGGCATATCATAGGGAGGAAAGCCGAGTGCTGTGGAAACTTCCTAATATAGAAATTGCTCCTGATAACTTATTTCACATTGGTGGGTTTCAGGTAAGCAATACACTATTAGACACATGGACTGCTATTATTATTTTAGTAGTTCTGCTTGCGTTAGGAACACGCCGAAGAGATCTGATTCCATCAGGATGGCAAAATGCTATTGAATGGTTAGTTGAGGCATTTCAAAATTTAGTGGAAAGTGTGGCAGGCAAAGAAAAAGGGAAAAAGTTTTTCCCGATCGTCTTCACTTTCTTTTTCTTTATCCTCATTGCTAACTTAATCGATGTCATTCCAGGCGTTGATACGATTGGTACGATCAGTAATGACACGCAGGGAGGTGCGGTAACTCAGCAGCCAGTGCTGGGCTTTTTATTGTTCGGGGCAGACTCCAATAAGATTATCCCCTGGCTTCGTCCGGCAACAACTGACCTGAATATGACATTAGCGTTAGCTGTTGTTGCCATGGTTCTGGTACAATACTTTGGATTTGCAATGTTGGGTCCAAAGGAACACCTGAGCAAATACCTGAGATTTGGGGAAATTGTGAGAAAAGGCCCGATGGGTCTTATCGATGTCTTCGTCGGCATCCTGGAATTCATCGGTGAACTTGCACGCCTCATCTCGTTTGCATTCCGTCTATTTGGTAACATTTTCGCGGGTAGCGTGCTTTTAGCCGTCTTCGCGTATCTGATACCAGTAGTCATCAACATTGCCTTTATCCCATTCGAGATTTTTGTCGGTGCCATCCAGGCATTTGTGTTCGCCTTCTTAAGCTTGCTCTTTATGACCATTGGTACAACCAGCCACCAGCACTCAGAAGATGATGTGCATGAAGGCATAAAGGAGTACGAAGAGGCCAGAAATGAAGGGAAAACACCAACAAATCTGAGTAGCGCCAACGTCTAACATTGTTGCTTCTCGCAGTATTTCTGCGATTGCATATCATCATGTTCGATTTCATTTGAAATTAATATATCGCTTGCAACCTTAAGGAGGTTCTTTCGTTATGAGTACAACACTGCTCGCAGCTGGTCTTGCTATTGGTCTTGGTGCAATCGGCCCTGGTATCGGCATCGGTATTCTGGCTAGCCGCGCAATGGAAGCCATCGGTCGCAACCCAGAGGCAACCCCAACCATTCAGACCAATATGATCCTGGGTATTGTGTTCGTCGAAGCTATCGCTATTTACGCCCTGGTTGTCGCATTGCTGATCATGTTTGTCCAGTAATACTGACGATCCGAACACGAAACATGTAATGTGGAGACGTAGTGCGTTGATCTTATCGTTCCTCTTCCCTTCTATTTCCGTAGTCAAAGAGAACAGATCATGCTGCGTCTCCGTGTTACGTACAAAGGATTGCGGTAAGCATTCGCCATTAAGGAGCAAGATACAATGATTATAGCTGCTGCAAGCAACGGCGGTCTTGGTATCAACGCTTGGGCATTTCTGTCACAGTTAATCAGCTTCATCATCGCCCTCGTCATCGTCTGGAAATATTTCCTGCCTGTTGTGAACCGCACACTGGACAAACGGCAGGCGTTAATCCGTGAAGGGATCGAGAACGCGGAAAAAGCGAAACAGGAACTGGCAGAAGCAACCAGTCGTGCGGAGCAGATTATGCTCGACGCCCGACGCCAGGCGCAAGAGACCATTGACCGTGCCAGCAAAAGTGCGCAGCAGGTTGCACAGCAAATCGAGGCAGAAGCTCGTGAACGTGCAGAGCAGATCAGCGAACAGCAAGTTGCTCGTATTCGCCAGGAAGCTGCTCGTGCCCGCATGGAGTTGAGCCGTGAAGTAGTCAACCTGTCAATCAATGCGGCGACCAAAGTCATTAGCCGATCCGTCGACTCTAATGATAACCGCCGTCTGGTAGAAGAATTTGTCACATCCAGTGACCAATCGAGGAATAACTAATGCTTAAAGGAGCGATTGCGCGGCGCTATGCAGAAGCGATGTTTGAGATTGCGCGGCGACAAAATTCTATCGACCGCACACTCGAAGACATCAAGGGGATTGCGGAGCTTTTTTCCCAGCGCAAGCTGGCATATCTCTTAAAAGAACCCAAAGTACCTGCACAGCGCAAAGAGTCTACGTTGCGTGAAAACGTAGGTCCTCATGTACTGCCGACATCGCTCAATCTTGCACTGCTGATCGTCCAGCGCGAATTGGTCGATGTTATGCCCGCTATTGCCAGAGAGTTCGAACAATTCGTGCTTGATTATCGCAATCAGGCGGTGGCAACTGTCACATCAGCAGCGCAGTTGGACGAGTCGCAACAGGCTGTTGTCAAACGGATGCTTGAGCGTCAAACAGGTAAAACGATCATTATGCATACGCAGATCGATCCAAATATCCTGGGTGGTATTATCGCTCGTGTTGGAGATCAAGTGATTGATAGTAGTGTTCGCTATCGCTTGCATGCGCTTCATCAGGATTTACTCAGCGGTGTTGCCTCCAATGCACTGGATTTCTCACCTGAGAGTCTGGCATCGGCTGGCAAATAAGCAGAAACAGCAAACACCACCGGGGCTATTTCCCGATCACAAGCATCGAAACGACAACTTTGACGGATTGAGAGTTGAACGTACTTTCTCCGTCAACCAGTGTCTTCTATCTCACCGCTAGCAGTACTTTGAGATAGAATAAGATGATAAATACTTATAAACATACAACAACTGTAACAAGCCACTAGGAAACACTAGGAGGATAAAGATGGCATCTTGGGCTGATGAAATCAGTGCCATCATTGAGAGAAACATCGCAGGCTTTGGTGGCAACACTACTTCCACAGCCAGTGTGGGTACCGTAATTTCGGTACAAGACGGTGTAGCTCGCATTTATGGCCTTCAGGATGTAAAGTATCTTGAACTGGTAGAATTCCCCCGTACGGGATTATTTGGCCTGGCCTTCAATCTTGAAGAAGAGACGGTCAGCTGCCCAATCCTGGGTGACTATACACATATTCGTGAAGATGATGAAGTTCGTACTACCGGACGTATCATTGAAGTTCCAGTCGGCGACGCTTTGCTCGGCCGTGTCGTGAATCCTTTGGGAGAGCCACTGGATGAGCGCGGCCCCATCAGCACTGACAAATTCCGCCCGGTAGAGCGTATCGCTCCTGGCGTTATTACCCGTCAGTCGGTGAGCCAGCCTGTCCAGACTGGTATCAAAGCTATCGACAGCATGATTCCTATCGGTCGTGGTCAGCGTGAATTGCTCATCGGTGACCGCCAGACTGGTAAGACTGCTGTTGCGCTCGACACGATCATTAACCAGAAGGGCAAAGACCTGATCTGTATCTACGTCGCGATCGGCCAGAAGAATTCCAACGTTGCACGTACCCGTGCGATTCTGGAAGAGCATGGCGCGCTGGAATACACTATCATGGTTGTTGCTGGTGCTTCTGATCCTGCTCCTTTGAAGTATCTGGCCCCATATGCCGGTTGTGCGATGGGTGAGGAATTCATGGAGAGCGGTCGTGATGCTCTGATCGTCTATGATGATCTGACCAAGCACGCGGAAGCCTATCGTAACATCTCGCTGATCATTCGCCGCCCTCCGGGACGTGAAGCATTCCCTGGTGATGTGTTCTATCTGCACTCCCGCCTGCTGGAACGTGCCGCACGTCTGAACAAAGATTATGGCGGTGGTTCATTGACCGCATTGCCAATCATTGAGACAAAAGCAAATGACGTATCAGCGTATATCCCAACCAATCTGATCTCAATCACTGATGGTCAGATCTTCCTGGAAACCGACCTGTTTAATGCTGGTCAGCGCCCTGCGTTGAACACTGGCATCTCCGTCTCCCGCGTAGGTAGTAGTGCTCAGACAAAAGGCATGAGCCAGGTAGCAGGTACACTGCGTCTGGACCTTGCCCAGTTCCGCGACCTTGAGGCATTTGCTCAGTTCTCCTCGGATCTGGATGCTGCGACGAAAGGTCGTATCGAACGCGGTCGCCACCTGTTGGAGATCCTGAAGCAGCCGCAGTACCAACCAGTCGCGGTTGAAAAGCAGATCATGATCATTTATGCAGCGACCAACGGCTTCCTCGACGAAGTTCCACTGGATAAAGTTGCTGAATGGGAATCCGGTTTCTACCGTTTCATGGATGCCAACTATCAAGAAGTACAGAACGAAATCATCGAAGTTGCAGTTCGTGGCGGCAAAAAAATGGGTCCAGATCTGATGAAAAAGCTTGATGCTGCCATCAAAGATTACAGTCAGACCGCAGCCCCAACTGTAGCAGAACAGAAGCGCTAGGAGGCAGATACTATGCCATCACTCCGAGAACTTCGGTCGCGCATTCGTTCGGTTAAAAACACGGCAAAAATCACAAAAGCCATGCAGATGGTAGCGAGTAGCAAAATGCGCCGGGCACAAGACCGTGTGCAACAGGCACGTCCATACGCGGATCAGATCCGTGCTCTGGTATCGCGTCTGGCGAAAGTCGCTGCCGCCGGTGGCGTTGACGTATCAGACGAACTGGTATTGCTGAAAGAGCGACCGGTTCGCAATATTGGCATCATCCTGATCTCACCTGATCGTGGACTCTGTGGTGCCCTGCCCTCAAACCTGAATCGCCAGGCAGCAGCAACAGCTCTTGAGCAGCGCAGGCACTTCACAGGACAGGGACGCAATCCAGGGGTAAGCTTTGTTGGCGTCGGACGTAAAGGACGTGACTTCATTGTCCGTACCGAACAGAATCTAATCGCCGAGTTTACCAATTATGGCGACCATCCCTCCCTATCGGATGCATCAGCGATCGCACAGGTCGCGGTTGATGCGTTTGTCAAGGGTGAGGTCGACGTTGTCTATCTGGTCTACGCCAAGTTCGTTAACACTGTGACGCAGCGACCAACAACTATTCAGTTGCTGCCCGTACAACCACCAGAGGAGGAAGAGGAGGAAGATCAAACATCAGGAAGCGTGACGAGTGAATATATTTACGAGCCAAACGCTACTGAGATCTTCAAAGCCTTGCTGCCACGCTATGTCGATGTACAGGTCTATCAGTCCTTGCTCGAATCGCTGGCTAGCCAGTACTCAGCCCAGATGGTGGCAATGAAGAACGCGACCGATAACGCAAACGAACTCGTACAAGATCTCAACTTAACGTATAACAAGGTCCGTCAGGCGAATATCACAACGCAGATTTTAGAGGTAGTCGCTGGCGCGGAAGCACTCTAGCGAGATGTAAAGGTAGGGGGAGCAAAGTCCATTCCCCCTACAATGGAGAAACACATGGCAGTAACACAACAAGTTGGTACGAAGGGCAAAGTCGTGCAAGTCCTGGGCGCTGTCGTCGACGTCGAATTTCCTGCCGATCAGCTTCCAGAGATTTACAATATGGTTGTGACCCGACCATCCGGTTCTAACGATGATCTCGCCCTTGAAGTCGAACAGCATCTGGGTAATAACTGGGTCCGCTGTGTCGCTATGGGTCCTACCGATGGCCTGGAGCGCGGTGCTGATGCCTATGATACAGGTGCCGCTATCTCTGTTCCTGTTGGCCCAAAGACCCTTGGTCGTATTTTTAACGTCCTGGGTCGCGCCATCGATAATAAGCCAGAGGTTGAGGATGCTCCACGCTACCCTATTCACCGTGAAGCCCCTAACCTTGAGGATCAGTCATCAGACGTTGAAGTGTTCGAGACTGGCATTAAAGTTATCGACCTGATTGCCCCTTTCATGAAAGGTGGTAAGGTTGGTGCGTTCGGTGGTGCTGGTGTTGGCAAAACCGTCGTTATTCAGGAACTGATCAATAATATCGCTAAAGGTCACGGCGGTTTTAGCGTGTTCGCTGGCGTTGGTGAGCGTACCCGTGAGGGCAATGACCTGTATCATGAAATGCAGGAAGCCAACGTAATCGACAAGCTGGCAATGGTCTTTGGTCAGATGAACGAGCCTCCTGGCTCCCGTCTGCGCGTTGCCCTGACTGGTCTGGCATTGGCGGAGTATTTCCGTGATGAGGAACATAAAGATGTTCTGCTCTTCATTGATAACATCTTCCGTTTCACACAGGCTGGTGCTGAGGTATCCGCTCTGCTCGGTCGTATGCCTTCCGCTGTAGGTTATCAGCCAAATCTGGCTGAGGAAATGGGCGAATTACAGGAGCGCATCACGTCAACACGTGAGGGGTCAATTACGTCGATGCAGGCTGTCTATGTCCCTGCTGACGACTATACTGATCCTGCCCCAGCGACAACATTTGCTCACCTTGACTCCACAATCGTGCTGGAACGCGCTATCGCAGCCAAAGGTATCTACCCTGCTGTTGATCCACTGGCTTCGACCAGCCGCATTCTCGATCCACAGGTTGTCGGACAGGAGCATTATGATACCGCACGTGGCGTTCAGACAGTTCTTCAACGCTATAAAGAGTTGCAGGACATCATTGCCATTCTCGGTGTTGATGAGTTGTCGGACGACGATAAATTGATCGTGGCTCGTGCTCGTAAGTTGGAGCGTTTCTGCTCACAGCCATTCACCGTTGCTGAGGTCTTCACAGGCCATCCTGGTAAATATGTTAGCTTGAAGGATACCATTCGTAGCTTCCAGGCTATCCTGAATGGTGATGTCGACCATATCGCTGAGAACTACTTCCTGCTCAAAGGCGCTATCGAAGACGTTATCGAAGATTACAATTCAGATCAGAAGAAGGGTTAAACTATGGCGACACGCAATACTCTGCATGTCGAGGTAGTGACCGCCGAGCGTGCGCTCTATAGTGGAGAAGCCGAGATTGTTGATGCTCCTGGATCAGAAGGACAGCTTGGTATTCTACCACGACACGCTCCTCTTTTGGCCCTGCTTGGCGCTGGTCCATTGATCGTGAAACTTGGCGGTGGCGAGGAAACAATCTTTGTTTCTGGCGGCTTCCTCGAAGTTTCAAATGATCAAGTTACGGTACTGGCTGATACAGCAGAACATGCGGAAGACATCGATACAGCTCGCGCCGAAGAAGCGAGACGGCTCGCGCAGGAACGACTGAGTGAGACACGCTCAAATACTGAACGTGCCGAGTTGCAGTCCATCCTCCAACGCGAACTCCATCGTTTAAGAGTCGCGGAACTGGTACGTCGTAGCGGTCGCCGCCCTATTCATCAGCAGCCACCTACGCAAGATTAGCCTCTCAAAGGCAAAAAGAAAGGGAGCCGAGCCTGTTTGACTTGGCTCCCTTTCTTTCACATTATTTCTACATGGCGTCTGCCTCATAAGCTTTAGAAGCTCCCACCACTTCCTCCACCAAAATCATTATTTCCGGAATCTCCTCCGAAACCTCCTCCATCTCCTCCGAAGCCGCCGTCACCGCCGCCGAAGCCGCCATCTCCTCCTCCGAAACTACCACCTGCGCCGCCACCAAAGTCACCGCCATTATCACCCCCGAAGCCACCATCTTCCCCAAAGCTACCACCTGCGCCGCCACCATAATCACCGCCATCATTATAATCTCGATCACGCTCTTCACGTTCTCCAGACTGCCTGCCTAGCTCATAACCAAACAAACCACCTGCGGCAGCCCCAAGACCACCTGCGGCCCAGGGATTCATACCACCACCTTGAGGAGGATATGGTCCCTGGTAGTTAGGAGGGTATGGTCCCTGATAATTGGGTGGATACGGTCCCTGATAATTAGGATCGTTATACTGACCATATCCAGGTCGTGGACGACGAAAACCACCAAACAAATTGCCAAATCCAGCACCCGGCCCCCGACGTCGACGGGCAAACACAAATCCAGCAAGAAGCAGCAATAGTAAAACACCCACACAACAGAGACAATTATTGAACCAGGAGGAACCTATGCCAGCATTACTGCCAACAGAGCTAAAGAGGCCACCATTCAGGCTCCCTTTCAGGGAGTTTATAGCAGCCACAGTAGCTGTAGTATAGTTCTGATTGCTTTTGTAACTGTTGATAAATGCATTTACCGCATCATTGTACTGACTCTGCGATAAGCCAACGTTTTTGCCACCAACAACCGCTACATAATGCGGTTTAATCGCTATCACAATAAGATTAGGATTGGAGATCTCACTTTTCGCTTCATTCGCAAAAGCAGTATTCGAGCCAGTAAAGTTCGGCACAGTATAAATGCTGATAGGCTTCGATAGCTGCGCCGCCGCTTTCTGAACCGGGGAATCGTTGAGAATATTCCCTTGATCATAAATATTCACCGTACTCGCCAGGGCCGTAAATGAAGAGAGCAAAATCAAACAAAGAGTGGCCAGCATAGCCAGTACAGCTTTACACCATACCCTCTTTGGATGGTGAGAATAGACGTTGCCCATTGCAATCCTTTCCCGCTATCCCTATTATCAACTTCAGGGTAACGTAAACAAATCTCAAAACAAGCTATCCCTAGCTGGTTCCTGGCAAATCACACAGTCAAACGCATAGACACCAGATCATTCAAGAGGTAGGCGTGTTGTGTGGAAAGCGGTAGTGGTCCTTCACCTGACACTTTGCGGATATCTCAACATATTTCACAGGAACACATTCTGCCTATACAAACGTATAAGTGGAGATGCAATCCAATCCATTCTACATAAACAAACAATCACAGCTCTTATGAAATGTGTCGTCTGACGTCAGAATGGGATGGTGTGCTATTGTAGTTATGCTCCCCATTCGGCTGATATCCACCAGCATCAGGAGTAGGACTATCAACCCGTGTATGAGTATTACGATGACTTGCATCTGGAATCGGCGCCGTCTCAGAAGAAACACGAGAACCCTTTTTCTGTGTCCGCATCATTGCCACCCCAATGATAACCAATGCAACAAGAAACAGAACGGTCAGAATGCCAATATATACCCATAACAAAGCCACTGTCATAATCTATCTCCTTTATTGTAGCTTATTATACACTTATAAACTCATCTTCAAGCAAAACTTCTTATACACAAGGACACGATGCAAACTCTTAATGGGATACAATACTTTCTCTGGCAGAGAAAGCAGACAAAAAGCATGATAATTCAGCCATAATCATAGGGAAATAGTCCTTTGGAGCCTCGGCATGCTCATGCTACAATGTGAAGAGAAGTAATTTATATATCTTTTGCAAAGAAAATCGTGGAGTGCACATGAGTACATCATCTTCTGGGCGACGCCCTTTTGTACTGATCATCATGGATGGATGGGGAATAAATCCACGCCATGAAGGCAATGCTATTGCACTGGCAAGCACCCCTCATATCGATAAAATTGCACGCGAATGGCCACATACAGCGATTCGTACCTCTGGGAAAGCAGTAGGCTTACCCGATGGACAGATGGGCAATTCAGAGGTGGGGCACCAGAACATTGGAGCAGGTAAACGAGTCCTACAGGATTTCACCCGCGTAAGTGAGTCTATCGAAGATGGTAGCTTCTTTACCAACCCGGCTTTCTTACAAGCCATTGAGCATGTCAAGAAAAATCAATCGCAACTACATATTTGTGGTTTGCTTGGTAACGGTGGTGTTCATGCGCATGAAAGCCATCTAGAAGCACTGTTACGCCTCGCCGCCTCACACAATCTGGAACGCGTCTATATCCATTCCTTTACAGACGGTCGTGATGCGTCCCCTACAGGCGGTATCGAATTTATGCGCCGTCTGGAAGCTCGCGCACAGGAGATTGGTGGCGCACATCCTGCTCGCGTCGCGACAGTCACCGGACGTTACTATGCAATGGATCGTGATAACCGCTGGGATCGTACTGGCTCTACCTACTTCGCTATGACACGCGGCGAAGGACAGCAGGCATCATCAGCCCTTGCGGCCATCCAACAATCATATGACAATAACATCACCGATGAATTTATTTTGCCGACGGTCATTATGGAAGAAGACCATCCGATCGCCACAGTACAGGATGGTGATGCGATTATCCACTATAACTTCCGACCTGATCGCGCACGCCAATTGACAAAAGCCTTCGTAATGCAGGATTTACCACCTCAGGCTGAGGGTAAATTTAATCGCGAGTCAATGTTTAAGGATCTGACATTCGTGATGATGACTCAATATGAAGAGGGACTGAACGCGGCAGTCGCATACAAAGCGGATGAAGTCGAGATGCCATTAGCCCGTGTCATCTCAGATCGCGCGATGTCACAATTCCATACAGCGGAAACCGAGAAATATGCTCACGTCACATTCTTTATCAATGGCAGACGTGAGGTCCCTTTTCCTGGTGAGGATCGTATCCTTGTCCCATCACCCAAAGTTCCAACGTATGATCTTCAGCCTGAGATGAGTGCTCGTGGCATTACGGATACAGCTATCGAACGTATTCAGAGCCGCGACTATGATCTTGTCATTATGAACTACGCAAACGCTGATATGGTTGGTCACACAGGCGTCATTAATGCCACCATAAAAGCTGTCGAAACAGTCGATGAATGTGTAGGCAGAATCGTTGATGCCACGCTGGCGGTTGGTGGCAGTGTCCTGATTACAGCGGATCATGGCAACGCGGAACAGTTAATCGAATATGGTACGGGGAAACCATTCACCTCACATACAACCTATCCCGTACCACTATATCTGGTTTCACCACAATTCGCGCAAGCACGCTTACGCAACGATGGCATCCTGGCAGACGTCTCCCCAACCATCTTACAGATTATGGGTATTCCACAACCCCAGGATATGCAGGGGCATTCGTTGATTTTATCGTAATAGCATGCCGTACAATCGTCTGCGTGAAGTCGCCTGACAGTTTGCATGGTTTCACTGTAAGAATCAACTTTCACCTACCTGCAATGTGGCGACTTCACGAGTCGTATATAAGCGGTGTTGACGATTGCTTACTACAGCATATCGTGTGTTAGAATATAAAGAAGTTATCCACATATTTTAGTAGAACATGTGGATAACTTCAGCAAATTGTGGATAAGTCTACGCAATTCTTTCTACTGATAATAGAGGTACCACACAAAAAGTCCCATCTTCCATTCTTACCCGTACTGCCTGAGCACGAACACCTGAGGAAAAAGACTGTTCATAAACGAAAAAATAATCAATAAAACCGATAACTCCGGCATACCTACCGCTACAAATGCGTACCAGCACCCCAAGTGCCAATGAAGTGTCCGGTTGTACTGGTTGCCAGTTTTGTGGAGTCTCAGCCAGAGATAGTGAGATGAGAAGTTCAGGGAAGATAGAATAACGCAACGAGGTAGCGCCTGAGAGCAAAGCAATGGAGCCAGCATAGTGCTGCAACATCTGCCAGGTACGCGGAGACATTGGCAAAACGCCAATACCCTCCGTACAAAGCAGCGTTATCGGAGCAAAGCCACTCTGTACCAGTTCCATATCATCCGCATATACCATTTGCAAATAGTCAGTACGAAGAAATCCTTCCAGGTCCGGTAGCGAAATACTACTTGCGACAATCCCAACTACCCCTGAATTGATCGCCTGACGAAGTAACAAGAGCGACAGAGGGCCAGGCACAACAAGAATCGCACCAGGAGGAATTGATGGCATCGTATCCGTTTCACTATTTCCCGACCAGGGAGTTACCACACCTGCCACCTGTATACCTGAACCAACCACACCCTGTAAAACAGCAACCTTACTCTCAATCACAACACCACCACGAGGAGTAAAACCGACAACCCGACCACGCAAACCTGCAGGCACATTCTCCTGTAATATCTGTGGCTGACTTGCGGGAGAGGCAGAAGGCTGATGATCAGGATTCGCAACCTTCCCCTCTCTTGTCGGCATCGCTTGCTCGTCTTGTTCCAGACGTAATACAAGCTGATCAGGAACCACTTCCTGACCGGGATACACCAGAGGAATACCTTTTGTGCGATACTTGCCGGGCCAACGTTCTCTTTTGACTCTGAACTGTGGAAGTAAAGGCCACCCCAGAGGATAGGTCATGGCCGTACACCTCCCGTTCTACAATCTTTTCCTAATTCGCTCCTAGAACCTGTGCCCATTGCAGCAAGCGGGCCTGACGCTCTGTTTCATTTGTGGGCAAATGAAACGGGCGACCACGAGCATCAACAATAAGGCCAACCAGCCCACCGTCAATCTCTTCAGCCGCACGAGCACGCTCACCAGGACCAAGCCCCACATCGACCGTTGGAGCAGGGAATAACGTTAGTAATGCTTGTTCATTACTGTGTAGAGGGATAACTTCAATTGTCCCCCCCATCACATCAATTGTAACTTGTTTACCATTACTATATTCTACCCCAACGCGCACAGCCAGTTCACCCGGTCGTACGTCTCCGTAAGGAATAACACACGTACCAAGACGATGCGAGACAGCATCATTCTCATTAACCTGTACCGCTGCTACAGGCGCAACAGTCGCAACCGCCCCAAGCGTTGAAATGAGCATGGCATTATCAATCACCATTGACGTCACACCACGTGGTTGTAACGCATCCAATAACATCAACACAACCTGACCAAATTTTGGGGCATGTGCCAGAGCACTACCAGTTGCTAAAATAAGATCTGCATTGGGAACCTCAGTGGCTTGAAACTGTGCAGACTCGACAGTCAATGCAATCGCCTCACGGGTAAAAGCCTGCATAATCTGCAATGCCCGCGCCTCAGTGGAAACCACCTGCGGATGCAACATATGGTCTAACACAAACTCACGGATTTCGCCTTCCGTCACTGGAAACGGTAACCAGCGAGCGATGCGTTGCAACCCCACTCGTTGCAAAATATCACCTATATGAGTCCCAACCCCGATCCCCATATTCACCATAGGGATAAACTCACCCTGTTCACCTGCCAGCATAATAGTTGTTGTTGACCCACCAACATCAACTGCGGTGACATTCATCGCATAATGCTGCGCCAGGAAACGCACCAGGCTACTTAATGATGTAGTAGAAGAGACAGGAACGGTAGAAGTCCAGGAACGCAAACGGTCATACCCTGGTATTTTTTGCATTACCTCTTGCTCATGCAATGTACTCAACAAAGAACCGATATCACTTAATTGTTCCTGCGCAACCAGAGGAGACAGTGGAGTCACTTCAGCAACCCCTTGCACCATACGTCGCACTGCCTCTACATATTGAGGTGCGCCAGCATAGAACACTGGAAACAATTTTGGCGTCCCTGTTGGAGTCGTACCAGTGCTGGTTACCAGTGCTCCCTCACGGGCAGCATTCACTACTAACTGACAAGCCTCCTGCAAAGGAGTCGGACCAGCAGGCCCATCCGCCATCCCCACGATCAGAACAGCATGTGGCTGTAGCTCACGAAGGCGGTCAAGCTGTAACTTCCATTCCTTTGCCAGAAGTTCTTGCGTCCATTTGGAGGCAGGATTAATCTGCCCTCCTGCACCTACCGCAACATTTAGAGGCGTCGTCGCCGCAACATAGGAAGGAGAAGGGATTTTCTGCTCCTGAACATATAAACCAGAAACAGCCTGTGCAGAAAGCTGCTCCAAAGCTGGACTTACCGCGCCCATAACTCCAAGATGGAGCGGATCACCAGCACTGATCGTTGTAATAAACAGGTCAACACCATCACCATTTGGCTGCTCAGGTACCAAAATTTGTTTATTCTCAACCAGTTTTCGACCAGTAATAAACTCAATTGTTTGAATAGCCTGAATAATACCTTCGGCGATGTCCTCAAGGGGAGGCTTGAGTGTTGTCGGGGCCTCCCCACGAGCCATTAAACGATACTGCCCCTCAACAAGGCCCAGAAGCGAAACCTTCGTCAGGACAGCCCCACAATCAGCGATCAGGAGGGAGTTAGGAGCCATTGCATTCTTCTTCGCCGTTGGACCCTGTCCACCCTCTGGATAGGGTTGTGTATACATTTCTGGTATCCTCTTGCTCTGAGACTAACGGGACAACCAATCCAGGAAAGCCCCAAATAGTCCACGTTTTTTTGAATTCTTTTGATCGCCTGCTGCCTCTGAATTTTGATATGCAGAAGCTGGTGCGCCAGACATAGGACTGTTTCCTGGCTGCTGCATGCCACCAATATTACTATTCATTAAGGGACTGCTACTATTCATTGAAGCATTTGATTGATAATTATTCCCATAAATGCCTGACATACTTTGATTCATGGAAGCATTCCCTTGTGGCAGACCACCACTCATGTTGGCTGGAGTGCCGGGGACTGCACCTGGAACAGGAATATTCCCCATACCTCCAGGCATTTGTCCCATCTGATCCATTCCAGCGAGGCTCCCTTGATTCATCTGTCCCATACCCGATGAACCGGGCTGCCCCATCTGGTTCATCGGCATACCATATTGGCCTGCCTGATTCCCCATACCAGAATAGCTCATTTGCCCCCCATTTGAGGATGCCATCTGCCCATAGGAACTCTGTCCTATCTGATTATTATACACGCCTGAGCGTGACAACGGTTGCGATTGATTAGCTTGACCCCCAAGACCTGCAAATGGATCTGGCATACTCCCCTGCCCCTGACGCCCCGGACCAGACTGAGTCGCGGGATTCCCCTGTTGTGTCTGGGGCTGCGATTGTGGGGTTGCATAATTTGGCGTAGAGGATGCCACGCCAAGCATTGAAGCGAAGACATTCGCCGCAATCTCATTTGTATCGGTAGTATTCACTTCGTTACGCGGACGATTGGGTACGCGAATATTATCCGCATGATGTGGAGTAGCATATGATCCTGCTTGCGAAACCATTGGGGTCCCAGGGAAACTCTGGTTCGGCTGCAATGAACCCTGCTGTGCCTGCTTATCTGCTGTCCGTAACCACTCAGGTAAAGCGCTCTGATCAATAAATGATGAAGCCGCGACGTTCTCATTGCTTTGAGGTGCATTGTTTCCCAGCGGGGATTGTGCAAATGGTTGCGCGGCATTATTTGCCATTGATCGCGCAGATTGAGATGGTGTTTGAGGCATTGGTGGCATACCCGCTGACCACGATGGGTTCTGGGCACCCATGCCACCCATATTAGCCGCGCTACCACTATTCACGTTCTGCCCTCCCTCACGCATCCACTGAGGCAAGGCGCTGGCATCTACCAATGAAGAGGCAGAAAATCCTTGTTGCGCTGAAGCCTGGGAAGTTTGTGCCGGGGACGATAGCATACCAGCATTCGGAGCCTGTGATGGTGTGGAGGGGGATGATGCTTGTTTACTCCCCTGCGCATTCATCCAGGATGGTAACGACTGTTGATCTATCAGATCATGCGCTGAGAAACCGGACGCTGCGGTCTGGGGAGCTTGTGTTGGAGCCGATGGCATGCCAGCATTCTGCCCTTGAACGGAGGCTGCTGGCGACACCTCTGGCTTGTTCCCTTGCGCATTCATCCAGGATGGTAACGACTGTTGATCTACCAGATCACGCGCTGAGAAACCGGACGCTGCGGTCTGGGAAGCTTGTGTTGGAGCCGATGGCATGCCAACATTCGGAGCCTGTGATGGTGTGGAGGGGGATGATGCTTGTTTACTCCCCTGCGCATTCATCCAGGATGGTAACGACTGTTGATCTATCAGATCATGCGCCGAAAACCCTGCTGCTGGTTGCGCTGGTGTACTATCTGGACGAGCAACTTCGCCAGGAGCAGCGGCTCTATTTTCAGAGAAAGAAGAGGCTGGCTTCTGTGCAAATGGATCAGAAAAGGATGGTGCTGGATCCGCAGAAGGATTCGTACGAGCAGAAGGCTGCTGCAAAGACTTCATCCACTCAGGAATATTATCTTGTTGTACCAGACTTGAAGCAGGAAGATCAGACATAGGTATATTTGATTGGCTTTGTTGTTGTTGCTGTTGTTTATTTTCCGTCATCCAGGACGGTAGAGATGTTTCATCAATAAGAGATTGCGCCGTGAACTCCTGTATTGGAGGGTTCGGTACGGCCATTTGGTCAACAGAAGATGGGAATGGTGGCATAGAATTTGAAATGGAATTTTCGCGCCCCGAACTCATCCAACTGGGTAAACTTCCTTCTTCTATCAGATCGGCAGTGGAGAAATTCGAGGGACTATTCGCAGGAGCAGCAGGTCGCTCTCCTGCACGCAAAGATTCCAGCCATGCTGGTAACTCTGACTGATCCTGAGTCCCCATTCTCGGCGAGAACCCATCATCGGCAGAACTTACGAGTGGGCTGCCACACGACTGGCAAACCGCCCCACCAGGGTTCATCGTTCCACAGCGGTTACACTTGATCACTTTTACTCCTCACTTTCGCCAGGCTCATTCGTTTTTGGCAGTGTATCACTCTTTTCCCAGCTTGACAACGAGAATATTTTATAAAATAAGACACCTTGATATGATACAATACGCACGATAATAGCTATTCCAAAAGTACTATAGAACAGGAAACATAATGAATGAAACAAGAAAAGAAAATGGTGAAACTCCGCGTAAGACACTTCCTGTATTACGCCTTACGCTACCTCTTCCACCAGGCATAAATGAGCAATATGCAACAGTAAACGGTCGCCGCGTCAGCACCACAGTCGCACGTCAATTCAAACGACAGGTGACTTCCATTTTACATACATTGGAACGGCAGGGACACATTACAGAAGAGCTACGCACCCTGCTACGACAACATTACCTGACACTTTTACTCGATTTTTACTTCCCTACTCCACACAGACGCGACCTCGATGGAGGTCTTAAAATTACACAGGATGCTCTTTGTGAAGGACTACACATAAACAATAATCGAGTGGGACATCCATTTAATGAAACATATCGACCCACTACATCCTCATTTATATGTAGAGTTAGAAGCCGTTACCGACTGGCAATTTGATACCGAGTACGTCCTTCTTAAATAAACGGACCTTCTCTTGTCTTTCTACCACGCCTTCTCTATCATAAGACTGATAAGGGCTATATTCTGTAACAGAACATGCCACAATTTTTGTGAGGTACTAGTAGATGTCTCTCTCATCACCTGCGTCTGAAACACATGTATGCAAACACCACGCTATATCTAAAAAAAACACTTCACAACATCTCCTCCTGCGTTTAGCGGGGGGATTAGCATTGAGTGGAAGCATTGGACTGCTGGCATACCGCCGAGGTTCTCTGAGCCGTTCGGGTATCTTTGGTGCCATATTTACCGGAACGACAACGGTAGGACTGGGCGGAGGCTCATGGGGCTTTACCCTGATCTATTTTTTTCTCTCCTCTAGTTTTCTATCACACTTTCGCGCACGCGAAAAGGAAAAGACTGCGGCAGACAAATTTAGTAAAGGTTCACAACGTGACTTCGCTCAGGTTATTGCTAATGGTGGAGTCGCCAGTGCTTGCGCTATCAGTAATAGTCTGATCTCTCGGTCAGCCGTTCGTGAAATAATCACAAGTGGCTATGCCGGAGCCTTGGCCACAGCTACCGCTGACACCTGGGCAACAGAGTTGGGAGTGCTCAGCACAAACGCACCACGCTTGCTCACCACCGGAAAGACGGTCCCTCCTGGTACTTCGGGAGGAATTACGCCACTTGGTATCTGCGCAGCCGCAACCGGTGCCCTCTCATTAGGAACTATCTTCACACTTTTACGTCGTGGCACTACCCCGCTTCTCCCATTACTTACATTACTGGGAGGTTTAGGGGGGAGCCTCTTCGACAGTTGGCTCGGAGCCACATTTCAGGCCATGTATATCTGCCCTACATGTCAACAAGAGACAGAACAACGTATACATAACTGTGGCACAGTCACACAACATATTCATGGGGTATCATGGATGAACAATGATGTAGTAAACTTTCTCGCCACACTCTTTGGCGGACTCTGCACAGCACTCCTACAATTATTGCTCGTCCGTCAACCAAAAATTGATACTCATTCTCTACATAAAAACCCTTAAAAGGAGCAAAAGAAATGAAGAAACAAAAGAAATTGCTCTCTTCAACCTTGCGTCCCGGCTCCGCAGCCCTGGCAGGCACAATCGCAACATTAGCCTACAGCGTCGCGATGGAGGGAGATAAATTCCTGATTGGCAACTATTTTAATGATGTTCAATTTATTCAGGGTATTCTCGAAGGCCAAAAGCAGACAACACGAGGAACTGTTCTCTCGTGGGCTATTCATATCTTCAACGGAGTCGCGCTGGCTGAAATATATGCCGCCGTGGTCAAACGTTTCATTCCCGGACCCGGCTGGCTAAAAGGAGCTATCTTTGGTGAGCTCTTCATCGCCAGCGCATGGGCATTAACCCCCCTGGCGGACAAGTATCATCCACTTATCAAAAATGGCGAGATGCCACCATTAGCCAATAAAAAATCATTTGTGCAAAATCTATTACGACATCTGATCTTTGGTCTGACATTAGGCTTACTCTACAAAGATTAACTGTTCCACCCAGACCTGCTCAGAATATAGAGCAAAAACCGCTCACAAATATCGCATCTGTTTCAGTACACGTGAGCGGTTTTTCATATAACTTCAGCAGTTCATTATGCAAACTATCGATAAATGATAGGAAAATAGCCAGATCGAAAAATGGTCATAATTAGAACAATGCACGCAGAATAGCATTAACGATAGGTAAACGATAATTCGTGCGCGTGAAAGCCATAACCATCAGCCAGATCCACAGAATAAACCAGACAAACCATAACATGCGCTGCAAGAGTCCAAGGCCGAATGTAGTTATGAGATTTAAAAGGGGAATCCAGGCTAACATATTATCGAGCATACCTACTCCGAAAATGATAATCGAAAGCGCACCGAAGGTAACCATCGACTGTATCGCATGTCGGCGCACATTGGGATTTTTTTCGAGTAAGAAGAAGAACAACCCGGATATCCAGAAAAGCGAATAGGTCAACACACGCTCGACACGCTCATCTAAACCCAGAGAAGTTTTTTGCATCATTTTGTGCCTCACAATTATGTGCCATATCGGTCGTACCATAGGGATCAGAATACGGCTCTGACCATAGATATTTCCATGATTAACTCTACTGCCATATATACGCATGATAAATAAACATGTTGCAATCGCAAACCGGTTTTAGAACAAATTCCAGTTCAAAAATCACATAAATACACCAAATTACTCATTAAACAGATTTGTTTTATCTAATAACCACAAAACAGCCAGAACGAAACGGACCAGATGTCACCAATAATGCTATATACTCGTCTCTATCATTAGAAATTACTTAGAATGCAGCTCTTATTACTCTTTTTCATTATATACGGTTATTTTCTTATTTTTTAGCCCTATATCATATATCATACAGGAAGAAAAAGTAGAGATAGGAAATAATTCTCAGCGAAATTGAAAAATCAGTTGCATGAAAACACTTATCCTATAGAATTAGGAGATAGTATGTAAAATCGAAAGAGACAATCGCATTACGCACCGTACAATGCGCATACATATCTATTCATTGAAGTTCATTACGAAAATCTGGTGGTTCGGGAACCAAAGCAACCAAACGTAGCAACGCACGCTACTGGCGTTACCTCTTCTCTCTCTAACAATAAAAATAATCGAGGGTGGAAGTGAGGAGCAAGATTTCTATGCAAACACAGGTAACAACACAAACAAAGCCAAACCAATTACGTCACATCGTACGTTATCTTGTCGGACTTGTCACAGCCCTTGTTGGCAGTGCTGATATGCTTTCAGCGATTGTACCAAGGCTTGAAACAGGCTTCTTATCTGGTGCGTGGCCTATCGCCAGCCATCGAGTACCGGCCCAAACATTTATCGTGGTTATTGGATTTTTTTTGCTCGTGCTATCATATGGCCTGGCACGTGGAAAACATCATGCCTGGCGTATCACGCTGGTCCTCTTACTCTTATCAGCCTTACTGCATATTCAACGCAGCGGTTCTATTATTGCTACCTTCACGGCGCTGACTCTTGCCACTACCCTCTATGTGCTGGAGCGTTTCTTTCAGGCCAAAAGTGATCCCCCATCGGCGCGTCGTGGCTACATCGCCCTCTTCCTGGGTCTGGGCATAGTAATCTTCTATACGATTGGTGGCTTCATTGCTCTCTATAATGATTTTGAACCCTGGATTGACCGCATTGGTGTTGATGGAGTACTGATCCGTATCGCTCATGGTACCCTGCATCTTCCTCATGGGACACGTGCGATCTTTTTTCAACATGCGTTGCCAGTACTTTGTATTAGCGCTATCCTCTACGGTATGGCACAAATCTTCCGGCCGGTCGCAGCCGTTCTGCTACCGGCCAAAGAGGAAAGAAGACAGGTCAACTTTCTCACACAGCACTATGGCACCAATTCGATTAGCTATTTCGCATTAAGCGAAGAAAAATCCTATTTTTTCTCAACATCACATAATTGCGTTATCAGCTATGTCTTGCAGGGCAGCACAGCCGTTGTGGCAGGAGATCCCATCGGCCCCGAAAATGCACTGCACGATGCAATCCAACAATTCGTCAGCTTCTGTCAGGAACAGGATTGGACAATTGTCTTCTGGCAGGTCCGTAAAGAAATTGCCTGCATCTACCGCTCAATGGGTCTGCGCCTGTTAAAGATTGGCGAAGATGCGATTGTGAATCCACAGACATTTACCCTGAAGGGGAACGCGATGTCCAACGTCCGTTCCAGCGCCAAACGAGCAGAAAAGGATGGTGTCCATGTCGTCATTTACCGTGGTCAGGTTACAGATCTAACACAACTGGAACAAATGGATCTTATTTCACGCTACTGGTTAACGAGTAAAGGTGGCTCAGAGATGGGCTTCAGTATGGGCCACTTTACCCCACAAGGTGATGAAGAACAGCTATATGCGCTAGCAGTAGATACTAACAACAAGGTACATGCCTTTGTATCCTTTATTCCGATTTATGGTCGCTATGGCTGGGGATTAGATCTGATGCGCCGTGCGGAGCACTGTGCTCCTGGTACGATGGAACTGTTACTGGCACGTACCATAGAATATATGAAAAACCTCGGTGCGCAGATGGCAAGCCTCGGACTGGCCCCCCTGAGCAATGCAAATGAAGAAGATGAAACTTTCCTTGGAACCAGTATCGATTTTCTGACGGAACGCTTTGGCAATCCGAGCAAAAACCAATCGCTCTTTAACTTTAAAAAGAAGTTCCACCCTACCTGGGAGAGCCGCTATCTGGTATACTCAGATGCATTGAGCCTGCCCAAAATTGGCTGGGCGCTCTACATGGCCCACCAACCAGATATGTCACTCATCGGCACACTGCGTCAAACGTTAATTGAATGGCAGCATAATCGTAAACTCTTACAAGAGCAGAATGCTTCACAGGCGTTACATACAGCAAAGGCGTAATCAGAACAATTCCAGATAAACAGGAGACGCAACGATAGCAGAAAAAAATCTCATGTTGGCACATGAGCCATAACTGCCTTATAATTTACACAGTACAGTGTATGGCACACAAAGACAACGATGCTTTAGGAGGTTACAATGGGACTTGCTGTTCCTGCTACAGGCGTTATCATTGGAGATATTTTTGGCTTACTGCTCTCTCTCCCTTTTTCGCTCTTTCTGGTATTCTGGATGAGTTCGGTGCGTAAACGCGGCGCGGTCGTCGCAGGCGCATTCATTGGCGCGATCATCGCTTTTCTGGTTATCTTTTTCTGGGCTGGTACCATTACAGATAATGGTGGAACGATCTTCTTTGGCAGTGTCCTCTTCTGTGCAATTGCAGGTTTGGTTGGTGGTATGCTCTGCGATCTCATCGTGGCTCGTATCACCATGCGCGATTATCGTAGAGGACAGGTTGTACATTAAATAACAGCGGTAGGTGGCGATGTTTTATCTTTTGCATGGTGATGACGAGTTCAGCAGTCGTGAGCAATTAAAAAAACTACGTCAACAAGGCGATTTTGGCTATAATCAGGATATTTACAGCGGTACCGACACTGATGTAAAAACGATTATTATGAATAGTAATACGTTTCCATTCCTCAGCGAGCAACGCCTGATTGTGGTCGATGGCCTCCCCAAGAAGAGACGTGGTGAAAGTTCATCAACAGAAGAGACTGCTAAGAGCAGCAAAACCGGTAAGCGCAAACGCAGCAGTAAAGCAGCCGGTGGGGGTCGCGCTGGTTTTGAAAAAGATCTGGCAGAGAACATCGCCGTAATGCCTGAGAGCACAATCTTGCTCCTTATTGTCGAAGAGGCATTAGAGAGTAGTAATGTGCTGCTAAAAGCTGCTGAGCAGCATGGGAAAGTGATACAGAGCACATTACCCAAAGGTGCCGCACTCGACAAATGGATCGCCAATCGTGCTCGCACGATGAATGTAAAAATCGCGTCAGATGCAACTTCACTGCTGGCAAACTTTATTGGCAATAATCTCCGTCTGCTGGCAAATGAACTCGATAAACTGGCGATGTATGTTGGTCCCGGTGCAACCATTACTTCCGAGGATGTACGCCTGCTTTCCGCTCAAGTACAGGAGGCGCGTGTCTTCGATCTGACCGATGCACTGGCACAACGAAATCGTCGTCAGGCCCTCAATATTCTCCATGATCTGCTCTCCGATGGTGAACCACCAATCAGGTTAATCAGCACCATTACAATGCAGGTACGCAACTTGCTGCTTGTTAAAGAACTGGCACAGAAGGGGATGCGCGGACCACAGGTAGCCTCAACGCTGGGCATTGCTCCGTTTGTCGCCAGTAAAGCAATGGGTCAGGTTGGCAATTTCACTGCCGCTCAACTTGAGAATACCTACCGCCAATTGCTTGCCACTGATGCAGCCCTGAAACGCAGTCGCATGACACCTGAAATGGCTCTGGATCTGCTGGTAACACAATTTGGCGCGTAATCTCTCTTTTTCATCTCTTATTTCGCGATCAACTGCTTGACAGACCTGTAGAAGTCTGCTCACAATAAGTCCACAACAAAAAAACATGCTGCCAGAAACAGCTCAACAAATATATGGTCGTTGATCCTAAAGCGATTTAAGAGATGAAAGAAAAACGTATGTCTGCATCACCATTACAACAACTCATCTTCGAACGGATTCGTGATACCGGCCCACTTACTTTTGCTGAATACATGCGCATGGCGCTCTATGAGCCTGAATATGGCTACTATGTGACAGGACCAGCAAAAATGGGTTGGGAAGGCGATTATTTCACCAGTACGGATGTAGCCGATTTTTTCGCACACTGCATGGGCAGACAATTACAACGGATGTGGGAACAACTCAATCATCCTGCTACCTTTCGTGTGTTGGAACAGGGAGCCGGACGCGGTGACCTTGCGAAAAGCATACAAACCTGGGTAACACAACATGCCCCCGGTCTTGCTACTGCCCTCGACTACCGTATCGAAGATATTAATGCAGGTATGGACGCCCTACGATCCCTCTCCTCCAACACAACAGTTCCTTCCGCAAATCCTGATCACACTACAGACAACTTTCAGCCAGCCGTTCTCCTTTCAAATGAACTGGTCGATGCCTTTCCCGTCCACATCGTACAAAAACAAGAAAATAGACTATATGAAGTATTTATACATGAACAAGAAGGAAGGCTACAAGAAGTACTGGATCATGTCAGCAGTGATGAAATCAAGCATTATCTGGATGAATATAAAATTCCCTGGCATACCTTTGACGACGGCTGGCGAGCGGAAATTAATATCGACGCCAGACACTGGATGGCCCGTAGCGCTCGCCTGTTACTAGGAAACGAACGTCGAAAACATCGTGGCTTCCTGCTCGCCATTGATTATGGGGACTTAGCTCGCCAGTTGTATACGCCATACCGGCATCAGGGAACGCTCTCCTGCTACTATCAACACCAGTTAACTGACCGCCCTCTGATACGTCCGGGCGAACAGGATATTACCACGCATGTAAACTTTACTGCATTGATTACTGAAGGTCGTAAACAGGGGCTTCATCTGTCATCATTCGCAACACAGCGTCAATGGTTGACCGATATGGGAATCTACGAAGAACTTGAACAGCTACGTCAGAGCGAATTTACCGCCAGTGAGAACGACCGAGCCAGTGATCGTGGTCAAATCGCACTCTTCCAGTGGTACAACCTGCGCCAACGCGTCTCAACACTCACAAGCCCAACTGGTATGGGAGCATTTAAAGTCCTGATTATGAAACGCTAACGCGTTCATAACATGCCCACATACATGGGGAGAAACCAGCTTAAACACACCATCATAGCTGAAATTCGCATCCTCAACTGCGTATCTATCGTGTACACAGTATATAAAACTGTGTGCAATAACACATTGATATATACAATTGGAAGAAGAGGAGGACATAGTATGAATACAGAAAATACATCTGCAACTATCGTTCGTAACTGTATCTCAGCCATCGACGACAATAACCTCAATGCGGTTGAGAGCTATCTGAGCGATACATTTACCTTCCAGGGTTGGACTCCCCGTCCTCTTGATCGAGCAGGCTTTCTGGACCTTCTACGGGGCATAAAAGAGGGTATTCCAAGACTCAACTTCCACCTCCATAATATACAAGAGCAAGGAGATGAAATTACTGGCTCAATCCAGGTTACTGGTTATCAGAGTGACAGCTTTATCATTCCTTCTCTGGGTATTCCGCCCATTCCGCAAATGGCGACCAGCGTCCTGCTTCCAACAGAGGATGTAACGTTTCAGGTACAATATGGCAAACTGACCTCAATGAATGTACAATCGGTTCGAGGTGGCGATCTCCAGGGACTCCTGCATCAATTAGGTGTTGATGTGATTATTGTTCAATAAGCTCGATATCACAATGCATCTGAACCGAAACAAAGAAGCAGAAGTACCTGTTTATAGTGAAAGTTGAGGATACCAAAAAGATCGGATAAAACTAGTAGTAATACCTCTTGCATTAGCCTCTGCCACAGGCTCGTTCAAATGCTACCCATGCTTGGAATGCAAGAGGTACCGATCTTCTATCTCCCATACGGGATTATCAATCAAAGATCATTATGATACATCCGTCCACGCCAATCTACACCACGCTTGCTCAACACTCTCCACATAGATTGCCCTAGTATTCCTTCAAAAAGGACTCCGGCAAGCGGATGCGTAAAAGCATAATACCAGGGCACATCCATTGAACGATTCAACCAGCTACGATAGGCCAGTAATGGCAACAATTCAAACAGAGCAGCAAGACGCGCCTCTTTCCGTGTCGGGAAAACATGAGCTTTTGTGGCTATCCGTTGACCAAGAAAAGGAAGCAGAAACGGGACGATGGTAATCATTGGCAAACCAGCAAGTTCCAGCAACACAAAGCCTGCCCCACCCCGATTACCAAGATAAGCATTTTTACGCCAACCACGCCATAGGTCAGCAAATCCCTGATACATCCGCACCGATACCAGATCGCGCCCATCCACAAAGCGTAAGCGATAGCCATGATCCTTCACTACCTGTGCCAGATCACGATCATCCAGCACAGTCTTACGTAACGCAGGATGAGCGTAACCACCAATTTCTTCGTATGCCTGCCGACGAATAAGAATATATTGACCATTGGCAATTGCCAGCGGGCTGGTGGGATCGTTTACCTTCCGTGGTGGATATAACATGCTAATCCCAAGATACGCCATCGGCATCATGACACGCTCCCAGAACGTTGGCAGTTCCTGCTTTGATCCCAGAGTAAACAGATCAGCCTGCTCCTGAACCGCCTGCGTCACAGAAGAACGAATCGCATTAGGAGCATGCCAGGTGTCAGCATCCGTAAACAGCAACCAATCACCATTCGCCTCCTGTACGCCACGATGAATGGCATGTGTTTTACCAGCCCAGTTTTCAGGCAATTCACGCAGACGCAACACCCATAATAAGTTGCCACGCGGATGAGTCTGTATTAATTCATCTAGAATATGTCCGGTCCCATCTGTAGATTCATCATCCACCACAATCACTTCATAATTATCGTAATCCTGCTCCAGCAGCGACGTCACACAACGACGAATATTGTGCTCTTCATTGCGTGCTGGCACAATCACTGAAACAGGAGGATTCGTCCCATCTGTTACGGCTTCGGTTGAAGATACTTTTTGTACAGGTAAGGGTATTACACGATCCTTCTTATCAGGATATGTCCGTTGCCACTGAATCAGATAGAAACCAGCAACACTTATTGCGTGGGACCATAGAAGAAAACGAGGCCATGCTTGCCACCAATACTGTTTTTCCATCATACTTTACTCTTTTTCTATCCTTATAATAGATAGTAACTTTCTAAGATAGATAAACGCAGCAGAGAAGTAAACACCTCCATAACAGTACAATTAGCCATCTGGATATTGCGAGCGTAGTAGTGCTGTTGTACAATCAGTCGCATAGATAGATTGAACACATACCCATTTCACCATTTCTATGTCCAGTCTTTCTATTTAAAAAAATCATCCAACAAAATTTACTCAACTGCAACTGACTCACGAGCAATGCTCAATGTCACACTATAGATAAAAAGAGAACATATGCGATATAAACATTTGTTGGTCATTCCAATAGCTTTCATATTTAGCCTGTTTGCCTATTTTGGCATGATGTTGATTATACCAACACCAGCCGCACAAGCGCATGCGTTTGTGATTGGTTCAGATCCGGTTGATGGCTCAACGATCAGCAGTATGCCTGACGAAGTCCATATTTTTTTCAATGCGAATATCAGCCCCCTCAGCAATGCTCATGTGATACTCACACAAAATGGGTCAGAAATTGATATCAGTGCCGCCCCTGCCTATATTTCTCCAACAAATCCACGTGAACTCATTACACCAATAAAAACACCTGCCAGACAACCAGAAGGCAGTTATGAAATCAAATGGACAGCCCTCTCCAATGGCGATGGGCATACAACGTACGGACTGATTGGCTTTAATGTTGGTTTCTCCAGCGTTGGCCTCTCCGGAACAACGATGCTAGGACCCGGCAGCAGCAATAACCTACAAGGGATACACGCACTCAACTTTACAAATTTGCTTGCTATTTTCTGGGAATGGATTATCCTGCTTGCACTCATCATCTGGATAGGCATTCTCGTGATCGAACAGTATATCTTTGTTGAAGGAGGGGTCACCGGACTCTTTACACGTGCAAGGAAGCTGACCTTCTCGCTACAATGGCTCTGTTTATATGCGTTGCTCTTCGGCGATATCGTATCGATCAGTTTACGTGCAACTCAACTTACTCAATATGAACATATCACAATCCTGAATAGTCTCATTGGTATACTCTTTCAATCCAATTATGGTCATACATGGCTGCTACGTATCATCCTGATTCTCGCGACGATGGGTCTGCTCTACAGTATCAGCAAAGGCAAAAAAACCTTCCCGGCCTTTACCACACCACCAGAACATATACGAAGAGCAACCACACCACTGACGAAATTTTCACAGAATGTCACAACCACACAGCAAACGCCCAGAAAAACTGTTCGCCTGCTCGAAACGCCAACCACAATTCCTACGATGCCACGCTCCTATGCCATTGTCTGGTGGACATTAGCAACATGCATTACCTTTACTTACGCTCTCTCAGCATCAACTGTACAGGTTCTTCATCCATACTATAGCGTGGTCCTCTTTACCTTTATGTCATTGATCGCGCAGGGCATCTGGCTGGGTGGCTTTGCCTACCTCTCCTATGTACTCTTGCCCATTTTGCTTGGCAAAGAACTCGAATACAATACAGAGACGCTCACAGTACTGATCCATCGCTTCGCGCCGCTCTCATTAGTCAGCATGTTAGTCCAACTGGTTTGTGTTTTCTTTCTCGATGAGACCAGCCTGAGCACAGTCAGCCAACTATGGACAGATCCATTTGGCAGAACCCTTCTCATACAAACCATATTGCTGCTCGCAACTGTACTCCTGACAATCTATGCGTTTCTGGTCTTACGGACAAAAATCACACGGCAGACACGACGCATTCCTGTTGTACATGCCGATCTACCAACACGACGCACCCGACAATCTGAACTCAATATCAGCGGCAAACGCCTGCAAATAACTGGAAGTGCGGCCACACTCTGTGGTGCAGCCATTCTCCTGTGTTCCGCATTTATGGCATTCTTCGCGCCACCAATTCGTTTTCCTGACATTGTCTATATAAACCAACCAGCCCAACAATCCACCAATGCCACGGGCATCCAGACCAAACAGATGGGAAACCTTAGCGTTACATTACAGGTTCTTCCACTACAAACAGGATACAATCATACCGTCATCGTGGCGATCAATGATCAGAATAATCACCCAATTACAAATGCGCAGGTTACAATCAGCATGAATATGGCGACAATGGATATGGGAACCGCGCAACAAACAATCTCCAAAGGTACACCTGTCTATATCACCACGTTTACCTCCCAATCAACGTTGAATATGGCGGGACTCTGGAATGTACAGGTGGAGATTCAGGAACCTTCTCAGGCTCCCATTCAAAGCACATTCGCAATCAATATGAATACATAAAAAAGGAAGACTCGCGTTCATACGAGTCTTCTTACACTCAAATTTGGAATGCTCCATGTATTGCTCTATTCTTGTCGATATTCCACTGCCAGTTCCGCGTAATGTGTCGCACTCAAGACCAGACCCGCGTGCTCTGCCTCAGTTAAGGTACGTATCACACGCGCTGGTACTCCCAGTGCCAGCGAATTCGCCTTGATATGTTTGCCCTCACCCACCAGCGCACTGGCTCCCACCACCACTTGATCATCCACCCGAGCATGGGAGAGAATCACGGCATTCATACCAACAAGAATATGATCACCCAACGTTGCACCATGCACCACGGCATTATGTCCAATAGTACATTCCTCCCCAATGGTCAGGGGAGCATCAGCATCTACATGCAATGTGCAATTATCCTGAATGTTGGTGTTCCGACCAATCACAATTGGCGCACTATCAGCCCGTATCACAGCGTTATACCAGACACTCGCACCCTCATGTAACGTCACATTGCCTATGATCATAGCTCCCGGAGCGATAAATACGTTTGGTGCGATAGTTGGAGACACACCTCTAAAAGGGAAAACTGGCATATATCCTCCTGCTGCTCTACCATAAAATACCTATCACGAACGTAACATGTTGGAGAAAACAAACATGAGATTGGCAGGCCGTTCAGCCATACGTCTCATCAGATAGGGATACCATTGCACACCATATGGTACATAGACACGCATGTTATAGCCATCTTTGACCAATTTCTCTTGCAAATCACGACGCACACCATAGAGCATTTGAAACTCGAAAGCAGACTTACCAATACCATAATCGCCCACGAAACGCTTTACTTCCTGAAGCAATGTTTCATCATGCGTGGCGATGGCCGGAAAATTCCCACGTGCCAGCAGAACCTTCATCAGATTGGCATAGTTCTGATCAACATCACGCTTCTCCTGAAACGCAATATCTTGCTGCTCTTTATAGGCGCCTTTGACCAATCGTACACGCACCCCCTGCTCTACCAGGCGAG
This sequence comes from Dictyobacter sp., assembly GCA_035493535.1. Taxonomy (GTDB): domain Bacteria; phylum Chloroflexota; class Ktedonobacteria; order Ktedonobacterales; family Ktedonobacteraceae; genus Dictyobacter. Next base: position 53,497 of record DATJIE010000026.1, read on the forward strand.
CAATATCCCCGGCGCTACGATACAAATACGTTTGAATCACGGTGCCGACATTCTCGAACTCTTTACGCATACGCAACGTCATATCAATGGTGCGCTCAGTGTATTCGGAGCCTTCCATATCAATACACACAAATACGTTCTTCTGCTGTGCTCGTGTAAGTAAGACTCTGAAATTATCAACGCACAATTGTGGTGACACATCTAAACCTAAAGCAGTCAGTTTAATGGAAATGTTTGCCTCAAGACCTGCATCAGGAATCAGATCAATGGCCTGACAATATTGCTCGGTGGCAAACTGCGCCTCTTGCTCATCCGCTACATTCTCACCTAACAGATCAAGGGCCACCTGGATGCCAGCCTGATTTAATGTACGCGTAGCCTGAACAGCATCATTCAACAATTCACCTGCGACAAAACGCCGTGAGATACCTCGTGTGATACGATTCTGGACAACGAATTCCCGCATATGCGGATTCTGAGCGAGGGATAATAATGTATCTTTGAGCATACGAAATCCCCTTCCTCATCAAGGCGAGAAGAGTGGCAAAGAGGATGATAAATAGAGAGAACGCCACTGCTACTCGCAGAGCATCGTAGACATCGCACGTTTCCTTACTACTATCATAACACAGGATACATAATCAAGTTAGAAACAGGCATGAGCCTTACCAGCGTAAGGCCAGACGAATAAGCTTATCCCAGATACGATCAGGTAAAACATGGCGTAACGTCATCTGAAATGTTGCTGAAAAAGGTACGCCATAACGTGGGCGCGGAGATGGAGAATTCAAAATATAAATCACAAGATCGGTAAATTTCTGCGGATGGAAACCCGACCGGCTTGAACGCTGGGCAAACTTCTCAGCCAGACGGAGTAGACGCGCATAAGCACCAGCATCACGCTGCCCCTCTAAATGCCCTAAAGCCCGGTGTGAACTGGTTTCCCAGATATTTGTAGGGCTGGAAGCAGGCTCAATAACAACGACCCGTACGCCAAAAGGCGCGATCTCTACACGCAATGCATCGCTGATAGCCTCAAGCGCATATTTACTGGCGGAATACATACCAGTAATTGGTACTGCTATTTTGCCACTGATACTGCTGACATTGATAATCATGCCATGCGCGACTTTTATCATTGGTAAGAGAGCCTGCGTTACCGCGACATGAGCGAAAACATTAATCTCAAACTGAGCACGTACATCGTCCATCAGCATCAACTCTATGGGGCCGCCATAAGCAGTACCAGCATTGTTGAGCAGAGCATCAAGAGCCGGTGGCATACGTTCTGGTAGATGCGTTGTCGTCTGCTCCGCACGTAAACGCTGCTCCACCTCAGCAGCTAACGCAGTAATATGCTCATCATTTGTAATATCACACAGGATGGGGATGAGATTATCAACGCAGTGACGCTGTTCGGCCTCCCGTAACAAACTGTCTTTATCCATCTCTTTGCGAATTGTTGCAAAAACAAGCCAACCCATTTCAGCCAGCGCTAACGCTGTACGGTGACCAAAACCACTTGAACATCCGGTAATAACGATGCTCTTTTTACTCATGCTCATTTTCCCTATGTGTTTGTTGATGACCAATGCGGCTCCATAAACCCAGACGAACCAGTTCATTGCGTGCTTCAAAACCAAAAGCCTCCGGCCTCATCGTCTTACCATGCCGTATGACCAGACCACGCAACATCTCAATAAGTTCCGCCTTGCATGATAAGTCACGCTCGAAAGGAATATGTTGTGCTAAACGCTCAATCGCCTGGCGATTATACCACTGTTCCTGTGACTCGGTCATGACACAAATATTGACTCCTTTGTCTCCATTCATTTCTCTGTAAAATCGTACAGATGGCTACGTGCTACACCGGATAAATCAATGGTAACACCTGCTTCAGAAGATATGCAAGGCATGTTTCAAAGAGTAAGCAAACAAAAAGCAACCTCCTGACATATTTTCAAACACCGTGAAGATCAAAGGCGTGTCTATAGCCATTTTGCCCTAAAGCTAGCAGCAAGACTTGATCATTAAGGGAGTTAAATGTTACTGTGGGATAGTATTCGACAAAAGTTGATAAGAGTAAATACAAGCTCATTTTCATAATGAATGTATACAAGGTAGGCGAGGAAATGTTCTGTACCTATTGTAATCAGCCACGCGAAGCAAATGAAGCACCATGTCCAAACTGTGGTGCTCCATCTTCACTACTCAAGATTTCACAAAACGGCACCTGGGGAACAGGCTATGACAATGCACCTGCCTGGGGTGGTTCCGGTACGCCAGATACCTCCTTTGGAGCGCAATGGGAGCAACAGCAAGTTCCTCAGCTTTCATTTGAAAATCCTGGCTCATTCGATGCCGCACCACAATGGCAAATGCCAGAGCAACAGGATTTCCCTGCGGCTATGCCATCATGGCAACAGGAAGCAAATCAGTTTGCTCCTTCATCTGCGCCTTTACCCCCCTGGCAGCAGGAAGTAGCAGATCCATCATTTTCAGCGCAGCCAGCAATGCCTGAACAAGCATACGGATCAGGTCAGCAACAATCACTGGTGCCAGTTCCCTATCAGGGTGATATGGCACTCCAACCAGCAGGCAAACAGACCACGGTATCACTACAATTGATCCCTGAAAATGCAATTCAGCATTTGATGCCTGCTATACCAGATGAGACTGAGTCAACCTATATTCCACCAACCTTTACCAAACCACGTCCATTGATCCCACGTTATCGCGCCATTAGCGGTTTGCTGAGTGTACTTATTGTGGCTCTGCTCCTCTGTTCAGGTGCAGGCTACTATGCTAAAACCAGTGGAACCTGGGATAAAGTTGTCAGTCTCTATACAGGTGGATCACCAAAAAATCTGACCTCGACGAGTGCGAATATTCCTGATCCACCAGCACAGCAAGCAAAGGACTTTGGGCCAGCTTATACAAGTGGCATCATTTCAGCATCACTCACAGCAAGTGTTGATCAAAATCAAATCGCGAAAGCACCGCAAAATATCTTTCAGATAGGCCAGACATTCTATCTGGCATTCAATGTTACACCTTCAAAAACTGGTACTGTCTACTCAAAGTGGTACACAAACAATCGCTTGTATCAGACGCTACCAACAAAACCAGATACGGTTCAAGCCAATAAAAGTGCCAACATAAGCATACAACAACAATTCCAACAACCAACTTCAGGCATGGTAGAGATCTATTGGAATAATCAGTTTGCGTGGCGGCAATATTTCGCTGTCCGCTAACAATCACAATACAATACGTTTTCTTGTCCTACAATCCTACAATACCTGTTATCAGCAATACAAAAGGATCTCACAAGCTAAAAGTATGAAGCCTGTGGGATCCTTTTATGAAAAATAAATTATCTTACTTACATTGTGTTTCGACAGCCACATCACCAAACACTCGTACCTGACACGCCAGACGTATATTAGGATTCTTCTTGAGATCGCCACGCAACCAGAACTTCTCCATAAATGAAAGCTGGTTGGTGTTCTCGACCGGTGTGACCGCTACACGATCCGTACCACAAAAACCATTTCCATGACAGTTCGCAAATTTCCACATGCCACAATAAACAGGAACGTCGTTCTCTAAAGCAGGATACCGCACGGTATCACCTTCAGGGACTTCAACCTGCGTGTTTTCACGCGTATAGGTAATAATCGGCATGTTGCTATCCTCCAAACTACATTGTTACAGATAACAGGTATAGATTGTTTCTGCTTTGTCAGAATATAGCACAGAATAATATGAGCGTCAATGAAACAAATAGTACATATAATTCTGTATATAAATAATTATTTCATTATTTTTAGTGTGTACATATATTATAAACGATTAATAAAATAAAAGAGAGCAAACACTCCATTTTGCGCAAAATGGAGTGTTTGCTCTCTTTTAGCTTTGCTTCGCTTATTGCACCGCAAGGGTCACTGCGATAGTTTTGATGACAGTTCCAGATGCACTATCAGACACATCTAGCGTCGCATGATAGATGCCGCCTGACAAATTGCTACTATCAGCGGCTAATTCTATCGTCGTACTGGCCCCCGGCGCAATTTGCCCACTCGTCTGATCTGATGACAACCATGCGACAGATGAATCTGCCGGTTGAGCAATTGTCCATGAGACGGTGGCAGAACCGGTATTTTTCAGCATGAGTGGCTGATAGGTTTGCGTATCCACCATACCATTCGTAAAGGTCACACTGTTTACCGAAGTCTGTAACTCTGCTTGTGCAGTGCTGATCTGAACGGCAAACTGCTGCGATGGTATATTATCATTTCCGCTCACCGTTACAGGGACATTTAACGAACTCGTAGTGAGTTGCGTGGCATTCACTGCTACGATTAGCGTCACACTTTTGCCAGCAGCAAGACTTCCCTGAGCAGGTGTCACTGACACAATCCCATTACCACTCGGATCAATCATTGTTTGCCAGTTTAATGAAGCATTGCCTGTATTGGTCAAAGATACTTGCTGCGTCACTATTCCACTATCAGGCGTAACAACACATTGTACGGTTGTCGTCTGCAATTTCATCGCTGGTGCGGTCACAGTCAGAGTGACAGCGACCTTTTCCGTTGTTGAGCCAGCCGTAAAGGTCAGTGTTCCCTGATAGGTTCCGGCATTCAGTGATGTACTATTCACTGATACTTTTACAAGATCCTGTTCACCCGGAGCCATCTGTTCTTGCGTAATCACAGTCGAAAGCCAGGAGCCCTGATCGCTGTTCGCAGTCCAGTTTAAAACGGCATCTCCACTATTCTGGATGGTCAGCGATTGCGCCGCTGGTGATTGTCCCACCACTGTGGTGAAATGAAGCGCTAGTGGTGAAACGTCCATCTGTGGTGTAGATGATGCAGATGTTTGCGCTGTAGACTGCACAGATGGTGTCGGCGCATCATTCTGGTCCGCAGCGACCCCCATACGCACCGTCAATACAACAGGCGCAGCATGACTCCCCTGAACGGTAAAAGACAGATGCCCGATATACGCATTCGCTGCCAGATTAGTACGATCAACAGAGATGAATATACGTTCACTGCCACTAAACGTATCCCGACCCGGATTAGCAGCCAGCCACGGTTGATCACTCTTCACCTGCCAGGATAACTGGCTCCCACCAGTATTCTGCAATATCAGACTTTGACTGGAAATCACACCCGCTGCAACGGTCGGGAAAATGCAGGTTGTTTGTGATAACGTCAGCACAGGTAAAGCCGATGAAGACGCCAACACCGTAATTTGAAAACCAGCAGACATATGCTGAGTGGCATCAACCGCTGTTATCGTATGGACTCCTGGCGTCCAATTCTCAGCAACACGCATAATCACTGAAAACGCACCATGACTATCCGTCTGGACATGCAATGGCTGATTATTATCATTGAGCACGTTCTGCTCATCATCATAGGTAAACGTGACAGTATCTTGCGCAGCAAACCCACTTCCCATAACCGTAAATAGATCATTAGCACGTAATGAATCAGGAGTAGCCTTGATAAAAGCTGCCGCACTGGAACTACGCGTCCGAATAAGTGCAAATGCAAGGATACTTGCGGTAAGCAAAGAAATTAAACATGATAACGTAAGTAATATTGAAATGGTCTGCCGGGATAACGCAGGTTTTCGCGCATGCACAGATGCGAGCGGTCTGCGCTCCCCTCTCTGTGCCGCAATCTCTTCGGATGAAAGCAACTGGATATGTTCAGGTTCGGGCTGAAGACGCTTGCCCGCATCTCCATGCTTCCGGGTCGCAACAACATGTTGCGCTGTCATGATATTTGACTGATATGGTTGATCTTCGGGATGCAAGCCAGAATAATGGCCTGCATGATGAGGAGATGCTGATGGCAGTGATGGCTTCCCTTCCTTTGGCGTCATCTGCTGAGTCTTTTTTGTGCCAAGAGGCATGCCACAACGACTACAGGCCACCGCATCTACCCGCTGTAGTTTCTGACAATAAGCACATCGCCTGGTATCCATATATATCCTTCTGGCGAAAAACAGTAACATAGTGAGGTGTTCCTCACGGCTGCCACCATCATTTCAACACAAATACTTCAAGTCCGTCTGCTTCCAATAACGTAGAAATGCGACTTTTCTCAAAAACCGGACATTCGTGCTTTTTCCAAAAGATAGTGTAGAGAATCATCCAACAGGAATCTTTTTAATTGCCTTGCATAATTCTCGCACGTGGCTCACACCTGAAATGTAATTAGAAAACTTACAATTCAATTTCCATATTGTACCATATATTAGAACATACGTCTTACATTTCAATAGCATTTGCAACAATATATCTATATATTGCTGCAAATGCCAGAATTCTATTTATACGACCAGATAAAAGCATAAATATATTGCACACCCTTTCTGTTCAGGGCGTTTTTGTCGACACTGCGGTTGGAGTTGGAGTCGCCGTAGTCGTGGCAACAGCATTGATAACTACTCCGCTTACATTTGTATTAGATACCGTAATCGTTTGGCTCCCTGTATAGTTATTCATACCTGCTCCCCCTTCAGCCAATATTGTATATGTGCCATTCGCAATATTTCCGATGGTAAAATTGCCGTTCTCATCTGCAACACCACTCCAGACCACATTCCGCGCACTATCTATGAGTTTTAGTTTCGCGTCTGCCAGGGAACCAGGAACACTACATGCTGAATTACTACAGGCATGGACGGTACCGGAGATACTATAGTCTGTGACTGTCACTGTCACAAACACCTGCGGTGCTCCCTGTACTTGCACTCCACCACTCCCTGTGGCTATAAATGTAATTGCGCCACTATAATTCCCAGGTAGAAGTTTGGCTGCATCTACGCTGATATGCACCCGACTGCCCTTCCCATTCTCATTGCCTGCAAGAGGAGAGACAACTAACCAACCAGAACTTTCGGTATCAATGCTTGCTGACCATGTGAGAGGAAACGCACAATTGTTCCCAACATCACTCAGACTCATATCTTGCGTACTGGAAGTCTGGCCCTGCCCAATCAAAAATGATAGATTTGTAGAACCTGCTTGCAGAGTACAGGCTCGCGCCACGTTAAGCGCTACGGTAAACGAAAACGAGCCACCCTGCTCCATTCGACCATCCATATCATGAGCAACAATAGAGACGGTAGCTGTATAGACACCGGATGTGAGGTTTGTACTATCAGCACCCAGAGAGACTGACAGTGCCCCCAGTTGCCCACTGCTCGTAAATACATCCGATGACGGCGTTACCTTTAACCAGGATGGCAGGCTACTCCCATCAATTCTCCATGTGACAGGCCAACTACAACTACCCGTAGCAGTAAATGTCACCTGTTGTGGCGATACCGCATCTTTCGAACCCTGAACCATAGCAAACTGCAAGGAACTCACAGATGGCTGTGACAATGTACAGGGCGGCAAGACGGTGAAAGTGATACTGACCATCTGTGGGCTACCACTGGCTGGCATATTCTGATCATCAGTTCCACTTAAGATGACCTGACCAACGTATGAACCAGCCGTTAAATGCGCCGCATGCACCTCGATAGTAATAGTCGCGGTCTGCCCCGAACTCATTTTGTCTCCTGATTTGACAACACTTAACCAGGAAATTGCCATACTATTGATATCTGCGTTCCAATGGAGCGTTCCTCCACCAGTATTTGCCAGCGCAACGGTTTGTGCCGCTGGATCAGGCTGGCCCTGGATCACACTGAAACTAAGGTTTAAAGATGACACTTTCATAATCGGAGTAGTCGGTGGTGGCGGTGGCTGTACCGTTAATTGCACTGCGACTGTCTGTGTGCATGTCCCAACTGTAATTGTAAGTACACCTGTGTACTTGCCTGGCTTCAAACTGGTACTATTCACATGAACGGGCACAAGTGAAGAGGTGGCATTGTTTAATTGACCATGCATGGGCAGCATTGTTAACCATGATGCTGAAGAAAGTGCCGACCATGATACTATGGACGAACACCCCTTCGTCGTAGTCAGGCTTAACATCTGATTGGCTGGACTATCCTGCCCTGTCACAGCCGTAAATGCCATCATGCCTGAACTTAACGTTGCCCCACAACGTGGCAGTATTGTCAATGATACACTAATATGTTGAGGACTATTCAGAATACCGTGCCCATCCGTGGCAGTCAGCAACAACGACCTTGTATAGTTCCCCGGCAACAAATCATAACTATGTACATGCACACGAATACTACTGACCCCACCTGACTGAAGGACGCCTGACTTTTGTGAGGTGCTCAACCAATCAGAAGGCTGCTTCATCTCCGCAAGATAGGATGTAGTATCTGTTGGTGCCAAAGACTGATCACCCACGATAGACCAGGAAAGAGACTGCTTGCCCATATTTGAGATTGTCAGATATTGATCCGCCGGATCAGCCATCCCATCTACAGCGGCATATGTTAATACAGGAGGTGTCACTGCCAGGATTGCATTCGATGTTACGGGCAAAGACTGGACCTCTATATGCACCTGGACATGAAGAGGGCTACCAACGTCTGAAGCAAACGTAATTGTTCCTGTATGCTCACCCTGCCCCATTTTTGTACGATCACCAGCAACTTGAATATCCTGATGGCTACTAAAAATTCCCTGTGCAGGAGAAACAATAAGCCACGGGACATTGCTACTGGCACTCCAGGTAATATTCCCTCCACCATTGTTAAAAAGCGTCAGTGATTGCAAAGAATTTGCTCCTTGCATACGCGAACCAAGATCCAATTGCGTCGTCTTTACAACAAGGTGTGCGGGTCTGGTCGGGCCTGCATCTATATGTAACATAGCACTGGCAGTATGACGAGAGGAAATGTCCTCCGCCTCAATCAGATGTGAACCTGGCTCCCAATCCGACCCGATTACAATGGTCAAGTCCTTCGATCCATCGGCAGATGCATGGACTACTGATCCACTCCCGACCAGATAAAGACGCTCCTGGATATCACGAGAAAGAGCTATCTGCGAAAAAGGAGTGAAATTACGCAGATGAATAATCACCTGCTCTCCATAATTCGCTGACGATTGAGATAATGTCAATGATGGAGGTAGATTTGACGCTTCTGATGCATGCTTATGTAAGAAAGTAACAAGCACGACATCCAACACAAGTGCCATCACAGCACACATAATGACAACCACAAATAATGATCTTGGCAGTACACGTATACGTTTCAATGCCTTGAATACAGTAAATTGACCAGCCCGAAATATGGATACCTTTTGGAATTTTTCCTCATCCGTAGAGAAAACATGCTCAATACTGGCAGGTACCCGCCGTGAAAGCAGAGGATCTACCTGTCCCATCCAGGGATCTTTTTTGTCAGCAGGCATTACCAACTCTTCAGACCTCACATGCTCAGCCTGAGCCTGCTCATCATCCCTGGCAAAAATATTTTGCGTACCAGGTTCTGTACTGAAGGCGGTTTTTGGCAAAGGTGTGTTATAACGTCGAATCTCAGCAGAAATATCATGGAAGGGCTTCAATCGTGAAATTCGTGGTGGATGCACATCCGGCGCATCCGGATCTGACGCGATTCGCTGCGCCGCATCATGTAAACGATAGAGAGAACGATCAATCAGATTTTGAGAATTTTTTTTAGACTCAGATTTTTGCTCATCAGAACGAACCAGTTTCACCAGTCCATCTGCTCTATCTGTACAAAATACTGGTGCCTGCTCGACAGCAGAAACAGAATTTTCTAATATTGGTCCAGTCGGAAGAGGAGTATGCGTATTGTTTTCAACCAGAAATGCATCCTGATACGTTTTTCCGTCTGCCACTTCATATGATTGAACAGAAGAGAGGCACTGCTCACATAAAATTGAAGGTGCGCTACAAGGCTTATTACAACGCAAACATTGGTTCATATTTTTCTCTTTTGCCAGCAACATCCGCACTACCATCATTTAACGCAAAATGTATCTTCTAAGAAGATATTATGACAGAATATCTTTCACTTTCCAATGTTAAGAGTACTATTTTGCACGTATCTATCTACAAAATAGCATAAAATATGATTTTTTACTGAAACACTCATTAAAATTGAGTAGCATATTCATTTCAATTCATATACACAAGTAATGATTTTTTAGCCCGGAAAAATAAGTAGTTTTTTCCCTGTTTTGACCCAATAAAAAACCTGGGGAAACCAATATTTCCCCAGGCTCATATCATTGTTTATTTACTAGCGTAAAACCGCTTTGAAATCTTCATTAAGCACTTTGATAATATGCTCTTGCAAAGCATTCGCTTCCGCATCTTTCAGTGTTCGATCCTGTGCCTGATAGATCAGACTGTAAGTCAGATTTTTCTTGCCCGCAGGAATTGGATCACCGGTATATACATCAAAGAGCGTTACAGATTTCAAAAGTTCGCCACCATGCCGTACAATGTTGTCATGGATGATCTGTGCCGATATCTTCTCATCAACCACCAGCGCCAGATCTCGTGATAACTCCTGATGTCGTGAAATCGGTTGATAGCGAATTTCCTGTGGTACCGCAGCATAGAGCAACTCTAAATCGATTTCGCTCAGATAGGTGCGATACGGCAAATCATAGCGCTGCTGGACCAGTGGGTGAACCTCACCAAGGACACCAGCAGGACTATATGCAACCTCACCAGCAGGCGATACTACACCCAATTCCAACAATGCCGATCGACCAGGATGGAATGTTGGATGCTGTGTCGCCGTGAAGCGATAATGGGTGATCTTTAAGCCAGCAAGCAGAGTTTCTACAAGTCCCTTCAGATCATAGAAGTCAGCAGGCTTCGATAATTCAGGCAACCAGGAGATAGCCGCAGGGCCACCCAGACCAATCGCAACAGTACGCCTCTCATCAGGTGCCTGCTTTGTTCCATGTACAGGGAGATAACGGCGGCCAATCTCAAAGAAACGCAAGCCATCCCGGCTGCGCTTACTATTCTCCTGTAATATCTCCATCACATTACTGAGTAAGGTCAGGCGCAATGTATCCAGATCAGAACTCAGTGGATTGACGAGCGACAGAGCAGGCAGTGTCTTCGGATCATACTCACCGTCAGCAACACTTGTTGCTCGTGCCAGATTTGCCTCTTCCTGCGCCAGTGAGCGATTAATCTCCCATGTCAGAGCATGCGCGGACTCCTCATCCGCACGAGGCAACAATTGCAGCATACGCGCACGGCTGGTCAATGTATAGGTAACAATCTCATTCAATCCGGCCCCAACAAGTAGAGAGCGGATCTCCTGTTCACGATTGAACCACTTACTCAGATTCACCTCAGGTAATGGTCCAACCGGGATTGTGCTGGGAATACGATCATAACCAATCAAACGAATGACTTCTTCAACCAGATCAGCTTCTTCATCAATGTCGGCACGATAGGTTGGGACAGTCACCAGCATCGTCTTCTCGTCAGAACGAAGCTCAACGCTGAAGTTTAGTGCGATCAGCGCATCCGCAACTTCCTGCTGAGAAAGCTTCATTGAAGTGAGCCACTCGACATCATCAATCGAAAACTCCAGTTGATGTATCTGCACAGGCTGTGGGTAAACATCCACAACACCCGGATGAACCACACCACCAGCAAACTCAACCATTAGTTGTGCCGCCCGACTCGCCGCTAACAGTGTCAATTCAGGATCGACACCTTTTTCATAACGACCAGACGCATCGGTACGCAAATTCAATGTCGTTGACGTACGGCGCACGCTATTCGCTTTGAAGTTCGCCGATTCCAACAGTACACTCGTGGTCTGATCGCTGACTTCACTCTTCGCACCACCCATCACACCTGCGACAGCGGTTGGTCCGGTAGGATCAGTAATCAGGAGCATGCTGGGATTCAAGCGGCGTTTCACGTCATCCAATGTGGTTAACGTCTCATTCTCATGCGCATGCCGAACAATAATATGATGCTCCGGCACTTTATCATAATCGAAGCCATGCAATGGTTGCCCAAGCTCTAGCATCACATAGTTGGTAATATCAACGATGTTATTAATCGGGCGCATACCGGCAGCCAGCAGACGCAGCCCCATCCAGCTTGGAGAAGGACCAATCTTGATATTGCTGATAACACGAGCGCTATACCGAGGACACAGTTCGGCATCCTCAACGGTGACCTTGACCATCTCGGTAACTGCTGTTCCCTGCTCCTGAAATTCTGGTTGAGGTATCCGCAACGGTTGTTTCGTCAGTGCCGCAACCTCACGCGCAACACCAACGATTGAGGACAGATCGCCACGATGTGCTTTGATCGCGAAATCCAGCACAACCTCACCCAGCAAATTGACCAGAGGCTGACCAAGCTCAACATCCTGTTCTAAGAGATAGATACCAGAATGGTCATTACCCAGCCCTAATTCACGGGGCGAACAGAGCATACCCTGAGAGACATAACCAAATTTTTTCGTTTCACCAATCGTCAGATCGCCGATCTGAGCACCCGGAAGGGCCAATGGTACTTTGTCGCCCAGTTGAATATTTGGCGCACCACAGACAACATTAAGTTGTCCGGAACCAGTATCAATATGGGTATAATTGAGGTGATCCGATCCTTCCACCTTCTCTAAATGCACAATCTGGGCCGTAATAATTTTCTCACCCCAGCTTTGACCGATATATTCAATCGCCTCTACTTCCAGGCCAGCCATTGTCAGGGTATGCGCAAGCTCTTCAGGCGACATGGTAATATCAACATACTCTTTGAGCCAGCTCAAAGGAACTCTCATCAGTGTCTTCTCCTTCTAAAATCTCCGCCAGAACTCTTCTATTCCTTACAACTGCCGCAAAAAGCGCAGATCATTGCCGGAGAAGAGACGAATCTCACCAATACCATATTTCAACATCGCGATACGCTCCACACCCATGCCAAAGGCGAAACCACGATATTTCTTGGGGTCATAACCTACTTCGCGCAAGACTTTCGGATGCACCATACCTGATCCCAGAACTTCTAACCAGCCACTATATTTACAGGCGCGACACCCTTTGCCATCACAGATACCACAACTGATATCAACCTCAGCACTGGGTTCTGTGAACGGGAAGTAGCTCCCACGAAAGCGCAAGCGGCGCTCTGGCCCGAAAAGCTCATGCACGAAACGTTCCAGACAACCTTTCAGATCAGCCATCGTACAATGCTCATCGATCAGCAAACCTTCAATCTGGTGGAATACTGCTTCATGTGTCGCATCAATGGCCTCATTACGATACGTTGTACCAGGAGCCAGAATACGTACAGGAGGCTGTTGCTGCTTCATGGTGCGTATCTGCATTGGTGATGTCTGTGTACGTAGTAGCAATTGCCCTGGGACAACCCAGAACGTATCTTGCATATCACGAGCAGGATGATCAGCGGGAATATTAAGCGCCTGGAAATTATAATAATCCGTCTCTACTTCTGGTCCCTGCACAATGCTGAAACCCATGCGCTCGAAAATCTCAGATACCTCAAGCATAACCTGCGAAAGGGGATGCATTTTTCCTGCCGGGACATTGCGACCGGGTAGGGTCACATCAATACGCTCGCTCTCCAGTGCCAGCAAGAGTTCACGTTCCTTCAGTTCCTCGCGTTTCTCAGCCAGACTACGCTCCAGAACCGATTTCACCGCATTCATTCTCTGACCAACAACTGGACGCTCTTCTTTAGTCAACTTTGGCATTACTGAAGAAAGACTCTTCAATTCGCCACGATTGCGTCCAAGATACTGTACATCCCATTCTTCCAATGCTGCTGATGTATTAATCGGTGCCAGCTCAGCAAGTGCTCGTTCACGCAAAGCGTCGAGTTGTCCGAGCAGTTGCTCAAGTTGTCCAACCATAACAACCTCCCAAAAATCAAAAAAACCGACATTCGTCAACAGGGACGAAGTTGTCGGCATAGCAAGCTCCGTGGTACCACCCGTATTGAATGCATCTTCGTCAGCGGGTATAAACCCCTATTTGGAGAAGGAAGCATTCCACTCGGTCAGTCCGGTAACGGGGACAATCCGGGGCTATCTACTGCTACGATCTGTTCAACAGCCGGCTCTGGGGTGAACTTCAACAAGAGATTGTGCAAGAAGGTTTGCAGTCGGTGACCTTCTCTCCCTGGAGCACATACTACGTGTTTACTCTCCCCATCATCGCCTTTATCGCATACAAAACACAAATATTCTAAGAAAAAAGTATAGCAGATCCGCCCATGAAAGTCCATAATTTACAGTAACGATTTCCCCACAATCGTGAGAAGCAAGTGCAAACCTTCTGTTTTTCCCGATAATAGCGGCACAAAACACTTGACTCCTCATTACGTTTCTGCTATACTAGTGGCTGTTCCCAACAAAGAGAACATCGGGGTGTAGCGCAGCCCGGTAGCGCACTACAATGGGGTTGTAGTGGTCGGAGGTTCAAATCCTCTCACCCCGACTACCGTCAAGGCAGGAAGTCCGTCAGTGAATGGGCTTCCTGCCTTGCTTTATGCATACCCTACCTTTCTTCATAAACCTCAAAAAAGCCCAAAATGTAGCAACGGTGTAGCAACGCAAAAATTAAGGCTTCGCAGAAGAATCAGTAGACAGATTAATATCAGTCAAATCATTCGATTGGTCTAATTGTTTTCTATTAAAAATAACGTTAAACAGATTAGCTCCGTTCAGATTAGCTCCGTTCAAATCAGTTTCCACCAGATTAGCTTCATTTAAACGGATAATAGACTTATCTCCAATTATCAAACCTGCTTCAATTTCTGTATGAAATAGGTTTCGTTTATGTTCTTTTATGATTAAAAATGATGGTTTTATTTCCATAAATCATCTTGCCCATATCAAGCATCAGGCATATTATATAAGATAATAATACTCATCTGTAAAATCTCTTACTCATTTATTGCGAGGAAATCCTAAAAATGTCTGTATATGTACAAGATATCGATACGCTCTCGCCTGCTCATTTCAAGCTAGTTAACTATCACCAATCTGCCTATATAACTCGTGAAACAGATACCATCGTTCACAGTATTCTACACAGACTCAGTACAGAAGAACCTTCAAACAAAAATCATATAGCGGGTGTCTGTATTTTTGGCTCAGCAGCCCAGGGCAAAACTCGTCTGGCATGGGAAATAATACAAGCCGAATTTGCAGGATGGACGCTGGTCTGGTGGTCGAATGAACCAGAATATACTATTGATGTTGCCGCCCTGAAAGGCAAAGATATTCTACTCTGGTTGGATGATTTACATGAACTCACTAATCCACTCGAAGCAGTTTTCATCAATGATCTGGCTAACCGTTTGCTCAAGTATAGTAACCGCCTCATCGTCCTTGCCACCTGCCGAGACGGTGACTATCATCGCCAAGCTCAACAACACGTCGGAAAACTCCTTAAGCAGCTACAACCTGTACCACTTAGAAATCTACACTTTCAAGAAGCTATACAGCTCACAAAACTTCTCGCGGCAAGAGGGCTGGATACACAGATAGAGGATTTCGATGGAAAAACACCTGGATCACTGCTATTCGAGACACAAACATTGCAAAAGCTCTACCCAAATCTCCCACGCTCATCTCAACAAATACTTAAAACAATACAACTTCTGCACTCTGCTCACATCTATCCCTATCTGGAAACCAGAGTGCAACATATCGCTCAGATACACTTTGGTCTGGATCAGTCTGAATGGCAAGAAGCATACACAGTATTAGACCGCACAGGATTTCTCACACAAGCATACACCACGCAGGGAAAACCAGTATTAAACCCCATTCACAATAACATGTACCAGGAAGATATCATCACAAATTATTTCATTTCCTATTCAAATACAATACAGGAATGGCTACAATTAACCGACGACTTTATACAAATACAGGATGCAGAAGCACTCAACCGGCTGGGCGTGTCTTTCGCTAATCTGGTTATCGACACTGTCAACAATAACAAAAAACATGGGAAAAACTGTTTCTGTGCGGCATTAAAATTTTGTACAAAAGAGCATCATCCTGATTTATGGGCAACTATTCAATATAATCTGGGCACAACCTTGCAGGATCTTGCGGAACTTTCCAACGGGAAGGAAAAACAACCTTATCTGGAGAAAACAGTTCAAGCGTATCAAGCATCACTGGAGATTTATACGCGGGAAACTTTCCCCAATATATGGGCAAACTTGCAATATAAGTTAAGCACCGTTCTGAACGAACTCTCGAAGCTTTCTACAGGCGAGGAAAAACGTTTCTATCTCACACAAACAATTGCGGCTTACCACTCTGTTTTAGAGGTTCACACAAAGGATGAAGATCTCATATTCTGGGCAACCATACAAAACGATCTGGGTGTTACTCTAAGTCGTCTGAGCAATCTGATCAATAATGACAAACGAGAAAAACGTTCTCTGCTCATTCAATCTTGTGCAGCATATCAAGCAGCATTAGAAATTTATAATCAAAATAGAGCCCCTCAATCCTGGGCCAATACACAACATAATCTTGGTGTCGCACTGGATGATCTGGCAGACCTTTCGACAAAGGATAAGCAGGAACAACATGCTCTTTTAAACCAGGCATACAAGGCTTATCAAACCGCTCTAAAGACTTATACACCAGAAACAACCCCATCCAATTGGTCGAACGCACAACACAACCTCGGCGACACGTTAAAAAAACTCGCAATGCTTTCTTCTGAAGATAAGCGGAAGCAACATACCCTTCTCAGTGAGGCACTTCAAGCCTATCAATCCGCTCTCCAAATTCGAACACGTGAGTCCATGCCAGCATCATGGGCTTTGACCCAATACAAACAGGGCATTGTCTTATCTGATCTGGCAAATCTTGCCGCAGGTAACGAACAACGCGCATTCTTCCTGCAAGCCCTTGAAGCCTATCAAAATGCACTGGCAATCCGCACACGCGAGTCTATGCCTTACACCTGGGCTTTGGCCCAATATGAGAAAGGCATTATTCTACAGCATTTAAGTTTTCTTTCAAGTGGTAAAGAACAACACTCTTATCTAACTCAAGCGCTCCAGGCTCATCAAGCCTCTTTGGAAATTCGTACATATGAATCGGTTCCTCAATCCTGGGCTCTAACACAGAATAACATTGGTCTTATCCTATCAGACTTGAGCCGTCTATCTATAGGGGAGACTCGACACTCTTTGCTGGATCAAGCTCTTCAAACGCTGCAATCTACTTTCACCGTTTATATACAAGACACTTCCCCCGGCGGATGGGCCAGAACTCAACACAATATTGGACTTATACTGCATCAATTGAGTCAACTTTTTATAGGAGAAACTCAACATACTTATCTTAATCAAGCTCTCCAGGCATACCAATTAGCACTAGAAGTTCGTACCCAGGAAAAAACTCCCTTTTCCTGGGCATTGACACAAAATAACATTGGTCTTGTACAACGAGACTTAAGCAATCTATCTACAGGGGAGACTCAACGTTCATTGCTCCTTCAGGCTATTCAGGCTTATCAATCTGCCCTTGAGATCTATACACAGGACGCTTCTTCGACTGAATGGGCCAGAACTCACACGAATCTTGGTATTGCATTGAATGCCTTGAGTAACATTTCCACAGGAGAGAAAAGACGCACACTATTAAATCAAGCTCTGCGCTCCTATCAATTCGCGCTTGAAGTCTATACGCAAGAGACAAACCCCAGTTCATGGGCATGGGTCCAAAACTGTCTTGGCCTTACTCTACGTACGTTGAGCGCTCTATCAACGGGCAAACGCCAGTATGCCTATCTAAATGAGGCACTACAAGCACATCAGTCCACTTTTGACGTTTATACTCAGGAGACAAACCCTAGTTCATGGGCTCTCACTCAACACTATATTGCGATTACCCTCCGCATGTTGGGTACGTTATCGACAGGAGAAAGCCAACACGCATACCTTCATAAATCAATCAATACCTATCAATCCATACTTGAAATCTACGCACAGGAGAAAACGTCCAATTGGACAATAGCACAAAATAATCTGGGCCATGCGCTGCATACGCTGAGTGAAATTACTACGGGCGAAACGCAACGTTCCTATCTAGATCAAGCGCGCCAGATCTTTCAGACCCTTTTAACCATACGGCAACAAGATTCTACTCCCAATGCATGGGCAAGCACGCAGAACAACCTTCATCTCGTACTACGAAGCTTAGGCGAACTTTCAGCAGGAGAGGAACGACGTTCTTATTTCGATCAGGCACTCATAGCCATTCAAAATGCTCTGATCATCTATACACGCGAAACAACGCCACCTGACTGGGCTAGAACACAGTACAATCTGGGTCTTACATTCATACTTTTCAGTGAAATTACTACGAGCGAGAAGCAACGTTCCTATCTGGAACAAGCCATTCAAGCGTACCAATCTGCCCTGGAGGTACGAACGCGTGAAATAACTCCTCACTACTGGGCAATAACCCAGAATAGACTCGGTCGTGCATACATGAAACTCGCCAGGTTGGTCACTGGTGAAGAGCAACGCTCTCTTCTCAACCAGGCGCTCACCGCATTTCAAGACTCGCTTGAGATTCATACACGGATTACAGTCCCTGGCGCGTGGGCAAGAACACAACAACATCTTGGATTGGCGTGGAATGCATTGAGCGAACTGACTTCTGGAGAGGAACAACGCACATTTCTCAACCAGGCCCTTGATGCCTGCCGGAATGCTTTAGAGGTACATACACGTGAATTTGATCCCCATTCCTGGGCAGAAGCCTGCGACAAACTGGGATTAGTTTTACACAACCTTGCAAAAATTTTGCGTGGTGAGGAACAGCGCGCTCTTCTCAACCAATCCCTCAAATCCTATCAGCATACTCTGACTATCTGGACACGAGATACAGCACCTTTTTACCGGGCAAAAACACAGCACAATCTTGGTCTGGCCTTGCACACACTCAGCGACATTTCCACGGGAGATGAACAGCGCTCTTTCCTCCATCAGGCCATCACGGCCCATCAATCTGCCATTGAAGTCCTTACACGGGAAAGCACACCTGCCTTATGGACAGAAATACAGCACCATCTGGATAATGCCCAACAAACCCTGAGCACACTTTCTGGTGGAGCTATAGAATAACCCACAACCTACTCTATTACTAAAAAAAGAGAGTGGTATGTATCGCTCTACTATCGAATAGAACGATACATACCACTCTCTTTTGCTGAGAAATTAATTACTACCTATTTCTCGTATTTGTCAACAACGTTATCGTTTTCTCGCAGTGATCATAGTCGCACCCGGAGTAAGCAGACGATGGTGTTGTATCTTCTCCATATCTGCCTCCTGAAGCCAACTTTTTACGGTGGGAAATGGATAGCAGGTACCTCCAACTGTACGCATAGTTACAGCCATAAACTGTACAATCAAGGAGGCCAGATATGAACCATGCACCTGATCAATAACCTGATCAACAAACACAAATAAACCACCAGGATTCAATACCCGACTCACTTTTTGCAAAATCTCCTGATTGAGTTCCGGTGTTAATAGATGAGCAATATGGAAATAGAGTACAACATCAAATGATTCATCAAAAAGATGAGCAAAATCATCGTGAACAAAATCACCACAGACAAAACTCATACGCTCTTCCAGACGCAAACGCTTTGCCGTTCTCTGACCTGCATCAATCCCTGGTTGTATATCAAATATAGTCGCATGCAGGCGGGTATATTTCTGACAGAAAAGCGCGCTATACGCTGCATGAGAACCGCCCACATCAAGCAAGCGGATAGCATTGGCAGGGAGGCGTAGACGATAGAGCATATCACCACCTAGAGACGTCGCTAACGACGCCAGACCTGCATAGTGACGCGCCAGCGCACTCTGTACAGTAGGGTCCGCAACATCATCCTCATATGGCATACGCATAGCACTCTGCCCGGTACGGATAACTTCTGGCAAACGATCCCAGATAGCCACAATATCCGGACTATGAATGATATATGGCGCTATATTCCAACGCGATTTCAGTGTTAGCCAGCGCCGGGCCACCGCTGTATTTGCATAGCTCCCCCGATGATCGCGTAGATAACCAGCAGCTACCAGCAATTGCAAAAGAAGCTGTAATCCCTGCTCATCACATTGGAGTTGCAGCGCCAGTTCAGATAGTGATTGTTGCCTATGATCTAAAAGATCAAAAAGACCAAGCTCACAGGCCGTAACAAGCACTTTCGCAATGCCAGCGGAAAGTGGCGTATCGAAAAGTGGCGTGGGCAACAAGTTTAATCGAGCCAGAAACATCTCTGGCAATGTCAATCGTAGTGGCACAATATCTTCCCTCAAAAATGCAAAATACTTGTTAACCAACCAACGATAAGAACAAGGCAGCTACCAACCACCAATAGAAAATAACGTCGATATAATTGCGATGATGGCTCTTTCCATAAAAATGACA
This sequence comes from Dictyobacter sp., assembly GCA_035493535.1. Classification (GTDB taxonomy): domain Bacteria; phylum Chloroflexota; class Ktedonobacteria; order Ktedonobacterales; family Ktedonobacteraceae; genus Dictyobacter. Next base: position 73,912 of record DATJIE010000026.1, read on the forward strand.
GTAAGGAACAGACAAGCAGGCCAAACAACACAACTGCCGCACCCAGAATAATCCCCTGAGCAGGCACTAATTGCACAAGTGTAAGCGAAACGACTAAGAGCATCGCACCCAACAACAAAAGAGGGCAGAGTAACAACGTCCCACGTCTTCCCAGCACCACCGCTAATGTTCGTGCGCCATGACGTGCGTCATCTTCAATATCCGGCAAGGAATTAGCCAGATTAAGCGCAACACCTAGCAACGCGCCGACAGGAATAATCCAGAAAAGAAAAGGCCAGCTCTGCCCAACACCAACAACCGCGTAAACAGGAATCAGAGGAATAGCCAGCGCAAAAACAATACCGCTGAGTGGCGTGGCTTTCAGGCCAAGATTATATGCCATCCCCAACATGAGATAAACAAGGGAAATAACCAGCGCCAGAGGAGGTAAAAACAACAGGAGGATGAACATCACAACAATACAACCAATACCCAGCAGCAACGCTTCCGCAGGCCGTACCCAACCAAGCACAATCGGCTTATCACGTTTACTAAGCGCATCCAAATGGCGATCACAATAATCATTCAAAATCGCAATAGCCATTTGCATCAGGACATGCGCTCCAATCACCAGACAGATAGTTGACCAGATGAAATGGGGCCATGAAGCCAGAAAAACAAATAATGCCACCGCCAGCCCATGTAGCAATACGGGAAGAGGATGACATAATTTGACGATTCCCATCAACACGTCAACAGATCGCCGCTCTTTTCGCAACGTCAATGTTACCCTCCTCCATACCGCGCCCGATTACATGCCATCTCAGTCTTCTCCAATGGCATACATATCATTATCTGACAGGAAAACGATCCAACACAGCTTTAAACCAGGCATTCCGCATATCAGATCCAGCCACCAGTAAGGTAATCCAGATACCAAGCAGAGCACCAACAA
>DATJIE010000027.1:0-48817 GCA_035493535.1 Dictyobacter sp.
AAAAGATTAGAAGAAGGATATTCAGCACAAACAGTGAAACATATTCATCGTCTTCTTCATAGAGCCTTAAACGACGCAGTACGCTGGGATCTGGTCACAAAAAATGTCTGTGATCGAGTTGACGCGCCACGAGTTGCCAAACGAGAAATGAAAGCATTTACACCCCAGGAAGCACAAAGTTTCTTAAAAGCAGCGCAAGGTGATCCATTAGAAACACTCTATATATTGGCGCTCACAACAGGCATGAGACGAGGTGAATTACTCGCATTGAAATGGGAGGATATCAATTTCAAGCAAGAAATGCTACAGGTAAGAAGAACTATTGCTCATATCCCACACCAAGGATTTATCACAGCAGAACCAAAAACAGTCAAGAGCCGACGTTCAATTACCCTGACAACATTAGCTATAGAAGCACTCAAACAACATCGGGCACAACAAAACGAACAGCGACTCAAAGCAGGGCCTGCATGGATCGACCAGGATTGGATATTCTGTAAAAAGGATGGGACTCCTATCGAACCTAGTACCCTTCTTAGACGCTCATTCTATCCATTGTTATTAAAAGCTGAAGTGCCAAAAATACGTTTCCACGATTTACGTCACAGTACAGCTTCATTATTGTTGTCACAAGGAGTTCATCCAAAAATCGTGCAGGAGCTTCTTGGGCATAGTCAAATTTCAATGACTTTAGATACCTATTCACATGTGTTACCATCCTTACAAAAGGAGGCAACAGATCGACTAAATACACTGTTGTCTAAGACTGTCTAGCGGCGTTGCTGTCAGCGTTGCTGTCAACCGAGCGGTACAGGAAACAGAGCAAAAAAAGAACCCGCATCTGAGGCGGGCCGAGAAAGTGTTCCCGACTGGAATCGAACCAGCGCACCCGGTTCCGGAGACCGGTGCTCTATCCACTGAGCTACGGGAACTTCACGTATAAATATACCATATCCGTCAACTTTTCTCAAGTCGCATGTCAGGCCAGATGACGGCGTATTCCTCAACATCGCTCCATAGGCTGTTTGAGTCACAATTTCTAGCGGTCTTGTGCTCTATACAGCCTATAAGAAGCTTCTTGTTCCCTTACAGCTTAGCCTAAAAACGCTCAAGTAGTCAAAGCTTATTCTGGAAATACCGCATAATCTTTGGCTACTTGACAAAACTCTACAATATATTTATAAATAATAAAGTTAAATCCACCAATGTAGATTATCTTATGTCTAAAAAAGCAAAGCATTACGACAAATAGCACTACGAATGAAGGAAGATACGATGACGACCCGGCATCTTGTTGATCCTGAGCTTGTTGCTCTCCTTGATCAGATTCCTGCCCCGGTGGCATTCACCGCTGAAACCCTGAAGCAGGCGCGTGCCACAATTTCTCAGGCAACCGTGAACTTGTCCCAGTCTTCTGCTCTTTCTGTGAGTGAGCGCTTCATACCCGGCCCAGAAGGAGCACCGGATGTACGGGTGCTGGTCTACCTGCCGACCTCGGTACAGGGACCGCTCCCTGTCCTGCTCTGGATTCACGGGGGTGGGTATATTATGGGTTCGGCTAATGCAGAAGATCTCAGGGTCAAAAGCATGGTGTCAGCTATCGGGTATGCTGCCGTTTCAGTGGACTACCGTCTGGCTCCTGAGACGCCCTATCCTGGTCCGGTCGAGGATTGTTACGCGGCCGTGAAATGGATCTCTACTCATGCAGACGAGTTGGGCATCGATCCGAATCGGATCGCGGTTGGCGGCAGCAGCGCCGGAGGGGGACTAACCGCTGCGTTAGCGCTCTTGACGCGCGACCGTGGTGATTTCTCCCTGGCATTCCAATTCCTGCTTGCTCCTATGCTCGATGATCGCACATGTACGCTCACAAAACCACATCCGTACACAGGAGAATTCATATGGACACCGGAGACCAATCGCTTTGGCTGGACCTCTTTGTTGGGCCTGGAACCTGGGAGTCCAGATGTCTCGCCCTATGCTGCGGCGGCACGTGCTGAACATCTGGAGGGCTTACCTGCCACCTTTATCTATGTCGGTGCTCTCGATCTGTTTCTGGAGGAAGATCTGGAGTATGCTCGTCGCCTGATGCAAGCAGGCGTGCCAACGGAGTTGCACGTCTATCCTGGTGCCTACCACGGCTTCAGTATGGTCGCCAATGCCCAGGTGACCCAGACAGCCATGCGAGATCTGTTAGCGGCATTAAAACGTGCGTTTGATCCATCCCCTCGCTCAGACAAACACCTCCAGGCATAGGCGGGGAAAGTACGTAACGCTGCTCCAGATAGGAGGATAAACCCATAAAAATAACCGAATCTTATGTGTTTGAAAGCATAATGATCCGGTTATTTTTATATGCGGAATAAGCCTGTAAATAAGCTTATATCAGTAAATATTGACCATTGAAAACGCAGAATGAGAAAAGGTGAATTAACGTATCAAACCAATCAGCATTGTAAAATATACCAGTAAACCTCTTGGTTATGGCAGCAAAACCTTTTCGAAAAATCTAGAAGCACATCTCTCATCTTCCCATTTTTAATTGTACCGTGAAATTTTTATACATTACATAAATATATGTAGAAATATTTATACATTCAATACCATTTCTTATAAGAAAAATAAAATACGCACTTCTATTGATTGATATCCATGTATCAATATGATATGCTCCTGTGACTACAGATGAGTTGAGGTTATGTTGACAAAGGGGGGGGATATGAATATGGATGCAAGAAATACCTATCAACCACGCCGCCAATTTCAGCAACTTCCACGCCACCATACACCAAAATATCCAGTTGGTCAGTCAATCACAAACACATCGCTCCATGCGGCACATACAACACGCATGGAAAAAATCGACATGCTTGAAATTCCAGACCCAGATAGCGTGACACGGTTTTCCCCTCCAAGCAACCAGAAAACACCCGCGAACACAAAAATGACACCCTCCATCCAGACGGAACAACACAATAACGCTGAGATACCGGATGTAGCCAAACCATCTTTATCATTGAAACAAACAGCTCTACGCTGGCTTGTATTCGCACTGGCCCTCGTTTTCCTCGGTGGCCTTTACTTGATCTGGAAACCAACAACAAACGCATCAAACAACACGCAATCCACAATAGCAACACCAGCACCCACATCGATAGTTGAAAATCCGCCAGCAACCACGCAAGCTCAAACGCAGGATACACCAACAAACACTACGAGTAAAATCCAGATCTATATTGTTGGTGCGATCCACCATCCTGGTGTCTATACCCTCCCGGCGAATACTCGTATTTACCAACTTCTGCAAGCGGCAGGAGGGCCACTATCCGATGCCGATCTGGTGACCATCAATTTAGCCGCGCATCTGACCGATGGACAGGAAATTTATGTGCCACGCGTGGGGGAAACCTCTTCTTCACTTAACTCATCCAGCCCGGCAAGCACAACAAGTACCCCTACAACCACGACCAACACGACCGGCACGCTTGTTAATATCAATACAGCCAGCGCTGACGAGTTGCGACAAAACCTTGATATCAGCTCGACAACCGCACAGAATATCGTGAACTACCGTCAACAACATGGCTCATATACGTCGGTCGCAGATCTGCTACAGGTCGTCAGCGCAAGCATATATACCAAAATAAAAGATCAAGTCTCAGTTTCATAAATACATACGCTAACCCACCGTACTCTATTTCTATGATCACTCTGATTATTTGTCTGTTATACGACTCATCATGTTCTCTCTCTTCTATGAGCAAAAGGGAAATATATGCAAACAGAAGGATCAACAATGCCAGCATTCTCGCTACGTGGTCTACTACTGGTTGCCAGCGCGAGTTGCTGGATCGGAGGCATATTCCTCGCGTCACTTCTCACGTTGCCTTCACTCTTGTATCTGCTGGCAGCCTGCCTCTCACTCCTGCTCCTGTTACCATTCTGGCATAACAAACAAATACGGCTCTTGTCCTTGCTTGCCTGTTGTCTCTGCATTGGTGCCTGGCGTTACACAACCAACCTGCCAGCCAATGATCCACAAGCCATCTCACACTTTATTAGTTCAACAACCATACATATTCGAGGTACAGTCAATGATGTCCCAAAAGTTGCGGGACATAGCCGTGTTTTGCTCATCAGTACTGATAGTGTCAGTAATACCAGCGCTGCAACATCATGGCAACCAGTACACGGCACGATCGAGGTTATCGTTCCAGGCACAGAAATAGATGATATTTATGGGGCCAACTATGGGGATAATGTCGAGCTACAGGGAAAACTCACGACAGCAAGTCCATATAGTCCAACAGGTGTCTTCGCCAGTATGGCATTTCCCCGGATTACCGTCACGGCATTTGTAGGCAATCCAATCATTGCCGCCATTTATCATATGCGTACAACATTCGCGCTTGCTATCGCCAGAACACTACCAGAGCCACAGGCGGCTCTACTTATCGCCATTATACTAGGGTTGAGAACACCACAACTGGCACCGCTCCAATTCGCGTTCAATGTTACCGGCACGGCACATCTCATTGTTCCTTCTGGCTTCAAGGTAACAATACTCGCTGGTCTTACCAGAGCCATCATTGCCCCCCTGGTCAGATCAACAGATTGGCAACAACTCCCCGCAGAAAGGCAACGCAACTGGCATCAATGGCTATCTACCTGCCTCACCAGTAGCATCATTATTATCTATACTATTCTGAGTGGAGCGAGCGCGTCTGCGATACGTGCGGGCATCATGGGTATTCTGCTGATCGTTGCGCCACGTCTGGGTCGCACGTATAACGTATATACTGCATTAGCGGCAAGTGCACTGATCATGAGCATAATCAACCCATTCATCTTATGGGATGCTGGCTTTCAACTCTCATTTCTCGGTACACTCAGCATCGTACTCTATACACCTACGTTACAACGCTGGCTGCAACGGCTTCTCCCATTACCAGCAAAAACATATCTACTCCACGAAATGATTGCGGTAACGCTCGCAGCACAACTTGGAACCTTCCCCATATCAATGGTAACCTTTCAACAACTCTCCTGGATTGCGCCCCTAGCCAATATACTCACCGTTCCTCTCCTTGAAAGCTTGCTCCTCATCGGCTGCTTTATTTGTGGAGCAGGTATGCTCTTCCCCTGGCTGGCTGGTATCAGCGGCTGGATTGCATGGCCGCTGCTCTGGTATATTGGTAACTGCATTCAATGGTGCGCCTCCCTCCCTGGAGCTTATCTACTTGTGCCTGATACAATGAATTATGCTCTGATCCTGAGCTGGCTCTATTACGCCTGTCTGGGTGCTGGATCGTTCTATCTGCTCCGAAAACGTCCCAACATAGATGCACAGCAAATAAAAGCCAGAAGGCAGCACCTTACATCATCACGATGGCGCATCCTACAATGCAGCTATGCGGTTTGTATGGTCCTTATGACCTTCATTGCCAGTGGATTACCACAGCAAACAGGGGATTTTCGGCTATCCTTTCTGCCTGTCGCATCACCGGGACAAACCCAACAAGGAGAAGCCATCTTTATCCGTACCCCAGATAACCATACACTGCTGATCGATGGTGGTCCCGACGCGACCTCCCTCGCCACCACGCTCGACCAGCGCCTTCCATACTGGCAACGAAGCCTGGATATGGTCATCTTGACATCCCCTCAAACGGATCATATTACTGGTCTGCAAGACATTGTGACACGCTATGCCATCAAGCAGATTATCGATGCGGGGATGCAACATCCGTCTACAACCTACGCGCGTTGGAGACGTACAATAAGTGAACGGAACTTACCATATACAGCCGTTAGCCAGGGGCAAACTATTCCTCTTGGCACACAAGTTTCCTTACAAGTATGGTGGCCACCATATCTGACAAAAAGTAGTCGTGATGTCCGTGATCATGGGTTAGTTTTACGCCTGATAGCTCCAGGCATTCGCATTCTTTTTCTTGGTGTGACAGCGCAGAGTGCGTCGGTACTCAAGCAGATACAACAAACCGTACCAGCATCAATGCTCTCCGCAGAGATCATCCAGATGGTTGCGCAAAAGAATAAAACCATGCCAGCAGAACTGATACCCATTCTGCAAGAGGCTCAACCCTCTTACATCGTGGTATCACCAGCAGCCCTTGCGAAACAGCAGGCAACTAATCCGATATCACAAATACCACCGTTGCCAGTAAAAGCCAGCATCATTTATACTGATCAGGTTAACACACTTGCATTTAGCAGTAACCAAACAGGTTGGTGGAAAAATCAAAGATGACCATAAAACACCAGCACCAAAATACATAGCACCGGAAAATACTCGAAGAACGTTTCAAGCTATCCAATACGAAAGAATTGACGCATTATGTACTGTAAGCGTTGTGGAACCTATCTAGCAGAGCCCAATAACTATTGCCCACATTGTGGCGCGGTGAATGTCAGAGCAGCAGCCAATGCCAATGCGCAGCCACATACTGACCATACCCCTTATACATCTCAACCAACAACCGGAAACAACACCTATCAGCAGCAGGGGAACAAACAATCAGAGCAGGCATCTTACCAGTACGGAGGAAAGCACAATAATCCCAATTCCTTTGTTCCCCCCACAGGCCATGCTTATTATCAACAGACACCAAATATCATAGTCACCAACAAAAATAGTCGCGCACTGATCATAGAATTTATACTTTCATTGCTGGGATTGTTTGGTATCGGCTGGCTTATGGCAAGAAAAACAACCATTGGTATCATATTACTTGTCTGTAGCATATGCCTGTACTGGCCCTTTATGATCTTTGGCACTATTGTCACATTTGGTTTTGGGCTTATCTGTCTGGGTCCACTGGCAATCGGGACAATTATCCTGAACATCTTATTGTTGAACTATACGCTCAACAAGCAAGCAACACGTTTTTTTGTCTCACCACAACAACCACCATATACGCCACCAACACCACCATACAATTAAAATCAGGATATGTCCTCCCACAAACTCAGGAAAACATACCCTGATGGTGATCGTGGTTACGATGCTACTTTGTATCCTCGTTAGCATTAGTAAAAGCCAGACGACGATATTTTTCCTTAGACTCTAGCCATGCTTCATCGGAGAGACCCATTTTCTCACGCAGAGCATCAAAAGAAGTACCAGCTCGAAGTTGCTGCACAGCAAAGGTATCGCGTAAGATTTGTAATGTAACACGCTTTTGCACAGCCGACGTTTTCACCGCACGTGCCAGAATATAATTCAAATTACGATCCGTACAGGGAAACATCTTATCTTGAATACGATAAATTTCAAGATAGCTGTTAAAAATACCCGTAAACTCTGGCGGCATAGCGACACGGCGTTCACGATGTTGTTTACCCGCAGACTCTTCGAAACGCACCGTCACCAGAGGCGTTTTCTCATCAGTCGTATCGATATGATGCACATTCAGCCTCATGACCTCTTCTTTTTTCAGGCCGCCACGTAATACCAGATAGACCAGGCAATAGCAACGAGGATCATCCGCAGCCGCTTGAAGCAAACTCTGAACTTCTTCATCCGAAAGCAATTCAGGAAGCGGAGGGAGAGGACGCTCCAGCGCTAAGCCGGCAGCGGGATTGGAGTGGATAAGCTGCTCGTGCTCTAACCAGGAAAACAAATTTTTGAGGAAAGTAACCCGTCGCGCCATCGTCTTTGGTGCAGGAGTTTGCCCCTGACCAAACTTTAGCTTCATGAGCCAATCAGTGATCTGTTCCTTGGTGATACGACCAACAGGAGTATCAGGGCCAAGGAATTCCATAAACATCTTGAGATCTGAGAGGAAACAGGTCACCGTATAAGTTGACTTACCACGTGCAATTAACTCTTGTTTGTACGGCTGCACACATTCAGCAAGACTTGAAAGATCAGAGAGGGAGGAATGCAACGTTTCCGGCGGATTTACGACCTCAGTAGCTACTTTAGCAGTGCCAAAGAGATCTGATTGAACAACAGATCCCTCATCCACCTCAACGGCACGAATATATTTCTCCTGTTCAGAATCATTCTGCATACACAACTGCTTTCCTTTTTGTGTCAGAACATACTCGGCTACGGAACAATCCGCGCCTCACATGGAGCAACCTCCATGTATGACCCTGGTGGGCAAGGGATATCAATTCCGTAATACCCCATAACATCCCTATATATTTCATTATAGCAGAATGTTCAGTGAACGCAAATGCGGCAATGTATATTTTAACGGTATTGATTTCTATTACGCCATAGCACTGTCCTATTACATATTTACATAAAAAACAAGCCTCCTGAACTCACTATCATCCAGAAGGCAAATTTTGCTATTACTTTATAATGAAAAAGAATTAGAACGATTCTAATTCTTCTCTTTCATCCAGATCCTCAGGATCCCATAATTCCTCATCTTCATCCACATAATCGTCATCGTCAAACGCATCATCCTCGTCGTAACTATCGTATGATGCATACTCTCGCAGAGAGGACTCAGTACGAATCTGAATTGTGGAATGGACGATAGGAAAGGGTTTTAAACCGTCAGGCGCATTGGGGCCAGCCATCTGAGGTTCGGGGGCAGGACTGCTTTCCCGTACCAACACCTCATCTTCCATCGCAACTGCCTCAAAACCCAGCCGCCGCAGATCCATCACCATTCCAGGCCAGGTATCCTCCGCATCAATAGCCCACCATTCTCGGCCAAGATAGCGGACCGGCCGGACACGTAAAGGTCGGTTGAGATCGCCCAGATTAGCCAATAACGTTTTTCGTTTCTGTTCGGCCTTTTTCACGATAATAAACCGTCCCTTCTTTTCATCCTAGCTATGTAACGGCTCATAACCTTGAATACTTGCGGGTAAGCATACCGCCACACTCGTTCCCCCCAGAACAACTGTTTATACAGACACTAGCTGCCATATACAATTGGCAGGTGGCCGATCCAACAAGCACAGTTTAAAACCCGCATCACACGCTTACTTGTGTAGTATAGCATTCAATAAAACAGTATTCTTTCTCAGGGCGCTAGAAATGGAATATCCATACACATCTTACGCTTACTCATACAATACCACATAAATGCAATGATTTGCCACTGTAAATGAAGGGGATTTTCTGCTTTGACATTCTTTATCAAACAGGATATACGCTCAGATTATTATAGACGATATCTGCTTTATCTCCATTATTTGCGGTTGCCAAAAAACCCAGCGTGCCACTACTAAATGTCTGATCCTGAATCGTCGTTCCTAGAAACGCACCATTGGCATAGAATAAGAGCTTGGAACCATTCGCAATGACTTCCAGTGTGTTCTGGCTTGCTCCCTGATTGATGACAGGCGACGCCGTCCAATTCTGTAATACCGTGCTATTCGCAGTACTAAAATTGCTGGAAGAGGAGATCTTATATCTGCCATTCGTATCGATCTGGAACAGGTAGCCCTGATATGATCCCAATGATGTCGTATTCATGCGGAAAAAGATACCAGCAGACGTACCCTGCTGGATCGTTACATCAACCTGCGCGGCAAAATTTTCAAATTGCTTGTTCGCTTCATGACAACCATGCAGCGAGTCAAAAAGCCCGGTCTGTACGTGATAGCCATCGCTCTGGAAGACACACTCGCTACCTTGATCCCATTGAGCAGCCTGTGTCGCTGCATTCTGACTATTATTTAAGGCATCCTGGTACACAGGACTGCCTGCAATCGCGGTCTGCAAAACAGCCGGAGTCGCGGTCGCATTCGCTTCGGCGGTCGCAGTGGCCTCTGCTAACGCGGTCGCAGTGGCCTGCTGATGAGCAAGCTGAGTCGCTGTTGCTTGCGCCTGCGCGGTCGCCGTAGTATTGGCACTCGCAGTCTGCGCCGCATTAGCGGCCTGCTGCGCAGTGGTTGTAGATGCCTGTGAAGTCTCCTGCAAATTCGGCGTGGCAGTCGCGGTCACCATAGAACCCGTGCCAAAGCTATATGTGTGCGTGAGCAAGACATACGTCATCGGCACGACAATTAAGAGCAAAACAATAATAACCGATATCGTCACGACGCGCGTCTGTGTACGTACGGCCTTATTTTCACGTTGCCGATATGACGCATACTGGTCTTGCTGAGCATAAGCAGGATATAATGCCGACTGTTGAGAAGCCGGATAATAATTTTGCGCTGCGTAATCACCCGTCGCCTGTGGTTGCGCCTGCCCTCTCTGGGTCGTCCGAGAAACCGTCGATGGAGGCAAACGCTGCACACGTGAAAAAGTCTGCTGCTGACGTAATGTGGGGCCATCATGATCATCGCGATCCCAGTAAGGAGCGGAGGCAGCGGAAAGGTCAACAGTCACAGGATGATGGACGGCGTAACTAAAAGCATCCGCCAACTCCAAAGCGCTACCATATCGTAATTCCGGGCGCTTCTCCAGGGAGCGCAGCATCACACGTTCAACATTGGGAGGCAAATCCGGCACGAACTGGCGCGGAAATGGAGGTTGTTTGCTTACATGCATTGCCACCACAGCAATCTGATTCTCAGCCGTAAACGGGAGATGTCCGGTCACCATCTCATACAAAAGAATACCAAGAGAATAATAATCACTGCGTGCATCGGCCCGACGATGCGTTTCAAATAATTCTGGGGCGATATAATCAACCGTGCCCAGAACATTGCCAGTACTGGTCAACTGGGTGGCATCAGTTGAAGTACGGGCAATACCAAAATCAGAAAGATAGCAATGCCCATCAGCATCTAATAAGATATTTGACGACTTGATGTCACGGTGAATAATCCCTTGAGAATGCATATAATCAAGTGCGTCAGCGATATCTGCTAAATATCGACTTGCCTCTTCCAGGGAAAGTTTTCCACGCCGCACCCGCGTACGCAGCGTTCCCCCATCCATAAACGGCATCACGATATAATAGATATTCGCATTATCCAGCCTGCTTGCTCCAGTATCATACACAGGCATCAGATGTGCATTACTGAGGGATGCCATGAGTTGAGCTTCGCGAATAAAACGTCGCAATAAATCCTCATCCTCACGCTTGAAAACCTTGACAGCGACTTCACGCTCAAAATGTGGATCATAGGCGAGATACACATCTGCCATGCCGCCATGCCCCATCATTTGCCGCAATTCATATCGACCGAGAGTTCTTCCCTCTAGATCTGCCATATACTACTCCGCTCACGATGCACAAATTTGCAAGATGACCACTTGTTTGTCTAGATGTATTTGCAGCAATACGATCAAACAATGCTCCCGGTACGCTCCCTTCAGACAATGCCTATCATCAGCAAACCTTTGCTACGCATCATACTGGCAATAGACAAAGGTGAAATCTTACGAAAGCCGCCAACGCTTTGTCAGTTCATCATACGCCTCTGCCAAACTACCAACCATATGCGATGAATATTTCAAACCTTCACCCCAACTACACATCATGGCCCCGCAACTTTGACATATGAGGATGGAAAACTGATTGACCATATTACATAACTGTTTGCTCCACTATACCATGAAATGCATTATGACTCAATCATATGGCAGAACATTTCCGATAAAAAAAGAAAGAACAACAAAAAATCAGACACCCCGCTCTATTGTGGTGCGGAGGGTCTGATTTTTTATCGCAACCAGATGAAAAATGCTACGACAGCTTCACATAAAGATGAGATGCAGGATCATAGCGATAAATAGGGTTACCAGCATGATACGCGAGATTGCCATTACTATCCTGTGTCGTCCAGAAAAGTAAACGTGTATTCGCAGGAACATTCTTTAGACCAAGCTTCCAGTGATCAAGACCACCAGAACCAGTAACCCCTAACATCCACGAACCATTATCATCATCAATTGTCGTAGGAGATAATTGATCACAGTCAAGTGAATTACTATCATAGGTTGTATCAACCTGAAAACTACAGACATGCATTGTCATCCCATTGAATGAAACTGCGGGATCTGCATAAGGATAATTAGCAAATTTCGCAACTGGTTTCAGTGCCATCGATGCCTGAAACCAGACCCAGGAAGCTGGATGAAGTGCCAGCGAAGTATAGACAATCAAGCGGACCTGCGTCGTTGGAGCAACTTTCACCAGTAATGCACAACCATTGGTGCAATCAGGCGCGTTATCCGTATTCTGCACGGGGATCAACGGCTTGGGTACTGCCTGCGCTGGCGTCATAGACTCAATCTTTTCCAGAATGCCTCCCATTGCCACCAATGGATATTGAGGAGAGAGATGTAAGAGCATCCCAGGCTGCAACTTATGACAGTCCTGCCCAATGGACTGATCAAGCGCCTGTACTGTATTCGGATTCGCATCACTAAAAATAGTACTGGCATCAGACATGCGCATCTGATAGGTTAGAATCGAATCACAGTTATCACCTTCGCCCACCGTATAATTGATAGCTCCTGATTGTGGTAATACGGTCGGAAATGCAGGATAATGATGGACAACAGGCGTTGCAGGCGGATTTGATATGGAATACATTACATTAGACACAGCAGGGAGCACCGCATCACCAACACGTGCCCCATAATAAAAAGTGGGTATAGCGAAAACAACCAATACAGGCACTAAAATAAGTAATTTCCAGGGTATGGCATGTGCAGCTAACTGTAAATTGTCTTTTGGTGTATTTTGTGGACGAAATCGACGAGCCATTAGCGACCCCAATCTTCTCTAATCTTAATCCCAAGCGCATTATAGCAGGGATGAAACAGAATACCTATCAATCAAAAATATGTATAGTACCTAATCCCTACAACATTCTCTTATACAAAGCATAACGCATATTCCAGCAAAAATGGCTCTCACTCTTTTCTATCCACTATTACATCTTTTTTCCTCATTGTACTCCAACATGTGTTATTTTGACAGAAATAACAGTGTCAGTTTCTTATTTCTTTCCAGGAATTCCTCTATATCCCTCATTCGGATAGTATGCACTATTCTTAATATGCTCTATCTATCTGGAAAGATACATGAAAATCACTGAACCGCTACAAAGAGCCAGATTGCCAGATTGCCAGTAATAAAAAGTAAAGAAAGAGCACTCCCAAACAGAGTGCTCTTGAATGTATCCAACATATTCAGAATCAAAAATCCAACGATCTAAATCTGTTACGATGATTGTTTCGTCATCATTGCATGAATCGCACGCAACACTCGCTCCGCCGAAACTGGCAACTGATGTAAACGCACATCAACAGCATCAGCCACAGCATTCACAATAGCGGCAGGCATGCCCGATAAGGCAACAGTAGCAGTTGATTTTGCGCCAAACAGCTCCGATGAGTTATTGGTTTCGACCAGGATCGTTTCAAGCGGAGGCAGATCCGCCGCTGTCAAGAGATGATAATCTCTGAAATTGGTTGTCTGTAACGCTCCTTGAGCATCGTAGAGCAGTTCCTCACTGATTGCCAGTCCCAATGAATGAATAGCAGTGCTTTCAATCTGATTGGCAACAAACATCGGATTAATCGGCGTGCCAACATCCACCGCAGAGACAGCCTTAAGGATACGAATACCGCCAGTCTCCATATCAATCTCAACTTCCGCGCCCTGAGCCGCAAAGGTCATCGGCATAGCCTGCGCCTTCCAGGAAGCAGTCGTCATAAGTTGGCGCGATTCTTCATAAAGAGCATAAGTAGCAACCTGTGCAACCGTCACGTGCTGCCCCTGAGCACTCTTTATCGAGCCATCTCTAAGTTTCAAGGTTTCCGGTACCACATTTAACATGCGACCAGCCACCGCAAGCACCTGTCGGCGCATCTGCTCCGACACTTTTTTGACTGCCCCACCACAACTATAAAAGGCAGAGAAGTCATGCATAGAGGCCGCAAAAGGTGATGTCACAGAATCAAACCCATGCACTAAAATATCATCTAAAGGCACACCCAACAACTCAGCCGCGATCTGTGCCATTTGCGTGCTCAGACCGGTACCATTCTCGTTATGGCTGATAAAAAGATCGAAAGAACCTTCTTCATTTAATTTCATCATTGCGCCACTGGTACCCAACGAGGCATCAGGCAGACCGTAGAATGATAGGGCAATGCCAACTCCTCGGCGGAAACGATCAGAACTGGGCTTCCCATGTTTCTCGGTCCAACCAATTTTCGCCCGTACCGCCTGCAAACACTCAGGCAAGCCACACTCGTCCACCAGCATGCCGTTATCACGAGATTTGCCAGTATTGGCAAGAGGAAACGGATAGCTATCGCCAGTGCGTAACCAATTCTGCTGTCGGAAAGTAAGCGGGTCCATACGAAGCCTTTTGGCGACCTCATCAAGATGACATTCGAGCGCAAAGGACTCAGGTCCAAGATCGTAACCCTGAGAAGGCGCAGCCGGTGAATGATGGGTATAGAGCACCTCGGCGACAAAACGCATATTCGCAACAGGATAGAGTGCCAATGCATTCAATCCTTGCGGACGCACCAGCAACGAATGCGTGCCATATGCACCGGTATCCGCAAGCATGACCATCTGATTCGCGGTCATTTTCCCATCACGAGAGACACCAGTCTTTAAGCGTACAATATGCTGCTGCCTGGCTCGCGCAATCTGAAATTCTTCGGTACGCGAGTACGCTAACTTTACCGGACGCTTTGTAATCATCGTCAAATGGGCACTAAGATCCTCAAGCTCTATTGCCTGACGGCCACCCAGATCACCGCTCACCTCTGGTACAACCACCCGAATACGTCGCTGAGGAAGATTGAGCACATGCGATAATGTCCGTCTGATATGATGCGGTATCTGCGTGTTTGTGCGTACGACCAGATTATCATGATCATCAAAATAAGTGATTACCATATGCTTCTCAATCAAGGCAGGATGAGAAGCCGGAACAATATACTCGCCCTCTACAACAAAATCAGCAGCGGCAAAACCCCTTTCTACATCACCAACTTCATTACGGACACGAGCAGCAATATTCCTTGTCGCATCATGCGGTCCACGTAGCTCTGTTTCAGGATGAACACGCACCACCCCAGGATCAGAGGCCTGACGCAGATCAAGCAGAGCGGGTTGTACCTCATATTCCACTTCAATCAATTTGAGCGCCTGCTCCGCGATCTCCTCTGTTTCAGCCACAACCACCGCAACACGATCACCCACATAACGAACAATATAATCAAGGCAATACTGATCGAGAATCTCGCTGGCATGAGGATGCTCAACACTGGAATACGCAATGCGTGGAATATCACGATAGGTCAGAATAGCATAGACGCCAGGAAGTGAAGCAGCCTGCCCTGTTGAAATATTCCGAATGATGGCATGAGCATGCGGGCTGGTTAAAATACGTCCATACAGCATATTTGGCAGATGTATGTCATCAACAAATGATGGTCGTCCCGTCATAAGCTGCTTTGCGTTCCGGGCAGGCACTGGAGCACCAACAGATTGCAAAGCTGATGTCTTGAGCGCATTCGCTTCACCTGTATTAACAGCAACGTGTGTCGTATTCATGAGCACTTCAGGTGTCATAACTGGGATCTTCGTCGTGACATTACCGCTTGCCCCTTCAGACGAAGCCTTCGCCATCAAATTTCGTATTTTTCCACTGACACCCAGAGCACTCAAATGCCCGGTCAGACCCGCTTGATCTTGCTGCTCATTGGCAATGTTATAGACCATTGGCAACACATGCTCACCACGCAAACGCGCAGCAGCCCGTAGCACTGCCTGAACAGACTTACCATTCCCGGAACAACGACAGAGATGACCGGAAAGAACATCACGCACTTCTTCTTCCGTTGGTTTGGGATTCTGTTGCAGCAGGGCATACGCCGACAATAATACACCAGAAGAACAAAAACCACAGGTGGCTGCCCCGATCTCAACGAACGCTTCTTGTAATGGATGAAGCTTCTCAGAGGTACCAAGACTCTCTACCGTCATCAAAGAACAACCACCAGCCTGAGCAGCAAGCATAACACAACTTGGTCGAGGAACACCATCTACAAGTACGGTACAGGCTCCACATTCCCCCGACTCACACCCATGTTTGACGCTACTATATCCCTCTCGGCGTAGTAACGAGAGCAGTAACTCATTTGGAGCAACCTCCCGATCTTCTGTTACTCCATTGATCCGCAATTCGAGTTCCATCTACCTACCTACAATCCTTTTTCTGATGTAACCATGCTATGCCAATAAGCAACATTCATCGCCTCTTCCAGTGCTCGATATGCAAGGCTCATCCCGCTGACACGTCGATAACCACTACTCACACGGATATCATTTGCAGGACGAAATGTTGACATACCTGTATGAAGGATAGATAAAAGTTTCTGACTGTTGATAGGATGCACCACCTTTTGCCCTTCTAGTTGCCGTTCCACCGCGTACAGACGCACAGGGTCCATATTGACCCCACCAAGAGTCAACCGTACACGCTTATACATCCCGTGCTCAATCTCAACCAGCGCCACGGCATTCAGCAAGGCAACATCAGTTGGAGTACGTGCGATACGTGTGATTGAAGCCCCATAATGCGTCGCAAGAGGGGGAATAATGACCTCAACAATCAGTTCATTCGCACGTCGTTCAACAGGGTAGTCAATATAATTTACCTGACGTTCTTGCTTGCCCTTAAAAACAACACCTGATAAGGCCAGGCCAGGTCGCTCATATGTCCCACCACGCAGATCAACCTGTGTGCGCGAACCAGAACGAACAACCACCTTCGCATCTAACGCGGCCAGGGCAGTCAATAAATCCGCCTGTGCGGCTATCCCCGTACTGATTGTGCCACCTAGCGTCGCGCTATTCCGAATCAAGCGCGATGATGAAGAGGCATGAGCAGCATGAGAAAGCACGCCAGTCGCGAATTCCTTCAACAGTGAAGCATCGACCATACTTTGCAGCGTTGTCATTGCTCCAATATGCATCCCGGCGGCATCTTCTGTCACATAAGCGAGGCCCAGATCCCGCAGATCAACCACAGCCTCAATCGTTGTATCCTGTAAACCAAGCAGGTGTGTTCCACCTGCCAGTGGGACAGTCTTTACATCATGGCGTCCCAGAAGAAGGAGGACATCATCAATATCCTCCGCCCAATGATATTCAACTAGCTCCAATAGCATACGCATTACCTTTGCAGAGGGATGCGAGTAAATGTTTCTACATCAATCAACCCTTGATCAGTCAACTTGAGTGACGGAATCACTGAAAGTGAAAGAAAACTCAGAGTCATGCATGGATGAGCCAGAGTACAGCCTAATTCAGATGCAACTGCATCCAATGTGTGCAATTGTTGTACTAGCTCCGCTGCCGGGAGAGGTGATACCAGCCCACCAATCGGCAATGGCACGGCAGCGCGTACAGAACCATCTACGACACACACAAATCCACCGCCCATCTCTTGCAATACATGCGCAGCACGTAGAATATCATCATCACTCGCGCCCGCGATAACAATGTTATGAGCATCATGAGCAACACTGGAAGCAATCGCTCCACGCGTCAGACCAAAACCTTTGACTAATCCTGATCCGATGCGCTTACTGGCGTGGTGGCGTTCAATCACAACCAGTTTCAAAAGATCGCGTGTCGGGTCAGCGATAATCTCACCATGATCATAAGGTGCCTCTTCATGAAGGCGCAGTGTTGTAATCTGTCCTGGCTCTATGCCAATAACTTCGATGAGTCCCGGTTGACCCGGTATCCGTATCTCTTCCAGAGATATATTGCCAATGTGAATACTTTTTTCCATCTGCGCAGACATTGTTGTTGCTTGCGCAGGGATAGCAGTTACTAATGCTCCTTCAGCAGCCACCAGAACACCATCTTTATATACAGACTCGACCTGGAATGTTGATAGATCATCCAACACTACCATGTCCGCGACAAATCCCGGTACAATTGCTCCACGATTATACAAACGAAAATATTGAGCCGTATTATATGATGCAAGACGAATGGCTTCTAGCGGATCTAGCCCATAGGCTATTGCTTGCCGTACTATTGAATCTATATGTCCTCGCGTTGTAAGATCCTGCGGATCACGATCATCTGTCACAAAAAATGCACGGGGAGGATGCAACTCTTTGATCACAGGCAACAACGCTTCGAGGTTACGCGCCGCAGATCCTTCACGGATCATCAACCACATACCCAGACGAAGACGCTCTCGTGCTTCATCTGGTGTTGTACATTCATGATCAGACATCATACCAGCAGCAGCATAAGCACACAAGTTCTGCCCATAAATACCGGGAGCATGTCCATCTACAACGAGTCCTTGCTGTAAGGTTGCCTGAATCTTCGCCAGCACCTGTTCATCACCACACAATACACCAGGAATATTCATCATCTCCGCTAACCCAAGCACGCGCTCGTCCGCAAGGAAAGGAGCAAGATCATCCACAAATAAAGGACGATAAGGACTTTCAAACTCCGATGCCGGGACACAGGATGAGAGCGTTACATAAGAAGTGAGTGGCAAACCACGTCCGGATTCCAACACATAGCGAATGCCGTCAACACCCATGACGTTTGCAAACTCATGAGGATCTAAAATAACCGTTGTCACCCCCCGTGGCACAACCAGACGAGCAAATTCAGATAAGATCAGCATGGTACTTTCAATATGCATATGCCCATCAATTAAAGCGGGAGCCAGCCATTTCCCCTGGAGATCTCTCTCTGCTTTTCCCCGGTAAGGTGGGACAGACGTATCCCCCTGAACAATTGTGCCAGCAATAACACCGTCAACAATCGCCACATCAGCAGGATAACATTCTCCACTGCACACATTCACCAGGCGAGCATTGTGCAACACAAGGTCTGCCGGAAGCTCTCCACGTGCAACCTTAATCCGTTTTTGTAATATCTCCATCTATGCCTCGCTCCTTCACTACAAACAGTCGTTTGTACAGTGAATACATATTAATCGTAGCCCTATTATCCAGACTCAGTTTCCTCTTCCCTCCACCCTACTGATATAATCAGCAATCATATCTTCTATCCTCATTTTATCGAACTTAGTAGCAGATTTTAACACATAGATTACTTTTCTCTATACTTATTCAAGTTTGATAACCATTATTGGCCCTTTGATGGTCCCATTCGTTTGCCTCCTACTAAAAGTATAATCATATTGCTATTGATGCAGAAACATCCATTCTTATAGATACTATCGTATACAGTAGTAGAAATGCTTTGAACTTTACTCCCAGGAGGACAAGGACTATGAATAATACCATAGGCTCAACCATTGCAAAGATGGTTGCCCTGACAGGAGGAGCCATTGCTGGCGCAATGCTGGCAAACTGGTGCGACAAATGGATTGTCGAACGTATCCATGCCAGATCAGAATACGATAAAAATCGCTATGCACAAGGTCTGGCCCCTGTTTCACCAAAATCGTCGAAAGATGAACACTAATACTGAATAGGATCATTTTATCATTCCTTGTACATATTGAAAATCTATGTACATTCTCACATGCGGCGATAGAGCATAGCATAGTGCCAACGGTATCTTTCTCGCCAGTATGGGAGCAAGAAGAAGCCCTGACGATGACAGATAAATACCTCATGGGTGAACTCTGGGAACGGGGACCGTTGACGCATGGAGGCAAAACAGAACTACAGAACGAATTTATGGCTGCAATCACTCAGATCCAGGGACGACGCTTGATCCTCGCCAGCGGTTGTTCCCTGCCAGACGATACACCAGAGGAAGGGTTTACCATGGCCCATCATTTTATCGATGATCCCCATTAGCGTAGACCAACAAAAAACTATTGATTCAACGTCAAAGGAAGGCGCGACTACAGGAAGTAGTTTGCTTTTCCTTTGACGTTGAACAGAGTATCAATATCTAAGGAACGAGGTTGACGTTTGCCAGTTGCACAGCCGTCGCGTTCGACGTTGCCTGAACAACATTCGTGCCCTGCACAACCTGCACATGAGCACGGGCCTGTACGTCCATCAAATTATTCTGCGATTGTGTTACCGGAATCAGAGCCAATGATAAATGCACCGGACCCGGCTGTAAGCCCAGATTCTGCAAACCAAAAACATCGCTCTTCAGTTGCATAACCTCGCCAGACTTCCACTGATTCGTCTGACACCAGAAGGCAGGCGAAAAGGCCGAACTAACGTAATGCTCTTTACCAGCACTATCTGTCATGAACAGCACCAACTGCATTGGTGTCGTTGGTGGAGTCTGCACCCGCCAATCAGTCGTTACCGAGATATAGGCAGATCCAATGCTCATTGTGCTCGGACCTCCCACACTATAGCCAACCAGATTCAAACTGGCGTTCGCTTGCTTCGTGGAAGAAAAATCAACCTGCACAGGATTTTGAATACTTTGTGGCGATGTCTGTATAAATGAACAGAAATTGCTCGGTAACGTTGGCAGGACTGTCGCAGGATCAACATCGCTCCCCGGTTGCGCGGCAGAGTATGGGGAAATCGTTGGCGCTTTCAAACCTTTCTGCAAAAGCAGATAACCATCATCAGCCGCCAGCACACCATAATCACCACTGAGCAATAACTTCTTCACCTCGGTTGTATATGCAAACGAACCAAAGTATGGATAGAACTCTGAAGTCACATCGAGAAAGACATAATCTGATGTCATATCCTGATAAGGGAATAGATAGATATTGCTGCGATGGCTGATATGAGGCACCAGATTGGACTGCGCGGACACCGATGCATTCGCAGGAATCATATCAACAAACTTCTGGGCCAACGCGGTATGAGTCGTCACTTGAGGCCAGATAAAACCCTGTGTCAGCGGCAACTGCCCCCTGGGCACATCCGCGCGCACATCACTGAACACCACCCCACACAGCAATAAAGCCAGCACACCTGCATAGACCACACGCAATCCACGCGAACGGAACGGCAAACTCCGCTTTGGTATACCCACAATGTTCACATCATCAGCATCAACAGCAATTGCCCGTGTACGCCTGCTCTCCAAACGCGTAAAGAGCCAGCGCAAGACAAACAGGATCAGCGCAATCGCCTCAACCGTTGCGATAACCAGAATGGGTACAATTTCAGAATTATATTGATAGAGACCACTATACATCGAAGGATCAGAACTGAACAGATTAATTGCCAGCGTCGGCGTCGCCAACACCACAATCCAGGGAGCCAGCAGTGCGATATAACCAGTCGGGGCAAATAGCGAACGTATATAAAAGAAGTGATTATGCTCCAGAATATACTCTTTCACTATCATCAGCGGGTGCAGGATAATCGTCTCAGCCACCATAACCGGGCTATTTCCCAGATCAGAATAGCGACTTGCGAGCATCGGCGAACCAGTAGGGCTAAAGTGCTTCATGACGAGCAGAGCACTTCCCACCCAGATCAGTGCCAACGCAAGCAACCCCAGACCAGTACGCCAGCGCTGCTGAAAAATGATCGTCCACAGGCCACACAACGCTACAATACCCGGTATCTCCTCTTTACACGCCATCGCCAACACAGCAAAGAAGAAGACCCAACCTGTTCGCTGCATATATAAGAAATAAAAAAGAAAGAGCACAAACGCGGTCGTAAAAGTCACCGCATGAAAAACATCGCTGGTCGCCAATTGCTGAGCAGGGAAAAAGAGGTAGAGCAAAGCAATAGCCACCCCGGCCCAGTTGTTGCGCAAACGCAGGCGAGCAAGCCAGAAAGCAGGGAACGCTCCCAGAGCAACAATCACAGTCTGTATGACAATCAGCGTAATCGGGGAGGGAGCGACAAGGTAAAACAAAGCCACAACAAACAAAATTGGCTCGAAATGGATTGAAAAACGCACAATCCCCTGCGGACCCGCACAGTTGGTATCACTGATAATATTACAGATTGTTTGATGAGGAATAAACCCTTGCGTAATGCTCCATACCGCCTGATCCATCGTGCCCAGATCTTCGGCATGCGTCATATACGTAACCTGTTGGAGGGTAAGATAGGTGATAAAGTAGCCCATAAAGAGAAGCGCCAATACCGCAACGATGGCAGTTGTTAGCCAGAACGACCAATCATGAGGCATTGGGTCAGGGGATGGATACAAAGCAGGCCACTTTGTGAATCGAGAAGAGATCCGTTTCCAATACGTCTGTTTTCCCTCTTCTGATGCCTGTGTTGTAATCATAAAACTGCTTACCTCTTAAACACATCAACGTCTCCCAGACGCTCGCTCATGCTATATCCATTGTTCAGATTATTCGGCAGGCATAAATGAATGCAATGAAATAGAAATCTGAATATCTATCATCCTTTTAAATCATTATTTAATGGCAAAAAGCTACAAGTGTAGGAGACAAAATAGAACCCAGGTGACGATTATACACGCCAGGCCAGGATCGTATAGCAGACAGAATAACATAGGTTGCAGGGCCGCAACAATAAAATGGGAAGGAAAGAAAGTACTTTTACCTTACATTTGAAGATTTTTTTACAATTCAAACGCCAGTACATACATAAAACGTGTAAAATTGATTTTTGTATATTTTCTTATTAATTACATTAATATATACATATATATCACACGCCACAATAACATGACGCATATCCATCAACAATCGCAACCTATCGTAAAGAATTCATACAATCGTAATAAATTTTAGCTAATCATAAAATGAAAAAGGGAATACAGAGAACTATCTCTATATTCCCTTTTTCATTTTATGATTAGCTGATACTGGCAACAACGCTATTCTGGGGCACAGGTGCAACGACCAGATCCGTCACAAGGGGGAGAGAGACGGAAACATGGAGTAATCGCAATGTATCTTCTAACCGATTCAAAATCTCATCAATCTCAGTACGAGTAATAATCAAAGGAGGCTCAATACGGATCGCCTGCGCATTATTCAAGGTACCAGAAATGAGTACTCCACGCTTAAACAACCCGGAGGCAATCTCATAACCGATAGCATCATCAACAAAATGTTGACCAATCAGTAATCCTTTGCCTGTAATGCCAGTGTAGATATCACGATGACGGATGGCAAGCTTACGCAATTGCTCGATAAAGTAACTTCCTTTGTCCGCTGCCTGCTCCGCAATCTGCTCTTCAAGCGTAACATGGATCGCCGCGATAGCCGCAGCACAGGCAAGCGGATTGCCACCCGTGGTCGAAGTGTGGATAAAAGGATTACTATTCAGCACATTCCAGATCTTTGGCGTTGACATAAACGCCCCGACAGGCATCACACCACCACCAAGCGCCTTCGCGGAGGTCATAATATCAGGCACAACGTTCCAATGCTCCACTCCCCAGAGCGCTCCTGTTCGTCCCATGCCCGTCTGTACTTCATCCGCGATCAACAGCACTTCATATTCGTCACAGAGCTGGCGTAGACGAGGCCAGAAATCATCTGGCGGAACAATAGCCCCGGCCTCACCCTGCACAGGCTCCATAATCACAGCCGCAATATCATTGCCAACTTCACGCGCGATACGAAGCTGCATCTCAACAGCAGCAGCATCACCAAATGGGACATGATAAATGTTATTCAGCAGAGGCGTGGCAGGTTGACGAAAGACAGCTTTACCCGTTAATGAAAGCGCACCAGCCGTTTTACCATGAAAACCACGAACAGCGGCAATAAAACCACTTTTACCAGTATAGAGCTTCGCCAGTTTCATGGCTCCTTCAACAGCTTCAGTCCCACTGCCCACAAAAAAGCTATATTGGATATCACCAGGGGTGATTTCAGCCAGCAGATGGGCTAACATACCACGAAGAGGATCTAATAATTCCTGTGTCGGCAGAGGACTCTTTTGCAGTTGCGCCTGCACAGCAGCAATTACCTTGGGATGTGCCCAACCCAGATTAAACAGACCAAACCCACCCAGACAATCAATATACTCACGACCAGTTACATCTCTAAAAGTCGCGCCATGCCCGGTCCACTCCACCGAAGCAAAATCACCAGCCTCAGCCACAGATTTACGATAATCAATAAAACCACTATTATAATAGTGCGTAAAATTTTCGACCGTTGTCTCAACAAGCCACTCAGCTTCTCCAGGGGTTAAACGCGGTTTATGCACAATATCCAGATAACGCTGAGAGTCACTTAATGCTCTGGATCTACCATCGGTACTCATAAAAATCCTTTCCGATAATGCGGTATCCGAGTTACTATGCCACCGCTGATCCGCATACATCAGACAACATTGGTCAACAACAAAACTGAGTAGAGACATCTCTCTACCAACCAATGCCTGTGAACATAGTGGGTCACACCCATCTAAATGGATGATTTACACAGGACAGCTTGTCCTTATGTCAGGAGAAAAGAACTACAGGTAGACATTCCTGCATAATTTCGACAATACGAAAAAATCTCAAAAGCAAATCAACAGGAATCTATTTCAAAAAGACAAAGAGGTTATAACTGAAGAGTTTCAATGAAGAAAATCAGGGGTAACATGTGGACAGATGAAAGCCACGGAATACATAAAATCGTGGCGTGTAATGTGCTCTGCGCTTCTCAGAACGTCTTGTTGCCTGCATAAGACACCATTCTTTAATTCTCAGGGTAACAACTCAAGGTTCTACTATTGAGTATACGTGAAAAGCAGACAGAAAGCAAGTGCATAAAAACACAGGTAAAAGGCGTGAAATTCGATTTATACTCCTTTTACCTGTGTAAAGAAACATAATATTATGAGGTATATTCACCATTGATACGGACATATTCGTATGAAAGATCACAGCCCCATACAGTCGCATGATCGTCACCGATACCCAATGAAACACGAACAACCACCTCAGGTTGTTTCAAATAAGCCTGTAACTCGGACAAACGCTCCTGCCCCAACGCATGTCCATCATAGACAAGCAGATCACCAAACGCAATCGTGACTTTTTCTGGCATGATATCATACTCATCATTACACTTCCCAATAGCCATCGCGATACGGCCCCAGTTAGGATCAGCGCCAAAGATAGCCGTTTTCACCAACGGCGAGTTGACAATCGACTTGGCAATCCGTTTGGCCTGCCGAAACGAGGATGCATGCTCAACGTTGACTTCAAGCAACTTCGTCGCCCCTTCACCATCGCGAGCCATATCCTTCGCCAGTTCAATCGCCATATTTGTCAGAGCCTGACTGAACTCAGACAGTGACACCTCACCAGCCAGACCATTTGCCATAATCGCAACCGTATCGCTCGTACTGGTATCGGTATCAACGCTGACCATATTAAAGGATACATTTACGGCATCACGCAAGCATTGCTGCAACTGGTCCGGCGCGATCCGCGCAT
Source organism: Dictyobacter sp. (assembly GCA_035493535.1). Taxonomy (GTDB): domain Bacteria; phylum Chloroflexota; class Ktedonobacteria; order Ktedonobacterales; family Ktedonobacteraceae; genus Dictyobacter. The sequence goes on from DATJIE010000027.1 coordinate 25,248, forward strand.
CGGTGACAAAATAGCTGAGCATCGTCGCCATATTCGGCTCAATCATCCCCACGCCTTTTGCCATACCAACCAGAACTGCGTCACCAACCTTACAATAACGAAGTTTGGGACGCGTATCCGTCGTCATAATAGCCTGCGCTGACATATGCAATTGGCCCTCTTGCATCTCCTGACCAAAACCTTTGATCCCCGCACGCAACCTCTCCATTGGCAATTGCCAGCCAATTACACCAGTGGACGAGGGCAACACATCTTCCGGTTTAATATCCAGTTCAGCGGCAACCATACGTACCACTTCACGAATATTCGCGATCCCTTCATCACCAGTCGCCACATTCGCATTTTTGCTATTGATGACAAACGCCTGCAACTGCCCATCAGCGATATGTTCGCGTCCAACAGTAATCGCCGCACCACAAAAGCGACTCTGTGTAAACATCGCAGCTGCGGCTGCCGGAACCTCCGAAGCCATCACGGTAAAATCCAGCGTCTCATCACGGATACCGACATTTTTGGCACAAGAACGAAACCCACGTGGATAATATGGCAATGCTTGCATGCTCTATCTCTCTTTTCTCTAGATTACGAACCTTATATCTATTATTTAAGCATACAGATAAACAAACTAGAAAGAGTACTTACACTCTATTATCGTTTCTCCCCGACGTCGATATACGATCATTCCACTCCACACCCTCTGGCTGAGGTAAAGAGAAAGAGAAAAATGCGGCATCTCCCATCTCTTCCCAACCCCGCTTCGTATAAAATTTACGAGCATATGATTCACGAATTCGTCGATTCATCAGCAGTAAGCGTGTGCAACCACGTTCCTGTGCCTCTGCCTTCACAACATCCAGTAAGCGACTGCCAATACCCTGACCAGTAGCGCGAGGATGAACAAAGAGTTCTGAAACATAGCCATCATTACCCAGCATAAGATGCGGGAACCAATGTACAGCTGAATAGCCGATAATACTTCCAGTCATCTCGTCATCTACACTTACCGCTACCAGAATAGTATGCGTCTGCTCACGAGCGCAACGCTCAATTCGTTGTGCGACATGCGTTTGTGTATCAATAAATGGCTCTTTATTTATTTTTTCGGACCAACCTAAAGCGTGAAGAATAGAGGCAATGCCGTGACTATCTTCCACGCGGGCCTCACGAATGGTAATCTCCATTGTGAAATTCCCTTATTACCTTTTTCTACAAAACAAACGAATTGCAAACAAAAGATCATTATATCTCCTGGAGAATAGCTTCTACCGCCTGATCCAATGGAATGATACGGTTGTTCTGCTGTGAGCGTAATTTCAGCTCGATCCCTCCATGCTTTATTGAACGTTTGCTTACAACAACACGTAACGGGATGCCTAGAAGGTCCGCATCATTGAATTTGACTCCTGCGGACTCAAGGCGATCATCAAACAGCACTTCTACACCAGCCGCCTGCAAATCAGCATACAGTTGTTCTGCGCTCGCAGCAATGTCACTCTTGTCCAGATCCAAACCAAGCAACGCAACATGGTATGGGGCAATACTCATAGGCCAGATAATGCCCTTCTCGTCATGCTGCTGCTCAACAACCAGCGCCAATAAACGATGAATACCGAGGCCATAACAGCCCATCAAGATTGGTTGTTCTTGCCCTTGCAGATCCTGAAACGTCGCATCAAAGAGCGTGCTGTAGCGGTGGCCTAATTTAAAAATATGGCTCAGCTCACTACCACGCAGTGTATGCAATACACCACCACATCTGGCGCATTGTGCGCCATCAAATGCGGAAGCAATATCATCCCAGACATCTACCCGAAAATCACGTGGATAGTTTACGTTCCGCAAATGGTAATCTCGCCGATTCGCGCCGGCAACATAGTTACTCCCGGCATGGAGAGAAGTATCAGCAATGATCAGTATAGAGTCATCTTTGTCCACTGGTGAGGTAAAACCAGCCACAATGCCAGCCTGAACCAGTTCTTCCGCTATTGCTAGATGCAAATTTTTTGTATCAACACCCATGCGTCGCAACACGTTGGTCAGTTTCACCTCATTCACATCCAGATCACCACGAATGGCAATCAACACAATCCGTCCAGAGGTGCTATAACAGACAACTTTCATGGTGCGATCCGCACTTACCCCCAGCAAAGTGGTAAGGTCTGCAATCGTCATGCAATCGGGTGTGTAAACTTCTTCCAGCGCGGCCTGCGCCTCCTGCATATTTTCAGAGCGGCGAAACTCAGCTTTTTCTCCATTCGCAGCATACCCACACTGCCCACATACCAGCGCGATATCTTCCCCGGCATCGGTAATCGCCAGGAACTCTTCCGAGTCCTTACCACCAATCGCGCCACTATCTGCTTCAATAGCCATATACTGTAAACCACAACGCGTAAAGATTGCATGATACGCAGCTTTTACCGCCTGATAACTACGGTCCAGTCCCTCCTGATCAACGTCAAAACTATATAGATCCTTCATGAGGAACTCACGCGTACGGAGCAAACCGCCACGTGGTCGCGCTTCATCACGCAACTTCACGCCGATTTGATACAATAACTGAGGAAGGTCGCGATAGCTGCGCACAAACTCGCGCACCAGCAACGTCACTACTTCTTCATGGGTCGGACCCAGCACCAGTTCACGCTCTTTACGATCAGTCAGAGAAAAAAGGGGCACCATCTCCGCACGGGCTGGCCCGCCATCAGCAGGATGTACATCCCAGAGGTCACGCGGTTGCAGGACAGGCATAGTTATTTCCTGCCCACCGATATGATCCATCTCTTCGCGCACAATGGCGGTAATTTTTTGCAATACTCGATTTGCAAGTGGAAGGAAACTATACACACCAGCCGTTAACTGACGAATGAAACCGGCACGAAGCAACAATTCATGGCTCTTACTTTCAGCATCACGCGGAGCTTCACGCAATGTCCTTACAAGAGAGTGAGACACACGCATGGATAATCCTCCCCCATCATCCCGTTGCGATGGGATGCGTTCTCCTCAGCTTGAAAGAGACGCCCCCACCTACAACTTACAAACAGTAGCAAGCAACAACTACATCAGACAATTAGTATGCACGAGCGAAGATTGCTTCGCAGGTAGCAGGCTTACCGGTATAGATACATTTCCCCTGCACACCACCTTCTGGTTGTGCAAAAGGAATCACACGCAACGTCGCCTTGGTTTCTTCTTTAATAGCAGTTTCAGCTGCGCTATCCTCTGCCCATTTCACACGTGCAAAACCACGATTAGCAATAATTTCCTTAAATTCGTCATAGCTCTCAGTGCTGAAGGTGTTCTGCTCTCTAAAGGCAAGAGCGCGCTGATACATAGCCTTTTGCACTTCTTCTAACAACTCTGGCAAACGTGTCTCCAGAGCCTCTACAGGTACAGGCTCTTTGGCACGATTATCGCGCCGCACCAGCATCACATTATTGTTCTGCACATCACGAGGGCCAATCTCCATACGGACAGGCACACCGCGCATCTCCCATTCGTTGTATTTCCAACCCGGAGTATTATCGCTACGGTCTACCTTAACGCGAACTTTGCCTCTGAGCATCTTCTCAACGCGATCAACCATATCCATGACCGCCTCGCGCTCTTTCTCCTTACGCCAGATCGGGACAATCACAACCTGATACGGAGCCAGACGCGGCGGCAACATCAGTCCTGACTTGTCACCATGCACCATGATAATACCGCCGATCATACGCGTACTCATGCCCCAACTTGTTGTCGCGGCATATTTGCGCTGACCATCAGCATCCAGATACTGAATGTCAAAGCTTTGCGCGAAATTATGCCCCATGTTATGACTTGTACCCGCCTGCAACGCCTTACCATCACCCATCATGGCTTCGATAGAATACGTGCGCACCGCACCAGCGAACTTCTCATTCTCGCTCTTGCGACCAGGAATAACCGGGATCGCAGCATCCTCCTCAGCCAATGCACGATAAACCTCAAGCATCATGCGCGTGCGCTCTTCAGCCTCTTCGAAAGTACGATGAGCCGTATGGCCCTCCTGCCAGAGGAATTCGGATGTACGCAAGAAAAGAGCAGTACGCTTCTCCCAGCGCATCACATTGTTCCACTGATTGAGCACTAATGGCAGATCACGATAGCTCTGAATCCACTTTGAAAAACTGTGACCAATAATCGTCTCACTGGTCGGCCGAATTGCTAAAGGTTCTTCCAACTCTTCGCCACCACCACGGGTTACCCAGGCCACCTCTGGCGCAAATCCCTCAATATGCTCAGCTTCTTTCGTCAAGAAACTCTGCGGAATCAAGAGTGGGAAGTAAGCATTCTCCACACCAGTTTCCTTAAAACGTGTATCCAGATGATGTTGCAAATTTTCCCAGATGGCATAGCCATAAGGCCGAATAATCATACAACCACGTACTGGCGCATAGTCTGCTAACTCTGCCTTACGTACAAGCTGGTTGTACCATTTGGAAAAGTCGTCATCCTGATCAACTAGATCCTCTACAAATTTTTCTTCGTTGACCATAAGAATCCCTTTCTCTCTAATCTATCCGTAAACGAGCATAAAAAAAACCCGCCCTCTACAAAGGACGAGCTTACCACCCGTGGTACCACCTCTATTGGACCATATCTCATGATACGGACCCACTCATGCGGTCAGAAATCAACCGCTCCTCCAGATAACGGCAGAGGTCTTCCGGTCAGTTTTTCACTGACGCTCACAGATGGGTTCGACGAGGCGTTATCTACCGACTTTCACTCTCTCGGCTCGCTGTCAGAATAAATACCTGCATCTACTGTTTCTGATCAACGCGTTCTTATGCTTTTCTTCTTAGTTACGCTCAAGCATACACGATTGCGTCCGAACTGTCAAGTTCAGAAATTTAACCTCATAAGACAAAACAATAGACCAACACAGTCATGCTGCTATCAACATTCTCTATCATACGCGATGATGACTATTGGTGCTATCATGCAACTACACAGGTTAACCCAAACATCACTAGAATGACGATGGAGGCATTTCACATGAACCAACAGGAAACTCCACAACCAACACATGAACGGAGTATCCGTGTCATCAAACCACATGAGTTTGATAGCAATACCCCACAAACACCAGGCATGAGGCGAGCAGCAGCCGTCTCACGTCAACTCGCAGGTTCAGAAGGGCTATGGGCAGGAGTCACCATTGTAGATCCAAGTATCGCCAGCGGGAAACATCACCACGGCGATCAGGAAACCATCATTTATGTTGTATCGGGAAACGCAAAAATGCGCTGGGGCGAACATCTTGAATTTGAAGCGGATGTAGAACCGGGCGATTTCATTTATGTGCCACCTTTCGTGCCGCATCAAGAGATCAACCCCTCACCCGATACGCCATCGCAATGGGTCATTGTGCGCAATTCGCAGGAACCAATTGTGGTCAATCTTGAACCCACCAGCAGCAGCCAGCAAGCTGCCAATGATGCCACACATCCACACGCACTGTAACAGAAACAGATAACAAATTACACAAAAGGACGTTTGCCTCATTCAACTTTGAATACAAGCGTCCTTTTCAAGCGCCAGAGCGGCACTTCTCACAAAGATCGACAACGGAAATCTCTTTATTTTAGCAACGTTTCATAATGGATCAACACAGCCCTATAGATATTTACTACAGCCAGAATAGAACGTTCGATCGAGAGAGAAATTGGAAAAAATATCAGGATTAAGGTATGCTATGCTGGTACCTGTATAGAAGAGGCGAATTACCCGGAGAAAAAAACAGCCTATCAAACGTCTATTACTTGCCTGGTGTACATCGTTGTGAGAAGAGCGTGAATAGAGAATAAAGGCAATATATACGCTCTAATCACAGATCGCCTCGTCTGTTCGCCCGACAACAACGTGTTATATGTACACCAATATACCTGAGCAACTGGTAACATATTACCGATTGGAAGGAAAACACAGCACAAATACAGGGCATCCAGCGCTCAGAATGTATTTATTTTTATGACTATTGAGAGGAAATACCACAGCATGGCGACAATTTCATTCCAGCAAATCACCAAACATTATCCTGGTGCAACCAAGCCTGCTGTCGATACCGTGACCTTTGAAGTGCCAGAGGGAAGTACCTGTATGCTCGTGGGCACATCAGGGTCAGGAAAAACAACGTTGCTCCGTATGGTGAATCGACTTATTGAACCAAGTTCAGGTCAGATTTTGATTGATGGCAAGAACGTTTTGCAGGAAAATCCAATTTTGCTGCGACGCCGTATCGGGTATGTTATTCAGCAGGTTGGTCTATTTCCACATATGACAATTGCCGAAAATATTCGTGTAACCGCAGAAATTTCCGGCGGTTGGGATAAGGCTCGTTTAGCTGCACGCGTGGATGAGTTACTCGACCTCGTAGGTTTGCCACCAAACGAGTTTCGCAAACGCTTCCCACGCCAACTTTCAGGTGGTCAACAGCAGCGCGTCGGTCTGGCAAGGGCACTGGCAACTGATCCTGATATTCTCCTGATGGATGAACCATTCGGTGCGCTCGATGCAATTACGCGTACGCGCATGCAGGAAGAATTGCTACGCATCCAGCGTGATGTGAGAAAAACCATTGTCTTTGTCTCCCATGACATTGAAGAGGCGTTTAAACTGGGCAATCAGATCGCCGTTCTTTCAGAAGGGCGATTGATCCAGTTAGGCACACCCGTCGAACTCCTGGCCCAACCCGCGAACGACTTTGTACGCCAGCTTGTTGGGGCGGATAACATTATGCGGCAATTACAGTACCTGCCCATACTCGACGCGATGGATACACGACCCGATGCGGTATCGTCGGCCCATTGGGGAGATACCCGGGAGATTACGTCTCAGGCCACCCTCCTTGACGCACTCCTGAAACTCCTCGAAACCAATGCCTCAGCCCTGACAATCAAAGATCCCGAACAACACCAGACACTCGGACATATCACTCTCGCCAGCATTAATCAAGTGATTACGCACACACAAGCACAAACAGTTTCTCAAGAAGAGACACATATTTAGGCCAGGCCATCGCTCTCTATAAATAGAACGATAAACAGTGCATAATCCATGAATATCTGGTAAAGGAGCGTTCATGAAATATCTACTCAGTCCGTATAATTACGATTTAACCGATCCTGGTAGTATTCCCAACTTATTCTTGCAACATCTTTATCTCGTCGTGATAGCTATGCTGATTTCAATTGTCATTGCTATTCCACTGGGGATTATCGTTGCGCGGAATAAACGGATCTATTTGCCGGTTATTACCGTTGCCGGACTGTTATATACCATTCCAGGACTTGCGTTAATTGGTGTACTGATTTCAATCATGCCATTGAGTCCAGCAATTATTATTATTCCGCTTGTTCTCTATGCGCAACTGGTGCTCATTCGCAATACAGCGGCAGGAATTAATAGCATTGATCCGCTGTTACTTGAGGTTGGAAAGGCGATGGGCATGAGTTCCTGGCAAGTACTCTGGCGCATCACACTACCGCTGGCACTACCTATTATCATCGCGGGAGTACGTGTCGCAACGGTCACAACGATTGGTATCGCTTCTCTAGCGGCACTGGCGGGACAGGGTGGACTGGGAGCACTTGTTTTTCAGAACATCACAACGGGAAATATGCAAGGTGTGATCGCAGGTGGTATCCTGATGGGACTTTTCGCCATTGTCGCGGACCTCATTCTGCTAGGGATACAAACCCTCTTGAATAGAGGACGTGGTACCGTTTCTTTAGCATAAGAAAGAGGTCTGACGTAATGTCTGTATGGCAATTTATTGTCAATCCGGATAACAACTTTATCGAGCAAACAATTGCGTATTTGCAGATATGTGGTATTTCCATTCTCTGCGCGATTATTATTGGTGTTGTGCTCGGCATCGCCGTTTCGCGCAGCCCTATCGCTGCATTTATCGCGGTGAATTTCAGCGGCTTGCTGCGTGCGATCCCGGTAATTGTCTTTCTGGTGGCGGCTATTCCTGTGCTCAAAACAGGAAATCCACCCGCAATTATCGCACTGATTGTGCTTGGTATCCCACCAATTCTGCTCAATACCTACACAGGTATTCGTGGCATCGATGCGGCCATCGTTGATGCCGCACGTGGCATCGGGATGACCACATGGCAAATCATTACCCGTATTCAAGCTCCACTGGTGCTCCCTGTCCTTGCCGCTGGCGTCCGTACTGCCGCAGTACAGGTTATCGCGACGGCAACACTGGCGTCTATCATTGGAGCAGGAGGATATGGCGTCTATATTGTTGATGGCGTCTATACTTTTAAGAATGCAGAAATTCTTGCTGGTGCGATACCAGTCGCACTGCTGGCAATGATTATAGAGGTGTTTATGAGCTGGTTGCAGCGTGTACTGACACCGGAAGGTTTACGTGTACAAAGAGCGCAATCCGAAGCCAGCGCATAATTACCAGTTACATGGATAGATTTCTCTATCCTTATTTTGAAAGGTAGGAAGATATGACTTCCCCCAAAAAGCCGATTCAGGCAAAACTCGCGGCCTTATTCTTATTCGTTCCACTCTTATTTGTAGCGGCCTGTGGCACACCTGGCACACCCGCATCTACAGGTACCAAAGGACCAATCACGGTTTCCAGTAAACTGGATAACGAGTCCCGCTTGATCGGTCAGATGTACGTGTTACTGCTGCAAAAAGATGGCTTTAAAGTAAACTCTAAACTGGCCTTTGGTGATACACCTTTTAACTTTAAAGCGATCCAGAGCGGTGCAACCGATATTTATCCAGAGTTTACCGCAACAGGTCTGAACCTGCTAGGCACACCATCTAGCTACAACCCGCAAAAAGATTATCAGACGGTCAAGCAGGGCTTTCAGCAGAAATATAACATCACCTGGCTGAATCCATCGCCATTAGATGATGGTTATGCTCTCTGTATGTCAAAAACACAATCCCAGAAGCTGGGCATCACAACGATTTCGCAGCTTGCCGCGAAGGCTTCACAGATGACACTGGAATCACCAAGCGATGGCGTACCGTTTGTAGACGCGTTACAGAAGACCTATGGACTCACCACCAAGAGCTTCAAAAAGGCTCAGACGGTTGACGTAACGGTTGGTTATACCACTGTTCAGGATGGACAGGCTCAGGTTGCTGTTTGCTATGGCACAGATACTTCAGTACAGTCACATGGTCTGGTCTTCTTGCAGGATGACAAAAATGGTTTCCCTGCTTTCAATCCAGCACCTATCGTCCGCGATTCGGTTTTGAAAAAATATCCAGAAATCGCAACGGTTCTGAACCCACTGGCTCCAAAACTCACTACAGCAGTCAGCATCCAGTTACAAAATCAGGTAGCGCAAAAGGAGTCTCAGGGCGCTTCACCTGATGAAGCAATCAAAGTGACCGCCCAGAGCTTCTTACAACAGAATCACCTGTTGTAATAGTTCTAGTTCACAGCGACAAGGACAGATTCATATGCCACGTACAACTTTGACGGAAACAGAAATTGCTCTGATTCAAAGGCAACGTGTTGCACGTCTGGCAACCGCAGATGAGAACGGGAGTCCAACTCTCGTCCCCATCTGCTATGCTTTTGACGGCAACTATTTTTATACACCACTGGATGAGAAACCCAAACGCGTACAGGGGAGTCAGTTACGCCGGGTAAAAAATATTCAGGCTCGTCATGAGGCATCACTGCTGCTCGATCATTATAGTGAGGACTGGTCGGAACTGTGGTATCTTCAGATTTATGGATATGCGGATATCATGCCACCAGAGCATCCACAACACGCACACATAGTTGAGTTGCTGCGAGAACGCTACGTGCAATACCAGAGTATGGCCCTTGAGCAGGCGTCCATCATCACCCTCCAACCAGGGCGTATCAACGCATGGGGACCGGCACTACACTGATTTCAGGCTTACATTGGTAAGCGCTTCAATGTACGTAAAGACTCAAGGAAATGGAGGAATCCCTGCGAATCCGCCAGAAGGCGAACGCGGCGAAATCCATCTCCATACACAGGATCAGAATTATTCTCGATAGCTGTCGCGTGATAGAGGCTTTCAGGTGTCTGCAATTCCTGGTAGTAACGATAAGAGAGCAATTCACAGAAACCCTCCTCACTCCATGTGGGCAAGTGTACACCATGAATAATCAGCCAGACATGCCCTAGCTCATGAGCAACCACACCACGAAACAATGTCGTTGGCATCCCCCGCAAGACAGCGATACCATTCACCTCTGTCCGCACTGTCTGACCATTCTGGACATAGGTGGCACTGGTCGTCACCCCCAGAGAATCACCATGACTGACATGCTGTAAGAGCCGCTGCAAGTGCTCACGCCCACACAGATCAAGGTTCAGATGAAAATTGTTATATTTCAGTCCTTGATTGCTGATCCAATGGATAACCTGGGAAAAAAGTGGTCTGGCATCCTGAGAGGTTTCAATCGCGGCAACCCGACAAACCACACAACGAACAACCTCTGCATCATTCTCCCGTTGATCAGGGGGCACAAGTCGACCACAGAAACGGCACATCGGGTAGTGACCCTGATGCTCTTTACAAAAGGTTTGTCCCCAGTGATCGATCAGATATTCTCCAACCAGAGGCTTACCGCAATAGACACAACGCGGCGCTCTATATTGGCTATAGCAAGCAATGTGATACGGTTCCCCCTGATAAATGGAAAATCCTGATCCAGAGAGCGGTTGCCCACATGCTGCACACACAAAATGCTCTGGGTGCCAGTTTGCTCCCAGCGCCTGAATATAATTGACATTCGCCGAGATCGGTTGCCCACATCCCTGACAGATTGGTCGCACAGCACGCATGATCATTAACCCCTTCATTACCACTGCTATTATGAGCAAGTATAGCATATCTCTAGCTTTGCTTGATATAGTAATAAAATACGCTTCTCTTAATCCACAATAATCCCCAAAAAAATCACAACAACTGAAGCCATTATGTAAAGAGATTCGTATTCCCCGTAAGGGTATAGTGATAATTTCCATTCAGTGATAAGGAGGAACATATGCCTGAGAAAAAACCACTTCGTGGCGTTGGCGACAAAGAACAAAAACAGTATGAAGAAATCAAAAAATCAGCCGAAAAAAGCGGACGCTATGGGGATCGCGCTGAAGAAGTCGCCGCCCGCACAGTCATGAAACACCATAAAGAAGAACATCATAAAAAAGGCGAATAATAGATGAGGGAGCGGGTAAAACCACTCCCTCAATTGATAATTACCCATAGACAAAAAACAATTCCCTTGAAAAAGCCATGAATCCCAATAACAGTTAATGCATACTTTATTACAGAAAATGAAGACTATACACATTACAATATTTATATAATAAAATCCAATCAAATAAGATTCAGTATCATCTGAAGTTCTACAATATTCATTAACCAGTAATTTATCCGCTTCCATCTATTTTCGTGATATACTGTTGAATAGATATCTAGCACAGCTATAAATTCACGATATACCGCACCAACTAGGAAGCAGGAACAAGTATGCTCAATTCAGCCTCGCTACGAACAGTAAATAATGCCAGATTTTCACAGCGTTTCGTTCGACCGCTCTACGATTCGTATTGCTTCTCCAACCTCCCCTCGACCATTGAGTTTCTGCTCACAGGTAAAAATCAGAGTGCGCTGCCAGTTGACGTGTTCGGGAATTTGCCAACACGCTACAATAGTGTAATTTTCTTTTTTATCGATGCATTCGGGTGGCGTTTCTTTGAACGCTACGCAGAGAAATATCCTTTTTTGAAACGCTTTCTGGAACAGGGTTGTGTGTCAAAAATGACATCACAATTTCCTTCCACTACGGCGGCCCATGTTACCTGCATTCACACTGGCTTAAATGTTGGTCAAAGCGGTGTCTACGAATGGAACTACTATGAACCACTCGTTGATGCGATTATCTCCCCACTGCTCTTCTCCTATGCTGGTGATAAACTCGCACGCGACACGATCAAAAATGCTGCTGTACCAGCAACATCCTTCTTCCCACAAAATACCTTCTATCAACGCTTAAAAACGCATGGGGTCAATTCACATATCCTACAATATCAGGCTTACACCCCCTCAACTTATTCAGATATTGTCTTCCGGGGTGCTCAGGTTCATCCCTATCAAACACTGCATGACGCCTTTAGCCGCTTGCTCCATCTGATTACCAAAGCGGGATCACAGCCATCGTACTATTTTCTCTACTTTGATCGACTTGATGCGGTTTGCCATAATCATGGACCAACGTCAAAAAACTTTGAAGATAGTGTTGATGGTTTTTTGAAACTGATTGATCAGTCCTTCTACCAGCCTATGCAGGCCAGAGCAAAAAATACGCTCTTCATTATGACTGCTGATCACGGTCAGGTAGAGGTTAATCCCTATCAAACAAGCTACATCAATAAACACATTCCCACTGCCCTCCGCTATATAAAGACCAATAAAAAAGGCAACTTGCTGGCTCCCGCTGGATCGGCACGTGATATGTTTTTGCATGTCAAAGAAGAATGCATTGATGAGGCGGTAGCAGAATTACACCAGCGGTTGGCATTTCGCGCAGAGGTCTATCGCACGGAAGAACTGATCCGACAAAATTTCTTCGGCATGCAACCACCATCACAAACCTTTCTGGACCGCGTAGGCAATGTTGTAATCCTCCCTTATAAGCGTGAAACGGTATGGTGGCACGAAGAAGGGAAATTCAGCATGCATTTTCAAGGTCATCATGGTGGATTAACGCCAGAAGAGATGGAAATTCCACTGCTTCTACTACCATTTTAAGAAAAACAAAAAGCCCCTCAGAGAATACTCCAAAGGGCCTTTTATTTACAACTTGTTTTTATTCATAACGTAAAACTTCTAACGGACGAACACGTACTGCTCCCCACGCGACAAAAATGGCGGCGAGCATTGCCAGCGCGGTAGCACCTGCAATTAAACCAACGGCGGTAATACTACTGACCCCAAAGGCAGCGTTAAAAACAACCGTTCCCAATATTGAAGTGATAAATGTCACCAGCAACATCGCGACTAATGCACTTACCCCACCAACGATGCCATTCTCTACCAGCACTTCACTCAGAATCGAGCTACTGGTGTAACCAACTGACTTGAGAATACCAAGTTCCCGTCTGCGCTCCAACATCGCCAGCGCCACTGCGTTCGCAATGATAATAATGCCAGCCAGCAATGAGAGTGAGGCAATCGTCGTCAGCGTCAACAGGATATCATTGAGAATCTGATCAATAATGTTACTGATGTTTGAGAGATTCAAAACGAAAGCATTTGGCACAGTGCGAGAAATCTCATCGACAGCACTTGAGAGCTTGTTTGGATCAATCTTCATGTAGAAAATCGCTTCCGAAACACCTGTTGGGGAAACACCTTTTACCACATTGGTCGTACCAATGATGGGTTCCAGATTCGAACCAAAACCCGTCTGCTGATAAAATCCAACAATAGTTACCGTCTGTGTATGCTTCCGATCAGAGCTGGCAAGCGTAATCGTATCACCCACCTTCAAAGGCGTTGACAGCCCTTGCTGCAATAGATTAGAGACAAGCACATCATTCGTGCCCGCATCCTGCACCGTCAGGTTATGCCCTTTTACGATGGTCATTGATTGCATCGAAGGGATCTGATTATGGCCCACATCATAGCCTTCAACACCACTCAAAAAGTAGAGGACAACATTACGGCTCCGCGTTCCAGCCGATGATGATGAAGTATTCTGCTGTGGTAAGAACTGCTGAATGGGTTGATTATTAATCGCAACCGGCACCGTCGAAGCCATTGAATGAATTTGATATGCAGAAAGCCCTGACAATGAAGAGAGCTTATGCTGTAACTTTGTCGTATCACTGTTATCAGTGATTGAGTAGACGTTATAATTCAATGCCTTCCCGATCACGGTGTTGACCTGTGTACGCAGATTCTGACCCAGTACCAGAATCAAGCCAATCGTAAAGATGCCGACAAAGAGCGCAAGCATCGTCGTTGTTGTGCGTGCTCGCTGCCGCCCCAGATTGCGCAATGCCATTTTCACCATTGCTTTCCAGGTACGAGGAACAATGACAACAAGCAATAGTAAGCACGAGATCACAAACAAGAGCACGCCAAAAGCCCTGAAATCAGGCACCTTGAAGTAGAGCGCAGCGGAAATGGCAAACAGGGCAAGCATCACCAGCAGATACCAGAAGGTAAAACGTTCCAATACAGGCATACGACTGAGCAGGAAAATGATCAAACCGAGGAAGAGACTCAATATCCCCAGAAAGAGAAATGTACCATAGACCGAGGCAATGCCCAATACTACATTGCCATTGAGTACGATAATAGCAAGCAGACAAAACAACACCGACAGGATAATCAATAGCACAACCGTCAGGGCAATACTGGCTGCGCCACGACCTGCCGACAAATCGCGGATTACATTCAATGGGCGGATATTCGCGGCCTGCACAATGGGTAGCAGACCAAAGATCAGCGCTGTCACCAGACCGATCACAACGCCACCGCCGATGGTCGACCAACTCAATAGAAAAGGGATATTCAACCCGAAGGTCTGTACAACCAGATTGCGTACAAGATAGCTCACGCCAGTCGCCGCCGCCGCGCCGACCACACCACCAGTAAGCCCTAATAATCCTGCTTCTAACCCAAAAAGCAGATAGAGATCGAAGCGGCGATAACCAGTTGTCTTCAGCATCGCAATCTCTGTCTTGCGCCGTGATAGCAATACCTGCATTGTATTCACGATACCGACGCCACCAATCAGCAGAGCCAGCAAGCCAGCAATTTCCAGAAAATTCTGTACATTGTTAATCGTCGCCTGCTCCTGCTTCAGCGCATCCGCCGCAGTTTGCGTATTCGCTATAGGAAATTGATTCTGAATTTGCCTGACATCATTATTGATCTGCGCTGATGGAGCAGTAATATCAATCGTATCATAGGTCACAGGTAATTTCGGGGCCGCTGCCTGATAATCACGCTCAGAGATCACCACAACGCTACCAGCCTGATCAAACACCCCTGTCTCTGAGATCACGCCAGCCAACTTCACATTGAGTGTCCGCCCACTCGCCTGCTGCGTTCCCACATGCAGAGAGAGTGTATCACCAACCTGCTTTTTATACTGATTTATGAATGATTGTGTCACCACTATCTGATTGTTCTTCAGTAGCGAGGAAAATGTCTCATTCCGAGGGCTGACAAAGGTCGGCGGAGTGACAACAGGATAATTAGCAGGATCAACAACCCGGACAGTAAATGATTGTCGTAACGAAACGCTGGTCCCGGTTGTTCCCTGAGCATTAATAACAGGAGTGTAGTTCGTAATAGCACCTTGATTTTTCAAATTCGCGAAAAACGTCAGGTCGCTGCTCACAAAAGGTTGATTTTGCGACCGAACCTGAATATCGCCCCCATTTGCAGCACGAACATTACTGGTAAAGGCATTATTAATCATCAGGCCAACAAGTTGTAAGGCCACAATAGCCATTACACCAACGGCGACACAGAAAATCGCCAGCAAGGTTCGTTGACCACCACGGACGAGCGAACGAGACGTATAATTAAAATACATCGAAACTTTCACTGTGTAATTCTCCCGCCGCTCATATCTAACTCAGCCACCAGACCATCAACGATACGAATAGCCCGATCCGCGTGCGAGGCCACATTCTGATCATGGGTAGCAATAATAAATGTCTTACCAGTGCGCTGACGCAGATCGGCAATCAGGCGCAGTACCATCTCACCATTGCGAGCATCCAGATTTCCCGTTGGCTCATCAGCAATCACAATAGCAGGATCAGTCGCCAGAGCACGAGCAATAGCCACACGCTGCTGTTCACCACCAGATAACTGACTGGGGCGATGCCCCAGACGATGACCAAGACCGACCAGAGCAAGTAATTCCTTCGCTCGACTGGACGGTGAGCCTTTATGTTTTCCCACATAGAGCGGCACTTCAACATTCTCCTGAGCCGTCAAGGTAGGAATAAGATTAAATGCCTGGAAGACCATCCCTATTTTTTGATTCCGCACCGCCGCCAGTTTGCCTTCATTCATACGGGCAATATCAATACCATCAATCAACACCTCACCAGAACTGGGATTATCCAATCCGGCGATGATACCGAGTAACGTACTTTTACCAGAACCAGAAGGACCGACAATAGAGATAAAATCTCCACTTTTAATCTGAAAGCTAATACCTTTTAAAATATCGATACGCTCACGACCAAGAGGAAGACTTTTCGTTATATTGCGCACATCCATCACAACACGTGATAGATTGGTACCCGCCTGTGACGAGGACTGTAACACAATTTCATCCATAGGAAACAGTGCTCCTTAAAAATCCATGCGATTTTACAACGCACACATGCGTTGTCATAAAATGATAATGTTTTTTTGCCACATGAAAAGAGAAGATCATTCTTCTTTGAATGCACAGCTTTTTCAGTCTATAGTTCCATGAAAATGTGTATTCCTGCTTTTCATACCACTGTTTGTAGCTACGTTCCGTACATGAGAACGTTGCAGGCAACGATCAAAACAACAAACAAAGAACAGTATGTATAGACAAAACGACAGCGGAAGTTGAATGCCAGCCTCGCTGGTCGGTCTGGTTATAGGACTATACTCATCTTAAAAGAGGAGATTTTTTCCTCTCTCATTATTTTTATTGTATACTGCACAGTGTGGAAAGTAGTGGATTATTCATGTTAAAAACATACATAGCAATCAATACCTGCTTCTTTCTATATTCATGAAAAGAGCAAAGCTTTTTTTGAGTATCCATTTTGCTTTACTTATAGCAGTATATTTTTCCTTATATGCAACATCTATTTCACAATACTCGTATCAATCATCGTCAGATTTTATTTTTATCTCTGACCAGGAATTCGATGGTATTTTCAAATTCTGGCATATGGATGCAAAAAGCAAAGGCTTGCTCTGTGTACACAACCGATATATGACTACATCCCATCATTGGAAACCAGAGTAGTCATATCATGGCTTCACTATAATGAAAGTGTTGTATTTGCTGGTAAGGATACATACAGTAAGACCCATGACATAAAAGTGTATAAAATTAAGATAAATAAGTCAGCATTGATCAAACAGGTATATTCTAACAATCGATGTATACGTGTGTAAGAAGATAAACAGGATATGCAACGATGGTCAACTATGCTATACTGCACACAAATAATATGGGCGTGTTGTATGTCCTTGTATCGGAAAGCTATCGTTCTGCGTCCCAAGATGAAGCAATCAGGAGTGTTTCGGTACGCTCCCACAGTCCTATTACCGAGTGAGAGGAAAGAATACTTATGCGGCGAGGAACACTCATACTCCTCTTATTTATTATCCTATTAGCCGTGGGCGCATCATATGTCGATTTCTGGCCTAATGGTAAGCCCCACTACGGAATTACAAATCCATTTACAGTTTCTCAGGGCTTGGACCTTGAGGGTGGTACTACCATCATGTTGGAACCCACCGCAAACGACATGAGCAAAGCCAACGCGCAGGCAATGGCGACGGTCCAACAGATCCTTTCGGAACGTATCGGTGGTAGCCTGGGTGTAAAAGACTCTACTGTCCTGGTACAGCACGTTGGCTCAACTCCCAGCATTGTAGTCGAATTACCAAAGTTTAATGGTAATCAGCAAAGCGCGATCAGTGAGTTGCTGAAAACCGGTAACCTGCAAATCTGGAATACTGGCCCAAGTGCGGCAACTGAAGGTCAATCATTCACTGCCAGCGAGTATACCCAGTACAATCCAGGCAATAAACCATTGTTTACGGGTAACGATCTTAATCTGAACAGTCTGCAAGTGAGTCAGGGTCAGGCCGGAGACTACGTCGTCGATTTCTCGATGAAGGGTGCAGCAGCAAGCAAACTTGGTACCTTCACGGCGAATAATGTTGGTAACTACATGACTATTACCCTGGATAACCAGGTTATCATGTCGGCAACGATCAACCAGCAGCTTCCTGGTTCTGGTCAGATCAGTGGTAATTTCTCACTGACACAGGCAACACAGCTCGTCAATACCTTAAAGTATGGTGCATTTCCGATTACGCTCACGCAGGTGAGTCAGCAGACCATCCAGGGCACACTGGGTTCTGAAGCAATTACCCGCAGTCTGCTGGCTGGTGGCCTCGGTCTGGGTATCGTTATCCTGTTCATGCTGATCTATTATCGCCTCCCTGGCTTTCTGGCAGACATCGCGCTTATCCTCTATTCAGTGATGACCTTCGCGGTCTTCAAGCTGATTGGCGTCACCATGAGTCTGGCAGGTATCGCTGGTTTCATTCTCTCAATTGGTATGGCAGTAGACGCGAACGTGCTCATATTTGAACGCGTCAAAGAGGAACTGCGTGCTGGTCGGTTGATGGCTTCAGCGATTGATAATGGCTGGAAACGAGCCTGGCCTTCGATCCGCGACTCCAACACCTCAACCCTCATCACCTGTGCAATTTTGTTCGCATTTGGTAGCAATTTTGGCGCAACCATCATTGTTGGCTTTGCCACAACATTGTTCCTGGGTGTAGTTGTAAGTATGTTCACAGCAGTTGTCGTCACCCGCACATTCCTCAATCTGCTCGTGCCGACCGGTGCCATTAATCACCCTGCGCTGTTTGGGCTTCCTGCTGGTGCAATTCCTGCGCCTGTCACAACACTGGCCCGACGAAGAAGTACGGTATAGAGGAGGGTATAGTGTTCAATATCGTCAAGCATCGCTATATATTCTTGCTTATCTCGCTCGTTATTATTGTGCCGGGCACGCTCTCTTTAATTTTCTTCGGTTTGAATCTCGGCATTGATTTCGTCGGTGGCGCAAATATTGAAATACGCCCCCAGCGTGCGATTTCACAAACAGAGCTAGATAATCTGCTCAAACCGTTCAATCTGAAGAATCCACAGATTCTATATGGTACGGATACGCAGAATCCTGGCAACAAAAACGCTTGGATCACCCTGAACACACAGATTGATCAAGGTGTTGAAACTGCTATCACGAATGATATGACGAGCAAATTCAACGTCAAACCAAACTTTATTAACGTTCCAGGGGCCAATGGCAAAACATATACCATCGTAACAGCCAATGGCTTCAGCACGGCACCTACGGCAAGCGCGATTAAAAGTGCGCTGCAGAAGTTGCCAGCAACGAGCGCCAAAGTAGCGGTGAACGTCACCAATGTTCAGGTTGGTAGCACAAATAGCACCATCACAATCATGACTCAGAGTCAGGTCACAACAGGTAACGCCACAAACGGACAGATCAGTCTTGCGAACATGCTGGGTTCATTCGTGCAGCATGGTGGCCCGGCATTCCAGGTCGTCACCAATTCACAGGTTGGGGCATCGGTCGCCGGTTCAACCGTAGAGATGGCCTTCCTGGCAGTTCTGGCTTCGTCAGTAGCAATTCTGCTCTACATCTGGTTCTCCTTCCGTAAAGTATCGAAACCCTGGAGATTTGGAGCCTGTGCTCTGATCGCCCTGTTACATGACGTACTGGTCGTGCTTGGCATCTTCTCCATTCTGGGTAAATTGTTTAACATTCAGGTTGACTCCCTGTTTGTCACAGCCCTGCTGACGGTGATTGGTTTCTCGGTTCACGATACCATCGTGGTATTTGACCGTGTCCGCGAAAACATGCAGCGCCGTACCAGCGAGAGCTTTGAAGAAGTCGTTAACGCCAGTCTGGTACAGACAATGGCTCGTTCATTGAACACCTCACTAACTGTTATGTTCACGTTGCTGGCTATGACCCTCTTTACCGCTGGCCTGGCATCCAACGTGCATGAATTCACACTGGCTCTGTTGATTGGTATCTTCAGTGGTACGTACTCATCAATCTTCAATGCCAGTATGTTGCTGGTCATCTGGGAGAATGGCGAACTGGGTTTGTGGCGTTTGCAGAAAAACCGCGAACACATGCCAGCCCATCGCACACAAAGTGAGGCACGTGAGTTAGCACATACACGTGGCTAACCATGTCTTCACCCGCAGAGTAATAACACAAACATAATCTGTGGACACGAAATAACCGATTGACATCCACTCTTCAGAAGAGTGAGTAACAGTCAATCGGTTATTTATTTTGCTGGACAAACGAGTGGACGCTTAGGAATCGAGACTGGTAAGGAAACGCAATTTACGATGAAAGACCTTTTCAAAAAGGTCCGCTTTATCACGAGCATGCTCCAGCTCGACATCAAGATCTGCCAGAGGGCGAACAAAAACTTGCAATGTCCAGACCTTACGGTCACACTCATCGGCATCGGCGATAATATGGGACACACGACCATCATGGTTAAAATCAAACGCATCGGCGACTCGTAAGAGGGCGGCAAGAACACAGACTCGTTTTTGTGCATTCTTCGAAAGGGCCGCAAATTCCTCATGATGTGCATTCGGAAGAGCACGTCTGTGATACCGTGCGATACACGCAATCTCATAGCGCTCTTTTGCCGTGAAATCAGGCAATTGAGAATCTTTAATCAGGCGAAATGAGTGCTTATGATGGCGTCGCGCATCAACCATCATGCCTGTGTTATGTAAAAATGCTGCGCGTTGTAACAATCGAAGTTCACGTTCGCCAAAATGATGCAAAGGAAAGGTTGCTTCAAATAACTGTACGGAGAGCTGCATCACGTGACGAGCATGGGGCCAATCTTCCACAAGTAACCCACCACTTAAGCGGATCTCTTCATTTGTTGGTTGACCGGCTGTTTCCCAATTTATCTCTTCAATTGAACTTTGCATCACCATGAGCCAATTCCTCCTGAATATACAGTGAGATTCATATCTGAAATCGTATACTACTACTGATCACTCCCTCCCTACCAGCACACGTCATCCATTATCCATAAAACACGCTGTACACAAGATTTAGATCATGAAGTCAAATACTTTATACAGCAGCACCTTGCAAACATTCTCAGTTCGTCATATTTTGAGCATTGAAAGTACCTGTTGCCGAAAATCCTTACCTTTGAGCTGATACCAATGTTGACGAAAAGCAGTATACATCTCTTCTCGCTGGTGTTGCAGACTCTCCAGTAAAAATTCTAAACCTTGCCGCTGTTCTGCGGAAGGAGCTGCTTCAGGGTCCAGAAGTTGAGCAACGAGTTCGGGTTGAATAGCAAATTGTAACTTTCCAGATTTTTGGGGTGCGCTCATAAGTGCATACTCATACCCAGAGCCACTATCCTGCCCACCAAGACACAGACGAATGAGAGCAATCATCACATCTTTATCATGCAGGGAGCCTAATTCTTCCTGAATCTGCTCTACTTCCTTAATTATCTCAGCTGCTTGCTCAGGAAAGACGCCCTGAAAAATTTCTAGCGAGTACCGTAGCCGTTTAGCTGCGATACGTAAATTATGCAATTCGTGAACATTGTAAGGATTATCGACATACTCTTCCCATGCATACATTTCATCCATGCGAGTTCTGACGATAACCTGAGCATTCTCTTCGACGCTACCATGTGCATGTAAGTTCTCAACTACTTTAGCTTTTGCCATTTTGTGAGTCCCTCTCAGCCAATGAAGCATCTAGAGCAACCATCAGTTCACGCTCATCAAGTTCATGTATATACGCGCTCAATTCTTCTTGATACTGATCACGGTAACAACTCAAACGATCAATCAACCAGAGAATACCCGGGTGCCCCTTCTCTGGAATGTCCTCCAATTGCTGCCGTAAAGTGGCAATCATCACGTCGGTATCCCGTGCATTACCAAGCGTATCCGCGGTCTTCTTTACACTACGATAGGCATACTTAAACGCTTCAGGCTCCCCGATAGATTGATAGGCATCCATCAAAGCACGGAGCCGCCGAGAGGCAACACGCATTTTATGTACAGGTTCAATGTCATTGTCCTGCTGAGCCAGTACATCATTACGCCACCCAAACATCTGCTCGGCACGCTCATGTATTCTCTGTTGCCCAAACTGCACAAAGTCTTCTTGAGGCTCTTCTGCCCCAGGTACATAGGGCGAAATTTTGCGACCTGACTGCATTTGCTGGCGCACAGCCTCCAACCAGTTCTCGCCATAACGAGCATAGGCAATTAATACACCCTCACGAATGCCATGTTCGCTGACCTGTATCTCAGCTATATGGTATCGATCCATAACAGCATGAATGATCAGAACGCCACCAATCAACACACGAGCACGTTTTTCATCAATCTGATAACGCTCTGCAATCTCTCTGGAGGACAGAGAACACAAGAGACCCTCACAACGTAGAACTTCATCACGTGTCAGAGTAACGCGCTCTGTGCTCAATCTGAGAGCTTTTTGGGCCAGGTGCAGCAGCACATTCGCTGTACCACCGGTCACCAGACACAATTTAGGGAAACGCTTGATTGGAATACCTGCCAGAAATGTCTGTAGAAAAGTAGATGCCGTATCCATATCAACAGCCGTTGGCGGATCAGCCGTAAAATAACGATCATGTATCCAGCCAGAGCCAATCGGAAGCGAAGTACTACCTGTGATATGCCCTTTCCGAGCCAGCACAAACTCTGTACTGCCACCACCCAGATCCATGACTCCAACAGAATTGGGAACATGTGCATCTTGCGCAACTGTATAGGTAACACCATAGAACATAAGTGCAGCTTCGATATTCCCATCAATTATAGCGACAGGAACACCAATAGCATCTTTAATCTCCGCAATAAAAGCATCCTTATTCTGTGCCTTACGTATGGCTTCTGTGGCAATCACAAAGAAGTGGCTCGTATTGTACGAGCGTGTTAAAGCTTTATAACGTCGCAACACCGTAAGAGTCTTTTTACGCTTTTCAGAAGAGATCATACCATCGGTATTAACGCTCTCACCAATGCGAACCATAGCTTCATCAGCCGCCAGGATATCCAGATGGTCAGGCATACATTTCGCAATTACAATACGAATTGTATTGCTACCAATATCAACCGCAGCACAGACTGGCGGATACTGTTCTTGCATGAACACACCGACTTTCTCACATCCACATATACAATACACAAACAGTTATTCTGCTTTCACGCGGAAATTTCAAGTAAGACATAGTTCTATTTCAACATATTAATATTATTATAACATGAATCAATCTTGCAAATGGCCGAGTTTAACAATAGAATAACTTCTGCTTAACAAATTTAGCATTCTGGAAGACACATCCTCAGAATGAATTACTGATAGCAATAGGCCAAACGTCAAAAGACAGAGGCTAGAGATAGCGCATAAATCAATACTCGGGCATGTCACACATACACACCCTATCCATCAGGCTAAAATAGGCAAATAAACCTCTTGACAGGCTTCTAGAGATGAGATATGATGTACACGTTCTGAAAAACAGAGCATCAAGATAAGCCGAAGTGGTGAAATTGGTAGACACGCAACGTTCAGGGCGTTGTGCTCGAAAGGGCATGGGGGTTCGAGTCCCCCCTTCGGCACTCAGTTGTCAAAAAAGTGTTTCAGACATAGCGTCTGGAACACTTTTTTGTT
>DATJIE010000028.1:0-10593 GCA_035493535.1 Dictyobacter sp.
TAAACAGATCAAGCCAGGGATGCGGACGTTGCCAGATACCTAACGCATCCAATGCCTGCGATTGGGTCGAAACACGCTGAATATAATCAACGTAGCTTACATCCTCAAAATGTTCCGTACCAGCAACGTTATGCAAAAGATCCAGCACTTTCTTATCCTCCGGTTCCCTCTCACCGGGTGTATAGAATTTCGCTACTTCCAGCAAATAGTTCCATGATCCAGAAGAAGAAGGGATCAACAAACCAATCACAGCATCCACACATGTACGTTCTGTACGCACAAAATGATCTAACTCTTTCACCAGAGCAAGTAATGAGGGATACAAAGCACGATAGACACGCGCCCGTGTATATGCAGGCTGTAACTTCAACGTCGCCTTCACAATAATGCCACACTGCCCCAACCCTCCCAGCATACTGGCAAACAGGTCAGCATGTTGCGTAGGCGAACAAATATAGAGCTGTCCTTCACCTGTGACAACCTGTAGTTCATAAACCTGATCCGCAATAGAACCACAGCGATAGCTGGTCACTCCCACACCACCCAGAGCCAGCGTTCCACCAATCGATAAACCTAAATAATCAGGCACAACAGGTGGTATAAACCCCTGTTGCAATGTCGCACGTACAAGATCTTGCCAGAGCACTCCCCCTGACACTTCAACACGATCAGGATAAATGGCATCAATTGTATTCAATGTAGAAGTATCGATGACAATACCATGCGCAGACTGCGCCTGACCATAGGTGGAATGTCCCTGACCACGTGGTGCAAGTTGCTGCTGTTGCTGGCGTGCATACTGCACAACATGGACGACATCCTCAGCCGAAGCAGGGAGCAATACAGCATCAGGCATCATATGAATCAATGCACCAAAATCACTGGCTACTCGCAAACAATCAGCTTCATCAGCGGAAAATGTTCCAGAGAACATCGAGACAGATATGTGCCTATCTGAGGCAACACCGGGGTCTTGACTCATCAAATGCCTGCCTTTCAACATAATTGTTCAGATGATTATGATAAAATCACTCTAAATACAGTATTTTTTCATATTTAGAGTATAGAACAACAAATATATTTTTACTACCTTTCCATTCGTATAAACATGATATGGAACCACCACATCAGAAAATCGAATCTGGAACATGATCCAATGTCTTTTTATATATTTTATCAGATTACGATAGACAAAAAGCAAGATTATATTCCATCCAATTTCTACAACGATATGCCGTTCAATCGTCTGCGTGAAGTCTCCTGCCAGCTTGCTTAGTTTCGCCATAAGGATCAGCTTTCAGTTAGCTACAATATGGCGATTTCACGAGCCGCGAGTGAGCGGCGTTGACGATTGCTTTTACCAGCATGACAATCATCCACTCGCTTCTTATCATCTATCAGCACAATAATAAAAGCGACCATACAAAGATTAAAGCAGGCATTGTGTCTCAAAAAGCATTTTAACGTTAATAAAGATATTATTAGCTTTACATCGTTTTTCATACATATAGCAAAATCGTGTCTTTACATCTATGATACATGGAGAGGCAAATAGGAAATCAGAAGCAAAAAATGGATAAAAGGAAATAATGTATGATCGGCAGAGAGATACAAAATTACCGCTGCCGATCATCAATAAAAATATACTAAATCATTTCATTAAAATGCATAAAGTGCATCAGGAGACAAGAAATATCTACGCAAAAGAAGATTACACAAAAGAATTTGCGTCGAGGATGTGCTGAATGAACGTTCCATACGACTCTTTCATAGGCAATGCTTCATCTATCGTAACACGGCGGCGCGTTGCTGTGACTTCCTGTCCAATGATGGGATCATAACCGCTTTTCTCATATGTCTCAAAATAGATACCAGTACCCCGACGCTGCCAGAGTGGCGTTTCATCAAAAGATAGACCACGTTGTACTAGCAAATCTTTTTTGAATGCGAGCGTTTGTCCATGCAATATTGCCATAGCCTCCGCTGGCGATTTGCCCTCCTTGCGCAAGGTCCAATGACACCAACCATTGAGCGCACAACGCACCGCATCCTCCTGCCGCCAGCGAAAATAATCTACCACCTGTGCCTTGTCGGTTCCTAACCAGATGCGACTATCAAAATATGCTTTGCTCTGCTGGTATGCCAGCGAGAAAGTCGCACTGGCGATACTTGCCGAGAGGGATACGATCTTCTCCACTTCGCGGTCGAAAAGATCCCAATCTTGCCTGAAAACCAGTGAAATCTCATCGCTCTCAGTGTAGGCGTAAATGCCCTGCAATTCCTGTAACAACGCCTGCGTTGTCTCTCGCATCAATGCCTGAAAATGACCATCAAAAGGCTTCTCAAAACTCTCGCGTTCGGTAAACTTCGTAAAGCCGCGCCCATCCAGTCTGAGCACCACCCAGGCTCCCGGTAAACAACGTAATGCATGAAAGTACTCAGATTGACGCATCCGTTTATCAAATTCGTTACTATCCATCCTTAAACTCTACTTTCCAGTCACTTATAGCAAAGGTTTGATCACCCATTGTGCGTACATAAAAAAGCTGATCAAAACCTTCTGTATATGAAGGACGAGCCAGCCGTTTGAGAGTTGCAAAAATCGCGATATCCGGCACACGCGCCTTGCCCTCACGCGCTCTATTACGTTCAAGACTCTGCTTTACCTGTGCTTCGAAATAGTAACCAATCACACTGGCACCATACTGATGCGCCAGTTGAATAATCTCCTCGCGCTCCTCTCTGGTTGGATTGGTGTTATCAATGACAACCGAGTGACCGGTCTGCAATGCCTCTGCAAGCAATTGTTGTTGTCTGCGTGCTGGCTTCTTATTATTGCGCAACACATCTTTGCTTATGTACTCATGTGTGGCAACAAAATGCGTCTGGAAAAATGTACTTTTTCCAGACGCCTGTATACCAATGAATAGTATTACTTCCATAACTCTGCACTACATTCTTTTCTATATCCTGGCTCTTTACGTCACCAGAACCCACTGCACCTGCGCCGCATCATATACGGGCACAAGATATTGCTCAACAACCAGTGGCAGCACAACGGAAAATGTGCTTCCCTGTCCCGGTTGACTCTCAACTTCCAGACGCCCCTCATGTTGCGCCACAATCGCACGAGCAATATAGAGTCCCAGACCAAGGCCCGAAGCCGGACCCCGCTGTACATCTAATCCAGGGACACGATAAAATTGATCGTAGATATGAGGAAGAGCAGCGGCGGGAATACCCACACCATGATCCTGTACAGAAATAATGGCCTCGTTCCCCTCCTGACGTAATGTCATCACAATATTGGCCTGATCAGGCGAATACTTGCGGGCATTCGAAAGCAAATTCAGCAAGACCTGACTCATCCGCTGCACATCAATATCCACAAGCAACTCAAAATCAGGCAGGGCACTGGCTGAGACAGGACCGTCACCACCATTAAACTCATCCAGCACCATCTGACAGAGTTCAACAAGATTCCAACGATGACGATGCAAGGTAAAACGATTGGTCTGGATTAAAAATGTATCCTGTAAATCCTGTACCAGCAATTCCAGTCGCCCCAGCGACCGCTCCATCGATGTCAACCCCTGATGCACTGGTGGGGGAATGGCATCATTATTCCGTTGCGCGTGCAAAAGTAAATACTGCGTCATCCCCTTTAAACTTCCAAGGGGACCAGCCAGTTCATGAACAACCATACGCAGCATCGCATCTTTTGCGGCACTTGTTGTGGTTAACTCTGCATTGGTATTCTGTAATTCAGCTGTACGCTGCTCTACTAATTGTTCTAGTGAGCTGGCATATTGCTCCACTGCTCTCTGTTTCTCCTGTACCTGCCGACGCAGTTGCCGTGTCTGTAAGGCACGACGCAGCGCCGCCACAAATGAGTCACGATCTATTGGCTTTACAATATAGTCGTAAGCGCCACGTCGAAGAGCTTCGATAGCGAGCGGATGTTCATCATGACCGGTGACAAGCAGGACCGGTGTTTCTGGTTGCACTTCATGTGCCTTGACGAGCAGGTCTAAACCACTCATGCCAGGCAATTTAACGTCACAGATAATCGCGTCATATTCTCGCATACTGAGCAGATCAAGTGCTCGTTGGGCTGTTTCCGCAGCATCAACCTGTACATGCTGCATTCGTAACGCGAGTGTACGGGGTAGAGCCTGTAACAAAGCCTGGTCATCATCAACGAGTAGAACGTGCACGTCATCAATACGTTCTGATACTTGCCGGGATGCCTCTATCATATAAGTAATTGTAGAGAATGATGCAGTTCCTGTCAACGCAGACAATTTTCTGTTATTCTGTTAAAGTGTTCTTCTTTCTCTTTCTCTCTGTCCGGAAGAAGCCTTCTCACCCCCAAAATAATCAAAATGATCGTCTACGAAAGGATACCTTCTCCCCCTCTATATTATGACTAACAGGAATATATTCCTACACATATTGATACGTCTCTAAATATAGACGTATCAATATGATCCTTATAACTTTTATACGAAATATTATCGAACTTTTACCTGCTTAGATAGAGGTACAATTGTATGCAAACTACTTTATCTGTCGCATTCCCCCTTATTAGTATGTGCTGATTTCTTATACCTGATTCTGGCGAGGGAGCCCATAAAATGCGGGTTCCAGCCGCGATGGATGGATCTTGCCACTAAGGCTAAAGAACTCACAGAAATTCATAATCAACGGATTCCACTTCTCCGGATCGATATAGTTCTCTGTTCCAGGCACCAACAACTGTTCATCAACATGAACTCGCACAATACGCATTTCGATAGCCTTGACAGAGCTGTTCTGCTCATCAAATGCATGGACCTGTTCAACCAGCGCTTCAAGCTGGACCGGGCACTCGGCTACGAGCGGCGCATTGATGAAATCAGCTGTGATCGGCGTCAGCCCCGCGAGACCAAATTTATCAGCCCGATAATGATATCCTATTTTCTCCTTATAGTCAGGTACGAGTTTGCTCCCTGTGGTCAACGCTAACTTGTCAACAGCACTGACAAGATCCGATGAAGGAAGATTCAGTACACCCTGATGCTCACGCAACAGATTCTCAACAGTTTGCGATCTACTACTCATTCCCAGCATACACGACTGGTTCAACCACCACACCGAGGATATCGGGGCAAGATTGGGTGATCCATCTTCATTCCGGGTGCTTATAAGAACTACAGGGGTTCCAAAATAGAATATTTTCGGTTCTATCACTTTATGCATAAGAGGACTCCATTCTTTATTCAAAGGCAAAACTGCGATCCAGTTCATACCAGCGTTCAACGCAGGCCGAACTTTTTCCTGGTGAGCCAAGCATAACGCAAAGGTCGATGTAGAGCTATCTGTTTCTTGCACTTGAATTTGAAGAGGATCGAATGAAATCAGTGAACCACTCGCAGCTATCCCAATATCTCAAAGCAAGATTTATCTGATACCGATTAAGTCAGCGTTATGACCAGATCCTTGCTACGCGAGCTTTACTCCTACTCTGATGCTTCATAATCTTTATACAGAAGGAATTGCTGGGAACCGTGCGTCTTTCTCCGTACGTATAGAAAAGAGAAACTTGTACAATCCTCACTTTGTTAGTGCGTCCTCTTGCTGTTCCCTTTACAACTGTACAATTTCCCGCTCAGTTTGTTTTACCAGGAGGTGCTATCATGGCCCAGGATGTCCATGTGCTAGACACTGATCAGTCTCAGAAAACATCCTCCACGCTTGAGCGACTGGGTATTCCCCCCGCGTTGGCCTGGGGCTTTCTCGGTGTGCTCATTTTTATGATTGGTGATGGTGTTGAGTCTGGTTATCTTTCACCATTTCTTATTGGTCGAGGCTTCTCCGAACAGGGAGTAGCCCTGATGTTCACGCTCTACGGTATTTGTGTAGCAATCGCAGCCTGGGGCTCCGGAGCACTCTCCGATCTCTGGGGACCACGCCGCGTTATGTGGTGTGGGCTGGCAATCTGGGCTGTATTCGAAGTGCTTTTCCTCACCTTTGGTATCGCTACACTAAATTATCCGATCATGGTGGCATCGTACGCTATTCGTGGCTTTGGCTATCCGCTCTTCGCCTATGGCTTTCTGGTCTGGATTGCCGCCGCTACCTCGCCCAGACGTTTAGGATCAGCGGTTGGCTGGTTCTGGTTCGCGTTTACTGGCGGCTTACCAACGCTTGGCTCTTTTATCGCCAGCTTCCTTATTCCCTCTATTGGTCAATATCTGACCTTCTGGTGCTCGCTGGCGCTGGTCGTTCTGGGTGGATTGATCGCGCTGATTGGTGTTCGTGAACGCATAGGTTCACATCCACTCGCGGCACCCGGCACCAGACCAATGGAAACCTTGCTCTCCAGCGTTAGCATCGCTTTTAAACAACCAAAACTCGCCATTGGCTGTATCGTTCGGGTTATCAATACTTCCGCCGAATTTGGCTTCCTGATCTTCCTACCACTCTTTTTTACGACCACTATCGGCTTCTCACTGAGTGAATGGTTACGCCTGCTGAGCTACATCTTTTTGAGTAACATCATCTGGAACCTGCTCTTTGGTGTGATTGGTGATAAGATCGGCTGGCGGCGGACAGTGGCCTTCTGTGGCGGCTTTGGCTGCGCCATCAGCACCCTTTTGCTCTACTACGTGCCCAGCGCAACACACGATTATCCATTGTCTGTTCTGATGGGTATTTTCTACGGGGCAACACTGGCTGGTTATGTGCCACTTTCAGCACTGATGCCTTCACTCGCGCCAGAAAATAAGGGCGCGGCGATGTCAATGCTCAATCTGGGAGCCGGTGCCAGTGCATGGGTCGGACCAGCGATTGTGGGCATTTTCATCGGTTCACTTGGCGTAATTGGAGTAATGTGGATTTTCGCTATACTCTATGTAATCAGTGGTATACTGGCCCTCTTCCTTACGCTACCTGCCGATGTAGAAGCAGCGGCGACACAAGAACATGAGCGACATCATGGCTTCGGGGAACTGGCCTACGGTGCGGGTGGAAGTATCCTTGCTCACTTTCCAACGATGCCGGATACAGGTGGCAAGGAAAACATTGATCTGATCCTGTTTGATGTGGGAGGCGCGATTTATGACGATAATTGTTTTGCTCAAGCACTCTTCCGCGCTATTCGCGACTTCAATCCTGATGCGAACGAAGATGAGTTCTGGTCGATCTACGATACACAGCGAGGTCAATCATCTGGATCATTACGTGCAACGCTCACCCGACACTTCGCGCCAGCGGCAGATCGCGAAGAACTCAACACCCTGACGCGCCAATATTGGGAATATCCTCCCTCCGCTCTCTATCCTGATGTGAAACCAACCCTGACGGTACTGGCATCTCGCTATCGACTGGGACTGGTAGCCAATTCGCAGGCAAACGTGATAGAGGCTCTGCGCAGAGATGGTATCGCTGATCTGTTCTCTGTGATGGCACTCTCCGATATTGTGGGTGTGGAGAAACCTCACCCACGCATCTTCCAGTACGCTCTCGATAAAATGCAGGTGCCTGCATATCGAGCGGTCCATGTTGGCAATCGTCTTGATACCGATGTGCGACCAGCCACGCAACTCGGACTACGTACCGTCTGGATCTTGCGCGGTGAGGCACCACCTGCCCCAACACACGAACAACTCAACCAACCTGATGAAGTGATTACATCACTGATTGGTTTACCGACCGCTATTGCTCGTCTGGTCACACCAGCCGCACAGATGGTCTGAGTTTGGGCAGACAAGCGAGAGGATTACAGGGGATGAATCGCCCTGTAATCCTCTCGCGCCCACGCGGGCACGAGATCTATTGCAACACGCTCTCCAACAGTGCGCGATACAGATCCAGCGGCGATTTTCCATCTAACCGCGCTGGCTCAAACGAGCTGACCCGAAAGTTATGCCGTGGATCAAGTCCTACTCTGGGCAACGCAAAATAGCTCAGTTGCTCTCCACCCGGCAGCACGATTGTCGGGCTATTGGGTACATGAAGCTGCTCCCACCCTTCACGTGCCTCCTGTATCACCAGTCGCTTCGCCACACCACCATCGTAGTCGTCCTCAAAGCGTTGCATATCTAATCCCACCTGCTCGGCAAGCTCAAAGAGCACACTTCGCATCGAAATACACTTACTCCCATGAAAAAACGCGACACGGATGGCCCAATCAAGGTCCGCTGCCTGTTCCGCTCCCTGCCGCTCTGCACACTTGATAGCTTCAAAAGCTGGTAACATGGTCACAGGCCATTCCGTCAACGAAGCATTCCAGGGCTGATAAGGAATTGCAGGCTCCTGCAACAGAATAAGCGGCGTCTCGTTATCCAGAATAAATTTTGGTGTCGGCCTTTTATTAATATATTCAAGCGCGAGGCTCTTATATTCGATAATAATTTTGCCCCGATACTCTTCACGCAGTTGCTGAAGACGATACGCACTCAAATATGCGTATGGACAATGAACGTCCGAATAAAACGCGATGCGCACAGGATTACTCATAGGTATCGCTACATCCTTTCAAGTATCACCTACCCAACGACGATAACAACAAATTGGAAATATACGTCTCATTCAATACACGTTCGTACCGCAACGTGTGACGCTCATAAGCCCTTCTTGTAACAGGCAACCTACCCCAAAGGACATGCTCAGGACTGTCCTTTGGTACGGTATACAGAACCTGCCAGTATGATACATTGGCATCAAGAGATACGAAAAATAGTTGTGGCGTTTGATCTCATCAAAACAATCCTTTCCAATAGGGAACACATTACAGACATTTCTACAGTGAGCAAACGAGCCGCATCATTCATAGAAACCAAAGAGAAAGTTTGCAATCTGATGGCTTATATTATTACTTCACTTTGTATCGGTCAAAAAGATGCTTCATGCGTGGACGTCTGCCCTGTTGATTGTATCCACCCAACTCCACAGGAACCAGACTTTGATTTTGTCGAACATCTCTATGTAGATCCAAATGAATGTATTGACTGTGGCGCATGTGAACCGGCCTGTCCGGTTTCGGCAGTTCTTGAGGAGTCCGCTGTTCCGCAGGGACTGCGAGATTTTATCAAGATCAACGCTGATTACTTCAACCAATAAGTAGCATTCAAAAAATCAAAGGCGTCAGTTATGGAAATAGTATGTAACTATTTCCATAACTGACGCCTTCCTGAAAGACTCAGGCTGGCATGCCCGCATCTTTCCAGCGGCGAAACAGTTCGATCTGTTCCGCAGGCCATTCTCCGTCACATGGCATTGAGCCATCTTCTACCCGATCCAGGATACTATCTGCGTTATCACACACATCCTGATAATTCCAGAGGTCAAAGACAAAATCCATCTCATCCCGATCTTCCTCACGAAATAGGGGTTTAATATCACGTTCAAAACCTGGTGCGTTATCAACGGTAGACATACAAATATCCCTTTCGTTGTACAAAAAATAACTGTGGATGGAAGAGGTTCTCCAGCAAGCAGACTGATTCCAGCTGGCACCACCTTTACGCTGTGCTCAACGAACGGCCAAACAGCAATAGAGCACAACAATCTCTTCATATACAAATGATACGTACTCGCCCCGCTTCACGTAACATATAGATCTCTTTCAAACGCTATGATACTTTCGTTTGCCTCTTGCGAGCTATACCTACTTGTAACCAATCCCCGGTAACTTACAATGGTCTTCATTCGTAACTTCAAAAACAATTCCCAACGCCGGGATCAACGGAGTTACAATTATTGAACGAATAAAATATAAACATGGAGGATTAACCGATACAACGGATAGAAATACCGCACACATCTGTTAAGCATCCACTATTTCTCCTCCATTCTCATCAGAGAATCTCTAGAGACATTGTTCGTTATGCCCGCATAACTGGTAAAATTCCTGTGTTATTATAATTACACAAACTGGTATACATAATTCACTATAAAGTGGTACTGTTCAACCATCCACACCCTGCTTATACTAATATTCATAAATTTCAGTGCATCAAATAAGCAATGACAGGGGATAGTATGATTCAATTCACTCAACCATACAAAAAACGTCCGATACGTTTCCTTGAATTATGGGAATCTCATGGGTGGCGCATCAAGATATACGGCATCTCTACACAGGCAGAATATCCACCCGACACACTGGTTCAAACAGCAAAAAAAATTGCCCAACAACAACTTCCACAACCAGCTGTTACCGATAAATATTACGGAATTGCATACATAATTGTTCATGAAGGCGAGAATGGAGATTATGTTCTTGTAGATTGGTGGTATGATCAGGATATTGTGCAACATCATAATTACGGAGCACCAAAAGGAAGCAATACACTAAAGTATCATTGGCCGTCAGGTCCTGGATTCTGTGTCTGGGAACTGGCAATTTGCTGGTTCGAAAGAGAAGCCTGGCTAGAAACTGTCCTCAAACATCCTCAACATCCAGATATAGAAGGCTATCTACAACGTAGACTTCACACAGATATATAACATCTGGCAACTGACATGTTCATAGCAGAAACATAAATGCTCTCTCACCCTCCCCACACAAGTATTCAGCGATTTCAACTTCTACATATGCGTAGTGCG
>DATJIE010000029.1:0-12041 GCA_035493535.1 Dictyobacter sp.
TGACAGCAGTCACAAGCAACGATCCGCCCACTGACAAGACACTATCAATGAGATATGGCTGCCAATGCTTCTCAGCATGCGCAGGGAGTTGTGGTATCTGTTCAATAGCATGCATGAAGAACTCCTTTCTGCGTGTGAAAACATAGTAAAAGTTTCCATTCAGAACTGATGATAGTGCGAAATACATAAAAAAATCGTCCAGAGACTTCGCATTCATCTCAAAAAACGCTCAAAAAATCCATAAAAACAACTTCGGAGTATATAATAAGGAGTCAGCAGCAATCGATTACTACCAGCATATTTTCAAAGCAAGCGGAGTTTATAATGACTATATCGCCACCGAAAAACTGGGAGATCTTACTGATCGGCGGGAACAGTGGAACAGGAAAAAGTACCGTCGCCAGCAACATAGCACAAGCATATGGTATACCCTGGCTACAGGTCGATGATCTGCGACTGGCACTCCAATTCAGTGCAGTAACCTTACCCCAACCACAACAGACAGAGGACCTCTATTTTTTCCTCAATACACCAGATGTCTGGACTAAAACAGCCGAACAGATCTGTAAAGCACTCATCGCAGCAGGAGAAGTTATGAAAGATGCGCTACAAATAGTGATTGAAAGCCATATAGCAACCGGAGTACCAATGATTCTGGAAGGCGATGGTATTCTACCCTCGCTGCTCACACGTCCGGTATTACAACCCTTCGCCGCTAAAGGTCAACTCAAAGCAGTGTTTCTGCAAGAATCAGACGAACAGGCATTATTTGATAACATGATTATGCGCAATCGTGGCATTGAAGGGCGTCCGCATACCGATTTGCGCAATGAAAGTCGCGCCAAACAGCTTTTTGGAACATGGATTAGCACAGAAGCAGAGCAATACAAACTGCCAGTGTTGCCATCACAACCCTGGCAAACCCTTATAGAGCGTGTTCTGACAGCCAGCAACCAGTAAACATTACACTATTTAAGGACACAAAAGGTCAGGGGGAAAGAGATAGAACAGTTCCCCCTTTTCATCAGACTCAGGCTCAATGCATACCCAATCCATCACTGCCCATCGTCCATGCCAGCAATAGTCCGGTTACCAGCAACACCGCTAATACCAGAATAAGCACGGTCAACACAATCGCCAGGATAATACGTAGCGGCGGAGCCTTGACAAAGCGCCAGACAACATTACGAATAAGTAAATAGTCGATCAGCCCGATATCTATCACAGTAAAGATCACACAGATCCACATAAAGATGACATACACCATCGTTCCGGTTCCTATACCCACGCTCCTCACCACCGCATGTGAGATCGGAAAACCAACAAGCAGTGAGGCAACAGGGATAAGCAACCAGATAATAAACAGTATGATCCGTAGACGCTTACGCTTCATAGAGCGTCTGGACTGTTCACGTTGTACACCTTCAGGCACTGGCTGTTGCACAACCGGAGCCTGCTTATACTCATCACTATTCATAGCAAATAACAAATCCTTCCCAGGAGAAAAGTCCGTAAACAACACAGCATATGTGCCACAATTGTCTGATTTCAATCAGACGATTGCTGTTTATAGTATGCTATATATACATACGTAAGACAGAAGCCATAGATTTGTTGTAGCTTGAAATTACGGAATTACAAAAAACGAAAACAATGCAGTTCTATATGTTCTTCAACAAGTTTTCCCCAATATCTAAAAAAGTCGCTAGATTGTCTTGACATTATAGCTCCTCTTATGGTATGTTTGTACTGTAGTTAAGAATTTACATCTTCATGAATCTTCAATTTTATCTAGACGAAAGTAAAGGAGGTACAGAATTGCGCAACAAACACATTTTGCACGATTGTGCCGCTTTTGTCTGGATAGGTTATTCAACACTCCTCTTTGAGTGCCGACCATATAGTAATGATGGAGCACCCATGAATGGTGCCTCCTTACGTGGCAACCTGAGCTTATATCAGGGAACCATGCTGAGAAGAGGTATGCACGAAGCGTAGACGGCAAAGCCTGTCGTACCATTGATTCTTCTTTTTTTTCTTGTTTTCAGACGCTTGTTTTGTGATTCAGTTTTGCAGCACAAAGTCCATCAAAGACAAAGTCGCAAGGTGATGTTGCCATTCAGAGCGTACCGAAATCATAGATCTGTTCTGTTTACAAACATTGTAATTGTTAAGACAGAGAATTTTTCTGGTCATCGATTGCACTATAAGTGTAACCGTGATTCATTATGCCTGGAAATGAGGAGAGAGACGTGACACACCAACGACGCAAGACCTTTTTTTCAAAGCAAGGATCGTGGTGCAATAGTTTGCGCGAGATGACCACGTTGCTGGCAGAAACGCCGCACAAGCCTGGACACCATCCTCTGCCACGAAAGAGCGACCGAACCTGTATGTACATCATAGAACTTGATGATATAGAGGTAGAACAGCCTTCAATTGGAAGATAAAATACAAAACACGTTCTCTAATAAAGAGAGACAAGCGCAGAGTGAGAAACAGAAATACTACAACTACTCTTACGGCGTTGATAAAAGGCTACATTAAAAGAAAGTACACAACCATGATGAAATATAAAAAAGGACGATTTCTTGTCACAAACGAACTTGAGACTGCGAACTACCGACAAATCGCCAAACAGCGCCGTGTTGTCCAGTATGGTGAGGTTGATTACGATGCCAGACAGCAGACCAACGGTCGGCGTTTTCAGAGAGGGATGATGCTTCTTGCAAAAAATGAAGAGCAATAATCCCAGATCGCTCATATGTGAAATAGTACCTGAGTAGAAGCCCACCGGTGTCGGTGGGCTTTTCTTTTGCAAGACAACCGAACAATTATCACGCGCTTACAATGCAGCACAAAAATGTTCGGCGATCTTCATTGAAACCCAATCTATATGAAACTCAACCGGATAATACGTTGATATATACGTGTAGTTTTTTTCACAAACTGTGCTCTTGTGTGACACACTAAAACTATGCCAACAATATCATATTGTAGAGATTTTCATTTTTTCACACGCTATTCTACATAAGGAGAAACTCTTTTGCCAACTATTCTTCATATCACCACTGCATCCACCTGGAAAACAGTTCAACAACAGGGTATCTACGAACCTGAATCACTCACAACCGAAGGCTTTATTCATACATCAACCATCGATCAGGTTTTAACAGTTGCGGAAAAATTCTTCTCTGATGTTCCAGATCTGGTATTACTGGTCATCAACACTGAACGTGTCAAACCGGAGATTCGTTATGAACAGGGAACGCATGATACAGACGATAACGTTGAAAAGTTTCCACATATTTATGGTCCATTAAATCTCGACGCAATTGTCATCGCCGTTCCCTTACAACCAGAAGTTGATGGCACATTCACACTGCCAACACTTCCACTCATTCCATAGAGATACTGCGATAATGCAATTTTATGCTCAGCAACAAAACAAGAAAAGCAGGCATCGCGTGACATGCAGGAATTGTCACGCGATAGCCGATTGCTTACGGCAAGAATAGTGGGCCTACTCCCACACAATTGCAACCTTGCCCGTTTTACCACTATCGAACAGTTCATATGCTTCTCTGGCCTGAGCCAGCGTAAAACGATGAGTTACCATCATTTCAGGATGCAGGTTCCAACGCACCAGATGTTCCGCCAGCTCTTCCATTTGTGAGAGACTACAGACCCAGGAACCATACAATGAAAGTTGTTTGTGCAGTAATAGTGGACTGGGTTCAAAAGAAACGCTCCCTCCCTCACCCACATACACAACACGCCCCCAGACACGTGCCTGTTCCAGACACATATGGCGAGCATTCGCGTTCCCAGAGCAATCAATCGCGACCTCAAAACCATGTCCATGTGTCAGTGCTCGCAACTGTTCCTGCGCATCCTCAGCCATCGGGCTAACAACATCGGTGATACCCAGTTTCCGCGCCAGCTCAATGCGATCCGGTATAGCCTCAACACCAACCACACGCGCTCCCATCTGCTGACAGATCAGCGCCACCCCAAGACCAACTGGTCCCAGACCAGTCACCAGCACGACATCACGTCCAGAGACACCGGCTCGTAAACAGGCTGCATACGCGGTCCCAAAACCGCAGGCCACCATCGCACCATCGAGATAGGTCAATTCATCAGGAAGAGCAACCAGCGCACGCTCCTCCGTCAACATAAAATCAGCATGACCACCATCACGCTGCCAGCCATGCGCCGCACGCCCATGTCCTTCACTCTCACACAGGATCATCCACCCTTCACGGCAATACTGACAGACGCCACAACCGACAATATGATAGACAATCACACGATCCCCCACCGCAAAACGCCGCACGCCTGGACCAACTTTTTCAATAATGCCACACGGTTCATGACCAGCGATAACACCGCGATACGCTTCGGGACCAGTTCCCTGCTCATGAGGACGATAGATAGCGCGAAGATCACTACCGCAGAGGGATGATGCCTTCATCCGCAGTAATACTTGCCCATACCCAGGCTCAGGTACGGCAAAACTCCGTAATTCAAGCTGCCGATCACCCGGTAAAACAACTCCAGTCATCATTGTCATACAATTGCTACTCTTTCTAGCTTCTCCCCGACATTGAGGATGATACAGTGAAAAGACAATTCTCTCATAAGTATACAATTATTCTGTATTTTACATGATTTCAAAATATACGCTTAAAAAGCAAAATAGCAAGCTCGTAAATATTGATCAGATAGGTACTTCCTTTTTAAAAGAATCTGTGGTAAAGTTACAAACGCCTTAATGAGAAGTCCCCCAATGCTGGCATGACTGATGCTCCTGATGCATACCTTCTACTTTTTTATTTAAAACATCATTTACTCTATCTGGAAAGACCTAAATTTTACATGGAATTGTTAGAACAAGACCTTGTGCGTGAGAGCACGCCCGTTATTCCGCAGAAATCAAGCACACCGATTGCTCTATTCGCATTGACCATCGGTGCATTCGCGATTGGCACCACCGAATTCGTCATTATGGGCTTACTCCCAAATGTAGCCAATAATCTGAATGTTTCGTTGCCGACAGCGGGCTTTCTCGTTTCGGGTTACGCACTGGGCGTTGTGGTTGGGGCACCGATCATTACTGCGGTGACAGGTTCATGGCCGCGCAAAACGCTTCTGCTGATGCTCATGAGCACTTTTATTCTCGGCAATTTATTGTCTGCTCTGGCTCCCAACTATCCAATCTTGCTGCTTGGTCGTATTATCGCGTCGTTAGCACATGGAGCCTTCTTCGGCGTTGGTTCGGTTATCGCAGCGAAATTAGTCGCCCCGGAGAAACAGGCTGGTGCGCTCGCCATGATGTTTACTGGCCTGACGGTTGCGAACGTCCTGGGTGTCCCAATGGGGACCTTCCTCGGGCAAAACTTTGGCTGGCGCTCAACTTTCTGGATGATTACCGTGCTCGGCATTATCGCGATCATTGGTATCATATTCCTGGTGCCTGCCGTTGGGCGCGAGGAAGGGAAAAAACTGAGTGAGCAGATCGGCATCTTACGCAGGCCACAGATCGTACTCGCGTTGCTCATGACCATCTTCGGCTTTGGCGGCGTTTTCACCGTCTTCACCTATATCACACCAATGTTACAGGACATCACTGGCTTTCATGCAGACGTTATCAGCCCGATTCTGGTGCTCTTTGGTGTTGGATTGGTGATTGGTAATATCGTTGGTGGCAAAGTTGCTGATCGCTGGCTTATCCCTTCACTCGTCGTGATTATTGGCTTGCTAGCAATTTTCCTGCTAGGATTCACTGTTACTGATCATAATCAGATCTTGATGTTGGTGATGGTTTTCCTCTTCGGCGCGGCTGGCTTTGGCACCGTTCCGGGCTTACAGTTACGGGTCATGGAACAGGCAAAGGATGCGCCAGAAATCGCATCAGCCTTCAATGTCGCATCGTTTAATCTAGGAAATGCCGGAGGCGCATTCCTGGGAGGATTGGTCATAGCTGGTCCACTGGGACTACCCGGTCTGCCGCTGGCTGGAGCAGCAATCGCCATCGTGGGCGTCTTCTTTACACTCTGGAGTGGCCTGCTGGATAAACGAGCAAAGAAACAATAAGAACCATTGAGAGAAAGAAGTCCGAGTGGTGTGCGAACACAGCATCCGGGCTTCTTTTTTATGCACTGCTACCCACATGCCACAATTTCCTATACTGATTATTGAATAAAGATCCAAAAAAGTTCAATCCTCGAATTCTCACAGTGATCATGTACAAATGAATTGACAAGACGCTATAAATATTGCATATAAAAGCAGACACCCAAAAATCCATCGTTCTGCTGAGTATTGATGTACACCACTCTGTTGTGCTAAGCACATACCTCGCAAAGAGAACGAGCAAAGGGGGCATTCAATGGCGAACAATATGGCAACAGTAGACATGAGCACATTACGACAAGCTATTGAACAGCGTAAAGCGGATGTGCTGGCGAACATGTATGATGACAACGCGCAGGTACAGATTATCAGCAAAGATCATCAACCAAGCAAACCACTCGAATTGCATGGCAAGCAAGCCATCTCAGAATTTATGACAGACATCTGCCAGCGTGACATGACCCATAAAGTACGGGACGAAGTTGTGAGCACAGATCGCATTTCATTCACAGAGGACTGCCAGTATCCCGGCGGGGAACACGTCCTTGCAGCCTCGGTACTGGAGCTACGGAACGGCAAGATTGTACGCCAGGTGATGGTTGAAGCCTGGGATGACTAATCCCACCCGGGCAACATAGCACGAGGCAACCTGAAAGGGATTGGACGTACAAGCTCTATCCAGAGACTTACATCGCTACGTTCACACAAATTTCTGACCTACCGAGTCCTGTCCATCTTTCTGATAGTATGCTTACAATGTTCTAGGATAACAAAGGAGTTATGGAATGTTCGCACACCATGTAAGGCATTTTATCCGGTATGATTTGCCGAAACTGTTGCTGATAAGCATCGTAATGCTTCCGCTTAGTTTCCTTTTACTTTCACAAAATACCAGTGCGGCTACAAGCCCGGCCATACCAAATCGGCCTCACATCTGCTACCAGGCACATGTACAGAATATCGGCTGGCAATCGACTGTATGTGACAACGCGATAGCAGGCACGACCGGGCAGAGCCTTCGCATGGAGGCGATCAGAATCACCTTAACTCAGGCCCCCAGAAACATGAGTGTCTGCTATCAGGCTCATGTGCAGAATATCGGCTGGCAACAGCCAGTCTGTGATGGTGCGATAGCAGGTACGACCGGACAGAGTCTCCGCATGGAAGCGATTCGCATCTACCTGATACGAACCCACAATAACAGAGACAGAAACATAGGAGTCTGCTATCAAGCACACGTACAGAACATCGGCTGGCAAAACTACGTCTGTAATGGCGCGGTAGCAGGTACGACCGGACAGAGTCTCCGCATGGAAGCTATCAGAATCAGATTGCAACTACAGCGCTAAAGATGTAGCGCTACATGCTATCATGATGTGATGGCACGATGACAGAGCAACTCGGATGGGTATCCAGTATCGTGTGCTACTGTGTGCTACTCATCCGAGTGCATTTGTTCCCTCGCGCTATTGCTCAACAGGCCAATGAGGTGTCACCTCTACCCACTCATTTTCACCGGGCCAGGGGGGCATAGTGGTCAAAATCAAACGTAATGGCTCGGAGCTGGCGTTACGAAATTGAAAATGTGTATGAGGTGGAATAGATAAGCTCACGCCAGGAAATACAGCAACAACCTCTTCCCCCTGTTCACCTTTACGCCAGACCTGCCCTTGACCCTCAAGGAAATACCAGATTTCCTCAACGTTATGGTGCATACCAGCCAGTGAAACCGTCTGCGGTGGCAGTGTGCAATGACACATACTTCCCCGCTCCGTCTGAGAAAGCAGGCGAATTTCTGAGCCATCCGGCGCATATACGTCTCGCTGCTCAGGCAACGGTACCGTTTGAAAAAGCGGCTGCTGATCACTACTCATGCTTGTTTTCCTCGTCTCTTTCCGTCAACGCGGAAACTCCTATGAATTCCCAACATCATCATCTGATCCTGTCAGTACAGCACAGGTACTCACACGATTTTTTGGCTATACGAATTTCATATCATCAATATAAAGTATGCATACGCTTATTATACACCTTCGACCCGCTGCATAGCTGATTGGAGAGGCTCATCATTTGTCATGTGGCGACACGAGAAGATATACTGATGGAGAAAATGCAGTTCACGCAGCGAAAAAGTCGGAACCCTCAGAAAAGGAAAAAACGATGAATACTCTTCCCACCGTTGGTCTTATCAGTCCGGGCGATATGGGTCATGCAGTTGGTGCCACTCTGCGGCGGCATGGTCTACGCGTGATTACGAACCTTCAGGGTCGCAGTCCACGGACAGCCTCATTAGCCGCCAAAGCAGGCATCATTGATGTCGCCGATGATCAAACGCTCGTACAGGAGGCGGATATCATTCTATCCATTCTGGTTCCTGCACAGGCATACGCGTTCGCTGAACGGATCGCAACCGCAGTTCAGGCGACAAAAACACAACTACTCTTCGTTGATTGTAATGCCATCGCACCGAGCACTGTTCAGGCGATAGAAAAACGTATTACAGCAACCGGAGCAAACTTCGTGGACGCGGGCATCATCGGTGGACCGCCACAGGAAGGCAAAGCGGGACCGCGCATCTACGCATCGGGCGAACTCGCGGAGCAACTGGCAATATTCAACGCCTATGGCTTAGATATCCGCATCGTTGGCCCAGAGATCGGTCAGGCATCAGGACTAAAGATGTGCTACGCCGCCGTCACAAAGGGACTCTCAGCACTGGCAACACAGGCGCTTACCGCAGGAAAAGCCCTTGGTTTAAGTGAGGCATTGGCAAGCGAATTTCAGGATAGCATCAGCGGACTGTATAGCACGTTCCAGCGCCAGATACCGGGCATGCCACCAAAAGCGTATCGCTGGATTGGCGAGATGGAAGAGATTGCCCATACCTTTGGCGACCTTGGCCTATCACCTAAGATGCTAGAGGGTGCGGCAGCAACCTATCGACTGGTAGAACAGACCGAACTGGGTAAAGAGACACCAGAAGAGCGACATCGAGGTACAACGCTAGAAGATGTCACCGATATTCTGGCTGCCGCGCTCAAAAAGAATGATGCTGTCGAATAAATAGATCTTAAATACAGTCACTTGTCAGATAACTTTCTTCCGGTATAATCTGATGGAGAAAGAATAGCTTCATAACCAGAACAATCTGGCTTGAATAAATAGTGTGATAGTGGTAGGGAAAAATGGCAGCAAAACAGAAATTTCAATCTTTCGCGGATCAATTATTGCAAGAATTGCGTACATGGGAGGAGTGTGATAAGCAGATCATCTCTTCCTATGTTGTGCCTCCCCAGGAAGCAGAATATGCAACAATCAATGCGACAGTGCAAAAGCTGTTGCCCGCACCTATCACATCACTCTATAGCCACCAGGCGCAAACGATCAAATACGCACTGCAACAACAACATGTGACGATTGCGACTGCTACCGCCTCCGGCAAAACACTGGCCTTGACGCTTCCTGCCCGTATCCGCCGCCTGACACAGGAACATGCAACACTGCTCTGCATCGCGCCAACGCGAGCGCTGGTGCAACAATGGACTGAACTGCTTACAGAATGGGACGATAGCGTCTCTGTGGCATCTTACACCGGAGATACGCCACAAAATGAGCGCCGCGCCCTGCGTAATCATGTACAATGCCTTGTCACAACGCCCGATATGCTCCATAAAGGATTGCTGCCCTATCACCACTACTGGCATCGTTTTTTATCATCACTACGCGATGTCATTATCGACGAGAGCCATATCTACCGGGGCGTCTTCGGTTCGCATGTCGGACATATCCTGCGCCGCTTGCAGCGTGTCGTTCCACAACATCATGCGCCGATACCAACGTTTCTCTGTGCCTCCGCTACCATTGGCAATCCCGCCGATCATGCCAGCCAGCTCCTACATATGCCTGTTGAAGCAATCACCCACAATGGTGCA
The DNA here is from genome assembly GCA_035493535.1 of Dictyobacter sp. Lineage (GTDB taxonomy): Bacteria > Chloroflexota > Ktedonobacteria > Ktedonobacterales > Ktedonobacteraceae > Dictyobacter. The sequence goes on from DATJIE010000029.1 coordinate 10,071, forward strand.
CCAAATGAAGGGCGACGGATGGTGCTCTGGCAACCACCGGATAAAAGAAGCCATAGCGACGAAGCCGCTGGACTGATGGCCTTCTTTCTCGCGCATGATGTGCGCACCATTCTCTTCGGTCAGGAACGCCAATCGATCGAACGCATGCTGCGTCACGTGCGCCGACAGCTACCGAGTAGCCTGGGACAGCGCGTTGTCGCCTATCGCGGTGGCTACATGCCAGAGAAACGACAGGAGATGCAACGACAATTAGCCGCTGGCGAACTGCTCGGTGTCGTCACGACCAACGCCCTCGAACTTGGCATCGACATTGGTGGCATCGATGTCGTAATCTCAGATGGCTTTCCTGGCTCTATTGCCTCGTTCTGGCAACAGGCGGGACGCGCCGGACGACGTGGGCGGAGCGCACTCAATATTCTAGTACTCCGAGAAGACGCGCTGGACCAGTATTTCGCCGCCCACCCGGAAACACTCTTCGCTCAACCAATCGAGCATGCGTTGATTAATGTCAATAACCCCTATATTCTCGCCGGGCACCTGCGCAGTGCCGCCTATGAACATCCACTCAATCAGCAAGAGCTAGCAGATTTCAGCCCGATTGCCCAAAGGATGTGTGAACGGCTGGTACAACAGGGATACTTTCAGCGCGAGGCGCATAGGTATGTCTCACGGGAACAGGAGAATCCACCCGCGTACCATATTGATATTCGTCAGATCGGCAAACGATTGGCGATTCGCACAGCGGAACGCGTCATTGAGGAGACAGATACCAATCATGCTGTCACAGAATGCTTCCCCGGTGCCGTTTATTTTAGCCAGGGTCGCTCGTATGTCGTCGAACAGCTTGATCTCGAACGAGGAGCAATCACCGTCTCGCCACGTGAACTATCCTACTACACCGAACCATCCATCCATACCTACGTCGATATTCAACGGATCGAACAACAGAAAAAACATGCCAATGTCGATCTCTTTTACGGCAACGTTATGGTCACACGACATGTCGTCGGTTTCGTCAAAAAACACCCACACTATCATAGAGTTCTTGACACCGCAGAATTTGAGGAAGCATATGAGATCAACCTGCCAACGAAAGCAGTCTGGATCACGTTTGAAGATGACATCATAAAAGAACTTTTGCATGGTCAGCTTGATCCAGCAGGCTCCCTCCATGCTGCTGAACATGGCATGATCGCGCTGCTCCCACTCTTCGTGATGGGAGATCGGCGCGACGTTGGCGGTGTCTCCATCTTGCCACGACATCCCGAAACAGGCAAAGCCACTATTTTCATTTATGATGGCTATCCGGGCGGTATTGGTTACACAGAAGAAGCCTATCGTCAATTTCCAGCACTCGTCAAAGCCACATATGATACGATCAAAAAATGCACATGTGAGGGCGGCTGCTATGCCTGCGTCCAATCACCAAAGTGTGGCAACCAGAACCGTCCGCTTGATAAAGAAGGCGCAATCACCCTGTTACAAACACTCCTCCAAACAGACAGGGAACCGTGAAGAACACATCAACAATAGACATAATATGCTATAGTGAAGGGTAAAAATTCCCAATCTAGAATGAGAGGTCTCTCTATATTTATGTCACAACCACTTACCTTTATGGCGGTCCATGCCCATCCTGATGATGAAGTCACCGGAACGGGAGGCACCTTCCTCTCGCTGGCAGCACAAGGCGTGCGCACCGTCCTGGTCACCTCAACCATGGGTGAAGAAGGCGAAATCGTTGATCCAACCCTGGATGAGCAGGCACGCAAAGATCTCTTCCCACGACTGGCAGAAGTCCGCCGTCAGGAATTACAGGCGTCCGTTGAAATCCTCAAGATCAAAGAACTGCGTCTGCTTGGCTATCGAGACTCTGGCATGGCTGGCACACCCGCCAACAACCACCCTGACGCATTCTGGCGTGCTAATTTTGACGAAGCGGTCCGCAGCATGGTCAAACACATTCGCGAA
>DATJIE010000030.1:0-33621 GCA_035493535.1 Dictyobacter sp.
CGAGGATGAAACCTGGGATCGTCGTCGCGGACGTGTTGAACACCGCCGCATCCGTGTCAGTTCCGAGATGAATGCTTACTTACACGCCACGTGGCCACACATTCGTCAGGTGGCTCAAGTGACTCGTGTCGTTGCCAGTAAAAAAGGCACAACAACTGAAGTTGTGTATCTCATTACCAATCTTTCTGCTGCCCACGCTTCCCCTCAACGTCTGCTCGCCATCGTGCGGGGGCATTGGTCTATTGAGAACGGTTCTCACTACGTTCGCGATGTCACATTCGGTGAGGATCGTTCTCGCCTTCGTTCAGGCATCGCTCCTCAGGTTTTGGCGACGTTGCGCAATCTGGCGATCACTTTGATCCATCGAACTGGTACAACGCACATTGCTGAAACGCGAAGAACTTTCTCCCATGATCCTGCTATGGCTCTCGACCTTTTGTTTCGTCTTTGGTCTCCCCAGCAATAATTTTCAGACCCTGCTGTTTTTTAGCTCTTGTGCTGCATACCGCAACAGGTTTGTCTGAACTACTATGATACATGCGTTGGTCCTCATCTTTGAAACTACATATAGGCGTTATCCGTGAGATTGATAGGTGATTATATCTTGTTAGGTGCATTTTGAGTCATAATTGACAACGGTAGCAGCAATATATGTGTATTGATACATATGAATGATATGGAGGCATAAAGGGATATGAGTAAAATGCATAACCAGGATCATCCTGCTTCTGAGCGGGCTGAGAATGATGCAGCCACATTGAATGAACAGGCAATGAGGTCAAGTACGACTCCAGAACGACTACGCCAGCATCCTGATAAGGTGCGCTATACTACTGGCTCTGCAAGTGACCGTTCAAACTCAACACAACAGGGACCACTACAGGATGGTTATAGTTTGAATGAAGGGGATAATTACGCGCAGCCATCAGAGGAGGAGCAGGACCAGGTACACTATGATCCGGCACATAGTGGGGCCAGACGTGCGCCGAATAAACCAGGTATGCATACAAATGGTCCTGGTCGTGAAGGGGTCACAGGTTGGTCTGAGCAGTTACAGAACGGAAAAACAACGGATACTCCCTCTGAGCGCAAGAGTCCAGCTAATTAACATCGCTGATAGATACATAAAAAAAAACATTGTCAATGGATGGATAGCGTGGAGGAAATAATTCTATGCAAGAAAAAGAAAAGATTCAACATATTCCGATGAAGATGTACCGCACTGCCGAACTTCTTTCTATTGCTGCGCCAATGCCCGGACTACAGCCGGAAGATATTCTCGTTACGGTTGCCGAAAATGGTCAGATGATTGTGCAGGGTTCATTGCGTGGTCTTTTAAAAGACGTGAAGGAACTTTTGCTTGATGAGTGGAGTATTGGTGGCTATTATCGGGAACTGGCATTGCCTGATCATGTTGACGCGAAACATGCTAATGCGACATATGGTAATGGTGTGCTGGTCGTGGCATTTCCTGTGAGTGCGCGGACGATTGCCGCAACCCTGGTATTGGAAAAAACCGGTATAGATCATGGTGAGTATATCGGGAATATGCATCGTGTGGTACAGCCGTGAGCTGAAGATCTTCGTTTCCTATGGTATAATGATGAACAACTATACAAATTTATCTGGTGATGGAGCTCGCCATGTCAAAGCAAAACCTTTGGCAGAACCGCAATGCAGCTAATAGCTCCTGACAACGATTTTTTTCTATTGATTCGTTGTCAGGAGTTTTTTTATGTTTTGCGTAGGTTTGAGTACCATCTGTATTTGTCTTATCGTTTTTTGTTTAGCATGTTCGTATCGTTACGATCAGATTGGTGTAGAGCAATATGGATGGAGCGTTTTTTGCGCAGACGGTATTCATTGGCCTTGGTGGGGCGCTAGGGGCGCTGGCGCGTTATACCGTTGGTCATCTCATTACGCAGAAGGTTGGCTCGCGTTTTCCTTACGGGACGTTAACGATTAATGTCACGGGCGCGTTGGTAATTGCTTTTATTTTCGGACTTGTTAGCCATAAGGTGATGAGCACAACCTTGCAGGCAATACTTGCCACTGGTTTTCTGGGAGGCTATACAACGTTTAGCACCATGTCCTGGGAAGGTGTACAGCTTGCTCGTGGTGGAAGTGTGCGTAGTAGTGTGCTGTATCTGGGTGGGAATGTTGTATTAGGTTTGATTGCCGCCACTGTCGGTATTCTGCTAGGAGGATTATTTTAATGGCGCAAGTATTTACCGGGAAACGCGTGTTGCTTGTCCTGAGTGGTGGTTTTTGTGGCACTATTGCGCGTGATTTGATCAGCCTATGGATTCAAAGTTTTATGGGTAAGGCCTGGCCGTTTGATATTCTTACGATTAATATCACGGGGGCTTTGATTCTTGCGTTTATCTCAACACTGGCGGATGCGGCATTTATGATTGGTCCGATGTGGCGATTATTTATTGGTGTTGGGTTTCTTGGAGCCTATACGACGTTCAGTTCTCTGGCATTGGGTGATGTTACCTTATTGAATGAACACCATTGGTGGCCGGGTATCCTCTATATTATTTTAAGCCTGGTTGGTGGCATTGTCGCGGTCATGCTTGGTCAATGGTTTGGTGTGTTGGCAATTAATGCAGCCAAACAACGTGTCTCAGTGCAAGGGATATCGGATGCGTTACAGGCAACTGAGCAGCAGTTGTTGGGGCGTGAGGCCAGTACCGAATCTTTGCTCGAAGAAGAGGAAGAATTTTAACAACTCACTCCTGGAAAAGTATGCAATACATGGAATTTTGGCGTACAATCAAAGCAAGCGTCTCCTTGTCTGGTTAGTGCGATGAGATGGTTGGATTTGTCCGATAGGATAGGCACTGAGAGGGAGACCTTTAAGGCTTAAAGGTAAAGGAGCATTGTATGCAAACACTTCTTGGTATCGATCTTGGTACCACTGGAGTCAAAGCTGCCCTGTTCGCAGCAGAAGATGGACATGTCGTTGCTGACGCGTTTGTAGACTACCCTTTATTTCATCCTCATCCGGGGTGGGCTGAACAAGATCCGGCTGATTGGTGGCAAGCGACTGTGACTGCGATCCGCACCTGTCTGGAAAAGGCAAGTGCGCAAGGCGTGCAGTCCGAGGATGTGCGTGGTCTGGGACTTTCTGGACAGATGCACGGTGTCGTATTGCTTGATGAGAAGCAAGAGGTCTTGCGCCCATGTATTATCTGGGCGGATCAGCGTAGTGACGCGCAGTGTCAGTGGATTACCGAACGTGTTGGAGCCAGCAAACTCATTGAATATGTGAGCAATCCGGCGTTGACTGGTTTTTCCGCGCCTAAATTGTTGTGGGTTCGTGATAATGAGCCGGAGCTATTCGCTCGTGCGCGTACAGTGTTGTTGCCGAAAGATTATATTCGCCTGTTGTTGACGGGTGTTTCCGCGATGGAGATTTCTGATGCGGCTGGCACGTGTTTACTCGATGTGAAGCATGGTCAGTGGTCGCAAGAGGTCTTACAGGCATTAGAACTTGATCCTGCGTTATTCCCTCCTGTTGTGGACGCTGATGCGACCAGCGGAACCATTACCTCAGAAGTAGCCCGTCTGACTGGTTTGAAAGCGGGAACACCTGTTGCTGGTGGGGGCGCGGATAATGCCTGTGGAGCCACTGGAAATGGTGTGGTTGAACCGGGTCTGGTCCTTGTTTCAGTCGGTACCAGTGGTATTGTACTGGCTCACGCGACAGAGCCACAGGTAGATACATCTGGTCCAGTTCCACGTGTGCATACATTCAATCATGCCGCGCCTGACGCCTGGTATTTGATGGGTGTGACGCAAGGGGCTGGTTTATCGATGCACTGGGTGCGTGAGAATATAGGCTTACCTGAAAAAGCGCTGGAACGCTGGACTGGTATTGATCCGTACGAAATGCTTGCTCGTGAGGCCGAAAGTGTGCCGCCGGGGAGTGAGGGTCTGATCTTTTTACCGTATATGCAGGGTGAACGAACTCCTCATCTTGATGCCTACGCTCGTGGTGGTTGGATCGGTTTAACTGCTAGCCATGATCGCCGTCATTTGATTCGCTCAGTGATGGAAGGTGTGGCTTTTAGTCTGAAGGATTGTTTCAATATCATCGCAGAGCAGGGGCTGAAATTGGATCAGGTGCGAGCAACGGGCGGTGGCGCGAAGAGCAAGTTGTGGCGGCAAATTATCGCTGATGTACTTGGGGTTGAATTGGTTGTTACCAATGCGACCGAGGGACCGGCCTTTGGTGCTGCTCTGCTGGCGGGTGTCGCTGCGGGAGTCTATCCTTCCGTGCAGCAGGCGTGTGCGCAGACGATTCGTATTGTCGAGCGTACAGCGCCACAGCCAGAGGCCGCTGCTGCCTATGAAAAGGCGTATGGAACCTATACGGCCCTGTACCCGGCGCTCAAACCGATTATCAGCAAGCCGCTCTAAACGAGCATCGCATATCGTTTTTCTCAGCAGTGGTGTGTGCCCTATGAAGGCCGCACCACTGTTTTATAGTAATCGCAGAGATCGGTAATTGGACATCTATCACACTTTGGTTTATCGTAGACACAGATTCTCTGCCCGTGCCTTAATAGTCCTTTATGGAAGTTATAGATAGGGCGTGCCTCCTGTGGTAATAACGCCTGTAAGAGCGTATGGGCATTCTCTGCTGACACTTTTTTACCGATCAGTCCTAGCCGTCCCGACACCCTATGGACATGCACATCAACTGGCAGGGTCACTTGCTGGCAACTGAATAAGAGCACACATGAAGTGGTCTTTGGACCTACTCCTTCAAAGCGATTCAGCCATTGCATACTTTCCTCAATGGACATATCACAGAGAAAATTCAGGTTCAGTTCTCCGCGTTCTTCCGTGATCTGTCGTAATATTGTTTGTAGGCGTGGTGCTTTGACTTCCGGCCAGTTGACATTGGCTATCGTGTCCTGCACCTCCTGGGTGGGCGCATCGCGTACGGCTTCCCAGGAACCGAAGCGTTGCAAGAGGTTATCATACGCGGTGGCTGTCTGGGGATCTTTTGTGCGGTGGGAGAGGATGATATCTACAAGCATGCTTAGCGGATCTTTAGGTGAAAATGGCTCTTCTCCATATGCGGCTGTAAGCCGCAATGTTACTTCAATGGCTTTTGCTGAGAGCGCTTCGATATCCAGAGTTGGATAGCCGTAGTCTATACCATTGCGTTCACGTTTGGTTGGTTGCTTCATGTCTTATGTCGCTTTCTGATTGATTACTTGCAGAAGAGTTTTCAGTTGTTATAGACGTTATGTGAAATACGATAGACCGATGTATGGCGTTCCAATTTGTTGTTACGCCGTTTTCCCAGTCTCTCTTGTCGTTTGCATAAACCTGTTTGTGCTATTTTGTTTGTTTTGCGCAGAGGATTATCTATGTGTTACTAAGGAATAGTAGCGAAAAATAGAGTAATACTACGATTTATAAGTGTAAGGGGATGTTGATAGAAAAGCGATATATAGAAGGTTGATACAGCTCTTGAAAACCATCATTCTTTGATAAGATGAAAAAAGTATTCTGACAATAGAATAGAGCATGATACGGCTCTGTATGAGCGACTACACAGTGAATGTGTAGCAGTTTGCATCAGATATGTTATCGTGCTACAATATAATGTATCGAGCGTTCATTTGTGTGCGAATCCAGAGTGTTTCGCTACATAATGTAGTTTTCAGATCGTATATATTATCGTTATAGTGATCTGAGACGCATTGACCTCCTTTCCATTGAGAATAACTGATCATCTACTTCCTCCTCTATATTTATTGGTGTATCCTCAATTTGTATGGTCGACTTTTGATGCTGCATTTTCTGCGTATCTGGTAAAATAGAGGTGAAAATTGGTCTATTTGCGTGTCTGTGTGTAACAATAGAGCGTAATGAAATAAGTAAGTACTGAAAATTGTTTTTGTAGAGAGAAGGGATTGCATAGAACAAAGTGAGAATGAGCGGAGCAACAGGGATGGTATTACATGCGACATACTGGATAAATAAATGAATATTCTGATCTTTGTTTCTATGAAATTCTGGCTTGTAGTAGAAATATAGTTGAAAGCTGTGGGAGGATGAGAGACGTACATGAAAAATACGCCACTCAATGAACAACACGCCCATATACTCGCAGATATTGAGAAGCTGGAGAACCGTTCTCAAGAGATGGAGCCTGTTTCACCCCAATCGAAACGTCTTCCCCACGCATCCCCAACGTATGTGAGCATCTGGACTCATGACGATGTTCTGTTTATTGCCGAATTGTCCGGTTATGATGTCCATTTGCAAAAAATCGTTTTGCATGGTCGTAATGCCACGGACGAAATTATCCATTGGCTCAAACAGACGACAAAAGAGCGTGATCTCCACATCATTGCTGCGAATTTGCAAGATCAGCAGCAGTTTGATGAGTTGAAGTCAAAGCTCTGGCTGCAAGAAGATATTGTCCCTTATGAGAATTGTAGCCAGGAGTTTATATCCGAGCATTCTCTAGAAATGCAGGTGGATGATCTTACAAGGGGGATTGCTGCGCGTTTTAATGAAGATCATATTGTGACGATCCAGCTCACTCCGCTGAATGAGGTGCAGGTCGCTGATCTTGTCACGTTGGAGGATTATCGTCAGACCGTATCGGCTGCTGATTTTCAGCGTCTGGTCAGTCTGGCGCAGGCATTTCAGGGCAAAAAGCTGGTGTTTTTAAATGCGACTCCTCAAGGTGGCGGTGTTGCGTTGATGCGTCATGCTTTATTACGCCTATTATCGCTGTTAGACGTGGACGCGCACTGGTATGTGTTGAAGCCAGATCGAGATGTCTTCGCTATAACCAAGGCGAAATTTCATAATGTACTGCAAAATGTTGCATCACCAGATGTCAGATTGACCAATCACGATAAAGAACTGTATATGCATTGGATCGCTGAGAATGCCGCGTTATTGCGTTCTGTCTTTCAGCAATCGGATGTCTTCGTGATTGATGATCCGCAACCCGCTGGTCTTATTCCTTATATCAAGCAAGCAAATCCACAGGCGAAAATCATTTATCGTTCACATATTCAGGTTGCGGCGGATCTGGTAACGCAGGAGGGAACTCCTCAACAGGTAACATGGCAATTTTTATGGAAATTCATCCAGCAGGTTGACTACTTTGTCAGTCATCCCATTCGACAGTTTGTCCCGGCGAATGTGCCACCTGAGAAGGTTTTGTACATGCCCGCGACTACTGATCCGCTAGATGGTTTGAATAAACCTCTGTCTGAGGAGCAGATGCAGCGATATATGGATCTTTTTAACGCGCTGGTTGTTGAGGATGGTCAGACGCCATTAGATCCTGAGCGGGATTATATTATTCAGGTGGCCCGCTTTGATCCGTCAAAGGGTATCCCTGCGGTGCTGGAGTCCTATCGAAAATTACGACTGATATTGCAAGATAAGGGGATTGTTCCTCCTCAATTAGTCATCACTGGTAATGGTTCAGTTGATGATCCTGATGGTGTTCCTGTCTATAATCAGACCCGCACGATCCTGCAGTCCGAGCCATATCGGGAAATCGCGGCTGATGTCAAGGTGATTCGCTTACCACATCGGGATCAGATCCTCAATACGCTATTGCGTAAAAGTAAAGTGGTCTTGCAACTTTCCATAAAAGAAGGTTTTGAGGTCAAGGTTACTGAGGCGCTGATGAAGGGCAAGCCTGTGATCGCGTATAAGACGGGGGGCATTCCATTACAAATTCATGATGGCGTGAATGGCTATCTTGTCGAAGTGGGCAATACCACACTGGTCGCAGAGCATCTTTTACGACTCTTTACCGATTGTGAGCTTTATCAGCAGATGAGTCAGGCGGCAGCGGCGCTGGCAAATAAAGATTATCAGACAGTTGCGAATGCTCTATGCTGGCTGTTTCTGGCGAACCAACTTTGTGATGGGCACTCATTAGCAGGCAATTTCCAATGGGTGAAAGCATTGGCGCAACATGAGTGAATATTAATGTGATCAGTGTATATCAAGTGTGAAAGAGATAGCATAGTCATCAAATCAAATATTGATGACTATGCTATCTCTTTTTATTTGATTTGAATTCCCTGTGATAATTAATAGAATCCTGCATCAGCTTTACAAATTCATTTTACTTTGTGTATGATATATTTAGGTATGCGAATTAATAAGGGGTGGTTATGTCTGACAATTTGCCACACAAAGAACAGGACGATGTCATTCTGGCGGAGGCACTACTTGAAATAGTGCCTGCTCTTTTACGTCGCATTCATGCTGATGTTCCACTTGTCTACGATTCGACGACACAGGCCGACGATGGCTTGAGAGAAATTTCTGAGTTGAGAGCCACACCAGGACAACTTTCACTGCTACGAGTTCTGGTTGAGTATCATCGTTGTACCATGCAAGAACTGGCGGAACATTTAGCGGTAGCTCCTTCGACGGTCACCGCGATGGTGAAGCGTTTGCTGGTGCATGGCTATATCGAGCGGCGGCGTGATGATGCCGATTGGCGTATCGTATGGATTCAACCTACTGAGCGGGGGCGAGGGGCGTTTACTCTGTTTCAACACATCCGTGTTGACTTGCTCTGTCGTCGTCTGGATATGTTGGATGAACAGGAACGCGTTTGCTTACGTGCAGCGCTACCTGCTCTTCGCCACCTTCTTGCGGGGGAAGCTATATCACAGGAACAGATGTAATAGACCTTTGCCGGATATACCTGTATCTCTTGTAGTTGTATTTTCTTTTCATTGTGTTTTTGTGTTTTCTCGCTGATTCTATGTTGTTATTCACTGTGACAACATCTTCTGGAAGGATTATGCATGAGTTCCTCGGACTTTCCCTCTCAAACGGCGGAGAGTGAAAATAGCCCTTCTGCATCAGAACGACAGCATAATGGATATCAATGGACTGCACTTTCGGTGACGACGGTGGGCGCGTTGCTGGCATCAGTGCAAGGTTCAGCTCTTCTGATTGCATTACCCAACATTATGGAAGAGTTAAAAGTAAATTTCTTCACGATTATCTGGGTTCTCATGGGTTATTTGCTTGTGATGACAGTGATGACTCCTATTGTTGGTCGCCTGGCGGATATATGGGGGCGGAAGCGTTTGTATAATACTGGTTTTTTATTATTCGGCCTGGGGTCATTAATTGCCGGATTATCGCAGGTACAGTTTCATGGTATCGATTTGATCTTTGGTCGTGTGGTGCAGGGCCTTGGTGGCGCGTTAATGATTACGAATAGCACTGCTATTGTGACTGATGCTTTTCGTAAAGGACAGGTGGGGTTTGGATTGGGCATTAACCAGATCGCAGGTGCGGCTGGCTTTTTGTTAGGTCCGATTATCGGAGGATTGTTGACGGAATGGTCCTGGCGGGCGGTCTTTTTGTTTAATGTTCCGATTGCTGTTTTCGGGGTAATCTGGGGTATCTGGCGTCTGCGGGAGTCGATTAGCGCGACCACGCAACGGCAGCAGATTGACTGGTGGGGCGTTGTGACCCTGGGTGTAGGGATGACTGGCATCTTGCTGGCACTTACAATGTTTGCTTTTCCGTTGTTGCCAAATTCTGTGACAATTGCCATTTTGCTGGTTGGGCTTGTCGCGATCATTGCGTTCGGCGTGATGGAGCCACGCATTCCTCATCCAGTGGTGCAGTTACGTTTGTTCAGGGATCGTCTTTTTACGATGGCAACGTTGAGTGCGCTCTTAAATGGTATTGCCCGTGGCGCGGTGCTCTTCCTTTTGATCTTTTACCTGCAAGGACCATATGGGAAAGATCCATTGACCGCCGGTTTAATGTTGACTCCCTTCGGTCTGGCATTTATGCTGATCGGGCCAATCAGTGGTCGTCTCTCTGATCGTATTGGCTCGCGCTTTCTGACGCCGCTTGGGCTGGCGGTATCCGCTCTGGGTTTGTTGGGCCTGACTACTGTTACTGTTATGACACCATACTGGTTGCTATCCCTGTTTATGGCCTTAATGGGTGGTGGTTCTGGCCTCTTTATGTCGCCAAATACGAATGCGATTATGAGTTCTGTTTCGCGTGATACACGGGGAGCGGCGGCTGGTATTCTGAATATGCTGAATAATACGGGGCAGATGCTCAGTATCGCGATTGTGTTTCCGATCGCTTTGCAGCATGTCCCGCAACAGGTTATGATGCAGGTTTTCATTTATGGCGGCGGCATGAGTAAGTTTCCCGCCGCGCTGATTGCTTTCCTTTCTGGATTGCATAGTGCCTTCTACATTTCCTTCGCTATCAGTCTGGTGGCAATGATTTTTGCCGCTCTACGACCCTCTCATGGTGCTCGCGTATTGCAGGCCGACTAAGATCTTCATATCGTCTCTTGAAAAGCTCCTTTTTGTCGTTTAGATGAGAGGGAGCTTTCAGAATTATTGATAATGGACGGCAGAGAGCTATTTCAAACGTGCTACTATAGAAGAGGATATGTGAACGGTTTATTTTGCTGTATAGTTAGTACTTTCTAGCTACATATTGGCGCTAGCAATAGCACTCTCGACCATAGCAATCTCACAAAATCTATGCTAAGATTTTGTAAACTCTCAAAGAGGGAACTAACCTCGCTGAAGAAGCTATTCAGCGTTTTTTTTATAGTTATTTGCAGTCTTAAGAAACATGTGGCACCATGTGTAAATGTAGTGCGTTTCGGCGCTATACATACCATGAGACGTGGTGGACCTCAGTAAGTCGGCTGACCGTGCAACCTGAATCCATGAGAGCGGAACACGGGTATAAGACGTGGACATATCAGCATTGGAATGTGTGTCTCCGATGTTCGTAGGAACCGGGCGTTCCGAGGTTTCTTGCCCAGCAGGGCCACATTGGGAAAGAGGCTCCCAACGGTGTGCGGCTGTTTTCACCGCAAATACTGTGTTTTGCAGCAATTTGAAAGGCAGTGAAGTATTTGGCTACTCACGAGAAAAGATATGTAATTATCGGGAACGGCATCGCTGGCACAACAGCAGCAGATACGTTACGGAAAAATGATCCCAATTGTAGTATTGATCTTTTAACAAATGAGCCGTATCCGCTCTACAATCGTGTTTCGCTGCCACGCTTTTTGCAAGGCGTTCTGGCTGAGCAGAAGGTGATGATTCGTAGCCTGGAATGGCATGAACAGCGTAATATCAATCTCGTTACTGAGACGGTTGTGACCAGCGTGAATACTGATGAGCGTGTGGTGGTGACCAGTGATGGTAAGCACTATCCGTACGATGCGCTGCTGATTGCCAGTGGTGGCTGGGCGAATCCGCTGCGCGTACCGGGGGCCGAGGGCACGAAGCATATCTACAATTTTGTGACCCTCGATGACACCAAAGATATCATCGCACGCATGCTTGAGTCTCGTACTGCTCTCGCTTATGGCGGTAGTTTTATCGCGTACGAACTCTGTGATGGTTTCGCGATGCGTAAACTGCATACCTACTGGTTGATGCGTGGTCCATACTGGTTGCGTAACTCACTTGACCAGGAAGGTGGCGAGGTTGTAGACAATATCGCGAAGAAGTTTGATGTCGAAGTGATTCACGGTGATGAGATTGAAGCTGTGATACCAAAAGACGGTGTGCCATCGTATGTGAAAACGAAAAAGGGCCGTGAGATCCAGGCTGATATGCTTGGTGTGGGTCTTGGTATCACGTTGAATACGCAATTTTTGCAGGGGACACCAATTGAAGTCAAAGATGGCATTGTGGTGAATGAATATCTGGAAACAAATGTGCCAGGTGTCTATTCTGCCGGTGACGTCGCGAATTTCTATGATAAGACGATTGATGCTCATCATACGATGGGAACCTGGGATAACGCGATGGCTCATGGCCGTCTGGTGGCTGTGAATATGGCTGGTGGCCGTCAGCCATACATTGATGTTCCCACGTATACCAGCCCGCTCTTCGATGTAAATATTGCGGTTGTGGGGAGCGCAGAGTCGAATAATCCTGAATTGGAAACCATCGCACGTCGTGAGCCGGGTGAAAAGGGGAACGATAATTATCGCCGCCTCTTCTTCCGTGAGAATAAACTGGTTGGTGTGTTGATGGTTGGTAGCCCGAAAGGCCGCAGAAAGCTGGTTGATATTGTGAAAAGCCAGCAGGTTATAGATACCGCAGCGGCACGTGAGGAATTGCTAACTCTCAGATAGTAATTCCTCGTTTTCTTGCCAGAACAACCGCAGAGCAGTGCTTTGTTCACAGCAATAGAGAAAAACAATGTACTCATGACAAATGTTGTTTTTTGCTGTGTTGCCCTGGAGACGCGCCATACACAGATTACTCGTTTTGAGATTCGTATAAAGATGTTTCTAGACATTTTGTCCGATCTATATGCTGTGTGGCGCGTATTTTAGTGCTTTTTTTGGTCCTCTCTCGGCAGTGTGTTTTTGGATGTATGCCTTGCTGATGCATCGGGCATGGTGTCGTTGTTGATTTTTTATTGTGTGTATGCTATGTTTTTTTCAGCATAATAAAAAGAAACACTATCTGTCTTACGGTGGTACAGTGGGCTGTCATCAAGGGTTGTGCAGATTTTTGTCGACGATGAGATAGCCGCGTATACTATTTGGGTTCATCCATTCCAGATGTGTGGAGTAAGTTGGCGTGTTTGATCGTCACTTGTACGTCGAAGAAAATTAATGCAAGTAGCAAGATCGTTGTTGTTTGAGGATTGAGAGAGGTACCAAGAGGCGTTAGGCTAGCCTCTTGCTCTACAGAAAACAAGTAAAATGAAGGAGGATGCGGCTTTGTCCTGTGGTTCCTGCGTGGAAAGTGGGATCAAGCCGATATGAGGTTTATGGACGATATTCATTTTGAGCGCCATTTTCGCACCCCCTATTCTGAGGGATACTACATTATGCAGGGAAATGGCCTGCAGAGCAATAATCGGTTGGGTACCGTCGATATTCACTTCACAACAACCGCTGTTCATGGCACTCTCATCCTAGAGAGGGAGCTTGAAGAAGCCGATCTGACAAAACTGATTGAGCAGATTGACGAAGATTTGGTATTGTCTGCGGATATGCCACGTGATGACTTTCTTGTAAGCGTCTATGTAGGAAAAGATGTTGGTTTCTATAGTGACGAATACTTTGCGGAAGAGAATAATGAGTCTTTAGACTTTGATGATACAGAAGAATAGTTCTCACCATATGAGATCTATATTGTTGTAATCTCTTATTTCTTTTTGTTCTCGCTATCTTCTGATAGAATTTCCTGCGTTGTTGGTTTCTCGCGGGAGCTGTACGGGAAGAGCATTGGAGTCCCTGAAATACATTCAAGGGACTCTTTTTAGTCTTCGAGCAAGCCGCGTCGCATCGCATATTTCACCAGTTCGGCCCGGCTATGCAGGTTGAGTTTATCCATAATATGGGTACGATGCGTATCCACTGTCTTTGGACTGATGATTAACCGTTCGGCGATCTGGTTGTTGGTGTGCCCTTCGGCGACCAGTTTCAGAATTTCGCGCTCCCGTTCAGTCAAACTGCTATAACTATCCCGCTCTTCGCCAGTATGGACACGTTGTAAATAATCGCCGACGACAACTGATTGCGCCGTAGGTGAGAGATAAAATTGTCCGCATTTAATTACATGAATAGCAGTAATGAGATCTGTATCTGCGGCCTCCTTGAGCATATAGCCCGATGCCCCTGCTCGCAATGCTTGAAAGACATATTCATCATGTTCATGCATCGTGAGTACAAGAATTTTAACATCAGGGATCTGACGTTTAATCTGGCGTGTTGCTTCAATGCCGTTGAGGTCTGGCATTGTGATATCCATGAGGATAATATCAGGCTGGAGCCTCTGGGCTTCTAGAATTGCCTGACGACCATCCTGAGCTTCCCCAATCACTTCCATATCAGGTTGAGCATTCAACATCATGCGTAAGCCAGCACGCAGAATTGTATGATCGTCAGCCAGTAAGATGCGTATCTTCATGATGAAATTGTCCTGTTTGATTTTTTTGTATAAGGCATAGACAATAGTGATAGCCTGCTTAAGAGTGTAGCGGCGTTTTCATATCTATTTGGGTACCAATTGGCAAAATAGGGATATGGGCGCGAATTTCGGTTCCCTTCTTTGGTGTTGAATTGATCGTCAGTAGGCCGCCAAGTAACTGGGCGCGTTCATGCATACCAACCAATCCCCAGCCATGCACTTGTCCGACCCCTGGCTTTTTTTGTAAATTATCGACGTTAAAGCCATGTCCATTATCAGTGATTGAAGCGTCAATAGTATGATCTTTTTCCGTGAGGATCACACAAACTTTGTTCGCGCCTGAATGTCTGGCCACGTTTGTTAATGCTTCTTGCACGATACGATAGAGCACAGTTTCTAATTCAGCAGACAGGCGTTCTTTAATACCAGTTGTCTGAAATTCAACGGTGATGGGAAATTTTTGCTGATATTCTTTTATGTACCAGCGTAGCGCGGGTAGTAGCCCTAGATCATCAAGGGCACTGGGGCGTAGATCAAGACTGAGATTACGAATGGCACGTAATGTCTGGTGAGCCAGTTGACGGGTATCCGCGATCCGTTTGCGTGCTTCTTGTGAGGTAATAGATTCTTCAAGGATTGCAAGACTGATGAGCAATGAAGTCAGCACTTGCGATGTTTCATCATGGAGTTCTCGTGCAACCCGTTTGCGCTCTTCTTCCTGTGCGTTAATAATCTGAGCGGCCCGTTGTCGATTGGCTGCATCAATAGTATCAAGCATCATATTAAAGGTCTGAGCCAGTTGGTCTGCTTGAGGATCAAGTCCAGTGAGTGGCGCTCGCAAAGAACGTTCGCCTCCCTGCACACGGTTCATTACCTTGCCCAACGCCAGTAGTGGACGAAATGCGATCTGCAAGAATACAAAATTGAGTGCGACACTGACTAACCAACCAACCGTGACAAAAATGATGAGGGGCGCATACGAGATGGTATTAAGGCGTGTTGCCAGATACGTGCCACCTGTTGCACCAACAAAAATGATAACGCTATTGGCAATGAGTACACGATAGAAGACAGGAACCTTAAGCAGAGATCCTAGTATCTTACTTTTCCATATAAGGTTTGTGTGTGGTGCGCCTGTATTCGTCATTTGAATGTTCTCTTTGATTAATAATGCCCCGGTTTGTTTTGTCTACGACGTTATTAGTTCCAACGATAATTGTATCGGTTATTCCTTAGAACGTCAAACTTTGGCGCATCTCCTGATGAGGAAAGAGAAATCAGGTATATGCCTCACGAAAATCAGGTATGCACCTGATGTAAGAGCCTGCGTAGCGGGGTATCTTAGGTTTAAATGTGTGATGTCGGGATAGAACGGATTGTAGCAACAATCTGTTTCTCTTCCACTTACTGGATATAATCCATTATAATCTATGTTACAGATTATGAAAGTTCTCACTGGAAGCGTGATATGTTGTTGAGTATATTCGGGAATGGCACAAGAGCAGAGATGCTGGTATGATATTATCGGTGACATGCTACAGGATGAGAAAGAACTTTTGTGATCGTATCTTTCCAAACATCAAGATAGGATAAATATAAGCGCCTTGATATTTTGCGAGGAGGCAAAGTGAGTTCTACGAATAAAAGCTTACTCGACGTGGCAACTCAGAAGATCGTCGAGAGCCAGTTATGGCGTTCTATCTTCCGCCACGGCTACCCCGACACACCATTGAACCAGTCTCTGGTGATGATGAGCAATGTATTTTTGCATCTGCACCCTGTGAAGGTAAGCCGTCAGGCGATGAAAATCACATACACATGGTGTATGGGTGGTATTTCGTTTTTCCTGTTTTTACTTTTAACGATTACCGGCGTTTTTCTTATGTTCTACTATGTTCCTGATACAAATGTTGCTTATCAGAACATTAATCAGTTGAGTAGTGCGGTATCGTTTGGTCATCTCGTACGTAATATGCACCGTTGGGCGGCTCACTTGATGGTTGTCTCGGTGACATTGCATATGATTCGTGTGTTCTATCATGGCGCGTACAAGCCTCCGAGAGAATTCAACTGGGTGGTTGGTGTGCTCTTATTCTTTGTCACGCTGTTTTTGAGTTTTACCGGCTATCTCTTGCCGTGGGATCAGATCGCGATCTGGGCTATTACAGTTGGTACCAATCTGGCTCCCTATACCCCATTGCTGGGGAATGCAGTGTACAAGGTGTTGGTGGGAGGAGGTGCAGTGGGTCAGGCCACGCTGATCCGCTTCTATGTGGGGCACGTCATATTGTTGCCCCTGGCTGGTGCGATTTTGATGGCTGTACACTTCTGGCGTATCCGTAAGGATGGTGGCGAAGCTGGTCCTCCTCCTCCCTCACGTCGTGAACTGGAAGCACGCGCAAGTCAGGAGCGTCGTGAGATGTCCGGTTCTGTTCGTTAGGCTACGTACTTACCCTGCGCAGTGCGTATATAGCAGCACTAAATGCACCGTGTGACGGTGCTGTGAGAGGATACCTCTATGTCGATTGAACAAGAAGAAAAAGTACAGATGCAGTCGGCGACAACGCAACGACGCTATCGAACTCTCGCAGTTGTCAAGCAGGAAGCGATTACCCGTGTAGAGAAGCCACTTGAAGACTCTGTGTTTGTGTGGCCTCATCTGCTGGTACGTGAGTTTTTTGCAGCGACCGCTGTGACGGTGATGGTCACTCTGCTGAGTCTGGCAATTGATGCGCCATTGCAGGCTCCTGCTGACCCCAGTACTACGCCAAATCCGGCGAAAGCGCCGTGGTATTTCCTGGGTTTGCAGGAATTGTTGCACTACTTTCCGCCGACGTCTGCTGGTGTACTGATTCCTGGTTTTACTCTGGCTGCGCTGGCGGCTCTGCCTTACATCGACCGTAATCCGAGCCGTGCGTATGCGGATCGCAAGGTCGCTATTGTGACATTTACGATGTTTGTGATTTTCTGGGCGGTGATTACGTTGGCAGGTAGTTTCTTCCGTGGGCAAGGTTGGTTGTGGACCTGGCCGTGGGATCATATCTACTTCGATCTGTAGTGGCTCTAGGAAGAGAGATTTGTTATGGGTATTGATACCGATAACGCGCCAGTTACTGCGCAACAATATGAAATTCTGCACGGTGGTGGCGCGGAGGCGGCGGAGATTGCGAAGCAGCGTCTCTCGCGGAGAAGATTTTTGCGCCGTTCGATGCTCGCTGTCTGGGGCGTGTCTACCGTGTCGGCAGTGGGTGGTGCGTTGTACTTTATGTATCCGAACCTTGCTTCTGGTTTTGGTGGTGTGGTCAATGTGGGCAAAACAACTGATTTTAAGGCTTCTACGCCTGATCAGTTCGCCCTGGAGTCTCAGGGCGTGTATCACCGACCAGTGGCTCGTACCTATGTTATTCATATGGCACCCAGTACCAAATTTTCACTCAATGGTACGGATTTAACTGCTCAATTAAATTATGAAAATGTCTTGAAGGATAAAGATGGCTCTTACTGGATCGCTCTTTATCAGAAGTGTGTTCATCTGGGCTGTACGGTTCCTTTTAGAGATAGTTGTATCAGTTTTAAGTGCCCCTGTCATGGTTCGCACTATAATGTGACTGGTGAATATCTGGACGGGCCTGCACCTCGTAGCCTGGATCGGTTTCGCATCTCTCTTAATGGCACTGATGTGATGGTCGATACTTCCTATATTAATAGTAAGGTTGCTCGTCCTGACGATACAACGCGTTTGATTCCTGTTCCAACTGTCGCGTGTAGCTAGCAACTGTGTTCCTTGTTTGGGTGTGTTCCTGCTTGTGAGGAACAGGTATTGGTGTGTGCTATGGTCGTGACTTGCTGTCTCTCCGGATTGGCAACGTCCTGGGGAGAGACAGCACTTTCTATGACAGAAGTTCTGAGCATTCAACGAACGAATGTTTGCAGATATGGACATCAAAAGGTAGAGTTGTTATGACGAATTTAGGACCAGGTATTATCGGCGTTGTCCTGGTACTGATTGTGATAGGTGGCTTGCTCTTTATCTTCTTTTCACGCTCGAATGCGGTGCAAAAGACGGGAGCTGGCTCACTCATTATGCTGGCAATCGTTTCGCTCATGATACCGGTTTTATGGATTATTGAAGGCAATAATCAGGTACAGGCTTCAAATTCGCAGTTTGTCACCGGGGTTGAACGTGGGATGGAAACCTATGCGGCTCAATGTACGGATCAGTGTTATGGCATTGTCAATGGCAAAGTTGTGAATCCCACCTATAACGGGTATTCGATGTCTGATTTTGCTGGTATGACTGACAGTGACGTGCAACGAATCATTGGCGCTGGCATATATAATCCGAAGGCGATTCATCAACCTTCAAATCCTGAAGCTGTTCCGAAGAGCGATGAGTATGGTGGCGCGTTGCTTTCGAATGATCTTACGTATCTGTTTGATCTGATTCGTTCAACCGATCCTTCCTATCTCAAGAAAAATGGTTTACCCCCGGTGGCGAATGGCTTTAATGGTTTGCCGGGATACCTGCAAGAGAATAATCCTTCACAATATGCCAGCGCGGTAACGCTGGGGAAAAATGGGCAGTTCGGTCAGCCTGTGGATATGACCAAGCAGAATGCCGTGACGATTAATATCGTGGATGTGAATAAGGGTGCGACCTGTCAGAGTGCTACTGCTTGCTATGGACCTATCAGTGTACAGGTCAAAGTAGGAACGGTTATTACCTGGGTCAATAATTCCAGTGTGCCGCATACGGTGACTGCGATTAATAGTAGCAATCTTTCTAGCCCGACACCTGAGCCACAGATCTTTGATTCGGCTAAAGGGAATAGCGCGAATACAATTCCCTCTGGTGGGAAGTTTTCATGGACAGTAACACAAGAGGCTTATAATCTGGACCCCACGACTCATCAGGTTGTCTATTACTGTCGCATTCATCCTGATATGCTTGCACAGATAACCATTGTGCCCTGATGAAAGGTTAAGCTGTCGCGTCTCTGCGAGTGTGTGAGGCGCGACGTTGTTTTCAGATGCTGGTCATGCCATTTCGCTGTGAGGAAGGGCATGTCGAAAGGGATTGCGATCCATGCAACAAGTACAACAACGTGAGTTGCCGGAACGAATATCGTGGGCACGTGCGGTGATATTCGCTGTGGGCTTTTTTTTCATCGCCGCGATCCTGTTAGGGCAACTTCCTGGTGATGTATATAATCTCATGACTGCTTCCAGTCTGGAAGGTTTTGAGCAGTTGATGTTCGCTCTGGGTGTGATTTGCCTGGGGTGTTTCGCTGTGATTGTTACTATTTTACTCTTGTTTGATCCGAAGCCTGTTGTTTCGCCTGCTGTTGTGGCTGTGACGGGCGGAATTGTATTCATTGTCGGTCTGCTGATTGCGTTGGTTTCTACGATGACTGGCAATGAGTATTTCCCTAATGCGAATACCAATTTGTTCCCGCTTTTAGGTGGGAAATTTCTCTGGTTTCAGCCGAACGATATGAACTTTTTAACGCTGGGTTTGATGATTCTTGGTGTCGGTCTGGCTATGGTGTTCTATAGCGTGCTGGCAATAGGGGAGCAAAAAAATCCAGATCGGCGCGATCTGGGAACGACACCGGGTATGCGTTTGATGTTGACCCTGTCAATTCTGTTCCTGATAGTCTTTGTTGTTGGGTATACCTATATCCCTTCTGCAAATGTGCCTGGTTCACCAGTGTATGCACTGTTCTGTGTATTACTTGGTGCCGCTGTTTTGTTGGGATTTGGGACATTCGCATTGCGTTTGCACTATTTGATGCGTCCAGCTCGTAAAAATACGATGTCCGGTTTATATGCTATCGGAGCGATTGGACTAGCGCAGACGGGAGCAATTGCGCTCCTGGCCTGGTTCTTTGCCTATCCATTGCTGACCTGGATGCAATCCTGGTCCTTTATAGGGTTAGGTTCCTTTCTTTCGATCTGCACAAAATATAATGCGATTCCAGCCAGTTGTTCTTTCTCGCCTGATGCTGGTTATATTGTTGATGCGATTATCACGACAAACTTTCTGATTTTGATGCTTGCGGCTGTTGTTATCTGGAAGTCAAAGCGTAATCTGGTCGTGGTTGGTGGTATTGTGACGATAGCTGCGATAGCGGTGACTGCTTTTCTGGTTCACACAGACCCGACACAGTTGCCGACTGCAATGATGCTGGCAACGGCTATTCTTGTACTTGCGGCCATTTTGACCTCGGTGGCGCGTCGTGAATTTGCGGTAGTCGGTGAAAATAATCTTGGTTGTATTGGTATGTTACTGATGACCGGGGTCTGTTTATTCATCTATCTGGCTGCGTTTGCGTTCTTTTCAATTCCACAGTTTGGCGAATCAGAGACGCCGCCGAACATTCCATATGCTCCGGGTGCAGGTGGTGACGCCTTTATCATGGTCATTATCTGCGCACTATTGGCGGGTTTACAATTTTACTTCCTGGTTCGCAATCGTTATCGGGTTTAACTCAGCCGCTACAATCTGTCTGGCATCCCAGCGCTGGGATGTAAAAAAGAAGGAATGTACAGGCGGAAGGATGAACGTCTACTCTGTTCATCCTTCCGCCTTTCTTTGTCTACATGTTATAATGGAGTGTATCTCGTGAGTGGGAGGGAACTTGTATGCAGTCTGAACAACCTCTCAAGGTTCTGGTTCTTGCAGCAGAGATTGAGCCATTTGCTAAAGTTGGTGGATTGGCAGAAGTTGTTGGCGCGTTGCCAAAGTCTTTGCAGGCATTAGGTCATGATGTGCGACTGGTAATGCCGCGTTATCGTCAGGTCGATCTCCAGCATTTTCATCTTGAGACAATTCTTGAGAATGTGCCGGTCCCAATGGGGAAGTATCGTGCACAGGTGAGTGTTCTTAAAGCTGAAATTGGTGATCATATTCCTGTTTATATGATTGATGCTCCACGCTTCTTTGATCGTGAGAATATTTACGGCTATACAGATGATGGCGAACGTTTTATTTTGTTTTGCCGGGCTGCGTTAGAAGCAGTACGAGCCTTGAATTGGTCCCCTGATATTGTCCATTGCAATGATTGGCATACGGGTATTGTCCCTAACTGGTTGCATACACTGTACCGTGATGATGCATTTTTTGAGCATACGGCTAGTGTCTATACAATCCATAATCTGGCATACCAGGGCATTTTTGGGTATCGCTTGCTGGAAGTTGCTGGCGTTGCCTCGAATGGCTTTGTCTATCCGCAAATCGCTGAACTGGCGAATGTGGTTGATATTATGGGACGTGGTATTTTGTTCGCGGATGCTATCACAACGGTGAGTAATCGTTATGCGCAGGAGATTTTAACCCCTACCTTCGGCGAACGTCTGGATCATATGTTACGTTCACGCCGTGATCGCCTGTTTGGTATTCTCAATGGCGTCGATTATCAGGAATATGATCCGGCGACTGATCATTATATTCATTCGCAATATGATGTGGATTTGTTAGAGCAGCGAGCGGCAAATAAGGCTGCGTTACAGGAGCAGGCGCATCTCCCGGTGCGTGCTGATGTCCCGGTGCTGGCGATGGTTTCGCGTTTGACCGATCAGAAAGGTTTTGATCTACTCTCACAAATTATCAAGCCATTGTTGGGCCAGGGCGTGCAGTTTGTGTTGCTTGGCGTAGGCGATCAGCATTACCATGAAATGTTCTCAAATCTGGCTGCCCAGTATCCTGAGCAGATCGCGATCTTTTTGACGTTTAATGCTGAGATCAGACAGCGTATTTTTGCTGGCAGTGATATGTTCTTGATGCCATCTCGTTTTGAGCCATGTGGTACCAGTCAGATGCTGGCGATGCGTTATGGTTGTGTGCCAATTGTGCGTCGGGTTGGTGGCTTAGCTGATACTGTTCCGAATTATAATCCATCGACGGGTGAGGGCGTTGGTTTTGTCTTTGAGAATTACGATCCCTGGGAGTTTTTTGCGGCGGTGATGCGTGCGTTAACATTGTATCCATTAAAGGATATCTGGCGTACGTTACAGATCCGAGGAATGCAAGCTAACCATTCGTGGCGAGCCTCAGCGGAACGCTATGTTGAGGTCTATCGTGATGCGTTAGCATTTCACAATGATGGGAATTAAGCCTGGCAACTACCTTTAAAATGATCGCGTCTATATCCTTGAGGATGAATGCAGGGTGCAGGGGCGGTAGTCCCTGACGGAGCGCGCGGGTCCCCGGAATCCGGCGGACCAGGGGTGCCCTCGCAACTTCCACTCTTTGGAAGGATAGAGAACCAAATGATCTTGCAAAAAGCGGAATTTTCCGCTTTTTTCTTTTGGCTTTGAATATAATATATAGAGTAACATTGATTAGTTTAAATGCCTTTATCTTTCTTCTTTGCTCTGATTGGGTGGAAAGGTTTTCGGGTGAGGATGTGAGTAGCAAAAATAAAAAAGAACAACAAGCGCAATTTGTCCAGCATCGTTCCCTTGTTGCGCTGACCTATCAAACATTACCTGTCTATAATTCTGTGGCTTTCTGGCAGTGCCTTGAGCAGACCAATATGTTCTTTGAAGTTCTGGTAAAAGTGTTCCGTTCTTGTGTTCAGAGGCAGGATGCACAGGGATCGAACCGTGTGTTTGCAGTCATGTTGCAGCGTATCAAAAAGAGCTGTGAATGCTGGGCATATCGTCAATTGCGACGTTTTATTGCACGGCAAGATGAACTGGAACTGTTAGTGCATGATCTTTGTGGCGATGTCTATGAGATGTTGTACCGGGCGTTAATTGATGAGCGGCGCTCCTTCTGGGAGGAGCATTTTTTCTATATGCTAAGCTGCGAGCGTAACCATGTCCTTCAGGCTTTTATGATGCGTGAAGGCTGGCGACAGCGTAAACAGATACAGTATAGCCGTCGTATTCCACGTGCTCTGGTTGCAGGATATGATGTTTTGTTGGATATTGAAGATGAGAGCGCACAGCGGATGCTGGTAGCGATTGAGCAAGCAGATATTTTGCGTTTTGTCTTGCGTTTACCTGAGCCTTTGCGACATGTTATCGTATTGCTCTTCTGGGCCGAAAAGACGCAGAAGGATGTTGCTCATATTCTTAATGTCAGTGATCGCACGGTACGCAATCGCTTACGGGAGGCGTGTAGTCGATTACAGGTGTATGTTGAAGAATATTGATAATGCTGGTGTCTGGTTGTATTTTTCAATGAGCGATTTGAGCAAGGTTGGTTGGGATGACCAGGGATTGCATTATACAATTATTATATGTAGTATTGGAATGCTATGCTCCGCACATAGCTAGCGAGGATGGCGGAATTTATGGGGCAAACAGTTGCATATCTTGATGCGCAACTTGGTATGACCGAGGAGATGTTACTTGGCGCATTCTTTGCGCTGGGCTATTCTGTGACTGAGTTCGTACGTGTTGTAGCAGCTCTACATATCTTGCCTGAACATGTGCAACTTCGCGAATACGATAGCGCCGGGATACATGGTATGCGCCTGATTATGCAGACCGATGCTCTGCCTGAGCGCATATGTTCTATCAATGAGGTTGAGGTTTTGCTCGCGCAAGTTCCGTTATCCCTGACCGCCAGAGAAAAAGTAGCCGCGATTATGCAACGTTTGTTTGACGCGCAATCCACTGTATCAGGGCAGAACAGTGTGCCGCTTGCGCTCTCTTATCGTGCGCTGGTCAGGAATCTTGCCACAGCTATCGGTGTAGTACATGCATGTGAGGCATTTCACATTACACATCTCTCCTCTTCTCCGCTACCATTATCTGGAGTTCCTGCGCCTGAGACACTTGAGCTTTTACGGCAGGCGCATGCTCCATGCCACGCCACCATGTTAGATGGGGAGCGGATAACACCAATCTGCGCTGCAATAGTTGCCGAGCTGGTTCATTTCGAGCCTGTCGTTTTTACAATTGAGCAGCTGGGCTATGGTTTTAGTGGCGCTGATTTTGTGACACCTGCCTATACACGGTTATGTATTGGTACAACGAACAGAGAAAGCGTCGCGCCATGCGCACAGCATAAGGATGGTGCTGATACAGATTGGATCACTGTCATTGAGTCCAATGTTGATACCATGACGGGGGAGTTATTAGGGGGTTTGATGGAACGTCTGCTTGAGGCGGGTGCTCTGGATGTCAGCTATACGCCTTTGCAGATGAAGAAAAACCGCCCAGCCACATTAATAACGGTGATGTGTCGTTTGGAGGATGGGGAGCGTCTGGCGTATATCTTATTAAGTGAAACATCAACGCTTGGCGTACGTATGCAGCGTGTGCAGCGTCTGAAAGCCCGACGTTATCAGACCTCGATTGAGACACCATTTGGTCCGCTGCTGGTCAAGGTGAAGCGTCTGGGAGCACGTATCATCAGTACTGCTCCAGAATATGAAGAATGCGCACGAGTTGCACGTGAGCAGCATATTCCGCTTGCTGACGTCTATGAGCGTGTGCGACAGGCGATCAGTAATGCTATGCTGGAATAAATGTATAGAGATTGAGAAAGAAAAGATACGGAGTCGCCGATGGATATTATCGACTGGCGAAAAACGACGAGTAAGCCAACTTTAGATGAGGAAGAGCGTAAGAAATTTGTAAAGCATCAGGGACGGAATTTCACCTCTTATGTGGACGACCTGATTTGTGATGCGCAATCACAGGGGAAGTTTGATAATCTGGCTGGAACTGGTAAACCTTTAAAGTTGGAGCCTGTGCGCGAATCAGACGAAAATGCTATGGCGTATCGCGTGCTCAAAAATAATGGTTTCGCACCACCTGAAATAGAATTAACAAAAGAAATTGATGCTGATCGCATACGTATCGAGAAACGATTAGCGCGTGTTCTACACCTCAGTCAGCGACTTCATACACGGCGCATTTCTCCCTTCTCACATGAAAAACGTGCCTTCAACGCGCTTGTCAGGCAGACTGTTGCTGAATATGAGCAAGCATTGCGTGATATGAATAGTAAAATCCTCTCATTAAATATCAGTGCGCCCGCAGCGCTTCATCGTGCTCCCATCAATGTTGAGGAGCAGGTACAGCAATTTCGCGAGAAATGCCCGCTTTTTGAGATTGCCTGACATGGTAGAGAGCAAGGAAACGTAGGAGTGTGGGAAAATAGGCAAAAAGGAAAGCCGATGAAGGGACTCGAACCCTTGACCGCTCATTTACGAAACGAGTGCTCTACCAACTGAGCTACATCGGCTTGCTGTCTTCCTTGAGACACAACGCAAATTTGTTTGTTTCTCAAGTGACACTGCGGATTATACATGTAAAACGCTGCTGTGTCAAGCACTTTATGCGAAGAATTTCGTGAGGACGCTCTCTTTCAGCTCGTGTGTCAGTGGTTGGTCGCGTTGGAGACAGAAATACTATGCACAAAGGTCATCATCCCTGTACTTTTGTCCGGTTACAGGGTGACAAATTTGCCATTACTTGTAGTGTGAGTTACGCTGTGTGCAAAAGGATATGCTACCTGTAGCCTGGATGCCCGTAGATATTGTACAACCTGTATCGTGCGTGATCTGTAAGCGTGTAAGCACTAGTATCCATAGAGTAAAGAGATGAGAGGTAACAAGGAGCGCCTGTTTCCTCCCTATGCCTGAAGGCAGGGGTCTCCACAGGCGGACGACGAATGAACACCAGTGTATTATACAGGTAAATGTAGGGATTTTAATCTCGACAACAATACAGCGATATGATAAAATATGGGACAATGTTTCGGTCCCATCTAGTTTGGAGTTTGCATGAGTACTGTTTTGCGTCCATTAGTTGTCGCAACCACGAATCGCCACAAGTTAGAAGAATTTCGAGCAATATTTGGTCAAATACCATATCAGCTTTTATCATTACAGGATGTTGAGCTTGATATGGATGTAGAGGAGACAGGCACAACATTTCAAGAGAACTCGCAGTTAAAGGCTCTGACGTATGCGCGTGTTGCTGGAAAGCTTGCTCTCGCCGATGACTCTGGATTGGAAATAGATGCTCTGGGTGGTGCTCCTGGTGTTTACTCTGCACGGTTTGCTGGCGTTGATACTCCCTATGAAGAGCGATTTCGTATTATCCTCGATAAATTGCAGGGTGTCCCGTTTGAGAAACGCACAGCTCGTTTCCGTTGTGTGATTACGATTGCTGAACCGACGGGATACTGCCAGAGTGTAGAAGGAAAGATTGAGGGTTTTATTCCTGATGCACCTTGTGGTGAGAATGGTTTTGGGTACGATCCTATATTTTATGTACCTGCATTGGGACTGACGACGGCTGAGATTTCACCAGAGCACAAGAATCGTATCAGTCATCGTGGTCTGGCCGCAGAAGCTGCTCGCAAACTGCTTGAAAATTGGCCTCTATCTTCATCTTCTCTACAAAAGTAATGCTCTGTTGGCGTTAACTGGATGGATGACACCGGGAGAGGGACAAGAAGTTGCCAGGCCTGGGTATCAACTATCATGGTTTATGGCTGTTCTTCCATTTACAATCACAATATCCAGTTGCTTGATATGTGGGGGGATGTTTGTGCGCATTGTATTGTTGCACCTTTTAAACCAATCACTTATGCTACTGGCATAATTTGGGCCTTCTACCTTGCTGTTCTGATGGACACAATAGGGGCGTGTTGATCTGGTTCAGAAGATGGAAGAAACTTAGCAAAGACTTATGAACGCATTTGATGAGAGACGTGAGGAACAGATAATTTATGGCGAAAAAATCAGCCATCCGTGTGGCCCTTGATTTAGAAACAACTGGTTTACATTCAGATCAGGATGCTATTCTTGAGATTGCAGCTATTAAATTTCAAGGGACCGAAGTCATTGATACATTTGAGACATTTGTCGCCCCTGGCCGCCCAATTCCTTACCGTGTGCAAAGATTGACCGGCATCAAAGCAGAGAATCTTGTTGGCGCACCCCCTTTTTCGGCGATTGCCAAAAAATTGCATTATTTCCTTGGTGATTACCCTATTGTAGGCCATAGTATTCCGTTCGATGTTGGTTTTCTGCGGCAGCGTGGTATCGCACGTACAAATCCTCTGGTTGATACCTTTGAGATGGCGACGGTGTTATTGCCTTCTTTGAGTAGTTACAATCTAGGGCAGGTTGCTGAGTCATTAGGGGTACGGGTGCCACAAGATCGGCATCGTGCTATGGTTGATACTGTGCTGGCGATGGAGGTTTTTCTTGCTCTGTATCAACGTTTATGGACAGTTGACCTTGATCTGTTAAACGATCTGGCGCATCTTGATGCGCCTCGTTCCTGGCCGTTATTACATTTCTTTCGATCTGTCTTGCGTGAACGGCAGGAGGAAGAAGGTGTTTTTGGGAAGATTTCTCGTGGCAGTCTGGGTGATCGTTTTGCTGCTCAGCTAGGAATGGACCCGCGTGTGCTGTCGTTTGCTATCGCGCAGGGGAATTCTTCACAGGAGGCGGTAGCTCCAACATCGCCTGCTCCTGCAGCGCTACTGGTTCGCGATGAACTGGCCCCAACATTGCCCGCTCTTACTGCTGGTGAACAACAGGCATATACTGCGGTCCATGATGCGCTGAGCCAGAAAAGCTCTTTACTCCTTGAGGTTTCGCTTGGTGGTCATAATTATATGCCTGCGTTGTTACCTGCGCTGAAGTGGGTTGCGGAAGGTGATGAGCAGGGCAATGATGAGCCACGGCGCTTGTTAATTGCCTGTGCGAATCAGCAACATGCAAAGCAACTGGTGGAGAAAGTATTGCCACAGGTACAGGCGCAGGCCAGCACGAAACTATCTGTTGCATATCAGGCTGAACGTGGTGGCTATTTATGTACGCATCGCTGGTTTGGTGCTGCTATGCGTCGTACCAGTGGTGAGTTAAGTGCTGAGCAAGCACGTGGTCTGGCAAAGTTGCGTCTATGGGCGCATCAGACGTTGCATGGCGAACGTAGCGAATTGACGATGCTACAACAGGAAATTTCCGCCTGGGATCGTATTTCATCAGGTGTCGAGCGTACTCCGTCAGCCGATGAACGTTCTGGCTCCAGTTATGCTCGCTGTACCTATCGCCGTAATGGGTATTGTTTTGTGCAGTTGGCAGAGCAGCGGGTGAATGCAGCCAGGATTGTAGTGACGACGCATACTGCATTGTTTGATGACCTTTCGCAAAAACATTCGCTGCTTGCTGGCATTCAACGCCGTTTGATTCTGGATGCAGATCTGCTGGATGAAGAGAATTTTCGCTGGGGCAGTGAAGAGCTTAATCAGTTTCGTCTGTTTCAGCTTTTGAATACGCTTGGTTCTGAGCTGTCTGATGGCCGCTATCAAGGATTACTGGCTCTTGCATCTCCCTCACTCCGTGAGAATGGCCCTGGTGGTCTATCAACGAAACCGACCGTTGCGAAGTCAGAGCTTGATTCACGTCTGCTGCACTGGTTTCAGTCGATTAAGCAGGCTCGTGCTTCAGTAGAGCGCTTATTTGCCTGTTTTACCGCTCTGGTTGATGAGCAGTCACAGCAGGGGCATAACAATGGTGGTGGTCGTGAGAAGGATCGTGGTGATGCGCCATCTCGCACATATAATACGCGCCATCACGAACGGAGTGACCAGCCACTCAGATTGAATGCGCAGGTCCGCCATTTAAGTGCCTGGGATGAGACGGAGCGTTGCTGGCAGCAAACGATGCAACGTTTACAGGCTGTAATTGATCTGGCACAGGTCGCTGAAAAAACTATTCTGGTCGGGCAACGGAGTCGTTCACGTTTAGAGGCTGGCAGTGGTGAAGCAAGCTCGGTCGCCTTTGAATTACTGAATGTCGCGCAAGCACTTATCAAACAAAAGCAGCTTGGTCAGCAGGCGCTTTCATTTACTGAGAGTGATGTTGTTTACTGGTTGCGTATGCCTCCGACAACTCCCGCCGGACAGCAGCATGGTGCGCAGCGCAATCATACTGAACATGGACAGGTTCCTCAGCCGAGCGAGCTTGCGCCGATATTGCATGCGCAATTTGCCCAGATTGCAACATTGCTCAATCGTTTCCATCTGACAGATACCGAAGGCACTATTTTTGTCGGGAGCGCTTTGACGGTTGAGGGATCGTTTGCATTTATTCGGCAGCGTCTGGGTCTGGAAAGTGAATCCTGTCAGGAGCTAGCTCTGGGGGCAGTTCACCACGAGCAGACGTTGCTCTATCTCCCTAATGATGTACCCGCGCCAAATGTGCCACAATATCAACGCCATCTGGATGAGACGCTGATTCGTCTGGCGACGGCGTTAGATGGGCAGGTTGTTGCCTTGTTCACATCACATGCCGCGCTGCGTAGCACCTATTCTGCGATCAAGTCATCACTGGAGTCGCGGGGTATTCTTGTGTTAGGGCAGGGGGTTGATGGTTCCCCTCGTCAGCTCTGGCAGGTGTTTCAGACACAGGAACGAGTAGTGATTTTGGGTACAGGTAGTTTCTGGGATGGAATGGATGAGAATATTAAATCCCCCGTTTGTTTGTTTATTGCCCGTTTGCCAATGCCCGTGTTAAATGATCCGCCAATTGCGGCCCGGGTTGAACAATATTCAGATCAGTTGCATCAGTTGACCGTGCCAATGGCGGCATTGCGGACAAAGCGTGTGCTTAACCGTTTGACATGGCGTGATGAGCGAAGGAATATCGTTGTCCTGTTTGATCGCCGCGTGACTGCGAAAGAATATGGGGCAATTGTGTTACATAGCCTTCCACGAACCTCTCGGCGTGAAGGAGCCGTTTCTCTCATGCCAGAAACGATATTAGATTGGTTGACAGATACTGGCTCTTGGGATGATACTCTCTCTTAAGATAGATATCTGATCGGTGGAGTTGAAGCATATCTGTCAGATACTCTTGCGTATGGCTAGTCGTTGTTGCCATTTGATTTTTGGGTTCGTTTCGTGGAAAGGAACGTGGGCGAATGCCAGCCAATGTACCAGTTCAGAATGAGGATGGACGCAATTTGCGTGTCGTTTATGGCTCGTGTCCTCATGATTGCCCTGATACCTGTGCTCTCGCGATTACCGTGAATGAGCAGGGCAAGGCAATTAGTGTGCGTGGTCGCGCTGATCATCCCGTTACTCGTGGATGGCTCTGCGCCAAAGTGAATCGTTATCTGGAACGTGTCTATGATCCAGAGCGCGTGCTTTATCCGCAGCGCCGTGTCGGGCCGAAGGGAAGTGGAAAATTTGAGCGGATTCCCTGGGATGAGGCTATTGCTGAAATAAGTGAACGTTGGCGTGCTATTATCGCTCAACATGGGGCACAGTGTATTTTGCCATATAGCTATGCTGGCACATTGGGATTGGTGCAGGGAAACGTGTCTGATGGACGATTCTGGCATCGTCTGGGGGCTTCACGGCTGATACGGGCGATCTGTGGCTATGCCGCCGAGGAGGCTGTGCAATTAACCATGGGTGGACGCCTCGCTCCTTCACCAGAAGAACTTGTTGAGAGCAAGCTTATCCTGATCTGGGGGAGTAATCCAGCGAGTACCGCGCCACATGTGATGCCATTCCTGCGGCAGGCGCAACGCAATGGCGCACGGGTGATTGTGATTGATCCTGTTCGCACTTTGACCGCTCGCTCTGCGGACCAGCATATTCAACCGTTACCCGGTACAGACGCGGCATTAGCCCTGGCTATGATGTATGTCATGGTGACTGAGCATCTCCATAAACCGGATTGGATTGAGCAGTATTCTATTGGTTGGGAATATCTGCTAGAACGCGTTATGCAGTATCCGCCAGAGCGAGCCGCTCGCATTACCGGGCTGGCTGTGGAGACAATTGTTGCTCTGGCGCGGGAATATGCGACAACGACCCCTGCAATGCTACGCATTTCTGATGGTATCAATCGCCACACGAATGGTGGTCAAACAGTACGTACACTCATTTGTCTGCCTGCGGTAGCTGGACATTATGGCATTCCATCTGGAGGCTTGATGTACAGTACAAGTGATTGGGTCAACTGGAACAGGGAGGCGCTTACACATGAGCATGATCCAGCCTGTCCACCAGTTCCGCGCACATTAAATATGAATCGTATTGGTTCTATTTTGACCGGAGAAGCAGATCCACCGATCTATTCTCTCTATGTATACAATGCGAATCCCGCTGCCTCTGCTCCAAATGCTGGCAAGGTTGTGGAAGGGTTACAACGGGAAGATCTTTTCACTGTTGTACATGATCTTTTTGAGACAGATACTGCTCGCTATGCTGATATCTTGCTTCCAGCGACCAGCCAGTTAGAGCAGGTTGATTTGCATAAGCCCTATGGACATGTTCACCTTCACTATAATATGCCTGCTATTGAGCCATTGGGGGAAGCGAGAAGTAACTGGGATATGATGCGGACATTGGCTCAGGCAATGGATTTTCAGGACCCCTGGTTGCAGGTCGATGCTGATACTGTTATTCGTGAAGTACTTGAAGCTACTGCACCACAGTTTTCGACGTTGGATGGGATTACATTTGAGCGTGTTCAGCAGGAGCAGGTTGTTCACCTCTCAATCCCTGAATATGAGCGTGTTCCATTCGCGCAGGGAAGGTTCCGTACCCCTTCAGGAAAATTTGAATTTTATTCAGAGCAGGCAGCGGCAAAGGGGTATGATCCAGTACCTGGCTGGGTGCCAGAACTTGAGACGACGGTGCAGCAAGATCCTGGCTCGCAATCTGCATCTGACAAATTACCGCTATTAAGTGCCGCCGCTCATCACTTTATCAGTTCTACTTTTGGTAATCAGAAGACACTGATAGAGAAGGAGCGCACGCCAACCTTGCGTATTCATCCAAAGGACGCCGCTGTGCGTGGTATTCGCAGTGGACAGCTGGTGCGTGTTGAGAATGAGCGTGGTTGGTGTCGTCTGGTGGCGGAGGTTACGGAGGATGTGCGTGAAGGCATGTTGGCGACACTGACTGTCTGGTGGTCAAAGTTTAGTCCTGATCAGCGCAATGTGAACTGGACCACCTCTGATCGGCTGGCCGATTTTAATGGTGGTAGTACATTTTATACGAATCTGGTGACGGTCAAAACGGAAGAAATACATGAATAATTAATCGTTGTGATTCTATTCTCAATAGAGATGTGAAGCCATTTGAGGTTGCTCATAGGATAGCTGAATGCAAGGGATTTCTGGCATTACCGGATATTCCTTGCTTCATGTTGATTATTTGACGGGGTTTATGCTCTATGTTACCATACCCTGTAGCGGATCTATGTCTGCATTCATAAGGGAGTTTACAATGAACTTATATGAGCAATTATTAACTGTGCGCGAACGTCTTGAGAATATCGGTGCGCATGATGACAGCATGGACCTCGTAGAGCAGTTGATTAAGAAAGCGGAATCTACAAAAAATGACCGCACCAGTATATCGCAGGTACAGGTGCTCCGTCATATGTTGCGTATGCCTGGAACGCTTGATAATTATAATGTGTATAATGATTTACAGGAATTGATCAGTGAGCGCGATGAAACAGAGATTGCGGCCAAAGAGGATGCGGCTCCAGCGGCATATGTAGATACTGAACGCCATCCAAAGCCGAAATCCTTCTATAAAGCGCGTAAGGAAAAAGAAAAGAAGAAGAGCTAGCCCTACTGCTCGGTAGTAGCCGGTCCTTCTATTTGCTTTGTTCCATTGTTTGGCCCTCCGAGCTGCAGTTGTTGCTTCATTGCTTCTAATTGCGCATCGACATTTTGTTGTGAAGCGATCTGCTGTAGCTCTCGGTCAAGAGAATCCTGGTTGCCAGCACCCAGCAGCCCTTGCTCTGATAGCGTTCCTTGTTCAATCAAGGAGTCCATTGCATTTGCGCGTGCCTGCATGTCGAGTACTTTGTTCTGTGCTCGCTGCATCGCCTGGCCCATATCTGACATTTCTTGCGATATGCCTGTGACCGCTTCGTTGATTTTGACCTGTGCCTGCGCTGCGCTGTATTGAGCTTTGACCATTTCTTTTTGCGTACGGAATGTTTCGACGCGGGTCGCTACTGTACGTTCCATCTCTACAAGTTTTTCCTCTTGTGCTTTGAGTTGGGCAATCTGTTGCTCATAAATATTGAGTTGTCCGACCAGCGTTTCCTTGCGTTGCAATGCCTGACGTGCAAGATCGTCGCGTGATGCTTGCAGTGCTTGATAGGCTTGCGCGTCAAGTTTACCGAGCCGTTCCACAAGCTGTTTTTGTTGTAGTTCTAATCGTTTCTCCTGCGTGACAACATCAGCGATTGAGTGACGCAAGTGCTGGAGTTGTTCCAGTTGCTTGGTATATGAGTAGTCCATGACCTGCCCCGGATCTTCTGCTTTATCCAGTGCTGCATTGGCTCGTATGCGTAATAAGTTTGTTAAGCGTGAGAAGACGCCCATACTTCGCTCCTCCTATGTAATAATGGGGGATTCTATTTAATATATACGGCTGTATCTATAGTTCGTTGCTCTTTAGACGATATCATACAATATTATGACGTTAGACTCCTGTCTCTGTCAGGATAATTATACCTCTCTGATATTACTTGACGAAAACAGGGGAGAAACCTCAAAAGTATGGTAAAAGTGCTTGACTTCTGACCTTAGACTAGTTATAATATATCTCGTCAGTCAATAGTGGCTGGCGATAAGCGAGAGTAACTCAGTGGTAGAGTATCACTTTCCCAAAGTGAAGGCCGCGGGTTCGAGCCCC
>DATJIE010000031.1:0-180379 GCA_035493535.1 Dictyobacter sp.
GGAGGAAAAACAAACGGCATTTTACGCTCATAGACGTGGAGATGCAATACTCATTCGCTCTGACATTCCATATCACTATCGTTAGACAGTCTGTGAAGATAGCGATGCTACCCTCACAGCAAACAAGAGATCAACACTTAGTATTTGTAAAAATGCTGATTCACAATCTCTTCTGGTGTTTTATCTTTGAAAAAATCTATCTCACTACGCTTGACTGCATCATAAGATCTGGCAAGTAACGATCCCAATGCCTCTTGCAAAACACTATCCTGTGCCAGTGCCTCAAGGGCTTCATCAAGTGAAACAGGAAGACGCCCAATACCACGCTGCATCAGTTCCTGTTCACTGTAATTACCGGGATCAATCATCGTAGGTTCCCCCGGATCTATCTGATGCTCGATCCCATCAAGACCTGCTGCAATAATCGCCCCCATCGCCAGATAAGGGTTTCCACTATGATCAGCACACTTTAATTCCATATTGACCGATTCGGCTTCTCGTTTCCAGGGAGGCGAGGGAATACGAATGGCGGCCTCTCGATTGTCAAACCCCCACACACTATATGCGGAACTCCAATGATGCGGCACTAAACGACTATAAGAATTAACACTGCCACACGTGAGTGCAACGAGACCACGAATGTGTCGCAGTATGCCGCCAATAAAGTAGCGTCCCTCCTGACTTAGATAACCGGGCGCATCAGCGGCATAAAATAAGTTTCTCTTGGCGGCAGGGCTCTCTTCAGTGTTCCACAAACTCCAATGGATATGAGCACCACTCCCTAACTCATTGAGAAATGGCTTGGGGGCAAACGAGGCCAGCAAATCAAATGAACGTGTCACACCTCGAATAGTCTCACGCACCAGACAAACGTGGTCCGCAGCCGTAAGTACATCTGCATGGTGGATGGAAAGCTCTTGTTGTGCCGGTCCTCCCTCAGTATGAAACAACTCGATTGAGATCCCTTGCTGCTCTAAAGCGGTCAGGATTTTATCAATTACGTCAGCCTGCTCATCCAGACCAATCGTACTATACGCCAGAGAACGGTCGGCAGGCTCATACTTCCCATCCACGCTCTGTCTGGCAAGATAAAATTCGTGCTCAACGGCTGCTTCAAACCTCATACCGCGCTCAGCCAGACGATGTATCATACGTATCAGAAACGAGCGTGGACATGCTTCCCAGGGTTGCCCATCCTGGCGGACCATATTACACATCATACTGGCTGTATGTGGCGCATATGGTAAAATAGAAAATGTCCGTGAGTCAGGCACCAGACGAAATTCGCCTACCGGACCCATCTCTTCAATATCCGCAAGCGTCTCGACTCCTGTCCACGCCCCCAACGCTACCGAATGTCCAATTCCTTCGGTAATACGCGTCGCCAGTTTACTCGCATGTGTCGCTTTACTACGAATGATCCCCCCCGTATCACAATATTGAAATCGTACCAAACGAAGATGCTCTTGCTCCACAAATAGTACAGCGTCCTCGATATTCATAAGCTTACCATGCTCCTTCTGACATATTTTTTCAGCTACAGTTCCCTACAAATACGTTTTGATGATGCTCTATCTCTCTATCACGATCATGAGAGATTGTTCGTTCCCAAACAATTATCCGTTTGTCTCCATACAGATCTTTGCTTTTAACTATACACGTAGATACAAACGAAACAAGCATCGACGAACTTTATCACACACTCCTCCCATACCCCATCTCAAATGGCGAGCCTATATCCTTATAGGGTGAAAGCAGGGTGCAGGAGCGGCAACCCCTGACGGAGCACGCAGGTCCCCGGAATCCGGCGGACCAAGGGTGCCCCCCCGCAACTTCCCTCTTCCATCTTCTAAACCTTGACAATTCTTTTTTTATCAGTATAGTTATATATGTCAGCTATTAGTCTAGTTGTCTGGACAATATAAACTAGCAGGTTACGTTATATGACGTATTGCTTATTATCTGTTATGCGAACCGTATGGTGCAGGAAGCATCGATTCAAACAACAGATAACCGATACTTCTCCTTTTATGAGCATAGCTGATGAGTCGCCCACTTTGATAGTCACTCTCTATTGAGACTCAGGTTAGAGATGCTTTCAGGGAGGAAAGCTTTATGAAAATACCGAGGCGGCTTCTTTTCACCTTTATCGCCAGTATTCTGGTTCTAACAGGTATTCAAACACTACAAATGCATGGTAAACCGCCCCTGGCACATGCCGCCGGGAGTGCCCCTATCGGTCAGACGATCTGGCTCGAAACAACAAATAACCACGAATATGTAAGCACACGTACAGATCAAACGAATTCTCCACTTCAAGCCAGCGTCACACAGGTACAGGCATGGGAGGAATACGACATTGTTGACGCAGGGAATGGTCTTATTGCGCTAAGATCACATGCAAATAATGATTATGTGAGCAATCGCATCGATCAAACGAATTCTCCTCTTCAGGCTATTGCAACACAGATACAGGCATGGGAAGAATTCACATGGCTTCCACAAAGTAATGGCACTATCTCACTCCAGTCTGCCGCCAATAATGACTACGTAAGTGCTCGTACTGACCAGACCAATACTCCTCTCGATGGAAACATCACTCAAATACAACAATGGGAAGAATTTACATGGGGATCTGTGAATACAATCGGTACATCTTCCCCCTTTGGCCCCAATGTCTACGTCTTTGATCCATCAATGTCCAGTTCAACCATTCAAAACACACTGAATTCCCTCTACAGTCAACAGGAAACCAATCAATTTGGGACAAACCGCTACGCTGTGCTCTTCAAACCCGGCAGCTACAATGTGAACGTTAATCTTGGCTTCTATATGGAAGCCGCAGGGCTTGGCCTCTTACCCGATAATGTAAACATTAATGGTTCCGTAAATGTTACGGCTGATTGGGACCAAGGGAATGCCACACAAAATTTCTGGCGCGATGCCGAAAACATGGAGGTCAATACATCGTCAACCGATATCTGGGCTGTATCTCAGGCAGCACCTTTCCGTCGTATGGATGTACGAGGCAATATGCAACTGGACGATAATGGCTGGTCCAGTGGCGGCTTCCTTGCTGACAGCAACGTTTCAGGTCAGGTTAATTCTGGTTCACAGCAGCAGTGGATATCACGAGATGATCAATTAGGCAATTGGACAGGTTCCAACTGGAACATGGTGTTCGTTGGCGTTAATAACGCCCCATCAACCAGTTTTCCCAACCCACCCTA
Organism: Dictyobacter sp.; assembly: GCA_035493535.1. GTDB lineage: Bacteria > Chloroflexota > Ktedonobacteria > Ktedonobacterales > Ktedonobacteraceae > Dictyobacter. Next base: position 3,231 of record DATJIE010000031.1, read on the forward strand.
CACTACTATAAGTCAGGCTCCTGTCAGTCGCGAAAAACCATTCCTATATATTGACCAATCCGGCAATTATCAGGTCTTTGTTCCTCCTCTCCGCACAAACACGCAGGGGACATCCTGGGCCAGTGGCTCACCTGCCGGAACCTCACTACCTCTCAGCCAATTCTATATCGTAAAGTCTGGCGATACTGCTACCACGATCAATAATGCACTTGCGCAAGGACTGAACTTGCTCTTTACTCCTGGCGTTTATCAACTCAATGACACAATTAGAATAACTCGTGCGAATACGGTTGTTCTCGGTCTTGGTCTGGCAACCCTCGTACCACAAAACGGCGTCGTTCCAATGACCGTAGCGGACGTTGATGGTGTATCAATCGCGGGGCTCCTTTTTGATGCGGGTACGGTAAATTCTCCAACGCTGCTCCAGGTTGGTCCAACTGGATCAACAGCGGACCACTCCGCTAATCCAACCTGGCTGAGTGATGTCTTCTTCCGCATAGGTGGAGCAGGAGTTGGAAAGGCAACACAAAGCCTGGTTATCAACAGTAACAATGTTATCACTGACGATATGTGGCTCTGGCGAGCTGACCACGGCAGTGGCGTGGGCTGGACCTCAAATACTGCCGCTAATGGCCTGATTGTCAATGGGAACAATGTTACTGCCTATGGCTTGTTTGTGGAACATTATCAACAATATCAGGTGATCTGGAATGGCAATGGCGGCCGCACCTACTTCTTCCAGAATGAACTCCCATATGATCCTCCCAATCAGGCATCATGGATGAATGGTAGCACAAATGGGTACGCGGCGTACAAAGTGGCAAACACTGTTACCAGCCATCAGGCATGGGGATTAGGTAGCTACTGCTACTTCAGTACAAATCCAGGTGTCGTCGAGGATCATTCTTTTGAGGTGCCAAATACATCAGGCGTGCAATTTCACGATATGGTGACAGTCTCGTTAGGAGGCACCGGCACTATCAACCATATTATCAATAGCACTGGCAGCACGGTTAATTCGTCGTCGACTGTTGCTGATCTGGTAAGTTATCCATAAACCCTACCCAGTACCGTCTTTCATCTGTTGCGCTTGCACACGAAGGTGCGCAAGCGCAACATCCCTTCACCATCATCAGCAGCCTCCCCGGTTATGGATCACAGTCACTACGGCAAGAAGCAGCAACATAACCCTGAGTGGTCCTTTATCAACAAAAAATGCAAATATTTATCCCAAATGTCAATAATTCACCAATCCTATTGTATCCTATGCAATATACTACGTTTTATTTTTTATAGTCTATTTACACAAATACATTTTATATTGCGAGGAATAAAAATCATATGGCAAATTCACAACATCTCAACATTCTGCACCAGGGAGTTAAAAAATGGAACCAATGGCGTCAGAATCACCCGGAAATCATTCCTGATTTACAGTGCGCATCTTTACCTGATCTATCTTTAATTGACATCAATTTTCAACGCACAAATTTGAAACAAGCAAATCTGAGTAATGCGCATCTAGTTCGTGCCAATCTCAATAACGCAAATCTGGATCAAGCAAACCTTAATCAGGCAAAGCTCCGCTCGGCTAAGCTCAAAGCCACCAGCCTCTACCAGACCAACCTCAGCGGTGCCAAAATGTGTGAAACCTCCCTCTATAAAACATGCTTCCACGAAACAATATTGACACAAACCAATATGTATCATGCGACTTTTTTTAAGACCCTTCTATTAAATGTAAATCTTCAACAAACGATCAACCTTAAAGACACATTTCACATGGGACCCTCTACTATCGGAATAGATACAATCCAACTATCTCAAGGCAAAATTCCCGATGTGTTTTTAGATAGAGCAGGCGTGTCAGAGCACTTTTTGAAAGCAATGCGCACATTTGGCCGGGAACCGTTTGCTTATCATAGCTGTTTCATCAGTTACTCAAGCAAAAATCAAGAATTCACCAAACAACTTTATCAAGATTTACGCGCTGCTGGAGTACAGTGCTGGTATGCACCAGAAAGTTTAGTGACAGGAGAAAAATTCCCAATTTCGATCACACAGACCATACAAAGTTATCAAAAAGTGTTATTGGTCCTCTCAAAAGATGCATTAGAAAGTGATTGGGTCAGACGTGAGGTCGAGCTTGCCCGACAGAAAGAGGGGAATGGCAAAAAAGAGGTTCTTGTCCCTATTCAGTTGGATACTTCTATCGCAAATGCTTCAGTTGCCTGGGCTGCAGCATTACGCAAACGAAGACACATTACTAGTTTTGAGAATTGGCAACAACCCAATAGCTACCAAAAAAGCCTTCAAAAACTACTGGAAGCTTTGCGGCTAAGTTAACATCTAACAAAAACGCAATATCCCAACTCATTCAAAGTTGATAGCGCTGGCTTTGTTCCAGCGCTATCAACTTTAATAGCCCGTTACGTTAGCAGTCCTAACTGACGGCAGGCTCTACCTCTTTTTGCCCCATCAGGAATTGCTGGAGCTGTTCTTCTCCACGAGGACTCACCAGAAATGTGACCAGATCGCCAGGCTCAATGATAGAATCACCACCAGGGAATTGCAACTCGCCTTGACGACGAATGGAAATCACCAGACTCTCTTTCGGTAATGGCGCTTCATGTAATGACACACCGACAAGTGGAGATTGCGCCGTCATCTGTATCTCAACCATCACTGTACCATCTACCATACCACGCATTCTTCTGGTATCTTTTGCTAAGGTAGAACGATAGTAACGAATAATATCAGACGCTGAAATCGTCCCAATTACCGACTTCTCAGCCGATAATGCTTCAGATGCCACCACTGGTGCCCAACTGATACGATGCTGGGTTAGTGTCTCCAATGCTTCATCTAATGTCTCATCCAACTGTAATGTATGCACCTCATTATTCATAATTTCGCGCACACGATGCTGAGTACGCTCCTCTTCTGACAAACGCTGTATATCAGTTCTTGTCAATACACCCAGTAAATTGCCCTGCTCATCGAGCACAGGCGCACCACTCACAGTCTGATTCGCTAATGCCTGCTCAGCTTCTGCAACGGTTTGCTGCGGGGTAAACGAAACCGTCAGAGCAATCATTGCCTGTCGTACAGTCAAAGTTGACAACAATGGGAACGAAAGCTGAAAACGATGCGCAGGCGAGTCTGCACGTGTACTCACCTGACTCTCATAAATGGTGTTCTGACCAACAATCATCGTGGAGATACCAACGGCAATCATCGCAGGTGCCAGCATCGACAGATTACCCGTCATCTCAGCCACCATCAACATCACCGCTAACGGTGCATGAGCAATACCACCAAAGAGCGCCATCATACCAATAATGACAAATGGGGCTGGAATATTCGGAACACCCGGAAACACATGGTAACAAATACGCCAGAGCGCCGCTCCAGCAATACCACCAATCACCATGCCGGGTCCGAAAATACCGCCAGATCCACCAGATCCAATGGAAAAACCAGTTGTCATAATTTTGACAAAAGGCAGCAGCAGCACAATCCAGAGCGGGATAGAAAGCAATCCCTGTGGACTCATGCTGACCTGCACCCAGCCATACCCCATTCCTATCGCCTGCGGAATCACAAGTCCTATCAGACCGACAAGCAAACCACCAATCCCAGGTTTCACCCAGCGCGGAATTGGTATATGGTGAAATATATGCGTAATACCATAGAAGCCTCGCGCATACAGGATACCAATACCACCACAAATTAAGCCTAACACTACGTAGTAGAGCAACTGCACTGGCGATGAAAAGGCAAGGTCCACTGGCGTCGCGAACATCGGATGCCAACCCGACCAGGCTCCAAAAATGCTATACCCGACAATTGATGCTATCAACGCCGGTATCAATGCCTCCACTTCCAGGTCATCTTTATACAAAATCTCTGCTGCCAGAATAGCTCCGCCAAGCGGAGCACTAAAGATAGCACCAATACCTGAACCAACACCAGTCGCTAACGCGATACGCCGATCCTGCGCGTTTAAATGTAATACCTCACCAATGAGCGAACCAAAACCAGCACTGATCTGTGCCGCCGGTCCCTCACGTCCAGCCGATCCACCCGATCCAATGGTAATCGCAGATGCCACCAGTTTGATCAATGGAATACGCGCACGTATGGTCTTTCCATTATGAAATGCGTTGATCGCGGCATCTGTACCATGACCCTCAGCCTCTGGAGCCAGACTAAATACAATGATACCACTGACCAGCCCACCCATCGTGGTCACAACAGGTAAAAGCCAGGGCCGCAGAGAACTCCAGAATGCAGTAACCGTGGTGGCCCCTTCACCAGCGGGATTCGGTGGCGCATAACCAACAATCTTACCCAACAACATAGCAGTGGTAAAATGAATAGCGGCATAGAACGCAATTGCACCAATCCCTGCCACAATCCCGATCATCGTACTTAAAATAAGCCATTTTAATAGATAACGAGGACTCTCAAAACTTCGTTGAATCCGCCGAAATTGAAAACGCCCCGCAAATGAAGAAAACCCCGTTTCCACTTTCATAAATGATAAACTCCTCTACTCTTCTTACAAGGACTCATCCATCCTGTTTTATTCTCATTTTATTTTGGGTGACCCATCACTCAATAAAAGAGCTAAAAAATTTTATCAGGTCGATTTGACTGCCAGACCTTGTACGATAATCTGCACAACCGCACTCGCCTGCCGGGCTATAGCTTGCTCGGTCAAACCGATTGCTTGCGCGGAAAGAATATATGCTTCGGTGGAAGATAGGACCAGCAGAGCAGCACTTTCAACGTTCTCATACTGAATCTCACCATGCGCCTTTCCCTCTTCAAGCATCAGGGAAATAATCGCCAGATAATCACGCAATAACCGTACTGCCTCGGTCTTAAAAGCACGATTTACACCATAAAGCGCACTCATATAGACGTTAAACGAGTCGCCTTCTTCCGCGGCAAGACGTGCAAATGCCAGAAATAAACGTTCTATTCTCTGCTGTAAAGAGCCTTCCGGAGCCAACGCGGTTCGGATTATTGAGAGTTGATCCTGAGCAATAGAACGTAACATTGCGAGAAATAGCTCACGTTTGTTTTCAAAATAGAGATAGATTGTTCCCTTACCAATACCCGCCTGCTCCGCAATCAAATTAATGTTCGCTTGATCAAATCCCAGACGCGCAAATTCTTTGGCTGCCTGACGCATAATATGACGGCGTGTTGCTTCCCGCGTCTCCTCACTTACTATTTTGGGCATACACTCTCCAAATCTACAGCAAAGAACAATAGTCCTCTTGTTATATTACCATTATAATGGGCCATTGGTCAAATAAACCCTATGAATCACAAATTACACCGGGCACAGTCATCAAATTCAGCTATAATACTACACAACATGTTGACCATGATAACCGAGAGCAGGTGACAAGTCAACAGAGAGGAATAGCAGAAAAACATGCATATTTTTTCTATAGTCTACACAGGAGGATACAGGAGAGAATACGAGGTTTATGAAGAGAAGATCCATCCTGATATTAACATTTCATATTGTCTCTCTTCTCTTCACAACACTGGCTTAAACGCTTTGTTCAGAAGATACTTCCTCTTCTTCAAGAGGACACTCAGCCCCCTCTGCGACAGGTATCTCCACAAGATACTTATTGCCAAATTTTTCCAGGGCCGCAATAACGTCTCCTAGCGCCTGCCCTTTTTCGGTGATATGGTACTCGACCCGTGGTGGGATTTCCAGGAACGCTTTTCGCTGCACAAACCCTAATTCTTCTAATAACTTCAGGCGATTGGAGAGCGTTCTTGAACTGATATGTCCTAACGCTGTACGCAAAGTGTTAAAGCGCATAGATCCCTGTAAGAGATTCATGATGATCAATAACACCCAGCTATCACCCAGCAGATGAATAGCACGACCTAAAGGCGTACCAGGGTCCGCGCAAGCATCACGCGTCTGCGTTTCGTTGGCTTGATCAGATACTTTCATACGACAAGTATAGCATCTTTCGGCGAAGAAAAACAATAGTCCTGACAAATTCAATGTTTCTATGTACACTTAGTTTTTTTGTAAAACCGTAACAAAAAAACATGGTATACAGATGGTATCCTCACCAGATATACGGAATCAAACGATATTTTACATGTGTCATATAAGTGTCATACCCTTGCAGTTCAGCACGCAATGTGTTTTCCTCTAGAACGGCTCGCCGTGCGATCAGACATATCAGGAACAATCCCGCCAACACACCATACCAGGACCCTGCTAAGAGTGGCGTTCCCAACAGAAAAAGCAAAGCTGCGGCATACATAGGATGACGTACAAAATGATATGGTCCAGTCGCTACCACCGTTTGCCCCCGCTCCTCTTGAATACGTACCATCGGCGACAAATATGAATTCTCACGGAAAGTGGCAAAGAAGAGATAGAAAGAACAAAGCAGGGCCACAACGCCCACTACTTGCAGCCAGAAAGGGACCTGCGACCAGTGAAATCGTCCGCCATCAAGAGGCATCACGATCAACCAGACCAAAAAAAACACATTCAATATGATGAAGAATACCTTATCCCAGGCCTTTTGATCAGAGCGAGATACGGTCATCCGCTCCTTTAATAACCCCGGATTATTTCTGTACAACCAGAGCGTAATAGCAATCACAAAACAAAAAAACAACACCAGGAAAATCCATCCTGCTACCCAGGCAATTGTGCCAGCGGCCAAGAACAGTATTAAGGCAAAGACCAGCAACATGCCAGCTATCTGCCCTACAAGCAGTTTAATATTGACCATCATTACAGCCTCTTTCAACAATGGCTAAGCTGATATCCGTTATTTCCTCTCACAGAGAGCCTGATCAGCACAACCTGTCCGTCTGCTTCAAACAACATTACGATATCATCTTCGGACAACACTGTGTTCGTCATCACAACTCTTCCGGCTCCTCCCTGACATAGCGATAGAGGGTGGCACGTGAGATACCAAGCGTTGAACAAATCTCTTCAATTGATCTCTCTTTATCCGCATACAAACGTCGCGCCGTGGCTACACTCTCTGCCGTCTGCAATTTTTTTGCTCGTCCACCATTTCTCCCCCGTGGGCGCACCTCAACAGGTGCTACATCACGCTCTGTCTGCACATCCACATACAACTGCTCCTGTGCTCTTGCGACTGCATGATCCAGATACTGCGTCAGGTTATTGGCGGCAATCTGACAGGCATCAGCCACGATAGCACCTTGTGGCTCTAATGTACGATGCCCTGCCTCGGCAATCAATTCCGCTAATTCTTCATTAGAAGGTCTAAATGCCTCTGGTGTCAGCGGCGTAGCCAGGAAAAAACCGGTAAAAATAAGGCTAAACAGCGTTAAAAGCGTATGCAGAGAAAGATCTGTCCGCACCAGACCCTGCTCACGCAGTCCTTGCAGATAACTCGTAAAACCCGCGAGCACTTCTACTGTGCTGGCGTTTTCTTGCTCACGCTGCATCAATTTTCCTAAGACCGCTGTATCACGCAGAAAAACCGCTTTGAGCAATGGACGCTGTAACAATGCGCATGCGGCATGCTTGAGTAGCCCACGCAATGTCGCTCCCAGCGGATCATCTGCGATCCGCTGCTGCATATCTTCCGCCATCACGCTCTTTTCACGCAGTATAAGTGCTGCAAATAGAGCCTCACGCGTCTTCCAATGCAGATAGATCGTTCCTTTCCCGACTCCGGCTTCCCTGGCAATATCATCTATCGTGGTCTTGTTATAGCCACACCGCAGGATGAGAGTAGATGCCACATCGAGAATACGCCGCGCTCTCTCCACACGCCACTCCTCTTCAGAACCATGCCTGCGATCCTGAACTTCCAAATATCATACTCCTTTACTACTATCGATATGACTGATTTACAAAATATAGTCATATCGATAGCACTAAAAATATACGTCAGAACCGCAAAAAAGTCAAGAAACTCGCTATTAATTTGCTATATATGTCGCCATAACACAAATTTAGTCTTTTCAAGACACTGTCTCAAAATCAAAGTATCAAAAAATGTGTCGGCATATACTCGTAGCGACGCATTACGTGCATTTCTCCCGTAACCTGCACATATTCCAAAGATATAGCGCAAAAACCTTGACATTACTATGCTTGCTTAGTATGCTTACTAGTAAGCTCTAAAATATTCATAGTATCAAAACATTACGCAACGACTACTAGACTATTTTCTGTAGTCAGGTATGGAACAAGCACAAAAAATAACAAGGTCGTTCATAGCTGCTACTATGATATCGGTAGGGTGAATATCTGTCGAAGCTGACTCTTAAGATATTCAAGGAGAATATTTGCAATGAAAGCAAATACCCGTTGGATGCGCATCTTGCCATCATTCATTGTCCTTTTACCACTCCTCCTGACCGCCTGTGGCGGCGCGAATAGCAGTAGCCAGGGCCAGACCCTCCATGTGCTGGTCGGCTACAACCCAACCTATCCCACACAGCAAAAGCAATGGATGCAACAAATTAACACTGAGTTCAAAAAGGAAACCGGCGCAACCATCAGTTGGGATACATACAGCAGTACGAATGAAGAGCAGACGAAACTGGAAACGTCCATTGTTTCAGGGAGCGGACCTGATGTCTTTAGTCTGGGTTCTACCTTTATTCCCACTGCACAGGCCAGCGGTGGCTTTGCCACTCTCACCAGCCAGGATTGGCAGACGGTCGGAGGCGAAGACAAATTCTTCAAACAACAACTGACGATGTCAGGATCTTCACCAGACAAATTGATTGCGGTTCCCTGGGTTATGCGTCCATATGGTATGGTGTATAATAAGGAACTCTTCCAAAAGGCTGGTATTACAACCCCTCCTACCACCTGGACTCAATTTATTCAGGATGCACAAAAAATGACTGATCCATCGGCAGGAATCTATGGAACAGAATTAGACCCCTCTGATTCATTTGATCCCTGGAAAATCTGGTGGATGTTCTCCCAACAAATGGGATCTAATTTCCTCTCACCTGACCTGAAAACCGCACAATTGAACACACCACAAGCCGTGGATGCGGTGAATTTCTGGTTCGATTGGGCAACAAAATACAAAATTGTCGATCCCAACTCGATGACCTGGAAAGCCGCCGATGCCATGCAGGCATTCGATAACGGTAAAGTTGGTATGCTCATCAGCATCACACCAACAATTACACCAACCTTAGAAAAATCATCGGTCGCCGGGAAATATGCTTTCGCTCCAATGCCAACGATACCTTATGGTATGTCACAGGCACCTGCGAATAGTGTTCCTGTCACTACACTGGTTTCTGGGGATTACCTGGCTGTCGCCAGTTACTCAAATGTCAAGACACTCGCCTTCAAATTCATCAGCCTGATTACGGACGAACAGCAGGAAATCCAATGGACGAAAACCTTTGGTGATCTCCCTGTGAATGTTGATGCGGCGAATACGCTGGCAAAAACAGATCCACAGACCGCCGCGTTTGTGAAAGCTGAACAAGGAGCTACACCCACTCCTTTTTCGGGTGCCTGGGGTCCGCTGGAAGTCTCGCTGGCTGGTGTCAGCTCGAAACTGGCAAATCAGGTGGCAACCAATCACTATGACCCGAATAATATCAAGCCACTCTTAGATCAAGCCAATGCTCAAATTCAAGGACAAATCCATTGATAATCTCAAATTCAATGTGATTGTCCACGCACTACTACTTCCTGGGACAAAGGCGGTCCTCGCCAGCATTTCTTTTACTCATTGAAGAAGAGGAAAGCAAAGATACAGAAATAAAAATCCTTTGCTTTCCTCTTCCATCACATATGATCAGTTTACTAACTGGGACTCCACCAGCCCAGCACCGGGGCGAAAGTTGTGTAAAGTAACCAGAGATTAAGACTCAGGATGAGTATGCTACAGGCGATGGAGGCCAGCGTGGTAATTGGTTTATTCACCAGCGTTCCCATAATATCACGTCGGCATGTGAATATGACAAGCGAGACGACGGGAAATGGTAACGCAAAACTGAGCACAACCTGACTGATCACCAACGTAAATGTTGGATTTATACCAAGCAAGGCAACGATTATGACTGGCACCATCGTAACCAATCGCCGTATCCAAACAGGAATGGTAAAACCAACAAATCCTTGCATGATAACCTGTCCAGCCATCGTGCCAACGGTGGAACTCGATAGACCTGAAGCTAACAAAGAGAGGGCAAAGACAAAACTTGCGGCAGACCCCAGCAAAGGAGCGAGTGTTTGATAGGCAGAAGGAATATCTGCTATATTACTATGCCCGTGTGCATGAAAGGTTGCCGCCGCCATATAAAGCATCGCGACGTTCACCAATCCAGCTAATCCCATCGCGATCACGACATCAGGAATACTCAAACGGAAGATTCGATGCGCTTCCTTTTCCGTCCGTGGCACAATCCGATGCTGTGTCAGCGATGAATGCAGATAGATCACATGAGGCATTACAGTGGCTCCAATAATCCCAACCGAGAAGAGCACACTCTGTGTGCCACCGAGCCAGGGCACAACCGCATGCAGGCCAACTTGCTTCCATGCAGGATGGGAAAGAAAGGTTTCGATCACATAACTTACGGCAATCACACCGACCAGCGCCATGATTATTGCCTCTAACGGACGAAAACCACGACGTTCCAGCAATAAGATCAGATACGTAACTACCCCCACCAGCAACGTGGCATATAATATAGGAATACCAAACAGCAGATTTAAAGCAATGCTGGCACCCAGGAACTCAGCCATATCAGTAGCGATCGCGGCAATTTCTGAAACGACCCACATCACATACACAACTGGCTTGCTAAAATGCATACGGCTCATCTCTGCCAGATTATGACCTGTCGCCAATCCAAGCTTCGCGGACATCGTTTGCATCAACATCGCCATCAAGTTCGCAAGCACTATTACCCAGAGCAGGTTATAACCATAGGCACTTCCACTCTGTATATTAGTTGCGTAATTGCCAGGATCGATATAAGCCACGCTGGCAACAAAGGCTGGCCCTAAAAATGGCAATATAGCCAATAGCCCACGCTTGTTGCCCGCAAGCACGGCACGAGCAGCAGCACGCGTCCCTGTCTCTTCTAACGCATGGGTGACAACTTTATCTTCGACCAAATCCGAGGAAGAAGTACGTGTGGGATACGCTCTCATGGTTGCTCTCCTTCTCGGATAGAGGCCACAATAGCGTCACGAGTGGCTGAACGCACCAGAATTGTTCTGGCAACTGTATCCCCAAGCGCATGCGTCTGCCTATCAATACGTACGGTACAAACACCTCCAAAGGGAGCGACATCCTCCACACATAACAAAACGCCGGGTACCAGACCCAGCGAAGACAGATACCGCAACAATTGTGGATCGTTATCACTAACCCTTTGCACAATCACCTGTTGCCCTGGTAATACCGTTGAGAGGGGCTGACAGGAGAGCACAATCACTTCACCCGCTTTATTCGGAATGGGATCACCATGTGGATCTTCGGTTGGATACTCTAACATGCTGTCCATCCGATCCACAAAAGCATCCGAAATAGCATGTTCCAGGTGTTCCGCTTCCTCGTCCACTGCGTCTAACGGAAAACTCATAATACGGACAAGGAAAAGTTCCAGTAAACGATGGCGCCGCACCAGTTGCGTTGCGATAAGCAGACCATTCTCGGTCAGTTCTACACCATGATAGGGAATATAACGTACGTAATCACGCTCCGCCAGCCACTTAAAGAGTTGCGTCACAGTGGCATCACTTAATTGCCCTGTGGCTTCTAAGGATTGCAGCCGTTCCTTCATCACCGATGTGGTAATTGCTTCACCATGCTCACGCAACTTATAACAGAGCTTTAAACAATCAATGGCTCGCATAGGTAACGTATCAAATTCCGATGGCATTACTCAACCTCGTATTTTTATGACAATATACATAATTTTTTACACTTCTAAAATATGAATTACCACATCTTAAATTCTTTTGTCAAGGAAAATGAAAAATATGCGGTAAGTAAAAGAGATTTATTCATCTATATAGCTTTTTATCACAGCATAAAACGCCCGGTTCAGCTCGTCGTGAAACCGGGCACTTGATCGAATATGTATGAGTGTTCATACAAAATGTGCTCAAAAACATCTTGCAGGGGTATTGCTGTTCAACAAACAATGTTGCTGGGCGCATATAAGGCTTTATACACAACCCTGAAACCAAATGCTGCTTCGATACAGAGCGCACATAACCAGCCCAGACTCAACCCGGACAAACCAGCGCTATGTGCTCCCACAGCAGCCAGACCAAGTTCAAGGAGACAGCCAATCATCATGGGAAAGAGCGCTCTCTGAATATCTCCACGCACACGACAAATAGCAACATAATGCTCTTTAATGACCCGTGGTAACGCCCCCAGCGCTAATATACACAGTGATAACGATGCCTCTCGTGCATAGTCAGCACCGAACACACTCAGAAAATATGAAGACCCCAGCATCAGCACGATCATTATAACCATACCCACTCCCAGCGCAAGTCCGACGGTCATACGCACCTTCTGGGCAATGGACTCTGGCTTTGTTGCACTGGTAGCAAAGAGTACAAGTGCCAGCACAGTTGAGGGTAAAGCACCCAGAGCTGCTAACATCCAGGCCACATAAAACCAGGCATTAGCCGCCGTTGACAACAGGACAGTTACCAGGATCGGTAGAATCAACGCTGGAGCCTGAAGCATCAAATTCAACGCTTGATGCTGAATCGCATGAACACGCAATGTGCGTAACAATCCCCATTGTGGACGATACGCGATATTGGACCCCCTGAATCTAAAAAAAACATAACCAGCGATAATGAACACAGAAAACAGATTGCCGCCAATCCAGGTTTCAAAGATGGTCACGCCTGTCTTTTTAGCCAACCACAGACCACAGAGGAAAAGTAAAAAGAGCTTTATCAGCGCAAATAGGCCATTGCGCCAGAGTTGTAAATGGCTACGCAGAAGACCAATCAAAGCCTGATCAAAAATCAATGCAAGCGCTGATAGGCTTACCCCACAGGCAAACAACAGGACATCCTCTACACTGGTCTGCAACGATCGGAAATTTGGGGAGAGAAGTGGTGCCACGAACGCGAATATCAACCCAACGATCCAACCAATACCACCCACAAAAAGCAGTACGGTGTTGATTAACACCAGTTCTTTCCCCCGATAATGCGGCATCTCACTGATCAACACCGTGCCCAGACCGATCATACAGATGGTACCCAGCAACATCATCATCGATATTTCAGCCGATCCAAGCCCCACCAGCGCTGGCGGATACTGCCGTGCCGCAACCCACCAGTAGGCAAAACCAAGTATTGAGGTCACTGCTGTTGTGCTAACAAGCGATATCGCGTTCATCAACAAAGCACTATTTACTCTGCCCCAGTCCCATAGCAGACAAGGGATACTCCTCATGCTCTTCATGTGTTGCATCTACTCATTTCTACTACTCCTACTTTTCACATCTTCTCCAGAACAATGATCAGCTCACCACTATCTCACCCCTGACGTTGACAATGGTGAATCGATACGGGGTATATCCTCACCCTCCAGATCCAGTTCTAATCTTTGTGACACTCTGCCGGAGAAATATCCGCTGGCAGTCACAAGCAAACCTGCAATAATTGCGCCAGCACGGAGGAAACCGGACAGATCGCGGTGCAGTAGTCCCTGCAATACGTTACGACCAATCCCTTGTGGCAGACTTTTCATGGTATATCGCCGCTCCGCCGCCAGCGCATCTTTCGTCCCAACATAACGGGAGATAACCGCTTTGGAAAGTCCTTCTGCATAGCAACGCGCAAAAAAATAGCGCCATGTCGCTCGTTGCGGAGGAACACAATGCTTAATCATAGCTCGTGGCTCATATAGAAATTTCCTCTGCGGCCAGCGTTGCTTCGCTCTGATCGCCAATTCCGTCTCCTCACCACCAAGCGGACGTGCTCCAATGCGCCCAATACCATTACGAAATCCACCCACTGTCGTAAAAACCTCTCGTCGAATACAGGTGCAACCTCCATATGGATTACGCACCTCGATAGGATGATCCATGCTCAATTGGTAAGAACAGCCAATCACCCAATAAAATTCGGTCGGGAGCCATGCGGGACGCGCACCAATCCAGTGTGGCTCAACCATCCCACCTGCGCCCAGCACATCAGAGTCTTCACAACAACGCAACAAATATGCCAACCAATCAGGCTCGGCAGTTGCATCATCATCCAGAAATGCAATCAATTCGCTACTGGCTACAGCCAACCCGCTATTCCGCGCCCCTGATAAGCCACGTGGCCCTTTATTTTCAACCACTATCACATCCACAAACTCATTCATCACACGCTGGAACAATGTTGGATTATGGTCAACCACCACAATAATTTCTTGCGGCTGAACACGTTGCAAACGCAACGAGGAGACGGCATTCAATATCTCCTGCCACCGGGCTTCGGTATACATACAGATAATGACCGACACATTCTGTTTCTGAATCGCTTCCATTACACATGCCCTCCTCTGTAGGAACGTGTCAGCGCAGCCGAACATCGTCGCGCAACCTGCCATAGCTGTGTTCGCGTCCGCAAATACATACTTGCGCACAATGATGTATGATCACCACACAATAATGCGGCAAACAACTCGATGCTCGTCTCCGGTTTGACGATGAGACGCTTCAACGCGAAAACGTCGGTCGATACCCTGCTCATGGCAAATTGCACTGCGCACGCCGATGTAAAACCTGCTTGCTGCACTAAGCTCCGCACCGCCCTGGTGAAATATCCATATGGATAGGCGAAGCTCTGTACTGGTTGTCCTAACTGCTCTTCAATGGTCGTTTTACTACGCACAATCTCATCCCACACCAACTCAGAAGGAAGAATATCCAGTTGCGCATGACGATGACTATGTGCGCCACATTCAATCCCATAGGTACTGATTTCACGCAACTGTTCCCAGGTCAGCATCGGACGTGTCGTCTCGTTTTCATGGCTCAACCAACGACTGGTACCGTTAATATATCCACTGGCGATATAGAGAGTTGCGGAAAAATCATAGTACTGCAACACTGGCAAAGCGTTCGTAAAAAAATCAGCAAAACCATCATCAAAGGTGATAACAACAGGTCGTTGTGGTAACTCGCTTACCTGTGTGCTCCGCATACGCACAAACTGGCTCACCGTCAGCGGAGTATATCCATGCTGATGCAAATACGCCATCTGTTCAGCAAAATGCACCGGAGCAATGGCAAATGGTCGAAACTGTGGTGTTGCCTCCGCCGAAATGCTGTGATACATAAGAATAGGGATAGCCTTCCAGGATAGATGAGCAGACACAGAACACCTACCTTTCAGGGAGCAAAGGAGTAGAAAGCAGTGTGCGTGGCTGTGGTGCTGTAAACAGATGAGAACCACGCTCTTTCAAAATCGTACGTAAGACACGCCAACCATCACGGAAAGTACGCAGGTTGCTTTGACCATAGAGACGAGGATGCTCCATGCTTGGCACTTCAACAATCGAGAGTACACTTTTGCACATACGCAGACTGATCTGTGTCTCAACCTCAAAACCAGTACAATCAATCTCAATATATTCCAGACAGTAGCGCCAGAAGGCATTATAGCCGTAACAGAGATCGCTGAAACGCACCCGGAACAACAGGTTCACCAGCAAACATAAACAATTGTTCCCCAACAGGCGTAGCATGGTAATATCACGGCTCCCTCCCCCTTTTATGAAACGTGATCCTTTGGCGAAATCATAACCAGCCTGCAAAGCTTCAACAAAACGCCCTATCTCACAGGGATCTGTCGAACCATCACCATCCAGCATCACAATCACATCACCTGTGCAGTAAACACAGCCAAGTCGCACTGCATCTCCTTTACCATGCCCAATCTGCTTAATCACGCGAATCGTGGGCATAAGCAGGCGTGCAACTGCAATCGTATCATCGGTCGAATGTCCATCCACGAGAATAACCTCTGTTACAAAAGCAGGAATGCGTGGTAGAATATACTGAAGATTCTGTGCTTCGTTGCGTACCGGTATGATCACACTAATAGTTGGATAGGGAGCCTTCGACCCTTGCAACATGGGGTACATCCATCCTTTCGGTGTACAACATAGACGCGGATAGCAGGGATTGGATTGGCATCTGCGTAAGCAAAATCTTTATCTGCAATCATGCCTGTCCCACCAGCATCCAAATATCACTCATTATTTATTGTCGTCAGATATGCACGCTGGCTTAATCCCATCTTCACACATGCCGTTCCTCACCCGGATGGAAAAGTACAAACACAACAGGTATGATTATGCTATACACTATCTATTCAGCCTGAAAAAACGCCTTGCCAATAAAAAAAATTGCCCTCATCTGTTCATGAAAGGACAGATGAGAACACAATCCATCACTGTAGATTTGCATACATTACAGAGCAAATCTACCAGGAAGGTTGAGGAAACCAACCACGCAATGCCCGTATATACCTTCAACACTAAATAACTCTAAGTTCAGTTCAAGCGTTAGCTACAACACATTTGATCGTTTTAGCTCTCTATATACCCTTTGCCAATCACATAAATAATGCAATCTAAATGATGGTCATTTTCCTATTTGCTATTCCATCTCATCTAATGCTGGCAGTTAAAAGAATGGTTATAAATGTAACACTTGCTACATAATCATTGTTGTTTCAAATTACTTCTCATCACCATATGGTATGCAGGAGAAGTTAGCTACTGCCCACTCTTCACACTAACCAGCAGCACCAGAGCAATACAGGTTGCTCTGTTAATAACGCACAGCAACAACTACAATACATTACCATCTCACCTCCTGCTCATTCATTCACGAGCACAGCGCGACAAAAATTGTTCATTACAGCAAAAAGTTTTTCTCAGTTTTTTACAATTTTACACTATTTAGTAAAATCTTATCCGGCAAAAATAGCAGATCCATTATAAAATTGAAAAGCGTATCCAAAAGGATAGCTAAATTATAGCAGAATATTGTTTTAAAGGCACAGATTAAAATGATTTCCATGTAAACAAAGAGCTGAGCATTGAATTTGCTATTGAGAAATTTTTATGGAATCAAACAATTGATAAGTAAATACAGACTTTACACTATAATTCAATTGTATTCTCTTTGCACAAGCGATTCTTTATATTTTATTATTCTAAAAATAGCGATTCTTTAGCTTGACAAATTATCAAGTATGTGTATAATTACATGTGTGATAGCAAACGTATGTTTCATTTGTTCTTATTTATAGATCATCGACATATAACTATCATACTATTAACGACATGGGCAGGAGACAACGGTAGGTCAACGAGGATGGTGGCGTGGGATGCGTTGCTATTCATACGTACATGTCAATCGGACAACTGTACCATAGTCTCACAAACATGACGTGTTCAAGCAAAGCTAGGCTCAAACAACTGTGACAATTTACGAATCGCTTTTTCGTTGAATGATATCTATTTATTTCGACATCATTCGATGGGCTGTAAGCCGATTTAAGACTTGAGCCCTATGACGGAGAAATACCTTTGTAAAATGCCTGCAGAGGGAACCAAACTTCGCTTGGCAAAACAAGACGGATTTGCCAGATGACAAGATCCGCCATCTACATTAACTCTCATACTTATAGGTATGACCGTAGAGTTAAAACTACGACATCCGACCATGTCACCGTAGAGATGGCAAAAGGGAAGATGCCTGTTCAACTCCACTATTTGCATGGAACTTAAAAATGGATTATGAATGCGTCTGTATCATTAATTGTTTTTCATTTATGTCAGGTGCTATCACTGATATTTTGCTTTTCGCAGAATAAATCCAAAAAGTATCCTATGCACACTAAAAAACAAAGGGTAGAATAGGATCATACAAATGGATACGACAAGACGTAAAATTATTCAATCTCTGGCTGCTGCTGGTGCCGCTGCAGGCGTTGCAGCCACTGTCCCTGGTGTAGCAAACGCTGCTACTGCTTCAACTATTAATGGCTTACCCCTGGCTGCTGCTCTTCCAAATGCCTCGGTGCCAGAACCAGAACGACCCGGCGCTGGTGGTACCGATCCAGGTCCTCGCGATCTGCAGATCGATGAGCAGAATCCCGATCTACTGGCCCCCCCCTCAACTGATGCTGGAAGTATTCCGAATGTAAAATGGCCTTTCGGGCTTTCGCACAATCGTCTTTCATCAGGTGGTTGGGCACGCAATGCCAATATTAACCAGTTCCCCATTTCGACGGATATGGCTGGCGTTGATATGTACCTGAAGCCAGGTGCTATTCGCGAACTGCACTGGCATATCGAAGGTGAATGGGGCTTTGTGCTCAATGGCTCATGTCAGGTGACCTGTATGGACTCCGAAGGACGCAGCTTCGTTGATAATCTGGAACCCGGCGATCAATGGTTCTTCCCGCCCGCTGCTCCCCATTCGATCCAGGCATTTGATCAGGGCGTCGAGTTCATCCTGGTCTTCAATGATGGATCATTCAATGAAAACAGCACCTTCCTGATCAGTGATACTTTTATACATATGCCTCCTGCGATGCTGGCCAAGAACTTCGGTGTCTCACAGAGTGATTTCGCGAAACTGCCGAATCCTAGCACTCGCTATATGTATCCAGGCACTGTTCCTCCAACGAACAACAAAGTATCTGATCCATATGGAAATCCGCCACAGCCGTTTACCTATCATATGTCCACAAATAAGGCTATTCAAGCCAAGGGCGGATACATTAATCTCATTGACTCGACCGTTTTCCCGGAGACACAGATTTCAGCGGCAATCGTGACAGTAGATCCAGGTCATATGCGCGTGATGCACTGGCATCCAAACAATGAATGGCAGTTTTACATTGAAGGCACCGCTCGCATGACTGAATTTGCCTCCAGTGGTACCGCTGCTACCTATGATTTCCAGGCTGGTGATATCGGCTATGTGCCAAATAACTATGTGCACTATATCGAGAACACTGGCAACACAACACTACGTTTTATGGAAGTCTTCAACGCGCCTACCTACGCTGATTTTGAATTGGGACAGTGGATGGCGGTAACGCCAGCCGAGTTGTGGCAGCCTAACCTGAATTTGCCACAGTCATTCGTAAATGCACTGCCTAAGACAAAGCAGCACATCGTCTAAATTCGATCCAGATCGGTACAAGGTCAGGGGAGCAATCGCGCTCCACCTGACCCTTCCCTTCCCCACTCTGTATCTCACATCATGTCACACACAACATTTAGTACTTAAACATGCGCAAATTCACACAACTCTATCTGCTTGAACCTGACAATAAAATCTTAAGCCGAATTTTTGTCTATATGATAATGCCAGAAATCGGCTGCAATAAAACTTTTACCTTACGCATACCATACATGGAAATACCTGGAATAAAACATAGTGATAAACAATACGTCAATTAGTGTCAATTTTACGCACACATGCTCCCCTTTTGATCACACAAACTCCATTGCGATTATTGGCAATGGCATCGCAGGCCTGACAGCCGCGATTGAAGCTCGCACACTTGCGCCAGACAAACACGTTGTTATCATTACAGATCAACAATATCCAACCATCTATACGCCCGCGTTGAAACAATTTGCCGCGGGCAAACTCTCGCAGTCACATCTCTTTGCTTATCCAGAGGATAAAGAGCAGGCCGAGCAGATTACGCTGTTACATGCGCATGTTGAATATATCCATGCACAGAACAAATACATTCGCCTGCAAGACAAACGCTATCTGGGTTACGAGTCACTCTTACTAGCCACCGGGAGCATCGCCAGAACGTTGCCGCCTCAATTGCCCGGACACGATTTTACCGGTGTCTTTACCCTTCATCGCCTGCCCGATTACGTGGAACTGAAGCAGTACCTACCACAGGTACAAACCGCTGTCGTTATCGGTGGTGGTGTCCACGCCATTGATACCATTACGGTCCTGCTCAACCGGGGCGTACGGGTACACTGGCTTATTCGCGAAGATATTGTGCTGAGCCACATTGTTGATGCAGTCGGCTCGACGATGATTCTAAATACGATGCAACGGGCAGGCGCAATAGTCCATCTCGCCACCGAAGTACGTGAGATTACCGGTCAGAACCGAACAGTAAATGGCATAGTCACCAATCACGGTGATATGATCCCCTGCCAATTAGTGATAGCCTGTATCGGGACGCAGGCTGCCACAAATCTGGCCCACAAAAGCACTATCCCTCTCCAACACCAGCATGGGCTGCTTGTTGATAGTACATTACGAACCAGCGTACACGATATCTACGCGGCAGGTGATGTGGCGGCATTTCTCAATCCACAATCCGGTCACTATGAAACACACGCCACATGGTATGACGCAGTCACACAGGGAAGAGCCGCTGGTGCCATGATGGTTGGACAACAACAACCAGTACAACAACCGTTCGGTGTCCACTGGCATGCGACTCATCTTGGTGAACTCTCAATGCTCACCGCAGGCACGCCATTGCGTCAGGACCAGCATACAACAACGTTGACGGATATAAGCCAGGGAGGATATCGACGCGTTACCTTGCAGGATGATCGCTTGATTGGCTATTTATCATTGGGAGAACTACCTGCTGATAGCTTAGCCATTAAACGCATTATTGATGAGGGTAAACCTGTTCATACCATTCTCAAACAATTATTGAAAGGGCACCTGAACGCCGATGCCTATTTTTCTCAGCAACAACAAAGCACTGTACCCCATCCAGCACATCATCATACTCTCTTTCCAACATCGCAGCATGCCCCAATGACACAACCATCAACGCAACCTTCCCCCGCACACCAGATGCAACCAGTAGCCATACAGGCTCCCACCCCTGCGCCAGATCCGATCACAGACCCGCTACTCATATCCACAACTAAACAACAAACAACAGCCAGACTTCAACCATTCTCCAGAGTAAATAAAAACAGACACCACAGAAGAATCCCTTCACTTTTGCGGTTGCTCAAACCCAATCCGATCATCTTACATAAAACGGCGCCGCAGGTACGACAAGAAATCCAGGCATGCATCGGCTGCAATGAATGCTTACTGGCATGTCCGGCTCTGGCAGAACCCATCACTATTGATGTATTAAATCGAGAAACCATCGATGGACCTATTTCGGAACCAGTGGCCCGTTTCACTCGCGCCTGCTATCAATGTGGAGCCTGTGTAGCACCTTGTCCGGTAGGACTACATCGGGATGCGATGATGATGTGGCTAAAAGTACGTATGCTGAAACAGAGCTGAAAGATCGACAAAAATAATATCAGAGGGAACACCATCCCCTGACTCTCAACCTGGGTTAGAAGATCCCCACAGTCCTCATGCCCTCCATTTTTCCTACGAGCACAATGAATATTTCAATGTTGTATATTTGTATATATCATGAGAGCTTCTTTTTATGCAGAGAAATCCCACCCGGAGTAACGCAAAAAAGCTCACATAAAGAATACAAAAGAAAAAAGCAGAGGATAATACTTGTATGCCAATACCAGATTATGGTGTCCTGAAAGGGCATCTCGTCGCACGTATTGAGGCAACTTCACAGAGTCCTCATTATCAAATTCATGTTCTCGACCAACAAACACAAACACACTATCGGATAGCAGTGAATGTTCTTTCATCGGTGAAACCATATAACCTGCTCTACCATATAGACGATAATTTTCAGGATACAATCACCTCGCAACTTGATACGCTGGCAGAGGGATTTACCAGTGTGCCAAGCAAGGCTGGTGGTCTGGCTATCGATTTTGTACGCAGCAATATCGTTGATCCTGCACAGATGACGCCACTGCACTTTACTGACATCGGTTCTGAGACGCAACTGAATGATCTGCTGGAAACACGCGTACAACAAGCGCTTGCGGATGCCAATGCGTTCGTCTACGCCTTTGGCAGTCGCTGGGGTCCAGAAAATGGTCAGCCAGATCAGTACTTTCACTTCGAACCGGGCAATGGTATCCATGATATCCATATGAATCAGGGCAATGATCCGGGCCACGCGAATGAGGATGGGGTCTGGCAGGATGGGGCGCTATTTCTCTCCATTCCATCACAGCATATCTGGCTGGCGCTCTTCTTGAAGTTCCAATCACAATCATGGCAAACAGATAATACGACCGGTCACGCTGACTAGATAGGCATCTGTCTATCAAAAAAAATTGGCGGCGGCAGGTGAGCAGAGCGCACCTATTCCTGACAACACTCTGCTCACCTTTTGTTATAGGAAGATTACGTTGACACGACTACGAAGAGAGATAGACGCTGGTAAGCCGGGTAACACCAGATGTCAGTAATGGATAATTCTTGACTTTGCTGGTAGTAAGCTGTTGCACTGCGCTCCAGGTGACAAAAACAGCCGGGACATCCTGCACAATAAGCGCCTCAGCCTGCTGATAATACTGAGCACGTTGCGCCTGATCGAGCGTTGTACGACCTTCGTTGAGCAGAGTATCCACCTGCGGATCACTATACTTGTTGTAGTTAAGGCTACCTGTTGAGGTGAACATCGCATACATTGTGCCATCGGGGTCTGGATCGCCGGTCCAACCAACCAGTAACGCCTGATAATGCAGGGCATCATAGTCTGCAATCAGTGCGTCAAATGTTTCCTGCTTGATATTGACGGTAATGCCAACTGGCTGCAATTCAGCCTGAATAAACTGCGCTTCCTGCAAAATCGTCGGACTACCACTACTGATAATCAGATTAAAGGAAACCTTGCTCACACCGGCCTGTGCCAGTTCAGACTTCGCTGTATTCACATTATAGCTATAGCTGGAATAGGTTTTACTAAAGGCCCAGCTTGCCGGAGAAATCGGGCCATTGGCGACCATACCAACGCCCTTATTGACGTTCTGCAAGATCTCCTGTCGGTTAATACCCCAGGCCACCGCCCGCCGCACATGGACATTATTCAAGGGGGCGGCAGCAGTATTAAATTGGATCGTACCAAAACCGGGTCCAATCACCTGATTATAGGTCAGAGCAGGATTCGACTTCATCTGTGTCACCAGATTAGGGTTCACCGATGTCGCAATCTGGATCTGGTTCGTTTGCAGGTTATTGTACATCACAGTGCCATCTGTGATCGGTTTGAACGTCACTGATTGCAGATATGGTAACTTGTTCCCCTGGGCGTCCTTCTGCCAGTAATTCGGGTTCGCTGTGATCTTCAGATAGTTGCTCTTGATCCATTTACTGAACACAAATGGTCCACTCCCGGCTCCCACCGGGTCATTCCCCAGTTGGGAACCCAGCTTTTTGATTGCAGTGGGTGAGAGAATCGTGCCAACCGGACCTGCGAGCACGTCTAAAATCGCGCCAAAAGGCTTCTTAAGATTAATAACAACCTGACTATCTGATGTCGCTTTGACTGCACTGATATCCGTCACATTCGTATATCGTGGTGACGCTGGATCATTCAAAAAGCGCTCAATATTAAAGACAACCGCCTGTGCATTAAACGGCGTACCATCCTGAAACTTTACGTCCGTACGCAATATCAGTTGCAGTTCAGTTGATGTGATAAATTTGTAGGATGTTGCCAGATCAGGCTCAAGCACTGTCTGGGTGTTGTAACGAAAGAGCGAGTCATAGAGATTGGTCATGACATCACTGGCATACAATGATGTTGAGGTAAGAGGATCGAGGGTAATTGGATCGGCAAATAAGCCAACTGTAATATCTCCGCCCTTCTTTGGCGTTGTGCTTGTAGTATTACTGGAACTACCACTACCACAGGCTGATAACAGTAACATACAAACCAGACCAAGCAGAAGAGCACTCCACAATGGACGATAAAAGATTGAGTGTCGAGCATCGGTTGTACGAGGGGTGCGCCAATTGATTTTAGAATCCATTCTATGCGACCTC
Source organism: Dictyobacter sp. (assembly GCA_035493535.1). Classification (GTDB taxonomy): domain Bacteria; phylum Chloroflexota; class Ktedonobacteria; order Ktedonobacterales; family Ktedonobacteraceae; genus Dictyobacter. The sequence continues at coordinate 27,201 of DATJIE010000031.1, forward strand.
CGCATGTGCTAAGGCTGTTCGACAGACGAATCAGTGAGAGAGGAGAAAGAGCCTGCAACACCCTGCGATGGCTCTTCCCCTTTCCCTTCAACGAAAACTGCTTACTACGAAGACAGATAAACGCTGGTAAGTTTTATGACACCAGATGACAATAGTGGGTAGTTCTTCACTGAACTGGTGGTCAACTGCTCCACCGCGCTCCAGGTGATAAAGATCGCCGGAGAATCCTGTACGATCAACGCTTCCGCCTGCTGATAGTCAGGAATACGCTGTGCCTGAGTGACTGTCGTACGACCTGCATTGAGCAGTTTGTCTACCTGGGGATCATCATATTTGTTGTAGTTGAGGCTACCTGTTGAGGTGAACATTGCATACAATGTGCCATCTGGATCGGGATCGCCGGTCCAACCAACCAGTAACGCCTGATAGTGCAGGGACTCATAGTCCGCCAGTAACGAGTCAAATGTTTCCTGTTTGATATTGACGGTGATACCTGCTGGCTGCAACTCTGCTTGCAGAAACTGTGCTTCTTGCAGGATCGTGGTACTGCCGCTACTGATGATCAGGTTAAAGGAAACCTTGCTCTCTCCTGCCTGTGCCAGGAGTGCTTTTGACTTGGCAACATTATAGGTATAGCTGGAATAGCTCTTACTAAACGCCCAGCTTGCCGGGGAGATAGGTCCATTGGCGACCTCGCCAACGTTCTGATCGACGTTCTTTAAGATTTCTTCCCGATTCACACCCCAGGCCAATGCCTGACGTACCTTGATGTTATTAAATGGGGCGGCAGAGGTATTGAGCTGAATGGTGCTGAAGCCAGGACCGATCACCTGATTATAGGTCAGAGCAGGATTCGACTTCATCTGTGAAATCTCGTTAGGATTCACCTGCGTCGCGATCTGGATCTGATTGGTTACCAGGTTATTGTACATCACGTTGCCATCTGTGATCGGCTTAAATGTTACCGTCTGCAAATATGGCAATTTGTTGCCTTGAGCATCCTTCTGCCAGTAATTCGGGTTCGCCGTAATCTTTAGATAGTTGCCCTTCACCCACTGGCTGAACTCGAATGGTCCGGTCCCGGCTCCTACCGGGTCATTCCCCAGTTTGGCACCCAGCTTTTTGACAGCGGTAGGTGAAAGAATCGTACCAACTGCGCCTGAGAGCACATCAAAGATGGCACCAAAGGGCTTCTTGAGATTAATGACAACCTGACTGTCTGATGTCGCTTTGACCGCACTGATATCCTCAACATCTGTATACCGGGGTGAGGCTTTATCATTCAAGAAGCGCTCTATATTAAAGACAACCGCCTGCGCATTAAAGGGCGTACCATCCTGAAACTTGACCCCCGTACGCAACGTCAGTTGTAACTCTGTCGGAGTAACATATTTATACGATGACGCTAGATCTGGCTCTACTTGATTCTGCGTATTGTACTCGAAGAGCGAATCGTAAATGTTTTCCGTGACATCCTCAGCATACAGTGATGTTGAGGTGAGTGGATCGAGTGTGACAGGATCGGCAAATAAACCAACAGTAATACCTCCCCCCTTTTTAGGGGCAGTGCTTGTACTACCGGAATTGCCCCCACAGGCAGAGAGCAATAATGCACCGATCAAACCTATTACAAGGGTACTCCATAGTGGACGAAATAACAGTGAATGACGAGCAGCATTTGTACCTGAGGTACGAAGCTTGATCGCTGATTGCATCCTACGAGACCTCCGTTTCCGCGTGAGAAACCATGTATGTGGTCAAAAGTTATTCCGATGGTGTATTGAGAATGTACAGGTAGAAGGACAATTCAAATATATATATATTTACGTAAATACTGAAATGAATATCACACGAAATTGCCAGAAACGCTAAAATAAGGTAATATTTAGCCTCATGTAAAAGCTTGACACTACGTACTGGCTGTTTTACTCTACAAGCAGATATACGACTATCAGAAATATTCACCCATATTTGCGGCCCGTCACCTCTTTTCTGGTACCTGTCATCATCCGCCAGAGTAAGACATCAGGCAAATCTGGTTATACCAATGCATTTTTAATCTTATTACTCTATATTCTTACTGATATATCAATGACATGAACCAATAAAAATTATCATTCATCAAAACACATCCAGCGCAAAATATATACTGCATCTGATAGGAGCATTCTTTAATGAAACGAATTTTACGCTTTGCTAGCCCATTAATCCTTATTACAATCCTTTTTACAGGCTGTAATAGCACAGCGACAAAGGGCCAATCCAGCACCATCACCAGAACTATCACCGCGCATCCCAGTCCTACTCCCATACCCAGTCCAACACGTACTATCCTGAAAAGTAATAGCGACACCATACAACAGGCAATGGCGACGGCCAGCATCACAAGTTGCCCTTCTGATCTTCAACTTTCCTCCGGCTGCTTGACGCCAGAGGAACTTCGTGCGGCCTACGATATCGATCCACTGCTTCAGCAGGGCATTACCGGCGAGGGGCAGACCATTATCGATATCGTTTCATACGGTAGTCCAACCTTACAAAGTGATATGGATCTATTTGACAGCACTTTTAATCTGCCGCCCGTCAATATGCAAGTCATCGCGCCATTGACCAATATCCCTGTATCGGACCCCTACAACCAGAAATCTGGCTGGGCCTACGAGACAACGATGGATGTGGAAATGCTCCATGCGATGGCCCCTGAAGCCAAAATTATCGTTCTGGTCAGCCCGGTGGCACAAATCGCAGGCACGCAGGGATTACCAGAATTTTTGCAACTGGAACAATATGTGATCGATCACAATCTTGGTTATATCCTCTCACAAAGCTGGGGGACGTCAGAAATACCACTCGACAATGCAGATGGTCGTAACCAGGTGCAACAATGGGGGCCAGTGCTGGAGCAAGGAGCCACCCAGAACCACATCACCTATCTGACCGCCTCCGGCGATTATGGCGCGACCGACTATGCTGATGCCTTTGAAAACGCGCTGGGCACGGTGCCAACAACGACCTTTACCGCTGATAGCCCCTGGGTCACCAGCGTTGGTGGCACATCACTCTATCATCGCAATAATTCCTATTCAGAGATCGCCTGGGGCGGCAGTGGTGGCGGCTTCAGCAAGTTTTATACCATACCAGACTATCAAAAAACATTACCGCAGCATGATGTCGAAGAATTACAGGGGCGGCGTGGCGTTCCCGATGTCTCGGCGGATGCTGACTCACAAACGGGTATGCCAATAGTGGTCGATGGCTCATGGTATCTGTCCAGTGGCACCAGTGCCTCCGCCCCCGTATGGGCCGCCATTGTAGCGCTTGCGGATCAAATGGCTGGACATCCACTCGGTCTGATTAACCCCGGACTCTACAAATTAGGCAATTCATCAACCTATTCCCAGGATTTCCACGATGTCACCAAAGGGAATAATAACTATAATTCCGTGCAAGGCTACCCGGCCACGCAGGGATGGGACCCGGTGACAGGTTGGGGTACTCCTGACGCGGCTCATCTGGTTCCAGATCTGGTTGCTGCTATGCAATGACAATAGACTATTACAAATCATATGCTTGTATCACTGCATGTGATACGCTAAACAAAACAGCATTAATTGACAAGGAGTGTCCTATTGCCATGCCTGTTCAATTTTCGTTAGGAAATGCAACAATTTCAATTCTGAATGTCGGTGACATCATGCTGAATCTGGCTGATGATCTCGTCATTCCTGACAACGAACGCGACCCGGCAGTGCTGGAACGTATTCTACCAGCAGCATTCCCAACCCAATGTTTTCACATTTCTTTTGCTGGTGCATCGATCCTTGTCGATGCCTGCGATTATGTACGCTCATTTCCACCGTCGTCGCCCTATTTCATGGCAGACTACCAGCCACCAGCGGATCTGATCACACAGTTAAGTGAACTGGGCATCCAGGCCAAAGAGATCACGCATCTTCTTATCACCCATGCCCACTTTGATCATTTTTCTGGCACAACAGCGCTACAAGACGGAAAATTTGTCCCATGCTTCCCACAGGCACGCCACATGCTGAACCGGGCCGATTGGGACGAACCTTACATACAACAGGAGCTACAAAATCCGCAATCCGCAACTGCTCTGACGCTGGGTATCCTGCAGCAACAGGGATTATTAGAACTGGTCGAGGGCGAATTTGAGGTCTTGTCCGGACTCACTCTTATTCCAACTCCAGGCGAATCGGCAGGCCATCAGGTTGTACGTGTTCAATCTCAGGAACGAACATTCTACTGCCTGGGGGATCTATTCCATGATCCAGTTGAAGCAGAACACCCAAACTGGGCATTCCCCTGGGGCGATGTTGAGCAAAATGTCAAAAGCCGCCGTGCCATTGCACAGGCCGCTGTCGCGGAACAGGCACTCCTCACCGCCGCCCATATCTCCGGCATCGGACAGATCGAACAAACGCCAACTGGCTTACACTGGAAGACCGTTTAATACAAAAAGAGAGATGAAGCAACCTGATTTTCATCTCTCTTTTTGTATATTAACCTGATTACCTGATTTATCAAATAGCTTTTGACTGTTGCTCACTCAGCACTATCTTTATCTTTATAGTAGTTAGCATTCAAAGCAATAAAGTGTTGCCATTGCTCTGGCACATCATCCTCGGTAAAAATTGCCTGTACCGGGCAGGCTGGCTCACAGGCTCCACAATCAATACACTGTTCTGGATGAATATAGAGCATTTCAGCTGTCTCATAATCAGCCTCTTCTTTATGAGGATGAATGCAATCCACCGGACACACATCGACACACGATGCGTCCTTACTGCCAATACATGGCTCAGTTATTACATATGCCATATCGCCCAACCTCCTCAAACCCGTATTACCCATAAATATTCAGTATTCCTGGGTCAATCCTGCAAATTTCTATTATACTAGCATGCTGTTTTATCTGCTGTCAACAAATTATATTTGTATATATCTATTATTATGTTCTATTGCTTTTCGAAAAGAAATATGTCTATATGAACATGGCAGTAAAAATTGGGAGCTTACTTGAGCTGATATGTTGGCTGGAACACCTGAAACACGCGTAGAGCGTGTTTTATACCCGCAACAACCGGATGGTGATGGTTATGCTGCCCATGCCTGTGCTTTGGCGTGCAGACAAGTGAGGCAGTGTGAAGGACGTTTCATGCATAATGTCATCTCAACTCATCAGTATTAATATTTGGGTCGATGATCTTAATCACTTCCACGGAATAGAAACCAGGATCGAGCCGATTTAGCACGTTGAGGATCGCATCAGCCAGTTCTTTCGCGCCAATCAGCTTATAGCCAGCCAGCGTCAATTGAAAATAGATGCTATGCAAAAACAATCTGGTATTGTGGTACGCATAAATGTCTTCCTGACGAGCAAAACGCACTGTATTCTCCCACTGCATCATCTCCTCTACCTCCGCCAGTTGACGACACCACCAGCGCCAGTACGAAAGGGGCAACAGATTGCGTGTCAATGCCGCAATCACCACCAGCGCCAGTCGCTCCTCTTCCAGCGTCACATATGCATGATTCACAGGCATCATCGTTTTCTCAGCCAGGGCTGAGAGAATCAGTTCCAACCGACTCTCACCAACATAACGGTTACGAGTAAGCACACCAAGCAGGTCGCCCGCATGGGCCAGCGCATGGACCCAGCCTTTCCCCTCAGCATAGCCACGTAGATCCTGCTCTCGTATTAGATAATTGATGCTCTGCTCCAATATATCTTTGACTTCATCCTCACGCAGAAATGGATGCGTATTATCATACTTAATCACCTCGGAGAGGGTGAGAGCGGAGAATGAGCGCCATAATACCGTATCATCTCCCTGCGTTCCCAGACCTTGCTTCATATTATCAGTCAGGTCCGTGATCATAGCGCGGAGCTGTGTATGTGTATAGTACCCCTGCTGTATCCATTTCTCCAGCGCGGTATAGGCCAGATGATCACGTAATTGTGGATCATTATCCCCCAGGTTATGTAACAGCTCAGAGGTAAGCTGTTCGACTGTATAGCCAGCAGGTACTTGAAATTGATTTTGCGCGACAGAGCGCCAAAATTCTCTATCCATTCTTCTTTCTCATCACGATTTTCCTCCATTATCGCACAGAAAAGCGGTGCCGTGAATTCAATGGCACCGCCTTTATCTGTGCTGAATGAAATGCTATGAATGGATATATCATCCTTCAATATCTGCTCTGCTTAGCGACCACTGCGACTCCGCGCCTGAGCACGCCGGATCAGGGCATCAGCCGTAACCGCGAGAATTAGCACCGCACCTTCAACCATCTGCGCAACGTCAGTTGGTTGATTTAACAGGGCCAGCCCATTTTCCAGGCATTCGACAACCAGCATGCCCAGAACAACCGCCCATGCCGAACCACGACCACCAAATAAACTCACACCACCGATAACAGCAGCAGCGATAATATCCAACTGTAAGGTCTGCGGAATACCACTGATCACCGCAGCAACACGTGAAGCCGAAAGAATACCAGCGACAGCCGCCATCACTGAACAGAGAATAAAGACAGACATACGGATCAACGTCACGTTGATACCGGCACGTCTGGCAGCTTCTGTATTGCCACCCACCGCATAGATATGGCGACCAGCAGTGGTCTTTGTCAACCCTAACCATTCGATTACAATAAACGCGAACAACAATGCAACAGCAACAGGCACACCATTATAATTCTGCAAAATCGTCAATGCGGCAATCACCACAATTGCAACCGCTGCTGATTGCGCAATCAAGCGGCCCATTGATATCGTCCGCAAGCCTGCTTTCTTACGCCGTGAGTAATTAAAAATGAGGCTGGCAATATACAACACGACGCCCAATATTGGCAGAAAAACACCCCAGAAATTGGTCAGGTAGCTCAGTGGACCATTCGTCAGATTCAGAATAAACGTCTTGTCGATGATCAGGGTTGTTTGACCAAACAATAAGAACAGAATCAGACCACTATAGGCAATAAACGCCGCCAGTGTCACGATAAATGAAGGAATGCGTAGCACAGCAACTAAAAAGCCATTGATGGCTCCAATAATCGCACCTACCAGCAGAGCTGCCACAATCGCTAAACCAACCGACCAACCAACACGCTCTGCTAAAACACCCATGATAACCGCACAGAGATAGCCGACCGCAGCACTGGAAAGATCAATTTCACCCAGCAATAACACTGGCACAATACCTACCGCAAACACACCAAGCGGCACCACCTGCCCAAACAGATTGGAAAAGTTCTGCGGGCCAAGGAACAGACCATGACTGACAATATCAAAAAAAATCACAATCAGAATCAGTGTTAGCAATACTGGCAGAAAACCCAGATCATTACGCAGCAATTGCCCAAAGGATTGGTTATTCTGATAACTTGGAGCCTCTACGGTGCTGGCAGCTGCCGCTACTTCTGCCGTAGAGGTAGACGCATTATCGTCAATTATTTCACTCATCTGTTTGCTCCTCTGATGATGCTGCGGTTTTGACTTCTTCCTTCGTTGGACCAAATTCAGCACCAGTAATCGCAGCGATAACCCGTTCGGTCGTGGTATTTTTCACGTCAAAATTGCCAACTCTCTGACCCAGACGCATCACGATCACGCGATCAGCAACTTCAAATACGTCAACCATATTGTGCGAAATCACAAGCACCGCCAGCCCTTGTGTCTTCAGCCGCCGGATCAAATTCAACACCTGCCGTGTCTGCGCGACACCAAGAGCAGCCGTCGGCTCGTCAAGCATAACCAGACGCGCATTGCGCAGAATCGTTTTGGCGACCGCAATAGACTGACGCTGACCGCCAGAGAGCGCTGAAACAAGCGCACGAGCCGATGGTAGCTTTACATCCAGCGTGCGCAAAACAGCCAGCCCGCGCCGCTCCATCTCGATCTCGTTAATTGTGCCATAACGTGTGCGCAACTCGTGGCCCAGATAAAGATTAGAGATCACATCCAGATTGTCACACAGAGCAAGATCCTGATAGACCGTTTCGATCCCCAGTTCGGAGGCTACCTGCGGACTGGAAATGGTCACTTGCTTGCCGTCAACATAGATCTCACCTTCATCAGCAGGACCAACACCGGAAATTGTTTTGACAAGCGTGGATTTACCCGCACCGTTATCACCAACCAGCGCGACAACCTCACCAGCATATACTTCTAAACCAACACCCCTGAGCGCACGGACAGCACCAAAGGTCTTGCCAATACCTTCCATACGCAAGACTGGGACTTGCCCGCTTTCATCCTTTACTTCCGTTTGTGCCGTCGGGCGTCCCTCGCTCTCTGGCACTGCCTCATATTCAGCCATACACACCTCTCACTATTGATATTTCCTGCCAATCAGGTGAGAAACATGCTGGAACATGTTTCTCACCTGATTGGTTCTCGATGTACATGAGACGTAAAGCCTACAATTTAACAGATGCCATCAGTACCAGCAGGCAACCCTTTACAGATATATGCCTTTGTATAGAAACCATCTTTGAGGATTGTGCTACTCACATTGCTCTTATCAACAGCTTCAGGCTGCTCCAGAATAGCGGGAACGGTAATATTACTTGCAGGATCAGTGTAGGTGCCTTTCACCACAGAAGAGACAGGCTGACCATTGACCAGAGCCTGCACGACATTAGCGGTCGCATTGGCTTCGAGCTTAAAGTTTTTGTAGACCGTCATGGTCTGCTTGCCAAGCATGATGTTCTGGATACCTGTCTGAGAAGCGTCCTGACCAGTGACCAGCACTTTACCAGCCAGATGAGCATTACCAAGAGCAGTGATGACGGAGTTTGCCATATCGTCATTCGCCACATAAGCAACCGCAAGCTTGTTATTGGTCTTTGACAACGCTGCCTGAATGTCCTGCTGGGCAACTGGCGCGGTCCAGTCCGTAAACTGCTCGTATACATTGGTCAATTTTCCACTCTGGATTAACGGGTCAATGTTATCGTGCAGACCAGTTTTAAAGGCAAGCGCATTACTATCGGTCTGCGCACCATTGATAATCGCGATGTTCTTATTGCCATTTTCGGTGACATACTGCTGATAGTGATCAGCGATATACTGGCCCTGTAATTTACCAACAGCCACACCATCAAACGAAACGTAGGCAACGATATCTTTGCTGGCAATCATGCGATCATAGGAAATAACCGGCACACCTTTGCTTTTTGCCATAGTCACAATTGCTGCCGCTGACTGTGTATTATTTGGAGAAACAACCAGGATACAAGCACCCTGCGCGATCTCAGACTGCGCCTGCGTCTGCTGCAAGGTTGGATCACCGTTCGCGTTCTGGTACAGAACATCTGAAGCAGGGAGGTTGAGCTGAGTTTCCAGCGCATTTATGAGGTCTGGCTTGTCCTGGTTATCCCAGCGATACGAAGTGTTTGTTTCTGGGAAAGAGATGCCAATCTTATGACATCCTTTGCCATTAGAACCGCTTGCTGTAGAAGTAGAACTAGGAGAATTATTGCCGGTGTTGGCGCTACCGCAAGCCGAGAGAAGTAATGTGAAGAGTAAAAATGCCGCGAAAATACCCCATTTGCCGCGCTGACCCTTTGTCAGTTTCATCCTGAAACCTTCCTTCCATAATCCACACCTTTAAGCTATTTCAACACTGAATTCCATAAATAGAAAGGTGAGAATACAACGGATAATAGACAAACATTGTCAAAAGGAAATTCACATCACTATAGTCAGGTGTTGACTCAACCGAGTTCTTCCTTAATAGGATGAGTTCAAAGAAATTAGCCCGTATATCAGAAGCAACGTTACTTCGAATGCTAAATCGATATTCAGCATTCGAAATTTATCATAGTATGTTTCATTTGTCAATAAGCAAGCATCCTATTTTTAAAGAAAAGCGGCAGAAAATTGAGGAAAGCTAAAGAGGTTATTTGTCTGGATGAGGAGGAAATGAAAATTATAGTTCACGCATACTATACACCTTTTCATAGCACAACGCTAGAGTATATTTATTTCAAATGAATACAAATAGATACTCTATTCAGCAAACTTCGGATAAGCATCAGGCACGGATCTACAGTAATTATGAGGGATAACTGTGATTTTTTAAATGAAAATCAGATAGCGTATGTTCACATAGAATATATTATTTCTATTTATATAGAGAAAAAATATACTGTTTTCTATCTCTACCATCTACAATGCAATCAGCTAATAAAAGAAATCGTATTCTATCCAGTTTTGGGGCAGAAATCATAGACTCTGGCTTCACAAAAAAGCTAATCGCTCTAGCTGGTCATTTAAAAGCATAAATACTATACTTAATTCATAAATGACTCTATTATAAGAAAATAGAGAGGAAAAGAATGACTGAGACTCAAGAAATTTCACGCTACCTTCATGCCCGCCGTGCTCATGGTCCGGCATGGTCACCTGACGGTCAACAGATTGCATATGTCGCCGATACAAACGGTTTAGATCAAGTATGGTTGCTAACGCTGGCAACGCGGCAGGAAGAACAGCTCACCAATTTCGCCGATCGGGTTGATGTAATCTTCTGGTCACCTGATGGGAAACAATTGCTGGTGACTGTCGATGCCGGAGGCAATGAGCACGATCAGCTCTATGTATTTTCCCTGCAGGATCGCAATGTGCGAGCGCTCACCAATGCACCAGCGGTGATCCATCATCCAGGGGGCTGGTCACCTGACGGTCGCATGATCTCTTACGCAAGCAATCAACGCCATCCTGCGTTTTTTGATATCTGGACAATGGATGTACAAACTGGTGAGAGCCACTGTGTCTGGCAACAAGATGCCACACTCAAAGCCCATCAGTGGTCGCCCGATGGGACGAAAATCCTCGCCAGCCGCTCCAATACCGGGTTGGACCATGATCTATTCCTGGTCGCGCTCGATGGAAGCGAACCGCAACTGCTGACTGCGCACACAGGAGAAGCGGCCTATCAGTATCCCAGCTTTGCGAGCGATGGGAAGACACTCTATGTCGCGACCAATCACCAGCGCGAATTTCAAGCGCCTGCAAGCATTCAACTCACCGATCTATCAACCAATCAACATGCACCACTGCACTACTTTATCGATGAGCATTGGGATGTTGATGGGGGCTTTGTTCAGACTCCTGACAATCATACTTTTGCCTGGGCTTTAAACGAAGATGGCTACTCCAGACTGTTTTTGTATAAGCAAGAGACGAAACAACTCATTGCGGTGCCGGATCTCCCGGCTGGTGTGATCGAGGGTATCAGGTGGTCACCACAGGGCACACACATCACGTTCAGCCTGAACGGTCCAACCCATAACGGCAATATCTGGATCGTTGACGCTCAGACACTCAGTGCCCAACAGGTGAGCAATATTCCTCTCGATGTTGATACCACAACAATGATTGAGCCAGAACTGGTGCATTTCACTACCTTTGACGGTCGTGAGATTCCGGCTTTCTACTATCGCCCAACGAACCTGGAACGTGCGAACGAAGCTGGACAGATTCCTGTCATCATGTTTGTTCATGGTGGACCAGAATCACAATTCCGGCCACAGTACGCCGCCCCTTCGGTGCCACCATTACAATACTATCTGCGTCAGGGCTTTGCGGTCCTTGCTCCCAACGTGCGAGGAAGTTCTGGCTATGGGAAGGAGTATCTCCATCTGGATGATATCCGCTTACGACCGGATAGTGTTGCTGATCTGAAATATGCTGTGCAATGGCTAATCGAACAGGGAAATGCTGATGCGAAACGTATCGGCATTATGGGCCGCAGTTATGGTGGCTTTATGGTGCTCGCGGCATTAACCGAGTATCCCGATTTGTGGGCTGCTGGTGCGGATATCGTCGGTATCGCGAATTTCCTGACTTTCTTTGAACGTACAGGTGTCTGGCGACGTCATCTCCGTGCGGTCGAATATGGCGATCCGGTGCAGGATGCGGAATTTCTGCGTGAGATTTCGCCACTCTTCAAAGCTGATCGCATTACGGCCCCGCTGCTGGTGCTACACGGTGAAAATGATCCACGTGTACCTGTGAACGAGGCTAAACAGATCGTTGAAACGCTCCGTTCGTTGCAACGCCAGACGGAACTCATCATCTTCCCCAGCGAGGGACACTTCATGTTGCGTGAAGCAACCCAATTGATCGCCTATCCCGCCATTGCCAATTGGTTTGAAAAACACATGGGATAATTACATTCGTGCTCTATGCTTGTGCTTGCATCAGGCATAGAGCACGCAAATATCCATGCACATGCCCTTCTCCACCTCCTGTTCCCCCAAAACAGGCATCTATTCATCCCCAAAGCATAGAAAACCACCCATGTCCTTCTTTAGGTAATTCAAAGGGCAGATAATGATACCCCCCATTTTTCTCTTTAGGTAATTTAAAAATGAAAGAATCGGGAGAACGATTGATCAGATATTTTGATGAGAACGCCTGAAACACGCGTAGAGCGTGTTTTATACCCACGGCAACCGGACGGTGATGGTTCCCCTGCCCTCATTTGTGTGTTGGCATGCAGGCAAGTGGACCATTGTAAGTATCGTTTCGTCATGCGCATATAAAATGCGCTCTACGCGTGTTCAGGACCTTTCATCTATGATGGCGGATCAATCGTTTTTACATTTCATACATACGCTCTACGCGTGTTTCAATCATTCCGTGCAGCGTACCCGATTAATCTGGTTCTCCCGATCCATTTTTTGCATGTTGAACTCATGCAAAAAAGCCTCCATTTTTGCGGGCCGCTCACATTACCAGGAAATCGGGACAGGCAGCCCTTTCTCAGCACTTTCGATAGCTCCCAACACCATCGCTAAACTTTTGATATTATCCTCGGCCCGTGTTTCAGGTTGAGTGCCATTTTTAATACAGGCAAAGAACTCGCGGATAATGCCTGCATGAGCACCAATATGCTCCGAGGAGAATTCATCAAACGCGACATCCCGATAATTGGCAATCAGACCTTCGCGCTCCGCCACAACCTGTGCCTGCTGTTGTGTGCCACCATCCCAGGTCACACTCCCCTGCTGACCGATAAAGCGCCAATCACATTCCCAGGTTGTGCGCAATCCTTCCGCACACCAGCTACCACGATAAGTATAGACAATTCCATTTGTCATCTCAAATATCGCCATCGCGGAAGCATCCTGATCATACCAGGAACCAGCAGGATTCCACTCTTTACAGAAAACCGATACAGGATCAGCATTGGTCAATAAACGTGCGGCATCAAAGGTATGGATAGCCATATCCAGCAGGAGCACATGCTTCATATGATCGCGAAAACCACCAAAATGTGCCCCAACATAAAAATCACTATTCACCGTAGTCAGCGGTCCTATTGCTTCCTGCTCCAGAAAATGCCTGACACGGCGGATATTGGGATCATAGCGACGATTCTGAATGACCGCGAAGACTCGCTGCTGCTCCTTAGCGGTTCGCACCATCTCCTGCGCATGCTCTAAGCTATCAGCCAGCGGTTTCTCACTTAACACATGACAACCGGAACGTAAAGCCAGCATTGTCACATCATAGTGCGCATCAGGAATGGTGCAATTAAAAATCGCATCGGGCTGCGTTTGTTCGAGCACTGTCGCGAAATCGGTGCTGATAACCGCCTGCTGTAACTCAAATTCCGCCGCACGCGTTCGTGCCGCATCCTCAATAATGTCCACCAGACCAACAACCTCAACGCCGGGAATCGCTGTCGCAGCCTTCAACCAGGCCCGACTCATATTGCCACACCCGACCAGTACGGTCCGTATCGTTTGCTCTCCACTCATTGTACAGTTCTCTCTTTCTACGCTGATAGATCATGCTATAACATATACTTCAGAGCAATTATCCATAAGGCTATTTCGCGGTCCAGCCACCATCAATGACCAGCGTTGATCCAGTCACAAATGACGCCTCATCGGAAGCCAGATAGAGTGCGGCATGCGCGATCTCATCCGGGCGTCCCATCCGACCAACTGGCTGACGAGCATGTAACTTCTGCCGCTCTGCATCCTTTGTCTGCGCGAAGTTACGCTCAAGGTAGCCTTCCACAAATGGTGTATGCACCGTCCCAGGGCAAATAGCATTGACGCGAATCCCCTGCTGCACAAAATCCATAGCCACCGAACGGGTAATGCTGATAACAGTACCTTTGCTGGCGCTATAAGGTAAGCGACGATCCACGCCAATCATGCCTGCAACGGAGGCCATATTCACGATCACGCCCCCCTGTGGCTGCTGCTTCAACATCAAAGCCACGGCCTGTTTTGTGCAAAGAAATATGCCACGCGCATTCACACTCATCACCCGTTCCCAATCATCCAGGCTCGTTTCAAGGATATTCCCCACGTGGCTGATACCCGCGTTGTTCACAAGAATATCTATCCGGCCATGTTCCTGCACAACCCGTGCAAAAACGTTCTGTACCTGCTGTTCCACAGACACATCCATTTGCATGGCTTGAGCACGCCCATCTTGCGCGGCTATTTCCGCGACCACCGCGTGCGCAGCCTCCAACTGCACATCCACAATCACAACATACGCTCCCTGCTGCGCGTACAGCAGAGCAATCTCGCGACCAATACCGGACCCTGCCCCGGTGACGATAGCAACTTTGTTATCCAGGCGAAACATTGCTTCCCCTTTCCTGATCACGACAGGACCACAATATCTGTGTCCTCGTCATCATCGATACATCAGAACAGCCTGTGTTTTTTTATCTTATCATATCGTTTTATATTGTTCAGCCATTACAGGAAAAATACAGCCTATAGACTTACCAGGAATAAAATCAGTTTTGCGCACAGTCATCACTACGCAAGAAGCAAACAAAGATTTTGAAAATACTCTACATTGGACACTTTGAATATTGCTTCTCGCGGCAAGGGCAGGTAGTATTAAAAGAAGTGAAGTAATAGGGCAATGAAAGGAACTATTCATGAAATCAGCGTTGATCGTCTGGGGGGGTTGGAGTGGACATGAGCCAGAACAGGGCGCGAATCTCTTTGGCTCTATTTTGCGCGAGCAGGGTTACGACGTAGAAATCACAACATCTCTGGATGTTTTTCTTGATGAAGCAAAGATGCAATCACTTGATCTTATTGTCCCCAATATTACACAGAGCACCATTACAAATGAACAGGAAAAGGGACTGCTCACCGCGATCCAAAATGGCACCGGTCTGGCGGGCTGGCATGGTGGCATGGGCGATTCTTTCCGCAACAATCCCAACTATCAATTCATGACTGGTGGTCAATGGGTCGCCCATCCTGGCAACATCATTGATTATGAAGTCAACATCATCGATCATGATGACCCGATTACCAGAGGTTTGCAGGACTTCAATATGCATTCAGAACAGTATTATATGCATATTGATCCATTAAACGAAGTGCTGGCAACAACAACATTCAGTGGTGACTACGCCCCCTGGGTCGCTGGCTGCGTGATGCCAGTAGTCTGGAAAAAGCAGTGGGGTCAGGGACGGGTCTTCTATTCCGCTTTAGGACACGTCGTAAAAGATTTTGACGTACCAGAAGCGTTAGAAATTATGAAACGCGGCATGCTCTGGGCCAGTCGCAACTAACAAAAAGGGGCTTTGTCACACATATTCACCCCCAACTGGTTGACAAAGCCCCTTTTTTTCTTTACCATTTATAGTAATAAAATAAAATAGTATCTGTCTTCGAGGCAGGGTGAGGAAATATCTGTACAGATATTTCTAATTCCCGACCGGCGGTAAAGCCCGCAACCTGTTTACAACAGTGGACCTGGGGAAGTTCCAGGGCCGACAGTAGAGTCTGGATGGGAGAAGACACAAAAGATGGTTCTACCATTGTGCCACCGCGCTTTCTGGTAGAGCTATGCTTGCTACGCTGTTACTTGCGCTGACGCCTGTACTATCTGTCCTTCTGCAAGTTTACGCGTTCCTGTCCTTCTTACCTGACCCATCATATCCTCCTTGAGACCAGATCCAATTAGCAACTGTAAAACCCACTGGAAGGTTTATGCTGACATCCACAACATGCTCATCCAGTCAAGAGGACATCTGCCCCAAAAGGGTATGGAGGAACAGATGATGGCTACAACAGAACAACATTTACGCTTGCTTTCGATAGAAGAGGCAGCAAACGAAATACGCGCCGGACGCATGGTGCTCATTTGTGATGATGAGGGACGCGAAAATGAAGCGGACCTTTGCATCGCTGCTCAATTTGCAACGCCAGAGGCCATTAATTTTATCTCCCACGCCGCTTGCGGCCTTATCTGTGTCGCGCTGGCTGGTGAACGGCTCGACACATTACGGATACCACTCGCCGAACGCAAAAATAATCCATTGCAAGGAACAGCATTTACGCTATCGGTTGATGTACGCCACAATGTCACCACTGGCATCTCCGCCCGTGATCGTGCCACCACGATTCATGCGCTGATCGATCCAGCAGCACAACCAGATGATTTCGCGTCCCCCGGACACATTTTCCCACTGCGTGCCTGTGCCGGTGGAACGCTGGAACGCCGGGGGCATACCGAGGCATCTGTTGATCTTATGCGTATCGCCGGGGTCGAGCCAGGAGCCGTCATCTGTGAAGTGCTGGCAAGCGATGGCGAAGCGGCACGCGGTGAAACACTCACCGCAATGGCACAGGAATGGCAAATCGGTATGATCACCGTTGATGCGATTGCTCGCTATCGGCAGGAACATACCGTTAACGTTATCGCACGTACGCACCTGCCAACATCTGTTGCTGATTTCCAATTACAGGATTATCAGGAGATCACCACAGGCAAACAATATCTCGCGCTCTCGCTAGGAGATGTGCAAACACTGCACAATACAGCGCCACTGGTACGCTTGCACTCCTCCTGTACAACTGGCGATATCTTTGGTTGTCAACGTTGTGATTGTCAGGCACAACTACAAACAGCATTAGCGGCAATTGCACAGGAAGAGCGTGGACTCCTGCTCTACCTGCCCCAGGAGGGTCGCGGCATCGGTCTGGCAGCAAAACTACAGGCATACGCCATACAGGATCATGGTATCAATACAGCCAGAGCGAACGAACAACTTGGTTATCAGGTCGATGCACGTGACTATACAGCAGCTATCGCTATTCTGCGCGAACTCAATCTAACGCATGTGCGGCTACTCACCAATAATCCATTAAAAGTCAAAGCCCTGAGCGAGGCTGGAATTCAGGTTGAACGAGTGCCATTAGAAATCACACCCGGCAACACTAATCTGCACTATCTACAGACCAAACAACAGATACTGGGACATATGCTTACCCATGCCAGTCTCACCACCCTGCCAGCAATGCAAACCAGCACGGTTTCGCTATAAGAAAGGATATGACCATGCCGGATTTTGTCTCACCACCACCTATCAACCTGAATGGAGTAGGGCTGAGGATTGGCATCGTTGTCGCACGCTACAACTGGCACATCACCGGAGCGGTGCTGGCATTAGCGAACACGACCCTGATTGATCAGGGCGTCAAAAAAGATGCCATTCAGATTGTCAGCGTCCCTGGCTCCTATGAATTAGCGCCGATGGCAAAGAAACTGCTTGAACATCAGCGCTTTGATGCCCTGATCTGCATAGGCTGCATCATGAAAGGCGAAACCTACCATGATGTGCTCGTTGGGAATGCCGCCGCCTATGGCATTCAACGACTGGGCATGGATACAGGTGTACCTGTTATCTTTGGGGTTATTTGTGCGGAAACCCAACAACAGGCCGAGGCACGTATCACACGTGGACAGGAATATGCCTGCGCAGCAATCGAACTGGCACATACAACGAACACACTTAACTCCACTCAGGAGGCCAATCTGGTCTAACCAATTCCAGCTAAAGAACAAGAAAGTATCAAGGAGAAGAAGCACATGTTTACTGGCATAGTTGAAGAAAAAGGCAGCATTCTACGCTGTGAAACTGATACATTACGCATTCAGGCACACGAGATTCTTGCAGATGTCGCGATCAAAGATAGTATCGCGGTTGATGGTACCTGTTTGACTGTCACCGCTCTGGGTCAGGATTGGTTTCAGGTTGATGTGATGCCTGAAACACTACGCCGCACCCGTCTGGGCAACCTGCGATCCGGGGATAGTGTCAATCTGGAACGCTCAATGCCCGCCACTGGACGGATCGGTGGTCATATGGTGCAGGGACATATTGAAGCCTGCGTGCAGGTTCTGGCAATCAGAACAGATGGTATTGGTCTGGATGTTACGATTGAGTTACCGGCCACCTTGCGCCCATTTGTCATCCCCAAAGGCTTTATCACACTGAATGGCACAAGTCTGACAGTCGTCAATGTCTGGCAGGATCGTTTCTCTATTTCGCTGATCCCATATACACAGGAACATACCAACCTGGGAGAAATACAGGTCGGAACACAGCTTAATCTAGAAACGGATATTCTCGGTCGCTACGTTGCCCAGATGCTCCATACATTGCCAACAGCAACAGAAATAGACAAAAAAGGTGTGGAGTTCGTTTCATAAAAATGGTAGAGATGGCGATAAAAAAATAGATATACTATGCAAAAGCTGAGAACATACGACTATAATAGAAAGTTAGATCTTTTCTGACTTCTCTCTGTATCTACATCTGTATTTTGACACCGTATGGCATAGCACCAACCATATTCCAACGGAGGATATATGATGAACAAACCATCCGGCGACAAGCTGCCAGATGCAGCGATGACTCAGCAGACCCACACGCATCCATCATCAACCTTTCAACAACTCCTGACACCTGAAGCACGTATCGCGCCTGATCCTGAATTGGTGGCGAAATTAACGGTACAGGACTATCAAACGGTCTACGCGGAAGCGGAACACAACCTGGAAGACTTCTGGAATGCGCGAGCAAGAGAGTTTCACTGGGTTACTCCCTGGACACACGTGCTGGAAGGTCAGGCTCCACACGCACGCTGGTTTACTGGTGGACAACTGAATATCACCACGAATTGTCTGGATCGTCATGTAGAGGGAACACGAGCAGAGAAAACAGCGCTGATCTGGGTCGGTGAAGATGGCAGCGAACGAAGCTATACTTTTCGGGAATTGCTGCAACTCACCTGTCAGATCGCCAATGGTTTGCAATCGCTGGGCCTGAAGAAAGGCGACCGTGTCTGTATTTATCTCCCCTTGACGCCAGAGGGGATCGCAACAATGCTGGCATGCGCACGCATTGGCGCGATCCATTCGGTTGTCTACGCAGGCTTAGGAAGTAGCGCACTCCGCACGCGCATCGAAGACGCGCAGGCACGAGTAATTGTCACCGCTGACGTTGGCTATCGACGCGGCAAGACAACCAATCTCAAAGCCATCGTTGATGAAGCCATAGCAGACTTACCCCTGGTCGAGAACGTCATCGTCTATCACAGAACAGCTACCCACAGCACCACAGCTTCCACTCGTGAAATAGATTTCTATGATCTCTGTCGTTCACAAGCAACAAGCTGTCAACCCGCAATCATGGAGGCCGAAGATCCGCTTTTTCTCCTCTACACATCCGGTTCAACAGGCAAACCGAAAGGCTGCATGTATGTTCACGGTGGCTTTATGGTCGGCACAGCCTATTACATCAAACTGGCCTTTGATATACAGGAGGATGATATCTACTGGTGCATGTCTGATATTGGCTGGATCGTTGGACATACAGCGATGGTCTATGGACCGTGGGCCAATGGCACCACCGTCCTGGCACGTGAAGGTGCTCCCGATTATCCGAACGCGGGCATCGTCTGGGGCACCATTGAAAAATATGGCGTCACCAAACTTTTTACCGCCCCAACCAGCCTGCGCATGTTTATGAAATTTGGCCCCCGCTATCCACAGGCACATGATCTTGCTTCGTTACGTGTCATCATCTGCGCGGGCGAACCACTCAACCCGGAAGCCTATCTATGGGCCAGAGAACATATCGGTCATGGCAAGGTACTTATCTGTGATAACTGGTGGCAAACCGAAACGGCAGCCCCAACCATTGGCACGCTGCCCTGCATGGAAGCTCGCCCCGGACGCTCCGGCAAACCATTTCCTGGTTATACAGTTCGTGTACTGGATCGTCAGGGCCAACCAACCGCACCCCTGCAAGGAGGACTACTCACCATTGACGGCTCATGGCCGCAAATGTTCCGTACCATCTGGGGCGATAAAGAGCGCTACCTTGATTACTGGCGCACCTTACCGCCCTATTACGTGGCGGGCGACGTCGCGACCGTAGACGAAGATGGTTATATCGCGGTAATAGGTCGCTTTGACGATGTGCTTAACGTTGCGGGACATCGCATCGGCACTGCCGACATCGAGAGCGCACTGGTCAGCCATCCAATGGTAGCAGAGGCTGCGGCAATCGGAAAACCTGACCCTATCAAAGGCGAGGCCATCAAAGCGTTTGTCACGCTCAAATTTGGCTACAGCGCAAACGAAAAGCTCAAGAGCGAACTCATTGAACATGTTCGTCATGAACTTGGGCCAATCGCAACTCCATCTGAACTCGAATTCACTGCCAGTCTCCCCAAAACACGCTCAGGAAAAATCATGCGCCGTGTCCTCAAGGCACGCGAACTGGGTAGCGAACCCGGTGACCTGACAACCATCGAAGAATAGGCAGACCATCAGGGTGAGGCTGAAAACATGGATAGCCTCACCCATGGATGGAAACAGATACTGATCATCAAGGAAGGCAGGTGAGCAACATGGATTCGTTTCCCCAACACATACGGACACGCTTCACAGAACTGGTACATATCCGCTATCCTATTGTACAGGGTGGCTTAGCACATCTCTCATTCGCTGAACTTGCGGCAGCCGTCTCGAATGCGGGAGGATTGGGACAGATCGGTTGCGCATGCTTCGCGACCCCCGCAGAACTACAGGCTGAAATCCAGAAAACCAGACGGTTAACAGATAAGCCATTCGGGATTAATTTTCCCATCGGCCATATGCCACTAGAACCATTTCTCGATGCAGCATTAGCAGAGGAGCCAGCAGCCATCAGCATTACAGGCGGCAACCCGGAACCATTGTTGCAGCGTATCCAGCGCAGCGGTGTCACAATCCAGACCATGGTACTGGTGGCAGGGGTACGAGCAGCACGCAAAGCCGAAGCGCTGGGCGCAAACGCAGTGATCGCCGTTGGCTTTGAAGGCGGAGGACATCTAGGACGCGATGATATTGGCACAATGGTCCTGACCCCAAGCATCGCCGAGTCGGTCAACATTCCTGTACTGGCAAGCGGTGGTATCAACGATGGTCGTGGTCTGGTGGCCGCGCTGGCGCTTGGCGCGGCAGGCATAGAACTGGGGACCCGCTTCGTTGCCGTACAAGAAAGTAATGCCCATCCCGCTTATCAACAGGCACTGGTAGCAGCCAAAGAAACCGACACCACGATTATCGAACGAGCCATTGGTCGTCCGGCTCGTGTCCTGAACGGCAACATAGCAGAGAAAATCAAGCAGCTAGAAACCGAACTGGAGCGAGAACAGAACACACCCGCAGAACGCTTACAGCTCTTATTACCCTACATCCAGGGTAACGTCAATACACAGGCGGCACTCGATGGTCAGCTTGATGCAGGCTTTGTATGGGCCGGACAGGTGGCGGGCCTCATCCATGATATTCCAACTACGCAGGCACTCATCGAACACATCATCCAGGAGGCACAGGAGATCACCATCCGGCTACAGCACCTCTTTTGAAAAGCCAGCATCCATAAAAAAATACCAGCTACATGCATGAAACGCATGTAACTGGTATGCCAAATAAGATGAACAGTGTTAACCCAATCCAGAATTCATCCACAAAGGCTTATAAGGGCGGCACAGCATCATTTTTCGACGTTGATGGGATCGGATCTACCTGCACATTGCGAAAAGAGGCAGCGACACCATTGGAATTCGTCGCATTCCGCACATAGAGCACGATTTGACCCTGTTGATAGGCATTATCCGCGACAATAAACGTAGTCGCACCATTGATCTTCACGGTAAAAAGCGGACCATTCATAATCACCGTCAATGTATTGGCATGTCCTGGTGGAGCTAAAGAGGCCGCTTTTGTCACCTGACCAAGCAAAATCGCTTGCTGAACCATATCATCAGACAAATATTCTTTATGGATACTCACCTGACCATTTCCTAAAATAGTGACACGATAATCATGGTCTAGCGTATTGTCACCGCGTAAATAGACTCCCACTGCATCATCCGCATCCGCTTTGACAAATGTAAATGTTGTCGAAAAAACAAAATTGCTGAACTGAGCAGAAGTGGGCAAGCTCTCGGTTAAAATATGATGATTCGTATCACATAAATATAACTGATCATCATTCACAATCCGTGTATAACCATCGGCATTCCCGGTTGCCCAGCCATTCCGGTTCGTGATAGTCGTATCATCGTAAATAGGGGTCGGAGTAGGTGTCACAAAACTGTTCACATCGGGAGGGGTTAGCGTTGGGGTAGGGCTAACAGTGGCGGTTGGAGTAGCTTCGACCAGATGAATACCACAGGCCGAGGGAATAGCTTCTTGAGGGGTAACACTTCGTTGTACGAGTGGTTGAACATGCTTTCCATCTTCCATTCTTGCCGCGAACAAAACACTACTACTTACCAGCAATACAGCACATAGAGCTATCCATAACGCAAGGTTTTTATGCTTTCTCAATTGACGACTTTCGCTTTCCATAGGTACAGACTGCTCCCTTATCTGAGTTCAATATAGTACTACGAAACAGCTAACAGCCTGTTTCTCTTTTGCTCAGATTAGTCAAAAAGTAACACTCCTTTCGCACTGCATAAAAACTGGCTAGCATGATCCCCAAACATACAGGTGAAATCTTTTCACCGCAACCAGCACCGCGCTGTCAACAGAACGGCACGCACGGAAACCAGATGGGGATCTCAACAGAGGAACTCAAACTTACGATGGATATATCACATCTTCTGATATGGTTTGTTTCGCAGGCGACTGCAATAAACCTTCTGCGATCAACTCGCGATACATAACAATGACCTGTTGCACACTCAATCGTCCATCAGTACGAAACCATGTGGCAACCTGAGTACACATAGCGATAAAGGCATACGAGGCAATTTTTATATCCGTGTGCCGAAATACTCCTCGCTCAATACCACCGCGCAGGATTTCCTGTACCAGCTTCTCATACGTATCACGCAATGACAAAATGTAGGTTTGCGCATCCCCTTCCAATGCTCGTATCTCGGTATCAATGATAAAAAATTCAGCTTTATAGCTGGTGTGCAGGCGAATATGATTGGCAATAGCTTCATGCAAACGGACCACAGGATCGTCATACATACGCAGAATATGCTCCAGACTGCTATTCAAACGCCGCATGTGCGTCTCCATAATCTCAACTAACAGCGCCTGTTTGTTAGGATAGTGATGATAAATACTAGCTGCCTGTATCCCTGCGATACGCGCAATATCTCGTAAGGGAGCGGCATGGTAACCATACTCGGCGAATAATTGTACCGCAGCAGCCAGAATACTCTCACGCATAGAACGGCCATCGGGCCGCATAATAATTATCCTCTTTTCTCACTTGCCCATGTATGTACATCCGGGCAGAATCCGACAGTGTACGATCACAGGTTTCCATTGTAACAGAAACAGTGGAAGAAAGAAAAGCATAGAGTGATGCTACGAGGCAGCGAGCCTATTCCTCTTCTTCAATATCCTCATCTTCTGCCGCGATACCCAGATAGACACAGACCCAACCAACGATAAAGTAAGATCGCCATAAACCACGATCAAGGGCACTCAAACTCTTCGGTAACAGGCTTTTGATGATCATCGCATATTGTTTTTCATCCAGCAGAATCGGATTCGCGATATTATTATCTTCCAGAAATGCACGATGAGCTCGTATTCCTACCAGATACCCGTCTTCAATTGCGCTTTCATAAATCGTTTCCTCGGTTAAACCAATCTGAATTCGTTTGCCAAAGGGCAGGTCAGTTCCCGGCGAATAGACTAAATCACCAATCATTTCTAAAGGATGCGGACCGACCTCATGTGAGCGATAATGACGCTCCATACTATTCTCTCTTTCTACTCCAAACATAACTTCGCTCAAGAAGCCACTGGTTGCGAATATAAGTTTTTTATAAAATCATCATTGTATTGTAGAAAAAACACCTCAAATCGCTTATGCTCGAAACTAAAAATTATAGGAATGAAGGCAAAAAATATATACCTCTTGCTTTATTCTGGCAAATGAAATGATCATTCGCCTACTCACTATTACTTTTTGGTGATTATTTTTAAAATTTCCATTCGCAATAAATCTTCAGGTAGATAAAGATTATTACATATTCAATCCTACATAACATTACAGTAGAGGTGTATCTTTTGTAGATTTTTTAAGAGTTCTCACGCGAGAATGCAGACATCAACACATGGAGAGGAAGAATTCCTCTTCCCATGGATGATACAATAATGCATATTAGCGGTTGAAAAGCAAAAACCGTTCCAGAAGTCAGACATTTTTATGTGCAGGTTCGAAACCGGTTAACCGTGCCATTCCGTATCAATAGTAGCAAGAATAGGTAGAGTAGGTCTTGATATTTATGGACGAAGAAAAAACAAATTCACCCATTTTGATCGTTGATGATGATCCTGCCCTGCTGCAAGCACTTCCACGCGTTGTCGATCTACGTATGCACGATGTTCAGGTTACCACCACCGACTCAGCAACACATGCACTTGAGTTAATAACGCACAATGATTATGACGCGATTGTGAGTGACGTGAAGATGCCAGGCATGGATGGTATCGAACTCCTTAAGCATGTACACGATATTCGACCAGATACGCCCGTACTCCTGATTACAGGACACGGAGATCATGATCTGGCAATCCAGGCATTACGCGGAGGCGCATACGATTACATTCTGAAACCTATTGAGCGTGACGTTTTTATCGCCGCCTTACAGCGGGCCATACAAACCCGGCAATTACGACGTAAGGTCGTCGAGCAACAGCTCGCGCTGGCTTTGCATGCCAAATCACTTGAGCGTCTGGTGGAAAAACGCACGCAAGAACTGGTTGCTGCGAATGCGACCAAAGATAAGTTTCTGACAATCGTTTCACAGGAGTTAAAATCCCCGCTGGCAAATCTCAAAGGGATGACGCAATTAATGTGTCGTCAACTTGAACGTGGTGATGCCGTTCCAGCGGTACGACAGGGGCTGTCCGATATGGAACGCTCAATCAGTCGCACCGAAATTCTTGTTCAGGATCTACTGGATACATCGTTGATGGAGACAAATCTCTTTATACTCAAGCGTCAACGTTGCGATCTGGTTGCCCTCTGCCGTGATCTGCTCAACGAATATACCGATCGCTCAGTACTCACCCTGAGCTGTGAGTTGCTCGGTGATCCCATTGAGGTTGATGTCGATCGGGACCGCATCTATCAGGTACTGATCAATTTATTGTCGAACGCTCGTAAGTTTTCCGCCAAAGGGACGCCAATTACGATCAGTCTGCAACAATCCGGCTATGAAGTTATTCTTTCCATCAGCGATACAGGGGTTGGCATCGCTGAAGAAGAGCTTCCGCACATCTTTGAACAATTCTATCGTGTGCCTGGAATTGAGATACAGACAGGGACGCGCACAGGCTTAGGCTTAGGTCTGTTCATCTCGCGCAAAATCATCGAGCGTCATGGAGGCCATATCGAGGTACAGAGCACCCCAGAAGTAGGCAGTACCTTTCATGTGATACTTCCTATGTATGTTGACCCGGCGAAAGAAACTGAAGAGGCAACCACCCCAACTTCCCATACCCAAACCGTCTGGACGATTATCCATTAAACGTTGCCAGAAACTGGCGATAGGGATCAGGGCAATGCTATGCCTTGATCCCCGTTTGTATTACAGCTTGCTTAAAGCCTCAAATAGATCATAATTGTCTGGCATCTCACCAGGAGTGTGCATCACTTCAATATAGCGAATAACGCCTTCTTTATCGATGGCGAAGAGAGCGCGTTCTGACATGCCACGTGGATGGCGCACACCATAGGTATCAACGACCTGCCCTTGAGGATAGAAGTCTGAAAGCAAAGGATATGATGTGCTCATCGATTTAGCCCAGGCTGCAAGCGCGTATGTGCTATCCATGCTGATCGCAACGACTTCAGTGTTATATTTTTTGAAACGTTCGATATCAGCTTCGTATGAAGGCAGCTGCGTTGAACATACGCCACTGAATGCAAAGGGAACAAATGCCAGCACAACGTTTTTCTTCCCCTGAAAATCACTGAGCTTCCACTCGGCGTTCTCGCCAGTCATGAGTGTAAAGTCTGGTGCTTTATCACCGACCTTCAACGTTTTTGTCTCGGTACGATTTCTGCTATCCATAGATGTTCCTTTTCTTCAATTTCTCAGTCGAGATCCCTGTACAGGAAACTCCACTACATGGTATACCTACCACACACTGTTATAATCTTATACAGCCAGAGACGTTGTCAATGTGCGCCGGCAGTGACCACGACAAACAGCCATCCGTCTTGCCAGATGTAGTATGCTCAGGGGAGACAAATATCGCCTGTGACAGGCGTCCATACAGCCAATTTCAGGAAAGGAATAGAGAGCCGTTGCTCGACAATACATCTACGGCGTATGCAGAGACAAGCTCATCTTCTTTTTGGGAGCGTGTCGAAAACCGTTTACGTACACGTACACTCTTTTATGCCACTTTGCCTGCTTTTTGCGCGATCCTGCTTATGTTTTGCGCTACCGCCTGGCAGGTTTTCTGGCCCACTACCGACCCGGCACGCTATCAATGCTATGCGCTCACGTTCTGGTTCGGTAGCCATGCGACATCATTGTTGCCAGCGGACCAATGCGCTTTTCTACAGAGTTCAGGCTCTATGCCACCTTTCCATATGCTCCCCATCGAATATCCACCATTGACCTTGCTGCCTTTCTCCGTGCCACTGCTATTCCCGCTACCATACTATCAGTTCGGCTTCGCGCTCCTGATGTCCGTCGCTGTCCTGATTACGTACTGGATATTATTTTTTCATGGACCACGTGGTAGTGCGCTGATACTACTGCTGTATCTGTTACTGGGGGCATTCGCGCTGGTACAGATGCGTTTCGATCTTCTCCCCGCGCTCTGTACGCTCTTATGCTTGCTCTGCGCACAGCGGAAACAATGGACCAGAGCCTATATCGCGCTATCTATCGGTGTCCTGTTAAAAATCTATCCACTGATGTTTCTACCAGCCCTCTTCATCGCGGAACAACAGGAGAAAGGATTACTGCATAGGCCATCAGCTCTGCGCACATGGAAACAAACAGGAGCAGAGCTATTCACCACAGCGAAAGGGCTACGACACTGGCAATGGAGGAATACCATCCTTTTGCTGATCGTGATTCTGGGCATCACTGGCCTCTTCGCCCTCAGTAACTTCAACACGGCAGTAGTCAGCCAGATACAGTATTTCCTGGCACGACCAATCCAGATCGAAACCAGTGGCGCAGTATTGCTCTGGTTCGCGCATCTGGCAGGTATGCCCTGGCAGATCGGCTATACATCAGGCTCAATTAATATTACAACAGCAAGTCTGAGCCATATTATAGCTCCGCTCACATCACTGGCTTTTCTACTGGGTGTGCTCTATGTTTTCTGGTGTCAATGGCGCGGACAGATGAATTTAACCGCCACAGTTATTGCTCTCACCTTTATATTTATTACAACCGGGAAAGTATTCAGCCCACAATACCTCATCTGGGTGATCCCGTTGCTGGCATATGCAGGAGCATTTCGACGGATCTGGCTCATACTCTGGGGGGCAATCTCTTTGCTCACAACCATCATCTACACTTATTTTTACGCCCAGCTCACCGATCCAGCCCATATTGTGATCCCGGCTGGCTTCTTCGAAACAGTCCTGGTACGCAATGGCCTCTTTATCTTCCTTACACTGGCATACCTCTTCAATTGGTTTGCAATACGTACAAATACAACCACCTCTCCACTATCTTATCCCCCATTCGATTGATCTCTCACCAGTGAATTCCCGCTATACTCTTTTCTGAGTAGAAGGAAATTTAAAAGAGGATTACATGCAATGCAACAGGAACTAAGGAAAATCAAACGTCACAACAACAATAACAAATCACCAGATTATGCCATCATCTTGTGCTTGATTTGTATCCTTAGTACACTACTGACAGGCTGCCAATTGCCCATACCAGGCAGCACAAGTGGGGATAGCAGTACCTATACACGAGAACAGATTATTAATCATGCCCGACCAGCTGTTGTACAGATTAATGTCACAGCCCCACACGGCAACAATACTGGCTCAGGTGTCATTCTGAACACAGCAGGATATATTGTAACAAACGACCATGTTATTCATGACGGCAATCGTTATCAAGTTGTGCTTTTTGATGGGACAAAGCTATCATCCACACTGGTAGGTGCATCCCCGAAGAACGATCTTGCCATCCTGAAAGTGCAACCAACAACACAACTCACCGCGATACAAATGGGCGACTCCTCCCAACTGCAGGTCGGACAGGATATACTGGTCATCGGCAATCCGTTAGGTATTACACAAACTGTAACCAGCGGGATCATCAGCGCCCTGAACCGGAATATCTCTGAAGGTGCGCACGAAGCCACCATTCATAATGCGATACAAACCGACGCAGCGATCAATCCGGGGAATAGCGGTGGCGCAATGATTGATCGACAGGGCGACTTGATCGGCATCCCCACGCTGGCTGTAATCAACCCGGAATTCAACACACCCGCCAACGGCGTCGGCTTCGCGATCCCCTCCAATAACGTCAAAAGCGTCATGGAACAGATCATCAAATCTCATTCACCTTAACCTGCACAGCGCTCACCACATCTATCAACCGCAATAAAACGGCATGGAATTTCACGCCGATAAATGATTGACAGAGGCAACTATATTACGGTATAGTTTTATTAGTTGACAAAGGCAACTAATCATTGCAAGTAGAAAGGAGCGAAAAAATGGTACTCATCTCTGATCAAGACATCCATGCCATCAGAAAATTCAACCGTTACTATACCAATGTGCTCGGTTTACTCAATCAACATATTTATGATAGTCCTTTTTCATTAACAGAAGTACGTATTTTGTTCGAGATTCACAACACGAATAATTGCACAGCAACGATCTTACAAGAAGAACTGGGGCTGGACCGTGGCTATGTAAGCAGAATCATCAAACGCTTCGAAGAGCAAAATATGATCGAAAAACAGAAATGCGCGGAGGATGGACGCAGTTACATCCTGCATCTAACAGAGCAGGGTAGTGCCATTTTTCGTGATCTGGAACGAAAAGCCAATCAGCAGATTGAACATTTCCTGAGCGACATGAATAAACAGAACAAAGAAATACTAATCACATCCATGCAAACGATTGAAAGGCTGCTTATGGAACAGACAGAGAGCACAATCATCATCAGAGAAGGCTCGGCAACCGATGATATTAATACGGTGGTCGAAAAGCAGAGATTACTCTATGCCGACAGCTATGGCTTTGATAATTCCTTTGCTGACTACCTGCACCACACCATCGATACCCCGATTGAACGCATCTGGATTGCTGAAGTCAACGGACAATTCGCTGGTTGCGCAGGATTGGTAAAAGAGAATGAAGAGACAGCACAATTCAGATGGTTTATGGTAGAAACTCAGTTTCGTGGTAGAGGAATAGGCAAAACCTTAATGCAAGCAGTAATTGACTATTGTCGAGAACAGAATATGCAGCGAATTTTCTTATGGACGGTCAGTATGCTAACGGAGGCCCGTCAACTCTATGGAAAATTCGGCTTCACTCTTAGCGAGCGCAAAGCAGAACAACTCTTATGGGGGCAGAAGTTAAGCGAAGAACGCTGGGATCTGGAGCTGCTCTGATCACTGCCGTTGAGTGCTGAATGCATACATAAAAACATAGAGAAGAGATAGATCTCTCATAAATGGGACTTGCCGAAAGAAACGGGTATTCACACCGGCGGCCCGCGCAACGAGGCCGCCACTCGCGTAGAACGGATGTCTGAAAAAGATTTGAGATTCTGTTTGATCGAGCATCCAGAATGCTCGATCAATCGTTCTCCCCATCTATTTTTGAATGTTCATCTACCCGCCGCGCCGAACGAGATACTCCACTATATAAAGTTCTACATAAAACTTCTAATCATTGTTGCAAAAATTGTAATTGCGCTCTGTTCATGCTAAGCTACGACGTATGATTCAAATTCATTTTCACACTGATGATAATCAACAACGCTGGGCATGGACAGAGGGATTACAGGCACCGGGGCAATGGGAGATGTGTGTCAGTGTATCCTGGTCGGAAAATGATGCGCGAGACAAGCTCATCAGCAATTTTTTCAAATTCATTGAGAAATATCTCAATAGCCAACCAAAACGGCTGCTCCCGCAACAAACACTGCGCTATGGCTGGTCACTACTACGCTTTGTTCAGGATCGGGAGAATCTGAGTGGCGTTGGTCCGGACATCTTGCGCATAGAAGAACAAAAGAATCCGTTCGCCGATGGTGACCCTGTTTACATACCAGGCATTGCCCAGACGCTTGCTTTACTGCAAATACAGAATGAAGCAATGGTCCGCAATCGTACCACCGGGGTATCCTTATATCCCTCCCCTTCACAGAGTGCGCTGATATGTACACGTCTGACACCGGAGACAATCCAGCATTTGCGCCCAATCATGGCACATCGGTCCTGGCAGCCAAAAAATCCCCATGAGAGCGGCTGGTTTATTGGTTGTTGTGAGGATAATCACAACCATAACAACGCAAATGAATTGACGACAGTCCATTTACTGCATCTCGTCGAACAATTCCCAGGCATATTTCCTTATCTTGCCATGCCCGTCGGTATGCTGTTACTCTTTGAGGAGAGGCAAGCAATCATCTATCGTCCAAACGAAGAATTTGGGCAGGCTGATCCAAAGAGCCTGCTCACAGCGTTGCCTTAACTGTATAGCAACCTTATTTCATCGATTGTTCAATGAACGTAGTTGCACGTTCATCGAACAATCGATTTTATCTTTCAGCCCCTGTTTTCGGCCTTTGATAAAACCGAGCTTAGCGATTTAATAGCGCTTGCTGACTAGCTTCAGTTGCCACATTGGTAGCACTTGTGTGATCAGTTGGAATATCTTTGATCGGTTCCAGATCACCAAGAACGAACAGATAGCAGATAATACCAACAGCCAGAACAATTGCAGCCACAATAAATCCGACCGAGAATGAGCCAGTGCCACCAACGATGAAACCTGTCACAATAGGCGCAACAACACCCATTGCATTATTCATAAAATTCATGATACTTCCAAGCATACCGACCGTCCCCTTTGGAGCAATCAGAGCCGGAATACTCCAACCAACTGGAGCAGAAAACGCAAGACCACTCAAAGCGATCGAAATCCAGATCACAGCAACATTGGGATTGGTCGTAAACGCCGCACCGATCACAGCAAGTCCCAGAATCATACCAAGCACAAGTAACGTCTTACGAACACGAGTTGCATTAAACCCACGTTTAATCAGATAGTCTACCAGCCAGCCGCCAATCAGAATATCGGCAACAGTCGCGAACATCCAGGGAATGACAGTATACCAGCCCGACTTCAAAATACTCATATGCATCTGTGTTTCGAGGTAACCGGGCAGCCAGGTCAGAAACAGATAGAACACATAGCCATAAGCCGCAAAACCGATCGTCAAGCCCCATACTTTCCGTCTGGCCAACAAGTAACCCAGATTACGGAAGATACCACCACTGGCTTCGCCTTCGTTCTGCGCACCACCCTCAAGAATGAATGCATATTCCTCTTTGCTTAAGCTCTTATCCTCTTGTGGATTGCGATACCAGAGCCAGTATGCCCCCGCATAGATAATGCTCAACAGCGCCGTCGCATAGAAACCACCACGCCAGCCCCATTCAGTCACAATAAAAGCGATCAATGGAACCCCGATCACATTTGAGAATTTCGCAGCCCCATCAAACAGCGAGCTTGCCAAACCTCTTTCCTGACGAGGGAACCAGTATCCGGTCGCCTTTGATGCCCCCGGATATGCAGGCGCTTCCGCAACACCAAGCAGCACACGTGAGAGAATGATCAAGCCCATACCACTCACAAGAGCAGTCATCAACGTCGCAATAGACCAGATGATGGTACCAACACGCATCAACCACTTAACGCCTATTTTATCCAGCACAACCCCAATCGGGATCTGAACCAGCGCATATGACCATGCCATTGAGGAGAGTAACAGACCCATCTGGCCTGCACTCAAATGAAATTGGGTTTCTAATGGTTTTGTCGCAACTGAAATATTTGTGCGATCCAGATAGTTAATCACAATACCAATAGCCATCAGCAGGCCGATAGCCCAACGTTTCTTACCCATGATATTCCTTCCTGTATCCTTTTCATGCCGGGTCAGTTTGACGCAACCTTCAACCCGCGCCATAATTTCAACATCTTGTCAAAGCACAGCTAACACATCAGATAGATATCTTCATGCATCCATACTCATCTGTTTGATCTGATACATAGACCAGTATCGTTGTATTATTTATTGAATAGTCACAGGGGGAACAATTTGTGGGTGGCCCGCAAGAAATCCACCATCTACTGGCAAAGCAACGCCTGTGATAAACGATGCTGCCGGAGAGGCCAGGAAGCAAACAGCTTCCGCAATTTCTTCAGGTTTGCCAAATCGTTGCTGTGGAGTCTTCGCCAGAATGCTATTACTATATGCTGGTTGTTTTAAAATAGCAGTGGTCATCGCGGTATCGATATAGCCGGGGCTTACTGCATTCACCCGAATGTTATGTTGCGCCCACTCAACCGCGAGAATTTTCGTATATTGCAGCAACGCACCCTTAGAGGCCGCATACGCACTTAAATTTGGTGTCACAATATGGGAATTCATTGACGTGATGTTCACAATTGAGCCAGAGCCTTGAGCAATCATCTTGCGTCCGATTTCCTGCGATACTCTATAGGCACCAGTAATATTGATATTGAGAATACGCTCCCAGGCATCTTCTGGGAATGCGTCCGCTGGTAAGCGGGTATTCACACCTGCACAGTTTATCAACACATCAATGCGTTGATGTGTTGTCCACACATGCTCTGTGAATTGTTGAACACTATCACGGTTCGCTACATCCAATACATACCCGAAGGCACGGCCACCATTCGCATTCATCTCGGCGGCAGTATTTTCCACTTCCGCAGCGCCGCGACTGCCGATAACGACGATGGCACCATATTCCGCAAATTTCTCGGCAATCGCCCGGCCAATACCTCGGCCACCTCCCGTAACGACAACTACCTGATCTTGTAGTCCTCTCACAATGAACCTCCTAGTTCATGAAATTTCCGTCTGGCTAAGCCCTGTTTTACATTTACATGCGCACGCAATCAAGGAGATTATATGTTTACCGAGGTAAGCATCCAAGAAGTTACTCTCACCCAGGAAACAGGTGAGGTAAAAATCGCCAGGGTCCACTCCCAGACAACCAGGCGGAAAACCGCCATCTTCAATATCCCCATGATTATTGCTAACATACAAATTGCTATGTAGCAATCATCTATCAACATGTATCACATTGTGGGGTTATTGTAGAGTACAAAGATCTACACGTCAATGCTACTTTTTTATCATTCGGGAGCTTTTGACCTTCTCACCGATCACACACAAATGAATAGTCCTTTTTTATCATTCAGGGCACGTTCCATGTATTCAGCAGCCAGCAGGAAAATCTAGAGGTAGTATTTATAGAGGATTTTGCGAGATACACCGCAGCCAGCATGATCTTGCAGCCAGGAATATAAAACATTTCGCCAATTTTGTTGAAGCTTCATCCATTTTACCTATATTATGTATTTTGTAGCTGTACTCGCGCAATAAAGCTTTATAAAGAACATTCAAATGTAATTCCAATAAACTCAGAATATACTAAGCGGAAGATAGACAGCAAGAGCCTTTGCCTGAAATAGGAGTAAAGTCATGTATTCAGATATGATGACAGTAAAACACAAAAAGTCACCAAAATAACAGAGGTCGGATTTTCCTACTGACAAACTTTTTTTATACATGAAAGCAGCTATTTATTCCTACATTTAAATATGGTACATTTTAATACAACAAGCAATGCGTAGAAACAGTTTTACGCTTACTCATACCGGTTCTAAAACCACCCTGCATCCAATTATTTCTGGTGTATACTCTTTAATAGAAGCGCTCAGACACATTAAAAAAATATTAAATTATGACCTAAATCATGAAAACAGAGCAAGAGAACTTGTACGTTGTTTGACATATACTATATAATTTTTTTGCCAGTAAAACACATCAATAAGAGCTTTCAGACAACAGAAAAAACTCATATAAACATTTTAAAAATGATAGTCATGCCATGATTCACAGGCAATAGTACAAAACACATATGCTAGAAAACAAAATTGTATCTTTTGATCGTCATTGAGCTAGCGTTAAATATCTTTTTTGTTGTGTGAAAAGGATCATTTATATCTATAAAATATCCTGCACATTTTCATCTTCATTGATGAAGAGAGGCTATATGAATATGTTTGATGGGATGCCACTCAACATCACTTCAGGAATTGCACTCGCCACTATGGGGAAAGGGTATCGTAGCTCCTACCTTTTTACGACACAGCTATGCCTCTTTTCCTCTTTTTTTACATTCATAATTTCTTTAGTCCATAGTCCTTTTTCAGCAGAACAATGCATGATGCAAAACCTTCATACACAAAGATGTGCTAAGGCATGCCTGGATAACTGGAAGAGATCAAGGATGGTCAACCTGCTACCTGACCGGGTTCACACGGCAATGATAGCAACAATGGAGATCAAAATTCGTTAAAACAATCTCAAACCAGCGACACAGGAACGTATACGCAACAGCAACGGATTGATCATCAATCTCGTGACCGCTAGCGGCAGAGCGGAAATACCCCTGTTTGCGCATGGGAATGTCTCAATGAGTTATACACCTTCTCTCCAGTGTTTATGCAGAGGAGGTTGTAGGTACTCGGCACAATATTGAATTTCATCAATCAGAATGGTAAGCAACATAAACATGAGAAAAGCAAGGACACTATTTTCCCTTGTATTATCATCACTCATGAAGAGACAAAAAGGACAAGTAGACATGCGATTCCACTCACAACAGAAAAATGCTCGTGAAGATCAAGCCCAGGACCTCACCCCCATGCGCATCGTCGAGATTGAACTGGGGCAAACGTTACCACTTCTCACCGCATTCGGGGAGAAGGAAGAAAAACAGTATCAACGCGTGCTGGGAGTGGTACGCTTACATACTCATCCTCTGGGAATTGTTGAGCTTCATTTATCCGAAGACAGTTTAGCGCCCAGCGTCTACGCGCCATTGATCTGGAAAGTGCTGGAAAAAGAGATTAATGAACATTTACAACATGACGGACTACCCGCAATCAGCACATTAAGTGAAGAGGGAATAGCCAATCCGACCACACCATCATGCCTGAAGGAACGTGAGCAATTTCTAGCCGAGGCACCTTTTGTCAGCGTCATCATCCCAACCCATGAGCGTCCTGATCTCCTCACCAAATGCCTGAAATCTCTCCTGAAACAGAACTATCCCGCATTCGAGGTCGTCGTTGTTGACAACGCGCCCGGCACCAGTACAACCGCAGATCTCATCAAGCAAACATACGGAGATAGGCCACAGATACGCTATGTCCGTGAAGACCGTCCGGGTCTGAGTTGGGCTGCCAATCGAGGCATACAGGAAGCCAGAGGACAGATACTTGCCTTTACTGATGACGATGTTATTCTGGATACATACTGGCTTGCTGAACTGGTCCGAGCATTTCGCCGCGCCGACAATGTCGTCTGCGCCACTGGACTGGTCCTGCCTTTAGAACTCGAACACCCGGCCCAATTCTGGTTTGAGCAGTATGGTGGCTTCACCAAAGGCTTCAAACGACGTATCTTCGATATGGCAAATCATCGTCCACCAACGCTCTTACACCCGTACGCATCCGGCAAATTTGGTACTGGTGCCAGTATGGCCTTTAAGGCTAGCTATATACGTAGCGTTAACGGTTTTGATCCAGCCCTGAGTGGAACCGATTATGTCAAAGCCGGACCAGATATCGCCGCTTTTTTTCAGGTAATGATCCAGAACTATCAACTTGTCTATGAACCCCTCTCCCTGGCATATCATCTACATCGTCGTGACTATCCGGGGTTACGTAAGCAAATCTATAACTATGGTGTAGGCTTTACTGCTTATTTGACAAAAAGCGTCTGGGATCGTCCTCAACTCTTACTTGATCTGCTCTTGAAAATACCATATGGACTCTTTTTTGCAATCAGTAACCAATCTCCTAAAAATCAAAAACGACAGGCTAACTATCCCAAAGAATTAAAATATCTAGAACTGAAAGGTATGCTCGTCGGGCCATTTGCCTATCTGCAAAGTCGAAGATTTATACAGAAGTCACTAAAAAAAGACATTACCTTCAAAGAATCATAATATTTACACATACTTACTCAATGTATTTACAATTCGGTAAATGCTCTTAACTACGATTACTATCCATACCACAATACAACACAGGTACCGCATGAATGTGGTACCTGTGCATTCTCAATGAGTGAGCAACCGAAGAGATTAGTAGGCGGCGGTTTGAGAAAGGAGCGTAGTATCGTAGAAACCAGTAGCCCAGGCCGTTTCGGAAGGACCATCACCAACCATAGCGGTATAACAACTGGTCTGCCCCGGTGCTACCACTCCATTTCCATCTTCACAAAGATAAACAGCCCCATTATCATTCGCGATACCCGCATCCCCGGTATGACCAGAAGCCATAGCAGAATTGAAATGAATGAATCCCCACGCAGCATGACAGGTTGCGCTGAAGACAAATTCAGTATAACCACCACCATGCGAGGAGAATGCAGCCTGATGGGTTACCACTGTGGTGCTACTGCACCCCGTTGAAACCGGACTTTTACCATTACAGCCATCATACGTACAACTGACAGCAGCAACAGCAGTGTGATCAGAAGCCGCATAGGCGGATTGAGCATGTAATGCGGGAACAGCAAGAGCCATAAGGCTACAGATCATCGCAATAGCGATAAGTGATGCTGCTTTTTTGAGGTGAAACATCCTTATTTTTCCTCCTTCTATAACTTATCACAAAAACAGCGGAGATGATCATAGAAATATAAATTCAACCTGATCAACAAATACGTATAAACTACGTAAAAAACCAATACATGCAAATCAAGAAGAACATATTTCTCTAGACCTTGAGAGAATTATACCCATTTATCATTATTAGCAGTAATCACATTTTAGTAGCATTTTATCGTCATTTTGCTGGCATTTCTATGATATTTTTGGCATTTATAACATTTATGCAAAGGTGGCAGCCACAAAAACATCCTGCGCTGAGATGCCTTTTTATTTTGCAGCTCAACACAGGATGTTTTTGAGAGAAATCAGTTTATTGCTTATTCAACTTCAGCCTGCGGATGCTTATGCACGGCGTACCATGTCAGTACGCTACACAGTAGCGCGGCGACTCCGGCGATAATAGCAGAGATATGTAAGCCACGCACAAACGAGCCATTGACCTGAACCAATGCTCCGAAGAGCGCAACTCCAAGCACACCCCCAACCTGACGACTCGCATTCAGCACACCAGAAGCCACACCTGAGTGATGCCGGGAAACAGTTCCAAGCAGAGCAGATGTCATAGAAGGGACAGTCAGGCCCATGCCAAAACCAGTAAAAAGCAGCACCAAAAAGAGCACGAGATATGATGTCGTTGTGGATACAGGGGCCAGAGCCAGAAAACCAATACCGCACGACCCAATACCTAGACTCATCGTCAGCCCCGGACCAGAGTGCCCGGTCAGGCGACCAGCCATAATGTTGCCCAAAATAATACTGGCCGTCATGGGTAAAAGAGCCAGACCCGTGAGCAGGGGAGAATAACCACGTAGCTGCTCAAAAAACAGACTCAACAGAAAAATAAAACCATAATAGCCAAAATTCAGGACCAATCCGACAACAGTCGTGGCCGAAAAGGTCGGTATCAAGAAAAAATGCAGTGGGAGCATCGGAGCCTGACCACGCTGCTCAATCAGCAGAAAAATGCCACCAGCGACTACAAACAGAATGATACCACCGACGATGAGAGGTGAGGACCAGCCATCTTTACTCCCCTCGATCAACACAAAGGTCAACGCGCCTAAAGCCAGGATCACAGCCACCTGAGCGCTCAGATCAAGTGGACGCTTTTCAGGTGAAGTCGTCTTACCCACCAGACGTAATGTTAACAGATACGCCACGATCCCAATAGGCACATTGATAAAAAAGATGCTGCGCCACCCAAATGTGTCCACCAGGAAACCGCCAACCATTGGACCAACCGTCACGGCCACTCCTCCCACAATAGCCCAAAACGCAATGGCCCTGGCGCGAGCCTGCGGATCAGTAAAACTCTTGCTGATCAGCGCAAGTGTATTCGGTGTCATCAATGCAGCGCCCAGACCTTGCGCGGTACGGGCGACAATCAACACCCAGAAGGCTGGCGTATACCCACAAAGAGCCGAAGCCGCAGAAAAGATCAGCAGTCCAGCCAGATACATCTGCTTATTCCCAAGACGATCACCAAGCGCCCCGGCGGTCAGCAAAATGCTGGCATAAACGAGAGCATAACTATCAACGATCCATTGTAGTCCGGTCACATCGGTCTGCAGACTCACGCCAATACTTTGCAGCGCAACATTCACAATGGTATTATCAAGAGCAGCCATAAACCAACCAAGACAAATACTGATCAGGAGTATCTGTTGTGTGGTCTGACTATTCATTTTGAAAAAAGGTCGTGGCTTTCCCGCTACATCCATATGCTCCAGCACAGGTGATGATGGGGAAGTAACGCGATCAGACATAAGCATCCTTTATATGTTTTTGAGTGGCTTGCTCAGGGACAGATATAGCAACACCAGACAGTGAAAATGACAAGAGGATAAAAAATTGACACGTTGCACAACATATTTTTTCTATGCACATGCAAAAACACAAAGATAATGGACGTGTCATTTCAATTTTGCCCTAATCTGATCGGTTCCGCAAGAGATAAAATGACCATCAATGCCCCCTCTCTCATTGCATGTTTCTGGTATTGAGATACAACCACGACCCCAGATACTGAGGCACACATTGTTATCGCAACCGTCTCACTTTGAAGAGACGAGACTACGGACGCATGTATGGGTTTAACGCTTACAGCGAACGAGCCAGAAAGCCCCGTCCATTCATGGCGGGGATGAATGGCTCTTCCTTATTTGGGGTGTGGGTGGTATGGGCTGATAGGTTGGATTATGCCATGCAAGAGACACATGGATGGCTCATCTCATACGTTCAGAAACGGGGCAATGGTCCCTCTTCCCTCTTTTGCCTCAACTATGGAGGCAATTGGCTGTTTCAGGAGCTCTTTATACAGGTGCGTAACCCATATATCATCTTTTCTTGCAATCTATGATTATTGATGTATACATATGTAGTATGGCAAATAAAAAGGATACAACCAGGATGCTGATCTACGAATACAAGTGTGCTGGCACCAAACAGCAATACGCCGCCGTTGATGAAGCGATTCGCATCGTGCAATTCATTCGCAACAAATGCCTTCGCTTGTGGATGGATGATCACGCCTCCCAGAATGACCTGCAAACCTATTGTGCCGTCCTTGCCAAAGCATTCCCCTTTGCCAATCGACTGAACTCCCAAGCCCGTCAAGCCAGCGCAGATCGCGCTTGGTCTGCAATCACCCGCTTCTACAACAATTGCAAAGCCAGGAAACCAGGCAAAAAAGGCTATCCCCGTTTCCAGAAAGAGAATCGCTCCGTCGAATACAAAACCTCAGGGTGGGTGCGATTCGTTTGCTCCAAGTGCGACCCGATAGCTAACGTTTTGACGTAGGGCGAGATTCCCTACCCGCGAAGTGAGCGCGGACAGCATCCCTCCGTTGGTGCGACTGGATATCAATCGAACGAAGCGAGGGAACATACGGAAGAGGAATGTAAGCCTCATACAAAGCTCTTCTAGCTAGTTGCTATGACCAGGAGACAAATGTACGCCTGAACCATCGTTAACGGGACCAAGCCTACGGAGGATAACAGGCTTGACCAAAAAGGTAATGACTGCGATACCCAATCGCCATGCGTGAAGTCTTTTGGACTGGCTTCATGCTCACCCATGCAAAGTCCGGTGGATAGTACAGGTCTACGGCAACACAAAACAAAACGTTGGAACGGGATAACTCCCCTATGTGCTCTCATCGATGGTCGATACGATGAGCAGGTGTCCAGACCGCAAGCCATACGGGAGCAGGATTGCAGAAAAAGCCAATGCCTGGGGTAATGCCCAGGATATGCTGACGTCGGCACGATGATATGGAAGGAAGAGGTCTGAGTCGGATGGCAAAAAGGAAAGCACCCAAGACCAAGCCACCGCTTGATCCTGAGAGTGAGGCTTGGAACAATATTCCCTGGCACAAGCTAGAGCAACATTGTTTTCGCATCCAAAAACGCATCTTCCGAGCCAGTCAGCGTGGCAAGACCAGAGCAGTCCACAAACTCCAAAAATTGTTGATGAAGTCTCAATCAGCCAGAATTTTGGCAGTTCGCAGGGTCACACAGGATAACCAGGGCAAGAAAACCGCAGGAATCGACGGGATAAAATCCGTAAAACCAGCAGAACGGTTGGCCATGGCGAACCAGATTCACCCGAAGCACTGGAAAGCTACCTCTCCACCAGCCCGGAGAGTATGGATACCAAAGCCTGGAAAAACCGAGAAGCGTCCCTTGGGGATTCCTGTCATGATTGAGCGGGCACGGCAACACCTCGCCAAACTCGCCCTCGAACCAGAATGGGAATCTCGCTTTGAACCCAATTCCTACGGGTTTCGACCGGGACGCTCATGTCATGATGCGATGGAAGCGATCTTCAATGCGATCAAGCAAAAGGAGAAATATGTCCTGGATGCAGATCTCAAAGGAGCGTTCGATAACATCAATCACCAAAAGTTGCTTGACAAGCTCAAGACCTATCCAACAATGAAGCGTATCATTCGAGCGTGGCTCAAAGCAGGGGCTATCGATCAAGGAGCCTTTGAAGAAACGAGCAGCGGTGCCCCACAGGGGGGCACAGTATCTCCGTTGCTTGCCAATATCGCCCTCTACGGAATGGAAGAGGTATTACTCAAAGCCTCCATTGGTGAGAGTAAGGCCCCATCTGCACTACGAGGAGCACCTCAACTCATTCGTTACGCGGATGATTTTGTCGTGCTTCATGAGAAAGCCGAAGAGGTGAAGAAGGCGCAGCAAATCATCGCAAAATGGTTACAAGGCATCGGATTGGAATTGAAACCGAGTAAAACGCGGCTCTCCCACACCCTGAATGAATATCAGGGAAACGTAGGATTCGACTTTCTGGGATTTACTGTTCGACAATTCCCAGTAGGAAGAACTCATACAGGAAAAGATCCAAAGGGAAGAACACTGGGTTTCAAGACGATCATCACGCCAAGTAAAGAAGGGGTCCAACGCCATCTGCAAGAACTGAGGAGAATATTACAGAAAGGACAATCACTCCCACAAGAGGAACTGATTGACCAGCTCAACCCGGTTATTCATGGTTGGGCACTGTACTATCGAACGGTCGTATCTGCTAAGGAATTTGCAAGATGTGATCATCTCCTGGAAAGTATGCTATGGCAGAAGATGACCAAAAAACACCCGAAGAAAGGCGCAGGGTGGGTAAAAAGGAAATACTGGCGGACTATTGAAGGGAATGCCTGGACATTTGCCACGCCAGAAGGACCAGAGCAACAAGTGCTGAGATGGCATGTGACAACACCCATTCAACGCCATATCAAGGTAAAAGGCAACGCAAGCCCGTTTGATGGGAACCTCCTTTATTGGGCAAAACGTTTAAAAGATCATCCATTAACAAAGACAACGCGGGGGAAACTGTTACAGAAACAGCAAGGGAAATGCCGATGGTGTGAACTTCTCTTTAAGGACGGTGATCAGATCGAGATAGACCATATCACCCCAAAAAGTGAAGGCGGTGGTGAAGAACTCAGCAACAAATGTGCGCTTCACCGCCATTGTCATGACCAAAGACATGCGAAACACGCCACGGAGCGTATCAATGACAATTGACCGCAATATTGAGGAGCCGTGTGAGGTGGCAAGTCTCATGCACGGTTCTGGAGCCGAGCGGAGAGGGCGACCTCTTCGCTTAGGCAACCAACTGGAACCTGATGGACACCATATCACGTTCTCTGATGGCTGTGGCATTGGTCGCCTGCGTCTGGTTGGTACACGCACTATCGAAACCTTTCCCATCAAACAGATCAAACGCATTCGTCTCATTCGTCGGGCTGATGGTTATTATTGTCAGTTCGCCGTGCAGGCAGATCGTACGATAGAGCACATTCCGACAGGTGCGTCTGTCGGCATTGATGTCGGCTTGAAAGCCTTCTATACCGACTCTACTAGCAATATCATCGATAATCCTCGCTATTTCCGCGCAGCAGAGAACAGGATTGTTCAGGCTGTGACAAACGGGTCTGGAAAACCTTGAGTGTCCGCACCCATCGCTGTCCACACTGCGGCCTTCTGCTTGATCGAGATCAGAATGCTGCTCTCAATATCCTGAAGCAGGTCACCTGTACTGTAGGGCATACGGGAACAAGCGATCCGCAGAGATCGTAAAACGCTTCTGGACATCGGGCCTCCACTCGCTGTCAGCAATGGCAACGGGCGCGTCGGATGGATGAAGGAAGAATCCCCCTGGATTTATCCGGGGGAGTGTCAAAACAGAGGCACCATAGAATAGAGCATGTCTTCAGTCATTTGTGTGTCGCTATTCCAATCATCCATAATCTGGTAGAAAATAGCAATTGGAATAACGATCCAACACAGCAAAAATATATCAGCACAGTCAGGGTCATGACGGGCGACCATAGATGAACATACAATTGAATACTCGCAATAATAGAATCCAGCGAGAGACTTAAGGCGAGCGCTAATGACCACAGCAAAGCCATATCCTGTATATGGAGAAAACGAACCAGAACCAGACCCGGACAGACGCACAAAAACCAGAACAACACAGTATGATATACCACGCTATGCGGAGACACCAGCATAACGATGTCCACCGCCCCCACAGATAACAAGATCAGCAACGGGCAAAACCACCAGCAACGCATATAATCCACCTCATTATTGATGACCAGTAAAAACAAATATCTGCGCATCTGAACTTTGATACAGCAATTTGAACTTTCCTGAAGCAAGCAGCGCACGCTCTAAACGCGCAAGGATGCCCGCAGGAAGATTGGTTGTATCTGCAATCGTAATCCGCTGACTACGCGTGAAGAGGAGATACGCCCCCGTATTTGAGCGAGAGATAGCAGTAGACTCAATAAAGTGGATCAGCTCATCCACATTCGTCTGCGCAACCACAGCAGGCAATTGTTCGTTCAACGTATAGGTATCATATTGCTCATCAGCACGAAAGCGCCAGGGCGTGCCACTCCAACCAGCGATCAGCATTGAGCCAGGACGCGCCACGTTATACAGATATTGCACGCCCGTCACTTCAGTGCTGGTCATCGCGTCCATCTGCTCATTCCCATACCGTGTAAAGACAAAACCAGTCAGAAAAAGCAGACTGATGCCGAGCAACCCTATCGTCACCCAGGGAGATGTCCTCGCAGTTGGCCTGACGAAAAAGAGCGAGGCCCCAAAAAACGCCATCATTGGCAAGGTGATGAGATAAAGGCGCAAGACCATCTCACCTCCATATGATTGCGCAAGCAACAAAGGCAATGGAGCACATATCAGGAGCAGAAAAGTCACATCACGGTAGCCAGACCGCCAGCGACGCAGAAAACCAATACCAGCCAGCGACCAGACAAGCAATGTCATCCCTAAACGCATCTGCACAATAAAGGTATGAAAAGCATTTCCAACAACATGACTGGAAACGTTACTGGTCACAGCCTGTCGTACACCACTATCATGCATTGTCAGCGCAAAATGGCCCGCCAGATACGTACGCGTCATAGCATATATCCAGACAGCATCGATTAAGACCATCATGACAGGCAGATACCAGGAAGCACAACGGCGGCACAGCACAAGCGCAATGACGCCCGCCAGCACAAAAACCGAAGTCAACGGATGGCTAAAGACAATAAAAAAGAATAGCACCAGCAGCACAACCAGCAAACCAATGCGTTGAGAACGGGAAATAGACGTGCACGGCATCACCGTGTCCTCAACCCACATGGCCCATGTAACGAGATTG
The DNA here is from genome assembly GCA_035493535.1 of Dictyobacter sp. Taxonomy (GTDB): domain Bacteria; phylum Chloroflexota; class Ktedonobacteria; order Ktedonobacterales; family Ktedonobacteraceae; genus Dictyobacter. Next base: position 71,716 of record DATJIE010000031.1, read on the forward strand.
CGCAGAGCGGCAATAATCCCTGGCGATTGCTGCCAGCGCACCGGGCGCGTATGCGACGCAACGGTAAAATATTTCAGCAGGATAGCAATAACCATCAAAAACAGAAAAGTAGCCAGCCCTTGTGGAGAGAAATAATCCTGTCCCACCCAGTTATTACTATAAAAAAACCATAGACCGAGCCAGACGATACGCCGATCCTCCGTCGCAGTCGTAAAAATCACGTACAAAGGAGCCAGATAGCATAGATTAAAAAACAAGGGTGCCCATGCTGCATAGCCCAGGATATCATAATACCCTGCGAGTTGTGTCACCAGCGCACTGAGAATAAAAAAACCCGGCCAGTTAAAATACGCGTCCAGACCAGGATCCACCGTCCCCGTACGCATAATATACTCAGTAAAGCCCGCATGTCGGTAAACGACGCTAAACCGTGGCACGCTCTCAACCAGCGCCGTAATTCCATAGAGCATCCCAATCAATAGCAACAGATGTAATAAGAGATACGACACGCGTAACGTGGGTTGGGTCAGCAACAGACAAAAACTCACAGTAAGGATCAGTAGCGCGAACAACATAAGAGGAGGAAGCACGGAGACAAGTCCCAAAGCGTTCATACGCCCGATATCAATAGTTGATAGCGGAATCAACCAGAACGCGGCAGCACACACAGGCAGAAACAAACAGAGTATATCGGTGAAAGTATAGCATCGCCTGAAACGTAAAAGCAGCGTATCCATGAAGAATACATGCTCGGTGTGCAACCATTCCCTCACCCTCATCGAGCTACCCTTGAACCATTTCATCCAGCCCCCTCCTTATCCCCGATGCACACATACTATCTGGTAGAAACACGAGTAGAGCGTCCAGAACGACGCCAGAAAGGTGGATAGTACATACCAGCTTTACGGGCAGAACGCCGACTCAACACGAACGCCAATGGCCCATACAACATGCCACGCAACGCGACCTTTTTTAAATCTTTGGGATAGCGTTCCGTTGTTTTATTGAGGGTTGTCGAACGATCTATCAGGAGATCATATGGTACTTTCGTGAACAGATCGAGCAAAACCTGTGGATACTCATAAATATTCCGGGTCAGATACGCGGTTAAACCAACCCCATAGTTATAAAACTGCTTCTGTAATGCAGCATAGGAACGACGATGCTGGTGATAGACAAGTGCTTTTGGTTCGTAGGCAATCGTGTACCCCTGCATCATTGTGGCAAAAAATGCTGCCACATCTTGCCCGCAACGAGAGGGACCCGTACCACCAAGGGCAGGATCAAAACCCTGAATACGCTGTAAGACCTCAGGACGAAAAGCCATATTCGCGCCACATCCGAACAATCCAATCCGATACAAATGGCGATGGCGACCAGACTGCGTAAAGATGCGCTGCGTAAAACGTTTGAGCGGATCACTATCCTCGTGAAACCAGCATTGACCAGCATTTTCCTCGCACCAGTATTGCGCAGGCGTTGCCAACTCAAGCGGTTGAACCTGTCCAGTCACGCAACCGACATTTTCAGCCAGACTGAACCCCCGCACCAATGACATGAGCCAACCTGGATCTACTTCAACATCATCATCGGTAAAGGCAATGATCTCACCTCTGGCAAACGCGCTACCCGCATTGCGTGCCCATGATACACCGGGACGGTCTTCACGTACATAACGAAGCCGAGGTCTATCTCTATATGTCTGCTGAATAAGATCAGCAGTAGCACTGCTAGCGGGCGCATTATCCACAATGATAACTTCATAACGGGGATAGTGTAAATTCAACAACGAGGGCAGACAAAACTTGAGGTCATCTGGACGATCATGTGTCGGCACAATCACACTCACAAAAGGCGCACGAGCCAGAAAGCGTTCTTGCTCAACGAGACAAGCAGGGGTACCCTCAGAAACAATCCCTCGCACATCCAGCACACACATTGCTGGCAAACCGTCCTGACGCAAATGCTCATTAATCTGCGCATGGAGACGTTGCCCTATCTTTTGCAGACAGGTCTGCGCATCCACGCCCTGCTCATCAAACACAAATTCCACGGCACCTAGCGGTTGTGTATGTAAATAGACAAAACAGAGCGCACGTCGATACCAAAAGCCACTCTTTTCATCAAAGGCAGAGATCCCCGAACAAGGCTCCGCCAGATCCATTCTTATGATGCGTGCGGGTGCGTACTCGCTCACAGTGAAGGGTGCAGGCACGACATCAGAAAAAGTTGCATGCTTACTCATTTTCAGCTACTATTCCCCTTTCTCTTTACCCATTTCTTGAACATCATTATCTCGTCCCAGATGAAAACGATCATAGCAACGCGATACGAGGATTGTTCTAACCCACCATGCTATCCACCAGAGAAACGTGCTGAATAAACCCGCACTCAATGAGCAACCTGAGGGGAAAGCCGTAACTGGTCAAAACAATTCCGTAGTTGCTTGCCCATATCACCTTCTGTCTTGCAGGTCTTATGCGAACCAGCAATGATATGAACATCAACCTCCGCGTCTTTCCCCTCTGCCATCTTCCGCCACCATGCCCAGCGCACTGGCTCAGCCTCATCCCAGAATAACGTAACCTTACCCGGATAACAGGTGGGCTTGTATAAAGCTGTAGCCCAATAAAACATGGCGGGATACTCATGACGAAGCGTTTCAAGCGGTGGGAACCATGAAGCAATACGCGCATCAAATGTTTTGATATGTGCGTAATCCTCTGTATATTTATCCGTCAGATATCTAAATAGATGCTGTAGACGTAAATACAAGGCCAGTTGCTTCTGCTGGCTCAGGTGTAACAACGTCCCCATGCCTGCAATAACATTCCGAATCTTCACACAACGCGTCGGAATAGCATCTATTAATACCAATAATCTGACCTCTTGCCCTGCTGTCCGGAGTTGCCGGGCCATTTCATACACGATCAACCCACCATTACAAAATCCACCCAGATGATATGGCCCCTCAGGCTGTATCTTGCGTACCAGGGCAATCTGCTCGGCGGCTATCGTCTCCAGAGATGGCAAAATTGGATACTGCGCCAAATTGTAGGTATCCAGCGCATAAAATGGCTGATCCGAACCCAACGCAGCCGCAAGTTGGAAACAAAAGAAGGCATTCCCCGTCCAATCTCCATGAAGAAAGAAGAATGGTAGCTGAGAACCCGCCTGTAGTTGAAACACCCCCGACAACTGTTCTTCATATGCTGGATTGGTACTATCGGATGAACACTCCGTCCTCTGCGTTGACGAGATTTCGCCTTCCTGATCCGTTGGCAAAAGAACACGCCTGGCATCTACCACACCCGGATCTTTTGGCATCGCAGCACCTCCTTAAAATCTTACAGGCAAAGCAGTAAGCCCTCGGAAACCGAGATTTTCACGCCAGGTAAGCGGCCCATGCTCCAGTTGTAGCTCAGGCATCCGCCGCAACATCGCTTCAAAAACAATCTTTCCTTCGAGGCGAGCTAAGGGAGCACCAAAACAAAAATGACTTGCCCACGCAAAAGCCACATGCCGATTATCCTGTCGATGGATATCGAAGCGGTCCGGATCAGGAAAACGCTCAGGGTCCCGGTTCGCCGCCCCCATAACCGCAATCACAGCCTGCCGTTTCCGAATCAACTGTCCGCCTAACTCAACATCCTCTGGTGCCAGACGAGCAGTATGTTGAATTGGACTTTCATAGCGCAACAACTCCTCAATAGCAGAGGGAATAAGCGCAAGATCCGTCCGCAACTGCTCAAACTGGTCGCGGTGATGTAACAACGTCAAAATGCCATTGCCAATCAAATTCGTGGTTGTCTCCTGTCCACCAACCATAGTCACGATTGTATTGGCAATAATCTCCTCTTCAGTCAGGCGATCTCCATCCATTTCCGCTGCCAGAAATGCACTGATCAAACCATCACGTGGATGCTTACGGTGGTCCTGCAATGCTTCCCGAAAATAGGCAGTCATATCTTCCAGCGTACGAATAACATGTGGAGCCTGCTCAGGACTATGCTGAAAACCGCCAAGCACCTGAGCAAAATCAGCGGACCATCTGGTTAACAACTGCCAATCGGAGGTGGGCACACCAAGCATCCCGGCAGTCACAATAGCAGGCAACGGATAGGCAAGGTCCGCGATCACATCCATCTGCCCCCTGCCCTGCACTGCATCAAGCAGATCGTTTGTAATAGCGGCAATATGTGTACGCAGCATCTCAACCCGTCGTGGTGTAAAAGCTCTGGAAGCCAGGCCACGTACCCGACCATGATCGGGCGGATCCATAAAAAGCATCAGACGTATCAAGGTCTGAGCCAATGGTGCTAATGATGACAGACCGAGGCTCATTAATTGCGCTGGTGTAGGTGTGCGATCTGCGGAAAAGTGCTGAAACACATGTAACACATCCTCATAGCGTGTTACTACCCAGGCATGCAAATAATGATCCCAATATACAGGGGCCTCACAACGCAGACGCTGATATAAAGGATAGGGATTAGCACGTACAGCCGGGTTCAACAACTGATAAAGACTTAATGTCATATCTTGTTGATCGTTTAGGCCAGCAACATTTTTATCTGCGATCATACCTGTTCCTCCAACATTCAGATACCAGTATTTGTTGTCGTCAGATATGAGTAGTGGTTTCATCCCACCTTCATATCTCACCTTTCTGCTTCGGAATTGCACCGTTCAATCTCAGCAGACAATTTTCTAATGGTAGGTGCGGTGAATAAAGTTCGTAAGGAGAGATTGACAGCGAACTCCTCAGTCACTCTGGCAATAATCTGAGTTGCTAATAATGAATGTCCACCGAGCATAAAAAAGTTATCGTCGATACCCATCTGCTCTAAACTTAATAAGGACGAGACAATACGTGCTAGCCGAACTTCTATCTGTGTGTCTGGTATCACCAGAGCCTCATCACGCATGATATTTGTACTGTCAGGAGCGGGTAGAGCAGTTCGATCCACCTTACCATGCGGTGTTAATGGCAACGCTTGCAACTGTACGAAAGTCGCCGGAATCATGTAAGCAGGGAGACGGGCGGAGAGAGAATCATGAAGTAGAGAGAATAAATTCGCAGTGGATTGCTGCTGTGGCACCACATACGCAATCAGGCGTTTTTCTGCTGCCACATCCTCCCGAACAGTAACTACAGCCTGCTGGATCGATGGATGCTGGTTCAAGACGGACTCGATCTCACCCAGTTCAATGCGAAAACCACGTATCTTGACCTGATGATCGCTACGACCGATAAACTCAATCTGGCCATCGGCAACGTAACGAGCCAGATCACCTGTCTTGTACAAACGTGCGGAAAAACCAGTCTGAAAAGGATGGGGAATAAACTTTTCAACAGTCAGATCAGGGCGGTTATGATACCCACGAGCCAGACCTGCCCCGCCAATATACAATTCACCAACGACACCAACAGGAACCGGCTGTAATGCGGCATCTAGAATATAAATCTCCGTATTAGCGATAGGACGACCAATGGTTGGTCGTTGATCAGCGTGCGCAGCAGAATGAGGCTCAATCGCTCCCGATGTCGCCACAACGGTAGTCTCGGTGGGACCATAATTGTTGACAAGTGTGAATGGCAAACCCGGCAATGGATACTGATGCAACGTATCCGCACCAGTAAGCAGATAGCGCAACGTGGCAGTAGGCGGCCACGCCAACATCATCACATTCACTGCCAGTGGAGTGGGCAAAAACGTCACCGTAATACTATTGCTGACCAACCAGTCACGTAGTTTCCCAGGGACGATCCGCGTCTCTTCGTCAGGAAAATAAATGCTTGCACCGGCGGCCAAATAAGGCCAGATTTCCCATCCAGTCGCGTCAAAAGCCGGACTGGATATTTGTGTCGCTCGATCATGCGAGGTTATCGCAAAAGCCTGCTGATGCCAGGAAATCAAGTTAAGTAGATTACCGTGAGTAATCTCAACACCTTTCGGCTGACCGGTAGAACCAGAAGTATAGATGACATAGGCAAGATCAGCAGCACTAGCAGTCAATGTCACATCTGTACCATCGTACTGATTCAACAGAGCAGCATCACTATCCAGATTGATACATTGCACCGTGGTATTGATAAGAGACTGAGGAAACATAGCCTCTCTCGTAATCAACACTGACATACAACTATCATGAAGCATAAAGGCCAGACGTTCTGCCGGATACGCAGGGTCCAATGGCACATACACCCCACCAGCTTTGAGGATGCCCAACAATCCCACAACCATATCTACCGATCGTGCCAGACAACAACCGACCAGGATACCAGGGCCAACGCCCAATCCTCGCAAGTGTCGTGCTAACTGGTTTGCGCGTTGATTCAGTTCACCATAGCTCATAACCTGGGTGTCACTCACCAATGCAATGCTCTTCGAGGCTCTACTCGCCTGTTCCGCAACAAGTTGTGGCAAACATTTTTCTTGAGCAGCCTCCCCCAATGTAGAACTCTGTACAATACGCTGTTGAAGTTCACTCTCTAAAAGCAATGCTAAATCAGATACACTCGTCTCTGTATCCAAAGAGCGAAGCACATTATCAGATTGATACGACATATCAGTTACGATCAAATCGCTATTACTCATACATATTTCCCCTTCGAGTCCATATTTGGCTCATACTAGTTTCAGCATAATAAAGTACAATAAGAAACCTTTTGAAATACTTTTATATAAGTAGTAGCCTCATCCATACCCTATTTACTTCATCGTACAAACCGACTACATAAAAAGTATTAGCAACCACAAAAATAATGAGATACACACGCTCGTTTTCTGAGATAGGTATACTAACTGAGGGGCCAATATTGGTGAAAGGACGTGCATAGTATGACCATTCATGCCCAATGGTATAAGAAGAAACGGGTGCATGTCTTCGCAATCGGTATACTTTATCAACTAGGACTCTGCTACTTCTTATTGCAGCACCTGCTCAATGCGCCCATGAAAAACAGCGTAATCGCTGTGAACGTCGATCTTTCTGCTCCATATGCTGTCAGCAACTTCTCAATGGGAGCCACCCACACACAATATAGTGCTGACTCATGGAACAACCCACAAGCGGTAGCATCAGCACAACAATTGCTGAAAACCGCACTCCATTACCAGAATCAACATATCATGGGTTGGGGAACAGGAGATCCCGAACCATCTCCAGGCGTCTACCAATGGGCTGATCTGGATGAACGCATACAACTCATGCGTCATACAAACGCGCATATCGTGCTCACGCTCTGTTGCGCCCCAGGATGGATGCGACCAGAGGGGTATCAAGATGACTGGAAAAATCTGGAAATCGCGCCAGATGCCACGCATATTCAGGATTTCGCGCACCTTGCCGCTCAGGTGGCACAACGTTATCCCGACATAAAATATTTTCAGGTCTGGAACGAACTGAAGGGGATGTGGAGTACCTCTCCAGGGGCAACAATCGGGCTTCTCAAGCAGAATCGTTGGGACTATGAACGGTATACGACACTCTACAATGCTGTCTATGACGCAGTCAAACATGTTCGCCCCGATGCATTGATAGGAGGTCCCTATGTCGTAATCAATAGCAATGCCAATCCAAGCACCAGTAATCCGGGTCCTACATATGCATGGGGAACACTGGATCAAAGATCATTAGACGTCCTATCCTATTGGCTAAAAAACAAACATGGGGCAGATTTTATTACGATCGATAGCAATACGCTCAACGATGATCAAATCTGGAAAGAAGACGAATTTCGTTCAGCGCAAAAATTTGCTGATATCGTGCATTGGATACGACAACAGTCTAATGGAGGCTCGACGCTTCCTATCTGGTGGGCAGAATGGTACGCAGGACATCCTGATTCAGCACCACACTCACTGGCATATTATAATGCCCTGATGGCATCCGACGAAATATATACAATTCTCAGTGGGTCATCATCCTTATTCTTATGGGGAACGCAAGGTGATGCCGAAGGATTCGCATTGCCAGAAACACTATTCACTGACACCAGGAATACAGAAGGGGGGAAAGCTACTCCTTATTACACCACTTCATGCATGTTACAGGATTATTTTGGCCCTGGCACACAACTCTACAAGGCGAATACCTCAGCCACAACCATCACAGTTCTGGCATCCACGAAAAAAGTTTTGCTTGTAAACCATCTTGCTATCGAGCAAAAAATAGCGCTCAATAGTACCGTTATTACGTTACAACCCTATGAAGTTCGTCTTGTCAATACACCCCAAACAAAAAAATAAATATTTGCCACAAACTGCTTCAACCATTTTAGTTCCTCCTCTATCGTATCAAGTAGATATCTTATTTTGATCAAATATGGCTATATATCCAAATAGCATCTGTATAATATCTGTGTGGTTAAACGTTCAATACATTGATAGCATTTCTTGTTCTCTCTATTCTATTTGGAGGAGAGGAGAATATTAAGGAGGGTTAAATTGTGTTGAAAAACATATTGAAACATATTGAGACAGAGTAAAATGTATGCATGGACAACACATATTCGCCGAAACAGTTCGGCAAACTCATAGGCCGAACAACCAATACCTTACAAAAGTGGGATAGAGAAGGGAAACTCAAAGCCCATCGCACTCCTACCACCAATCGGCGCTACTATACTCATGACCAATACCTGGCATATCGAGGATTAGTTGCACCTGAGCAAAGTTTAACCATCGTCTATTCTTGTGTTTCAGGAGTTGCACAAAAACCTGATCTAGCCAATCAAGTCGAGGCACTTAAAGCCTACTGTCAGCAGCATGCACTTGTGGTCGATGAGTGGATGTCTGATATCGGCAGTGGTCTCAACTACCAACGGAAGCAGTTCAATTATCTCATGGAACTGGTCAAGTTAGGGAAAGTCAGACGCATTCTCATTGCGCATCAAGATCGCTTCGTGCGCTTTGGCTATGAATACTTTGAAGCATTCTGCGAACGCCATCATACGGAGATTGTGGTGATGAACGGAGAAAGCCTCTCACCAGAGCAAGAACTGGTTCGTGATTTGATTGCTATCGTCACCGTTTTTTCAGCTCGGCTTCCTGAACTTCGCTCCTACCAGAAAGTGATCAAAGATGCTGCTCTGCAAAAAGATGAGACTGGACGTTTCTGAACAAGATACAGACACCCTGGAATTTATGCAGGGCAAGTGTCGAGGGTTGTACAACTGGTGGATCATGAAGCTGCGTCATGGTGAAAAGTGGCACCTCTATGAAGCCAAGAAGAGCCTTCAACAAAACAAGGTGCATGATCCTGCGTTGGTGCAGGTCTATGGGAAACTGCTCCATGAGGTCTACTTTCGCCTTGACGGAGCCATGAGAGCCTTCTTCCGACGGGTCAAAGCTGGTGGGCAACCAGGATTTCCAAGAGTACGCCCACGTCACAGCTTCTTTACACTGGTCTATCCTGCCATGTACATCACGGTTGAAGGAAACAGACTCATGCTCCCGACTGGAGGGAAAGGCAAGTCCAAACAATTTTCTACCATCGTTGCCCATCTCACTGAAACACCACCCGCGCACTTCAAAGAGGTGGCAATCAGTCGAGATGCCAGAGGCAACTACTATGCCTCCTTTGTCGCTGAGCGACCAGAAGAAAAGGCAGATAACGATGGTGTCGTAGCCTTTGATCTTGGCATGAAGACACTGGCAACGGGTGTGAATGAACAAGGCAGGTTCTATCATATTGGCGGTTTCAAAGGAGGACAGTGGTATAACCGCCAATTGGATCGCATCAGGTCGAAACGAGCCACATGCAAGAAGAAATCACGTCGCTACAGACACTTGAGCAAGGTGTACAAGCGGGTGTCTGAGAAGAAACGCAAGGAACAACGGGATAGTCTGCACAAGGCATCCCACTTCATGGCACGACGAATGGTTGAGAGAACTGTCGTCGTAGGGGATCTTTCGCAACGACAAATGGTCATGAAAGAGCATCGAGAGCGCAACAAGCATCTAAATAGAGCAATTTTCAACGATTGGGGACACTTCACCTGTGTTCAAATGTTGCGCTACAAATGCCAGTTGTATGGGAAAGAACTGGTGATCTTAAATGAGCGTGATACATCCAAGACGTGTAGTGGATGTGGACATATGCAAGACATACCACTCTGGAAACGAACGTATCGTTGCAAGAATACTGAATGTCGCTTGGTGATAGACCGTGATGAGAACAGCGCGGTGAATATTCTCAAGCGGTATCTTGCCCGGCTAGGGCCACACACTCAACCTGAGTGCGGTGTACTGCATGCGGATCAATACAACGGAGAAGTCACGGAGGCTTCCTGTCCGACCCCAGTGCAGCAATTAAAGTTGTGGTAAACACGTTTTACTACATTTTGAAAGGCAGAAAGAGAATTATGAATAATCAACCTTATTCATCCGATCCGCGTATGAATGAGTATCAAGATCCAACTGAACATATACCATATCAAGGGCAACCATACCAGGGACAACCATATCAGGAGCAGCCATACCAGGGACAGCCATACCAGGAGCAACCATACCAGGGACAACCATATCAGGGACAGCCATATCAAGGGCAACCGTACCAGGGACAGTCGTATCAAGGGCAACCGTATCAGGGACAGTCATACGGGAATGCTGTGAATAATGTACCGAATGAAAGCATGTATGAACAGAGGCAGTATCAAAATTATAGTAATGGACCTGCCGGGCAAACAGAACGGCCGAAAATATCTGTTTCCCTCACAGGGAACAGCATGAATCGAGCCAGTGTACGTAATTGGTTTGCTACTCTTATCTACTTTCTTTTAGGAGTATTAGAAGTTATTCTCGCATTGCGCTTTATCTTCCGCTTGCTAGGAGCTAATCAGAACAGTGGTTTTATTCAGTTTTTATACACACTAAGTGGGGGCTTCGTAGGACCATTTAACGGCATTTTTAATGATCAGACAATCGGCAATACGAGCGTGTTTGAGGTTTCAACGTTAATCGCGATACTTGTGTATGCGCTGGTTGGCTGGGGGCTGGTTTCGCTTGTACGTGTCATCCTTGCCAGTAATTCTTCTGGTCGGTAAGATTATCTCACAATGCGCACATAAAATTATACTTCAATACAAACAGATGTTCGTTGCTCAACGAATAAAGGTTCACCATTTGCAGGTCAAGGATAAACTCCACCATCCATCTTTCTCAAACTTGCATACCAGAGGTCAAAGATCTATTGGTGGAACGTTAACGAGCATCTCATCCTAAGCAAGACAATTATGGCAGATCCCTCGTGAAAAAGATCTGCCATAATAAAGCTCTACATTCTTTATCAATTCAATCGTTTGCAGCGGGAGCATGCCCCATTGATCACGTTGGCTTGTATTTGGTCTGCGTGTTGGACGACCAGCAATGCTCCTTCGAGCGCATTGACTCATCGGGGATCGCCACCCGAGATGCCAAGCGACGTGGAGAAGGATGGCTGTCTGGGCAAACGGATAATAGAACCGAGATCATTACGCCTCCTCATCAGCGCAACAAACTACGCTGGCCCAAAGAGTGACGACAGTGGTTGGCTCGATGGCGCCAAACTGATTGAATCGGTCTTTGACAAGCTGCTCAACGCCTTTCGGTTGGCACGAGAACGTCCACATGCTCTGACTGGTTTCCAGGCTCGTCTGACTGCCAAGATCAGCTTACATAATTTTTATCTTTGGTTGAATGAGCATCTACAGCGGCCTCCCTTAGCTATTGCGGACCTGGTCGATTGGTAATTTGCTCATCGCAACTCACACCAAACGTAGTAGTTTTCTATTCTGAGATCAATAGCTTGCCATCACATCTTCAATGAGCACATGAGAAGTTGGACAATACCTTCCTGGTATGCCCATTTCTTCTGCTCTTGCATACTTGCGATCAACGGAGCAAAAATAGCTGGTAATGTGGTAAGTTGATCTAATTCACCTGCGCTAGCTGGCATACCATCAACCTGTAGAGCCTTCGCGTATGCGTCAGGATTCATCTGCCAGGGATGGCAGCGGCTTGGGTAGCGTGACAGCAGATACGTTGCAATCTGCAAGCCTTTCAAGTCAAAATCACCACTGTAGTGAAGGTGATTATCAGGAGACGCTGCGAGCAGCATATCAATGAAGATCAAAGCTGCCATACTGGGCCAGCCTGCCGTACAGATCAGTGTAGGCCGAGGGGAAACTCCTTGCAAACGCTCTATAATCTCCTCGAAGACCTGGGGATTCTCTATGATATAAATATCGGCTTGCCCTGGATATGCGCTACGCCACGCTAAGATTTGGCGCAGAGGTAATAACAAAACCCGTTCACCCGCCGTCCGTATCCATACATCATGTGCGCCATCCTGGCATGTCGCATCAAGCAGATTACAGACTGCGACGTATGATGAAATAGTATCAACAAGCAGTCCCACATCACTGTATAGGCGTAATGCTTGCGCACGTCCCTGCACCGGATGAACAGCTAGCGTCTCAGAAAGATCGCTTAGCGCCAGCAACAGGAGACGCCCGGCGGCATTTTCAGGATCAAGCATATGAGGATTGCCACTGGTGCTCTGCGCAAAGATCGCTAATCGTTGTGGATAATCATTACCGGGCAACTGGTCTAGAACGGTAGCAATATAACGAATAGTCGCAAGTTGTCGTTCCTGTTCGGTGCTCACGGCGTTTTTGTAGCGTGAAAAGAGCCATTCTAAGCCATGTTGTCCCTGTTCTAGCCATGCACGACCGCGTGATTGGGCCGGGAGGGCTGACACAATAGAATGAAGGCCTGCACGAAAATCATTTTGATGACGGGCTCGCATCGCTCGCTTTTCGGGACGAGTTATCAGCGGCTGATCAGGAAAGAACGCGTTGAGCAGGTCAGGCAGGGTGCAGGCAAAACCGCTCTGCCTGAGTGCATTATCGATGTCAAGCAGCCGTATTTTCATATCATTGTTTGGGTACGGCGCTTTACCGAGAAAACTGGCGATTTCACGACGTTCACCTGGTGTACTCTCTTTCAACAGTACCTGACCACTCACCTGACCACGCTCAATGTACTTCTCGCGCAGTTGGGTAAGCAGGCGCGATAATCCTGCCTGCTTAAAGAACGCAACCGCTCTTGGCAGGTTCGGGTTCTCCTGCCAGTCAGATATGTCACTCACTGCGTCGCCTGCTACTTTCCGTCTCTATCATTCTGATGATCACTCCAGAACGAAGCTGAGGCTGTTGCGACGGATGAGCCTTTCTCGTGGATCATGAGATAGCGTGCGCTGGCTGGTATTTTTGAGCCAGTGCCACTCACCTGCGGCCCCGTCATGATCCACTGAAAATCCTGTGAAACCAGAAATTCCATAATACGTTGGGTGTTCGCGCTGCTCACCTTATCGAAGGCCTCGTCCAGCGCAAGCAAACGTGGTGCCCCAGGGGCAGCACTCCTGTACAGCGCCCCCAGTGCGGCAAAAAGTGGTACATACAGCGCGAAGAGCTGTTCAGCACCACTGCGGGTACCAGCTATTCGGTCCGTCAAGCGCTGGCGTTGCCCTCCCACAGGCGTCACCCAGACATCAAAATGGAACCACTCACGGTAGTCAAAGACCTGTTCTAGTGCGTCCATAAAGTTCATATCAGGTGTCTCTTGCTGTTGCAGGCGTACCGACTCTATTTCACGACGAAAAGCATTCATTAATGTTTCGGTTTCCTCGGCGGTCAAAGCCTGGGCAGGCTTACGCAGAAGCCGATGCTGCCGGGCAATATGGCTTCCTAGTTTGGACATGTCATAGTCGTCAGGAGTCTTCCATTGCAACGAATAGTGTTCACCTATCATGGGCAGATTGCTCAGGACACCATTGATCTGCTGCACCCATTCCTCCGCTTCAAGAATATGGGTACGGATGGCTTCGGCAATCTCTTGTAGAAGGAAGTCCTCAAACAATTGACGCTCCTCTTCTCCAAGCAGCGTTTTTTGCATCTCAATCCGCTCGCTTAAAATCTCTAGCAGTTCAATTGGCCTGCTGTGATGCTCATTAAGGAAATGCACATCTCCCTGATTGTCCAGATCTGGACCATACTCAAGTAATGTTGGTTGCTCCTGATTGAAGATGCGTGAGAGCGCACTATAGGCGTCCCGATAGTCTGTGTCTAACAATTCTTTCCGTAGTGGAATGTCGCTGTCGGAAAGAGTACCACCCAATATCTTGTATGCAGCCTTGAGACTTTCTAGCTGCCTGGCTGCAACCAGTATTTCTACTGGATAAACATTGAGGAGATCGACAAAACGGGTCTGTTTCTGTGCGCAATCTTCCCGGGCTTCATCCAAAAGAATCTCGGTTTCTTTGTAATTGGTTTCTATATTTGTAAAGCGTTCATCGGCCCGTATATGTTTTTGTTTAGCCTCATCGAGTTCTATAAAAAGCGCTTCGTTGCGTTCGCGTAATGTGCGTAGCCGTTCGCTCAATTCATCGGCATTGGATAGAGACGCGACACGTTGAAGCTCACTCAGTTCAGCCTGGACCTGTAATGTTTGCTGGCGGATACGTTCATACAGGCGGGCAACATTGGCCTCGTTAGCCTGGGTGCTCTCCAGAGCTTCGCTGGCTTTCTGGCACTCTTCCCAGGTGTTGATGATCAGAGTAAATTGATTCTGTAATGAGCGAACCTGATTATTGAGCTTAACAACACCAAGTAGCGCACTCTGTACCCGTTTATGATCGCTAGCCAGGAATGCGATACCCTGGTTCTCGCGCTCCAGTTGAGCCGTAAGGGCATTATAGCTTTGCCGCACTTCCTGGGTCTGCTGGCGGGCCTTTTGATACTTCATTCTGGCAGCGCTGATGGTTGCTCTTGCGGGCACAAGTTCAGCGTATGCTGCTTCCAGGCCACTGCCAGGCAATACCTTGCGAAGTTGGATTTGTTGCTCATGCAGCCGTTCCAATTGCTGCTCATACTCCGCTTGCTGTTGAGCAAACGCCTGCAGGTCATCTTCAAGCTTCCTACGCTGCTTGTCCAGTTCTGCTAATTCTTGCTGTCGTACACGCAAACGCGTGGCCCTACCGATACAGCGTGCCATACCCTTGCTCGCTTGTCCTGTGAGCAGTCCATGTGCCCAGCTGCCATCCTCGCTCAGACTGAATCCTGATAAGGTATGGGAAGTGCTGTTGCCGTTTCCCAGGGCGGCTACTATTTGAGTCGTTACGGTCGCCCAGTCGGAATATTGGGTCGCCGCCTCTGTTTCCTGTATTGCTGCATCAAAACGCAGTACGCCCGAAAAATTGAAATTCTCCTGAACGTTGTCGATTGCTGCAATGTTCAGGAGGCAATCACTTAGCCCCTCTTCTGCAAGCAGCGCATTGGCATGAGCAATCTGCGAAGGTGCGACGACGAGTGCGTCCAGCAGACCAGCATCTTCCAATGCATACTCAAGACCGCCCGCCTCTTGTTCCGTCAGGTCAGGCACGAAATCGAGCAGAGTATAAAGTGGCAGTGCGGCGATATGCAGTTCGGCAAGCCTGGCACGTGCGGCTATGCGACGTGATGAGCGGTGCGGTGTATATTCTGGTTCAGCCTGTTTCTGTTCATAGAGCGTTTTCATCTCTGCAATCTCGTGCCTTTTGCTACCTGTAAGCAGGTGTAACTCATCCATCTGCCGCCGGGTGTGGTCGATCGTTTCGCCAAGTTCGTTCTCAATACGCTCTATTGTCTGACGCGCTACATTCAGGATGGCTGCAACTTGTTCTAAGACGCTATCTGTGTTTGCTTCTTCTTCATCAGTTACGTCACTTTGTGCTTCCATGAGATCAAGCAGTGGGGTATCGATAGGGGCAAACCGCTCCAATGCCTTGTAAAGATGCTGCTGAGCCTCATATGCATCATCTTGTATATCTTGAAGACGGTGACGAGCGTCATCTAATTCCTGAAAGCGTGTTGTCTCCAGGTCACGAGTATGCTGTAGTGTCTGCTCTAGCTGTTCGCGCTGCCGATGTAATTCTTCCAGATAACGTAATCGATTAATGCGTTCCTCTGCTTGCTCTTCTACCAATGAGATGACATCAAGTGGTACTGTCGGCGCAAATGGGGCGTCCATTGAAAGCGCGTTGATCTGCCTGATCGCTTCTTCTAAGCCGAATGCGGCGGTTTCCCATAACGCTTCTTCAGCGGCAACCATACACAGTTCTTGTAGGTGCGCGACGCTCCCTTGCTTGATATGAGTAAACTGGTTTTGTTGCCGTTGGAGATGCTCAGCATTGATCTCAATTGCATGGCGGGCGGATTCAAGGTTCTGCTCTTGCAGGTGCATCTGCGCTTCTGCTTCGTGTGTCCTTTCACGAGCCACTGTTAATTGTGTGGCTACTTGAAGGCCTTCACTGGCTTCTAATGCCTTGATCTGACCGTTAATCTGGTACTGCTCCGTCTGCAATCTCTGTGCCCGCTCCCCCGCTTCTCTGCGCTCGTTCTCCGCTCTGGACAGGTCCTTTTGCAACTTTGTGCTTCTGCTCTGGATGCTATCTACGCTCTTCTGAGCCCCTATATACTCACAGGCTGCCAATTGGGCTCTGACGAGTGCAAGATGCTGGCGTGCGCCATGAATACGGTCGGTGGCATCGTACGCTTCCTGGATACGTTCCATCTCACCCTGAATGGCATCGATGCGTTCAATGGTACCGATAACACGCGAAGTTGTCTCGCTGGAAATTTTACGCAGCGACATCTTCAGGTAATCATGGACGCGTGAGAAGTTCAATTCCGTGCTCAGGTTGGGGCGGCGCAGGATCAGCAAAAGATTGATGAGCTTTTCAAAATCTTTTACATCATTGAAGCCAAACAGGAAGCGTGCGACCTGTCGCTCATACTCTGCCTGTGATTCACAGATAATGCCGTGCCCTTCAAGCAGTTGCTTGAAGCGAAGATGATCGTAAGCACGCTTCTCGTTTTTGTGACCAGTCTCATAGACGGTGTCCAGGTCATATCCCAGTCTGGAGCCATCGGTTATCAGGAAACGCAATGGACGGATACGCTCAGTGGTATTGGCATTTCCTGCAATACTGAGTCCAATGGTGAGGAAACGTGTTTTTTCAACATCGCCATTTTCCCAGTGCTGGCGTAGTTCCGGTGCGATCGGCGGCTGATCCGAATGACACCACTCAAATTCCAGCGCGATATAGGAGGTACGCCGTTCATGGTTGAATGGCGTTGCCGAGTCGGGGCTGCCGAGAACATAATATTCCATACGGCGTTCTCGCCCACCAAAGGTGTCGAGACGATTCGGACGTAAATCACCTTCTAGCGCGAGCGGAAGCGCTGCTGTGAGTACGGTGGATTTACCACTCGCGTTCTCGCCCGCAAGGAAAAGCCGTCCATGTGGAACCTCAAATTCCTGCCGTCCATAGAGCCAGAAGTTCGTTAGAATAATACGACGTAGACGGTAACCCTGTGGACCTCCTGACTGCGTCTGGAGTAACTCAACAAATCTGGTAACCTGACTTGCAGGCGCTTCGTCTGTTGCTGCCGTCCAGGCAACAAAATCATCGAATGTGCTTTGCATACGTTCTCATCTCTCTACTTCATCATCTTCTAATCCAGGTAATTGAACCGGGACGGTAGCATTGATGCGTCTGGATGTCGATTTTGAGCGGCTACGCGCTGGTGTGTTCGGATCAGGTTTGTCATAGGTCGCGGCATAACGTGCCGCTGTCGGTAAAATAAGCATGTTCCCCGACATATCAGGCCCACGCAGGAGACCGACCTGACGCATTTTCTTGTAGATATCGTTAAGCAGGCTACGCGAACTTTTACTGCGTGCCTCGCTACCCCAGTTCTCTCCATAACGTTCACGAACGGTGTAGAAGAGTTCAGCCATATCTTCGACCGTTACGCGCACACAACCGTAGCTATCCGGAGCAGGCCATGCTCCGGTTTCGATCTGATTTCTGAAGGACTGACACATGAATAAGGCAATCTGGTCGTTTGTGCCGTACGGCGTCAGGGCGGTGACTGGACCTGTCGATGTGCCACTCGCACGCACAATACATGCATAATCTCGTTGGATATCAAGCAGCCAACCAAAGGTTTCGAGCAGTTCGTTCGCGATGGTTTCAGCATGGGTCCGCACAGTACTAAAAGCTTCGGGATCGTCAAATCTGAAGAACGCTGGCCCAAGCATGAGGGCTCTCCAGGCCCGAATGAAGGGCAGCGTTCCTGATGCTCCTGGCAGTAATGCGGGCTGAAGCAGCGTTGCTGGATCACTGAGATGCTCGGCAACCGTTTCGACCATCTGCGGATGAAGCGCGGCAACCAATGAACGTACGACATCGGTAAATTCGTACAGAACGTCAGCGTTTCCTGTTTGTTCAACCCACTCTCGTGTCTGCCCATCGACCAGTTGCAAGCCCCCTATGTCTTCCAGGTATTGCAGAGCACGCTGAACACTATAACGATCGCCCGGACGCCGGAAATCGAACGGTGCGCTTCCTTCTGTTCCCTGTGCTGACTGCTCCTGAATCTGGTCGGCCAGTTGAGAGAGCAAGAATTGCTGTTCATTCCCACGCCCTGTAAGCTGGCGATTCTCGGCATTCCAAAGTATCCATGTCAAAGCGGCAAAATCCTTTGGTTCCCTCAATCGCTCATAGAGATGACCTGGTGTCACAGCGCTCACATGACGCACAAGCCGAATCACTGTACTGCTACGTTGGATACGCCAACCAGTATGCTGATCATGCCAGCTTTGTAATCGATGATAGTGATGTTGTACCAGGCGGAACAGATCACTCTGTTTCGCTAGCAAGAATCTTCTCTCCAGCAACGTTATATGGGCCTTCATGAGATCGGCTGTTATCAGACGACGCGTGACCTGCCTGGAACGGCCAGTTGAATATTGCTCTTCTCCTGTCTCCTGGTCCGGCGTTCGCTGCTGCTGTTCTATTTCTTGCATGCTATACCTCGTCACTATCTATTGGCCCAGGTGCATTTGAGAGGGTACTTATTGTAGGCCGTTCATTGACTATCTGATCCGATCTGTGACCATTCGCTCCAATCATATGAAGCTGGATATTCTTTTCCTGACGCTCTAAACGATAACGCGGCAATAACAGGACGCCATCAGTTGCATGCAGAAGGGTATAGATCTGTTCATCGGGATTGAGCAATATAATTGTTGAGCCATCAAGCGTACGGTACTGATGCGCGGAATGACCCAGGCAGCCGTCGATGACTTCTGTGAGCAGCATGCGATCTTCTACTGAAATTGTCTTGAGCATGCCTATGTCGAGCCAGCCAGCGGCGAAAAGGTGCGTGAAACGTTCACGTTGCTCTTTTAACTTATTCTCATACTGCACGACCAGTTCTCGGACGATTGTCTGGTTATCGATGACCGGATCTTCCATCGGAGGATTGCCGCGATAACTGCGGCTCACTGGTCGTAAGTGCAATGAAACGGTGGGTGGCTCTTGCCAGGAATCGGGCTGATCCGTTTCTCTGGTTGCGCTGGGCGTACCTGCCAGACCCTCCGGTAAGTGAACTGGCAGGAGATTGGCGAAGGCGACTGAGAAGAGTTGCTGTGCACTCTCACCGTCACTGGCTTGAAGCAATTGGTGAGCCAGGGCATTCAGATGGGTCGCATAGTTCGCGTTTGGCCGTGCGCTGGCTGCCAGGATCGATGCTCTCCGGACGACTTTATCCACTTCGGCAAGCGCGTTTCGACGGAAGGAATCAGCATTTTTCCCTTCCGCAAACCAGTTCATTACTGCTTCGACCTGATTGGTCGCTTCCTGCATGAGATCTTCGACTGCACGCCTGCTTTCTGGTGTTGGTGCGGGCGGCTCAAGATACAATGCGACAATCTCGATCAGGCGCTCTTTTTTACCCGTTCTACTCCATTCATTGAGTTGCTCGCGAATGTGTCGGCTATATTGGGTCAGAGCCTGGGCGAAACTATGTACGTAGGCAACAACTGCGGATTTGTACAGTTGGTACGCTTCGAGATCGGTAAGACCCTGCTGGGCTGCGTTCGTCATAGTAGCCAGGTATTGCGCGGCTTCATGAGCCATCGTATTCCACGTTTCGAAGGTGCGTTGCCATTCCTCGGCAATCTCACGCGCATTGTTCTGTGGAAGATCCGTTCCTGGCAAATCGACAGCATACGCTTGCAACGCCGTGTCAAGAAACTGAAGGGACTGCCAGAGCCGCGCAATATCTCCCTGCCGTAATGATCCCCGCACAGCACTAGCTCGTGTCTGCTCATCCAGAAACGTTTCGATTGCGATCGCTTCAGGAGTGGCCTGATAGAGCAGTGATGGTGAAAGGAAACTGGTGATGGAGGTAGCACGGCTAGAGTCATAGATGGTTGTTACATTGCCCCACTCTTTCAGGGCCGCAAGATCATTCTGACACTGCTCAAGAGAGTATTCAGGCTCAAATGAGGCTCTCACTGCATCTCTGATTTCCTGGGCTGTCAACTGATAACGATAAAACTCGCGATGTGATTGGAGAAAAGTACGCATAATAACACGATACCAGCGTATACGATTAGAATTCACCAGGTAACTAAAAATCTGCAAGCGATCTGTGAGATTGAATGCAGATGGAGATGATGTACTTTCTATGCTGTCCATAAATTGTAAAGCTCCAGACCTCCACTATCCTGACTCTTATCGTTTTCCCATTCTATCATGTATGTCCAGTTAGAAAAAGATCCTATTAATACATTGCTCGTCATCCTCAAGTAGTCTTCTTGAGCGCAACAAAACGTAAAACTCATGTCTTTGCCTGTGGATTGCTAACTTTCCAGACAGCAAAGCGAGTAGTGTTGCAAAAAATCATGGAGAGAATGGCTTTGTCCTTTCTGTTCAGTTTAGACAACCACGCCAAACAAACGGGAGACGAGTGTCTGGCTCTCTCACATCGTCACCTGGAAGAGGTAGTAGTTGACAGTTGACACTATCTTTCCACCACCTTCTCTGGGATTTCTTCCCGCTTCCACCCTCACTATCTACCACTGCCTATCACGTTCTTTAGGATCCAGATCCAACATTTATCAGGCTATCTTACCCCACTTTTTTATGATTAAGAAGAATTACAGGATAAAATTGATATATTTGACATCTACAGATAAATATGTTATTATTTATCTGTAGATGTCAAATATAGTTATATATGCATAATGCAACAAATTTATTCTTTACCTATCTACACTTTATTTACGTATTTACACCATCTTTCTTGCCTATCTCTCATCTTTGGGCACAACAAGAACGGGTCAGAATCACAATTGTACAATGGAGAAAAAAGGGAGAGAGAGTATGTATGATGTGCTCGTGATTGGTGCTCGCTGTGCTGGTGCTCCAACTGCTCTGTTACTTGCTCGCAAAGGGTATCGGGTTTTGCTGGTTGATAAGGCTCGCTTCCCAAGTGATCGTCTCTCTACCCATTACCTTCGCTTGCCCGCTCTCGCGCTCCTCAAACGTTGGGGACTACTGGAAAAAGTGACTGCTCTGAATTGTCCTCCGATTACCAACTTCCGTTTAGATCTTGACTCCTGCGTCCTCTCTGGTACACCTCTGCCCTTTGATGATATTCCCGCCACCTATTGTCCCCGGCGCACCCTGCTCGACAAAATCCTGGTTGATGCAGCAGTAGAGGCTGGTGCCGAGTTGCGTGAAGATTTCCTGATCCAGGAGTTATGTCTGGATGGTGGACGAGTCACCGGCGCGTATGGCCGTCTCCATGGTGGTACCAGAGAAAAACTGCAGGCGCGTATGGTCATCGGTGCGGATGGAGTGCATTCGCTCGTGGCCCGTAACATGCAGGCACCCATGTATCGCATCCGTCCAAACTTTAGCTGCGCTTACTATGCGTATTGGAGTGGAGTGCCCCACATTGGCACTGAAGTCTATCTACGGGATAAACGTGCGCTCGTACTGTTCCCTACTAACGATGGATGTGTGCTTGTCTACGTTGCTTGGCCCTATCAGGAATTTACCAGATACCGCACGGATGTTGAAAACAATTATCTTCAGACCATTGATCTTGTCCCTGACCTGGCTGCCCGCATACGCGGCGGCAGGCGCGAAGGTCGCTTTCAAGGGACTGCTGATCTGCCGAATTTCTTTCGTCGGCCCTACGGTTCTGGCTGGGCACTGGTTGGCGATGCAGGCTATCACAAAGATCCCGCTCAGGCATTTGGCATAGCTGATGCGTTTCGAGACGCCAAACTGCTGACAGAGGCGCTTGACGCCGGTTGGAGAGGGGAACAGTCTCTCGATGAAGCACTGGCTGGCTACGAACAGCGACGCAATGCTGTGGCCTTTCCTATGTATGATTTGACGTGCCAGATTGCCTCTTTTGAGCAACGCCCCCCGGAGCTAGAACAACTCCTCCAGGCTTTGAGTCGCAATGCTGCTGAGACGGCAGGCTTCTTGGCAGTCATGGAAGGAATTGTGCCCATTCATGAATTCTTTGACCCTGCCAACATTGCACGCATTGTAAGTCAGAGCAGCTAATAGTATAGCCACAGTGAGTTACAATCTCTTCCATTTTGAACACCACATTACAAATAGTTCATCCAACATCCAGTTCAGACACTTTTCTTGCTCCTGATTTTCCAACTCTGATTCGTAGAATCAGTAGAAGAGAAAATTGCTCGACAAGAAACTATCCGCAATGAGGTCCTTCTTTTCCCTCTATTTCCTTTTTCGTTACCAGGGTTGGAAATCCAACACATTACATGGCAGAGAACAGGTATCACTATTAGGATCCGCGAAGGCGCATGTATGCCTGCGGCGCCTTCGCAGTGGTACTCAGGCCAGGACAGCTGGCTTGAGCACTTCCTCGCACCACTGGCGGAAGCTGGTGGGGGTAGTGGACTCCGGCGTACGCGGCGCAGCATTGTCGAGGCCGTTATTCTTGGCCGCAAACATGTCAACCATGCCCTGCGCCATGACCTCGGATATCCCGAATTCGGTCAATCTGGCCTTTAGAACCTCGCCAGGGATCTGCTGGAAGCGCACTGGTCTGCCCAGCACCTCCGATATGATCTGCGCCATATCGTTGAAGGAGAGATCCTCGGGGCCGAGTACCGAAACACTCCCCTGTCCACTCCAGGAATGATCGAGCAATAATCTGGCAGCGACAGCAGCGATATCGCGAGTAGCGCAGGTCGGAGCCTTATGATCCCCTGCTATCGGTGAGAAGAATACGCCCTGGTTCTTGATTGATTCAACGGAATCGAGCATGTTATCCATGAATGAGGGCAGTGTCAGTGCCCGGTAGCTTACGCCTGTACTCGCAATCAGATCATCCATGGCCAGCCCTGCCGCTACCAGTCCGGCATTTTTTGCTACTACCGTGCCACGACCAAGGGCTGAGATCCCAACCACGCGCTTCACTCCCTGGCTTTTGAATGCCTCACACGCTGCCCTGCTGAAGCCCACGAAGACTGCCTCAAGGTTCTCGGCCTGATAATCCGGGGGTACCAGCCAGAACACCGAGTCGGCTCCTGTGAACGCCCGGGTGACGACCTCAAGGTCGCTGTGCGATCCTTGCACAACCTCAACGCGTTCACGCACATGTGGCGACAGGCGGGAAGGATCACGCACGATGACGCGGATCGGCTCGTCGCTCTTGAGCAGATTGTTCAGCACTTGATGACCGATCAGGCCAGTAGGAGTCGTGATGACGATCATAATAACCACCTCCAGGTTGGATACACGTTACATGGAGCATGTCCTGGTGCGCCATACAACATGTTCTTTCAAAACTATTGTTCGTGTGATAGACACATGTTTGTGTCTGGCAATAGCGTACCTTCTCGGAGGATGAATAGACCTCATCCACACAGATGATCGGATGCATGATTGCAGGGGATCTGTTGGGGAACAGAGCATCTCAACAAAGACGGCCATTCATACCCGCAGGAAAAATCATGCAATGAGATGAAGCTGGCGGGCAACCTCGATAGCTGCCGCACGATTATGGACATCAAGCTTGCGATAAATGCTCTGTATGTGCGTGCGCACCGTATTGACGGAGATGACCAGCTCACGCGCAATCTCACCGTTAGAGCGGCCAGGGACCAACAGGTGCAGAACACGCAGCTCTTGCGTACTCAAAGGCTCAGCAAGGAGAGCCACAGGAGCGGGAGCCAGCGTGTTCTGTAATCTGGGAAAGGCGCGTATGATGCTCTGAAGATAGGCAAAGAAAGGCTGCTCACGAACTTGAAGCACGAGGGCACGCAAGAGCACAGCCATTGCTTCCCCCTCATCCAGAAAGAGCCGTTGATATCCCTCCGTGCTGGTTTGCCTCAGCAGTGTCAGGAGGACTTGCCCGGCCTGCACCTGCTGCTCGTGCGCTGCGTAGACCAGGGCAAGCAGCACCTGCGCCTCAAAGGCACTGCGCCTGTGCCCCGTTTCCTGGGCATCTCTTACTAGATCCTGCAAAAGCTGAAGCGCTTCCTCTCTGCTGCCCTGAGCGAAATGCCAGCGAGCAAGCATCAGCTTTTCTTGTTCGGTAGCAAATGGAACCAGCAGCCCAGCAGACCGATCCAGACCAGTAAGCCAGCGCTGCACAGCCACCAGATCACCATCTGCTAGCGCCAATCGAGCCTGCAAGGTCAGAATTTCGCGGGATAACGGCCAGCCGTGATCTACCCGCGTGATGGGTATCCTGGTAAGCAGCGCGTCCAGACGCTGCCTGGCCGCCGCGGTCTCGCCGCGCATATATTGTATACGAGCCAGCAGAAGGATCGCCTGTACCTCGTGAAACTCCTGCGCGAGATACTGGCTCATGGCCAATACCTCTTCTGCTTGCTGCCAGGCCAGTTCTAGCTCATTTCGCTCATAGGAGATGCACGCCAGGCCAAATACTGTATCTGCCATGTCATCGCTAGGAGCCTGCCCTTCTCTGGCCTTATGAAACGCCTCCTGGTAATACGCGAAAGAACGATGCAGTTCTCCCTGCTCAAAAAACGCTCTGGCAAGCATGTTGGTCGTTGACGTGACCCGGCCACACCTGACTGGCTGATGGTCAGTCACCTCGCTCAGCGTATATGCTTCCTCTAACAGTTCACGAGCCACATCCACACGCCCATGGTAGAGCAACTCAGCCTTTCCCACCACACTCAAACTCAGGACGCGCCAGGTTTGCTGTTCTTCTGATAACCAGGTAAGCGCTTGCCGGGCATAGCAGGCCACTTGCGTGGCATCATCCTGCCTCCAGGCGGCCAGAGAGCGAAACGCAAAGACCTCTCCCAACCGCAAGAGGTCGTGCTCCACGCGGTAATGCCCTTCTGCCATCTGGAACAGTTTCTCAAGCAGCGTCAGCGTGGTTGGTGCCAGTTGCCACGAGTCTGCCCGAAACAAAAGCGCTCTAGCATAACCCAGGCAGAGCGCGGGATACTGTGTGAGGAGCGCCTCGGGCAGTTGTTCCAGCCAGGTACACAGGGTGTAATATTCATTGGCCTGATCATATGTTTGCGGCTCTCGCAGTATCCGTTCAATCAAAGCAGCCGCACGCGGATAGTCCTGCATGTAGAGAGCAGCATCGACAGCCTCTGCATAGAGATGGTGCTCCTCATACCAACAACTGGCTTGAGCGGAGAGTTCGCGCAGTTTCTCTTCGCCCAGACGTCTCCGTGCCTCGGAGCGCATTGCTTCAGCAAAGAGCCCATGATACCGGTACCACTGCTGCGTTGGTGACGGATCAAGCGTGGAGCTACTAAGCGGCTCGAGAAAAAGATTCGTGTGGGCCATGGTTTCAAGCATACGCTCACTCTCACGCTCTCCCGTAATGGCAGCGCAGAGCGATCCCGTGAGACGAGCAAGCACGCTGGTCTGAAGCAAAAAGCGCTGCAAGGGTTCTGACTGCGTAGTGAACACTTCGGTGAGAATATATGCTTGCAGCGCATGTCGGTCACCCGCGAAAACTCTTAAAAGCGGCTCGATCTCTTGCGGTGTCGTCAACTGCCGCTCCCGTAGCGCGATCAGGAACAGGCGCAGTCCGGCGGCCCAGCCTTCCAGATAGGCATGGACGCGCTGCACGATCTCAGGCGCAAGCGGAACAGGCAACGTTTGCTGGAGAAAGGCCGAGGTTTCCTCCTGGGTGAAACGCAGATCAGAGGCACGCACATCGGAGAGTTCGTTGCGGGCACGTAATTGTATCAGGGGAAACGGTGGATCGCTGCGCGTGATCATGATGACGTGGATACTGGCGGGAAGATAAGCAAGGAAAAAAATCATGGTCTGGTGAATGTGCGGCGCTGTGATGGCGTGGTAATCGTCCAGCAGTAATATCCCTCCCTGCTCACAGTGCGCCAACGCATTCAACAACACTGCGAGGGCTGTCTCACAATGAGATACTTCAAACGGCGGCTGTGGTATGCTCTGCATGAGCGCCGAAGTTTCCTCTGCGACAGGATCGCCAAACACCTGGCAGGCAGTCATAAGATAGCGCCAGAAGCGTGCAGGATCATTATCGCCTCTATCTAAAGAAACCCAGGCCATTGGCGGAACATGCGGCTGGTTCCTCCGCTCAGCGACCCACTGGCGCACCAACGTGGTTTTTCCAAAGCCTGCGGGCGCGGATACCAGCGTAAGCCTGTGTTCCAGTGCGCGATCAAGCAGAGCCAGCAAGTGCTTGCGTGGGATCAGCGAGGAATGCAAAGGGGGCAAATGGAATTTGGGAACAAGCAAGGGACGCTGAAGCGACGACGATAAGCTGTTTTGCTGCTGCCCGACCATCTCGGTTACTTGACAATCTCTTCCATCGCCTGCGCCCCTGGCATCTCCATTGTTCAGGATGATCTGGTTTGTCTGCGCTGGTGAATACCTGAGCACTCTGGCCATCTGTTCCAGACGCGTGATCGTCAAATCAGCCGTACGCCCGGCATACTTTTTGGCCGTCTGTTTTCCCTGGCGTCGATAAGCATACCAGTACCCATCTCCGCCTCGTGGTCGCATTTCTTTGAGCAGCGTGAGGCGTCCCTCGCGCCCTTGAAAAGAGAACGATGTGTATGCTGCCAACTGCTTGAGCCATGCATCCGGCTCCTCACGAGAGGAAATCGTTTCCTTATCGTGTTCGTCGCGCCAGAAATACTGCTGATCTTCCTGTGACCAGCTCAGTACTGGCTGTCTCGTTTTTGCCATTATGCTTCCTCATACAAAACTACGAAACCTCTAGAGTATATCTCCTGACATTCGCATGATGCAAGTGTTCCCCAACAACTTCCAGGGTAATCGCATCTAAATAAGCTCAAAAATGTCAAAAGAAAGGAGGAGGTGATAAAATACACAAAAAAGCTGAAGGCCACAGGGTGAAGGAGAACGACCGACGAAATCTGGAGGCCACATGATCTGGGGTTCACGAGAGAAGAATAGCCCGGACTCGATTGTAACGACGAAGCAAAAAAGCAAGCATGCTTCGTGCATACTGATCGACTTTCGGGACTTACAAACCAGAATTAAGTACACCTTAAAACAATAAATAACTGTTATATCGTTTATACCAGATACTTTGCGACTCGATAGTCTGTAGAAAAATAGATCAAAACACGAGCGGACTTCCGTGAACCTGTCAATGTAATTCCTGGTCGC
This sequence comes from Dictyobacter sp., assembly GCA_035493535.1. Taxonomy (GTDB): domain Bacteria; phylum Chloroflexota; class Ktedonobacteria; order Ktedonobacterales; family Ktedonobacteraceae; genus Dictyobacter. Next base: position 99,265 of record DATJIE010000031.1, read on the forward strand.
CATCAATAAGAGGGTCGTTTCTCTTATTGACGGCGACTACGGCCACACCGATCGGCTTATTATTTCCTATCCACGTGAACTATCGTGAATGAGCGCAATGAGTGGGCTATACAGCGTTGATAGTCGCCAGGCTCGGTATTCAGGCGTATTCACTTGCAGTACGTAGGTGATGCTGCCATCAGGTAGCAGTTCGACATCACGCGCATACGCTGGTGAAGGCGACGTCACCTCGCCCGCAGTGAAGTTAAAATTCCCGTTCGTCAGACGTTGGGCTGTTCCCTGCGATGACGCATAGACCCCCACACTACTGCTGAATGTCTGGGTTGCCACCCTGGTCCGCTCATTAAGTTGATACACCTGTCCCCGGCTATTGCACGTCCCTGATGGAGCATTGGTACAGCGGACATTGCCATCGTCAAAAACCTCCACCATCGTGTCGTTCGTGTCGATATAGTTGGAATTGTGTTGATATGAAAACCACGGATAAGGGTCGTTCGGATGAAGCGGTACGAGTCTAAAGTCCCCATCCTTCCCCAATCGCCACAATATCGCGCCATTGCCTCTACCATTGCGATAGTTGATCTTGAGCACCCAGGCCTGGTTACGTAGCGAAACCATCAAATTCCCATCTGTGGCCGAGTATGCTATCGCATTGGCATGGCTCCAATCGACCACATTCGGATAGCCCGGAACCGGACAGAGCACCGAGGGGGAACCCACACATGTATCGCCCAGGATGGGTCCTCGGTTGGGATTGAGATGGTCAAAGGTATCCCATGTCCACACGACACGCAGGAATGGATTGAGCACGATCAGCATGTCGCCCAGCAATCGCTGCCCATGAACGATTTCCTCCCGATAGCCCCATACCGCGATATCTCCGTTGGGTAACGGAAATGCTTCATGACTGAAGCCATAAATGATCTTGTTGCCACGCGACACCAGTTGCGCATTCAGATCTTTTATATTGGTTTCCAGGAGAGGATTGCCTGCCAGATCGATGGTACGAAACACATCCTCGCTAGAAACCGGACCCACGGGCGGTTGGTCATCAGTTCCAAATAAAAAGGTGACATTCCCCATCGGAGTAGCGGGCAACGGATGTACACGTACAGGCCAAACATTGGTAAGATCGGCCTGGTCGGCATACCACGTTACGTTACCATCCAGCGTCGTCGCTACCGGGTTCGCAGCATTCCTCGATGGATTCGGTGAGAGCAGATGCACAAGCTGGTTCTGGGTCGTGTCACTATGGGGACCAGGCGCTTGGATCTGGGTAAAACCCGGGAAGGTCACCTCCTTTGGTGGAGTACCGGTCGTAAAGAACAAAGAGGGAGAAATACGCATTGACGCGCTGCCAATCGTCACATGTTTCATCTCATAGGTGGTGTTAGCCAGCATCCCTGCCACCAGAAAGTTCAGGCTCCTCAACGATCTACATGGTTGGGCACCAGTATGTTGCCAGTGAGTTGCCCTGGCCTGCCGAAAGGCGACATACATGCTGCCGTGAAAACATGCCGGAGCACTGTACAGAGCAACAAGTGGATTGGCTGTGGATGAGACCACGGCCCGCTTTCCCTGTACGCGTGAGGTAAACATGTAGGATGCTACAGTGGAAGCCCTCACATGGCTGAAATAGCTATGCTGAATCGTCACCTGCACCTGATAGGTGCCCTGATCCAATGGGGTCATCATGAAGGTGTTCCTGGGACTAAAGTCACGTAGAGCAACGATGGAGCCAGAAGAGAGCGAGCGGACACTAAATCGATAGAGCAAAGGCATAGCGTCAACGGTTTGAGCAGTCCAGACAATAGGTGTACCTACTGGTTGAGGTGAAGGTACGCTGGGCGTCAACACAATTGAGGACGACTTTGCTTCTGCCACCCGTGTTACAGCAGATTGCGGTCCAATAACAGAAAAAAGCACCAAGATTCCAATGAAAATATGGATAGGTTTCATACGATTCTCCATGATCTGTACAAGGGTTCAATCCACCCTGATAGACAACATTTGTCACACGTTTCATCAGTGTCTCCCTCGGCTTGCCCTCATGTCGGAGAAAAAGCAAATGGGTCTACACAGTTTCAACATGAGAAACCGTTAATAGATCTGGAAATAGTATAAAGATATTTCAAATAAATAAAGAGAAATATGACACCTTATAGAATTTTTAGTCGTAATCCTCGGCCTGTGAGCACATCTCCTTGAGGAGGGGACTTTCTGGTAAAATGCAGCGTTTTTGGTGGTTCTCCGATATGAAGAGATGACATCACAAAAGAGCAGGGAGGCCGTTGTCCTACGGATGAAACAGCCATGTGTAATGATTCGGCATGCGGAAGGTATCACGAAGACGCAACTCGCTTGGTTATACCAGCAACATGCTGAGAAAATGTTGAAATATCTCTCCATCAAGCTCTCTTCTGCACAAGACGCGGAAGATCTCTTGATTGATACCTTTATCGCAGCACTGGAAAGTGAACTCTTTGCGTCCTTATCCGCCGATGAGCAACAGCGATGGCTCTGGCGGGTGCTACGCAACAAAGTGGTGGATCGCTATCGGCAATCGCCTCTGACAACAGCGTTTGATCTGGGAGAGAGAGAGGATCTGCTCACCGATGATCCTCAGCAGGAGCCAGAACTAGTCAGTATCCAACACGAGGAGCTTGAGCATCTTGCGTTGCTGCTCAAGCGTCTCTCGCCCCTTCAGCAACGCGTTCTGTATCTGCGCTTCGGCGAGAATCTGCGCTGCGCACAAATTGCGGTGCTTGTGGGGAAGCGTGAAGGGAGCATTCGGGCGCTACTCTCGCGGACCTTTCATCTCTTACGCCGCAGTTATCATGCTCAAGAAAAAGGAGATCATCATGAAACCGGACGATGACCAGCGTTCCCGACACGAGAGAGAGCAATGGATAGCGCAGGATGAAACGCAAGAACCAGACGAAAACCATCCAGATGTCCACCTTGTCAACCTCCTCCGAGTTTATTACGCACAACAACAGCAAGAAACGCTGCACCATGCCTGGAAAGCGATTGCTCAGTACTATGACGCTGCTCTTGGAGCACCTGAAGCAGACGGCGAGAGCAACACGCTGCACAAACAATCCGAGCAACATCCCAGACGCCATCACGTCCACCAAACAGCGCAAAGCAGAAACGCCTCTCCCTGGGGAACCTGGCTGTCTGTGGCCGTCCTCCTTGTAGTTCTTGGCAGTTTTGCCGTGCTCAGCAGCCATGCCACCCAGCTAAAAAGCACATCTGGACCGGGGAACCAGCATCTACAGCAGTGTCCAAGCACAGCGACGAATACGTCCACGCCGTCTCCACCAATGCCAATGGCCGCAACCACGCCACCTCCACTGGTATCAATGATCGCAGCCACGTCTGCGCCTTGTATCAAGGCAACGGTGACACCAACAGTTGTTCCAAAAGGGGGACCAAGTCCAACAGTCGTTCCAGGAGGGGGGTCAACACCGAAACCAATGCAGACAGTTGGGAACTCATAGGAAAGGTAAGGAACAGAGCACTCCGCCTCCTTCTCCTCGATGCGCGTCATACATCAGATCGCTGCACGATGCTAGGACTTTCAGACGAGATGCAGCGTTTTCTAGGTTTCTACGATATGCATAGTGAGAGAGGCAAGTAAACATTCAAACAGTTTTGCCTCTTCATTCATTTGTTTCACTCATGGAGAGTAAAATGAGAAAAAGAGCAGACAACAATAATTCACGTGACTGCACCCTAGACCTGTTTTTGCCTCTCCAACCTGTCCTTGCTTTTGGGACAGCAATCAACAGAAAGGTTCAAGAAAATCTTATGCGACAGTCAATACGCCAACTCTTCCCAAAAAGCACCATCACCCGTGTGACAATTTTGCTTTTCGCCGTGATGTGTGCATTGGCTATTGGGAGCTTTATCGTGACAACAAGCCATGTGGCACTGGCGAGCAGCGCATCAGCACCGACACTCAAACCCATTGTTTCCAGTGGGCAAACGGCAAAACCTATCCCCATTGTTTCCAGTGGGCAAACGGCAAAACCTATCCCCACTGTTCCCAGTGGGCAAACGGCAAAACCTATCCCCACTGTTCCCAGTGGGCAGGCATCGACACTCACAGCAATAGCTAGCAAATAATTCGATCAGAATACAGAGCAAAAAATTTTCAAGTGGTATTGTCAACTAAAGGAATTTTGTAGAGCTTATAGAAGATTATAACAGGGAAACATGGAAAAGTTTCCCTGTTATCAGTGATCGGTTTCACCACAATCATCCGTAAAGTGGGCAGCACATGGTGAAAACTCAACAGAGGAGATGAAAAAAGCGATCAGGCAGCGAGAAGATCAAGATGGGTGGTGCCCCCGTTTGAGAGCCATCAGCAAGCATTTCAGGCACCTGATACACATTCTGTGTTCTGAGTTCTGACAGAACCTGTGCGTACACGATGCAATGGTTATTCTTACAACAGAAGCAGAACCTGGATTGGCTTCATTCCTTCCCTTGCGCAGGAGCCTCATACCCACGAACAGAGAGATAACCATAAAACACAAAGCGCCAGAACCAGGTGGTCATTTGTCTGGGAGTATAGTTCTTTTCGCTCTCCAGCCACCAAACAATGGTGCCGATCAGAACATATGAGATTTGCATCACTGGTAGAGTATTTGGCATGGCTGGATCGATCCGTGGCCTGGGCCTTGGTCCCGCCTGTTGTTCCCACCGTCTCTCGTTCTCAAGTATGAGCTTCATGATGTGCTCACGCATCCTGGCAGCAAACCACGGACTCCCGTTTTTCCCCAGCATCGCTCGGTAGAGCCGGGCATGTTCAGCGATATGCTCAAAGAACTGGTTCCAGATCTCTAGTAGGTTCTCCTCCTTCTCCCCAGGATCAATGTCTTTGTGGAGGGGTTTCATATCCTCCACCAGATGATTGGCCGCTTCTTCAAAGATCATGGCCACCAGGTCATATTTATCCTGATAATGGCGATAGAATGTGGCTCGGTTGATCATGGCCCGTTCGGCAATATCGCCCACCGTGATAGCATCGAACCCTTTCTCTGTCACCAGTTCAATCATCGCTTCTTGCAAGAAGTGATGGGTGCGCCGAATGCGCAAGTCGGTCTGTTCTTCATGCGACATGTTTTCCTCGGTGTTGCATATGCAACAAAAAACAAGCATTGATGCTTGCCTGGCGTTCCTGTTCCGGCTACGCTCTCTATTATAACAAAGTGATGTCTTTGCAACAACCTGTTGCTACAAGAGATAACGAGTTGTATTGAACGACAAAGAAAATTAAGGTGGAACTGATCTACTTCAAATACTGGCTTTTGGTTGGCTAAGCCAGCCTGATGCGAACCTGGAATAACTTTCATCCGTGGCAATACTGCGGGAGGTTGAGGTGACAGATACGACAGTTCACAAATGCTTTACTCAGGCGTGTACCCACTTCCTCCATGCTATTTTAGAGGAGATGACTGATGTGGCTGTTGAGGCATCACCCTGGAGTTGGTGAGCCGATATGAGGCGGTCTCTGTCGAAGACAATAGGACCATTGCGCTGCCAAATGAACTCGTGACCTGCTGGCAAGAATGTGGGGAAGCACTTGGAGAAGGTCATGTAGCCATCAAACTGCATGTACGCTGGGAGCTAAAAAGTACGTAATACCTGGTAGTGCCTGATGAGTACATGACCTACATGATAGGTCATGTACTCATCACGATAGGATCTAGAAAAACTTGCGCAGCTACATCGGACTCTATGGCTCATTAGCAACGACGTTACCACTCAGTCCCTGCGATACTAAACACATTCCCACCAACATTCCCATGACTGGAGTTCTTAACTCCTGCGATACTAAACACGTTCCCACCAACATTCCCATGACTGGAGTTTTCAACTCCTGCAACACTAAACACGTTCCCACCAACGTTACCATGATCGGAGGTTTGGGCAAAGACGTGGGAACTTGTGGCAGCACAGAACGCAAGGGCTAACAGGGATAATCTTGCGTAACGAAGAAAGTAATTCAAAGATGATGTCCTCCTTTTCGTTGTTCGGTATTTTCTTAAGAGGTGTCGAGATAATCAATCGTCATCCCTGTTGAAAGCTGAACCTCTCGTATACCTTGAAAAACCTCCTGGTTTGGTTCTCTTCCTACACTAATAAGTGAAGGGTTCATGTGCCTTCAAGACAAGACAATAGTGAAGCCTGGTCACAGGCAACACCAAAAACACACAAAGGAGATGAAGTATGAACATCGACTATTTTAATTGGTTCCTAAAACCTTGCACAACGGAGAAAACACCCCTACTGGTGAAGCGCTTTTTCATCGGCGCAACGGCTCTATTGCTGGCACTCACACTCATTGGAGTGTTTGGGGGGAGCAGTGCCCACGCTCAGGCGGTCTCTTCACCCAAAGTGGCCTCAGAGACGTGCGCTCCATTTCAAGCCGCCGTCTGGCTCCTGGATGTGCCTGATCCCATCTGTGTCTCACCCGGTCAGTCACCTTTTTTTCCCCATCTGGTCAAAATACAGACGGGAGTGGATGCGGTGGCTCGTCTCCGCTGGAACCAGGGTGAGGAGATCATCAAACCGAACCAGACGATGACCTTTGACCAACCAGGGGTCGACGCCCTCGTTGAGGTATTTTATTAAGCACACGTCGCGTGTGACACGTCCAGCAGGCTCCGGGCACGCAGGGATCCGCAAAAGATATGACCGTCGCGCTCTTTTCCTGCCTGGAGCGTCTTTCTCTGGACGGTCGCTCAGGAGTGCCCCCTCTCACAACAGCCCCACTGTTTCCCCATCTTGTTCCTCTCGCACCGACTCCCACTCTCTATGCACTGTTGTTCGGTTGACCGAACCCAGAAACGCACAAAAAGGTCGCTCCACTGGTGAGGAAGGCCGCGTTCTGATCAACGTTGATCACTCGTGGAGTGGGTTTAATTGTGCTCATCAATGCAGGAGGTCCTTCCTGGTCGCACTCGGCGCTCAGCCTCTCCGTCAAGGGCGGCATCGCCCGTGCTCAGACTTGTTAGTGACAAAGATAAAACATAGAGGGAATAATCAACATAACAGGCAATAGTGCTCTTTTTTTTCTGAAAGTTCCATATGCCTTACGTCTGAACAGGGCAACACCAGATAGTAACTTCCACCTTATAGGATTTCGACATAGCCTTCCGTTCCATTAACCCGGATTCTCTGTCCGTCATTGATCAGCCTGGTGGCATTACCTACGTTTACTACTGCCGGTAAACCATATTCACGTGCGATCACTGCTCCATGGGTCATCAGTCCACCAACTTCGGTGACCAGACCTTTTATGGATACAAACAATGGTGTCCAGCTAGGATCAGTAAATGAGGTGACTAATATGTCTCCATCTTCTAGATCAGCATCTTCCATGTTTAAGATAACACGTGCTCGTCCCTCTATAACTCCGGAAGAAACAGGTAGACCTACAATAGCTTCCTCTGGAAGTTTTTCTCGTTTATATTCACCTGCAATGCTTTCACCATCAGACGTAATAACACGTGGGGGAGTTAATTTTTCATATAATTTGTACTCGTCCTTTCGTTTGCTGATGATCTGGTAATCCAGTTTATGTGTGCGTACGATTTCGCGAAGTTCTTCAAAAGTGAGATAGTATATATCTCCTTTTTCAGAAATAACGTTGGTTTGTACGAGCTGTTCGGCTTCTTTCAGTAAAGCCTGCTTATAAACGAAGTAACGATTAATCATGCCATATTTTGGATATTCACGATAACCGATGAAATTTCGGATGAGGCTGATCATTCGTTTTGTCTCTTTGGCTTTTTGTTCACCATCTGGTAATTGCTTCAATCGATCTAATAACTCTTGTTCTTTTTTCAATGCTTCCTGTCGCCCTTGCTCAAATCTCTGCTTGCTTTCACCTGGTTCAAAGTTTTTGATGTTACTGAGAATCATGGGGACAAGAGTAGTTGGCTTTTCGCTCCAACGAGTTCTCGTTATATCGATTTCTCCGGCACATCGCATTCCGTATTTGTTGAGATAAGCATTGATAGCGTCCCGGCTTTCCTGTCCACCATCAAACTTAACCAGTTCATCCAAAAAGCTATCATCTTTTACATGCTGTAAGTAATTGATTACTTCCGGATAAGGACGAATTACATCTGCAACATCCAATAGCGCCAGACCCATTTCCGAAGTGATATTGTTTGGTACAGATTGAGAAAGCATATCTGCCACGTTTTTTTCACCTAACCACTCCTTCATTTTTTCATTGATCCATGATGAAGCATTCATAGCAGTCATAATCATACCAAAACCTTGCGGACCAGATAAACTCTTTTTTAATTGCTGAATGTCTTCCAAAATAAAATCAATCAGATCCGATCCTGATTTCGTTTGGATGTTTTGTTTTAGTTCTTCTATCAATGTTTCACTACGCTTGATCAAATCAGAAACGATTGCCGGATCGTATTCGTTTAGTGTTTTATAATCCGCAAGTGACGGACCTTGATTGCTTTTACCGGGAGTCTTTTCTTGCTTACCATCTTGTAACGACTGTATAAAATCTCCCCGCTCTATGATGTTCATCAATGCATCTTTTATGAGCGGATCGCCTTTTCCCAGGACATCTAATATACTTTCTCTGCTAGCCGGTGAAGCCAGCATAGGTGTAACATCAACAAACAACCTGCCACCAGCTTTACGCATAGGTGCAGGGGTCGTTAAGAGGAAAAAAGACAATCCCAGTGGTTTCATGGAATCGGTCATCATTTGTTGATGGCCGACAGATACATAAACGTGATTTTCTTGATCATTCGTTTCAGGGATAGGGTATAAAGTAGTGATTGGCCGACTCTGGACAATATAAAATGTATCATCAACCAAACACCATTCAATATCTTGTGGGCAACCAAAATAAGCTTCGATCTGTCTTCCTATGCGCGCAAGTTGTAAAATTTGTTGTTTGGTAAGTGTTTGCGTCTTTTGCTGATCAGGAGCAATCTGCTGTGTCTCTGTTCCGCCTTCTTTTCGTCCATAGATAGCCAATTTTTTGGTCGCTATCATCTTATCAACGATTTCCTCTTCCTGCACTTTATAACAATCGGCAGATACCAGACCAGAGACCAGTGCTTCTCCAAGTCCAAAACTGGCATCGATTGATAGCCGCTTTCGGTTAGAAGTAATCGGATCGGCTGTAAACATGATCCCTGCGGCCTCCGGATAGACCATTTTCTGGATGACCACAGACAGATAGACCTTTTTGTGGTCGAACCCGTTCTGCATCCGGTAAATCACCGCACGGTCCGTAAAGAGCGACGCCCAACACTTGCTGATATGCTTTAGGATTGCCTCCTTTCCGATAATGTTCAAATACGTATCCTGCTGGCCAGCAAAGGAAGCTGTCGGTAAATCCTCTGCAGTTGCGCTGGAGCGTACTGCATAGGCATTGTTTTCATCAAACATGGAAAGGAAGCGAGTGATCTCTTCATGAATGTCTTGAGGGATGGCTATCCCTTCGATGACACTGCGAATCTCACCGCTAAGTTCACCGATTTTATCCCGGTCTTCCACCTTGAGAAGCGATAACTGATCAAGTAATTCGTGAATCGACGACATTTCCCCAATGATTCTTTTAAAGACTTCAGTAGAAATACAAAAGCCATCCGGTACGCGTATTCCTTCAATCTTGTAAAGTTCCCCCAAATTCGCGCCTTTTCCCCCAACAACCATGAGTTTTGTTGTATCAATATCCTGAAAACCAAGGACAAAGGAACTCATACGTTTTCCTCCTTTAATAGAACAGATTGCTCGCTTACCGCCATAGCCTCTCTTCACCTTTCATCTCTCGATAAGTCCTTTCGCGCACGACGAGAGTCTGACACACTCCTGCTGATGCAAAGGCTTTTTGAGCACAAACACGAAAGGTCTCTCTGCTCAAAGGGGAGCATTCACCGTGGGTACGCCAGAGTGGAGTCGCTTTCGCCTAAGTATAGGGGAAAGGACGCAAAAAAAAACCGTCCAAAAAGGCAGTGTGCTAGTAGACAGGAGATGATACAATAAAAATGGAAAAGAATGAGTTTATTTGTGAGTTCAGAGAACACCCACTTCTTCCTTTTATGTTCTATTTGAACAAACAATAGAACTTATATAATAATTTCATTTAACCTTCCCCACTCTCCACCTCAACTATGCTACAACAACATTTACAAACAAACACAACTATAAAAAGCTCGATTCCCCTGATTTTATTGATAAAATATTATACAAATTTATAAATAACCAATTAAACTTACTCTATCAAGAGAGATATTTGAAATTTATAACGTAATGTAAATATAGGGAGCAAGTAGAGGAATATTAATCGAAATATTTCCTATTACCTCATTGCATCTTTCCCTGACATTCATCTTTCTTCATCGTGAATTGAACCTAAACTGTTCAATTATCCCACCAACACAAATACCGCCAGTAAGGAGGAAAGCAACTAAACACAAATATTACCTGCTTAATAACACTTATGCACTGTTTCCACAACATAGAGGTGTAATAATATGCAAAGAACAACAAGATTACGACCTTTCTATTTCTTACCAGGCATTTTATGCATAGTTGCCATGTTCATGACTGCATGCGGTGGCAACAGCATAAACACTTCCACAACAAAAGCTCCTGACAACAAACAAGTTCTTGTCAGCACAACAGCAGGAGGTGGCGTTTCAGATATCAGCACCTACGATCCCGCACTTGCAGGAGATGCCTTCTCTGGCGCGGCTATCGCCCCGGTCTTCACTGGATTGGTAACCCTGGATGCTCAGGGGAATGTCCAGGCTCAACTTGCCAACACCTGGGATGTCTCGCCAGACCACCTGACATACACCTTCCATCTCAAACCAAATTTGAAATTTAGTGATGGAACCCCATTAACCGCCAGCGATGTAGCCTATAGCATCAACCGGGCACTGGCTCCAGCTACACAATCCCAGACAGCTCCATATTATTTACGCTATATCAAAGACGCTACTGCATTTAACACTGGCAAAGTGAAAACACTGATCGGAGACAGTTTGATTGTCACTGACCCCAACACGATCGAAATTAAAATCAGCCAACCCATTAGTTATTTCCTCGATACACTGACAAGTGCCAGTGCACGAGTAGTTGAGCCAAGTTTAATTGCAAAATATGGGGCCCAATGGACAGACCATCTCAACGAAGGTGGCGGTGATGGTCCATTTAAAGTGAAACAGTGGGTTCATAACAAAGAAATCGTGTTAGTACCCAACCAATATTTTGAAGGTCCAAAACCACAGCTAAAGGAAATTATCTTCCCATTTTACACATCCGCTGACGCCACACAATCTGACTATCTGGCAGGTAAGCTTGATGACGCCAGCGTGCCATTGGCAAACTACTCAACAGACTCCAAACGCTCCGACTTCTATCGCTACCTCTCCCTGGCGATCAACTACTACACGATGAACTACAATCAGAAGCCATTTGATAATATCGACATTCGACAGGCTTTTGAACTGGCCATAAATAAACAGGAGATCGTAGCTAAAATCTGGAAAGGGACGTTCCTGGCAACCAATCACATCGTTCCACAAGGACAACCTGGCTATGATCCCAACCTCAAAGGAGTTGATGGAACAACCAGTCTCACAGGAAATGCCACCCTGGCAAAAAAACTTCTTCAAGAAGGTTTAAAACAGGAAGGGTGGACTAGCGTCAAGCAAATGCCTCAGATTAATCTGACCTACTCCAGTGCTGGCGTCCAGGCATCCAAAGATGAAGTGGCCGAGATGCTACAAGACTGGCATGATGTTCTTGGCATCACGGTTAATTCCAGTGATATTGACATCAACCTCCTATTCAAAGATGAAGGAATGGGAACAAAAAATCCCTTGCAGTTCTATACTGGACCTGCCTGGGCCGCTGACTATCCCGATCCAGAAGATTGGACCACCCTCCAGTTTGACCAGGGATCAGCTCAGAATGGGATGAACTATGGACAAAACCATAGTACGGATGCGGCGGCTCAACAGGCCAATCAAAAGTTACTGGAGCAGGCCGATGTTGAACAAAATCCCACCACACGCATGGCTGACTATAATAAGGCGGAACAGCAACTTGTTAATGATGTAGCATGGTTTCCAATGGAGCAGCAATACTCCTTTGGTCTACGAAAGCCCTGTGTTCAAGGCGTCGTAAATAGCCCATTTGGAACTCCACCGGACGCATGGCACAACATTTATATCTCTACCGCAACATGCGCAAACGCCACTGTTTCTTAACTCTATCATAGGAATATTCAGCAGCAGCATAATGAGATGTGCTGCTGCTGATGCTCCAATCAGAGTAAACATATCTCTCCACTAAGCAACGATTAACAGAGATTTAACTCTAACACATAGCAATATGTTAACTCACTATTTACCATCCTGCTATACATGCTCAACTACAGGTGTTTTTCCACAAATCTCGTGCTTTTTAGCATATTCAAAAAAATAACTTTCCAGAATATTTTTGTGAATATTTAATACAAAACGCACTTTAGCTTAATCAGAAAAAAATCAAACTAATTCACTACCATTATAAAAAGAAAGATAGGCTGGATGTACATTTGATCAAATGTGCATCCAGCCTATCTATATACTTTTATTTACATACGATTAAGAAACAGTAGCATTCGCACAACTGCTTGAATTGGTAATGTAAATGTTTGCCCAGTCGTTTGGTAACACAAGATTCATCCCATTATCTTTCCAACCCAGAACACAAGGTTTTCGCAATATTGACCAATACTGCTGTTCCATCGGCAACCAGATGACATCGTTAACCAACTTTTGCTCAATATCATCATAAGTTGCTAATCGTTGTGTTGGATTTTGCATCAAGTCAGCCTGTTCCATCTCTTTCTGAACAGCCTGTTGAGCCGCTGCATCCGTACTATGGTTTTGTCCATAGTTCATCCCATTTTGTGCCGCCCCCTGATCAAACTGGAGAGTAGTCCAGTCTTCTGGATCGGGATAGTCAGCAATCCAGGCAGGTCCAGTATAAAACTGCATAGTATTGGCTGCGCCTTTGCTTTCATTCGCAAACAATGTATTAATGGGCAGATCACTCAAGTTAACATGAATGCCAAGCACATCACTCCAATCCTGCTGTAACACAGCCACTTCTGCCTGTGTAGCCTGAGAGCCGCCGCTTGCGTAGTCCAAAGTAATAGGAGGAATCTTGGAAACATTACTGTAGCCAGCCTGCTTCATGCCTTCCTGTAACAACTGCTTGGCTTTGGTCGGGTCACCAGTCAGACTAGTTGTGCCATCGGGTCCCTTCAAATTGGGATCGTAACCAGGCATCCCTTGAGGAATGATATGATTCGTAGCCAGAAGCGAATTATCCCAGACCTTACTAACAATCTGCTGCTTGTTTACAGCAAGAGCAAAAGCTTGCCGAATATCAATGTTATTAAACGGTGCAATATTATAATTCATCGTATAATAGTTGATCGCCAGAAGCAGATTCTTATGGAAATCAGACCGTTTGGAAGCTGAGGAATAATCAGCCAGTGGGATAACAGCGTCATCTAATCTACCAGCCAGATAATCTCCATATGTATCATCCTGATTCTGGTAGAAAGGCAGGCGTAGCTCTTTTAATTGTGGCTGAGGACCATAATAATTGGGATTAGGGACCAGATCAATCTCTTTATTGTGTGTCCAGGACTTGAGCTTGAAAGGACCATCACCACCACCTTCGCTCAAATGCGCTGTCCAATTCTTGCCATATTTAGCGATCAGGCTTGGCTCAACAACATAAGAACAGGGGTATGTCAACGTATCCAGAAAGAACTCGATAGGTTGACTGATCTTGATTTCGATCGTAGTAGGATTAACCACAATCAAACTATCACCAATCAGCGTCTTGACTTTGCCACCATTATACGCAATCGCATCCTTGATGTAGTGCAAATAGTAAGGAGCAGTTGGTGAGCCAAGAGATGATGATAAAGCGCGGTTAATACTATACGCAACATCACTAGCGGTCAATGGAGTTCCATCACTGAACTTCAGATTAGGACGTAAATGAAAGGTATAGGTCATCTTATCGGTAGAAATATCCCAACTTTGTGCTAACTGAGGTTCCACCAGACCTTGATCGTTGAGAGAAACCAGACCGGTAAAAACCGGATAAATAGCAAATTCAGAGAAAGCATCATCATCTAGTGCAGGATCATAGGTTGTAATATCCTGGGTTCCATAACCAGCCATGATGCTGACAAGTACTTGTTTATTCTCAGGTGCTTTAGTCGTTACATTGCTTGCCTCCCCACTACCACATGCAGTCATAAATAAAGCAACCAGGCAAAGCACACTCGGCAAGAGAGTCATGGCACGAAATCTTTTATTCCCTTGCATATACTACCTCTCAAGATACATGTGAATCGAACAACAATACAAAATGCAAATAAACTTTGTACTATCAACGACAAATCATGTTACTCAAATTGCTTATTCGATGAAAGTATTCCTCCTTGACGGTCTTTTCACACACATAGGTCGATGCAATCAAAGACATGGATGATTCCATCCCCATATTTTTATGAAAATTGCTCGGAATGCTAATCGGGTAGATAAATGTAGGGCAATACATCTTCGTTTGCCATCTCAATGCTGAACACAGTGCTATTCCCTCTATTTCTGAGTAACAGTATATAGAGTAAATAATAAGTAATTCCCTGAAAAATTATCTATTTATACTACGCTAAATATGTAATGAATATCTCACATAACTTCAAGATTTGAAGGATTCAGGATAAAACGCCCGGGGATTTGATTACTGTAACATATCACAAGATGTGAATAAACTCCTAAAATGAGAAACATTTGCCGCGGAAAACATGCCATCACATTCTCATTCAATAAAAATCCATCTGCTACACAACCTGATGAACATCAATCTTAACGTGAACCTTCAGGCACCATCAGTCCTCTCTTACATTCTCAACCATATCATTAATAAAACTTTACACATCCAATAATCATTAAAACATTTTATATTCACCAAAACAATATTCTATTTGAAGATTTTGGTAAAACTGCCCTGTCGCAAATCCTGACTTTCTATTCAATTTAATGCGTTCTATTTCTGCACTTATGACATTTAAGCGATGAATATTGTATGCTAGCGGCTCCTCTCAATGGGCATATTCCTGGCTCATATATGCCAGATCCAGCAATGGTTAAAAAATCTGAATTCAAAACAAGAAAGACGTCAACTGCACCCTCTATCGGCAGTTAACATCCTTCTTCCTGATAATTGGTATAAATTTTGCAACAAATCAACGAGTCTGAGCCATAATTAAACTCCTGAAAGAAAAGGAAAGGAAAAATCACTCTTCTTCACTCTATCTTTTTACAAACAAACATGCATTTTAACTATAATGTGTGTATTTCAATTAGAGTTCTTTTTTCTATTTTTACAGCATTCTTTTATCTCATGTCAAGATTTCCTATCACGGATTAGTACCCGAAACCCAGAAAAAGAGATAAGCAACAAGTAACGATTACTTTGACCAAATTATCAATACTATTAGAACAACTCTTTCTCCCTATAAACATATCAAAAACAACCTTGCTCTCATTTATATCTCTGGACACTTCATACTTTGCATGTTATGCTCCCTTTGTCACTTACACCTTTCGCTGAAGTCAACCATATAGCTAAGTAGACAGCATACATTCATCAGTGAAGTGGTAGCTAAATGACCTTAACAAACAAGCGATTCAGGCGAACAGTTGCCAAAGTTACATCATACAACTGTTCACATTATTCCTATCAGTCGATATTCATAGCTTATTCTTCACATAGAAACATATCGATCTTATTCTTTGATTTAACATACGATACTTCTGAAAGAGCTAGTAGTCTGTTGAACGTTCTTGGAAAAAGCAGAAGATATGTGAATAATAATACCCTCAATGGGTTCCAGGCACTACTTCGCTATCTTCTCACACCGATGCTGCGCTCAAAATTCTAATGAGCATTCAACAGAATACCAGGAGGGTATTATAATGAAGCAAAATACTGATCTACCAAACAATCATGAAACGACGCAGCAAGGCGCACAACAGTTGGAAAAATCCTCTCTCGGAGGTGGCAACTTCTGGAGCATTCTATGTGTAATTATCCTGGGTGCTTTTATTATCCTGGCGATAGGCGGCTATGCTTTTAACTGGACCTGGACTGGTTTCAGAGGCAATACATTATGGAACTGGTTACAATTATTAATTCTTCCTGTTATGTTAGCAATTGCGTCGATCTGGTTAACAAGACGCCCTCAATGGCAAAAACAGTGGACGATACTACTTATCATCATCGGAATCGTTTTTATTGTTTTAGTAATTGGCGGCTATGCTTTTAACTGGACCTGGACTGGCTTTCGAGGCAATACATTATGGGATTGGTTACAGATGCTTGTTTTACCAATTGTGCTAACAATAACCACTGCCTGGTTCAGTGTTGAGCAAGTTACGATTGATCATACCAACAGACCGCTGACACAAACAAGTGAAACAAAAGAAGTGGTCAACAGGGAGTAATGACATCCTACAAATAAAAGTTTGCTAGCCGTATCGTACTGAAGAGTAGCAGCGCTGACAATTGCTTTTATGGCAGGCCTATACTCTTCAGAAGCGGCTTTCAATCCTCTCATGTGCATTCATCATTTTAAAACCTCGTGTTCATCAACTCGATTATCATTCCGCAATCCATCCATCATATAATAACGGTTGACCAACAAAACGTCCGAGCGTATGTATATAGTGGTTCAACATAACTTCAGTCGGTTGCCAGGGATGTGGTGGTGTATGAGGAACAAGAATAATAAAACCATGAATGGCAGCCCACAGGGCATTCATATCACTGACCGGATCTGTGCTTATAGAACTTCCATCTTCAATACAATGTGTTAATGTAGCAATCAAAATATCCCATGCTCTGAGACTCTCTGGAGGCCGTATTCTAGTTGCAGAAGAGGTCAGATTCGACTGGTTACGTGAAAACAACACCCGATAACGTCCTGGCGATCCTTTCGCCCAGGCCACGTATCCATACCAGAGCGCATAAAACTGCTGCCGATTATCGAGGTTACTGTCAAGGCAATCAGCCAATACATCACCCAATGCCTCAAAATATTCTGCAACTAATACATCAAGGATCGCATCACGATCAGCAAAATGTGCATATATAGCAGGCGCACTGATACCGGCATTGCGAGCAATTGCTCGCAATGAAACGCTCTCATCCGGAGCCGCTTTAGCAAGCAAAGCAGAAGCAGAATTCAGTATCTCTCTCCGAAGATTCGCCCCCTCACCACGCTTGTTAACACTACGTGTTGACAACATAGGATGAACCCGTTTCCTCATTAAAATATCCTCATCAAACAAAAATCCACCACTTAACTTATGCGTATTTCACTATGACATATATTAATATAATTGTCAATTACCATTAAAGACATTTATAATCATTTATACCCGAATACTATAATAATCTTACATAAATTTAATAGCAGCGTTCATTTGATGGCGATGCCACCCATAAAAAATCATTTTCGTTCATAGATATTTGCGTCAATAAACTCTACAACATTTTGCGATGTAATATATGATAAATACATGATAATCGAACTTACACCATCATTTTATACTCTGCCATAGAATAGTGCTATAAATCAACGTAGGCAGTAGACTGCTCAAAATAACATAATATTTTGTTTCTCTGTTACTTCTTTATAAAATGTATTAGTAAAAATATTTTATTTTATTGTAGAGTATATATTGTTATTATATTATCTTGACAAATATAATAAATATTAGTATATATATCTTTGTATTTATTCATATAATTACTTTTTTTACAGGAGGCAACAAAGGTAAACACAAAATTTTCTATCATACTTTCGCAACAGAAATATTACTACCATACAATTAGATTCCCAAATATTTGATGATTCATCATTGTATTTCAAGTCACATAGCGTATAACCAGTTCTACTCTCAATGAACATGTAGCGAGTGAGAACGCCACGGTGATTGTGCAAAATCTCCACAGCGCTACATCTGGTAAGAATATCCATCACATTGACTTCTTATCAGTTCACTTCTCAACAACGAGATGTATGGAAGGATCCCATTATGAACAATTCAAACGAAGACGTAGGAAAAGACAAGGAGGTTCAACAGCATGATAAAACTAAAATTAACCCCATAGATAATAGAGAGAATGGAGAATCATCTCAAACTACGACGAATACTGCATCAACAGACAACCACCCTTCTACTGATGTAGCCATCCCAGAAGTACCAACGGAAGAAACAACATCAATTGTAACAACAGAAAAATTTGCCTTACTGCTATCGATAGCTCGATTACCTCAACACGCTTCGCCTTATATACGAAAATGGATTACAAACTTTCGTTTGTGGCGACTTCAACGTCCTTTCTGGGGATCGTTATTGATGATAATCGCAAGTCTCCTGATGTCATGGGGACCTGTGACTCTGCTGCGCTTTGCCCTGTTTCCTGGTAGTACTATCTGGTCTGGTTTATTAGTTGGTTCCCTCCTCTTTGTGATGGGAATAATTCAAATGTTTGTTCCATCCTATGCATTGATTACTGGTGCAGTTGGAGTAGTTCTTTCACTCATTTCCTTATTTGTTGCAGGATTCGGGGGTCTTATTATTGGTATGCTTATGGGGATTGTCGGAGGAGCACTGGGGGTCGCATGGCGGCCCAACGCACGCCCACTCCCTATCAAACAAACACAATCTCATCCAACCCCCAAATTATAATAGAGAAAGGTGTGTATATCATGGACAATTTCGATGTAGAAATGCCCGCCAATCACGATGCGGATAATACATCAGTACAAATGGTGGGTAAAACAAATTTCAAAGTTTTCTGGGGCGTTCTTCTTATTTCAGCATTACTATTGGCATTCATATCGGTAGAGGTAAGTAGCGGAGCAGTAGCAATGGCAGCCAATTTACCAATTCCTTTCACAATCACTGCCGACACGTTAAACGGTACCAATTTCCACCTATATCCAGGTGTCTCATCAGCGGATAACACTACCCCTGTTGCTATTAACCAGATGGATGCAACACTTGTGAATCAGGTAATTACGAAAAACGTCCAGATATTGGGTCGAACGGTAACCATCAAACTTGCCGCTGGTACAGAGAGCCATCCAGTAGTTGTCACTGGTCTGACCACCGACGTTTCCTCGTTAAGTGCAAGCTCGGCAAGTTTCCATAATCTGGTACTCAATACTGCTCCAGGCTACGGATTTGACCAGAGAGCATCTACAGTTACACTGAATAATGTAACTATTAGTTCGCCATATTTATCTGCGAATAGTATTACATTGCCTGGTCTATCTCTCACTCTTGCAATTAGTTAATAATAATAGTAATAATTTTAGGGAGCAGAAAATGCGTATTATGAAGTATGTATTTACTGCATGCGTCATTATTATTGTGCAGGTCATAATCTTCTGTTGTGTATCAATGAATGTCGAAGCTAAAAATACCAGCGATCACCTTATGCAGATCAACCATAACGCTGAAAAAAACATGTCAACTGCAACATCATTGCAAAACATGTTTGATTTTACACAGGCAGGCTATACGTTAAAGGCAACAGAAATTGATGGTGTGAATGCACATTTAGAAGAACTTCCTGATCCATTAGAACCAGTACTGGTCTTTTCATCATCAACCATTTATGGCTTAACTCTCAGCCATTCTGTTAACAGCACTACCGAGTTGACACTATCATCATCAGGAGTTGTGACAGCTACAGGAGTTGCCATTAAAACGTCGGTCTTCAATGACCTGAAAACTTCATTAAGTAGTTCTGTTAATCCCATTGACCTGTTAGTTTTACTTGCAGGCGGCACTGTTAGCAATCTGGTTATGACACATGTAAACTTACAGGTAGATACCTATATTCAATCACAATCACAATTCTTGCCCGGTTTCCAACTTGAAATCACTTCTATATATTACTAGATCTTCACTACCTGAACGGTAAAAATGAGCCAGCGATCTTTGATAAAACGAAAGGATCACTGGCTCACTCACATCATAAAACCGTGTTATGAGTACAAATCTGGAATATGGTGCTGCTGATATTATTGTTTTTAGTCATGGAGGACGACAATTGAATGGTGTCCTTCCTGGTATTGAGGCGCTACCTAAAAAATACAAAACATGCATTAAATAGACAATATTGTATTTTAAATAAAAATATTTGAATCATTTAAAATTATATGTTAGAATAATAAACATAAAATGATATCATTAATTGTTTGATTCATTTTTTGCTCATTGTACGTGTAGATGATGATAGTTGATTTGGAGGATATATATGAGCGCTGATTCTCGAATTCAGAACGACAATAACAGTCAAAATCCATTTCTGCTTGATATACGCATTTTCCCCACACAAGAAGCAGAAAATTCTCACCCAACTACGAAAAAACACGATTCACCCCCTACATGTCAGACCTGTCGGGAAAGCCAGTGTAGCTGGAGCGTGATTACCACTTGCTGGTCTTGTTCGCAATGCTAGGGTAAGGTAAGTACCATAACCCTGGTTCAACCATGATGGGAGTATACATATATTGATTTTGCAATACGTTGTATACTCCCTGACGAAAAAGGACAACCATTTCAATGTATGAAAGTGCCCATCCAACAACATGTACAGACCTTTCACCCATTTGTTCTACCGATAATGAACAGCTTGCATGGCAACCTTCTTTGCCCCTATCACAAAGGGAGCGCACCCTGGCAAATATACATATCATCGCCGAACGTATGCAAAATCCTGAGTATGTTCTATCAAAACTAAAGAAACGAACAGAACAATCTCAGTCTGCTCATCAGGGGGGGGCTCTTTTTTCTCATAGTTTTGCCAGCATCGCACATTTCTATCTTTATCTCACGCGAGCACTCTCAGAACAGCGCTGGGAAGAACATGCTTACACATACTTACGATTAGCCGCTCAATGCACACATCAATACCCCTTAGAAAAACCGGGACTTTTCGATGGTAGTAGCGGTTTCTCATTAATCCTTTCTGCTTTTAGCGAAGATGAGCCACGTTATGCTGACATCTGTCATCAACTACAACAACAAATCGCGAGTCAGGTGATTACAAAATCATGGGAGAACCAGGACTCAAGCGTTGTGGCAAGCGATTACAACATTGTATCAGGTGCCGCAGGTATACTTCGCTATCTTATTTCGCTGCCATCACCTGATGCACTGATCGAAAACGCTATTCTGAAACTTTTAGGTTATTTGATCTGGCTCAGTAGTGAAAATACAACCGGATGCAAAAATTGGTTTGTTGGACCAGAGAGATTTCCATCAAAGCTCAATCATCAGGAATACCCGGATGGTTACTTCAACCTTGGCCTTTCCCATGGCATTCCCGGTCCTCTTGCGGCTCTGGCATTAGCATGGAATGCTGGTTACCATATCCCTGGTCAACAGGAAGCTATCAGAACTCTCAGCCAATGGATTATTGAACATCAGATATACGATGAGTGGGGTGTCAATTGGCCTGCCACCATTCCATTACATCTGTCATATCATGCTGAACAGTGGCAAACACTACCACCAGCACGCAATGCCTGGTGCTATGGTGCCCCAGGCATTGCGTCAGCGCTATGGTTAGCCGGTGATGCCTTAGAGGATGAGGCGTTACATCAACTTGCATTGCAAGCAATTGAGACGGTGTTACAACGTCCTATCGAACAACGAGGTATTTCGTCACCGACTATCTGCCATGGTATAGCAGGGCTACTGACCATATGTTCGCGTTTCGCTCATGTCACGCACAGTAAACTCATACATGAGCATATTCCTTTACTAACAGAGCAAATTTTGACACTTTGTGATCCCAACCTGCCTTTTGTGGTGCAAGATAGTGATAACAACGGTCTTGCAATAGATGATCCCGGTTTTCTCACGGGATCAATCGGCGTGGCATTGACACTACTGGCTACCTCCACAGCTACTGAACCACAATGGCAACGTGCGCTCCTTATTGCTTGAGAGAGATAAGTACAACCACAGGCCGACAATGATCTAGATAAGTATCCTTATACCAACAAGGGGGGCAAGAGGTGACAGGCACGACAAGTATAATATGATGCATGCCCTGCCCTCCACCACCTACCAACAAATTTTGCTGTAGCAATATATCAATTCTAGCATTGCCATAGCTTAATAACTTTTCGTTGTTCCTGTATAGACACTGCCACTAGCTGACGTATATTGCCCTTTCGCTGAAGCACTCTGATCAGGACCATCATAGGCCATTGGCGTATAACATGCTGTTTGACCTGGTTCAATGTTCCCATCGCCTCCAGAAGTATTGCAACTGTATGTTTTCGCATTGCTACCTCCAGTTGATACGGATATATCAGCATTTCCACTGGCATTGGCCGGGACAGCCGATTTTAGTTTTACATACGCCCACGCGGTATGGCAGGTATAACTGAAATAAAGTGTAATTGTGCCATATCCATTGTCAAAAGAAACTGCCGGGGTAGTGGAAGGAATATCAGAATGCGTCGCGCAACCAGTCTGGTAGGGATCTTTCCCATCATAACTATTTGTAATGGTAACACTTTTTGTAGGATCAGGGGTGGTAACACGAGAAGGTGTTGGAGTCACCTGAACTTGAGAAGAGGAAGATGAAGTTGGAGTCACAATAGGAGTTGACACGGTATGAACCGTTGGCACAACAGTTTTGACAGCAGGTACAGACTTCGTTCCCCTGGATGTAGGAGTTGCATCAGGATATGCACCTGAGGTCATATTTTGCATCCCAAGTGCTCCTTTTGGTGCTGCCGCTAACTGATTATGGATTGGCAAAAAATTGAGTCCCAGACCCAGAAGAACGATGATAATACACACTCCCAGACCAATTCCTATCAATCTTCCATGCTTCTGCCGATTCCTTTGATAGAAATGTACTAAGTTCATGTTTGGCTTAGAGAGATTTAACGTTGTGACTGGTCGATTATCGTCGGAATCTGATGCTATAGACACCTGATCAACCTGCGAAGGTGGCGGTGGCGGTGGCAATGGCGATGGTAACACAACCACATTTGTATCAAGCACAGACTTATCAGGCAATAACGTGGAAAGGAACGTTTCAAATGCAGACAGATAGTCATAGGTTGCGTCAAAATCAGGAATAACAGACCATTCCAATGAACCTTGTTCAGCCTCGTGAGAATTAACCACGAAACGATATATCCCCTGCATCTGCTGCTGTTCCACAAGCTTCTGTGTGGTTGCCACAGCAACCTGTACTTGCGCTATTTCTGCAATTCCGGCTGTTTGGAAGATGATAAACCACTGACAGGTGAGCACTTCTCGAAAAAAGAAAGGCAAAAAGCCATCATCTGAAGCACGCCCTGGATAAGTAATAACCTGAATATTCCTATTTCGAAGATCATTACAAAAAATATCAAATAAAGACAGGTACTGCCTATTTTGCTCGTTAATATCGTGACAAACAAAAATATGTGCAACAGGCATAAATTGATGCTTTCTCAGAAATATAGGTACAAACGTATCTAATCAAAGGGAACGTTAAAAGTGTAGCATGGTCTCATAAATTTATACAAGCAGATAGGAACACTTTTCAAACAGAGAACTCAATGAATATTCTCTCTTTTCATCCACATATATCTTTACTCAATTGTTTTGCCACAATATACTTACAGTAATCATCACTTGGATTCTTTAAATCTAAAACATGACAATTATTTACTCTTTTTCTTCTAATATTCTCTTTTTCTATGTTTAATATTGTCAAACAAACATAAGAACGTTTTTATTACCAAAATCTTTTGAGCAATGATGCTAACTTCAAACTTGATAGATGATATCAGGTTATGCTAGATAGCTTCTTCGATGGAAACCCATCCAACAACAACCCATCTGACGACACTGGCCTGTACGGTAGCAGCAAAAATAACTGTAAACTCTATTGTGGCGATGACCTTGCGGGATTAACACAAAAAATTCCGTCTATCGCAGCTATGGGAGTAACGGCTATCTGGATCTCCCCTCCTGTTGAAAACACAAATACGCTGAAACATCATCCTTCTCCTTTTCTCTCCTTATTTTTCCGTATGGAGTTTGCTTCTCCAAAAAAAGAGGAAGGTACAAATACATCACATACATTATACTTTAGGTTGTGCTACAAATTGATAGCCAATCCCTGTTTTTGTCAGGATATACAGAGGATGAGACGGATCGGCTTCAATCTTGCGTCGCACACGATTCACATTGACCTGTAGCATATGACTCTCACCTAAATAGTCCTGCCCCCAGACATGCTCTAGCAAAAGATCCTGCGTTATCACTCGACCAGCATTTTGCATCAAGTAGGCCAATAATCGATATTCCGTTGGCGTCAGGCCAATAACTTCGCCACCTTTTGAAACAAGATGTTGAGTATAATCAATCGTGATCTCCCCAATGGTCGTCACGCTCCGTGTGGCATGTGGCATTTCAGTTGGCATAAATTGTGCCCGACGCAATACCGCCCGCACACGAGCCACCAGTTCTTCAACATTGAAGGGCTTAATCAAATAATCATCTGCCCCCAGATTAAGCCCTCTGATTTTATCATCATCACGCCCACGAGCTGTCACGATAATAATTGGTACAGATGAAAATGCACGCACTCTCTCACATACCGTAAATCCATCCATCCTGGGCATCATAACATCAAGAATCACCAGATCAGGCAGTTCTGCTTCAATATTTGCCAGAGCTTCCGCTCCATCTTTCGCTGTCAAAACATGAAAATGCTCCAACTCAAGTGTTCGTGTCACAAGACGGAGAAGTTGAGGATCATCATCAGCAGTTAGAATCGTTGTTTTCTTCGCAGCCATATTCTTTACTATCCTTTGCTTGACGATAATGGAGTGGTATGAGTACATGAAAGGTACTTCCAGTTCCAGGTTCACTCTCGGCCCAGATCCACCCATGATGTAATGACATAATCGCACGACTGAGAGTCAAACCTATACCAAGACCATTCTCTTCACGTGTTAATTGCACATTTGCCTTCTGGAAACGTTCAAAAATACGCTCATGCTGTTCCTTCGGAATACCAATACCGTAATCATGAATTCGTAAAAACACGAACGGTTGCCCTTGTTCTGCTAACTGAGTACAGATAGGTGCTGGAAGGTTGCTAACAACCTGATCCTGTTGGAAATCAACGAGTGAAATAGTCACCTCTATCGGTGTATCGTAGGGGGAGAATTTTTGTGCATTCTCCAACAATTGCACCAGAACCTGTCGAAGACGCAGACGATCTGCATCAATAAACAATCCAGTCTCTTCAGGCATCGACTCCTTCTCTAGCTGTAACACAAAACGTGTCCCTGGCTGCGGCAATGAAGTCTCTTGCTCTAACTGCTGAAAAATTTCTTGTACACATTGAAGCAAATCAAATGATGAGAAATGAAGTTTGACCAGACCTGCTTCAAATTGGGCAACATCAAAAAGCTGGTTAAGAAGAGCAACCAGCCGCTCACTCCCCTCTGCAATCGATTGAAGAAACTCCTGACGCTCCTCACCGGAGAGATGAGAATCATAACGCTGCAGCAAGGTCGCATATCCATGAATAGCTGCAAGAGGACTACGGAGTTCGTGACTGAGCGTTGCTAGCCATTCCGCATTCACGAACTCCTGTCGACCAGTAGCAAATCCTGACGACAGTTCCGTTGATACATGAGCTTTTTCCATATTGCCTGCTTTTTTGACCTCGCAATGCTGCGATAAGTTTTGAGCGCTATCACTACGTTCCACTTTATCATTTTGTTATTCTTAAGTATAGTTAAAGGTTCATATGAGAATGAGTATAGACATGCAATCTCTCAAAAAAGCATACAAACAAGCACCTCAATATCACAAAAAAATCACAGAACAAAAAGCCGAACAATAAATAAAGGTAGCATCACTAAAACTAACATATCCTTTGTTTTTATGGTACCATGTTTGTAGTGGAATTGTCGATAAGGACATGTATCAGCATGAAACAGGTTAAAGCATCAAAACAGTTATCTGCAGCAGAACGGTTCGCAGCCCTGAGCCGCATTGGTGCTGCCTTAATAAGTGAACAGGACGAAGGGCGCTTACTGCATCTGATTGCGCAGACTGCGGCAGATCTAACAGGTGCGCAATTCGCAGCGTTCACGTTACGTCCTATCAATGAACAGGGGGAACTGCTTGTTCCCGCTGAAGGAAACCTTTTCCATCTAGCTGCTGTCATTGGCGTAACACAAGAACAAGAGGAAATGTTCCGCCATATGCCTCTGGGCGGTGAAGGATTATTGGCCCCCATCTTTCGCTATAAAGTGCCCGTCCGCGTTGCAGATATCTCAATGATCTCCAAAGTTGACAAACAGGGAAGAACTCCTCAGGCGCACCAGGAAGCCCGCGATGCGGCCTTCGCGTTTGCTCATGGTCACACCTCGCATGAACAACTCCGCGCCATAGGTTTACCCCATCGTCATCCAACTATTCGCAGTTTTCTAGGAGCACCACTACTTGATCATGATCAGGAAGTACGTGGCGGACTCTTATTAGGGCATCCAGACCCTGATCAATTCACTGCCGATGATGAGCAAATTTTACTGGGTCTGGCTGCGCAGGCCGCTGTTGCTATCGATAATGCTCGTCTCTATCAAAATATGCGCATGCGTGTTCAGGAGCTACAAGCAATCTTTGAGAGCATCGCCGATGGCGTCACCCTGGTAGATCAGCAGGAACACATCTTACGAGAAAATACAAAAGCGCAACAGTTACGAACACAACTGGAAACACACGAACAAGGATCACAGTTCCTTGAAGCACTACTACATGCACCAGCACGCGCCGCCTTACAGGGCATCATCGACTCCGATATGTCCGTTACTATCACTGATGAGCAGCAGGAACGCCATGAATATGTTGTCAAAGCCTCACCGCTCCATCAACAAACTATGCCAGAATGCGAGAATCGTACAACATCCACGATAACCAAACAATCACCACAGCATATTTCTGGCGCCGTTGTCGTCTGGCATGATGTAACCGAAGCACGACGTTTTCTCTTGGAACGACAAGCGCGTTCAGAAACAGAGGCACGCCTCTCCTTCGTACAACGCATATTGGATGAATTACCAACCAGTGTCTACCTTGTGCACGGTCATGATGCCCGCCTCGTCCTCGCCAATAAAACCGCAACTACCGTCTGGGGAGCCATCTGGGAAACAGAACAACCCATGCAAGTCTTTTTGCAGAAAAATCATATTCATATTTTCCAGATTGATGGTCGTCCCCTGCCATCAGATAAATTAGCAACACTACGAGCCGTCCAACAAGGAGAAAGTGTTTATTTCCACCAGGAAATCATTCGTCATGCGGATGGTGTCACTCTTCCAGTCATGGTGAACGCTATTGCGCTGGACACAAAGAAATTGCCCATTCAACTGCCTCATGCATTCTCGTCCATAACTGATCCAGAACCAATTGCGCTGGTCGTCCACCAGGATGTCTCGGCGTTAAAGGAAGCCGAACAATTGAAAGATGAATTTATTGGCATAGCGGCACATGAATTACGCAATCCATTAGCCGCTCTCCACGGCTTTGTGCGTCTACTTCTGACACAATCTATACAGGGAAAAGGCAATGAACTGGCTCCCTGGCAACTGGAATCCTTGCAAAGCATTGATCAGGCCACAACACGTCTGGTCGAATTAACAGATGACTTATTAGATGTCACACGACTACAGGCCGGTCGTTTTACATTACGTCAGGAAGCCACCGATCTTATCGCACTGGTGAAACGTGTTGTGAGGCGCTTCCAGATGGTTACAGAGGAAGGAGAACATCAATTTGTTATCATCACCGAGGCAGATTTTCTGGTCGTATCACTGGATGCACAACGCATCGAACAGGTGCTAACGAATCTGTTAAATAATGCTGTAAAATATAGCCCTCAAGGTGGCCCCATCGAAATTGGCATCTGGAAAAATCAGGAGGAACAGGGAGCTACCGTGAGTATCAAAGATACAGGCATTGGTATCCCTGAACAACAACAGGCACGCATCTTTAGTCGCTTTATGCGTGCAGAGAATGGGCAGGCACTGGGCATCCCAGGCACTGGCCTGGGATTATATCTCAGTCGTGAGCTTGTTGAACGTCAGGGCGGTCGTATCTGGTTCCAATCAATAGAAGGGAAAGGTTCTACATTCTTTCTCTCATTCCCGTTACTCTCTTTCGCTCAAGATGATGATGCAAGAGAAGAATATCTGTATTCCTAAAAGCATAGCAATCACATTCAAAAATCAGACACAAACGGGTCAGCCAACAAGGCTAAAACTTGCTCTATTTGCGAGAACCTGCTATATTTGATAGCCGTAACTCATGAAATACCAACAACTGAATGATGCTTCTCCACTTTTCTAAACACATTTGCACCAAACTCACCAACACCGTTGGAAATTGAGAGAAGGGAACTACATTCCTTTGTTGTAGAGGCATCAAAGAACATTTTGCTGAATCTCTGATAAGTAATAATAGGTAGGGAAGAATATCGTAGTATGACCGCGCAAGGAACCAGACCAAAAGCGAAAGCTCGTTCAACATCAGCACATCAATTGCTCTTTGAAGCCAATCCACAACAATCTGCCGCCATCGCTCATAAAGACGGACCAGCAGCCTTTATTGCCGCCGCAGGAACAGGCAAAACTTCCATCCTTGTACAACGGCTGGTGCGTCTGATCGCCGACGAAAAGATTCCCCCTGAAGAAATTCTCTGTGTGACCTTTACACGTGCCGCCGCAGATGAAATGGAGAAACGAGCAATCAGAGCCTTAAAAGCTCGTGGCATCGCAGCGAAAGATATCAAACCACTACGTGTCCTTACCTTCCATGGTCTTGGTCATCAAATGTTACGTGACAAGTTGCAATGGGCACCACAGGAACTGAATAAGCATCTTATCAGCGGCGACCCACGCCAATGGCTTGCAGAAGATATTACACGCCCATGGCGCAGCAACCGCTCTCGTGGCATGAATTGGGATGTCGAGATTGGCACCGTTCTGGCTGCGGTTGATCGCGCAAAGGAAGAGCTTGTAAAACCTGAAAATTCAACGGATTTCTTCCGTACAGAACTGGTCCTCGATATTGAATTAGCGCAACGCTACCAGGAATTTTTCATCCAATATGAAAAAACAAAGCAGAAAGAAAAACTCTACGATCTCTCTGATTTGATCTATGTTCCTCTTCTCCTGCTTGAAGGAAGTCCAAAATTCCGCAAATCCTGGCAGGGACGTTATTCATATTTACAGATCGATGAGACACAGGATACCAATCCCTCACAATATAAACTCATTCAACATCTGGCGGCCCCTAAACATAACGTCGTGGTGGTTGGCGATCCAGATCAGGCCATCTATCAATTCCGGGGTGCCAGCCCGGAAGCTTCTATTCTCTCATTCAAAGCAATGTATCCCAAGGGAAAAATCTATCCAATTGAGTATAACTACCGCTCAACACCACAAATTCTAGCAGCCGCGAATAAACTTATCAGCCATAATGACATCACACCCGGATTTGAAAAGGTGCTTCGCCCAACCCAACCTGACGGTACCCCCATTACAGTTACAGCATATGAGGATCAAGAAGCTGAAGCCGAGGGAATCGCCAATCGCATTGACCAACTTGTACGAAACTGGAAAGAACATCTAGAGGATTTATCATTTAAGGATATCTTTGTTCTTTCTCGTACAAATCATCATCTCGCTTCCCTGGAAATCGCGATGGCTCGGAAGCGTATCCCTTATCGCTCAGTTGGTGGTTCATCTTTTTTCAAACGCAAAACCACTCGCGATATTCTGTCGTACCTGGCGTTAATTGATGGTATGCGTGTGTATCAGGAGTATCTGGACGCACGGACATCAACCCAACCACTGAAATGGGATGATGTCTTTACTCCTGTCCATTGTGGTGAGCAGAATACTGCCTTCCGCATCGTCGCGAATATTCCTACACGTGAGTATTTCACCAATACTGCTCGCACCTCCCACCGCTTTACACCAACTTTTTATGCGTCATTGACAGCACACGCAGCGGGTCGCCCTTTACTACAATACTGTGAAGAACATCCATATGTGATTGCGAAAGAACATCAATTAGGCGTCAAGGATCTTGTGTCACTCATCAAACGGTTACGAGCAAAATGCAATAACAATCCAACCGAAGCAATCAAACTCATTCGACAGTATGCATATGATACCCATTTACGTCACTATGATAGTAAGCATCAGAACCAGGAAGATGAAGAAAGCGGTGAATCTTCTGGTCAGCAAGAGGAAGTCAAACTTGAGGCTCGCTACGACGAACTGGAGGAGCTTATCCAGATCGCGCAACGACATCATACGATTCGCCACTTTCTGGATGCGATGACACGCTTGAAAGAACAGGCAGAAGATACCAGCAAGAATAAGCGTGATTGCGTTAATCTGATGACGGTCCATAAATCAAAAGGATTGGAAAGTCCGGTTGTTTTTGTGATGGGACTGACCGAAAGCATCTTTCCTCATCGACGCTCATATACACTTGCTGAAGATGGCCCTGTTATGCTCTCTGGTCTGGCAGAAGAACGTCGTCTCGCCTACGTTGCCCTGACACGCGCACAAAAGCAACTATTTTTATCCTCGATTCTTCTCTATCGCGGTTCCGATGCCATCCCTTCTCGCTTCATTCAAGAAGCAGGTCTTACCCCCACCGATGAAGATGGAGCGCTCAACCCATTCCTCTTCCACCGCGATGGGACCCCACGTAAATTAAGCCCATTAGTGGGGCCGGCAGAATCAAGCCAGAGTTCCTGATATTTCCCAATCACACATATAAGCCAAGCTTACCACCACGAGCGCTGCTGTAAAATCTGGCCATATGTGTGTGGTGATATCACACATATGGTTTTCCCATGCCTTCTCCTGCTACAGTGTAACTGATACTCCGGTTCTCTTATCATGGTTTATTGAAACACAAAAATATGTAAATATCACACCTCGGCTGGTCATTCTTACCATTGACTTCCACTCTTTGATTAGGTATCCTCTTAGCATAAATGTAACTGCTGTTTCATTTTATGCAGATATGCACACAGAAACAGAGATCTTCATTGTAACTGTATTTACACTTATTTGCGAAGCGTGAGTCAATCATTCTAGAACAGATATTACCTTAGCTGGTTATATCTGTGAGATTGCTACTCCCCTCCATCTCTCTCTATCTGATCATGGCAGTCAATGGCAATAAAACAGGGATAGCGCAATACCATTTACTAGAACAAAGAGTATTGTAAACGACGCTAGCGCAAGTATTTTCAGACATTTCATCAAAGGAGTGGCATCGCTATGAGAGCGTTCTCAAGACCTTTTACCGGCATCATCGCTCTTGTCCTATTCCTTGCTTTTTCATTGGCCGCATGTGGAACCTCATCAGCCAGTAGTAAAGGACCAGTTACGGTAAATCTGGGCTATTTTCCTAACATTACCCATGCAATTGCATTAGTTGGTGTCCAGAGAGGGACATTTCAACAGGCCATTGGCCCCAATAAGCTCACAACCCACGTCTTTAACGCCGGACCAGACGAAATTCAGGCACTACTTTCTGGTAATATCGATATCGCCTATGTCGGCCCTAATCCAGCAATCAATGGCTACGTTCGTAGTAATGGTTCCGCATTAAAAATCATTGCCGGAGCCTCAAGTGGTGGAGCACTGTTCATTGTCCGCCCAGGCGCACATATCACCAGCCCGGCTGATCTGAATGGCAAAAAAATCGCTGATCCTCAGCAAGGTGGCACACAGGATATCTCGCTGCGCCACTACCTGCAACAACATAACCTGAAAACAACACAACAGGGCGGAACTGTCAATATCCTGCCAATGGATAACGCAACCATCTTGAATGAGTTTAAAGCTGGACAGATTGATGGAGCCTGGGTTCCTGAACCATATGCCTCCCGCCTTATCATCGAAGATCATGGCACAGTCTTCGTCGACGAGCGCAATCTCTGGCCCAATAAGCAATTTACCACTACAGATTTAATTGTTCGTACCGCATTCCTTAACGCCCATCCGGATATTGTCAAAGAATTATTGCAAGCTCATGTTGAGACAGCTCAATACATCAATAACAATCTCTCATCAGCCATCACAATCGTGAATAATCAATTAAAGGCATTGACGCAAAAATCGTATTCAACGCAAATTCTGGATAGTGCATTCCATAATCTGAGTATCACTTATGATCCTCTTGTATCCACGTTATATGAACAAGCAAATGATGAATACACACTAGGTTTCCTGGGGAGTAGTAAACCTGATGTTACCAACATTGTAGATCTCGACCCACTAAACTCAGTCTTAGCAAGCAAAGGGTTACCTAAAATAACTACTTCATAAAGGAGTCAGCAAGCAATGTCTGCATCTCATGCTATAAATCTGTCAGATCAGGAGCAGATTTCTCTATCTTCAAACAGAGCATTACATATCTCAGAAGTAAGCAAAACCTTTACAGGTCAGGGACGAACAGTAGAAGCATTGCTCCCCGTTAATCTACAGGTTCAGGAAGGTGAGTTCGTTTGCTTCCTTGGACCCAGTGGTTGTGGCAAATCTACATTGTTAAACATTATCGCAGGTCTGGAAACACCCAGCACTGGTCAGGTATTTGCTCATGACACAGAAGTGCAGGGACCAGGCACAGATCGCATCCTCTTATTTCAAGAGGCTGCGCTTTTCCCCTGGCTGGATGTACAAAAAAATGTCGAATTTGGCTTGCGTCAGGCCAGGATACCAGCACGCCGGCGGGCGGAGATCGCGCAACGCTTCATTGATATTGTGCATCTTAATGGCTTTGAACACAGTTTCGTCCATCAACTCTCCGGCGGCATGCGCCAGCGTGTAGCTATTGCTCGTGCCCTTGCCATCGATCCACAAATCCTGCTGATGGATGAACCCTTTGGAGCACTTGATGCATTTACGCGGGATCGCCTTCAGGGCGAACTTGAGTCAATATGGTCAGAGACACACAAAACAATTCTGTTTGTGACCCATAGCGTGCAAGAAGCTGTCACACTTGGAGATCGTGTGGTTGTCTTTGCCCCTCGCCCAGGACGCATCATACAAGAATTTCGCATCGATTTTCCACGTCCACGGCGGGCAGATGATCACAGATTGGTTGATCTTTCAGCAGAAATTTTACAGACACTTCGCACTGAAATGGCAGCAGAAAATCAGGAGCAAAACGATGGCACAACCAGCAGCTAATCTCGCCAGAACACGAACAACAGTCAGCCAACCACAATGGTACAACAAAACATTACGGCAGGTTGGCTTTTTTGTCGCGCTCATCCTGATCTGGCAAGGACTGATAGCAATTGGACTCTGGCCCAGTTATCTGTTCCCAGGACCGCTCGATGTCTGGAGTCGCATCATGAGTGGGCTACGGGATGGTTCTTTTGAGATGGCAACACTTGTCAGCTTGCGCCGACTGATCATTGGCTATGTCATTTCTGTGATTCTGGGGCTTATTTTAGGTGTCTTGATCGGAAGAAATCGCTATGCCTCTGAAACACTGGGAGCACTTGTTCTGGGTTTTCAGGCGTTACCTAGCGCCTGCTGGATTCCACTTGGTCTATTATGGTTTGGTCTGAATGAGCGAGCAATGATTTTTGTAGTTGTGATGGGAGCACTTTTCTCTATCACCCTTGGCGTTGAAGCGGGTGTAAAAAACACTCCACCACTTTATATTAGAGCAGCACGCAATATGGGATCGGAAGGATTTGCCCTTGCCAGTCAGGTTATTATTCCTGCGGCATTACCTTCGATTCTCACCGGACTGAAACAGGGCTGGACCTTCGCGTGGCGCTCATTGATGGCAGCGGAATTGCTCTACGTCACGATCAGCCTGGGAAGTCTTCTAGAAAATGGTGAAAATCTGGCTGATACCGCGCAGATATTTGCAGTTATGATTATCATCATCGTACTTGGTGTGGCAATTGACCGTTTGATCTTTGCACCACTAGAACGTGCAGTGCGCACGCGCTGGGGCTTACAGGGCTAACCGATCGGGGAGAATGCCAGATAACTGACTGTTCCAACAGACATCAGACTGACATTCTTCCTGTATCGCATCAATTCGTATCTCAAGCCAGCGGGAAAAGGAAAGAGCAAAACGCTTGAGCAGCACGTGAGAGTTGTTTATCAGCACGCTGAATAAAACTCAGTTGAGGGTAAAATTCCATCCCGGCTATCGGCACCTGCACCAGATCACCACTGCCTAATTCACGCTGTACCGTCAAAAATGAGACAATCGCCGCTCCCACACCATTCATTACCATCTGCTTGATCGCTTCATTATCAGTCAGGGTCAATAACGGTTGTAATTCAACATTTTTCTTTAAGAGTTCTTGTTCAATAAGGTCCCTCAATCCACTACCACGCTCACGTACAATCAATTCATTCGTGCCTAGTTCTTCTGGTTGCAGCATATCGACATTGCTCCAACGGTGGTTTGGAGCAACGGTCAAGATAAGATGATCACGAGCAAAAAAGCGCACATAGAGAGATGATGGCAAATTGGCCGCATCACCTTCAACCAGACCAAAGTCATGGGTCCAATTCATGATTCCATCTAGAATTTCTCGTGAATTAAATATAGATATATTCAGTGTTACTCGTGGATAGCTAGATTTAAAACGTGCAATAATCGGTGGTAATAAATACACACTTGCTGTTGTGTTCACTGCGAATGTGATCTCACCGCCATCAATGTCACGCAAAGCCGTTAGTGACTCCTCCATCTCACGTTCCATAGCAAAGAGTTGCCGTGCATATTTCTGCAACACGCGCCCTGCATGGGTTAAGACGATGTGTCGACCCTGACGCTCAATCAAATCGAGGTGAGTCTCATACTCCAGACTCTGAATAATTTTTGTGACAGCAGGTTGCGTTAAATTGAGTTCTTCTGCTGCTCTCGTGATATGTTCTAACTCAGCCACCTTTAAAAATACGCGCAGATTTTGCAAGTTCATTGTACGTTTTTCCTTATGACATATCTGTTCTTTTTATGCTCTATGCAATCCCTACCACAAAGAATTGTAAACATCATACCAGATGGTCCTCAAATAGAATAGTAATAAAAGAAAAAAAGACAGACCTGAAATAGAAGTTACTGCAGGCCCATCTTCTCCGCTCAAACAATAATTGACCCGTTTATCTGGTATACGCCTGAGATGTCTGAATTGACAGCCCTATCGACTGCCAGTCACCATCATTGGAAATGATAGTCATCTTTTTTGCTCGTATAGCCCCTTTGAGATCGCCGACACAAACCATAAACATACGCTGTAGTTCAGGGTGAACAGCTATTTGTGTACTTTCTAATTCAGCACCCAGTGACATTTCATGCTCGGCTTTATAGCGCCGAACCTGATGTAAAAGTGCCAATAATGCTGTCCCATACGCCTCCGCCTCACTATCCAACCAGTGCGAAGGTATTTCAGGCCAATGAGTAATATGAATCGATTCAACATCTTCATATATTTTAAACAAATGAAGATATATTTCCTCAGTGATAAACGGTATATACGGCGCAAGTAATTTCAACGTTGTCAATAATGCTTGAAACAATGTCCATTGCGCAGCACGTCGTTCAGAACTTTCATCCTCTTGATACAGGCGTGACTTGGCTAATTCAAGGTAATTATCACAAAAGTCATTCCAGAAGAAACGCTCAATCTCCGCACGACCAGTCGCGAAATCGCCCTCTTCCAGAGCCAGCGTTGCCGCCGAAACAGTCCGATAAAGCCGCGACAATAACCAGCGATCCGTTGGCAACAAACTATCGAAAGCCTGAAAAGTTATTGGTTCAAATCCTTGTAGACGACTCGCAGCAAATCGAGAGGCATTCCACAACTTTGTAACCAGTTTTCGTCCCGTTGCAATCGTTTCAATACGAAAAGGCGTATCATTGCCCGGTTTAACAGATGTTGCCCAGTAACGCAAAGCATCTGCTGATTCTTGTTCAAGCAATGCCAGTGGTGCCATCTCATTGTGCGCCTGCGATTTTGAAATTTTTCTTCTCTCTTGTGATAACCCATGACCAGAAATGGTTATTTCACGCCACGGAACGCTCCCGGTGTGATACAACGCTTTAACAATAGTATAGAAAGCCCAGGTACGAATAATATCATGAGCCTGAGGCCGCAAACTAGCCGGAAAGTGCTGCTCAAACCATTGCATATCATCTGTCCAACGTCCAATGATAAACGGGGAACATGATGAAGTTGCCCAGGTATCCATAACATCAGGCTCTGGCTCAAAATTACTTGAACCACAGGCACACGGACGCAACGGTGTTGTCATTCGTGGATCGAGTGGCAACTGCGCTAATTCTGCCATTATAAATTCTCCACAGGTACGACATGTCCAGGCAGGAAAAGGAACACCCAGAAAACGCTGGCGCGAAATGCACCAATCCCATTGCAAGTTCTCAACCCAGTGCTCATAGCGCTGATGCATATATTCAGGTGTCCATTTGATCTGACGGCCAGCCTGCAATAATTGCTCTTTCCGATCCAGAACATGAATAAACCACTGCCGCGTATGGAGATATTCGATTGGTGTTCCACATCGTTCATGTGTGCCAACAGAATGTTCTATCATCTCTTGCTCAAGCAGAGATCCTTGCTGCGAAAGATCCTGCAAGATCTGCTTTCTGGCCTCAATCGCCATGAGCCCTTTGTATGAACCAGCCAATGCGGTCATACGACCATCACGACCAATGGCGGTCAGCAGTGGGAGATTATACATACGCCACCAGGAGACATCGACGGAATCCCCAAAGGTACAACACATGACCGCGCCACTCCCTTTTGCTGGATCAACCAGCGTATCCGCCAAAATCGGAACCTCAATTCTTGCGCGTTCCAACAACGTCGAGCATTCTATCCAGGCCTTTGAGCCAATAAAAGGGGTATATCGTAAATCATCAGGATGAACAAAAATGGCAACGCATGCCGGCAACAACTCCGGACGTGTTGTCTTAATTGGCAATATTGCTCCATCCTGAAGATGAAAGGCCAATGTTGAGAATTGGGTCGGGAATACTGTATCCTCTTGCTCCGCCTGGGCAATCGCGGTCTGACATTCTGGACACCAGAGTGTAGGCGCTAATTGAATATATGCGCGGCCTGCCCGATAAAGCTGAATAAATGACCATTGGGAGACGCGCTGAGCCTGAGGCGAGAGCGTTGAATAACGATAATTCCAATCAACACTGAGGCCCAGACGCTTCCATAACTGTTCAAAATGATCTTCAGTTCTTTGCGTCAATTCCAGACACTGTTCGATAAAAGCAGATCGTTCCATCTCCATGGCTTTCCGCTGGAAGGTCTTCTCAGCGAAACGCTCAGTTGGCAAACCATTGTCATCAAATCCCATTGGATAAAGAACATGCTTTCCTCTCATACGCTGAAAACGGGCAATGACATCTGTCTGCGTATACGAATAGCAATGACCAATGTGTAATTCGCCTGAGACTGTTGCAGGAGGTGTATCAATTGTATACGGGGGTCCAGATCCATCTGGATCGTAAGCGTACAGCGCACATTCAGACCAATACGCCGCTAATGCTTGTTCAATCTTGCGAAAATCATAACGGTTGGGCAACATGGTAGTACTCCTTTGCTCGTACTAACAATAAACGCTGCCTCTCCAAGGACGAGGGCAGCGCAGAGCTCGTGGTACCACCTTGTTTTGATAGCTGACACGCCCAACCAGAGCAGATCTATCAGTGTCAGATATCCTCTCATTCGCTATAACGGGCGATCCGGAATATACTACCGTCTTTACAAACATCGCGTATTCGACTCACGAGTCACGTTCATAGCGCTTCTCTGAAGAAAGCTTCCACCCGGTGACCTTCTCTCTCTGACAGATACGTTGCCACTACTCCACTCGTTCGTTGCCATTTGCTATATTCTTTTTTTTCTTACCACTATTCAGAATAAAGCTTTTTTCTGCAAATGTCAATAACAGAAGAGGCAATACATGAATATTCTATAAATCCACATATAAATAGAATAAATACTGTGAATATAGGAGATCAAATGCCTTTCTCTTTGTACGCTACTCAAATGACAAACAATTATTTTATCTTCATAGCAAATTTCTCCTACAATATGATTTACAATTTCTTTACCCGAATCTGGCGCAATTTCTGCTGCACTATCCCATGTGTAGGAGATCGCGTGTGTCTATCCTGTACAAACACATCCGTGATTGCGCGACCGTCTAATGTCTCCGGCAAGGGCACTCCCATAAACGACAAAATGGTTGGAACAATATCATAAACATGCGCGGGTGCAATCTCCACTCCGTGCTTGATCTGAGCACCATACAGACATAAGACTCCATCAGGATGATGAATACCAATCCTCTTTTTCCTGGTGCTCCAAAGTGAATGTCCGCCCAATTCAGTCAATGGTGTCATGTCCGCCCCACTGATCAGAATCAAATGTCGCTCAGGAGGGGCATAAGGACCAGTCCCAAAGGCATCCTCTCGATAGAGAGCGACAGCGAACGGCTCACCAGTGGATGGATCACGAATGGCATTTAACGTTTGTTGCAATTGAGCAATATCCTGTTCTGTAAGATCATCAGAGATAAATATATCAGCATAGCCAGCGATTGATCCTGACGGAGAAGGTATGAAAACCGAAGTAGTTGCCCAATTCAAATCAGGTAAACACACCGCATGCAGTTGCTGAGCGGTAGGCAATATGCCTGACCGATACAATCGTTGCCGCAACCAGCTTGGAAAACCACGTAATCCCAAAGACCAGAGCAGAGCAACCGCATCACCCCGGAGTTTAGCTTTATATCGTACGGATTGGCTACGCATTTGAGTCAAACCCAGACGACAGAGATATTCTTGAAGATAAAAGTTCTTCTTCGCCCCTTGAAAACCATGATCTGATACCAACATCAACAAGTCTTCTTTTTGCAAAGCAGAGATGATCATGCCAAGTGCTTCATCAAGCATTTGATAATATTGGACAGCCAGAGGCTGCATCGACGTAATAGCATCCCAATACACATGTTGAATACGATCAGCCCCAACAAATGTCAGGAAACAGAAATCCCATGTTTTTTCAAGTAACAACTGTAGTAACTGTATACGTGAACGAGTAATATCGAGCGTAGCGGCAAGCACATTCCCCACCTGCTCTCCCGCCACAGCGGGTGTCAGATCAATCCTGTATTCAGGTACCTTGCGTAACAATTCACGCTTAAAGTCTAATGGATATGTCACATGTGCCGTCATATCAGGAGCCATATACCCACTCACCATAATGCCATTAACAGGTTCCGGTGGATATGTCATTGGCACGTTGGCAACAATAACACGTTTTCCCCATTCACTTAAAATGTTCCAGATCGCCTGTCCACCCTTACGCTGTGTTATAACATACGCCTGCAATCCCTGATCTGCACGCTTATAATCCCAAAAATCATAGACACCATGTTTGGCTGGTGCCAGTCCCGTCGCAATCGACATCCAGGCAGGTGGGGTCATTGGAGGCACGGTTGATTGTAACGTTCCATGAACGCCATCAGTATATAGACGCTGAAAGTGCGGTAACAAACCACGTTCCATCATCGGACGCAGTATATGAAATGTCAGCCCATCGACCCCTAACAAAAATACTCTTGCTCGCCCCACAAACATTCCTTTATTCAAGATAAGACTATCGGCTACGGCTTATGACAACTCATCTATATAAAAGAGATACCCGGCGCAAGTAAGTCGGCAACAATAAAGTAATACCTGCAAAGATCGAATATCTCTTTACCTATCACATTATACTGATATCTCCAAATATCCACATGGATAAATTCTTGAGTCAAATCATTGATTATATTTAATCAAATATGAATGGCTTATACGCGAATTTTGTAATTTTGTCATGTCTGTATACTGTAATATATGTTTAAGTTTATATATATTGCTATTCACACATTAGCACGAAACAATAGTTAAGCAAACGCTGTGAGGCAGCATGCACAGAGAAAATCAAAGA
Organism: Dictyobacter sp.; assembly: GCA_035493535.1. Lineage (GTDB taxonomy): Bacteria > Chloroflexota > Ktedonobacteria > Ktedonobacterales > Ktedonobacteraceae > Dictyobacter. Next base: position 139,507 of record DATJIE010000031.1, read on the forward strand.
AAAGAAGTGGCATTAAAGAATAAGAATGCACAATTCAAATGACAGGCCGCATATTGCCTATCTTTCAAATGAAGATGCTCGCAGTAAACATGCGTTCTCAGGAACCGCCTACTATATGGCAGAGGCGCTACAAAAACACTGCGGCGAGGTACATCGCATTGGCCCTATCACTTCATTTGAAAAAGATATAATCGGTAGATTTACCAACAAAAGTGCTCAATTGCTATTAAAAAAACGTGTCGCCTATGATCGCTTGTCCATCGTTGCAAAAAAACATGCCAGAATTATCCAAAAGCTGCTGGTCAGGCAACGATATGACTTCATTTTTGCGCCTGTTGGAGCGTCAGAAATTGCGTTTTTGGAGACAACTACGCCCATTATCCTTGTCGAGGATGGTACATTTGCACAGCTCCATAACTACTATCCCGGCTATAGCCGTCTTCTCTCCTGGTCGGCCCGACAGGGCCATGCCATTGAAATGGCAGCCTACCAGAACGCTCACGCATTACTCTATTGCTCCACATGGGCAGCCCGCTCAGCACTCTATGATTATCATGCTGACTATCACAAAGTACATATCATCCCGTTCGGGGCCAACCTGGATACTATTCCCTCAAGAGAAACCGTGTTCAACCGACAGAAATCATCACGTTGCACTCTCATCTTTATCGGTATTGGCTGGGAGAAAAAAGGTGGAGATATCGCATTCGAAACGCTCATCGCATTGGAAAATATGGGTATAGACACCGACCTGATCATCTGTGGTTCAATTCCACCTGCCAGCATCTCTCATCCAAACATGACAGTTATTCCTTTCTTAGATAAGAACGATGATCACCAGCGCCATGAACTCGAAATGCTCTATCAAAAGGCAGATTTCTTGATCGTGCCATCGCGACAGGAGGCATTTGGCATTGTCTTTTGTGAAGCCAGTGCTTATGGTATTCCCAGCCTGACCGCTAGCACGGGAGGAACTTCCGACGCGGTATATAATGGCAAAAATGGCTTTATTCTTCCTTATGATGCCCGTGGACAGGCTTATGCAGAAATTATCGCCGAGATATATGGCGATGATTCACGCTATTCACAATTGGTCAAATCCAGCCGTCGTGTCTTTGAAGATCTTTTAAATTGGAATCACTGGGGAACAAGCGTACAACAGTTACTACTTCAAATACTAAGTCAACCTTAAAAATATGCGTATAGATTTATCTGGCTAGCTGGTGCCATTCCTTCGTTTTTGATGCGCTCTGTATAATACATATAATTACATATCTCTGATCAATTCTTTATACAAAGTAATCAATACCTGCTGTTCACGATCCCAACAGAACTCTTTTGCTATCTCCAAAGCATTCTTCCTCATATGTAACAGTTCATCCTGGTGTACTAACATATCGTTTATCATATTTGCAACAATATGAGGCGCAAGATCAGACACCACACGCCCAACACAATGTGTCTGCACAATTTCTCGAACTGCAATAAGAGGTGATGTCAATACGGGTAAACCAGCCATCAAATATTCAAAAAACTTATTCGGCAGTGATAACCGCATGTTCAGTGTATAATCTAATGGAGTCAGTAATAATCCCAGATCAGCAGAAGCAGTCCACCGAAGTAATTCATGGTATGGCACGGCTGGCATAATTTTCACGCGCTCAGCAATACGTTCAAGCTCAATAATCTTCTCCAATGCGGTCCGGGTCAATCCTACATTTTGTCCCATCAGCACAAGAAGTGTATCCTTTTGTAGAAACATTGCCGCTCTGACAAGACGCTCTAATCCACGGTCTACTTGCAGGTTTCCTTGATAGAGCACGATACGTGTTGCAGCAGGTAAATGAAAAGTCGTATGGAACAGGTACTCTTTATCAACATACTGATACTCAGGCATGTTACGTAACAATAATACCTTCTTCATTTTATATTGCTTACGCATAAATTCCACTATTGGCATCGACACAGCGATCAGTGCGCTACAATATGGAAGCATCACTCTGAGCAACATCATGAGCAATAAGTGAACCCCTTTCCGCAGCAATCCCATTTCATCCCAGGCAACATCGTGGAGGGGCAATTCATATGCCTCATACACCAATTGTTTTCTGCGCAACAGAGCAACAATAAAACAGGCAGGGAGCGCAGTCACTTCACAAGCATGATAGATATCAGCATTCGCCCGCCAGAGATAATAAATCGCGAGACAAACAGCAAAAGAAGCCTGCAAAAAAAAGAGCGTTTCACGTCGTCTATGCAATCGCCAGTGTGATAAAGTGATATGTTTAACGGATACATTTGTATCACCTATCACAGAATCATCAATTCTAGCATCTATATCAGCAATATCCACCAGAGTCATTGTATAACCAGTCGCAGCCAGTGTTCTCATGGCACGCATTGCTCTAACATCTCTATGCGCAGATCTCATGACATGAAAACAAATATGTGCAGTGTGCTGTCTATCCATATACTTTCCCTCATCCATTCGTGAAACAGACTTTCTCAGCATGACTTCCCTCTATCAACTTTTTCGCAAATTCTTGTGTAGAGAGCCACAAGCTTCGAACTCTCTCTCTCCCAGTAACATTCTTGATGTGACAGTTGCAACGCATTAGTTCGCATCTGCTGTAGCGCTGCTTGATTATCCAGCATCTCTATCATTACCTGCGCAATATGTCGCGGTGACAAATCAGTCACCACGATCCCTACTCCATATGCGCGAATCATTGCAACAATAGCATCCAGTTCCGATGAAAGTACTGGCAAACCAGCCATGAGATACTCAAAAAATTTGTTTGGCAGGCATTTTTGTATACTTATTGAATAATCAGGTGGCAATAATGTTAAACCAATACTCGCCGACGAGGTCCAGATGAGCAATTCCTCATAAGGTACGGCTGGAAGGATTCTTACGCGATCCTCGACCTTTTGCTGCTGGATGAGGACACGTAAATTTTCTTCTGTGTCTCTATAACCATCACCCATCAGCACCAGTACGATATTCGGCGGAAGGTGCTGAGCGACATACACCAGACGTTCCAGGCCACGATCAGCCTGTAAATATCCCTGATAAAGAGCGATACGAATGTGTTTATCTATTCCTAAGCGCTGATGTAAACGCGTACTTTCCGTAATCTGATACAATGGTGGAACATGGCGAATCACATCTACACTGGCTATATGATAGAGACGTTTGAGTTCAGGGGCATACAGAGGCGACCCAGTAATATACCCATCACAACGTGCGGCAAGGAAACGTATCAACAGGATAGCCAGAGCACGCAGTAAAGGCCAGCGAAGAATATTTGGTCCAAACATTGTTAGCTCAGGTGTGTCAAAGACGAGTGCTTTGCGATGTAATCGTGCAGCAATAGAAGTTGCCAGAAAAGCATGCTCCACATGGGCATGATAGATGTCAGCTTTTATACTGACCATTATCACGCTACAGTGAATAATCATGATCAACACCTTAATTAAAAACCAGGGCTTAAACCGCGTTGCGACAAACCAGGCAGGCACGATAATATGACGTATGCAGATGCCATCAACCATCTCCTCACGCGGAATGGTCTTATCTGGCACCACATCGACAATAGTTACCTCAAAGCCCGCTTCTTGCAGTGCTCGTGCATCGTTCATCACACGATAATTTCTCTGTGCAGGAACAAGAAGATGCATGCAAACGCGATATTTCCTTACTCGATGAAATGCTCCACCTTCCTCTTGCATAACGGCCCTTTCCACTAAACAATCTCACCCCTTCTTCAAGAAATTGACACGTCTCTTTTGCCCTCGCATCATCCAACCAGCCACAACAAGCACACCAGCATAGACAAAGAACGAGCCAGCAGCAATAAACCAGGATATTGGTGCATTATAACCAACACTCAATTTCTCAGCGCCAACGTACCATATTATGCCTATAAGAAGTGCTATTCCGAACAAATCTATCTCAAACGGTATTGGATAAATGGATTGATTCACAACGTATGTGACACACATCAAAACAACATACGCAATCAATGTTGATATCGCTGCTCCCATCGAACCATAATGGGGTATTAACAGGAAATTACAGACAATATTCAATACTGCCGCACAGGGCATAAGCATAACGTTAAACCAGACTTTCCTCCGGATGGAAATACCAACAGTGAATATTTCAAACATTCCATAGAATAGATTCGATAAGGCAATGATAGGGATAATCGCGACAGCCACAACATATGCAGGTGGATACAGGCGAACTAATACTATTTGAGCAACCTTAGCCACGCCAAATACAACAATCAACAAAACGATACAGTAATAACGGAAGATCAACGTATAAATGCTTTTCGCTTCTCTCTTTTTGGCTATAGGATATATAATGGCATACCAGGCCATTGAGAACGGCGCTATAATGAGTGGCCCCACCATATTTCCAAGCGCATACGCTACCGCGTAGCTGGCGGCTTGTCCAAAGGAACCAAATACACTCAAAAAGTAACGATCCGAAAGTTGCAAAACCCATAGTGAGAGCAGACCCGGCACCGTTGAAAGGCCAAAGGAGAGTAGATTTTTCGCAACATCCAGATGAAACCGTATGCCCACTTTAGACAGCATTTTGGGTAATGTGCCAAGCACAATCAGAGTGTAGCCAGATCCCATCGCCAGTAAAGCACCATTGATACCCCAGTGCATCCCTCCTACTAACCATACCGTCATCAGCAAATTTACACACGCATTCCCCACAGATAACAGGCCAAAAGGAACGGCCCGTCCCTCTGCACGTAGCCATGAAAATGCCGAAACTGTCATATTTTGCACAAAAATGACAAACGCAGCAATACGCACCAGATTACTATAGTGCACATCTCTCAAAAAGAACTGTGCAATATAGGGTGCCATACAGAAAAACCCTATCGTCGCTATGAGCGATGATAACAAAAGCAGGTGAACCATTGTCGAAAGCGCGATCAGCCGTTTTTGCGAATCATTTTCGTAGTCATAGTTATAGACACGGAACAAAGCAAGACCTAAGCCCAACTGAGTCATACCTGTCAGCAAAGCTATCATGGTATTCAAAATAATGAATACACCATAGTCTTCATGAGAAAAACTACGTGTCAAAAACGGCGATAGAAAAAGAGATAATAGAGGTGAAATTGCTGACGTTATTGCATAAATACCAGAATTCTTGATGAGTGTTAAAAAGACTTTCTGATATTCATCGCCAGCATTCTGCTTTCTTTTTTTATAGATATGGGGAATATCTTTTGTATAAACTGGAACCATCCATGTCAACTGTTGATCAACTGCTACATTATCTATCATATATGACGAGGTCATCAGCGCAGCAGGCATGGCCGCATGAGATATCACCATAGTTAATGGCTGTGTCCGCCGTTGTGCAATATCCAGGTTTTCTGGCTTTAGCCTTCCTTTGAGTAGCACTCTATATGGCTTTTCTTGTTTGTCACTAACCTGAAAATCTGTAGGATTCTTAATTAATGCAGGAAGCGATACGGCTCTCTTCATGACAGAAACATATTTCTGCTGATGCTCAGGCTCCATCCCTGGTTCAGAAAACATAATATGCTCCTTTTCTTCTACTTCTTCCACCATCCCAAATTATCCTTGCATGTCACAACATACCAGCGGCGAAGCAACTGCTCCTACAATCAACCATGCAATCATCGCCAGAGCAAAATGTGTCCATCCATTAATACTGATACTGTTCACGCTCAAAACCAGCGTAGCAGTTATTCCCGCCCCAATTAATGGTCGTAGCTCACGATCTCCAGTAAGCCAATTTTTCCAGGCCAACCAGAGACCACCAGACAATACCAGGAGAAAAGAGAGAAGCACAGGAATCCCAGCCATAGCGGCCCATTCCAGGTAGGAATCATGTGGATGTGATAGCAATACAAATTGTTCAACAACCCGATAAGCATTCGAATTAATTAAATATGCTTGATGGCCCAAACCAACACCGGTCAGAGGATATGCCTGAACCACACGAATGGCAGTAAGCCATACAGCGATCCGCAAAGAAAGTTCATTATTCGCCGTCGCATGTTTGAGCTGCAATTGTACCTGCGCAGGAAAGAAACAGAGCACAAGCAGAACAACAAGTGCTATACAGATAGGTAAGAACAGACGATAACTGGTTTTCCCAACCATAATCAGAAAAACAAACATCCCGATAAGGAAAGCAATCCACGAGCCCGTGCTATAGGTAAACATCAAGGCGATAAGAATAACCACCATCGAGCCGACATAACAACATTTTTCCCATAAAATAGTAGTTGCGGAAAACAAACCTAATGGCAGAAAAAACGCTAACGCAAAAAAAGCACCATTCCAGTTGGGATCAATGAAAAAGGAACCAGAACGATACGTATAGGTACCTGCTAACTGGTAATTGTCAATATCAGAACGTGCGAGAAAATCATCAATGTGAGATGAACCAAACAGGATCGTACCTGTGGTTGCCTGGATGATTGTATGCACCGCTAATACTACAGCAAATACGGTTAAAGCGAGAAAAAGCAGACGTAAATGCCACTTATTATGCGCCACCACACCCCCCAACCAGAACATCAGGAATGCGCCAAGAATATCACTGGGATAAAATGAAGCGGCATCGTAGAGCATGAAGCGTCCACCACGAATCGCTGGAGGGATAGTAATAATAAGAAAGATACCCCAGAGCCATGAAATCCCTGGACGTGTCCAGGGATGCGAAGGAGTGCGTAGCAGATAGTAAAAAATGAGCAGGGCAATAGCCAGCACAGGCGCAACCAGATGTAAACCAAGATACCAGTCTACATATAAATGAGTAGCAACAACGCATATCATAGCGATGGCATCCAGACGCAATACCAGAACAATAGTTATCAACAAACCACCAATAACCAGCGCAAATCCATAGTAACCCATCAGGCAAAGCAAGATACTCAGGAGTAATCCAATTGGAGCAAATACCAGCAACAAGCCAGGTAGTGAAGTAAAACAAAAGGTATCGACAAATTCACGGCTACTGTTTAACAAACTCCTGCGCAGCATATTACGCCCTCCCAGCCCCCCATATGAAATCACCCATTACAATCTTCACTCGCTCAATATTCCACACACCACATAACACAGTCCTACTGCTGATACTGTTTAACCTGTGCAGTAGATGGTAAAACAATCTCGCACGTCGCTGGCTTTTCATGTACTTGTTCACAAGACATTCCAGCGCAATTATAACTCTGAGCCACTTCTGAAACCTGTTGATTAGAATGACGGTAGTAATAATAATAAGAGTAAGACGTAAATTTACGTGATCGCCTTTGTCTATTCACTACATATCCCAACACACGTGAGCCAGTCTGCATCAATGTTGCCTGCATCTGCCGAATCTGCACTTTTGTGGTTTTTCCAGTATCAACAACCACGATTGCGCCATCCATCTTTGCAGCCAGCACACTACTATCTGCCAACCCCAGCAACGGTGAGGTATCAAAAATAATAATCTCAGCTCCACAATGTTCTAAAGCCTGAAACAAACGCTGTGTGGCCAGAGAATCGAGTAGCTCGGAAGGATTGGGAGGAAGAGGACCAGATGGCATAACACCTAAGTTGGGAACGCCAGCAACAGTATGAATGAAACTCTCCAGAATTTTGGCACGACCGCTAAAACTCATATGTGATCCAAGCAATGGCGTTGATATGAACGATGACGATGACATTCCACATGTCAAAATGGCATTACTCAATCCCGGTTTATCAGCGGAAATACCAAATTTTTCATGCATAGATGGTCGGCGCAAATCTGCATCAATGAGCAGTGTACTCTTGCCTGCCTTTGCCATAAATATAGCAAGGTTTGCAGCAATTGTACTTTTGCCTTCTTGAGGAGCTGCACTTGTGACCATGACATAGCGCAATGGCTTATCGACACCAGCAAAACCAATGCTAGAACGCAACATACGATATGCTTCGATATTGGCGCTTTCTCCCGATGGATTTATCACACTCTCTCCTTCGTGTGTTTGCCAGACAGTGGACAACAGCGGCCAATCGACCAATTCCCCAACAACATCAGGCGTACGCACTCGTTTATCCATTTGATCAATGAGTAATACCAGTAATAAACCAGACAACAAACCCACACAAATACCAGCTCCAGTATTTATCCATACGTTCGGCTGTACTGGACTTGTAGCAGGCTGAGCAAGTTGATCGATCTGCAAAAAATTATTCCCCTGTGCCTCTGATAGTTCCAGCTCCGCAAGTGCTGACTGCCACTGATTCTCATGCTGCTGTAAATCATTCATCTGTGACACGACTGGATCTGTTTGAGACTTAGGAGCATTCTGTTCCTGAAGTTGTGACAGATGGTCCTTGGTACTCGCCAGTTGTTGCTGAGTCAGCGCAATTTCTTGCTGTAATTGCTTTTGTGATGCGGTATTTTCCTGCTCTCTTGCCAATTCTTGTTGCGTCACAAGTGTCGTGGCAATATCGTTAGCAAGCGCTGCCGCTCGCTTTGGATCGCTATCATGTACTGTAACAACGAATAATTGCGTGTTTAACTTCGGTCCTGCCGAAGCTTCTTTTGCTAATGTATCTGCGGTCAAACCTGAGTAATGAGACACAACCGCCCTTATCACGGGTCCACTAACAGCTAATTGCGCCTCGGTCTGCACAAGTTGATTACTGGCCAGCAATTCATTAATGTCACTCTGGTTATTCCCTGAATGAATCACAACCTGTATCAAAGATTGCGCCTGATAAATAGGTGTCATATAGATGCTTATCAGAAACATACCCGGCCCCATTATCAGCAAACATAACACGACCAATTGCCACCGTTTCATCAATATTGCCCAATACTGCGCAAATGTCATCGACCACCTCCTCCACGAAGATTATCGCCAGCAACACGTCATAGTTCAACGACCATGCATCAACAGCATTTCCATAATTGTTTTATAAATAATAAATATATCAAGAATAATACTTCGATATTTCACATAGTATAGATCGAACCATAACTTTATTACCGCGTCATTTTGGGTACTTGCGTAGTGATATTTAACCTGTGCCAGACCAGTAAGGCCGGGCTTCACACATAAACGTAATCGATATTTCGGGATAGACTCCTGAAACTGTTCATTAAATAATGGGCGCTCTGGCCTCGGCCCAATCAAACTCATTTCACCACGCAGAATGTTAATCACCTGTGGCACTTCATCCAGATGTGTGGCACGCAACCATCTACCAATACGTGTTATGCGGCAATCACCTTCTGTCGCACACATTATTCCTCGCTTTTCCGCATCCTGACACATAGAACGAAATTTCCAAATGCGAAATTGTCTTCCCTGATAGCCAACACGCTCCTGACTATATAAAATAGGCCCAGGAGAATCCAGATAAATCAAACTGGCAATCACAGGAAAGAGCAAACACAAACTAACACCACCAATCAGGCAAAAAAGGAAATCCAAACAATAACGCCAGCAAAGATAGCTACGTTTCTGTCTCCGTGGCGAGGAACTATATTCTTCATCTGCTTCATCACCCGGTAGAAATACAGCGAGACTATTGACAGATCCTGCTTCGTCCCTCAAAGTTACAGTAGCTTGTTCGGAACTATCACAACCACTAACCACATACAACGACGATCTTTCTGTATTCAGATCAGAATGTATCATTTTCACCCCATCCTACTCAATCCAACATACACTTCAACCTGGCATAGAGCCAGACAACAACACATATGTATCAGACAAACGATACATGTTTGTACGCAATCAACCTTGAGAGACATCGTGCTTACATACCTTGCACCATTTCAGCACCTCCTTTTTCGTTGATATGCATCAACGACTTGAGCAATTTTCTCGTCCAATCGATCAACCAGCAGATCATAAGCATAGTGTGATAAAACGTAAGAACGTCCATGCAGACCAAGTTCACGCCGTAATTCTGGCTGTGAATAGAGTATCAATACAGACCGGGCAAGGGCACCAGCATGCTCTGGCTCAACATGCAAAGCCGCTTGAGCCTCTTTAACAGCAACGCGCTGTGCCTCACCATTTAAGGCTAAAATGAGGGGCTTTCCACAGGCCATCGCCTCATACATTTTTATTGGCAACATGCCACGGAATATGGCGATGCGACGAGTATGAGCAAGGCAGACATCAGATGCAGCTATTGCAATCGGAACCATATCATGGGGCAGAGGATCTATAAATGTGACATTACTGATATTTCTTTGTCGTGCCTGTACAACTAACTGCTCTTTCTCTGCCCCATCTCCCATCAAAACAAAATGAATATTGGTATGAGCTAGCAATAGTTCCGCCGCCTCAAGCACAGTCATTAAACCATGCGATAGCCCGTGAGTTCCGGCATAGAGCACAATAAAATGATCTGACCATCCCAGTGCCAATCGCGCATCCTGCTGATCCATAGGATGAAATTTGACGGTATCGACCCCATTTGTCAACAAACAGACCTGCTCAGGAGCAAGCCCCCGCTGCAAGAGAGTCGTTTTCATTTCCTCAGTAACCGCCCATACAAGTTGCGCACGCTGATACGTTGACCACTCCAACCATTCAGCGAGAGCAATAAGAATAGGATTTTTCAGCATACCCAACTGGATAGCAGACTCAGGCCAGAGATCAGATACCATAAAAATAAACGGGCATTTTTTCCACCAGGCCAGCAAACGCACGGCAATCGCATCAAAAAGCGGTGGCGATTGCACAATAATACAATCAGGATGCCCAACCTTCGCTGCGCCGAAGGCAGGTGCCAGCAGCGCGAATGAGAGATGAGAAAGCAAACGAAGCAAAATGCCTTCATTCGCAGTGGCATAACTCCAGATGCGAATCACACGCACTTGATCAATTATTTCTTGTGTGAAATTTTTCTTACGATACTCAGGGAAGATAATACCTGTTGGATAATTGGGGAATGTCGTCAGTACAGTGACCTGATGACCTTTTTGTGCCAACCGCTTCGCATTCTCACTTACACATACAGCCGCAGCCGCCTTTTCCGGAACATAATAAGGAGAAATAAACACTATATGTGACATCCTACTCCCTACCCTACATAATTAAATTTGCACAAATAAATTCGCAACCATCACTAACATCAACCTACATACACATTTACGCATTTGTACTGCAATTAACCTTGCTCAACTCTTCATAGCTATATTCAATAGCAATCACATATTATGTATCTCAAGTGATACATTTATATGCGATTACTAACATTGTACAAATCACGTCAATAAACTTTTTTAAGTACGGATATTTGCTGTATTTATAACTATTTCACAAGCAGCAATAGCCATTCAATACATATATAGCATGCTTTATTCAATAGAAAGATATACACAAGTAGACTACGTAGAAAAGGGGGAATGATCATGCAAACAGAATCAGCATTATCAAATATGAGATGAAACTTTTTTGCGGAGCATGGCGTGTTGCGAATATGCAAATCATATCATGAGAGAAAGTGAGAAACGTATGACAACGTAGAGTCAAAACGATCTACATAAACATATGGATGTTTACTCATCTGATAATCAGAATTTAGGTCATGTAAAAGACATCTACGAAGACTCCTTTGCAATTCATAAAGGACTCTTCGCCCATGACAGATACATACCATACAATTCCATCTCTGAGATAGAAAACGATCATATCCATATTCAATTGAGTGCCGATGAATTGCATAACATGAAATGGAGAATACGTCCCGATTACGAGAACCATCCAGGTGACCCATTGCAGCATTTCTACGATAGAGGTCATGGAATACAAGATCCATTCGATGGTGACACAACCGATTAGACATAGAAAAAAATAACTATATCGCCAGATAACTTCGTTACTGGAAGTCACGGCTCAGAATCAAGGTTGCAGACGCAGTGCATGCAGATGGCAGGCGATTTCAAAGCCCGAATATACGGTTAGAACCTGATTGTATTTAAGGTAATCACCTGATGTGACAACATCACCATACTCTATACAATTAAGGCTATGTTGATAAACAGTGGACACATACTTATCGACATACATTGAATGTTGTATGTCATGCTGCCTGTGAGTGCTACCCACGAGGCCATATGAGGTCCGACGCTGATTCTGTCGGTGATTTTCCTGAAGGGAGCATGGAATCATGGCAATAGTTGATCCTGTCAGTGATGACCGTAGAACCATGACAACCACCCAATTAACGATGTTAGAGCGAATTTCCAATGCTTTTACCTCTGATTTTGATCTGAGATTGGATGTAGCTCTCAGCCCTTCTGTACCTGATCATATTACTGAGCCACTTCCAGATATTGACATTTCATTGGAAGAAGAGGAAAACCCACTCCTTTTTGAAGAGGATGTAAATACTAGCGAGAATGAGACGACTATTGAGGTCGGTTCGACGCTAGGACGTTCTGCTGGTATTACCAATACCAAAAGTTCCTCTAGCTCAGAAGATGCTTTTCAAAGTTATCTACGCGATATTCGTAAATTTGGTCTTCTAAGTCATGATGAAGAAGTCGATCTTGCTCGCCGCGCAGCAACTGGAGATGAACTGGCTCGTCGCAAACTGGTCGAGTCGAATTTACGACTGGTAATCGCTATCGCACGACGTTATACTAGCACGGGAGTACCACTCATTGATCTGATTCAAGAGGGGAATCTAGGCTTAATGCGTGCCGCCGAAAAATTTGATTATCAACGTGGCTGTCACTTTGGCACCTATGCAACCTGGTGGATACGTCAGGCGGTTAGCCGTGCGGCTGGTGAACAATCACGCATGATTCATTTACCTGAACATGTCGCAACACGTTTACGTAAGGTGCGCAGGATCGCGGCCCAACTATCACAGGAAAATGGCCTTGATCCGTTACCAGAACAAATCGCAGCCGCATGTAATATCGATGTCAATGAGGTTGTAGATTTACTGGGTGTTATTGAACAACCCGTCTCTCTTGATGCTCCTGTTGACGATGAATCCCGGTATTCACTGGCCGATTCATTAGAGGATTTTAATACTCCTGCGCCAGCAGATACTGCTTCACAACACCTGCTTGGTGAAGAGCTTCATCGTGCCCTGGCTCTCTTAACACCTCGCGAACGCGCAGTGGTGATGTTACGTTATGGCATCGGCGATGGTCGCAGCCGTACCCTGCTGGAAGTGGGTAAGGAGTTAGGCATCTCACGCGAACGCGTACGCCAATTGGAAGTCGTGGCGCTCATGAAATTGCGAGGACTGAGTGGTAGTCATTCCTTACGCGAATGCGTCTAATATTTGCACTAATTGAGCAGGATGTTTGCCAAAACACACCTGCTTTTTTTATTGCAATTTTTAGGCCATTGCTCCATGCACTCGACGTTCCTTCACAGACTATGATATACTGGTCCCTCATGTACAAAAGTTACATTGCATTTCAATTATATGTTCAATACATAGCCTGAGTCATGTATTGACATTAGAAAACTTCAATATATTACAGGTGTAAATACATAGTGATAAACAGTGAAAAAGAAACCATTATTGAACACCCCACTGATCATAAAACGACTATAAATCAACAATATTTCATTGATGCACTTATAATTCTATTATTCTCTGTATTGCTATTGGCAGGAATATACACTCAAATGCATCAGGACAGCTCTGATGTAGCAAAGTACGAATGCTATGCTCAGGCTTTCTGGCATGGCGGTCATGCCTTATCACAGCTACCAGCTCAACAGTGCTCATTTCTTCTGATACCGCCCTCATCACAACCAGCTATCACCCAACAGGCACTACTCAGTTATTTACAAAACCATCCTTTTCCACTGTTCATCACGCATATTGTAAGCACCCAGATACCACTTCAACCTTTCCATACCCTTCCGTACGAGTATCCTTTCCTCGCGCTGCTTTTCTTCTTGCCAGGCTTACTAGTACCAGCAGGATGGTATCAACTAAGCTTCGCTATTGGCATGCTCGTAATCAGCATTTTCCTCTACGGCATGCTCCGCCTGATAAAAAACCGCCGTGTAGCGCTTACCTACGCCTGTTATCTAACTGTCGGCGGATGGGCAACGGCCTTAGGACGCTTTGATCTTATCCCTGCCATCTGCACATTCCTTACGCTCATTTTTGCTGAACGTCGCCAATGGGGCTGGTCCTCCTTTTTCCTGGCCCTGGCAACCATGCTCAAGTTTTATCCCATCGTCTTCTTGCCACTACTTCTGATCGTGCAATTCCGCACCCAACGCTCGCTGAGAGTCCTTCTCCCATTGGGGATATTTATTGTGACATGCCTGATACTCACAATCGTTTCACTGCTGTTCAGCGTTACAGACACCCTGGCACCTCTGACTTATTTTAGCAATCGGCCCGTACAAATAGAATCTGTATCAGCATCTATTATCTGGCTCAGTAGCCTCATTACACGCCTGACGCCTCAATATACATACTCATTTGGCTCCCATAATATCATCAATCCTACGGCCCCTCTCGTATCTCATATGGCAACCATCCTTTTCATTACTGGACTTCTCTATGTATACTGGTTACAATGGCAACGATATTTACCATTAGCGTTCACAATGCTACTTACGTTGCTCATCGTCGTCGTCACAGGCAAGGTGTTCAGCGCACAATATCTACTCTGGATATTGCCGTTCGTCGCTTATGTAGGAGCAGCAAAGAAGCAATGGGTCATGGGTTGGGGCTGTATAAGCATACTCACAGTGCTTATATATCCATTTATCTATAATCGAGGTATGTATCCTTTTGGGAACCTCTTACCAGATTTGTATCTCGCAATCTGTATACGCAATGCATTTCTACTTGGCTTTACACTGTTCCTGCTCATACAGGCCAGTAAGACACGCACAAAAAGCATTCCCAACGCATAATCATTCAACCATGTCGCCCATTGCCTCTCGTTTTCAGCCATGCATGATCCAGGTTCAATGAATTATGTTAAATGGCCGAAAGCGTTACAGTGATATGACAATGCAGCATGCAAGGAAATAGAAAATGAAACGGATACCAGTTCGCGATATTCTCTGGCTTTTCATAGCAACCAGACTCATGCTGGTGCTTATTACCTATATTGCCTATATATTACTTACAGCCGCAAAATATTCAACAACACCAGTGGATATCTCGGCACTCCTGACAACCTGGGACCATTGGGATGCCGCTGACTATACACGTATTGCCCAGTCAGGGTATCAGCATTTTGACCTTGCCTTCTTCCCACTTTTTCCTTTGCTTATTTTCTGCTTTGCTCATATTCTGGGAGGAGCTAGCTGGAGCTATCTCGTAGCTGGCACAATCATCAGTAACGCCTCGCTCTTTGGCTTTCTCTGTCTCCTCTATTGCCTCACGACAGAAATTACAGGTGACGAGGTTGCGAAAAGAGCATTACTCTATATCTGCATTTTCCCGACAGCATGCTTCTTCTTCGCTGCTTACAATGAATCACTCTATCTGCTATTCGCAACAGGGACGTTTCTCTGCCTGCAACGCCAACGCTGGTGGCTGGCAGGAGTGCTGGGGTTGCTGGCGACAACAACAAGATCCGCAGGATTATTGCTGGTCGTGCCATATCTATATGCACTCTGGCAGCAGCGCGCAACAGCATTTAGCACAATTCGTACGTGGATCACGCAGGTTGGACCAATCATTCTTATTCCAGCAGGAATGGCGCTTTTTGCACTCTATTGCTGGATCACCGTTGGCAATCCTCTGTATTTCATCACTGTACAGGCCCATTCCGGCCGTCATCTCTCCTGGCCTTTACTTGGTATCTGGCAAGCATTTTCAGCTCTGATTCTTTACCATCCGCAGGCATTTGGCTCATCCAATCAAGCACACCTGCTGTTTGATTTAAGCGTCACACTGATCTTTATTGCACTGATCGGGGTAGGCTGGCGCACATTACCACGACAGTATAGTATCTGGACGATTGTATTTATGCTCTACATTCTGACAGATCCAGCACTTGCTAAGCCAGATGTGCTCCTCTCCAATCAACGCTTTGTGCTGGAAATGTTTCCCGCCTTTATCACACTCGCGTTGCTGGGAAAACGCTATCCACGCGTACATCATGCGATTGTCATCTCATTCCCTATCCTTCTCGCGGTATTCAGTATTGCTTTTCTCATGAATCGTTGGATCGTGTAGCAGGATGAAAGGCTTGTATGAAGCATTGCTGAAACTAGCTGAAACAATTTCGCATTCCTTGACTTTCACCAGTTCACTGTCTAGAATGATGGGAACAACCATTTCATAGGACTGGGTATTATAATGAAGCGACCCCCCATATGGGACATCATCGGACTATTTCTCATCACACGCATCAGCTTAATAGCAGTTACCTATTTTGGTTATATCTTTTTAACCCAGGCACAATATTCTGGCGCACCAGTCCCATTTTCAACCTTTTTACAGGCATGGAATAATTGGGATGCCACTGTTTATATACGTATCGCAAAAGTTGGCTATCAATCCCATACAGATCTTGCTTTTTTTCCACTTTTTTCGTTATTAATCGCAATTATCGGTCGTCCCTTTGGTCCAGACAATTATCTCGCTATTGGCATGATTATCAGTAATGTGGCATTACTAGGTCTACTCTTTGTACTTTATCAACTGGCGGTCGATAGTGGGGGTGAACTTGTTGGTCGTCGAACTATCCTCTATCTCTGCATCTTTCCAACGGCGTTCTTCTTCTTTAGCGCCTATAATGAATCGCTCTATATCCTCCTCATGACGGGATCTTTTCTGGCCTTACGCAAACAATACTGGTGGTTAGCAGGGCTACTTGGAGGGTTAGCAGCGTTTACAAGGAATGGTGGCATCTTGCTCATGGCCCCTTACCTGTGGGAACTATGGTTGGCACGAGAACAGCTATTTCATTCGTTTTGGAAACTGACAAGGGCTCTGTTGCCAATACTCCTTATTCCTGCGGGTCTGGCGATCTACGCTTATTATTGCTGGTCACAAACCGGGAATCCACTCTACTTTGCTTCGATACAATACCATTGGTCACGTGAATTTAGCTGGCCCTGGGCCGCTATCTGGCAAGCATTCTTTGAACTCTTCTGGAATCAACCGTTCGGGTCTTTCTTCCAGGTTCATGTCTTGCTCGATTTAAGTGCAACGCTCGGCTTCATTGTGCTGCTTATTATCGGCTATAAAAAATTACGCTTCAGCTATACGCTATGGGCAACGTTGCTTATGCTGAGTATTTTGTTTAGCTCAAGCCTGCTCCAACACGATCCACTGATCTCTAACCAACGTTTTGTGCTGGAAATGTTCCCAGGCTTTATTACTTTAGCCATGCTTAGCGCCAATCGTCCACGCCTACATGAAATGATCAAATGGGCATTCCCAATCTTACTGGCGACACTCAGCCTACTCTTTGTCATGGGTAAATGGATGGTATAAAACAATACAATGAAAAATGTTATCGATACTTCTTTATCAACAGCCAATCATCCCAGCAGAAAAGTAACGCATTTTCCCTGGTATTGGATCTGCGGTTGCCTGTTTATCGTATGCATTCTAATCAATATTACGCCAATAAACAGGATATACGTGTTTCCAGCGATGAAGTCATTGCCCACAACAAACATCTTGCTATCAGTTGGCTCCTGGCTTCCAGTCAATCTTGGATTGACCCAGAATGCAATTGACTCCCAGATGTCTACGCATCACATCTTCTTTATCACAGGAGTTTTTCTAGAATTTCTCTTCTATGCGTTGGCAGCATTCTGGCTAGCCAGACAGCCCGTTACTACCAATCAGCAGGGCCGTCTCCTTTGTGGTATCTGGCTGATAACCCTGCTAAGTGGCATCATCTTTCTGCTTGCTCCCGCGACATTATCACGCGACATCTATGTCTATGCTGGTTATGGTCGGGTTATGGTCACTCATCATGCCAATCCCTATTTCGTTCCACTTTCAAACTATCCCAAAGATCCTTTTATACCCCTTGATGACTGGAATAGTGCGCTCTCAGCCTATGGCCCCGTCTGGCTACTTGTTTGTGCGGCAGGCAGTCTTGTCTCAGGCGGTAATGCCCTTAGCTATATTCTTTTTTATCGTTCGCTCGGTCTCCTGCTCCATGCAGGCAATACGTATCTCATCTGGCGTATGCTCCACAAAACACATACTTCGCCACGCACAGCAACTGTAGGCACCCTTCTCTATGGCTGGAATCCACTGGCACTTCAGGAAAGTATCATGGGGGGACATAACGATACCAGCATGGTATTCTGTCTGCTGTTGGGATTATGGCTCTGTCAGTGGTATGATCAGAGGCAACATGAACGAGAACAATGGTTCACGACTGGCTATGGATACCTGCCAGCCATTGTTGCATTTACACTGGCTGCGTTAATCAAATTTACCTGCCTACCAGTCATCGGACTCTTTATTATCTGGCTCTGCTTTACCCAGATGCCCTTTTCCAAAGATAGAAACATCAATCGCAAATTGCTTCTATCTATCCCCTGGAGCCGCATCCTACGTATGATCGCAATGAGTACCCTGGTCACGATCATGCTCCTTGCGCTCTTCTATCTGCCTTTCTGGGTGGGTCATAGCTGGGAGGCAATTCGCGATAGCTTTACATCGCCACCATCTGCTCATGAGGCATATGGTTCTATAGAGGAAGCAATCGACAACTGGCTCGCAGTACATAAACAATCACATACAACATTTCTGCTTGCAATCGGGAACTCGCACACATTCTGGCAAACATTGACCATCATTGGCATTGTTTGTACGCTGGTCTGTGGCGCAGTCTGGCTCTGGTATCAACCAACACCACAAACTCTCACACGTACCATTTTACTCATGTTTAGCGCGATGCTGACAACAACCCCCTGGTTCTTCCCCTGGTATGTGCTCTGGCTTATCAGTCTGGCAATCGCCAGTTTTTCAGAACGCAGGACACATAGCGGAAGGGCCTTATTCATATTTGCAGTCGTTTTCTCCTTTACCGCAAATGCCATCTATCTATTTTCAAATTATGCTCCCCTTGGAAACTGGACAGGTTGGGTGGCACTCACTACAATCGGCCCTCCGATTCTGTTATCGCTATGCAGTCTCTTACTCCCCATACCACAACGGCATGAGCAAGCAATTTTATAAACTACGAGCAATGCCTTGCTCATCATTGATCGGATCAACGGATTCTTGCTTCTTCAACCAATGTGGCTGATAGGACATGCCAACAGCAGTGACACCATTTATCGTACTGACAACAAACAAAGCAATCAGCCAACCCAAAAGCAATCCATTGCGCAGAGTTGTAGACGGAAAAAACATTGGTAAAGTAGGCACAATCACAATATTGCCCGTCATCAGATAAATATGAGGATAGATCCAGGTAGTCAGGAGACCAATCAACACCCAGGGAATAATCCACCACCGCTTGCCACCACCGATATAAGCCACAAGGGGAAGGACCCAGATGAGATATTGTGGACTAAAAACCTTACCGGTTACCATCACCACCAGCAAAATGAGCAAACTTGCTGCCGCGATATCCACCTTCTGACGCCACTGCAACCAATACGTATAAACAATACCAACAATCATACTGATGGTTACAAGCATTGATAATATCCTGCTCCCACCCCATGAACTGATAACATTGAGCGAACCATACGTATAGACATAGCTGAGAGAGCCTGCGCCAATATGACTCAATAACCAGAGTAGAGAAGCAGACAGCGACTCAGCCTGCACCGGTCGGCTCTCAAAATAACTAAAAGGGGCAAGAGTCCCCTCTACATTCAGTAAAAGCGAAATTCCCATCACGATAATACATGTAAAGAGAAAGGTGACAACAGGCATCCAACGTCGCCATGCAAACCATCGTCCCTGACAATCACGCTGCTGAACCAGCAAGAACGAAGGAAGTAACACAATTGGATAAAATTTATAGAGCGTCGCAAGAGCCAGAAAAAAGAAAGCCCAACGCCATCTCTGTTTTAGAGCCAGATGAATAGCCAGGAGTGTAAAGAGCGCGGGAATAATATCAAAACGACCCGCGACCGTAGCCCAACCACCAACAACCAGATACAGGGCATACACAAGGGCATGAGCGCGTGAACGCAAACGCCATAACAACAGATACAATCCAGCTGCGATCAAGAGCATCCAGAACGCAAACGCAACCTGATACCAATGCGCGGGCACCAACAATCCAAGCGAAAAAGGAATAAGTGTCAACCACGGATATTCATATGGTAACGCATGGAACGGAGCATGTGAAGATTGAGATGCAACCAGTTGAATGATCCATGCAGGAACATGCCAGAGCTGTAGCGTTTTAATAATGGTTGACTGAGAAATAAAGAGCAATTGCTGCTGCTGCTCTGGATGAAGCAAAAAATTGCATTGAGAAGGCATGATATGTGTTAAATGTGCTGTTCCAAACCAGAACGCATTCGCATAACACTGATAACGAGCAGCATCAGTGTATGGCTCAAAAATTTGCCAGGACGCGCCATAATAAAGCAAAACAGCCATCAATAGTATCACGCAAACATCAAACCAGAATGGTAAAAGCTGTAACGAGATTTTTCCACGATGGAATATTTTATGAGACAGTCTTTGCGAATCGCTCATGCTTTTCTAATTGCATAGACACCTCCACTCACAACAATGAGGAGAAAGTGCCCCCTTTCTTTTACAGTTATCGCTACACATATCAATGGAAATCCAGCAACCATGTATTGTATGCTACGCAACCAGTTTCCATCCCAGACAGGGAGAGTCAGTGATCGATCGCACAATCATAGCTAAAGAAGAGTATAACAAAAATGCCGCTCATCATGTCAATGTCTTCTTGCCATTATTTGTCAATTGTATCTTCCTGTTTCAAGTTCTTCCAGCACTTATTTTTGACCGAAACATACCTGAAACAATTTGAAAACGCCATAGTATTCATTATCTAAAAGTACAGTCTATATGGAAGAAAGATGCTATTCTAGAAATAAACTGTTATGCTACATTAACAAGAACAATCGTCTTTTTGGATAAAACGTGATAGAGGTAGAGCATGGTAACACTGGAAACAGGCCAAAGATTCATGCGCTATAGGATTATTCAACAGATCAGTCATAGTTCTTCAGGTATCAGCTATCAGGCCGAAGATTTAAAATTAAAACGTCAAGTGTTGTTAAAGCTGATACATCCCTGGTCGCCACTGCCGGACGCAGCGCGACGTCAATTTTTTCGCTATATGCAAGAAATAAGCTCAATCAGGCACCCAAATATTGCCGAGATTCTTAACTATGGCGAACTAAATGGTCAATTATTTATTGCTCGTGCGTTTCTCACGCATGGCTCTCTACTACATGAGGTTGGACGTCAACGCTTCCACGCACCGATGGCTATACCAGAAGCTCTTCATCATACGGTCCATCTCGGACAGATCCTTTTCTATCTTCATCAACAAGGTTATTGCCACGGAGCAGTCACACTATCAAATATTCTTCTACAACCAACAGCAAATAGTATTACCAATGACGTACAATTATATCTCGCAGATACCGGACTCACACATCTTATACAACATATAGGACATCCCCCGATTTCACAACCGATCATTACTGCCGCCCCTGAACAAATAGCAGGGCATCTTTCACCACAGAGCGACCAATATGCCCTGGCAGTTCTGCTTTATCTCTGGTTGACAGGACGCCCCCCTTTTATCGGTACACCAGAAGAGGTAAAGTCATTAAAACTTGCACATTCATTTGCCGCACCATCAACTTATAATACACTCGTTTCATCATCACTGGGCCAATGTTTGAGAAAAGCACTGAACCCGCAGGAAAAGGATCGCTATCCATCTATTATAGAATTTTTGCAATCATTACAATCATCTATAGAGATACCCAAAAGCACATCATTTGCTCAGACTCATGATATACAACCTATGGCTCAGGTTGATATACCATCTTTGCTTCAGACATCACACACACACGGTATCGAGCAAATACAGCAAGAAACACCAGAAACTGAAGAGCAGCAACCAGTTTCCAGCGAAGATATCCTGCATGCACAACTTGTTATTCAATCACCTTATACTGCAACACCACAATATATTACACTTGAAAAGTCGGAAACAACTGTCGGACGTGCAGGCTCCAGTGACATATTTCTGGACCACGACCCTCTCACATCACGTCATCATGCACTTATCATTCAGGAGCAAGATCATTATTTCATCCTTGACCAACATAGTTTACATGGAACAACAGTAAATGATCAACGCATTTCTACAGATACTCGTTATCCTTTACAACATAATGATCAGATCACAATCGGGGAATATAGCATGCGCTTCTTATGTCCTGCGCAGGCAGGTGCCAACAAAGCGTCCCAACCCTTACCATCTCAGCTATTGATACATGCAGAATGACCCATACAAAGGGGAGATAGAGACATGAGTGGCTCTATCTCCCCTTCAATCAATACAGCACTAATGTCGATCCACTAATCCTCGCGTCAACATCACAATAGTGACAAAAGTGCGGAAAAGCTCAAGTGAATTATCTGATGTGACCCAAACAGTCCGAGCAGCAATCCGCTCTACACCCTTAATCCACGTCGCCATATCAGCCATATCAGCGACAAGGAACGTAATCTCTAACGATGCGGGGAGTTTAATTGCAGGAGGTGCCATCATTTCGATTCTCTGTACAGCCTGCTTTGCACCAGCCTGTAATAACTCACAGGCTACTGTCGGGTGCAAATTAGCAGCGGCAAAGCGGCTGATCGACTCTTTGACAACTACTTTCTCAGCCTGAGGAGCAATAAATTCGGACTCTTGTGCAGTTGCAGTATCACCACTCACAAAAATAATAGGAACCTTATAATAATCGGCCACCAGAGCATTGATACCTGATTCACCAACAATAGTCCCATTGAGGCGTACCTCCCAGATTGCACCGGGATTATACGTATGTGAAAGAATGGCATGCTCAGCGCCGATAGAACCATGATAACTGACAAAACAGACGCCATCAAAGCTCTCATCAAGACCTTCCATCATATACAGTGGCTTATGCTTCCCGGTAATCAAAGTTGCTCTCCCCAGGAGGTCCTGGGGATGCAAATTACGCATCGAACTATGAGCATCATTGACAACAAACTCGGTCACACCCGCATCTAAAGCTCCCGCAATGACAGCATTCACTTCATCGGTTAACAAACGGCGTCCCTGTTCATACTCAGCCCCACCCTCGATAATCTGGACCCAATCAACAATACCGCTTGTGCCTTCAATATCGGTTGAAAGAAATAGTTTCATTAGCCAACCTCCATGTCAATAAAAAAAGAGCTAGAGTTCGATCCCTGTATGTCTCGCCTCTAGCTCTTATTGTGACACGAAAATTCTTTGTTTACTAGCTTATTCGCCTAAAAAAAGAAAACCCGGTCCTGCTGCTGCGCGGCAGATATCAATATTTGCTTGCCGCCCGGTACGCACAGGATACTGCTGCTCAACCGCCTGCTGAAATGACAAGACGGCATCATTACGCACAAGATTAACCGTACAGCCTCCAAAACCACCACCCAGCATACGTCCACCCAGCACTCCGGGTACCGTATGTGCGATCTCTACCAGCACATCCAGTTCCATACAACTGACTTCGTAATCATCACGCAACCCGGCATGGCCCGTCCACAGCACCTGACCAACAGCAGCCATGTTATTCTTCTCTAACAAACTGACGACTTGCAGGACACGTGCATTCTCCGCTATCACATAACCAGCACGCTTCCGCAAGATCTCCGACAACTGATGCTGATAACGCTCAAATTGCGCCATAGAGATATCACGTAAAGCCTGGATATTATGTGCCTCTGGACTATCTGGCTCATCTTGCAAAATGAGATTGCGCAAAAGCATTGTCGCCTCTTCACACTGCTGACGTCGCTCATTATAGGCTGAAGCAGCCAGTTCTCTCCGCACGCTGGTGTCAATAACCACCACGGAAACAGCAGGATCCACAAATGGCAGATAGTGATATTCAAGTGAACGACAGTCTAGCAACACCGCTTTCCCAGGAGATCCCAAACAAGATGCGGCTTGATCCAGGATACCACTCATCAGACCCGTTGCTTTCTGCTCAGCCCGGTTGCAATGCTCAGCGACCCGCAAGGGTGTCAGCACCGCGTCCTCATCACCAATCGTAAATATACCCTGCGAGAAGAGTGAAAACACAAAAACCGTCGCAACCTCAAGCGACGCGGACGAACTCATGCCTCCCCCCAATGGCACATCACCACTCACAACAGCATCAAAGCCATGTAAAACGATACCAGAATGGCATAACTCCGATGCGACACCCAGCACATACTTCGCCCAACCAGGCAACTGCTGACGCTGCTCCTCAAAGTTTGCGGGTAACCCCTGCAAAGAGAATTGCGCCCACTCAGTGAAATGTGTCGACCAGAGACGAACAGTATCATCTTCCCTGGCCCGACCCGCAAATGCCGAGACGCGATCTACAGCGAGCGGTAACACATATCCAGCATTATAATCGGTATGTTCACCAATAACATTGACACGCCCTGGTGCCCATGCAGCACCAAGTGGGCTACAATACGAGACATCATCGTGAAAAATCTCGGGAAATTTCGCTATTGCCTCTTTCACAGGTGGTAACAACTGTGTCCTATCCATACTTGTACTATCGAACCTCTTTCTCAATAGCTGCTCGTAGTTCCTGCGCTTTTTGCACGGGAGAGGAATCGTTGGTCCATAATCCCCAGACAGACTCTGATGACGCCGCAAATTTCAACTTACCTGGGGCACGTCCAATCGCTAATATCTCGATATGGAAATGGAACCGTTCATCAGCCAGTTGATGCAACCCTAATAGATAAGGCATCGGAGCCATAGTGCCATCATAAAGTTGATTAAATCCGCGAATAACCTGTAGCAAGAGAGCGGCAAGATCTCGTAGCTCATTGTCTTCCATCTCACCAATATTCGCAACATGACGTCGAGGATACAAATGCGTCTCATATGGATAACGAACATAGGGTGGTAAAAATGCTTGCCAGGTTTCATTTGCCCGTAATTGATAGTCGCTATCAGTAAATTCTTCTCGCACACGGCAGAAAGAACAACCACTACCAGCCTCGGCATCAATGATAACAGTCTCCAGTTCTCGTTCTAAAATAGAAGGCAACACATCAATACCATATGCCTGACCATGCGGGTGAAATTGTGTTTGTCCGATAGCAGTCCCACTATTTTCGAAAATCATCACTGTACGATATCGTGACGCAAGGTCCTGATATAATTCACGCCACACTTTTGTTACTTCAAATACTTCGTCGACTGAAAGCTGCGTAAATGTACGATCATGATCGCGGCTATAAATAACCACATATGCCTCCCCGACAGGCGGCTTCATAGGAGGGAAATCATTAGGATGTATCCAGACATTTGTCTCTGGTCCCACACGACCACTGGTAATGTCTGCGCAAAAAGGACACTCTGCTGTCCCTTCCCGGCGATTCATCCGATGCGATGCATTATTCAAATATTGCCGCAAAATAGGATTCCATATTAAGGGGCTTGTATTCTCTGCCATAAACTTTCTTTCCTACCTGTTATGATGGTTGTGAGGATGAGCTGTTTTACTTCCCATCAGAACACATCTTCCCTGGCGAGCAATTTCAGCTAATACTTCACCTTTAGCTATTTCAGTCTCTTCTCCCGCAAATATCCAGTCATCCCATGTGCTCCGGTCAGTAAACAAAGCCCAGGCAACAGGGGCAACATCCTGCCTGATCACACTCATCAGAGCTAACGCATGCTGGTAGCCAGGCTCCAATTGTTGCACCGGGGGCAACTTCTCATCGTGAAGAGCCTCAAATGTTCTAATAGTAACAACTTCTCCACTCTTCACTTCACAGACACATCCCAATACCAGGGCATCATCCATAGTAGAATCCTGCCCTTGCGATGTCTCACTGGTAAGGCTATCCCAGACGCCAAAAACTAAAGAACAATGCATCGGAAGATCCTGAAGAAATGCATTTATAGCTTTTTTTTTCCATCCATGCCATGTGTATGTATCATCATTCTGCTCTAAACGCAGAACAATCTCTAGCAACGCTTTTGCATTACCCCATAGTGATGAAGTGGCATCAATGACCGTTAATTCTTCAGCTAACACGCGTACAGCTCCTCATTAAGCCTTTTTCGCTCATTCATCAACATGGCTACTACGAGCGCATGAGACAAGGTGAGCTCAACCTTATTTATTTGTTATCCAAGTATACAATACAAAGTATATCCATGTGATCATGCAGCGTCACGAACCTTTTTCACTCACCCAAATAAACACCACGGTAAAAAACAAGCACAGTCCTACTCTTTTCTCTCGCCGCGTTATTGACTCTGACTTACTACTCTTCTACCCAAATTTCCCTCTCTATAGCTACATAAATATCATAAATCAGAGTTTAGTTTATAGTAGTGAACAATAAAAAACAGTCATAAAAAGGACAGAGCGCATGGATAATACACCCTGGTATGTTACCTTTTTCGATGAGGACTACCTACGAATGTATAGCCCTTTTCTTCCACCACAAAAAAGCCAGCAGGAAGCGCAACAGATTATACGATTACTCGATCTTGCGCCCGGATCCCACATTCTGGATCTCTGTTGTGGACAGGGAAGGCATGCAATAGCATTAGCACATCAACATTACCATCTCACAGGACTGGACCAGAACACCAATTTTTTACAACATGCCCGCATAGAGGCCGAGAAACAAAACGTCAACGTCCAATGGCAACAAGGCGATATGCGATCCCTCCCATTCGAACAGCAATTTGATGCGATTATCAACATCTTCACATCTTTTGGCTATTTTGATACAGATGAAGATCAGATCGTGCTACAGCAGGTCAGCAAAGCCCTCAAGCCGGGCGGACTCTTTCTGCTCGACACCACCTATCAACCCCGCGTCATGCGTACCACCGCTGCGAATGGTTTTACACGCTACTCTGATGGCTTGCTTGTTTTAGAAGAAAGACATATTGATTTACTACAAAGCCGAAATGAAGTAAATATAAGTCTTATTTATCCTGATGGACGCCGAAAATCTCTTCAGCAATCAATTCGCATTTACACGCTTACTGAACTTGCACGTATGCTATCATCCGTCGGACTAGAAGTTCAGTCTTATTATGGGAATCTTGATGGTAGCGCTTTAACACTAGATAGCCGTCTTGTAATACTAAGCAAGAAAACAGACGTGGAAAATACGTAGCACCCCTCTTACCTCTAGTTAAAAATAGGCGGATGCGTTATAATGGGTCACAGTTACAGTAACCAGTCAAGAACCTGTCAAAGCAATGGTAATGTTTACCGGATAGAGACTATTCACTTTTACTAGAAGAAGAAAGGTCCACAATCGTGCCCTGGTGTAGATTTTTCATTCCAAAGATTGCTTCTCCACGTGTGAAGCAAGGTGATCCAGACTTAAATGAGCATATCGCATATGCCAAGTGCATCAAAGGTCATGTCTTACGCGACGCCAACGATTGGATTCTTTGTGAAAACTTACCCGCTGCTGACTCCAGGTGTTGGCAAGAAGGAGGGGAAACACTCTTCTCGCTGAGAAATCGCAAAGACAAAGAAACGCAAAATACGCAAAAAGACACAACGAACACAGCCACTGATGCACAGGTATCAGAAACAGCAACACCAACCAAACAGACAAGTAAGTCCTAGCCGAGGTTTCATGGATAAACGTACAACGCCTTCATTCTTTCCTGTTCAGTTAGCGCCTGATAATGTAGCACAGGTCCAAAATGCCATGCTCCAGTGGTATGCACAAGAGCAACGTGATCTTCCCTGGCGAGCCACCTCAGATCCATACGAAATTCTGGTGTCCGAGGTTATGTTGCAGCAGACACAGGTTGATCGAGTTATTCCCAAATACAGGCAGTTTTTAGCAGCGTTTCCAACGCTTGAAGCGCTTGCGACTGCACCTACAGCAGATGTTATTTCAGCCTGGGTTCCACTCGGCTATAATCGGCGTGCAGTAAGTCTACAATCCATTGCACGACAGGTAGTAGCAGAATACGGTGGTCGTCTTCCGGATACGATTACAGAACTTATGAAACTCAAGGGAGTAGGACGCTACACCGCCGGTGCTGTTGCGTGCTTCGCTTATCGCAAACATGTTGCAACGGTCGATACCAATATTCGACGCGTTTTGCACCGCATATTTCTTGGTCTGGAGCACCCCGATCCCAAATTAAACGATGCCCAGATGCTTCAGCTAGCCGAACAGGTTCTCCCAGAAGGCTTTGCTTACGACTGGAATCAGGCTCTCATGGATATGGGTGCAACGACTTGCACCAGTAACAATCCACAATGCGGCTCATGTCCAATGCAAGCGCACTGCCAGGCATATAGCGAGATGAGTCAGTACAGTTTATTTCCTTCTGGAATCGTCTTTCGACAATTACGTAAGGTTGCTGAAAAAAAGGGAAAGTATCGCGCCACACCCTTTACATCAACCAATCGTTATTTTCGGGGTCGTATCATTGACTTGCTGCGCACATTACCAGCAGATCAACGCCTGTCGCTCGCAATTTTAGGTCCCCAGATCAAAACAGAATTTCAAGAGCAGGATATGGCATGGTTACAAAAAATTGTGAACGGATTGGCAAAAGATGGCTTACTCGACTATTCTGAGGAAGGCGTACGTTTACCATAGTGTAGTATTCAGGCTAAGCATCACATTCTGTAATCAATCAGGATTGTTTCTAAAATAGTCTAAACACCATGTAACATGGAGGCAATTAGCGGTGCAACTCACAACTGTTCAAGAAATTACAACGACCTATCGGCACATCTTTCTCTCCCCACATCTGGATGATGCTGTTTATTCTTGTGGGGGAACATTGGGCGTACAGGTTAGCTCGGGTTTACGTCCTCTTGTAATCAGCATCTTCACCGGTGCGCCTTCAAATACACAAACGCTCAGTCCTCTTGCCCAGCAAGTCATGAATGGGATGGGAATTTCAGATTCAACAGCATTAATGGATGCACGCAAAAAAGAAGATAGCGCCGCGCTTGACTATTTGCAATGCGACTATCTCTGGCTTGATTATCCGGATGCGATATTCCGTGGTAATCCCCCTTCTTATACCACGTTAAAACAGGTTATTGGTGGTGAAGTCCATCAAACAGATCTGGATCTCGATAAACAGCTAGCTCAATTGTTCCTCGATGTCCAATCTCGTTTACCAGATGCAACATGGTACGCGCCACTGGGCATTGGTCGTCACGTCGACCATCAGGTTATCTGTTCAGCAGCAGATCGCCTTGTCCAACATGGGGCAAAAGTCTATTTTTATGAGGATTTCCCCTATGTGGCACGCCAGCAAGACGCTCTGGAAAAACGTCTGAACGAACTGGGGAATGCCTATGAATTCTCACTTGTAGAGATGTCTGAAATGCTCCCTTTACGTCAGGAGGCGGCGGCAATCTACGCTTCGCAGGTGATCTCAAACTTTGGCAGTCAAGATACAATGAATAGAGCAATAAGCGAATATAGCCATAGCATCCGTCCGGTAGAAACTGTCTATCTGGAACGCTATTGGACAGCTCGCACAAAATAGCAAGATAGCATACTTATCTATCTTCAAATCATAAAGTGAAGATAGAAAAAGCAAAAAACACTGTATTTTTTCATTGTTATCTTTGCAACGTATCTTCACATGCGCAGACAAAAGACATTCACGACTAAAGCACCTTTGTAAAAAACAAAGAAAACACAGGCATATATATAAAGGTAAAATAACAAGAGACAATATACTCGCTACGAATACTGGCTTTCACGAAATTTCATCTTTATATATATGCTATATTATCACCATTGTATTCCTTTTTCAGCAGGAAATCTATTTATCTCACAAAAATCATGTTATGCTTCCTGCTCACCACCTGTCCAGATAATCTATACATGTATAGAAGATAAACAAATGTTGCTGTATTACATCAGGTGACACCATCCAACGCTAAAGAACTCTAGCAGAGGCAGTTTACCATCTACGGGGCGATTAAGCCCTTTAAGAGTCGTATATAAAAGAATAAAACAGAAATGTACATTTCTGTGTGAATCATACCTCATTTGAGTCAGTTTCTCAAAATGGAATGTAGGTAGGAGTGTGGATTGATGAAGGGGTTAGAAGGCTCAAAACTTGGACGATATGAACTACGTTTTCGCGTTGCCAGAGGAGGAATGTCTGAGGTATATCTTGGCTATGATCGCCGTGTACGGCGGTATGTTGCAGTAAAAGTACTTTACGGGAGTGACGAACCATTTGTACGCCGCTTCGAACGTGAAGCGCTTGCTATTGGTACACTCACACACGATCATATTCTTCCACTCTATGACTTTGGTGAACAACGTCCCTGGTATTATCTGATTATGCCATTTGTAGAAGGCGGAACGTTACGAGACTATATAGCCAAACGAGAGCAACTCACACTTGAAGAAGCTGGCAGTTTTCTCGAACAGATAGCATCCGCGCTACAACATGCCCACGATCATGGCGTCTTACATCGTGATGTCAAGCCATCCAATATTTTGTTACGTCTGGATGGGCATGCCTATCTCGCCGACTTTGGTCTGGCAAAAGCAAAATTGGAGGCAGAATACCGCACCCACTCAGGAGCAATGGTTGGGACGCCTGAATATATGGCTCCAGAACAATCAAATGGCCAGAACGACCATCGCAGCGATATTTATTCGCTTGGCATTATTCTCTTTCAGATGCTCACTGGACGCGTTCCCTTTACAGCAGACTCACCAGTAGGAGTCACGCTGAAACATCTGCAAACACCGCCACCCTTGCCCACCCAATTCAATAGCGATATCCCTGCCCCGATTGAAGAAATCATATTAAAAGCACTTTCCAAAGCCCCTGAAGATCGCTATCAGGAAGCCAATACGTTCGCATTAGCCTATAAAAAAGCCCTCTTCTATGAGAGGAAACGTGATCTGGAAGAAGACTTACTGGCAATAACCACAACCGAGAAAAATGAAACAGCTACATCAGATCAAAAAGCCGAAGCAACAATTGCGGCTATCGAGAAAATCACGACGAAACTTGACCTGCCTTCCACCAAACCACAACTTTTTCCATTGGAAGGCGAAACACCCATTATTTCTTATGCATCGCACATCAACCCGCCCCACAAATGTATTGGTACCAGACAGATTGTACTGCTCATGGGATTACTTCTGGCTCTTGTTACCTTATCACTCGGCCTTTTCTGGCACAACTCAAACTCACGCCGCACAGTACCAATTGTCGCTCAACACCACCACATAACTACCCACAACCGACCACTATGGGCAACAGCTACTGAAAGTGAACGCATAAAAATACAATCCACACTGGCAGCACAGGCACGTGTCAGGGCCACGTCGGGAGTCTCCACCGCTCTTGGCTCTGGTCCGATACTCTATTATGACAATATGGAGCAAAAGGGCGGAGGATGGATAGATGACGGCTTTCAATGCTACTTTAGCTCACAGGGCTATCACGTGACAACAAATGCCGCTCATGCCGTCGCCTGGTGCTATACGAACCAACAGGCATTTACTACTGGCGCAATTACAGTGCAGGCTCAATTACTCCACGGCGATTTCTACGGACTGATATTCCATTTAAATCCATCCAGCAAAACATTCTATGTGTTTGAAATTAACAGTACAGGCCAATACCGCCTGCAACGCGCAAATGGGAACGATCCCGATTACTGGTTGACACTCATCGATTGGACATATGCAAACATAATTGATTCAGGTTACAACCATACACAAACAGTATTAGTGGTTCTCACCAACAATTATTTTCGCTTTTATATAAACCGACAGCTTGTCGCATCAATGATCAATGACTCACTCTATAAGACAGGTTTAATTGGATTGCTGGTTGGTGGCGATACAATGAACGGAACACAAGCTCTATTCAAACAAGTTGCAGTCTTCAAAAAATGACAGGTCGAGCATTTTATGATAGACTTTGTAACACTGCAACCACAAGCATCAGCAACACAACATTGTAAGCAAGCATCTATTTTCATGTACTTTTCTTTGCTATAAGAAAGTCCATCCATGATATCAGTAAAGGTTAGAGCATATTTATGGATACATCTACAAGTTCCACTACAACAACTGTTTACCTTGCACTGGGTTCTAACCAGGGGGATCGGCGAAAAAATCTGCAAAAAGCGATCGTAACATTACAACAAGTGGTAACATTCCAGCGAATCTCAGCAATTTACGAGACAGATCCGATAGGTTTCGCGGACCAACCCCAATTCTTTAACCTTGTATGTAGTGGACAAACAGAACTTCCAGCACAAAAACTCTTACACTACGCCAAAGAGACAGAGAAAAAGCTGGGGCGCTTACCAACATTCCGTAATGGCCCACGCACAATTGATATAGACATTCTTCTCTATGGCAATGTAATCTGCAATCAACCAGAGTTGATCATTCCCCACCCACGCATGGAGGAACGTGCATTTGTATTGATTCCACTGGTGGAAATCGCTCCGACCGTAATTCACCCTCTACACCACATTACTGCAGCTCAGCTACTAGAGCGCATCTCATCAGCAGGCGTGAATAAGCTAACAGCAGATATGACAATAACTTTATAACAGCACTATGTAAATATCTGACGCATGGGTCTGTAGGTAACTAGTCTGCTCCCTCTTAACAAGATTGGTACCCTCATGCTATAATGCGGATACGATAATCGAAACGTATTGTTATAAACCATTACAATGCACATCTAAGAGGGTGTGCCAAACAGGGAGCACTCGTGGAGGGAGTTCTGTTAGATATAGATCAATTAGCTAAAACTGTAGTGGATGTTGCGTCAGACAAGAAGGCATCTGACGTTCTCCTACTTGATATACGGGATGTTAGTGTAATTGCTGACTACTTTGTCATCTGTAACGGTAACAATAATCGTCAGATCCTGGCGATTGCTGATGCAATTGACGAAGAACTTGGAGAGGTAGGAGCCTCACTGCTTCACCGTGAAGGCAGTGCGGATTCAGGCTGGCTATTATTGGATTTCGGTGGTATCATTGTTCATATCTTTGGGCCACAGGAACGTGAATATTATCGCCTAGAGCGCCTCTGGAGTGAAGCCAAAACTGTTGTATACCTACAATAAAATTTTTGGAAAAGGTGACAACGATGACATTTTTTCGTAATCGTATGTTCCTCGAAGGAATTGCGCTCGGTGGGATCTGTGGAATTCTTATCGGTTCCATCATCGCCTTTACCATTGGCGAAAGCAGTGTAAAAGCCATGCAGCAAGTCATTCAGGACAGATTCCCCAGCAAGCGCGAAGTGCCATTTAAATATCTATCGCAATAAAGCGCCAGCTGTGGATAGTGTGTATGTGCGTATACACTATCGATAAAGACGTGGGGTCACGTTCTCAGTAAAGGTTGAAAAAAGAACATTCGAATACTAATTAAAGTAGAGGTGGGGTTGTGCGAGGACTGGTAATTGTCTGTTTGGTCAGCCTCTTGTTGAGCGTGACCTTTTTTATTTCTGTACCTGAAGCAACAAACGCTTCTAACTGCGTCAATCCCCTTTCATCAATCTCTTCATCATCATCCCCCACCGCACAACCACAACCAGTGCAGGGACTGATTTTTATCAATGAAGTGCTCTCCAATCCACATAGCATCTGGAATTGCACAGATCACACAGGTAACTTCTCACTAAATACATGGATAGAACTTTATAATCCTCAAAATCAAAATATTGATCTGTATGCAGAACATGCTTTACTGGACGAAGGATCAGGATCAACGAATTTGTATTATCTGCCTCTTGGCTCAATCATTCCTGCACATGGGTACCTGATCCTTTTCCCCTGCCCTCAAACCTGTTTTCCCCAGGCAAATAGCACTATATTGCGTCTGAATGTGAATGGTGTGATTGTCGATCAAACCACCATCCCATACTTAGCATCGGACACATCGTATGCCCGCATTCCTGATGGCAGCAGTAGCTGGAAAGTAACGACCACACCAACGATACAAAGTAGCAATAAATTACCTGCAATTGCCACACCAACACCAACTATCCACAAAACCGCAAAACCGCCAGTAAAATCAACCGCAAAAGTAGCAACCCCACGTAGTATAAGTGGATCGACATCATCTAAATCTAAAATAAGCACACCCACCATTCCAGCCCAACAGCCAACCTGGAATGCACTACGTTTCCCTACTCAACCATCGCCCAGCCCAAAACAAAATCAACAAAACACATATCTAAATTCAAACGATCCTCCACCTCCGACATCTCATACAACAACGAACATCCTCTCACAAATTATTCTCACGATCATGATCATCACAGTGAGCATCGGGAGCGTCATCTTCTGGTATTGGAAAACCCATCTTCGACAGCGAAAAGAATAACCATACAACGGCTGCTTGTTTAAAAACAATACACCAAAGAGAAAAACTGTAAATAAGCACATGCAAAACAACAGAGCAGTATCTAAGCGAAAAATTTCATTGCATGGTATCTTCCCACTTGATACACATACGTGGTAATATCTGCATAGACGAATCTTCTTATCAGTGTTGATTGTTTCGCCACATTAGACCATAGGAGAGCCAGAAGATGAGTATTATTGAACTGCCATCTGAGCCTTCGATGCTTACCTATGAACGCCTCTCAGGGCAGAGAAAAACAGAAGTCGTTCAGGCTTTAACATCGTTGTTAGGAGAACGTCACGTTCTGCATACCCCATATGATTTACATTTATACGAATATGACGCCTCTATAGAACGAGCATTACCTGATATTGTCGTCTTCCCTTCAAACACCCAGGAAGTTGCCGAGATCGTCAAAATCGCGGCACACTATCGTGTGCCAATCATACCCAGAGGTGCGGGTACCGGGCTTAGTGGTGGCGCAGTCCCCATTCAAGGTGGCATTGTCATCACATTTACGCGCATGAAACAAATTCTCGAAATCGATTATGACAATTTACAGGCAGTGGTGCAGCCAGGACTCGTCAATTTGCATCTTAGCGTGGCGCTACAGCCACAGGGACTCTATTATGTACCTGATCCTAGCAGTCAGCGCTCATGCACCATTGGCGGCAATGTAGGAGAGAATGCGGGTGGCCCCCACACATTGATCTATGGTGTCACAACCAATCATGTACTTGGTCTGGAAGTCGTCACCGCTGATGGGACAATTATTGAAATTGGTGGATCAACCAGTGATACCCCAGGATACGATCTCACAGGCTTATTGATTGGCTCTGAAGGCACACTCTGCATCGTGACAAAAATCATCGTACGCATTGTTCCAATTACAGAATACGTAAAAACAATGGTTGCCGTATTTGATACGATGGACGATGCCTCAAATACCGTATCAGAAATCATTGCATCTGGCGTTATTCCCTCTGCCATTGAAATGATGGATCGCATGATTTTACAGGCGGTTGAAGCAGATTCTCATGCTGGATATCCAATGGACGCAGCCGCAGTACTCCTGATGGAAACTGAAGGGTTACAGGAGAGCGTTCAGGAGCAGGTAGCAAAAATAGTGACGATCTGTAACAAAAACAACGCCCGTCTGGTTCGTATTGCTGCGGATGAAGCAGAACGACAATTGCTCTGGTCTGGTCGCAAAAATGCCTTTGGATCAGTCGGACGCATTAGCCCGGAATTTTATGTGCAAGATGGCGTTGTTCCACGCACAAAACTTCCATATGTGCTGAAACGGGTGAGCGACATCTGCGATCATTACCACCTGAAAGTAGGAAATGTCTTCCACGCTGGCGATGGAAACCTGCATCCACTTATCCTGTTTGATTCGCAGGTTCCTGGAGAAGTGGAACGTGTGCGGCAAGCGGGTCACGAAATACTCCAGGTATGCGCAGAGGCTGGTGGAACCATTACAGGAGAACATGGTGTTGGTCTGGAAAAGCAGGAGGAAATGGCATTAATCTTTAGTCCTCAAGATTTACAGGTTATGCAAAAAATACGTAACACCTGGAATCCTGAACAACTATTCAATCCAGGAAAACTGTTTCCATTGCCAGGAAAGTGTGCGGATATGCATCACCTATGACGATAGTTTATGAAACCATCTCCTCATCAAAATAAATTATGAATGTCCACCGTAGTACATAGTTGTACCCAGACAACAGTGGAGTAGTCATATGATCGATGCAACAAAATTATCCCAACTCTTACAACATAATGGTCAACAAACACGGGTACTTACAGCCTCTCAGGACTTACAGGCCCATGCCATAGATGGCGTTGTCCCAAACCTCATCGTCACCCCAACAACCATCAATGAGGCAGCACAGATCATCCATACTGCACATGAACAGAACATAACAGTATTACCATATGGGCATGGATATCATAAAAACATCGGTGGCCTTCCTGGTCAGATCGACATATTACTATGCACACAGGCATTGGACCACTTGATAGAACATGAAGCCCCTGATCTAACCTGTCAGGTCGAGGCTGGAATAACCCTGGCTACCCTACAAAAACGTCTGGCGGAGAAAGGACAGAGATTAGCACTAGACCCGCCATACCCGGAGCGCACAACAGTTGGTGGCATGCTAGCCACCAATGCAAGTGGCCCTAAACGTCTGCGCTATGGCACTGCACGCGATCTGGTCATCGGGCTACAAACAATTCAAGCAAACGGTGATCTTGCACGTAGCGGAGGACGTGTAGTCAAAAATGTTGCTGGATACGATCTGAACAAGCTCTATATTGGTTCATTCGGCACCCTGGGCGTCATTGTCGAAGCTAACTTCAAATTACACCCCTTACCAGAACGAGAAAAAACACTTATTTTTACCACAACGGATCAGGCTTCCCTACTCCAACTGGCAAAAGCGCTCACGCATTCATCTCTCAGCCCAAGCGCCATAGAATTTATCAGCACCCATGGCACATATCATACTGATTTCGCGCCATTTCATATCGCTGAACAAAATTATGCATTGGCGATCAACTACGAAGGTAGTACAATAACCATTACACGCCAAATTAATGACACCATAAAACTGGCTCAACAATTTGCGTTACATGGTAATGACCTGGAGGGAAATGAACAAGAGCGTTTCTGGAACAGTGTCCGCGCACACACACAAGGGCCACTTGTGTGTAAAGTGAGTATTTTGCTGTCAAACATCTCGCAATATATCGAGTACGTGGAACAGCTGCAACGTCGTTATAAACTGATGACGACACTCATCTCGCATACAGGCAACGGTATTCTCTACATAGAGATTAACCCACCGGACAATATCGTACAGATCGTACCTGCCATCGCAGAATTACGAGCGTATGCCCAGAAACTAGGAGGCAGATTGCTCATAGAACGCTGTCCAACGCCACTCAAATCACAGATCGATGTGTGGGGTGATCCAGGAGCAGACTTTTTTATGATGCAAAAACTCAAGCAAGAGTTTGATCCCCTGGGAACTTTTGTGAAAGGGAGATTTTTGGGAGGACTGTGAGTAGAGTAGAAAATCTTTGTATTGTGACAGCACAAGCGGAATTTAATCAAGCCGCATTAGATGAGCTTGAACTGTTAGATAAACAACTGGAAGTTGTTGAAGAATTCGCACCGGGTATTACATTATGCCGTGTTTCTGATGTACCCCAACTTATGTATAAAGCAAGCCAGAAACTACCCGTATTTGTGCGTCATATAGCACCTGTACAGACAGCCATCGACTTGAATAATGATCAGCAAGATCTGGGGAATTTAGCATTAGCAACCATTGAACTTCCGGGCATTACCCAATTAGAACGTGGTGTCCATTTCTCTGTACAGACACGGTTGGTGCAAACAGATACACGTTTGGGAGAACGCCCCTTCAGTAGTGGACAAATAAACCAGGCGCTTGCAGAAGCCTTAATTGAAGAAACAGGAGCAATCGAAGATATAAAGAAGCCAGAGGTCATTGTCTCAATTCTTTGTACGATGACTAGAGGTTATCTTGGCATCTCAACAGCAGAAGAAAATCTAAGTAGTTGGCCTGGAGGAAGCCGACATTTCGCAAACAAGCCTGAGCAAATCAGTCGAGCAGAATTTAAATTGCTTGAGGCAACAGAAGTCTTTGGTGTTATACTACCATCAAGTGGACAAGCGCTGGATCTAGGTGCAGCCCCTGGAGGTTGGACCCGCCTTCTGCTAGAAGCAGGGCTACAAGTAATCGCAGTCGACCCAGCCAATATGGATCAACGTCTGAAAAATCACAAACGACTTGAGCACTATCGTGGTTACGCAGAGAACTTTATTGAAGAAGCCATTGATAGAAAGGCGCGCTTTGATATTCTTGTCAACGATATGCGTATGGATGCCCGTGACGCAGCTCGCCTCCTTGTGAGAGCAGCGATATGCTTGCGACCTGATGGCATTGTTATCAGCGTTCTCAAGTTGCCACATGCGACCGAGCGTATTGATCCATTGCTGACGTTAAAAGAGGCACTCCGCATCTTACAAAGAAACTATGATATTGTGCAGGCACATCAAATGTTTCATAACCGACAAGAGGTCACAGTTGTCGCTGCACAACCAATTATAAAGGGAAGACGCTAGAAACGAATGGAGGAACGGTAGACATGAACCAGGAACAGAAGTCAACCATCACCTTGCAACCTACGAATCAACCCATCATAGGTCCGCTACAACGGCATACCCACACGTATGATCTCATGCGTCAGTGCATCCATTGTGGTTTTTGTCTACCCACCTGCCCCACATATGCAGTTCTTGGCGTCGAGATGGATTCGCCACGTGGGCGCATATATCAGATGCAAGCAGTCGCTGATGGAAAGCTTGATGTTTCCGATGAATTCATTGAGCACATGAATTGTTGTGTAGGTTGTCGGGCCTGCGAAACAGCATGCCCATCGGGAGTACAGTTTGGCAAACTGATCGAAGCAGCACGTGAACATATCCATTTACAGGATCAACAACCAAATATGCCTGTTGTTACTGGCGAGAGTGAACAAGCATCCAGACCAGCAACGCAAGAAAAGATCGCATATACACTCCTCAGACATTTCTTCTTTAGTGTAATGCTACCTTCACGTACAACCTTATCACTGGTCTTTGGGGGATTAAAACTCTATCAACGTAGTGGTTTGCAATCTGTAGCTCATCGTACAGGTATTCTGAACACGCTCAATAAACTACCAACCCCATTCCAGGGTCAGCTTAAATTGCCAGAAGAACTCATGTCAGGAGTAAAGGGAGAAATCATTCCTAACCGTCTCCCAGAGATCACACCAGCAATAAATGAGCGCAAGTATCGTGTAGGCTTCCTGAGTGGCTGTATCATGGATCAAGTATTTCATGACGTCAATGAAGCATCTATTCGTGTCCTTACAACAAACGGTTGTGAAGTGATAACGCCTGTACAACAGAGTTGCTGCGGTGCTCTTCATATCCACGGAGGCGAGGCTGAAAGAGGAAGAGAGTTAGCAAGACAAAATATCGATACATTTGAGGCATATAATTTTGATGCAATTATTATTAATTCTGCGGGTTGTGGATCAACGTTGAAAGAGTATGGTCACCTGCTACGAGATGATCCTGAATATGCTGAGCGAGCTAAAAAATTCAGCGTCAAAGTGAAAGATATCAGCGAATTTTTAGCCGATATCGAACTTCGCCAACCACAAGGAAAAATCGAAAGAACAGTAGCGTATCATGATGCCTGCCATCTGGTTCACGGGCAAAAAATCAAACAGCAACCACGTCAGGTATTAAAAGCTATTCCAGGGCTTACAATGATTGACCTGAAAGAAGCAGATTGGTGCTGTGGGAGTGCAGGCATATACAACATCACAAATCAAGACATGGCTCACCAACTGTTAGAGCGTAAGATGAACAATATTGAAGTTACAGGAGCTACAACAATCGCTACTGGTAACCCTGGTTGTATGATGCAAATTGCAATGGGAGCACGGCAACGTGGCTTAGAACTAGAAGTCGTGCATCCTATACAGATCCTGGATGAAGCATACAATGCCAGTGGATACTATGTCCAGGCACAACAGCAAGACACGGTAACAAAAGCAGCCCCCAAACAAGTCGTATTCATTGGAGCAGTTCTTGGAGTGTCCATCGCCCTATTCCTGCTAGGGAGAGGTAAAAAGCAGGATAAAACCGCTCAACAATGAAAATCAGATCACAATTAGCAACACAAAGAAGGCATTCAATGGCACGTATCACTTATAATGTGCATCATTGAATGCCTTCTTTAGTATCATTGACACTTCCTCGGATAATCCAGGGGATTCTTCCTTTATCCATCCGATGCGCCCAGAGTCATTGCTGACCCTGCGTGGAGGTCCGAGGTCCTGAAACGTTACAGACACCGAAGTGTACAGGTTTACTGTGTGCCCCACAGTAATACATTTTCCCCCCAAAAACAAAAAAGCTCACCTCAATCAGGTGAACTTCTTCGTATCTCTACACCACCAGAATAGCGATTTCCTCAATTATGTTGAGTCCCACACATGCTCGACAAAGCAGCGGACCACTCCCATAAGATCCTAGATGAAACAAGCCGTACGATCATTAGGGCGACTTCGCTCCACCTGTTACCAGGCGTCCACTCGTCGTCTATCTACCAGGTCATCTTCCTGGGATCTTTATTGCTCCGAAAAACAATGAGACAACTTATCTTGGGGTCGGCTTCGCGCTTAGATGCCTTCAGCGCTTATCCCTTCTTGAC
>DATJIE010000032.1:0-14371 GCA_035493535.1 Dictyobacter sp.
TTCATATCGGTCATTTCTCGCTTCTTAGGTGTTTTTAGATTTTCCTATTCTAGCAAGAAATGACTCTTTTTTTTTCTCTTTCAGGACTTTCGGGGAAACCAAAAAGCCCTGTCTGTAACCGGAGAAAAATAGACAAAGGCAACGCACTACTGATAGACTAAAGTATCAACATCAAATATAGGTATCAGGACCAGATATAAGCAGTCACAAATAAGCATGTCTATCAGAAGAAAGCAGGAATACAATGGTTCATCAGCCAGAGACATCTACCCATACCTCACAGATTATACCTGCATTTCAACAGGGAGCGGATCTCTTTTTTCAGGCAGCCATACAATATGGTTATCGTTATGTTTTTGGCAACCCTGGTACAACTGAAACCCCTTTCATGGATGCGCTGGTACGCTATCCACAACTCCAATTCTCTCTCTTCTTGCAAGAGAATAGTGCAACAGGTGCCGCAGACGGTATTGCCCGTATGACTGGTTGGCCTGCGATCGTGAATCTCCATCTCGGACCGGGATTAGCGAATGCATTGGCGAATATCCATAACGCACGACGGGCACAGGTACCAATGCTCATTACTGTTGGAGATCACCATAGTCGCCATCTCATCGAAGATTCGCCATTAGCCAGTGATATTGAAGGCATTGCACGTACCCAATGTAAGTGGACATGGACGGTAAAAGAGGCTGGTGAGCTGGCAGATGCGCTGTATCGCGCCACAATCATTGCGATGACGCCTCCACAGGGACCGGTTTGTTTGATCCTACCAAGCAATATATTAACGGCCCCACCACTGACGGTAGACGGACAAGTACCAGAGATTCCACCATTACACCTTCCAGTCATTGGACAGGCGGATAGCAATGCGATGGAAGAGGCGATTGATCTGCTTTTCGCAGCTAAAAATCCCCTACTTGTTATTGGTGATATTGACCCGACAGCCTATCAGCAGGTGGCAAAACTGGCACAGGCAAGTCACACACGCATCGTGTTTGATCTCGCCCCACGGCGGCTGGATGGTGAAGCATTACCGGAAAGTAACTGGCTGCCATATTTTCCCGACGACCGCAGGAAAGCCCTTGCCCGGCATGATCTCATCTTTCTTGTCGGCAATAATAGCTTTACGCCTCTTTTCCTGTATGAATATGATAGAGCACCAGTACTCGCGCCGGGCACCCAGGTTATTCACCTGACTGATGACATCACCGCTCTCGGCAAAAACGAACGTGGTAATCTACCACTTTACGGCAATCTGACACGCTCACTTGCCTATTGCGTTACTTATGCCACCACAAAATCAGGGAACCATCAATATGATCAGAAAAATGATGAGAAAGCAGCAGTCAAAGTCAAAACTACGCTTCAAACAGCAGCAACGGAGCCTGCGACAGGGCCAATACGCATTGTCGAGTTGATGCAAGCCCTACGTCAGGAATTGCCAGAGAATACCATTCTCGTCGATGAGGCCATTACAGCACGCCAACCAATGCTTACGTATCTTTTTGACGCCCAAACACCAATAACTACCTATCTCGGCGTACGTGGAGCAGCGATTGGCGGTGGCATCCCGCTGGCGGTGGGAGCACAATGTGGAGCGCCACAACGGCCTGTCATTGTGATTAGTGGCGATGGTTCAGCCATGTATACCATACAATCGCTGTGGAGCGCGGCACACTACCATTTACCACTCCTCATAGTAATTTGCAATAATGCCAGCTACGATATCATTAAACTTGAATTTATGCGGTTACAGGGAAGGCTAGCAAGTGGTGATAAGCAGACTTTAAACAGTGTCGTGGGATTGGGAGAGCCACGGCTCAACTTCGCGGAAATGGCTGAAGGTATGGGAGTACGTGGTTGGTCAGTTCAAGATCGCAGCGAACTACTTCCAGCGGTAAAAATTGCGCTGGCAACCTGTGCCCAGGGTAAACCTGCCTTGCTCGATGTGCATCTACATCCCGGCATGTAGAGGTAAGCAACAACTAGCTCATCTACAACAATCATCCCAACAAAAATCTGTGTCTCGCTTATCAACACTAGCGCAGACACAGAACACTCTATCCAACAAAACAGGAGAGACGGATAGAGAGGTTGCAGACATGCCTGATTACACAGGTACCTATTATGTAAAGTAACAAACAGCACCACTGCGGCGGACTGGAAGCATCAATAATTCAACATGTTGCCAGGGTACAACACGATGGCGCAAGATCTGTTCAGTCTGCAATAAACGAATACGTACGCATAACGGGCACAGATTCACCCCGCACATTAAACAACAGGTTGTCCCACATTCTGGACAAGTTTCAAGAGTACTTCTATCGCAATATGAGCAATGTTGCTTCTCTCTACTCATAGGATATGCATTCGTTGAACAACGCCCTTTCTCTTTATCTGACAAACGCATAGTGATAAATCCATCACATCACACAATCCAATCAATCTATCCTCTTAACGTGTCAATGACAGAGAGAAGTTGCAGGCTTACCGCACAATAATTTCGTCTTCTTGCTCGGACAGATTAGTAATAAAAGGAATTTTCAGTATTGCCGGGACATCTGGTAATGCCATATACCCATATTGCACCGCTTGCTCGTCTTGATAGATATAAATGCCATTGTAGCCCTGTGCAAGTAATTCCAGGCTACTTAACCAGTGCAGGCAAATCTCTGTCGGCCAGATACC
This sequence comes from Dictyobacter sp., assembly GCA_035493535.1. Classification (GTDB taxonomy): domain Bacteria; phylum Chloroflexota; class Ktedonobacteria; order Ktedonobacterales; family Ktedonobacteraceae; genus Dictyobacter. The sequence goes on from DATJIE010000032.1 coordinate 2,692, forward strand.
ATACGTCCCGACAAATTGTTCACACAGGTGCTTACTGGTTTCCAGAACTGTCAGCACATCCTGATTTGCCCATACACCTCGTATTTCTTTGGTCCCTTCTTCTGCACCTGATATATCCAGTATAGCCTCGTCTTGAAGCTCAGCAACTGGAAACACACCACTGCTGGGGGCAAACTCATCAGTGTTAATAGCTATCAAATGATCTGATTCTGGCAGTTGTGGATCAGGGAGAATAGATGATTGTTCCAGAAGTGGAGTTGGTAACATAAGTGTTTCTTGATCTGCAACATCATTTGAAGTTTGTGTTATAATCGTCAATCTACACCTCAGCTTTCAGCTCGTAGCATACGAGTCGAGTATATTTACCAGGCAACGAATTCTAGCTGCTCGTTCCAGGTTTCTTCCTCTGTGCAGCAAACCTTCCTGCCACAAAAGAAGGCACATAACAACTCAAGTTCTATTTTCATTCCGCACAATCATCAATCCCAACTCAATAAAACAGGTTGCAAAAATATTCCTATTTCAACGCATCATATACACAATAGATATATACGTGTTCATCGATCATCGACCTGTAGCGGTTTCCTTTTTATTGCATTGCGACTACCGCTTTACCACCCACACAACACTTCACAACATCCACAGTAAACCTACCAACCATCATCCCTGACACTCTAATACAACACAAAACGCTATCGGCCACGATCATGCAGTGAAAAAGAAAGACCAAACCATGTAGAGGTATATGCGTGTAGATCTTCTCCCTCAGACTACCCAACCCCTCTCAAATAGAACCTTTAAATCACATCTATACTATACTCATCGCAGGTGAAAAACACAAGCAAATAGGAATTCTTACTTATTCACCATAGCGCAAACTGTCTCAAATCATCACTTGATAACTATTCGTCCAGCTCTCAGCAGCGCAATCGCCATGCGAAAAACCAGCAGGGATGACCATGAAGGCTACCTGTCACCCCTGCAGATCTTATCTACGAACCAGGATTATCACATAGATCCTGATATTATGAAGTAGCGCGGCGGCGGCGCGTACGACGTGAGTAGCGGCGCTCATCGTCATTATTATCAAACATATGATCAAGGCCGTCGCCCAGTGCCTCCCCCAGATCACCAGTATATTTGCGTCGATGACGCGTTTTAAAATGATCCGCAATGCCATGATTAAAGGCGGAAATCGCACCAATCACGATAATCACCAATAGAAAGACACCAATCAAGAGCCAGATATTCATTTTTTTCGTATCCCCTCCAGAGATATGGTACAGAGTATTTTTTATACAGATAGACGTACCATAACCACATAATCCCAATAATCCTATAGTGTATACACGGAATACGCAAGCCAATCAGAGCCAATCTATAGCGAATTTGTGCAGGCATATTGTAATTGACGCAAACAATGAGCAAGAAATGCGCTATAATAGAACATATGGAGAACGTCTATACCTCTTCCAGTTCTTCATGAACAAATACAGAGATGGGTAAAAAGCGTATGGAATCCGCACAGCAACGTAACGATACATCAGACGCCATCATAGAGCGCAAAGTGGACATTGGGGACCGCTATTTAACACTTATCGAGATGGGCCAGGGTCAACCAACAGTGATATTAGAAGGGAATCTGGGCAGTTCACATACAAGTTGGTCCACACTGCAACCAGCCCTCGCAGCATTCACACACGTCATCAGTTACAACAGAGCAGGTCAGGGGACAAGCCATCCTGCGACGTCGCCGCGTACCTGTCAACATATGGTCGATGATCTTAGCGCACTGTTGCAAAACGCACAGCTACCCGGTCCTTATATTCTGGTCGGGCATGCCTTTGGTGCCATGAACAGTCTACTCTACGCCCATCAACATCCCACCACAACCGCTGCCGTCGTCCTGCTTGATCCGATGCATCCAGATTGGCAGCAACGCATGCGCGATACATTGCCTGAACCAATTGTAGGTGAAGATGCGGAAATAACACGATTTCGTCACCACTTCGTCACAGAGGTTGAAGATCCCACCACAAATGCGGAATGCGCACACTTTCAGAACTGTAATGAGCAAATCCGCGCCATCGACAGCATTGGCGATATTCCACTGGTCATCATCAGCGCGGCAGAGCCAGGACTCCCATTGCCATATGCGCAACTCTGGAAAAGTCTACAAAAAGAGTTTCTCAGCCTTTCGCCAAATAGTACACTGATCACAGCCCAGGAAAGCGGACCTGAGATTCAGGATGATCAGCCACAACTCGTCAGCAATACTATTTCACATATCATACGGGGTTTACAACAATAGTATCAACCAGAAAAAAACACAGCTCTTCAAGGTGCAACGATCCAATACAAAACACACCACAGAGAGAGGCTGCATGTCCTTATTTCTTCTGTCTCATGTGATACATACATAATTGAAAGCAACCAGGGAGTAATGCGTTGACAGATATTCGTACTCACTGCCTGACACATCTGCAAAATGATCAGGTACAATTCAATTATCGCGTTGCCGCCGTCATCCAGCATGAACAACACATTTTGCTACAGGGAGAACCTGAATCTACCATCTGGACCTTACCCGGTGGAAGCATTCAACTGCATGAAGCATCCCAGACAGCATTGCAAAGAGAACTCTATGAAGAGCTGGCAATTCAAGCTCATGTTGAACGTCTGCTCTGGATTGCCGAACAATTTTATCATGATGGTGAACAATACCATCATGAACTCTGCATGATCTACGCCGCATCACTACCAGAACAGCCACCACAACATACACAGCTTGAGCCTATCATCACCAGTTCTGATGGATCTCAGGGCGCAATCCCCCTTCTCTTCCGCTGGTTTGCACTTGCCAGTCTGGACACACTTCCCCTCTACCCCACGTTTTTACGTTCGTCAATATCTACATTACCAGCCACCCCAACCCACATCGTCATCAGTGACCAACTTGCAACAAGTTAGTATGATTCTATATACAATGATGATCAGGGTGGATAATCACCCTGGTCCCAGCCTGGATTGTAAAAACAACGCGATTAGTGGATCGTATAACTGATCTCGTGCCAGGTATGCCCACCATCCGTCGTCCGCTCTAAGAGCGCATGTTCCGCATCCAGTTGGCGAATCCCCCAACCATAACGAGTATTAACAAAACTAAGAGAACCAACAGATTGCGGCAAACGAGCAAGTCGGCTCCAACGGCGTCCGCCATCGTTCGAGGCATAAAATGCGGTCGCCAGAGAACGCTGGTATGTTGTATCTGTCGCATAGAGATGATATGGATCGAGCGCATACACGGAATTACTTGTAAAGTTGTTGATAGACGAAACCCGCCAACTATGACCACCGTTATGTGTCGTGTAGATCACCTCGTGCTGAACCGAACCATCATAGAAATGAGCGGGTAGAATCCCTGTCTGCCCAAAGAATGCAGGCGCGGCTGTTACCGCCTGCGCCATAGCCTGAGAACCTTCAGGCAGCGGAAGCCTTTGCGCTTGCCAGGTGCGACCACCATTCCACGTCACATACAGTAAAGGCTGCAACCCAGGAATATCAGCGCCAATCCAGCCAGCTTTTGTATCCTTAAACGAATAGCCAGTCTTATTACCTGCATATACGCCGTTTTTAGCATCCGCACTAAAGACCTTGTGCCAGCTACGACCACCATCAGCGGTAGAGAAAAGATCGAAAGACGACTTGTCCATGCCTTCATGAGCACCAAAAGTAATCGTCCCATGATGCGCATCAACAAATTGGATACTGTAGACACCGTACCCATACGTGGTAATGCCGCGAATAACCACAGAGCGCCAGTGTACGCCACCATCGGTTGTAGATAGCACCACACCACATTTATGAGCAACATCGTAAGATCCTACCCACACCTGATGCATGTTCAAAAACTCGGCAACCGGACGAAAACCGATGACCGCACCCTTCGGAGTAACATTCATCCAGGTGCGACCACCATCAAAAGTCTTGAGGATCGCACTATTTGTCAAAGCCCAGCCTTGAGTTCGAGTGACCATACGAATACGGACAAGCACATTATCGGGTATAACTGTTGGGGCAGCCCGCAAGGATACATCATCGCGCGCGGTCTGGAGCGTTGGCATTGTCGCTAAACCAGCATGTTGAACAACATTCTCTTGCTGCACCAGGGGCTGCGCTACGTTTTCTTGCTGCACTTGCGGCTGCACTTGCGCAAAAGTCGCTGGCTGACTACTCACGATAAGTGTACAAATCGCAAGCAGCATCACCAATCCAACCACAAATGATCGGCGATAAAATATTTTCTGCACAACCGTAGCTCCTTTTTCCCCAGGGCAATCCTGATTCACCTACTTCTTTTTAACTACCTATATTTTTTGATAGCCATTTTATTTAAAGCTGCATCATAGAAGCACTACATCTATAATATAGTCCACATAAAACTCTGGAGTATAAATTATTTCACAACTCATGAAAATTCTCTATTTATCAATGAAGCAGCGCTCACATTCATTTGTATCATGATTATGTTCACTGAAATATGAATAGAAGCGATGGATAAGAAAAGAAAGTCAGCATGCCAAAAAGTAGCAAAAGACGCCAAAAGCACAAAAAACAGTGGGGCTTTCTGGCAAAGAAAGCCCCACTGTTTCACAGATCTCTACGAGAGGAAAGTTACCCGCTAATCGCCAGTAACCATCGCCTGCCCTTCAGCATTCAACTCAACCTCAGACAAAACATCGCTACTTTGCTTCATATAAGCCACGCCAGCCGAAACCGCCCAGATATAGATAAGCAGCGCAAAGACCGCAGCCACAACAGAATCCCAGGGAGCAGGAATTACCTTTAACCCATCAAAACTGCCCAGATACGAAAGCACCAATAGCCCTGCGACATAGACAATAATCCAGAGGCCGGAAAGGATACCACGCGCATCGCTCCTGGTAGTCAGGAAAGAGATAAAGTAAACAATAATGCCAACAATCAACAAAGGGATAGTTGTACTTAACGTGCTCCAACCAGCCCAATAAATGATCAACGAGGCAACAATAAAGGCCAGAGGCGCAATGATTGTCATCCCACGCAAACGCTGATCCTGTTTTGTGATATTCATACGGCGGAAGACAATCACCGAAACCGCACCAGCCGCATAGGTAAACACACCCAGAGAACCAGTGACAGAAATGATGCTATGCCAGCTTTTCAGAGGGATCAAAAAGAGTAATCCAACCACAAAATTGAGTAAGAGCGCACGTGTAGGTACCCCAAAACGCGTATGCAGGTTAGCAAAAAATGTGGGAAAAAACCTGTTTTTCGCCAGCCCATAGACGATACGAGAATTACTCGCCGTATACACGAAGCTCGAACCAGCAGGCGAAATGAGCGCGTCAGCATAGATCAGCCAGAGCAGCCATGTCAGATTAAGCGCCATCGCAATCTGCGCGAAAGGTGAAGAGAAATTTACGCCCTGCCAACCCGCTTTCGCCAGCACATTGCCAGGAACGGCCCCCACAAAAACAAGCTCCAGACAGATGTATAACACAATAGCCACAATTACGGCGGTAATCACGGCACGTGTAATATCACGTTTCGGATTGACAGCTTCGCCTGACAGGTCAATTGAAGCCCGGAAACCTGTATACGCAAAAATAACACCAGAGGTCGCGATGGCGGATAATCCCGGTGACCAACCATAGGGAGCAAAGCCACCATACTGCGTAAAATTCCCTGAATGAAAGCCAGTCAGGAACAGCATGATCAGCGTTAACGTTGGCACCACAAATTTAAGGATAGTAATAACAAGATTAGCCCTGGCAAAGATACGTACCCCAAAATAGTTAATCGCGACAAATAGGAGCATCAAGAGGATCGCAAGAATAATGCCCAGGGGCGTCAGAGCGGTACCTGTATAGATACCCTGAATATAGTGACTGGCATACTGCAAAATACCAGACGCTTCAGTTGGCGGATTAGCAGCATAAGATAACCACATTGCCCACCCGATAATAGAAGAAACCATCACACCATTCGTATAACGCGGCCAGCGAACCAGACCACCAGATTCCGGTCGAGCAATGGCTAACTCAACAAATACCAGCGCGACAAGTAAAATTGCAATACCGCCAATAATCCAGGCAACGATACTCTCTGGTCCCGCTACCTGAGCAGCATACATCGAACCAAGCAACCAGCCAGAACCGATAATACCCCCAAGTGAAATACCAGTTAATGTCCAGTAACCCAGACCCTTATGAAATGTTCCAGATTCTTGCATAGGCGTTATTTTCTTTCTAGCATCTATCGATAAATACAAAAAACACAAGTATACTTCCAAAACGAAAAAAGTATACTTTTAGGAAGAACAAAATTATAGCAGATAAAATTTCATCTTTACGCCCTGATTCTCCCCGATACACGATGAATAGCACCAAATGACAGAGCAAGCAACGTAACCAACGCCACAAAACGTATCAGCAGATACATCTATTTAACAGAACAACACTGTTCACTCTATCCCCCCATCCAACCGATACTTTACAAAAAATTGACAACTACATCACATCAGATAGCGTGTAAGCAATACAGAGAGTTTTTCCATTCCAGATCAGGAAAGGCTTGCATACGACAACGACAGTTCATCAATCAAGATAGATAACACTGAATATCTTCACGTTGTCCGTATTTTCTGACGCCCAGCGTCATCTATATAGATAAGGAGTTCAACTTTATGAGTACCGATCAACATCAGCACAACTGGCAAGAGGATGGAGTGCGGGTCATCAGGCCAGAACAATTTGACGCGAATACCCCACAGACCCGTGGAATGCAGCGTGTCGCGGCAGTATCCAAACAACTGGCTGGATCAAAAGGTATCTGGGCAGGTGTTACAACCGTTGAGAAAAGCGCAACTACAGCCAAACATCATCATGGTGATCAAGAAACGGTCATTTATGTGAAATCAGGCAATATCAAAATGCGCTGGGGTAACGACCTGGAGTTCGAGGAAAATGCTGGTGCAGGCGATTTTGTGTATGTGCCCCCTTTCGTTCCTCATCAGGAGATCAATGGTGGTAACGAGCAATCAATCTGGATTATCGTACGCACAGGTCAGGAGCCGATTGTTGTCAATCTCGAAGCAGTGAATGATGCGCAACAAAAAGTTGATGACCACTTGCACGGATTCTAAACAATACTATCGGGGAGCGCATCTTGCTCCCCTCACCTTCTTCATTTTCCCCACCATTGTAACCCTATAACCGTTTCTTCTTCCCATACAACACGTTTCCCATATTCTATGATGCGCACCGATCACAAGTTGCTTTTTTAGTTTTATTGATGTATGATCTCATGTAACAGAGGTTACAATGATTGATTGGCATAACCAATTATGCATCTCAGCACGACATTGGGAGAGAAAACATCATGAAACGACTGACAAAGGCGAGTATTGCTATGCTGTGGCATGGCGTTGGATTACTTATTGTGCTGCTCCCATGTATGCTTGCGCTACCAGTGTATCTGCTCAATAGATTTACAATACTGCAACATTATCCTCTGCTCGGTTGGGGATGCATTCTCATCATGTTACTTCTCTTCTGCATTGGCTGGGAACGCTGCCACAAACAGGTACGTCAACTCAAACGCCGCTGGCTTGAGCGGTATGGCATATCAGTTTCCGCAACAATCACCAGTGTTGAAGAGAAAATCACCCAGGAACACAGTCATTATGTGTTGCAACTGACATGGCAAGCACCAGATAACAGGACCTATACATTTAGCGAAGAACATACAGAGGATGCACTCGCCTATCCCCGGAACTTCCATATGCCAGTGCTACTCGATCCTGAAGATCCTACCTTTTACCTTGTACTTGCCACACCAGTTGATGTTGCAGAGACTGAAGTGACGAACAGCATCCCCTCGTATCGCGTTCACGAAGCATAGCCAAAACGGCATGCTGTTAAATGCAATCGTCAACGCCGCTCACTCGCTGCTCGTGAAGTCGTCTTATTGCAGATAGATGAAGTTGTTCTGCCAGCGAAACCATACAAACTGTCAGGCAACGTCACGCAGACAATTGTACGGCATGCCATATCATCCCTGTGCCAGTGCAAAATTACATTGCTGCACGACCTTATTCAATGCGTTGTTTTCGGTACTCTGACCACTCAACGTACCTGTGAAACTAGTTGAGATGATATTACGACACTGATCCCATGCAGGTACAGTCGAAGCCACAAACGCAGAGCCCAATTGCTGCGGTCCCACTTTCCGCGCAGGCGCTTTACTATAATAGCGCTGCAAAGCGGAACTATTAAACGTCGACCGACGAACAGGCATATAGCCAGTGCCCTGTACAAAGGTCGCATTCGCCTGCGTACTCGTCAAAAACTTCAGATAATCCCATGCTGCCGTCTGTGCATCCTGATTGGCACCAGCAAAGATTGCCAGATTGGTCCCATAGAGAACCGTGAACTGACCTGCGGGTCCAGCAGGCATAGGGGCTTCAGCAAACTGAAAATGATTACCAATACTACTGGCAAGGAATGGGTAAGAAGCAATGGTCGCAATAGCGAAGGCAGATTTTTGCGATGCAAAATCATTCTGCCAGTTGTAACCAGTCGTGACATGAATAGCCCCCAACTTCACATAAGGAGCAAGCATACCAAACGCCTGAGTCGCGGCCTGTTGACTCTTCCCATTCGCAAATGCCACACTCAGACCATCAGGCGCAACAAAATCACCACCACCCAGACTTTTATAGAGAATAGACCATAGATCAACATCAGGTGTATACGATAACCCCCATTGTGAACTATTCGTCACCTTCGTTACATCAGCAGTGAACTCTTGAAAAGTCTTCGGCGGCTGCAAACCGTACTTCTGCAGGATATCCACATTGTAGTATAAGGCGATATCACTCTTATTAAACGGCAACATATACTGTGTGCCGCCTATCTGACCATCCTGCAACATCGCCGGATAAAAATCGGCAAGATCCGACTGGCTTAAACCATTCTTGCCCGAGATAAACGGCTGCAAAGAGGTGAGCGCATGCGCCTGTTGAAATTGTGTCGCCCACTCTTCATAGACCTGTGCCAGAGCAGGAGGATTACCTGCCGCAATCGCAGCCCGCAACTTTGTCTGCAACGTGTCATACGAATCAAATGCCTGTAGATCAACCATTACATCAGGATGCACATGCATATACTGGCCGGTCAAATTCGCCAGCGTCGTCTTGTTCGCGCCAGTCGCAAAAGCCTCCCAGAAATTCACCGTATACTTTTTCTGCGGATCAAGCATACCTGTATGAATAGCATTACCATTCTGCGCATTCGTCGCCGCGCCTCCACACCCGGTCAAAACCAATGCCAGCAGCAAGAAGCAAATAGCCAGCACATGAATCCTTTTATGATACATAAGCATCCTTCCCGTCACAGAATTTTTTCCCAGAACGTTAAAGCACTACCCTTTCACACTACCTGCGGAAATACCTGCAATAAATTGGCGCTGGGCCACAAGGAATACCACCAGGATCGGCAGTGTAGTAAACGCCGTCGCCGCCGCCAATGACGTCGGATCAATGCCCTCCGCGCTCACAAACGATTGCAGACCAACTTCAACCGGACGCAGCGCATCAGTACTGGTCACAATATAAGGCCAGAGGAACGCATTCCAGGCCCCGATAAAAACCTGCAAGGCGACCACGCTCAAGGCTGGACGGGCCAACGGAGCAGCAACACACCAGAGATAGCCAAAACGTGAACAACCATCCAGTTGCGCGGCTTCCCACAGCGAAACAGGTAACGTTAAGAAGAATTGCCGCAACAGAAAAATACCAGAAATACTCACAGCAAAAGGAATAATTTGCGCCTGATACGAATTAATCCAACCGAGCGTTGATATAATTAGATAGCCTGGAATCAGAGTTGCTTCAAAAGGAATCATGATCAACCCCAGAATAGCCAGAAATAGCGCCTGTTGTCCGGGGAATTTCATCGCACCAAAAGCATAACCAGCAAGCAGTGAAATAACGACTGCTAATGCAGCAGTACAACTGGCAATCAAGATGCTATTCAAAAAATAGCGTAGCCACGGGGCAGCATTCCAGGCATGAACATAATTACTCCATTGCCAGTCGGGAATGAGATGAGGTATGCTATCAAACGCATGATGCGTCGTCAACAACGAGGTCACAAATATCCAATACAGCGGGAAAAGTGCAATAATCGCGGCTATCACAATAATGACATAGCTCACGATCACTCTAAACTGATGGGCGCTCAAACGCGGACGTCGCACAAACAAGCGCATGGCAAACATACAGACCTCCATCACAAACAACAATTAATCGATAGCATATGTCGTGTTACGACTCAATGCCAGTTGAGCCACAGAAATGGTGAAAACGAACAGAAAGAGAAGCACCGAAATCGCCGCCCCCAGACCATCATGCGCATTCGACGAAAACGCTTCCGAGAAGAGATACAAACCAAGCGTACGAGCCGCATTCCCTGCCCCACCTGTAGAGCCAACAAAGAGAAAAACCGGCTGGAACATCTTAAATGCCTCGATAGTGCTGAGCAGCAATATGACAAGCGTGACCGGAGCCAACAAAGGAAAGGTAACGTAGCGGAACACCTGCCAGATATTGGCACCATCAACGTGCGCGGCTTCCGCCAACGAGGGAGAAATAGTACTCAAACCAGCCAGAAAAATCACGACATTAAAACCCGATGCCTTCCAGGTTGTATAAATAATAATGCTTACCAGTTCCCAATGGGGATCGCCTAACCAGTTAATTGGCTTGAGACGCATAACATGGAGTATGTCGTTGAACAGACCATGATAATAATCAAACATCCATTGCCAGATCGTTGTTGTCGCCACCAACGGAGTGATGAATGGTGTAAAAATAGCCAGACGCCAGAACGCTCTGGCACGCATGCCCGACATCAACAGCAGAGCCAGAAATAACGAAAGGAATAACTGCAAAGGAACAGAGATCACAACATAGGTGATGGTGACCTGCAACGATTGCCAGAAATCAGGATCATGAAAAAGAAATAGATAATTATTGAAACCACTAAAGGGTTGCGTTCCGTGGTGCAAAAAATTCCAGCGGAACAGACTCATATAGAAGACAAAGATAGCAGGTGCGTACGCAAAAACGCCGAGAATAAGAAACGCAGGCAATACATAAAGATATGCCTGTCCGATTGAAAGCATACGACGCCTGAGAAGAGCATGGGATTGCATCTTCTTATGCATGACCTCTGTCGATAACGTAATCTGGTTTCTCCATTTCATGCTATCTCCCCCTGGCTCTCACCCGCGCATACCTGCATATTATCCTTTTATTGTTAAATATATGTAATCAACAACAAAAGCGTGATTAAATTACAAAAAACATATTTTTAATTTACCCCCTCCTTTATTATCTCTATTTTGCAGAAAATATACAATAGTTAAGAATCAGTATTTTATATGACAATAATAGATAATAATATCATCAAATATATTACATGCATTGAAAAATAAGCAGATAATTTCGCCCATCAGTAATTTCTATTTGCAATATCCCTTAAACATAAAAAGAGAGGTGTGAGTACAAAAACAGATCTGTTTTTGTACTCACACCTCTCTTTTTATGTTTAAGGGATATTGCAAATAGAAATTA
>DATJIE010000033.1:0-88048 GCA_035493535.1 Dictyobacter sp.
GCTTGTTTATCCGACATAAATAATAGAACTCTTTCTAATACTGTGCTTCGGAGAGAACTATACCCACCATGCAACAAAGAAATTGACAGTGTTGCATGCCAGAGTGTGGAACTCCCAAATGCACGAATGCTTCCTCACGTAGTATAGTATATAGAACAGTCCAGGTTCCACTTGCGAACCAGAAGAATTTACTGGAGTGACACTATGCGAACCTATACGACAGCCTCTCAATTGACAGACGTCTATGTACAACAAACGTGGGAGACATTACCACAACATATCCGTCCAACATTCTTAAAACGAAGCAGCTATCTCTCAGAGCTTTTGCAATGCGATGTGACGATTGCAAGCGAAACGTTTCAATATACTGGTAGCTTTAAATTCCGCGCCGCATATAACTTGCTTTCACAGATCGAGCAAACAACCATTGTAACAGCCTCTTCCGGCAACTTCGGTCAGGCAGTCGCCTATGCCAGCAAACTGCTCGGCAAAAGCTGCACCGTCGTCATGCCCGAAACATCCGCCCAGGTCAAAATAGATGCCGTACGCTCATATGGCGGCAACGTCGATCTGGTGGATGTACGCAAGGTTGGACGTAACGAACGTGTAGAGCAGCTCATGAGAGAGAACACAAACGCATTCTGGGCGCAGGCCTATGATGATTATCGCGTTGTAACCGGAAACTCTACGCTGGGCATGGAAATTCTCCAGCATGGATCGTTCGACACCATTATTGTACCTGTTGGTGGTGGTGGTTTAAGTTCGGGTATTGTCATCGCTCGCGATCATGCACAGGCCGATACCGAAATTATTGGTGCCGAGCCGCTGCCTGGAAATGATGCTGCGCGCTCATTCCGTGCCGGTCAACTGATCCCAAATGAAGTGGAGCCACAAACCGTTGCCGATGGCGCACGTACGATTGGTCTGGGAAAACTCAATTGGGAAATTCTGAGCCAGGGACTCGCTGATATCATCGAAGTACCCGATGAGACAACCCTTGAAGGCTTACGCACCTATTTCCGCTATGATAATCTGAAAGTAGAACCAACTGGCGCACTCTCTATCGGGGCGTTGCTGACACAGCCCGAACGTTTCCGTGGCAAACGTGTCTGCTGTATTGTCAGCGGTGGCAATGTTGACCCAACAGTCTATGCGCAGGCTCTCCTCACAACCAAAACATCATAATTGCGCTGCCACAAAAAAACAGAGCCGCCCATGGGACGGCTCTTTTACTTGCTGAAAAAATCTATCACAGGTTGTTTAGTTATTAACAGGATAAATAGCCAGATGTGAAAAACTGGCCTGCGCACCACGGGAAGCATGCTGAATGTTCGACACAAAGAACGCAAGTTCACCATCAGTATAAGTAGTATCGGTCAACGTCTTCAGTGTTTGACCATTGACAATCAAGGTGATCGAAGAACCATTCGCGACGACCAGCATATGATTCACATGTCCTTGTGGCTGGATCGCAGACTGATAAGTATAATCAACCAGTTTTTCAGGCTCAGGTTGTGGATTCCCATTTGCGTCGAGGTTGCCTTTGAAAATAGCGTATGTGCGATCTCCATAAAGTTCCAGACGATAAAACGTCGCAAGGCCACCATCCTGGGCCGATGCAGCTCGAATATAAATCCCATAGCCGTTATTCGCATCGCCCTGATCAAGTGTTGCATCAACCGCCAGACGAAAGTTGCTGTACACCATATTCGTTGGCAGCACCACTGGCAGGAGGCTATTATTCATATCATGCAAAACGAGATGCTCATGGGTAATAGCAACAGCATACCTGTCTGCTTCCCGCTGAACATTCCAATGATTTCTGTTATCCACAAATTGATCCGCGAATTCTTCTGTCGGGGCGACTGAAACACTCTGTCCCTGAAACCAGGAACTATCACCCGGAACATTTTGCATCAAAGCATAGCCAACAATACCACTGCCAAGCAGCGCGACAACCATAACCATACCCAGAAATAGAGGCGTTTTCCTGGTCACATCCTGACCATTCCTTGCGCCAGATTGCTGCATCCCCGCGCTCGGCGCACTTCCAGATGCATAAGGAAAAGAGGTATTAATGTTTCTTTCAAAATTACCACTATATCCACAATGTGTGCAGGGTGCCTGTGGCTGGGCCAAAAATGATCCGCAACGTGCACATGTCGCATTTGACACATAACCATATAAAGAGAACGACGAGGACATACAAAAACCTCCATTGACACACGAATACGGTTTTGTGGCAAGTATCTCATATTCTCAGATAAAAGTACATAAAACCATTTTCTATCTTTCTCCGCAGGTGAGGGGTTTTTTGTTCTTTTTCTTCCTCAACGCTCAACTATTTCAGCGCATCAATGCAGCATTGAGCACGGGCAATTCCTTTTTCAGGGTGAAGTGCAATTTCTGATGAGCCTGACGAATCGCGGTTTCTACTTCCGCTGGAGTTTCTCCACGCGCAAAGATAAAACCAAGATAGCTTGCTCCTTCTGGCAATGGGACCAGTTGATGATTGAGTGGCGCGGAAATCTCGACGCCGGTAATACCAGGAACAGCCTTTGCCTCCTCAACACCACACACTTCTTTCAAAATGCCTGCCCCGGGAATCGGTATCATCATCACTCCTGCCGCATGTTGGTCTCGCTCCAACGAGAGCACATCCTGACCCAGGGCATGTCTGAGAATCAACTCTTCCAGACCGATGCCTGAACCAAATTCCAGCACAGTCGAACACAACCCACCAATAGAACGACCAGCCAGTTCCAGCATCCACGGCCCCTGCTCATTAATACGTACCTCGGCGTGGACTGGCCCATGTCGCAGACCAATAGCAGCGGCAGCAGTCGCCACACAGCGCTCTATCGCATCTTGATCAGCCTGAGATAAACGCGATGGGGTTACGTAAATTGTCTCCTCAAAAAATGGACCATCCAATGGATCAGGCTTATCAAAAATGGTTAACACTTTAAAACTGCCTCTGGTCAATAAACCCTCGACGGCGACCTCAAAGCCTGGAATAAAATCTTCTACCAGGAAAGTGGTATCTTCCTCGTTATAGCCTTCATTGAGCAGAATCTTTTTCAGGCGATAAAAAGCAGTCACAAACTCCTGTGGATCATTTGCCCGAATAACACCACGGCTACCAGAAAGACGACGCGGTTTCAGCACACAGGGATACGGCACGTTCGCAGCAAGAGCCACGGGATCGTCCGCTAAACAAAAGTTACGGAAGACGGGACATGGCGCACCACCTGCCACCATTTTTGTCCGCATAATCAATTTATCTCTGGCCGCCTCGCTTGACTCAGGAGTATTATGAGCCAGCCCCAACACAGCACTGGCATAAGCCGCCAGTTCGGTCGCGCTATCATCAACCGAGAGGATCGCGGAGAATGGATACTCACGCGCATACTCAACGATGGCGTTCACAGAAACCTGAATTTTCGCGAACTCAAGTCCCAGTGGCACATGCCAGTACTCAGCTAAGGCTGGCGGTAAATCCAGACCGACGATGGTCGAAAAACCCAGATGCTCGGCTGCATGAAAAAAAGCCCCCGCTCGATACGTCGCAGGTGACATCAACAACAAAATACGCTCATCTACAGTGTCCATAAGACCCTCCGGATACACATTTGAAACACCCATCCGATACAAATTTCTTTGCTAATGTGATATATCTGTATTTAGTAAACAGTGCGCTTGCTGACAAGACGAAAGCAGGATAGGAAGAATATAGACATATTTAGTCATGGTTAACTCAACTATTCCCTTGTCCTGTCTGTGAACGTTTATTAACCACTGAGCAATCAAACAGAAAGAGCACAGTTGCTATTATAAACGGTTACTCTACTAAAGAGAAAGAAGCTGTTATGCCTACACTAACATTCTGGATAGATGTTGACAACACTTTGCTTGCCAATGATGATGTCAAACAACGACAAGACGATTTCTTGCAATCGGAACTGGGTCCTGAACTGACAAAACGCTACTGGGATGCCTATGAACAGGTACGTAAAGAGAAAGGGGTTGTGGATATCCCATTCACATTACGCCGCTTCCGCGAACAGATACCGCATTCAGAACTTGACGACTATACGTATCGTCACGCCCATTCAATGTTTGATAATTTCCCTTTTTATAACTTCCTGTATCCAGAAGCACTGGAAACACTACAGGCGCTAAATCGCATTGGCACCACCGTCATTGTCTCCGATGGCGATCTCAATTATCAGGCGGAGAAAATTCTCAACAGCGCAGTAGCTGAAGCTGTCGGTGGACGCGTTCTGCTGTATATCCACAAACAGCATCATCTTGAAGAAATAATGCAGCGTTATCCCGCTGATCATTATGCAATGATCGACGATAAACCACAAATTCTTGCGGATATGAAAAAACTGCTCGGCGATAAACTGACCACCGTATTTGTCAAACAGGGAAAATATGCCAACGCCGGCTTCCCAGAAGGATTTATACCTGATGTATCTGTCGAACATTTGAAAGATCTTCAACAACTTCCAGCCAGTCAATTTTATAACAGCACCACTGCTTCATAAAGCAGCACGATTCCTTCCATGCTCATAGATGAGATGGAAGGAATAACACATCCTCATAATCGTCTTTATTATAACTATACATACACAAACACCGTCCACTGTTGCTGCTATAAACACGTTTTAGACTATAGCAAACAATCAATGAGGAGATTAACAATGGTCAAATACCCTCAACTATTCCTCACGGCATCAACATTGCAGGCAATCTATGCTGATAGTGTTCACAGAAGGCAGATGGAAGCCTGTGGTGTCCTGCTGGGACAGATAGACGAACAGAGAAACTGGCACGCGCAACAGATCCTGCCATTACAAAATAGCGCCTCCTCACCAGTCTACTTTGAATTTGATCCAGAAGAACTGCTTACCGTCGAACTTACCTATCCCGGTCAGATCATCGGCGTCTATCATAGTCACCCAACAGGCTACCCACGGGCCAGTATTACCGATAAACAAAACATGTATCGCGTGAATTGTGAGCAACAAATCCCGTGGGTCTGGTTAATTGTCTGTGGTCCCTTTCAAGCCGAAACAATCAATCCTCTTCCACCATATACTACTCCATCTACAGGAATACTTCTCGCATATCATCATTACGCGCCTGATGCCGGTTTACAACCCATTACTATTATCACGACAGCGTAAAATAGTGCACGATATACCAACTAATCAAGAAACCTGTTTTATGATTGCGCCTGACCTTTTCTCTCCTCATATCCAGACCAACTTTTATTACATATATGGCTATTCAGCTATTCAGTACACAGCAAATAGGCTATAATAGTATAGGTTATTTGTATTTTTGTATATACATGAATATGGATTATCTCATTCTCTGTATACAAACAACTATATTTATAGTTATGCCAGCTATGCTTTTCAAGCAATTCAGAGAGAGATAACTACTGATGGGGGTCAGTTTTCATTGATGTGCCTACCACAAACCACAAACCTGGATCATGCGCCTGTGCATTGACCGGACTTAAACATTCTGCGGAAAGGAATATCGACGACAATGATATTTCCGCATCTCATATGCTCACTCATATCTGAATGTAAAGAAATAAGGTATTTTTTCACATGAGCCAAAGCTATTTGAGCTGTCCACATTGTGGCAATCCACTTGACCTTGGGGAAACTTTTTGCGGAGAATGTGGTCAGCCCATCGGACATATTACAAGATCATCAGGTGCTTATTCTTTCTCACACCCGGATCTGAAGAATGCGCATCCAGACCATAAACGCACACAGAAGAAGGGGACGCATCCAGAGACGCAAAAAACGTCCAGCCAGTCTGCTAAACAACAAATAGCAAACAAAATTCCATCTGATAATGCTGGCAGGAAATCAACAACTAAACATTCCTCAATGCCTGCCTCCCTGCCAACAGGCTCTATAAGCAATGTATTTCCGCCAGCCGATGCCCTGGCACAACGAAACACCTCGAAACAAGCGAGACCAGATCAGATGAATAACCCACAATCTTTCAACCGCCCTTCTCTGCCCGGTATCAATATCAACAACAATCTACAAGCATTTAGCCATCCCTCTCTGCCCGGCATCAACAACAATCCACAATCTTTCAACCACCCTTCTCTGCCCGGTATCAACAGCAATCCACAATCTTTCAACCACCCTTCTCTGCCCGGCATCAACAACAATCCACGAGCAATCAACCATCCCTCTCTGCCTGAATATCAAATAACAGCCGATAAATCCTCATCATTTACAGGTATATCTATGGATGGTATTTTTCAGACACCACCTGTACCAGACAAGAAAACACAAACACACTATGCCTTTCCATCACTACTCATCATCTGTCTCTGTCTGGCGGCCTTAGTGCTCACATCAATTAGTATTACCGCAGCACATATGATCACTCAACAGCAGCCAGATACTACCCAAAACAGCACAACATCCACATCAAACACATCAACGCCGTTGTTCACGTCTGCAAACAAAAGCACGGCATCAGTACAGGCTGGTTACATATGGTGTAGTACATCATGCATCACGAATGGCTTCAATATCCAATACCCAACCAACTGGCAACTAAATTCAATAGCTGACGCCAACGGTGTCAACTTCGTCAATCCTGATCAGATAGATCAGGCCATCGACATCAAAGCCCTGGGACAAACGGCGGAAACAGCCGACACCATTATGGCAACAGATATCCAAACAAACTATATGTATAAGTCAGGATATAAAGCCCTGAATGCTGCACGCCTGACAACCATTGGCGGTGTTACCTGGACCACCAGAGATCTAGCGGTCAAGGACGCAACCGGACAAACCGAAAACATAACCATTTATGCTACGGTCTATAAGAATGATGCGTTCATCATCGAAACGCAGGCATTACAAACACAATTTGCTCAGGCCAGCGCGACATATTATAATAAGATGATTAACCAATTCCAATTTACACAATAGCGTATGCTGAACGGCGCAACGTGCATACATCCCTTTGCCAATGTGGGCATTGTCAGGAAGACACATTTTGCTCTCTCTTGCTCATGAGGAACATTCTCCATGACACGATAGTGTGACTCTGCGTTCACCGTTCCGCTCACATTATTGGAAGAAAGGAGCGCAGTTCCTCATCCCCAGGGTTGCTGCGCACGCAACAAGCCGTGAAACATTATCTGACTGGCCTGGTGTTCATAGGGGGCATGACGAGCCTCGCACTTGAAATGTGCGCTTCGCGTCTGCTAGGTGCCTACTTTGGAACATCACTCTATATCTGGGCCAACTTGATTGGCCTGATCCTGATCTATCTTACGATAGGATACTTCCTGGGCGGGAAACTGGCTGATCGCTATCCGCACGCGCAATTCTTATGTGTCTTAACCGCCGCCGCCGCACTCTCTATTTCCATCATTCCTTTTGTCTGTCAGAGGATTCTCAATCTGGCCGTGACCGGTATGAATGAGATCTCTGTCAGTATTTTTCTCAGTTCGCTCGTTGGCTCGATGTTACTCTTTGCTATTCCAGTAACATTGTTGGGTCTGGTTTCACCCTTCGCCATTCGCTTGATGACCAAAGAAGTGGGGAAGAGTGGACGCACCAGCGGTACACTCTACGCGATCTCTACCGCAGGTAGTATTCTCGGTGCATTCCTGCCCGTGCTCTGGTTGATCCCTACCTTTGGAGTTCGCCGCACCCTGTTGATTTTTGGAACATTGCTGTTCGCGGCATCTCTCTGGGGATTACGACCACGCTGGCGTCCTTCGTTTGCGCTCCCTCTGATCCTGCTTGTCCTGCCACTTGGACCACTCAAAGATATCCCGAACCTTATTTATAATCAAGAATCGCTGTATAACTATATCCAGGTTACACAAACGCAACAATCCGATGGCACCGTCACACGCAGTCTTATTCTGAATGAAGGCGAAGCCATCCACTCGATTTACTATGTCAACTCCAATCAGGTACTTACTGGCTGGTACTGGGATTACTTTCTTGCTGCCCCATATTTCAATACAAACTTTCAACCACAACAACTGCATCGGGTCGCGATTATTGGTCTGGCAGCGGGCACAGTTGCCCATCAATTCACACAGGTCTATGGACCAGTGCCGATCGATGGCGTCGAGATCGACCCGGCAATTGTCAATGTGGGCAGAAAATATTTCGGCATGAATGAACCCAACCTGCATGTCTACGAAGAGGATGGGCGCACGTTTATGGAAACAACACACAACCAGTACAACGTTGTTGCGGTTGACGCATTTGACCAGCCATACATCCCGTTTCAACTCACCACACGTGAGTTCTTTACCGAAGTCAAGGATCATCTTTCAGCCAACGGCGTCATCGCGCTCAATACTGGTCACACGGAGACTGACTATCGGCTCGTACAGGCATTTGTCAACACAATGAGTCAGGTCTTCCCCAGTGTCTATGTGTTTAATGTTCCTGGTACATTTAATACTGAAATCATGGCAACGATGCAACCAACTTCGATCGCAACATTCAAAGCAAACCTCAATCGTCTGGACCCGGCCTCAACGATGGGACAGGTCGCAAACGAGGTAGAACCAGTTGTACAACAAGGACATCCCAATGGTGGTCTTGTCTTTACCGATAATCGCGCCCCGATTGAACAAATTACAGACCAACTATTACTCAACTATATACAGCAGCCTTGAATATTGACAGCAGCCAAAAATTTGATGTAATGTGACTCGAATCAATACATCACGACTTCACTGCATGGGTAACACACCTAGAAAGCTGAGAGGAAATAGAATCATGGCGGTAGTAGCAGTTATTGGTGCCCAGTGGGGGGCAGAGGGGAAAGGTAAAATTATCGATGAATTATCAGAGCGGGTTGATTATGTCGTGCGTTATCAAGGGGGAAGCAACGCCGGTCATCGTGTCGTGTACGACAATGGTGAGTTCGCTTTCCGCCTCGTCCCCTCTGGTATTCTCTATCCCAACACAACCTGCATTATTGGCAATGGTGTGGTGGTAGACCCGAAAGCTCTGATCGAAGAAATGGATCTCTTACAGCAACAAGGGGTCGACCTTTCTCGGCTCTATATTAGCGAACGCGCCCATGTTATTATGCCGTATCATTTTGTCCTCGACCGTCTGGAAGAGGAGGCGCGGGGTGTGGAACGGGCAGATAATACCCAACGTGGTGTGGGAGCTGCCTACGTTGATAAACACGCACGCACTGGTATTCGTATGGCAGATTTACTTGATGTCGATACATTTCGTGCCAAACTCTCTACTATCCTCCAGCAAAAAAATCGTATGATTACACAGATTTATGGTCAACCGCCACTCTCGCTTGAAGAAATTCACGGTGAGTATTTTAAGTATGGTCTACAACTCCATTCGCATATTACTGATACTCAGAAAATGTTACATCAGGCCACAATCAATCATAAAATGCTCTTATTAGAAGGGGCACAGGGAGCATTACTTGATATTGATTTCGGCTCATACCCGTTTGTAACCTCTTCTTCGACGATGGCTGCGAATGCCGCCGTTGGTGCCGGACTGCCTCCACGTTCTATCGATCATGTGATTGGTGTCTACAAAGCCTACACCACCAGAATCGGCAGCGGTCCGATGCCCACGGGTCTGTTTGATGCCACTGGAGAATACCTGCGGGATCGCGGTCATGAATATGGCACGAATTCAGGACGAGAACGCCGTTGTGGCTGGTTCGATGCCGTGGCTGGTCGCTTTGTCGCGCAACTCAATGGTCTGGATGCTGCCGTCATTACTAAACTCGATGTCCTCGATACGTTCTCAACAATCAAAATCTGTACCGCCTATAATCTACGAGGTCAAACCATCCATAGTCTCCCTGCCAATCTCTCAGATATTGCCGCCTGTGAACCCGTTTACGAAGAACTTGAAGGCTGGCAATCTGATACAACAGCTATCCGCACTTATGCTGATTTACCACTCGCTGCAAAAAACTATCTAAAACGCTTAGAAGATGTGCTTGAAACGCCTATTATGATGGTTTCGGTCGGCCCTGAAAGAGGGCAAACGATCCACATCAAGGATGTATTAGACCCCTCTTCTTACGGAGGATCGCTGGTCGGATAATGTGCTCAACAGTTCATAAAAACGATAAGAAA
The DNA here is from genome assembly GCA_035493535.1 of Dictyobacter sp. Classification (GTDB taxonomy): domain Bacteria; phylum Chloroflexota; class Ktedonobacteria; order Ktedonobacterales; family Ktedonobacteraceae; genus Dictyobacter. The sequence goes on from DATJIE010000033.1 coordinate 10,160, forward strand.
TAGGCTCTCGTACACAAGTATGTGAGCAAAAATTTGTTTACACCACAATGGAAACATACGTCTCTATAAAGGGGGGCTTTTTATGCGCTTCTGCTCCTCCTTATCCCTGGATATAAGCAAAAGGAATTCTCATGAATACAACATACTCACTATTACCAAAGACCAGCGAGGCTTTTGAACAACTTGCATGGTCGGAGATTGAACCATACTATCAGGAGCTGGCAGCAACATCACTCTCAGCAGAAACGCTATCTCCGTGGCTGACACAATGGTCCGATCTGAACGCGCTGGTCGATGAAACACTGATGCGCTTTGAAATAGCAACAACCCGCAATATCGCCGATCAGGAGATCGTGCAACGCCAACAACATTTTCTCGATGCTATTTATACACAGATACAACCACAGGAACAACAGTTACAACAACAATTGCTGGACAGCGGTCTGGAACCCGCAGGTTTCGCTGTCCCACTCCGCATTATGCATGCGGAAGGCGCGATTTTCAGTGAAGCAAATCTTCCTCTGCTCAATCAGGAGCGGCAACTTAATGTGGAATATAATCAGATCATCGGCTCACAAATGGTGACCTGGGAAGGTGAGGAAGTAAGTACAGCGGCCCTCTTCCCGATGTTGGGAGAACCATCCCGTGAACGACGCGAACAGGCATGGCGTACCGTCAGTGAACGCAGACTGGTAGATAGAGAACGGTTAAACACGCTCTGGACATCACTGGTCAAACTACGTCAACAGATTGCTCAACAGGCAGGCTATAAAAATTACCGGGAGTATAGCTGGCAAAAGCTACATCGTTTTGACTACACACCAGAGGATTGTGAAGCATTCCACGCGACAATTGAACAAATTATTGTGCCCGCCGCCAGTCGTATCTGGGAAAAACGTCGTCAACGCCTGGGGATCGAGACGCTGCGCCCCTGGGATGAAAAAATCAACCCACAACAACAGAAGGCTCCACGCCGGATCACCGATATAGATGCGCTACTACACCAATGTCATACGGTCTTCAATCTCGTCGATCCGCAATTAGGCTCCTATTTCGCGACGATGATCAAAGAGCAGATCTTTGATCTGGATGATCGCCCTAATAAGGCACCCGGCGGCTACAATCTCGCGCTGGAAGTCAAACGCAAGCCATTCATTTTCGGGCGGGCATTAACGGTCGATGATAGTCTCGACCTGATTTTCCATGAGGCCGGACATGCCTTCCATGTCTTAGAGTTGCTGCCGATCCAATATATGCACCAAAGAAAGGAAGCCTTTCTCCCGATAGAATTTGCTGAAGTGGCATCAACCAGCATGGAATATATTGGAGCGATGCATCTGCAACAGGCGGGAATCTGTACTGAGACCGAAGCCCTACAAATGCGCATCCAACATTTAGAGAATACACTGCTTCACCTCTTCCCGATGATTGCACAAGGTGACGCCTTCCAGCATTGGGTCTATACGCATCCAGAACAGGCCAGCGATCCTGTACAATGTAATCAAAAATGGGCCGAACTCACGCAGCGCTTCCATCCTGACATCGATTGGAGCGGTCTTGACTCTGAACTTGAATCTGACTGGCAGCGTATTCTCCATTTCTTCGGTGTGCCATTCTACTATATTGAATACGCTTTTGCGGGCATTGGAGCGCTTCAGGTCTGGCGTAACTATCTGCAAGATCCACAGGCTGCGATACAACAGTATCGTCATGGCCTCTCGCTCGGTACAACCAGAACCCTCCCAGAACTGTTCGAAGCAGCTGGAGCCAGATTCACCTGGGATGCCAACATGGTTCAGTCCCTTGTAGATCTGATTATGCACACCATTGAAGAGTTAGAGGCAAAAGCCGCAACAGTATAACACCATCAAAGATGTAAGTTACATACGTGCTTCTGCAAAAACAGCAGGGAACAAACAGGTTGGTTGTTCTATCAACCTGTTCCATCCTTCCGTTGCCGCCACACCCCTTTATTGCGATATCAACTCATATTGACTATATGGATATCCGTCAGGGTAAACCGTCGCCGTACTAAACGCGAAAACGCCAGGAGAACACGCTCCGCAATATGTCGGCTGGTAAATCCGCCCACTTCGACGATATAGGATTGATAGAGAGGTAGACCTGCTGCACGCGCTAACTGGTCAGAGGTAATATTGTAGTATCTGCGTAGTTGTAATAAGGTTGGCTTGCGTTCCATTGCTCACTCCTATCTGTCCACATATATTCCGCCTCACGGCAATGAAAAATGGTATGCTCATTTTAAGTTCTATACTTCGATATATTCCCCACAAACATCCAGCTATCCGATAGTTTGGATGTAGACCTCAACGGCTATTCTGGCTGCTTCTTGCTCCCCTACCAGTGATATAAGCTGCTGTTGTATATCCCCAATGCAGTCGTATCGGTGATGGATGATGTCATGTGAAGCAGTTACCATAAACCCGTTGAGAGCTTGCTTCATAGCTTCACATTCTAACTCGATTTGCCTCCGCAACCGCGCAATCTCACTCAAGATGTGGTCCTTTCCTGTCGATGATAATCACCCGAAGTTAATCATTCCATTAACTAAGTTTAGCATTACAACATTCAGTAAGTCAACTCTATATTACTCATTACAATCACGTTAACAGCATCATGTTGAGCTGATATGATAGGTAGATTATAGTAATCAAAACTTCATATAAAGGTAGGATCATGATTAGATTACGGCTTAAACAAGTACTAGATGAAAGAGGACTCACAATGGCTAAAGTTTCCCGCAGAGCTGATATGGCCTACAACACGGTCCACTCGCTTTGCGTCGATCCTTATAAAGATGTCAATTTGTACACACTCAATCGTATTGCTGATGCTATCGGAGTATCAGTGAGAGATTTACTTGAGGATGTTCCTGATAATAACGCTGAAAGCATTTAAAGCCCTCAAAGAACCATTCGAGAAAAATGAGGGTGATTCTTTTGTTTCTTCCTGTCATTTGTTATAATCAGAGCATGTTGAGATTAAAAGTAAAAGAAGTGGCAAAAGAGAAGGATTTTTCGCACTGATATAGATTGGAGAGTCAATTTCCAATACATATAAAGTAAGTACAGAAATACTCCCCATCCATATTCAATCTTTTCTACATGTACCCAATGAAATATCTCACCCAAGAGGCTTTTTGGAGATCAGCGAACCACTACGAGGAAATTTTTCGGGGCACTTTTTCTGCTGCTCCCAGACAAATAAGCGGCGACCATCATCGATGCCTGCGATCTGTACAGGTTCTTCACCCATGAGACGCGCACCAACCTGAGATGCGGCGCGTTTGCCCTGCGCGATCTCTTCAGTCAGATCACCTTTTTTGGGATAGACCATTACCCCACCAACCCGACACAGGGGAGCACTGTATTCTAACAACACAGCGAATGAGGAGACGGCTCGTGCTGTCACAACATCATAGGCACCACGATACGCCGCTTGACGACCAAGGTCTTCGGCTCGCCCCTGTACAGCCTGTACATGTTCGAGCTGCAAGATGTCGATCATGTGCTGCAAAAAGGTCACACGCTTCCCTGTCGCTTCCAGCAAGGTAATATGCCAGTCCGGACGAGCAATAGCCAGGGGCATACCGGGGAAACCCGCACCAGAACCAATATCCAGCAAACGCAGTTCCGGTCCATCAATGACATGCAGCAACGACAAAGAATCGAGGAAGTGCTTACTCAACACTTCCTCTGGATCTTTGATTGCGGTCAGATTCATCCGGGTGTTCCAATCGAGCAATTCCCGTCGATACGTCATAAAGGCGCGATAGAGTGTGAATTGCTCATCCTCCCCCACCATGTCCAACTTCATTAAGTCCAATTGCCGTAATCCGGCAAGGAACACTTCAGATCGTTCTTCAGCCATCTATGATACAAACTTCCGCTTACTATTGAGATAATCAACCAACAGATACTCGCCCAGGTTATCCTTGTCCGCGTAGAAGGTACGACCATGATTAATCTCTGCCAGTTGGTTGACAAATGCGACCATCCAACTATCATCGTACAGCATAAAGGTGTTGATGGTGATACCATCACGTGTACAGCGTTGCACTTCCAGCAAGGTCTGCTGTTCAGCATAGGGGCTAGGATAATCAAACAACCAGCCACCGTATTCTTCTTCATACCATACGGTCGGACCACCATCGGTGATCATAATGATTTGCTTATTCACACCGCGCTGACGAGCCAACAACTGTCGCGCCAGCATCAAACCATGCGCCATATTGGTACCACGCTCATTATCGTAACGGCTCAGTTCCAATAGTTCGTTTGGCTTGTACTCACGGGCGGCAAAAGAGAAACCGACAATATACAGATTGTCACGAGGGAATTGCGAACGGATCAGGCTTTCCAGCGCGACCGCCACTTTCTTCGCCGCTTGCTGACAACCGTTATAAATCATACTCAAGCTCATGTCAATCATCAAGACGGTCGATGATTGCGTGGTGAACTCGGTACGATAGACCTCAAAATCTTCCTGTGCCAACTGGACTGGTGTTCCTGTACCACGTCGATGCACAGAATTCATCAGGGTCTTTTGCAGATCCAGAATAAATGGATCGCCGAACTGATAGGGCTTGCTTTCATCAGTGCGCTCGCCACCCAGACCACGGAACGGGCTAACATGCTTGCCAAAGCCATCACGCTTCATCTTGTTAAAGATGTCCTGCAATGCCTTCTGACCAATCTTACGAATGCCACGCGCCGTCAGTTCCCAACGATTGCCTTTTCTCTGGATATAACCAGCCTCTTCGAGCGTTTTCATCAGCGCCTTCATCTGCTCAACCGACTGATACTCTTCATCGCCCAGCAAATCTTTGACCATATTGCTGTCGATAGCATCCAGGTTGTCCAGACGTCGGGCCTCCTGCATTTGCTCTTCCAGACCTTCCATCTGCTGCATCTGCCCCATCATGCGCATTGCTTCGTTCAAAGGCAAACTTTCATTGCCGTGGAAGGGGAAACGCGAACGCCGCTCCTGTGATGGCGAGATGTTTTCCAGGTTCATCGCCAGTTCCATCATATCCACACGGATGCGGTCATCGCCCATCAGTTGTTCCATCAGTTCTTGCAACTCTTGCCGCTGCTCCGGTGAGAGATTATCCATCACCGCCTGCATTGCCGCCATCTGTTGCTGCATCTGCTCGATCAGATCCTCCAGCGAGTTCACGCCGGGGAAATACTGACCATGCTTCTGCATGAATGAGTCGAAATCAGGATTGAGTCCCTCTTGCTTCTCACGCAGCATCTTATTGAGGTCACGGATCATTTCACGCAGGTTCGCAATATCTTCAGGACTCATATTCTGCAGAGATTGCTGCATGCCCTGGAAGAATTGTTGCATCATCTGCTGTTGCAGGCCCGCGACCAGTTCATTGAACTTTTCACGCGCCTGTTCATCCATGAAATCATAATCGCTAAGACCTTTAATCTGCCCCGGAATATCCTGTGGCAAATCGTTGAGGAAGTCCTGCTTACGTTTGGCAATCATTTCCAGCATGCGCTGCATCTGCTCTGGTGAAAGATCGCCGCCACCTTCCTGTCCCTGGCTGCTCTGTCCTGCCTGACCAGACTGGCCTTGCTGGGATTGACCTGCCTGCGGTTGAGCAGATTGGCCCTGTTGTCCAGACTGGCCTGCCTGTGGCTGACCATCAGGTTGCCCCTGTCCCTGCTGCTGACCGGAGTCATCAGAACCATCCAAACGCCGCTGGATACCATCACGTTCCAGTTGTTTGATCTCTTCCAGTTTCTGACGCAGGTCATCCATCACACCAGAGGCCATATTATAGCGGCTCAATTGTTCATTGCGTGCATTCTTCATGCGCTCCATCATTTCGCGCAGACCCATCGCACGCCGCCCATCCTGCCCCTTGATGCCATCCCGCATCAGGCGTTTGAGCGCCTGTTGCAGATTGCCATCTTCCATATAATCATCAGAAAGCGCGTTCAGAATATCGTCAGCATCCAGGCCTTCGATATTCTGAGTGCCATCCCAACGTGAATACCCATATCGATTTCTATCAAAGCGTTCGAACATGGTATGTATCCTTATGACTGCTAACGTCGATAACGCGTCTTACCAGCAACAGTATCCTTATTCAGGCGCTTATTTAAATGCAGACCTTCAAGAATAAATTCTACTGCGGAAGCAATAGTTGCCGGGTTGCCACGTCCGTTCAGCTTGTCGATAGCTTTGCTCAAGCCACCAACCTTTGAGAGTTGCGTGACATATTCCATTGAGGCCATGTCATCGCCAACCTGGACATTTAAACCGCGCTCAAAGCCCGCGACCAGTTGCTCAAACTCACGTGACTCGAAGTAATCACTGAAAACTCGTACGATGGCACCATTAATCAGCTTTCGTACAACCTTCTCCTCTTTCACATCGCCAACGGCATCTAACTCGATTTTGCCACTGGTGGACGAGATAATTGCTTCAAGATCGCTGACGCGGGGAGCAACCTGTCGCTCGCGCAAACGCAACGCACGACGATACGCATTACTCAACACATTTTCGTAGTTCGATACAGATACACGTACACTCACACCTGAACGCTGACTGATATCATTGCTCACACGTGCCAGATGCGTGACTTCCGCGACCACTTCTTTCATGAACTGTGGATACGTGACTTCCAATCCATCAGACGCAAAGTGGTTGCTCTCTTCCTCCATGATTGAAATCTCATGATCGAGCGTACGAGGATAGTGTGTGCGGATCTCAGAGCCGATGCGGTCTTTCAAAGGCGTGATGATACGACCACGGTTAGTATAATCTTCCGGGTTCGCACTCGCGACAACATAGACATCCAATGGGAGGCGGATCTTATATCCACGAATCTGGACATCACGCTCTTCCATGATATTCAAAAGACCAACCTGGATACGCTCTGCCAGGTCTGGGAGTTCGTTAATACAAAAGATACCACGGTGTGTGCGCGGAATCATTCCATAGTGAATAGTTAATTCATCTGAGAGATAGCGTCCTTCTGCAACACGCACAGGATCTACCTCACCAACCAGATCCGAAATGGTAATATCTGGCGTAGCTAATTTCTCACCATAACGGCGATCACGCGGCAACCAATCTATCTCTACATCATCACCCTGCTCTGCGATTTTATCACGGCACGCTTTACAGATAGGGGTATAAGGATCATCATTGATCTCACAGCCAGCAACGACAGGAACTTCTTCATCTAACAAATTCGCCAGACTACGCGCCATACGCGTCTTAGCCTGTCCGCGCTCACCCAGAAAGATAATGTCTTGTCCTGAGAGAATCGCGTTTTCAATTTGTGGGATTACAGTCTCTTCATATCCAACAATCCCTGGGAACAATTCTTCCCCATCGCGAATCTTCTGGATGAGGTTTTTTCGCATCTCTTCTTTAACAGTAAGCACCTTATAGCCACTTTCACGCAACTCGCGGATGGTGCGTGGTCGAGTAGTGATGGTCATTCAGTCTTGTGCTACCTTTCTTGGGGATTGGCTCGTGTGATGCATGTCAGAGATTGAGGGCGGGTAACCGATCCGGCATGATCCTACGGTACCAAAAACGTGTGGAACCATACTTGATTCTACAGCCTGGGAAATGAAAACGCAAGGGGACACAGAGTGGATAGTGGCTATTTGACGGCCACAAAGAGGAGGGAAATTCTATTTTTCCTTTTCACAAAAATTTCACGATTTTAAGTGAAATACACTTCAATTTCAGATAAAAAACGCATGCATTATTGACTTGAACAGCCTTTTATGGATAACCTTAAATATAAATTTGCCAGAAGGCATCTATATACAAGGAGTTTTATGAGCTATACACAACCTGTTCGAGAATTATATGTTACTAATGCCGCAGAAAAACTCTATGTGCGCACCACTGGTAATCCCGCAGCCGACAACGTGCTTATCCTCGTTCACGGTGGTCCTGGGCTTTCTCATCGCTACTTGAGCGGATTAGAACAACTTGCCAGCGACCAACTTCTGGTCGTGAGCTACGATCAGCGGGGCTGTGGTCGCAGTGTATCCATCACCCAAGAACAGGGTCAGGTGAAAGAGCTGCCAGGAAAGATCCCCGATAACCTTGATCTACTGAGCTATGCACAGGACCTCGAAGCCGTACGACGCGCTATTGCCGGGGAAAAAAAAGTTCATTTGCTAGCGCATTCCTGGGGTGGGATGGTAATTATGAGTTACGCCGCACAGTATTCAGAACAAACTCGTTCGTTACTGCTGATCGACTGTATACCACCAACATGGTCGGGTCAGCAGAGAGCCATTGCACGATTACATGCACGTGTCCAGGCATTACAAAAACAGGGCATCATACCGACAGAACTATCAACAGATCCCAAAGAGAGGTTAGCACAGATCTTTCTTGCGTATACGCCTGTTCTTAATTTCTCCTCACTTGAGATGGAAATGACGCCAGCAATCAATGGAAAAACCTGGGAAACTATAAAAGGCTATGATATACGTGATCAGTTGTCTCCATTACAACTTCCCATATTAATCTTCTTTGGTGAAAATGATCCATTTGGCACTGAATGTGCGGAAGAAACAAAACCAGTATTCGCGAATGCAAATGTGACCACGAAATTTGTACCAAATTGCGGTCATATGGGATGGTTAGAATATCCTGATATCTTCTATCCAACGGTGCGCGAATTTCTAGCGCAAAACAGCTAACCAGAATAAACAAACAGAGTGTCTGCACAGCACTTTTCTGTGCAGACACTCTGCAAAAAAACCGGAAGTACAGTAAACACACAACAATTGGAATTAATAATTGGCAGATGTTCCCTGTACTAGCCTTCAGGCTTCTTCTTCCGCTCCAGTGGCACAAGATGGATATCCACATCAGAGGTCAGGCGCAAGATGCGATTAATCACCGATCCATAGAGCATCACTTCCCAGGTGCTATGCGCGGGTTGCCCTAACACGATCTGCGTCACATGGCGCTGTTTCGCGATTTCCGCCAGCGTACAAGCAACATCACTACTGGTCAGGCGTAACACATCGGCACCAAGATCTTCAGCCAGTAACGCATGCTCTTCTACCCGTTGCCGCCGTGTCTCTTGCCACTCCAGAGCGCGATGCCCATAGCGGAAACAGTTCGTAATGCGATGCATCAATTTAGGATAACCAGTCAACTCAATCGAGACGGCAATCAGATCAGCATGCATACCATGCGCCAGACGCCAGGCATCACGAATGATCGAACGGCTCTGGGGGCGATGATCAAAACCTACCAGCACCCGCTCATTCGTTGACCACTGCGTCGTGATCTTATGGTCGGTCATGTATTGCTGGAGCTGCGACTCGGTCTTATCAGCAGTACGTCGGAGCGCTAATTCGCGTAACGCCGTCAGATTCCCTTCACGGAAAAAATTATTCAGCGCCGCAGGCACACGTTCAGCAGGATAGATATTGCCATGCTGCATACGTTGCCGTAGCGCATGTGGAGCGATATCAATCAGCTCAACCTCATCCGCCTGATCAAGAATACTGTCGGGCAGTGTCTCACGGACCTGAATGCCTGTGATGCTCTGTACCAGATCATTCAGGCTCTCCAGATGCTGAACATTCAGCGTGGCAATGACATCAATACCAGCATCCAGAATGTCGTGGACATCCTGATAACGCTTCACATGCTTCGAACCGGAGACATTGGTATGCGCCAGTTCATCAACCAGCACCACCTGAGGATGACGGGCAATGATGGCATCCGTATCCATCTCCTCAAGCGTAACCCCACGATACTGAATCTGCTTGCGGGGTATCAGTTCAAGATCCCTGAGCTGAGATTCCGTCTGTTTTCGTTTGTGGGTTTCAACCAGCCCAACCACAACATCTGTGCCACGTTCCTTGCGGCGATGCCCCTCATTGAGCATCGCATATGTTTTACCAACACCCGCAGCAGCACCAAGATAGACACGCAAACGTCCCCGTCTCGCGTGTCTCTGCTCACCAGTGGATGAAGAGTCATAAGGCTCTTCATCCGCAGCGGTCAACTGATAGCGTTTTAATAGCTCTTCTGGATCTGGTCGCCCATCATCCTGAAGATGTCGTTCCGGTAATTGTGAACTCATGGATCAATTCTACTCCATGCTTTTTCACGCCATATCACGCTATGAATGCATGTTATCCAGCGCCATATTCAAGTCTAATACATTTACATATGGATCACCGAAGACCCACAGGAAACGCCCCTGCACATGGCTCATCACCAGATTCTTCACCGCGCTCTGGCTCATATGCCGCTGGCTAGCAATATATGGCACCTGAAAGAGCGCACCCGCAACCGAAATGTCTGGATCAAGTCCGGACCCCGAAGAGGTCACCAGATCAACTGGCACAGGCACACCAGGATTCTCCTTCTGATACGCCTGCACCCGCTGCTGCACATCCGTAATCAGCGTGCTATTGGTTGGTCCCAGGTTTGAGGCCGAAGAGTTCTCAGCATTGTATGGCTGTGCTGTACTGCCATTATCCGAAAGAGTCGCAGACGGACGACCGTGGAAGTACTGAGGCGATGTCCAGTACTGACCAATCAACTCTGAACCAACCGTCTTACCATTCACGGTTACCATACTACCATTTGCCTGGTGAGGGAAGATCAACTGGGCCAGTCCTGTCACAATACCCGGATAGATAAATCCCGTGATAACGATTAGAGCAAGTGTCATCACAATAGATGGCTGTATATATTTTCTTGCAACACTCATGATTACTTTCTCCGCCTACAACTGGGTTAAGTGCAAGAGTACCAGGATCATATCAATGATTTTGATACCAATAAATGGGACGATCAAACCACCTACGCCGTAAATGAGCAGGTTACGGGATAACAAAGGACCAGCACCAAGTGGTCGATACTTCACGCCACGCAGGGCCAATGGAATCAACGCGATAATGATCAAGGCATTAAAGATAACTGCCGACAAGACTGCGCTAAATGGCGTCGCCAGATGCATAATATTCAGCGCTTCCAACTGTGGGAATGTCGCGGTAAACATAGCCGGGATAATGGCAAAGTACTTCGCAACGTCATTCGCGATACTGAACGTTGTCAGAGCACCACGCGTCATCAATAACTGTTTACCAACTTCGACCACTTCGATCAGTTTGGTTGGATCGGAGTCCAGATCTACCATGTTCGCGGCTTCTTTCGCGGCCTGCGTACCAGTATTCATTGCCACACCGACATCTGCCTGAGCCAGCGCAGGAGCATCGTTTGTACCATCACCAGTCATCGCCACCAGACGCCCACCAGCCTGTTGCTCCTTAATCAGCTTCATCTTTGTCTCAGGAGTTGCCTGCGCCAGAAAATCATCAACGCCAGCTTCCTTTGCGATAGCCGCAGCCGTCAGCGGATTATCACCAGTGACCATAATTGTCTTGATACCCATGCGACGGAGTTGATCAAAACGCTCGCGCATGCCAGCCTTCACGACGTCTTTTAATTCAATGACGCCCAGTACCTTCGCGTCACCCTCGCTAAATGACTCGGCAACTACCAGCGGCGTACTACCTGCGCTTGCGATACCATCTACAAGGGTCTTCAACTCATCGGAAACGGTGCCACCCAGTTCTCTGATATAGCTGGCAACCGAATCGCCAGCACCTTTCCGGACCGAACGAATACCGTTATTGACATGCAGATCAACGCCACTCATACGCGTCTGAGCAGTAAACGGCACGAAGGTCGCGTTCTCGTCGGCCTCTTCCGTCAGGCTATAACGCTCTTTTGCCAGCACGACAATTGAACGACCTTCCGGTGTCTCATCCGCCAGACTCGACAACAGAGCGGCATGCGCAACGTCACGCTCATCCACACCTTGTAGCGGCACAAAACGGCTCGCCATACGGTTACCAATGGTGATGGTCCCGGTTTTGTCCAACAAAAGCACATCAACGTCACCAGCAGCTTCAACAGCACGCCCGCTCATCGCCAGTACATTACGCTGGATCATACGGTCCATACCTGCGATACCAATCGCAGACAACAGACCACCAATTGTGGTTGGGATCAAACAGACCAGCAAGGCGATCAAAACCGTGATCGAAACCGGACTCTTTGAATAGATAGCAAATGGTTCCAGCGTCACAACCGCCAGGATGAAGATAATCGTCAAACTAGCCAGCAGAATATTCAACGCGATCTCGTTTGGTGTCTTCTGGCGCGCCGCACCTTCAACCAGAGCAATCATACGATCCAGAAATGTCTCACCAGGATTTGCGCTGATTTGCACGACAACCCAGTCCGAGAGCACACGAGTACCACCAGTCACGGCACTGCGGTCACCACCACTCTCACGGATAACCGGAGCCGACTCACCAGTGATTGCTGACTCGTCAATGGAAGCCACACCTTCAACAACATCACCATCACCAGGAATAATATCGCCCGCCTCAACTAAAACTAGATCACCTTTACGCAGATCCGGCGCTGCGACTTCTTCATATTTCCCATCGCGCTTTTTCTCCAACAGGCGTTTCGCTGTTGTAGTTGTACGCGTTTTACGGAGCGTATCGGCCTGCGCCTTACCACGCCCTTCCGCCATCGCCTCAGCGAAATTCGCGAAGAGAACGGTAAACCACAACCAGATTGCCACGGCAAAAGCGAACCATGCCTGCGTCGATGGTCCAGTTATCAGATAGCGTATAAACTCGATTGTGGTGATGACGCTTCCAACTTCTACCACAAACATCACTGGATTTTTTAGTTGCACACGTGGATTCAGCTTGATAAAAGAATCGACAATCGCCCGGCGCAGAATTGGACCATTAAAAATGGAATCGGAATTGTTGCGCCGTTTGTTCGATCCTTCTGTCTCTACGATCCCTGACTGCTTTCCAGTGTCAGTGCTCATCATCTCTTTATTTCCTCGCATTCAGCTAAGTGCTGAGTCCCTCTACAGCAGAAGGACATCAGCCTCGGCTGATATAGCAGCGTTTCTACATAAACAAATCTAGAAAGTCTTTCCTGACAGCAGTTGCAACTGTTCTACAATTGGACCCAATGAATAGGCCGGGAAAAAGGTCAATGCGCCAACGACCAGAATGGTTGCAATCAGCAAGACGACAAAGAGTGGACCAGTCGTCGGGAACGTGCCCAGATTTGCAGGCACGACCTTTTTCTTCACCATTGCCCCTGCCAGAGCCATAGTCGGCACAATAAAGGCAAAGCGACCGATGAGCATAGCAAATGCACCTGTCCAGTTATAGAAATTGGTATTGCCGGAGAGGCCACCGAAAGCCGAACCGTTATTACCGGTTTGTGATGTAAAGGCATACAGCATCTCAGAAAGACCATGCGGGCCAGCATTGAGGATAGATTTCGTCCCCGCAGGCAACACAGCCGCTAAAGCGGTAAAACCAAGAATGCTGGCAGGCAGAATTAAGATCGCAAGCGCCGCCATCTTCATCTCTTTTTGCTCAATCTTCTTCCCCAGGTACTCAGGTGTACGACCAACCATCAAACCCGCGATAAAGACCGCAACAATCACGAAGACCAGCATGTCATAAAGACCAGAACCAACGCCACCAAAGATGAGTTCACCTAGAGCAATATTTGCCATCGGGATCATACCAGCCAGTGGCATGAAACTATCGATGAAACCGTTTACCGCTCCACACGAAGTAGCAGTCGTGGCATTATCAAACAAGGCAGTCAGTGTAATACCGAAGCGTACATCTTTGCCTTCCATGTTGCCGCCACCCTGATAGGCTGTATTCGCCTGATAAGCACCAACATGCGCCAACAGAGGGTTACCAGCCTGCTCAACGCCTTGAATGACAAAGACACCGACAAGGAATAGCACTGCCATTGCCGCCCAGATAGCCCAACCCTGCTTCGTATTGCCTGCCATACGACCGAAGAAGTACACCAGAGCCGCCGGAATGGCAAGCACAGCCAGAACCTCAATCAGACTAGAGAACGCGGTTGGATTCTCATATGGGTGTGCAGAGTTCGTATTGAAGAAGCCACCACCATTAGTACCAAGTTCTTTAATGAACTCTTGCGAAGCCACCGGGCCTTGCGCAATAATCTGTGTAGTACCTTGTAATGTAGTGACATGCACATAAGGAAGGAAGTTCTGTATCGCTCCCTGAGACACCAGAAACAACGCGCCAACGATTGAAATCGGGATCAAGATGTAGAGGATACAGCGTAAAAGATCAACCCAGAAATTTCCTAAATGCTGAGCACTGCGACGGGTTAAACCACGCACAACCGCGACAGCCAGCGCGATACCGGTGGCGGCAGACATGAAGTTATGTGTCGCCAGACCAGCCATCTGCGTCAGATAGGTCATTGTCTGCTCACCACCATAGTTCTGCCAGTTCGTATTTGTGACAAAACTTACAGCCGTATTAAAGGCAAGCTGTGGTGACACATTAGATAGACCCTGTGGATTAAAAAATGGTCCATCCCACTGTTGCGTCCGCTCTAACAAGTAGATATGTAAAACACCGACAAGGCTGAAGATCAGCATCGATATCGTATAACCAACCCAGCTTTGTTCCTGGTCAGCCTTCACACCCGAAATTTTATAGACAAACTTCTCTACAGGCACCAGAACGGGTGAGAGCCATGTCCGTTCCCCATTAAACACCTTGTACAGGTATAATCCCAGGGGTTTTGTAATCAGGAGAAGGACTAGCATGAACAGTAAAATCTGAATAATGCTACTGCCCGTTATATCCATCGAATAATTCCACCTCTAATATATATAAAGAATCTGGAAACAGTGCGCCCCATCTAAAACTTTTCCGGCGCTAAGAGAGCAACAAACAAATACACCGTCACCACCAATGCCACAATCCCCACCAGGATATACTCAATTGGTGAGTTCATGTTTACGCCTCCTATAAACGTTCGCAGCCTTCAGCAAAGGCAACAAGAGCAAGAAAACTTGCGAATGTAACAACTATCACGAGAATGTCAAGCATACATTCCCTCCTCACCGGAATGCTCTATTCCAATTGATGCAGGCTCTTCACCATCTCTTTTTTGATCGAGTTCCTGTTTCCGCGTCGCTGCCTCAGCGGCGAGACGTAAAAGAGCTTCCATAGGAAATGGTTTGGGGAGATAGGCCAGAGGATGAAATTCAGCCAGCCGCCGTGGACTCACGCGCACCGCTGATAGCACCACAACGGGCAACTTACCAGCAAGCTCCTGCTCATACAACTGAAATCTTCCTTCTTGTTTGGCAGCCCGTAATACATCCCATCCAGTCTGATCGGGTAGATTAATATCCAGCAACATCAGGTCAAACTCCTGTTCGCGCAGATGTCGCAACGCGCTCTGGGCATCGACGGCGACACTTATCTTATGCTCCCGTGCTGATAAATTTCTTTCGACAACGCCACGCAGCACATCGTCGTCTTCAACCAGTAAAATGCGCGCTCCTTGTTGCATAAGACTTTTACTTCTTTCTCTAACTACCTCAATCTTCCATTTGGTGATCTATACCTATCTCACTTCATGCACTATACCTCGTCCATGCTCAAGGGGGGGTAAAGAGAAAATAGATGAATCTCAAAATTTGCTCAAAAATAACAGCGTTCGAAATATTTTCTAAGTGTTGCATCATATGACTCTTTTTCCTATAATCATATTCCAGATATGAAAACAGGCATTTCTTTCATGAATATCTATTTTATCCTTAAAATCAGCTCGTCTGCTACAGGACATGAGAAGCGTTTTAAGCAGAGCAATATGGTTCAGATCAAGAATATCTCAGGAAAAAAGGATGGTAAGCTAAAGATTTGCTCAAAAAAGGAGGAAAAACTCTCAAGAAATGCACAGAAGACAATTTACTTGCACTATTATACTGTGCTACACTGTGAAGCATACACTGTTTCGACTACGTAAAACCTATAGGACGTTGCATCGGAGGGCATGGAAAGTGTAGGGTTTGGCGTTATTAGGAACATAAGAAATTTCCCGTTTTATAAAGGACGATAAATTAGTATGGCACAGGAATCTGTGGCACAAGACACAACACACATTGCGCATAACAATGCCGATGCTCATGCGTCGGAAACAAGCATGTTAGGTCCACTTCTGTGTTGGGCTGTCGTCTTCGCAGACATTGGTACATCCGTTTATTACACACCCGGCATCCTCTATGGAACAGTAGGAAAGCTTGCCGGTTTTTTTGTATTCCTGACACTGTTTGTCTTCGTCTTATTGACATTGAAGTACACAGAAGTCACGCATCGCTTTCCACAAGGCGGTGGTGTCGTTACTGTTGCAGCGCAGGCGATTAACTCCTGGTTCGGAGCGCTGGGGGGAATGTTTATTCTCGTCGATTACTTCCTCACCGCCGCAATCAGTTCGCTTTCAGGAATCCTTTACTTGAGTGTCGTCATTCCTGCGATTACACCAACCATCGCGCTTTTCATCACGATTGGTGTGCTTATCCTGTTGGGCTTGCTAAACTGGATTGGCATCAGTGAAAGTGCCCGTGTCAGCCTGATCGGAGCTATAATCGCGTTTATCAGTGATATCGCAATACTGATCACGGTTTTTTCGCACATATCACTCACAGAGTTTTTCTCGCTTATCAGCACTATGTTCTCCGGTCATGACATGACTCCCGTTTCACTACTGTCTGGCTTCGCTGGTGCATTCCTGGCTTTCTCCGGTTTAGAGAGCATCTCACAGCTATCGCCTGTAATGAAACGGCCACACAAAAAGGTTGCGGGGCTGGCGATGCTTCTGGTTGTGATTACAATTGGTTTGACAAGTCCACTCTTAACCATATTCTCAACGTTACTATTACCAGGAGCAGCCGCTAATTCAGTGCAATCAGCACAACTCATCTCTCTGCTGGCTGGTAAATGGGGCGGTCCCATTCTGGAAACAGAAGTCGCAATCAGTGCCAGCGCACTACTGGTCTTCGCCAGCAATACGGCGATCATCGGTGCATATCACGTATTTATGGCTCTTTCACGGATGCAATTCCTGCCTACAGTCATTCTGGAGCGCAATAAATTGCGTGGCACACCACACTTCTCGATTGTACTTGCGACAGGCATTCCTATCGTCATTCTGCTTATCGTTTGGGGAAATATCAACATTCTTGGTGACATGTATGCATTTGGTCTTCTGGGTGCATTCACATTGACCTGCCTTGGCCTGGATATTGTTCGCTATCGAGATTTGCGACGTGCGCAAGCCATCAAACACGCACAAAGACAAACAAACATTGCCTTCAATGGCGAAGAACAAGCCACCAATGTTCATGATCTATTAAAATCAAACACACACATCCCTGCTTCTTCTGGACATCAGGCAGAGATCACAGAGACGGCAGAGGCGATGAAGCTCTGGTACAAAATCAACTTTGTGCTGGGCATTATTACAACGATCCTGGTCGCCACAGCCTGGTCCACCAATCTGGTCACTAAACCGCTGGCAACCGGCTTCGGCGGAACTGTAACAGTTATTGGTATGGGTGTTGCCTTCTTTATCCATACACGCTATCAAAAAGAAGGGAAAGTGCCCGTCCCGGTGGTTGTTACCCGTCTGGAAGATGTCTATCCAAACGCGACGTTAGCCGTCCTGAGTGCTGGCGATAAGCATAATGAGGCAGTCATCCGCGCCGCCATCAATAATGCGGATGTAAATCGCCCACTGCTGTTCCTCTACCTGGCAGAAAACCGACCACGGCAGATCGCCCCACGGATGATGGAAATCATTGACCCATACCTGGAAGATCAACAGGCAAAGGAGAACTTTGGTCGCGCCGAAAGTCTCGCCCTGAAGGCCAAAGTACCGATGCGTAAATATGTCTATCTCCAGAATAAACCTGATATCGTTTCTCAGATATGGCAGACCATCCATCCACGTGACACTCTTGTCTCAGCCAAGCATAATGAACAGGTCAAAGATATCAATCCAGATCGTATTCGCTATGAATTGACACCAGAAGGCAAGGTTGCCCATCTGTTAAAACACTGGTAGCGATCTATTCATCGCTGAATCGATACCCGACCCCCGATACCGTGAGAATGAAACGTGGATGCGAGGGATCGGGTTCGATTTTTCTACGCAACTGACCGATATAGACATGCAGATAATGAGCCTCCGTCCCATATCCTGTTCCCCACACTTGCGTTAATAACATCTGCCGCGTCATGATCTTGCCACGATTTTTGATCAATGCCTTGAGCAGATCATACTCAGTCGGTGTCAATTTGATATCTTTGCCATCGACCTGCACATTGCGTTGCGCGAAATCAACCTGGAGTGGTCCAGCGACAAAAATGGGAACCGTTCCTGACTGCACCTGCGCTGTATGCCGCAACGCCACACGCACGCGTGCCAGCACTTCATTGATGCCAAAAGGTTTCGATACATAATCATCCGCACCCAGATCTAACGCCTGCACTTTATCACGCTCTGTATCCTTGACTGAAAGTACAATGATCGGGGTACTTGACTGCTCACGTACACGTTTACAGACTTCTAATCCGCTCAGTACAGGCAACCCTAGATCAAGTAGGATTAAATCCGGTCGGTGCTGCGCAACACTTTCAAGCGCCTCTTCTCCGTTACTGGCGGTAAACACATCATATCCATACGCTGTCAGACTGCGCTGCAACGCACGCGTAATTTCAATTTCGTCATCAACCACGAGAATACGCGCACCACTCTTACTCATAAGACTCTCTGTCCTTCTGTCTTCTATTTCCTGGCATCCAAGATAGGCAAGTTACCTTCACTCTGAAGGTACAGAGCAAAGGTATATGCTTGCTGACTACGAAAGAGGCGTTGCTTGACGCCCCTGCTGAATGTGAAACGGCGATACAGGCAAAGTAAATTGAAAGATGGCTCCGCCATCAGGTCGATTAGCCGCCCAGATATGTCCACCATGTGCTTCAACTAGACCACGACAGACCGCCAGACCCAGCCCGGTTCCCATTGTGCTGCTCTGATTCCCTTTGCGGGGTGTACCAGAGACACGATAGAACTTATCAAAGATACGTTCCAGATCATCGGCAGGAATACCAGGACCGCGATCCGCGATACTGATTTTCACTTCTCCATCTATGACTTCCGCGCTCACCTCAATAGGTGATCCTATCGGTGTGTACCGCGCTGCGTTCTCCAGCAAATTGGTAATGACCTGATCCATTTGTAGATAGTCAATCTCTACTGGCGGCAAATCATCGGAGAGATGCGTCTGTATCTCACGCCCCTGCAATATACCACGCATCCGATCAACAACATCATGTATGACCTCGTCTATAGGATACCATTCTTTCTCCGGCTTGAGTGCCCCGCCTTCGATACGTGACATATCGAGCAAATTCCCTACCAATCGATTCAAACGATCAGATTCACGCTCAATTGTTATTGCAAAGCTCCGCTTTGTTTCATCATCCCATTCTACATCTTCCTGCAATAAACTACTGGCGGAGGCTTTGATCGATGCCAGTGGTGTACGCAGGTCGTGCGATACGGATGACAATAACGCCGAACGTAAGGAATCAGTTCGTTTGAGTAGCTCTATCTGTAACATCTCACGTTGCAACCGTGCATGTTCGATCATACCACTGGTCTGATCCAGAAATGTCCAGAAAAAGGTATCATTATGTCCAAGCTGTTCTTGCTTCATGTTCGCATTCCGTTCGGTGGGAAAACGACGCCCTTTTTCGGACATCACCAACCGCACAACCCCAATCACCTCATGTCCCTGCTGCAATGGCACGAAACGCATATAGCGCTGACTATTCTGTCTGGACACATCGACGATACGCCGAAAACGATAATACGCAACGCCAGTACCGGCCTCATCACCCGCATACAAATCTATAATGCGTCCCTGACTCATCACAGACTCAGCCGTTCTCATCTCATCCAGTGATATCTGTAGCTGTGACACATCCTGGCTGGCATCCGCCTCTAATGCTAAACGCCCGGTTGTACCCGGCAACAGGATAGCGCAATCACAAACCCCAAAAGATGCGAAATTTTCAACTATTGCTTTCGCCACAATGTCGAGTTGCTGCCCTAATCTATCTTCACTGGTGGTTGCATTGACCAGTTCATACAATGCTCTGGCTTCCCGCTCTCGTGCTGATGCCTGCATAGCACGCTGACGCAAACCAGACGCCAACCGTCCGGTAACAATCGCGGTGATCATAAAAATGATCAAAGCCAACCATTCTTCGGTCTTGGCAATCGTAAATGTGAAAAGTGGCTGTACAAGGGTAAAATCGAATGAGAGAAAGGCAATTAATGATGTCACCAACGAAGCGTAAAGCCCACGTGTGACGGATAATGCAAGCACAACAAGTAAATACAAAAACGAAATATTAGGAATAGTAGGATACAACTTCCCCAGATAGATGATACCAGTGATAAGGAGCGATAACACAGTAGCAAGCACAGTATCTGTGATGTAGCGCAGATAACGGCGCTCTTCTGGTAGTCCTAAGAAGAGCACATCTTCAAACGTGTTCATAAGTTTATCCCTCTAAAGCAGAAATGTCCCTGCGCATGAATAACAGTATACACACTCCTCTTGACTCACTTTCCGCCTCACAGTATACTCCAACGCATGAAAATACGACGCTCAGTGCTTTTACTTTTATTTATAACATCGATTTCTGTTGCTGCCTGCAGTCCTGGTCACCTGGGGACCAATGTCATTGCATTTATACGCAATGGGACAATCTGGACGATGGACCCCGATGGAGCAAACGCGGAAGCTATCGTCAAGCAACGGACACCTGTTGTCGGCTATGCATGGTCGCCCAATCATGAAATGCTCACATTCCGTACGCTCGATGCAACGCCAGCCACCCAACAATTGCCCACAACTACCACTGCTCAGATCATCAGTGATGCACCAGGATCACTCAATACCGTTGGTGTCGATGGAGGCACTCCTATTACCATCGCTGCAACTCAATCGGATCTTCGCTATGACAATCCCGTATGGAATACCAACGGCTCTCGCTTGCTTTATCGCGAAACTTTTCCAGGCGCGATTGGGAATCCCTTGAATGTAAACTGGTGGGTATCTCAGAATGACCAACCAGATGGCATCGCATTAAAAGGACTCCCCGCTTCTTATTCTATTCCTTCTCTATCGTACACAACCAGCCACTACCAGACAATTGAAAATTCAAATCAAGGCGTCTTTACGACCTCCATTGCAGGAACGGACCTACACTATATCACAACGCAACCCTTAGCAGGACATCCCTTATCAGCCTCGATGGAGCGCCTTCTCTGGCAACCCACAAACGCGACAACACCAGCACAAACGTTCCTCTACGCGGAACCAATAGCACCATCCCAGAACAATACGCAGGCAATCGCAGGGGCAGCACCAATTTCATACCAACTACGGCTCGCCACAACACATAACACCTCAACGCCCTTACTCACCTGCCAGTGCAATCAATTCGCCTGGGCACCTGACGGTACACACATTCTCTATCAGGAAGGATCGCGCTACACTATCTTTAATATCCAGAATCACACATCCTTTTTTGTCACAGCGAAGAGCAATAGCGTACCATACTGGTCACCGGACAGTCACTTTCTCCTGCTTGATGGCCCAACGTCCCTGATACTTGTCAATGTACAGACACAGCAACAGCAAGTTCTTCTTCATGCAACGCAATCAACAGCACAGCCAAACCCGACGCTCCCATCAACAAGCACGCTGCTTCAACCTGTGCCAAATAACATCTGGGCGGCTAATAGTCGTCAATTTCTCTTCTTGACACAGGATCGTCTGAACTGGCAAAATCAATCAAGTCCATTACAACAGGGACTGTACACCGTCACCATTGATGCAAATGGTCACATACAAAACAGTCCACTACGTATCGACACAGGCAACGATACCCAGGCGGGTTGGACATATGAGGATCCCAACACGTCTTTTCTCTATTAGCACATTTTGTAGCCACAAGGAGGATTAAAAATGAGTCCTAAACCGGGAGACGACTTTTTCGACGATGACGACGAAGGTGAAGAATATAGCGATCTTGAAATGCTCGAACGTCTGGAATCCCTGCAAGAAGACATGGAAGACCTTAACGTCACTACACTCGCAGAAGTCATTGAACGTATCGTCGAACTCAATCGCAAACTGGACAAAAAACAGTAACAGTCAGCCAGCAACAAAACGAGACGCAGCCATGCACCTTGATGAACAGTACCATTCATCAGAATGTATGCTGCGTCCCATCTACCTGCTATCGATCTATGATAGCTGACAGGTATTATAGATCAAGCACCGCCCAGATACGCCTGACGTACCAGATCATTGGTTAGCAGATTTTGCGCTGAATCGCTCAACACAATCTGCCCGGTCTGTAAGACATAGCCACGATCAGCCAGATTCAACGCCATCGACGCATTCTGTTCTACAAGAAAAACCGTCACCCCCTCCTTGCGGATCTGCATAATCGTCTCAAAAACTGTCTCGACTAATTTCGGAGAGAGACCCATTGACGGCTCATCCATACACAGCAAACGTGGACGCGACATCAACGCACGTCCCATCGCTAACATTTGCTGTTCGCCGCCTGACATCGTGCCAGCAGACTGCTTCAAACGTTCTTTAATACGTGGAAAAATCTGGCAGACATGTTCCAGATCTTGCTCAAACTCACTCCGATTATTGCGCGGATACGATCCCAATTCCAGATTTTCCAGCACCGTCATACGCGGAAAAACCCTGCGTCCTTCAGGAACCAACGCCAGACCGGATTTAACAATTTCGCCCGTCAACTTCTTCACAATCGAACTGTTCTCAAACTGGATCGTACCATTGGTCGGACGCACCAGACCAAAGATCGTCTTCATCGTTGTCGTCTTGCCTGCGGCATTAGCACCAAGTAAACAGACAATCTCGCCCTTATTCACCTCAAGCGAAATATTCTGTAAAATATGGCTGGGGCCGTAATAGGTATTCACGTTTTCAAGTTGCAGCATGGTTGACCTCGCGATCAATTATTTTCTTCCGACGCAGAAAGATCCACACTCTCTGCTCCCTGCTTCCCCAGGTACGCCTCGATGACCCGCTCATTACGGCGTACCTCTTCAGGCAAGCCTTCAACAATCTTCTGCCCATAATCTAACACCGCGATACGATCAGATATCCCCATCGTCACCGCCAGTTTATGCTCGATCAATAATATCGTCAATCCTATCTCATCTCGTAAGCGCAGAATATACTTTACGGCATCCAGTGTCTCTGCTTCATTCATGCCCGCAGTTGGCTCGTCCAGCAGAATAATCTTCGGGTTTGCAGCTAACGCACGCGCAATCTCGACACGGCGGCGTTCCGCATACGACAGATTCATCACATACTCTTCTTGACGAGCAACAAGCTCAGGACCAAAGAAACTTAACAGTTCAATTGCTCGTATACGAGCCTTCTCCTCCTCTTCGAGTGTCCTCGGTGGACGGAAGAGCGCCCCTAATATACCAGTTTTGAGCTGGGTATGTTGCCCCACCAGCACATTTTCCAGCACCGTCATATTATTGAACAGACGGATATTTTGAAACGTACGTGTAATACCACCACGCACAATCTTATCTGGCGAATGCCCCACGATTGATTTTCCATTGAGCAGAATATCCCCCGTCGTAGGCCGATAAATACCCGTGATCAGATTAAATACGGTCGTCTTACCAGCACCGTTCGGGCCAATAATACTCACAATCTCACGAGGTTTTACCACCAGATCGACACCCTGCACCGCCTTTAATCCACCAAAGATCTTTGTCACCGCACGCAATTCTAATGAAGCCGGTTCATCCACTTTTAAAGCAGCAGTGGCGATCCCTTCATGCTCTATTTGTTCAGAATTCATCAGCGCTCCACTCCCTTGCTGCTATTCGACTTGCATCTCAGCTTCAAGCGTTTCTGCACCAACCGGTTCATCCAGGGCATCAAGCTCGACAATATCGTCCTCTTTCTTATGGTGCAATTCTCTACGACGACGCGCACTTGGAATCAGACCCTCAGGACGGAAAAGCATGATGGAAATCAAGATAATACCAAAGAGCAGATTACGAACATTCCCAAAGGTAAAATTAGGAATGGTATGTTCAATGACGTACAGAATATTACCAGGAGATGCGGCTATGGTATCCAGACGCGCCAGGATAAATTCATTCAGCGCATATACCACAACGCCACCAACAATAACGCCAGGAATACTGCCCAGTCCACCAATCACAACCATTGACAGATAGACAAACGAATCGGTTGGATTAAAATCGCTTGGCGCTACTGTTCCTAACTTTGCCGCATGGTAGACACCCGCGATACCAGAAAAGAAGGCACCAGCAGCAAATGCGAACAACTTGGTATTGACCAGATTAATACCCGATGAGGAGGCCGCGATCTCATCCTCACGAATCGCCACCCAGGCCCGTCCCAGGCGCGAATCACGCAGGCGTACATTCACAAAGACACAGAGCACAATCAACGCCAGGATCAGGTAGTAGAACGGGGTCGCGTTAAAGCTGCTCCACTGAACACAGAATACTCCTTGAATACAGGGAGTCGCAGGTGGGTAGATACCGACAATACCATTAGTACCGTTCGTATATTTATCCAGATTAAGGAAAAACGGTGGAATAATTTCACCAAAACCGAGAGTAACAATCGCCAGATAATCACCACGCAAGCGCAGCGTTGGCGCACCCAGCAATATCCCCCAGGCAGCCGCGATCAATGCCGCGATAATCAGCATCGGCCAGAACATCCACGACCAGATCTGTGGATTCACCACGATTTGCGTCAAATGCGTAAATTGTCCTGATCCGATCATGGCCCACGAATACGTCCCAATCACAAAAAACGCGACATACCCAAGGTCCAGTAATCCAGCGAAACCGACAACGACATTCAGTCCTAAAGCGAGAATAATGTAGTAACCCAGATTAGCGTATCCTGACAGACGCCCATTAGTGCCAGAACCGAAGAGCATCGCATCCAACACTGGATAGAACAGGATAAAACCACCCAGCAACACCAGATAGAACGGCCATGCCCCTTTACTTTGTAATGGGGTATCATTTGGCACCAGATCCTTCGCCTCTTCCTGCGCACGGGCTGATGAAAGATGCTCTAACTGCTCCTTTCGCCCTCTCACCCACCATCTTCTTGCATTCGCTGCCCCTGCCCCATTGATCGGAGCCTGTGTTGATGTCGTAAGAGCATGGCGCAAAGCCATTTTTCCACCCAGCCAACCTAAAAAATAACCAGCAAGCGGGAAGATGATCGTACGCGCAACGACCAGGGCCAGCAAAATAGTTGGTAATGATCCTAGCGCGAAAAAAATGATATCACCAACTAGCGTAATCAGCGCGAAAATAGTAGCGAACCAGAATCCGGCGGAACGGGCACGATCCAGTAATCGCTGTTGCCCTTCTTCATCCAACGTCTCAACATGCTCTAAAGCAATAGGAGGAGTATAATGCAAAACTTTCAGCACATACCTTCTGCCTACCACATAGAGACCCCAGACAATCGCAAATAACGAAAAACCAATCAGCAAATCACCGGTAATAATCACCAGGAGCAATGGTACAACAACAGCAAACAATATCCCCACCCATATCTCAATATTGCTCCGTCGCCCACTATCCGCTGCGGTCAAATAGCCAGCCAGCGCAGTAATCACTGCATAAAAAACGAGGATGAAGAGGCCCCCCTGAATGGAATTCGACAGTGTATAATTGTAGTTTGTCAGTTTTGGCGCAAAAAGTCCCAGAAAGACATTATTGACAATCCCCTCACCCGTCCAGGCAAAATTGAACACCAGTACAGGCACCAGCAATGCTACTAACCACCGCACCAGCAATTTTCGCGTTTTGCGTTCAGGACGCAGCCAGGAGGAACGTACTGCTATTGACATAATTCCATCACCTCGCGTATCGCATTGACATCACCAACATGTGGCATGGTCCTGCTCGTTATACTTTATCTGGCGTCTGCTGTCCGAATAAGCCAGATGGACGGAATACCAGAATAAGGATCAAAAGCGCAAAGATAATTGCATACTGCCAGGCATTACCACTATGTGGTAACACCGAAGCCGGGATAGCGGCGATGAATGATTGGATCACGCCAACTATAAAACCGCCAACCATAGCCCCGACAACATCACCAATACCCCCAAGCACAGCGCAGGTAAACGCAACCAGTCCCAGGTTGAAACCAAGCGTAAACTGCGTGTTCGGGAACTTGAGCGCATAGATAAAACCAGCCGCACCAGCTAAACCGGCACCAATAAAGAAGGTAAACGCAATGATGCCATTCACATTAATCCCCATCAGGGATGCCGCTTCTCGATCCTGCGCCACAGCACGCATCGCACGCCCCATCCGGGTACGCGTGATTAAAATCTGTAAACAGATCATCAATACCAATGCCGCCAACACGACAAAAATGTCCACCGTATCAATCTCAAACACACCCAATGTAATAACAGGGGTCGGGATATTGGGAAAAGAGATCTGTGCATTGCCCATCCAGAGCTTTGCCGAGTCCTGCAAGACCAGCGAAACACCGATAGCGGAAATCAGCGGAGCCAGACGTGGGGCATTTCTCAATGGACGATATGCGATCCGTTCAATCACAATTCCCAATACCGCACACAAGAGAAACGCACCAACACAAACAAGCGCTAACTTCCCCACCAGCAACCATGTAATCGCTGTCGGAGGATGATTCGCAGTGATACCCAGCGCACTCATCAATGCAATGGTAATGAACGTGCCCACCATAAAAATATCACCGTGGGCGAAGTTAATCAGTTCGATAATACCGTAGACCATCGTATAACCCAGGGCGATCAGAGCATAAATCGCACCGAGAGAGAGTCCAACAATGAGCAAGTTCACATACGTAACCATGACGTGGAACCCACTTTCTGCTACTAGCTACAGCAAAGACAATAACAACGGGCGGTAAGCGAAGCCGCACAGCTGACAAATTTGACCTTCCATCAAGCTGCACGCTGGTGCAAGAGAGGGTTTCTTGCTCCTGCACCAAACGCTCAGCAAAAGGATCAATCAGGATTTTGTTGGATCAACACCTGCAAGGAACTGCCAGCCATCACCTGCACTGGCATTACTCCCAAGTGTATAGATCGAAACAGTTTTGTTCGTTGTATCACCATTCTGATCAAACGACTGAGGGCCAGTTGTGCCATCATATTTGATCGTCTGAATAGCGTCGATCACCGCCTGACGGAAAGTCTTTGCCGTCGCACTATCGCCAGAGCTTGTCGGAGCAGTAGCTTTTTTCTGCGTCACTACCTCTTTAATAGCCTGCAATAAAATCTCAGTATCATCATAAGCGCCGTAGCTATACGCACCGGTATTCCCATACTTTTTGACATAGTTAGTCTGGAAGGTCTGCGCAGCCGGAATCTGGCTGGGATCAGTACCAGGAACAGAAGCATACACAGGACCGCCGCCAACAGGCTTAATGGCTTTAGCCAACGCTGATGTCTTGGCACCATCACCAAGCATAAATGGTGTATTCGCTAAACCGCTAACATGCACCATCTGCTGGCGAATAGTAATACCACCAGTAGAGTCATTCCCACCAAAGAAGATAAGATCTGGTTTCTTCGCAGCGATCTTTGTCAGTTCACTCTCATACGAAGCACTTGACTGAATACTATCGTGTCCCAGGACCGTACCACCATATTGCTTAAAGAAATTGATAAAGTTGGTCGCCAGTCCAGCTCCATATGCCTCGGTATCATCAATCACATAGACAGTCTTGTACCCCTTTGTTTTATAGGCATAGGAAGCAAGTGCAGCACCCTGATACTGGTCCATCGCTGCCGTACGGAAATAGGTTACTTTACCAGTTGGACGCAAGCTACTGACCTTACTGTTCGCACCACCACACTCGTAAGCAGGCGTGTTCTGGGTCATACAATCATTGGTATTAGATGGACTGATCAACGCAATCGGAGCCTCATTTGCCACTGGCATTTCAGCCTGACCAACGTTACTATTCAAAGGCCCAATAATACCAGCCACTCTGGCATCACCGATCAGATCATTGACGTTATTCTGACCTACGGTTGAGTCGTGTACACCGCTTGGGCCAACATCATCCTTCGCGATATGCACAAACGTATAGCCGGGCAAAAAGTTGCTGGCATTTGCCTGGCTGACAGCATAATCAACACCATCTTCAGCAGGCTTACCCGAACTAGCATCCGACGCGGTTGTCGGAAAATCAGAACCAATTTCAATCGTGATGTTCCCCTGTTGTTGGTTCCCACCACCTGTCGTATTTGTTCCCGCACCACAACCCGCCAGGACCAGAAGGATCAGAACACTCATCACAGTAGCGGGCCATAAGCGAAACCTATGTCTCGACATAATAGGTCAGCCTTTCTTTTGTTTGGTAGAAACAGGCAAATCCCATTTTCTACTTTTCGAGGTATTTCATCGCAGAAACAAAAAATGCTTTACGATACCATAATGCCAGTTGAAATGGTATCAATCCGTACAAATAGTAATACGCCCAATTCTATCTGGTATCATAAAAGACCACCACAGAATATTCTATGCATTCCATGCCGTAAAGGAAATACAGTGTTCGCTTACAATATTCCCGTTGCCAAAATAAAGGTAATATCGCTCAAAGATCAGGTGGCTTGACGGCAAAACCAAATTGAATTTTGTGTATATCCTGGTGTTTTTACTAAAATGTAAACTCATCTTGATGTTACCCGTGAAGAGTTTCATTTTGATCTGGCTACCAGAATGATGGAATTATACGTATTGCTATTTTAACTGTCAATACATAATTTTTTATTTGCTTAACTTTCTCAAAACAAAAAATATTCATTGACTTACAACAATATATATTTTATACATAAGACAAAATTTTCCATCTAACAAAGCGTATATGTATTTTATGCTTTTAACGCTTATTTCACACGATTTATTCGAATATATCCGATGATCGTTCTACCCAACCATGATAAATCTAACCACTATCGTTACCATGAATCAAGAAAAAAATCATTCAACGAGACGAATTCTCACGCTTCTACATTACATTTATACTTCTGCTCTTTTAATAAAAGAATAGAAGTTTCTTTGGAGTTTTATATCGGCCTATTAAAATAGATAGATAAGAGGAAATAATCCAGGAATGACTGAATTTCAGAAGAAGCTACTTTTTTTAGCAAGGAAACAGTGTATCTTTTATACACTGCTGTAAATTGCCATGTATTCTATTGCAAGTAGGTATCGAAAAACAGTGAGACACGACGAATGTACTCACTTCTCTGTAGATCAAAAGCCTGAGCATGCTTTGCCCCTGAAGCCACCCAATACTGCTTTGGTTTTCTGGCTTCCTGATAGAGCGCATACATACCAGAAACAGGAGTTTCTTTATCCTTATCACCATTCACAAAAAAGAGAGCAGTATGTGAGGATATCCTTTTGACAGCATCAATGGGTCTGGCACGAGTAATATCTACACCATATACCATACGCACCAATTGTCGATCCGCATTGCGAACCTGATCATTAGGAACATCACTCGCGACACGCGTGGCATCAACAGGACAACTTTCAGCCACAACAGCACTGATTTGCTTCGTTTTCGCAGCAGCCAGCATAGCCGCTGTTGCCCCCATCGACAATCCCAGCACTCCAACTTTGCTATCGACGGTATCAGGAACCGTATGTACATACGAAATCGCGGCGAGAATATCTTCAGACTCTACCAACCCTAATGTAGATAATGGACCTTCACTTTTACCATAACTTTGAAAGTCGAAGAGCAAGATATTATATCCATGCTCGAAAAGAAATACCGCACGTTGCAACATCGACATCCGATTGCCAGGCGTGCCATGAGCCAGGATAATCACTGGTGCATGTGGCGCATTCAATGCCATCCAACCAGAGAGCAGATTTCCACGGGGATCAGAGAAAGAAATATCAAATAGTGGCATATCTTTCACATCTTGCGCATCTGGAATATTGGTGTTACGAGGAGAGCGCAAACGACTGGTCAGAGGGTACCAACTGGCATGACGTGCCTGTGCGGGAATAGTTGCTTTCTTCATTACAGTCGAAATGTGCGTGATCTTTGACACCAGCGTCACTGGCATCGACTGCTGTGGCTCAAAAATCATACTCCGCGCAGGCGACACATATACGGTAGAAAGCAACCAGTTAAGCGCAAATACAAAGACACAAATAAGACTAAGGATCGTTTTTCGCAGAACATCATCTTTATGCATACATAAAAGCTCCCCCTATAGAGACAGAGGTAAAACTATACAGCTCTTCTTTTGCATTCAGATGAGTCAAACTGCTAGCAATGGGAGTTGTACTCCTGAATGCGTATAGGTTGGTGAACCTGCTGCCGAAAACGTGTGAGCGCAGCAATAACCTGCTCTCGCGTCTGTTGAATTGATGAACCGTTGTCGATAACTTCATCAACCAGCGCACGCCTTTTTTCTGTATCAGGCTGAGCATCAATACGCGCTTGCGCCTCAGCTCTACTCAGATGATTTCGTGCCATCAGACGTGCCATCTCCTGCTCTTCAGGGCAAATAATCAACCATTTCCGTTGACAAAGCGCACTTGATCCCCCTTCCAACAACTTCACGGCATCCAATACTGCAATGCCCCGCTCACTGACTGTGGAGAGTTCTTGCCGCACCACTTCACTTACCGCCGGATGCACAATACGTTCTAATTGCTGCATTGCGGACCGATCATGAAAGACAATCGCGCCTAGCTTCTGGCGGTTGACCCCACCATCAGGCGCAAGCGTCTCCGGCCCAAAGATTTCTCGTATTTTTTCCGCGATGGGTTGCCCTTTTTCATACAAGCGATGCACGAGCGCGTCAGCATCAATGTAACGCTCGGTCCCCAGTTCTAACAACATCTGCCCCACCAGCGTCTTACCACAGGCGATATTGCCCGTGATGCCAATTACATATACCATTGTAGAACCTTTCTTCGATAATGACAATTCGATTTTTTCGATTATAATTACTTGCAGAAATATGCCTTTTCGTTTATGATCGATCCAGATAGTATAGAAGTCTATAACAATTTGGGGGATTACACCACAGGCACCTGATCTCCTAAAAGTACCTATTTTTGCGCTTAATTAACACAGAAGCATGCTCGTATCGTACAATAACGTGGCAATACACCAAAACACAGGATGCTAAGGAGTTATGATGGGTAGGCACCTGGGCCTTATAATCGGTGTTAATCAATATCAAGATAGCACGTTCCAACCACTACAATTTGCGGAGAATGATGCGCGAGCGATAGCGCAATGGCTTGTCAATAATAAAGGTGGTCAATGGTCCCCTCCTGATGTCCAGTTAGTACAGGGGGCCTATGCATCACGAGAGCTGGTTCAATCACTTATCTCGCAAATCTGCCTGCAAAAAGCAGATCGTGACGATGTGATTTTGCTCTATTTTGCGGGCCATGCGTTTGTTGATGAGCGCACGGGCGAGGGCTTTCTGGCCTTTTCAAACTCTCGCTACCGCGATACTGCTACCTGCCTGAGTTTACTCGCTCTCACACAGCAGATATTCAGCAGAAGCCAGGCCGCAAATGTCCTTTTTATACTGGATTGTTTCCAGACAGGTCAACCCTGGAATCAGAGACGTACAACTCCTTATGACTCAAAACCCTTGCTTGGAAATGCACTTTCAGTATTACAGCAACAAAAAAATCGCCTATTTCTTTGCTCGTGTCGTGGCAATGTTGCCAATCCAGAAAGTGGGGAGAAAATCCTTGGACTCTTCACTCACAGACTGGTGTTGGGGCTGAGCGGGCCTGCTCGTGAGTCAGCGTCAGGCAATACGACGCTTTCAAAACTGCACGGTTATCTTTTCCAGTCTCTTTCAGAACAACATCGTCCACAACTCTTTGGTCAACAGCAAACTCCTTATGTCATTGTCGGAGATCTTGCTGCAAGCAATCCACAAACGGCGCCAGAAAGTGGATCCGGGGTATTTCGAACCTCGACCCCTGCGCCCAATATGAATAATGCACCCACAAATGTTGCAACTGAAACCAGACCACACACCAGCGGACTGTTCAAATATGCCGCCTCCGTGAACACAGGAGCGATGTCTCCTACCTCTTCATCACAAGAAGGGCCTTCTACTTCAGGAATTTTGCGCGCATCCGCTATTCACCAGCCTGGCCTGCAACAGAGCCAACAATTGGTAGAGCAGGCTCAACAGCTCTTTCAAGCCCAAAACTTTAAAGAGGCATTCGATCTGGTAGAAAAAGCGCTTGTGCTTTCTCCTCAGTTCGCCGATGCGTTGATCCTGAAAGGCCAATTGCTGGGAACGGCAGGACGCTATGCTGAAGCAGTGGCGGTGGTGGATCAACTACTTCAGGCCGATGCGCAAAACGCGCTCGGTTGGAGTATGCGAGCGGTCGCCCTCAGTAATATGGGACAATATCAACCTGCGTTAGAAGCTATTGAGCGCTCGCTAGAAATAGATGCGAATAATACCGAGTCATATGCGATAAAAACAAATATTATGTCGATGACAGCAGCACAAAGCGCTGAAAATCAGCCTGCCGCCACACCGACATATGCAGCAACAGCGCTGAAACAAACGGAGAAGCCACAACCTTTCGCACTCACACTGGGGATGCAAGTGCTCGGTCTTCTCAGTGGAGTGATTGGTTCAGCACTCCTGCTTGTCCTGCAGGGTTTCCCGCTGGCGATTGTAGGCTTATTGATTGCCAGTCTTGGACTTGCGTTGTTATGCGTGATGTCTCTCCGTGGTGCTTATCATCACGGCATGAAAAGTCTGGGGCTGACAATTGTCATCTCTATTCTTATTGTCGCCGCCCTTGGCGGTACCTATAAAGTTGGCATGACCAAATTAACGGGTTTATTAAACTCGAGCCCCAATGCTGCTATTCCATTACTTTTCCTTGTTTGCTTGCTGGCAGGGGCAGCCCTTATTCCAGCGCTTTGCTCCATCGGCGGTTTTGTTGGTGGCATCAAACATCGCGGACAGCATTAGCTTTCAGAACAAAAAAGGGACCCCCTGCGCTTCGGCATAGTGGTCCCTTTTTTCTGCTTCTCTATCTCTCCCGCTGCTACTAGCTGGCAACGTCTGATAGACGCTCCCACTCTTCCAATAAGGCTTCAACCTGACTCTTTGCCTGCTCATATGCGGTCGATAAACGTGTCAGCTCTTCAGCATTCGCGAGCAATGCGGCTTCGGAGAGAGATATCTCCAATTCCTTGACCTGTTTTTCGGCCTTCTCGACATCCCGTTCGACATCTTCGACGGTTCTGGCTTTTGTTTTCACGCCTTTTTTATTCGGCTTTGTCGCCTTCGGTGCGCTTGTCGCGCTCTGCTTCGTCGGAGTCTTTACCGCTGTTTTGCCGGCCTCATGGGCAGCAAGCTGACGCTGATGCTGTATACGGTAATCGGTGTAATTGCCCAGATAGGAGACAAGTTCCTGCTCTTCTATCGCCCAGACCTTTGTCGCCAACCTATCAATAAAGTAACGATCATGTGAGACAAACAGTAAGGTACCTTCAAAATCACTCAAGACATCTTCCAAAAACTGCCGTGATTGCAGATCCAGGTGGTTCGTTGGCTCGTCAAGGATCATCAAATTTGGCCCTTGCAAAGTGAGTTTGGCCAGGGCAACACGGCTACGCTCGCCACCACTCAAGGTCTTGATCTGTTTATACGCGTCGTCTCCCGAAAAGAGAAAACGACCCAGCAAACTGCGCACACCTTCTTCACTCAAGGCGCTTGCCTGTCTGAGTTCATCAAGAATGGTACGCTCCATATCAAGTCCAGAGTGCGTCTGCGAATAATACCCGATACGCACATTATGACCGATCTGCACCTGACCACTTACTGGCATCAATTCGCCAATCAGCGTCCGCAACAGTGTTGTTTTTCCAGCTCCGTTTGGCCCCAATAAACCAACACGCTCACCCCGTAACAGCTCAAGCTTCTCCGAGCGCACCAATATCTGCGCGGTTCCCGCTGTTTGCTGCTTGTTCCGAGCAGCACCATAGCCGACCGCGAGCTTATTGGTGGAGAGGACAATCATGCCGCTATCCGCTACGGGAGTAATCTCAAAGCTCATTTCCTGAAAATCTTGTGGGCGCTCAATACGCTCCATGCGATTCAATAATGTCTGACGTCCACGAGCTTCACGGCTACGCTGACCGGCCTTGTAACGGCGAATAAACTCTTCTGTACGTTCGATATACGCCTGTTGCGCCTCATATTCCTTCTGACGGCGCTCCATGCGCTCTTCACGCAGATCCAGATACTTGGAATAGTTGCCTGGATATTCTTCGATATGCCCAAAGGCCAGTTCGATGGTACGTGAAACGACCTTATCCAGAAAATAGCGGTCGTGAGCGACAATCACCATTGCCCCCTTCCACGTCGCCAGATAGCCTTCCAACCATTCCAATGTCTGTAAATCCAGATGATTCGTTGGCTCGTCGAGCAACAACAAATCAGGCTCCTGCAACAAGAGCTTGCCCAGAGCAGCGCGGGTTTGCTGCCCACCGCTCAGACGCATGACAGGCGCATCCTGTTGTTCACGTGTAAACTCCAGGCCATCCAGAACCTGATCAACACGATTTTCATAAGTATAACCACCAGCAAGCTCATATCTGACCTGCAACTCATCATAACGCCGCAACAACTGCTGGTGTATAGTCTCATTCGCCAGCGTTTCCGGGGATGACATGCGTATCCCCAGTTCTTCAATTTCACGCTCCCACTGACGCAACTCGGCAAAAACAGCAAACATCTCTTCACGTAGCGTGTTTTCCGGATGGAAATCAGTGACCTGTGTCAAATACCCGATACGAACATTCCGTGTGACCGCGATACGTCCTTCATCTGGTTCTTCCCGCCCCGCCAACATATTCATTATCGTGGATTTTCCCGCTCCGTTCGGCCCCACCAACCCGATCCTATCCTGCGCTTCGATCTGAAAACTAACCCCAGAAAAAATGCGCTCCGCACCAAAAGACTTTCCTAGCTGGATAACATTCACAATTGACATAAATATCTACCTGAAGTACAAAATTAGCATCTTCTTACTATATGTTCTGATTATAAGCATTATATTACCACAACGTATGCAATAGTAGCACATTGCGTTGCCATATACATGATTGGACCTGCTATGCGAGGTTGTGTTATACTAAAAAACAAATCCTTCTTTGCAAGAAAGGATGCTGAGGTGGCGAAAGAGCAGTCTCTTGATAATCTTTGGTTGGCCCAGATCTTGTTTGACCTTG
The DNA here is from genome assembly GCA_035493535.1 of Dictyobacter sp. GTDB lineage: Bacteria > Chloroflexota > Ktedonobacteria > Ktedonobacterales > Ktedonobacteraceae > Dictyobacter. The sequence goes on from DATJIE010000033.1 coordinate 45,528, forward strand.
GGGGCGTCCAATTTGGGAACTTCACAGTCAGTGAATCTGCCGTTAGTTCTCCCGTTTTTGTTAACCCAAAGGTCCTGATCAGTAACCCAACCGCACTCCGTGTTGCCAGCAAATTAATGCAACAGGAAATCAATTTAGCACAGTCATTACGTCGTCCGCGAGTTCATCCATTTACGACAGTAGCAGGTGTGCCTGTTGGTGGACTCTTACTGGCTACTGCCTACTCGTTAGAAACCAATGTCCCTCTGATCTACGCTCGCACGCGTCCTGAGGGCACCGGCAAGCGTGGCATTGAAGGACATTTTTCGCAAGGCGATACCGTCTTACTTGTTGATGATCTCATTACCCGCGGCAGCAGTATTCTGGAAACAACGGCGCTCCTTGAAGAAAATGGCTTGAAGGTGAAAGATGTGATCGTTCTGATCGACCGCGAACATGGGGCAGCAGAGCGTCTTCGCCGTCAGGGTGTCAATCTTATCAGTATCTTGAAGCTCGATGTAATGCTCAATCATTACATGTCGCAAGGACTGATTTCAGACGAAACCTATCGCACATGTGCGGAATATCTGCGCAACAAACAGGGCGAAAATCATACAGGAACGCTCGGTTAAACCCATCAGTCCACACATAACTGATGACTGTACCATACCCAAACAAGGGAAAGCGTCTTTTTAATGACCTTTCCCTTGTTTTTTATTTATGCCTTCTTCGTTTTCACTTTTGGCTCATCATCCTGTAACAATGCCGCAGGCATACCCTCCCAGCGAACAGGCAAACCCTCCATCTCCATGATTTTGAGTGCGTTGCGGGTCGGACTGGGACCACCACGGAGCCGATAATCAAATGTCATCTTGCCATCAATGATATGCTCTCGGAAATGATAGTTTCGGATCTGCGGAAAACTATCCGCCAATCGTGCCATTTCCAGATCATGAGTAGAGACAGCACCAACACATTGCTTGTTTAAGAGTGATCGTATATAGGCCTCACTACCAATCTGGCGTTCAAAATTGTTGGTGCCACGAAAGATTTCGTCGATGAGAAAGAAAACCGGATATGGGGTTCCATAGTCTAATTCTTCAAGCAGTCCTTTCAGACGACGCACTTCCGCATAAAAGTAGGAATAGCCATCCGCCAGTGAATCGACGACCCGAATACAGGCATATAATTCAAAGAGCGAGACACGTAACGATCTGGCATTGACAACCCCGCCAGCATACGCCAGACAGAGATTAATCCCCATTGTACGCAAGAAGGTACTTTTACCCGCCATATTAGATCCAGTAATCAGCAATACTTCTTGCTGCTCGCCCAGAGAAAAATCATTGACGACTTTATGCTCTTTCGCGATTAATGGATGACCCAGAGCTTTTGCGTCAAAGACAATCGGTTGTACACCATCTTTCTTTTTCACGACGATCTCAGGGAAGGTATATTCAGGATTCAGATAGGCAAAATTCGCCAGTGAGCAGAGCGCTTCCAGTTCATACCATGCATCCAACCACTCCGGTAAGTACTCTGTCAGGATGCCTTTACATTGATCTATTTGATAGGTGGTGTACGCACTCAATGGAATCACGCAACTGAGAAAAAAGCGCACACTTGGATCAGCCAGCCAGCCAGCACGATTGAGAGCAGTCGCAAATTTCTTCAACTGAATTGACGGACGCCGATCACCATGCAGAAAGAAAGGCTCGCACAAACTCTGTAACGGCGAACCCTTTTTATATGGATACTGCTCTAAAAATTCGAAAATTGCTAGTAATTGCCCACTCGCCATACGCAGATAACTGCTCTCATCGGTGCTCAATTTTACCTGCTCGTTCTGTTTGGTAAGATACCAGACGGCATTCAGCACGATAAAAAGAGCGCTGACATATGGCGATAGAAAACCACCAACTAATAAGATCAGTGAAAGATACAACAGTGCGGCCAGGACAACGGCGACAATCAGTGTTGTACGAGACTGACGCACCTCATTATTTTTCTCCAACCATTCCAATATCCGATCCCCATCCAGAGGCACATTTAAAAAACGCGTTGCTTGCAATGTAACAATGAGAAATCTATTCCGAAAATGTGCCTGCGCGGTCAGATCACGCACCAGCCGTTGCCGTGTAAAAATTTCCTCACTATCAGGCTCTTGCTCCAATAACCAATCCCGCAAACGCATGATGCCTTCGTACGAGACACCAACATTCAACAGGCGATGCAAAGAACGTTGACCACTAATATCCAGATCATACTCAAATGGATGTTCTGGCTCATCCTCCTCACGTCCTGGCACAGGTGGTAACTCTTCCCACTTCAACTGTTCACGCGCAATCTGATGCTGCGCAAATTGCAGAGCCGCCCGATGACGTCCAAAACTCTGTTCATACTTCCGCCCTTTTCCCAAATTGTACACAAAAAAACCACAAATCAGGATAACGGGGATAAGACTGAATACACCAATGTATCTAAAACTCATTGCGAGTACAAGGATGCCGCCAATCACCAGCAGTAATCCCATTAAACGATTACTATTATTCGATGCACTCAATGAATATAATCTATGCTGGATGCGATTCGCTTTTCGTTCAAGCGCGGCAAGACTCGTCTTTGCTCTGTCCATTCATCTGCTCCATAAGGATTTTCTCCTTTCTATTATAGAGTATGATCAATAATTATAGCGCTTCATGAACCACCAATTACACATACATGAGCCTTTTATCCACATAACTGGCTTATCTCATAACGCTCAAATAGACATCAACAAACGCAGTAGCTTACAAAACAACATGAAACTCACAAAAGAGAGACATCCAGAGATGATGAATATCTCTCTCCATTTTTACGACGCTACCAACATCTACACCAAACACCACAGACAACAAAACGTGATATGATACATATATGGCAAACTTATGCAAGCTATCTAGTAACGCTCCACGTTCATCAACGATTGATACGCCTCCAACAACATCGGACTGGTTGACCGCAACCAGAGCATAAGATCAGGAGCAAGCGGAGCCATAAAAGTTCGTATGTTCTGATCAGGATAACTCCGTATTGTCAGGCTTAACGCATGTAAAAACTGACGTTCAAGCGTCTCACCAGCAGGCGCTATTGGAGGCGGGGCATATGCCTGATCACCAACAATCGCACAACCAAAAGCCGCCAGATGAGCACGTATCTGATGCGTACGCCCGGTCACAGGATGCACTTCCAACAATGCATACGGATGCGCGACTGCGACGACACGAACCCGTGTCATGGCTTCCTGACCAGCAGGCCCCACAATACAACGCCGTCGATCAAGAGGATCACGCTGCAATGGCCCATCAAATATGAATTCATCATCAGCCGCGGCAGCAAGAAATGTCTCAATATCGACGTGGTTGGTCGTCTTATCAGTAGGCGATTGTCTGATTACTGTGAAGGGGGCTTGCGGCTCCGACCAATCATAAGAACCGCGTCGAACAACGGCCAGATAGCGTTTCTGAATAGTATGATCGTGGAATTGTTTGATAATCGCACGTCTGGCATTTTCCGTACGGGCCAGCGCGACAATGCCAGAAGTATCCTTATCCAGACGGTGCAGGAGGCAGGGGCGTTCTAACAATCCCCCTTCTCGCCACAGGCGCTCGCTACGCTTCTGGCGCAGCATTACCTGGATAGCGGGAGGAGCACCAGCCCATGCCGGATCATCAGGCAACTCTGGTGGGTGCCAATCATCCGTCGTCTGTTGTTGGGCATAGGCGAGCAAAGCATCCCACATAGTACCATCGGCATGCATATAGGTAGGATGAATGACCATTCCTGCGGGTTTATTTACAATGAATAGAAAATGATCCTGATACACAATTGAGATGTCAGCAATTTCCATGCCGTGAGTATAAGGATTTTGCATAGACTTCGTCAATAGTCTAAAATAGATAAGCTATATGAAAACCTGTCACCAGGGGAATTCAGCCCTCCCCTTGCGACCTCTCCCTCTTTTCATGCGTGATAGAATGATACCATATATCTGCATGAGGACTATTTAGCGGCTGATAAAGAGGTATGGACATGTCACTAATAGAATATTACGAGCAGCCAGAGTTACGCGATCCGGTAGTCATAGTGGCCTTCGGAGGCTGGAACGATGCTGCCGACGCCGCAACCACTGCTATCAAATATTTAATCGACCATTGGAAACCCGTCAAACTTGCAGAGATAGATTCAGAGGACTTTTTCGTCTTTACCGAGACACGTCCATCAGTCAAACTTGTCGAAGGAATGCAACGGACGCTTGTCTGGCCTACTAACCAATTTCTTGCCTACGAAGCGCCTGATCTCAATCGTGACGTGATCCTTTTCCTCGGAGTTGAACCCCAACTCAAGTGGAAAACGTTCAGCAAGGCGTTCCTGGAAGTTTGCCAGAAGTTCCATGCATCAGAAGTTGTTTTCCTTGGCGCACTCCTGGCCGATGTTCCTCACTCTGTGACGGTACCTATTACGGGTTCATCGCCGGATGAGGTTGTGCTGGAACGCTTACGCGAAATGGATATTCGCGGCTCCAAGTATGAAGGTCCAACCGGCATGCTTGGTGTGCTCCACGATATCTGTAAAAGCGTCGATATCCAATCAGCATCGATGTGGGCAGCCGCGCCGCACTATCTGGCTGCGACCCCCAATATCAAAGTCACAGCCGCTTTGCTCACGAATATCAATCAGTTCCTCTCCCTCGGACTCGATCTCAGTGAGATTCTGACCGATGCCGCTCGTTTTGAAGAACAGGTGACTGCGCTGGTCGCACGTGATCCCGAAGCCAGCGAGTATGTACGCAAACTGGAGGAACGTGTCGCCAACGGACTTGACGATGATGAAGATGAGGATGAGGACTTTTTCGAAGAGTTCGGTCATGTTGAACGACACACAACACCCGGAACAGGACCACTACCAAGTGCGGATAGTCTGATCCGTGATGTCGAGGAACTATTACGCAAAAATCGAGAGAACATTCAGCCTGATACGTCTGATGAGGACGACGACGGTGATGATGAGGAGAATGAATGAGCAGTAGCCCATATTCATTGGAAGAAGTTCTTCAACCGCGCTCAGTAGCGATACTGGGCGCATCTCGTGCCCCCCAGAAGTGGGGGCATGTTGCTGCCAGACAATTAATTCAAGGCGGCTTTGCTGGCGAGATCTATCTGATTAATCCTTCGGTCAAAGAAATTCTCGATCGCCCCACCTATCCCTCTCTTCTAGCTGTTCCCAACCATGTTGATCTCGCGGTCATTGCGACATCTTTTCCCCACATTCCCCAGGCCATCGATGACTGCATTGCACACGGTGTGAAGGGCATTGTGCTGATTACGGCTGGTTTCAGTGAAACTGGTACTGAGGGAGCTGCGCTGGAACAGGATTTGGTGAGCCGTTGCCGCGCACATGGTATTCGCATTATTGGGAGCAACTGTATGGGTCTTTATGTCCATCGTTCACGTTTAAACGCGCTGGGCATGGTCTTCCCTCTCCCGGTTAGCCCTATTGGTCTGGTATCACAGAGTGGCAATCTTGGTATGTACTGGTACGCGCAGGCGGAGCTTGATGGGCTGGGCTTCAATACCTTTTTAAGTATTGGCAATGCGGTTGATGTGAATTTTCCGGAGTGCATGCAATACCTTGCGCACGATCCTGAAACTTCGGTGATCGCAGGCTATGTGGAGGCGATTCAAGACCAGACACTGCGTGAGATCGCGCAACAGATGTATGAGCAGGATCGCTACAAGCCAACGGTTATTTTCTTGAGTGGCGCAACCGAGGTGGGTGTACGCGCAGCACTGTCCCATACAGGATCACAGGCGACGATACGACCTGATGATGATATGAGTCTGTACGGCAGTGGTATTGTGCGCGTCATTCGTTCCGATGAACTCTTCCCGGTGGCACGTGCGCTGGCACTGCAACCTCCTACGCCGGAGGGTGGACGACGGATCGCGATTGTTGGCGATGGTGGTGGTAGCTCTGTCGCGACTGGTGATGCGGTCGTACGTGCTGGGCTGGAAGTTCCCGTGCTCTGTGAGGAAACCCAACAGGCCCTGCGCCAGCTGATGCCAGAACGCGCCACTTCAACCAATCCAATTGATGTCGCTGGCGCAACTGATGAAGATCCGCTCTCGTTCGCGACCATTGCAGAGGTCTGTCTCAAAGACCCCGCTGTCGATGGCGTCATTATTACTGGCCTCTTTGGTGGTTATCGTATGCTGCTCTCAGAAGATTTCGGAGCACGCGAAGATGCCGCCGCACGTGAACTGGGACGACTGGTACGCGAATATAAGAAGCCAGTATTGGTACAAACTGTCTATGCGCGTCATGACATTCCGGCCCTGAAGCTCTTACAAGAGGAACATATTCCTTTTTATGAGTCGGTAGAAATCACCTGTCGCGCTATGGCGGCTCTGACCGAAATCGGTCAATTCCTTGCCAGCCAGACGCTGGCATAACCCTCATATATGATAAGGCCTGGTTGTGACAAAAATCACAACCAGGCCTCACATGATTTTCAGAACAATACACCACAACGCAGGCGACATCCCCACCACTGCCACAACGTTATACTATCGCGGTGACTTTCCGTAACTTTCCTTCGCGTATAAAACTGATCAACAATTTCTCACCCACATGTAGACGCTGAACGATCCGCTGCACATCACGCGGCTCCGTGATAGCTTCGCCGTTCACAGAGATGATCATATCCAGCAACTTTAATTGAGCAACGGCGGCAGGACTCAGTGGACGGATCTCCAGTACCTGCATCCCAAATTGTTGCGCGAGGCCCAACCGACGACGAATATCTTCATCCAGAGCCACACGCATCCCCCCCACGCCAAGAGACACACCAGTCGGAACAGCCCCACGTTGCCGCTTCACCTTCGCGATCACAGATTTTACTGTATCCAACGGCACAGAGAAGCCCAACCCCTGAGCCATCGGCATCATCGCGGTCGTAATACCTACTACACGACCAGAACTATCCACCAGAGGTCCACCCGAGTTCCCTGGATTAATCGACGTATCGGTCTGAATCAGATTTATCATCTTATGCGATCCAGGCGCATCAAGCGTCCGACCAAGCGCACTGACAATGCCAGCCGTCACAGTATAATTCAAACCATAAGGATTACCAACAGCGATCACAAGCTGGCCCACACGCAACGTATCGCGTCCCAGTTCAGCCACCGGAAGATGATGTGCGCCAATGCGCAAAACTGCCACATCGACGTCGGGATCACTGCCGACCAGACCAGCTACAAACGTACGACCATCGGCGAGTGTTACCTGAATACGATTTGCCCCTTCTACCACATGAGCATTTGTCAGAATCTGACCATCCGAAGCAAAAATGAAACCAGAGCCAATGCCACCACCATAGGGGGAGGGATAACCACGGTAACGCCTGCCTTCACGAACTGTATCAATACGCACAACCGCCGGACCAACACGTTCAGCAGCCGTCGTCACCGCATGGGAATAAGCGTCCATAGCCAGTGCATCTCGCTCATAAGTACTCATAGCACTAAACAGCACTTTCCGTGGAACCCGTTGACTGCGATCATTTGCGTGCGAGGCTACAGCTCAACAAGTTTGATACACATTGTATCACAGAGAACATCTTTGCTGCTATATTTCTTCCCACGACAAGGCAATTTACGCTCCAGATGATACCCCCTCCTCAATCCTCCAACTCCAAATACACCTTACGGTAAATCCGACCAACAGAAAACAACACTTCTATACTCCAACACCACAACATTATCACCACCCTCATAATAGCAAACTTCCCATTTCGGATAATCCACACGCTAATAATGTTCTACTTAATGACACGAGAGTCTATAAACAAAATATGAGGATGAAGGTCGACAGCACAAAGTGCCCCGATATCTACGTTGATGCCATGCACAATGGGGCAGACAGCAAAAGCGAATAAAGAGAAGACAAATCTACAGAACAGTCTAATTACAATGAGATGTTTACCATAAAAACGATCTTTCCGACAATATACAATTGGAAATAATCATACCCTTAAAAAAGCTCAAAACAATCTATCACCCATAAACATTGATACGCTACTTCTTTTCTTCATTCATCACCTGATCGAAAACATTGCATACCATCTCAGTTGCCTGTTCATCGCCGACATATGGAGTTAATCTACAGTGAACATTCTCCGCTTCACGCATCTTTTGATGAATAAATACATGACGCGCACCACCGGAAGATAAGCCACGCAAACCATTTACCATCCCAAGATACACATCTTCCAATTCTTGACGGAGTTTAGCGACTTCACTTTGCATGATACACTCCTTTTGCCACTTTTCAAATATAGAACATTCCATTACAATAGTATGTATAGGATAAGTTCTATTCAAGTAACTACGTGTTACACAATGTAACACCTCTGTTACATCCATGATTGGAGGACGAGGGTGGAAAGTAAGTCTTTTGGGGAACTGGTCAAAACTTATCGCAAGCAACGCTATTGGAAACAAGAGGATCTGGCTCAATCGTGGGGATATTCCAGAGAATACATCTCTCAGATCGAGCAAGGAAAAAGAAAGTTAACAAATGACGAACAAGTCAGAAAACTCGCGAATATATTAGAAATTCCGATCGAACAACTTGAGAGAATTGGCAAAGTTCCTGCTCGCATTCCTACACCAGTACAACCCCAGGAGGGAGATAATGCTCTCTTCTCTGCATTACTTTCACCAGCCCAGACTACAATCAAGCTTTCCTGGTTAGTATGGCATGGTAACAGCGCCCCGGAGATCCATCAACAACTTCAGGATCTGATTGTCCAATTGGAAACTGCCCTCACATTATATCGAGGGCAGTTTGTCAAACAGGCGCTCGAACTACAGGCATACGCCCACGAAATGCTTGGTAGTATGGCATTTGATCAACTTGATTTACAGACCGCAAGCTACCATTATCAGGAGATGTATGATATTGGCGAAGAATTGCAACATCCCGACCTGATCACACTGGCATCGGTGCATCAGGCAGATATTCTACGCAAGCGGAACCGCCTTGAAACTGCTCTCAGCAGATTTACAGCAGCCGAGGAACAGAAATGGGTCGAACATGCGTCGCTCCATGTTCAGGGCCTCTTCTATCAGGTCCGAGCACGTACCTATACCATTTATGCCTCTGAGAATGATTTCTTGCGCAATATTGAGAAGGCCGAAGCTATCGCGCACGATATCCCACGCACGATAACCACCGAGGCCGATAAATTTGACCTTGTCGAAGTCCTGCAAGAGAAAGCACAGGGCTATACGATCCTCTGGAAACCAGAAGAGGCGCTCAAACTCTATCAGCAGACCGATCAAATGCGCCCTTACAGACCTCTCCGCGACCAGGGATCATATACGATCGTCAAAGCACAGGCACATACATACAATGGAGATATCCGAACAGGCATTGATTACGCACTACGAGGGATAGAGTTAGCCCAACAGTATCACTCTAAACGCCACATCAAACGTCTTCAAGGTATGTATGACCGCCTGAGCGTCACAAAGATTGGCAAACATCCACTCATGAAAGATTTACGTACCGCATTGATCGACGCATCCAAATAGACAAGAGAGAGTAAGCGGATTGCACCCTGACGGTTGCAGTCTGTTTACTCTTCCTCATCCTCTGGCGGCAAAGCTGTAAAAATCGCATCAGGGTTCCATCCCGTCTCCCATTCTTCTGCTTCAATCCAGATTGTATAATTCTGAGGCTTGCTGCTGGTAAAAAAAACATCCATCATTCACCCATTAATGCCTCAACACATGCGAAACCACCGCGATCAGCTCTTGATAGGTAAAGGGCTTCTCAATAAAGCTGGACTGGGGAGCAATATGCATGGCATTTGCTATTTCTGAAGAGGCCGCTGCTGTACAGAAAATCAACGGCAGATCCAATGTGCGCGGATCATTACGCAATGATTGAAGCACTTCCAGCCCAGGAATATCTGGCAAATGCAGATCTAGAATCAATACATCTACTGGTAGCGTTGAACCGTGTTCAGACACCTGGGGCGCAGACAATACAGCTTGCTTTGTTTTCTTTGGCAAGAGCGCAGTCAGACAATCACGCGGATGTTCATAAATCACGACATGATGACCTGCATATTGCAACATCATTGCGCAAAGCCTGGCAATACGCATATTATCTTCAAGCAGACCGACATGGGCCATAACCACAATATTCCTTATTCCTGGGACCAACTCATCCTGATTGTAGTGCCTCAATAGCCGTCTGTCAAGCATAGTGTTCTGCTTATCTTCATATCCGACTCAGAAGCACCAGGGAGATATTGCCCCTGAATAGATAGACACAGAGCTGCTCCCTGGCTTCTCCCCACCTACCTAACTTACCCGCATAACGGGCAGTGACGTACATGAAGACAATATATGAAATATCATAATCAGTATCACCATCCTGAACAAGCAACCTCTCGACGCCGTCATTCTCATGATGTACAATCTATGGGACGATTGAGTCACGTTTGCATGAAACAATTGACGGAAACGATTTGATGAGCGAAAACGAGAAACTTCCCAAATATCCTATATCAACTGTCCGTTTTGGACTGGGTAAAGAACTACAGCTCTACTATGACGAACTCGTCGTCATAAGTCAAGAAGAAGGCCACGAATTACGTCAACCATTGGCGACGATCAGGCGTCTGACGCTTATGCCTGGCGATCCCACCCCCTCAAAACTGGTCCTGCTAGCCGATCTCGATGATGACACTACCGTTATGCTTGCTGAAGGTATGACGAATGTCAAAGATTTTCGTGAAATGCTACCACATCTCACTGAACTCTGTCCCGATCTCGAATTGGACCCGCCAGATATGAGCGAACAGCTCCGTCAGGCACTGAATAATCGCCGCGCCTGGAATCTGACCTGTTACGGAACCTGTATCCTGATCTGCCTCTCCCTCTATGGACTCTATCTCCTGGTAACCTTTATCGGTTCCATCCATCATTAAGAGTGCAGAGGGAAAGAGAAGGAACAGTAATGGAAGGCTGACTATTTGTCTGGTGGTATCTGCCGTTCGCTATTCGCTGGACGCTGCTGCGCTCGCAACGCTTTTATACTACGTCTGCGTCCACTGGTCGCAACGTAGTATAACACGAGAAAGAAAATTACAACGCCCACGATGGTGAAAATATGTGCATTGCTCCCGCTACTACCAGTCGTACCAGGATAAAAATAAATTTGATCGGCGGCTCCAAACAGGCGTGTATTCTGGTTCGCACCAATGGTAAGCGCGGTGACTGTGGCATTCTTTGGCATGCCCGTGCCTACTTCTTGCCAGGTTTGCCCCTTATCATCACTGCGCAATGCCCCGAATTTCGTTCCGATATACACTGTGGCGGCGTCAGGACTGCGGAAATCGACCAGCAAGGTGTACACATCGATATTCTTGATGGAATCTTGCCCGACCGACCAGTGCGCCCCATTATCCTTCGAGATAAAAAAGCCCTTCTGGGTCGCGACATACACCAGATCAGGATCACCACCACTGACATAAGCAGGGGCAACAACATGGACGTTATCGTCAGCGGGCAGGCCAGTATTATAGGCCGACCAGGATCGCCCTTCGTCATTTGAGCGATAGACACCCGCTGAGGTAGCGGCCCATAGTTGCTGATGAGTAGGATCATAGGAGAGGCCATTCACAGCGATATTCTGCGGCCATGCCTTCTTGCTGGTCGGTTGCCAGCTAGCTCCATTATTGGAACTACTATACACGCCATGATGAGCGGTAGCGACAAAAATAAGCGGCGCATGCGCATCGCCAAAGGCCAGCGCGGTATAGGCGTCGGCAGGCAAAGAAGCGGAAACGCTGTTCCATTGCTCACCTCCATCTGTGCTATGGAACAGCCCCTTCGCCGTTGCCGCATACAAAATCTTCCCGCTCACATCAAATGAGAGTGCGGAAATACTATTCTGCGCGGGCAAACCAGTATTCCGCGTCGACCAATGCGCCGCCGCATCCGTGCTGACAAAGACAGAGCCAGTACTACTGCCTGCATAAATAGTGTTTTCATTATTGGGGTCAACAGTCAGCGTCCGTATCGTCTGGCCCTGCAAACCACTTGCCTGCCATGTGCCACTGCCCAGAATACCACCATCGGCTGCACATGCGGATAGGAGAAAGAGTAATACGCCCAAAACCATGACCATGAGTTTCAACCTGGGAACTCGTCCCGATGCTGTTAAACAATCCATATCTTCCTCTTGTTGACATCAGATTCTTTTTACCCCTCCCTTTCCACAGTGGAACCACCTTCTATCTCTATGCAACATTATAGACACAACGGAACAGCACGGCATCCCCACGGGGGCACGTATCGCTCACTTTTCTTCTTGCTCTACCCTGTATCCAACCGGACACAAAGATCTGCTATCTTGACTTTAGCCGCGACGAATCACACGCCGAACACTCACAACCGTTTCCTGAACTTCGTACCCTCTAGGAATCCTGGTGGGTTTGGTGCTGGGGAAAAGGATGTCTTTCATACCAGTCATGGCAGGGAGTGATTTCTCAATTGAACTACTGCCACGCAAACGCCCCAACAAATTACGGCGCAACAGTTCCAGACCAACTCCGACAGCCAGAGCACCCACGCCCGCAGCGACATTTCGTGAGACAGGAGAGTTATACAACAATGCCGGGAGATTTGCCTGAAATGGCGTGATTCCCTTTGTTTCCGATACAACATCCGCTCCACAGGTAGCGCAATAGGTGTCCCCCACAGCAAGATTGGCATGACAGTTTGGACACTGCATAATCTGCCTCCTCTAAGATCTTATGCCGAAACCCAATGTCACTCTCGTGACTGGTGCCAGGCACTCAGGTTTTCGGATAAGTAGTAAAGCTTTTCTTTTCATTCAATTTTACTTGATTGGATGGCACAACCATCGTATTCAGCGATCATCTACAATAGAGACTTTACATAATACGCATGAGAACACAGAAACGAGCCGAGAATAGTATTTTTTCGTCAGTCTATCTATACGTATTGCTTTTCAGGTATACATCCGTTCGTTATCGTGTTGTTCTTTAGAAGGCCACTATAATTTAGTCCATTATACAACTTCATTACCTCTGTGTCCCTCTATTTATCCATCACTAGTACTAGCGCTAAGCTTTTCCTTTGCGACTCTCACTCTTACAGACTTTGTGACAATTTTTCCATCGTCCATGCCTGCTTTTATTTTTGTCTCTCAGGCACGGAACAGTATCTGGCAGGCTGCATTTCTACCTTACAATTCAAAAAACGAGCGAGAGCATTTCCATTCTCCTCTCGCTCGTCTACACGTTGCTGCAAGTCATCCCTGACGGCTCTTTAAGATGTCAGCAATGGCCTCAATCACAATTGCGTTCTCTTCAATCGTATTATAGAAATACGGCGAGAGGCGCAACAATCCTGGTCGATAGTCAGTGATAATGTTACGTGCAAGCAATGCCTGTACAATCTCCTGCGGCTCTTCCAGGGCCAGCATGACAATCGAAGTTCGTTCTTCTGGCGACTGTGCTGTACGCACGTCCCAACCCTGTTCACGCGCTCTGGCTATCAGATCGTTGGTCAGATAGCGCGAGCGTTCACAGATGCTCACAACGCTGGCTTCACGGACGATATCCAGTCCAGCGCTCGCGGCATAGACAGCAGCCATCGCGGGTGTACCTAACTCAATACGGGCGGCATCTGACCGAAATGCAAATGACTGCGTCTGAAATTGGAATTGCTCGCGATGACCAAACCAACCGGCGATAGTTGGCTCTAACGTTGGAATGATCCCTTCGCGAATATACACAAACGCAACACCAGGACCACCCATCAGCCACTTCAACGACCCCGTCACCAGAAAATCAACATCCAACGCTGTCACATTGATGGGTATCTGGCCGGTTCCTTGATAGTCGTCTACCAGCATATAGGCACCTTGCCGATGCGCGATATCAGCAATCGCTCGGATATCTTGAATGTAACCGCTCGTATAAAACACATGTGATGTGGCGACAAGCGCGGTGCGTTCATCAACACGCTCAGAAAACGCGGAAAGCGGCATCTGGATATGATCAGGACTATGGACAAAACGACATTCAACACCCAGTTTCTCTTTTACCAACCACTGATGCGTCAACGTAGGGAAATCCATATCGGTCATCACTACGTTGTTCCGTTCATGGTAATCGATGGCAGATGCGATGATACTGAGTGCGGTCGAGACGTTCGGCGCAATTGCCACTTCATGTGGCTGAGCACCTATCAACGACGCAAACTTCTCACGCAGTTGTGCAAGCTCTCCCATCCATAGCTCATACCAGGCGTGTGCTCCCCATTCATCCCACAGGTCTAAGAACTGCGTGACGTTCTTTCTTGACCGTTGCGACAGCGCTCCTAATGAGCAACTATTCAAATAGGTCTTCTTCTGTAATATGGGAAACTCATCACGATAGACAAGCAATTCTGGATGTTCAAGTGCCGGGGGTGTAGGATATTGCATTCCAGGCTCACCTAATGACATTTGGACCGCTCCTTCGCTCAAGTTTGCGGATGGAGGATACCCATCTCTGCTGCAAGCTCGATACATGTTGTTCTCTATTGTACCGTGTTCACTCCTGAGAGTCCACTGCTTCGCGCTGACAAAGAGATGGGGAATTTCCTCAGGTCTGTTACCCTGCCCTCTAACGCAGAGTTTTAACGGCACGAGCAATCAGGGCTGCTGCTTGCTCTATCTCTGCTCTGGTCGTCCAGCGTCCAAGCGTCAGACGCAATGTGCCAAGCGCGGCATTCCGCTCAATACCCATCGCTAACAATACCGAGGATGGATCGGTATTCCCCTCGTGGCAGGCAGAGCCTGTAGAACTGGCGATCTCAGGGATTGCTGCCAGGACCTGATCTCCCATGACTCCCTGAATACGTACGCTCAATGTATTCGGGAGACGCTGCTGAGGATGTCCATTCAGTTGGACCGCTTGCGGCAAGAGTTGCTCAAGCTGCTGCTGCAAATAGTCACGTAACTGTGTTAACCGCTGCTGGTTAGCGACAAGCTGTTCCCCGGCCAGTTCCAGTGCCTGCCCCAGCGCAACCATATAAGCAATATTCTCTGTACCCGCACGCCGACCCGACTCCTGCCCACCACCATAAAGCAGTGGTTCAAGCTGGATACCGCTGCGCACATAGAGCGCCGCGATCCCCTTCGGTGCATAGATCTTATGCCCCACGACGGTCAATAAATCAGCACCCAGTACTTTGACGTCAACAGGGATTTTCCCGATCGATTGCGCGGCATCGACGTGCAACAGAATATCATGCTGATGTGCCACCCGCGCAATCTCCGCGATGGGTTGGATCGTGCCTGTCTCGTTATTGGCATGCATGATTGTAATCAGTGTCGTCTGCCCGGTAATCGCCGCCTCAAGATCCGCTAAGCGCACCTGACCATATTCATCGACCGGGAGGTACGTTACGCTGAAACCATGCAAACGCTCAAGTGAGCGGCAGACGTTGATGACAGCCGGATGCTCGGTTACCTGAGTAATAATATGCTTACCACGTTGCTGACGCGCTAACGCCACCCCACGAATTGCCAGTTCATCACTCTCTGACCCACTACCAGTAAAGACAATTTCCGCAGGCTCGCAATTGAGCAGGTGCGCTACCTGCGCACGCGCATGCTGTATGGCCTGCCGCGTCTGCTGCGCGTACGCATGACTACTGGATGGATTACCAAAATAGGTAGCGAGATACGGAAGCATAGCATCCACAACCGCCGGATCAACTGGCGTTGTAGCGTTATAATCAAGGTAAATAGGACCATTACGCAAGCCCGGATGTAAGACTGTTTCCATTCTGAATCTTCTTTCCTCAGCGAATACTATTATCGTGCAATTCCAGTGTATCTCAGTCTGTCTATCTCATCTGATCACTGGCAACAAATTTCATACTACTTACAGAAATAACACAAAACAAATGCATAGCGCTGTTTTTTGGATATTTGAGTTTAAATAGAAACACATTTAAAAAATCATATAGTATAGTATATAAATTGATTGGTGATTTTAGGGAAGTAAAACACCTTAGAGTGTATTGTTACTTTTAGATTAGGATGATCACAGAGTACAAATGGGATTTTTTTCTTTATTTGCATCAATATCCTTATTGATATATTTGCTCTCCCCAAATATAAATACAGCACATGCCACACCTGCAATTGTAAATCCATCTCCGGCTTCGGCTACTACGATTGTAGAGGAAGCCTGTTCCGCACCATATGTACATATTTATAATTCATCTGGCAATGCCTATTGTTTTGCTGGAGATGGATACCTGGGACTTCATCCAGATATTTACAATAGTAGAGAATGGAAAGGATTTCATTAACTGATGATACAAAAAATCATTCACCTCTCTAAACGTCATTCCCTCGTCTTATTTCTACTTGGGGGGGCAATCATCCTACGCCTCATCTTTATGCTCAATAATTGGCCTGCGACAGATAGTGAAGAGGGAACAATGGGGTTAGAAGCCCTTCATATTCTCCAAAAAGGTGAGCATCCTATCTATTTCTACGGCCAATATTATATGGGGGTCGCAGAGGCGTATATTGGCGCAGTCATGTTTAAACTCTTTGGCATTTCAATCTTTTCGCTCCGATTAGGCATGCTCCTTCTCTTTCTCATTTTTCTCATACTCGTTTACTTGCTTGGCTCGCTCTTATACAACAAAAAAGTTGCGCTATGGACCCTTGCTTTGTTAGCAGGCGGATCAGAAATCCTGCTAACGCCAGAACTGAAAGCGGTAGGAGGAGCCGCCGAGACGCTGGTATGCGGAACAGCATTACAAGTCCTTACTTCATGGATCATTCTGCGTACCATACGTGGACAAGCAACCAAAAAAAATTATCAAGGATATGCGTATGGCTGCTGGGGATTCATTGCGGGGTTTGGCTTATGGAGCCACTTACTTGTTGTCCCTTTCATCCTTACCAGCGGAACCTTCCTTTTTCTCTTTTGCCGGAAAACACTCAAAAAAGGTACTGGTTGGCTGATGTTGATCGGCTTTCTCATTGGAGCAAGCCCGCTCATTATTTTTAATATCCTTACTCCACAACATAATACAATCGCTGTTTTTTGGGGATTACACCAAACAACCTATCCGAACGCTCCAACAGGCATCACACTTTGGGCCAAACAAATAATTGGAACCTTTTTTTACACCTTACCATTGGCAACAGGAATGCTCCGTTTTAGCGATTTACAAGTCGTACCCGGTCTTTCTCAATTCATTCACATCAATGAACTTAATGCGTTACCATTGTATGGTCCCCTGAACTGGCAATCGTTGATCCCCATCGTCTTCTTTGGCGGGTGGAGTACAGGTTTTCTCGCATTACTTTTCTCCTCAACAAAGCATTCATTCACGAGAACCTATCTCTTCTGGAAAAAAAGCCGTAACAATGTCAACCTCTCCAAAGAGGAAAGGCTCCAGTTCACACTTCATGCGCTACAATGTATGTTACTGCTGAATGGATGGTTAACCATCATCTCCTTTGTAACGAGTGCAACAGCAGCCGAACGCCCGTGGAGTTTTCGTTATTTAATTGGTTTGCTCATTATCACTCCTGCACTCGTTGCCCCCCTTTGTCAATCACGACCATCCCTTCAAAAAAGACCTGTATGGAAATATATAGGTATCCGTACGCTCATAACACTGGCACTTGGCATCATCTGCCTCAGCACACTCCAAAACTTTTTTGAACTGCCCCAGGCAACCACAGCTTTTCAGAATCAAACACTCTTTGTTCACCAACTAGAACAGAAACATATTACTCACATTTATTCCGGATATTGGGTTTGTGATCGTTTGATTTTTGCCAGTCAGGAAAACGTTATTTGCGCTGTCTTGAACAACAATATGCAACCAGGATTAACACGATATAGCCAGTATCAAACGATTGTTCGCAAAGACCCTCAAGCAGCATATGTGTTTACCACAAATACTGACTTTGACCCTCAACAGGCAATCAATACCTTGAAACAGAATCGAGATTATCAACAATTCTCTACTGATGGCTATATTGTCTTTTATCCTAAATAATATTGTGTACGTGACTGAGTCAGTCCCGTATTTTTGTGTAAACTCATGACTACCATAAATAATGTGTATCTCCAGTTCCTTGACAGATAGACAGAACGGTCTGTATACTTTTTTTGAGCACGGATAGACAGAACGGTCTGTCTATGAGTAGAAAGGAAGCATTACCATGAGTCAGCAAGATGCGGTCCCTCATGAGCCAACACCATACGAGCGTATCCTCGAAACGGCGTCAACCCTGTTCTATGAGGAGGGGATTCATGCCACGGGGATTGATCGCATTGTCAAAGAGTCGCGTGTCGCTAAGATGAGTCTCTATAAGTATTTCCCGTCGAAAGATCACCTTGTGCTGACGTATCTGCGACAGCGTGATATGCGCTGGCGAGCATGGCTGGAAGAGGCAGTGAATCGTCTCGCTGCTACACCTCCCGCCCGTATTCTCGCCCTCTTCGGAGCGCTTGATGAGTGGTTCCATTCTTCCGATTTTCATGGCTGTGGTTTCATCAATGCCGCCGCTGAATATAACGGTGAAGAACATGCCGTGCATGCTATTGTCAATGAACATAAACGACTGGTTCATGACTATGTGAAACGCCTGGTGCAGGCTGCGGACATTATCGAGGTTGAGCGCTTTACCACTCAGATCTGTCTCTTGATGGATGGCGCGATTGTCACGGCTCTTACACAGAAAGATGTTGATGCCGCGTCAGCAGCACGTCAGATCGCTGGCATGCTCCTCATGCAAGCTCGCTAATACGGCATTGATTAATAGAGAGGTCATTATAGAGGAGATTAGCTATGCCCGGTCCAACCGATATCAAACCACCATTTACGGCAGAAACTGCACGCGCAAAAGTAAAAGCAGCCGAAAATGCCTGGAATTCACGCGATCCTGAGCGCGTCGCCCTGTCCTATACGCCCGACTCAGAATGGCGCAATCGCACCGAATTCTTCAAAGGTCGCGAGGCTATCAAGGAGTTTTTACGCCGCAAATGGGCGAAAGAACTGGATTACCGCCTGATGAAAGAGCTGTGGGCCTACACTGATAACCGTATCTCGGTTCGCTTCGAGTATGAATGGCGTGATGCTGAAACCGGTCAATGGATGCGTACCCACGGCAATGAACACTGGGAATTCGATGAGACTGGTCTGATGCAACGTCGCGATATGAGCGCGAACGATTATCCGATTGCAGAGTCAGAACGCCGCTATCGCTAATACCCGGAAATCACTCTCCCCTTTCAAGAACATCCCTGCGCTCCAATGATGTGCAACATATCATTGGAGCGCAGGGATGTTCTCTCTGCTCTTCAAAAGAAGAAATCAGACACCAGAGCAATCAAACGGGATACCTGACTACTCAGCAACGACTGCTGCGGGTTTATTCATACGCTCAAGCAAGATGTCAAAGAAACGCTTGCTGCCTGTCGCAATCAACGCTGGATTACGGGCCAGGATACCCATGAACAGACCTGCGGAGTAGTCACCACGCAACAACTGCGCGGCCTGCGCAGGCGTTAAACGCTTCAACAGGTCCAGACTACCATCCCACTGCTCATCGCTATAAGCCGCGATCCGTTTGTTGATGACATAAGATACATCCATCTCGCGCCCAAAACGCCCACGCCAGCGCTTATCGAAACGCGAGAGATAGCTCGCGGAAGTATCACCAGCCTTGACGGCTTCCGCCGCTACCTCACCAGCCATCTGACCGGAATAGATCGCGAAACGAATGCCCTCACCGACTAATGTCGATCCATGACCACCAGAGTCACCAGCCAGAATCAATCCATCTCTGGTAAAACCGTTGACCGGACCCTCGGATGGGAACAGACCCGTATGATATTCTATCGGACTCGCGCCCTTAAAACGCTGCGCGAGCTGCGGGATCTCACGCATAATGCGATCCAGATATGGACGGGCATCATCATCATTATCCGGATGGATCACACCAACACCCAGACGGACACGACCATTCCCACGGGGAAACGCCCATGCATACCCATTCGGAGCATACTCACTGCCCATGATCAAAAAGAGTTCATCCTGGGGATATTCTGGCGCATACAGGTCATATTCAGCACCAAAACCATAACGACGGAACGCGTCACCCATATCAGTACGGATCGCAAGGTGACGCCCATATCCAGATGCATCAATGGTCACATCAGCACGTATGTTGATACGCTCACTGATATGCGTCTTAGCTGCCACACCCACAATCCTCTGCTCTTCTACCAGCGCCTGCTCGACGGTATGTCGCACCCGCAGTTCCGCGCCAGCCGCGACAGCCCGACCAGCCAGATGTTGATAAAGCCCACGGATATCCACGACACAACACACTGGCGTCTCATACTGAAAAGGCACCTCACGGTTTGGCGTCAGAAAAAATACTTTTTTGACCGGATGATACAGATGTTCGGGAATACCTAACGCCTGCATGTCCTTGATCCAGCTTCCCCCGCTGGTATGAATAGGATAACCAATTTCGTTGTGCCGCTCTAACACTAATGTGCGTACACCCTGTTTCGCCGCCGCCTCTGCCGCTGCCAGTCCCGCTGGCCCACCACCAACAATAAGCACATTGTAATCGTCTGCCATGTAGACCCTTCTTTATCTGTGATATTTATTCGTCAAAATAACCAGCATCAGTGGAGAAAAAATAGTATCTCTGATGAGACTTTTCCGCTAGTATAGTCGAACTATGCTATGCTGTCTACTTCATTCTACTTCGTTCGCTCCCCATATAATATCGCTATGGCTTCCCCTTTACGGCGCAAGCTCTGGAAGTGGATTTATACCATCCCAGGTACCAATAGAGGCCAGAGGGCGGAAACGCGCAAATAGCTCTTCACTATACCAGCGTTCACTACGGGT
The DNA here is from genome assembly GCA_035493535.1 of Dictyobacter sp. Taxonomy (GTDB): domain Bacteria; phylum Chloroflexota; class Ktedonobacteria; order Ktedonobacterales; family Ktedonobacteraceae; genus Dictyobacter. The sequence goes on from DATJIE010000033.1 coordinate 66,551, forward strand.
ACGGCGCACAACCTCCCGATGAGCCTGCGAACCATAGGCGAACTCGGTCATGGTCGGTAACGATCTCCATATACTCAATGTCGCCTGTCGCAACAGCGGCATCTCCCCGACACCAACCGAGTTGATCAGTGCATCATGCTGTAATAACTCTTCCGCGACAGCGGGAACGGCCCGCAAAAAGGCTGCAAGTCTGGTTGGTCGAATCGTTGCCCGTGTCAGAATGATATGTGGCGATTGCTCATCCAACGCCACAGGCGCTATCCCACGAAATGGATCACGCCCACCCCAGCTCCCATGCCAGCGTACAGGGCGCATGTAAACCGTCCACATTTCTTCAGACAGGCTCCTTATACGACGCATCACGGCTCCGCGTTGCTCGAACTGGCGCAGGGCCGCGAACGACTGCCAGACAGTAAAAAGCGCGAAGCGTTGCAGGTCCGCATGGGGATTAAAAACACGCCCCTGCCCAACACCAAGCAAACGCCAGAAAGATAATCCTGGCGCACGCAACAACGGCCAACGATCAAACCCCATGTGCGCAAGATTAGCTACACAATAACGCAGAGGATAACGAGCCAGCGTAAACGCAACAATTGGCTGCTGTTCGTCAATCATCATTATCTCTATCCTTCACTGCCACCAGACAGTGTTACAGGTGTTTTTTCTCTCAAATATAGAATATCCTTCTTTAATAAAATGGGACAACCATACCATTGCTAGCCTTATTTCTTAGAACGAGTACAATGACTTATAGGTTCAGTATATTCTTACAAAAATAAATGATACAAACTGTCAGGGATCAAATAATATGTGGTGAGATGGGGAGAATGTTGACAGTATGAACAGGAAAGTAGATCAACAACAACCACTAACAACCACCAGAGCAGTGAAGCTCCTCCCCCTGTCATTGACGCGACAGATACCAATAACAACCAGTCAACAGGCCGAAACACATCGTACTTCCATCATGATCAATCTCATTGCCTCCATGTTTCTGCGCATTGGTGGTCGCGCTTGTACGATACTGCTCTCGCTCTATCTCAAAGATACGATTACCTCTACCGCGATAGTCGCTGTGCTTTCACAGATTGGTTATATCAGTGAACTTGGCCTTGCGCCCTTTGCGGGCAACCTCTCTGACCGTGTTGGACACAAACCACTCCTGATTCTCGCGCCCGTCTTAGGTTTTTTTTCAACCCTCTGTATCCTGCTGGGACTGCTCCTCGTGCCATCTCCCCCCGGCGACAGAATAAATCCGGCTACGCTCATCTTATCCGGCTGCATTATTGGCAGTCGCTTACTTGATGGCACCATGACCGCTGTCCACGGGCCAGTCAGTATGAGCCATTTTATGATCGCCACAACCGGACAGGATCGTCTGCGCAACCGTGTCATGACGCTCTTCGAAGTCTTTACCCTGGGAGGGATTGCCATTGCGCTCTTTGGCGGCGGAACGGCGAGTAATCTGCTTGGCACACAGGCCTATTATATTGTGCTGATCATTCATGTCATCAACATTCTCATCATCACGTGTTTATTCAGGGACGTTCCAATCATCAGACGCCCGGTGAAACTACAGCTCCCCCCTTTCTCGACCTATCTCCACATTCTCAGAGATCACCGCATCCTGACATTTCTCCCTTCATGGATAGCGATCAACACGTTGATCAGCGCGTGGCTCTATCTCACTATGATCATCCTGACCTATCCCCATACGCTCGCCGTTGTGCGCCATCCCCACCAGTTGCTCTATGGTGGCTTTAGTCCAGAGCTCGCGGCATTATTCCCCAGCCTGTTTGCGCTCTCATTATTGCTTGGTATGTTTGTCTGGCTGCCTCTCTTGCGCCTACTGCGCCGCACAACTATTATGGCGATTGCCTTATGCGGGGCGATTCTGAGCATTGTGGCGCTGGCGTGTATGAATAGCCTGGGTCGGACAGCAATGCAACCACCCGGATATAGCTACAATTCGCTCGTGATTGCGATTCTTCTCACTCTGTTCGGCGTCTTCCTCCTCAGCGGCTTCACTCCTTCGGCATGGGTACAGATCGCGATGTTACTCGATCTCCACAAACAGCAGCGTGGCACAGCAATGAGCATCTTCTCTGTCATGCTCAGTGCCGGACAATTTCTGGGTTTGATTATGGGTGGTGTTGCCGTTGATCTGAATGGTTTCACGGGCTTTATGGTTTTTTCGATGGTGCTGGTCGTTATCGCCACCGCCAGTGTCCTCTATACACGCCTGAATGAAATTGATCTCCTATCAAACAGCTAAGAACAGTCGCAGACTACGCCACATCCCCTAACACCTGATCACTTTTGTTTTCATACTCTCTGTTTGCTTTTGACGTTCTTACCAGAATGTGCTATAATTAGAACAAGATTTCCAGTACTATGTATTTGCCTCACTGCTTGTATTGACCAACATCTTTTGTATATCTCCGTTTTTGAACATCATGTAAAGAATAGTTCTATAGAAATCCTTATCGTATGTATCTGATCCACACTATGCCGTTCAATTGTCTGCGGCGAGTCGCCTGACAGGCTGTATGGTGCCACCGCAAGGATTAATTTTCACCTACCTGTAAGATGGCGACGCTTCTAGCCACATGTGAGTGGCGTTGACAATTGTTTTTAAAGCATGCCGTGACCTGACAGACAGGAGAGCAAACAGACATGAGTATTATGCAAATCACCCAGACAGTTCGCATTCTGCCGCCGCTACAAGCCAGACGCAGCAAACCTCTTGCTCAACCTGTATTGCCCGGACTGGAGCCAGAGCCTGCGCAAGCCCCGAAAATAACTAATCGCCAGATCGCGGAAGTCCTGGCCGGGATAGCCGATATGTTGACCGCTCAGAATGGCAATCCATATCGCATCCAGGCGTATCGCAATGGGGCACGAGGTGTTTTAGATTTGCAGGAGTCAGCGACAGATATTGTTGAGCGTGGGGAAGAGCTGCCAATACCGGGTATTGGCGAACGTCTACGCTCACACATTCTTGAACTTGTCCAATTAGGTTCAGTAACTATCAACAATGGCATCTGCTTACAGACACTCCCGGCTGGCGTGATTTCACTGTTGACTATATATCATGTTGGCCCTTATACAGCGGTTCGCCTCTATGAAGAACTGGGGATCGATAGCATCGAAAAGCTGATCCAGGCCGCCGACGAACACCGTATCCGTACATTGGCAGGCTTCGGTCTACGCAGCGAGGCTCGACTCCGCGCCGCCGCTGAACGGGCCTTACAGCAACGACAGGCATCATCCACTACTGGCGGGGCTGCGTAATCGAAAAAAATAAGGAGATAGCCCGCTCGTGATGATATACAACATTGCAAGCGGGCTGTTCTATGCAGTGGGATGAACGCTGGATTTCTTCTATTTAAGACGTCTATCCACGCTAAAAGTCACCTTGTTTGATCATCTCAATAAATGCTTCTTCTAATTGATAAGTACGAGCACCGGGCTTGCCTGAACCAATGACGATTTCATCAATTTGCACCACGGGCGTAATCTCTTTTGAGGATGAGGTGATAAATGCTTCGTCAATCTCCGCCAGCTCTGTCTTTCGAATCGGGCGCTCTTCGATCTTAAAGCGCTCAGCAGCCAGTTTCAGCACAGCATTTCGCGTTACACCAATCAGCACCCCTTCACGAGCGGTGATCAGCGTATCACCTTTGAAGGCAAAGAAGTTGCTCCGCGTGCCCTCCAATACCTCATCCTGCTCGTTGACAAACAGAGCATCGGACGCATCCTGCTTCGCGGCAACTTTCAACGCCCGGATCGCGGCGATATAGTTGGAGGTCTTTGCTTCAGGCGCGGTACGCTGCAAAGGTGTTGTTATCAGTTTGATCCCCTGCGCGAAACGCTCCATATCCCGCTCACCCAGTTCTGTGATGAGCACCGCCAGTCCTGGCGTCCCACCCGGCAAAATACCATCCTCGCTCTCACCACCTGTGACCAGCATACGAATGGTTGCGTGCTTGAAAGCATTCTTCTCGATGATTTGTCGCACAATTTCGGTCAACTGCGCACGCGTATAGCCGACCTCCAGATCGATGATAGCAGCAGAGCGATACAGGCGCTCCAGGTGCGACTCAAGATGATAGGGACGACGATCATAGGTACGAAACGATTCAAAGATGCTATACCCTCGCAACACACCAACATCGTTAATCGAGATAGTAGCCTCACCCGGATGGACCCAGCGCCCATTGATATACCACCATGCGCTCGCATCGAGCATATCGCCTCTCCTTTTAAGAAACTGCTCTATCCATTGGCATTCAGCAACGCGCCCTTTGTTTCATCTGAATGACAAGAAATAGGGCAGAAATTATGCTCTGTTTATAAGACTTGTAACTCTTTAAGCCATGACATAAATGAGTCAGGAACAGCCATTGTCGAAAGACGACTCTGCCGGACCAGACTCCAATCATCAAAAAGATGGCTCGCTTTAATTTCACGCAATGTGACTGGACGTGCCAACTGTTTGACAAAAGCCACATCAACTACCCAGCTCTTACTATCATTTGGATCGGGTCGTGGCTCTGATGTCACCTGCGCGACTCCCACGACAGCCGCCTCACCCATACTATGATAAATAAGCATCGTATCATCAGGACGCATCGCACGGATCGCCTGTAGCGCCTGCGCATTACGGACGCCATCCCAGACCGTCGCTTTTTCGCGTGCCAGTTGCTCTATTGAATATGTTTCTGGATCGGTCTTCGCCAGAAAATAAGCCATTTCAGCAGCCTTTCAAACCGTATTTACCCCTCACATCCCCCCGATGATTGCGCTGATCGCTACCACTCTATAGAGATAGATGAGCGGCAGGTGCAGCACAATACGTTGGCTACATCATAGCAGACAATACAATAGACGCAAGGCGCTGCTACGCTACGCAAAACTGGCAAGCAAGAAACAAAAAACACTGTTCAAGAAGTAAAAAATCCTATTACCTGAAATGCTGCCACCACTTTCACCAATGCTTGACTTTGCAGAAAATATATGGTACCGTTTATTTAGCTTATTCAGGAGGTATCAATCATCATGTCCTTATTCACAGCCAGGGTGTTGCTACGGTAAGTGCGCTGTGTCTACCACAAAACAGGGTGGGTCGTCTTTACACGGATCATTCATATGATCCTGCTCTGATACAATACGACTATGCCTTTTCTCTGCAATGCTACAGATAAACCCTTCTGTAGACTGCTTTTTCACTCCACATAACCAGCCCACTTAGCCTTGCAGGGCTTTTTTTGTGTCTGTCTGCTCATCATTCATATGCAGCGAACAGCACATTGCCTTTCGTTCAGCATCACCACTCTCCAACACAATAGAGCCACGCCTGAGCGGGCTATACCCTCGATTTCCATTATGCAGAGCATATGTACGCCCATATCTACTCTGCCTACCTATGTTTTGTGACGCTTTTGAGCGAAAGGATACATCTCAATATATGGATATTGACGGCAAAACAAGACGTTTGCCCACACACTATCGTCAGGCACGACACCGCTACAGATGGCTGTTGACTCACTATCTCCGACATCAATGGCTGCGGATGAGCCTGCTGGCAATGATTATGGGTGGCACCATCTGTGTACAGGTCGCCACACCACTGATTACAAGCGACTTCATTGATCAGGCTACCTCTGGCAAGGCACTTGATGGACTGATCCTGCTGGCACTGCTGGCAATGGGGCTGGCTCTCGCTGGTCAGGGACTGGCTCTCGCTGAAACCTATATCGCCGAAAATGTAAGCTGGTCGGCGACCAACGAGCTACGCACTGATCTTGTGACGCATCTGCTGCGGCTGGATGCTACGTTTCACTCTGCCCATACACCGGGCGAACTGATCGAACGCGTGGATGGCGATGTCGGCACGCTGGCACGCTTCTTCTCACGCTTTGTGGTCTATGTGCTCGGCAATGGCCTCTTGCTTCTGGGTGTGCTTGGCCTGCTCTATCACGTGGACTGGCGCGTCGGGGCAACTATGAGTGCTTTCGTCGTGCTGGCTCTGGTCGCGATGCTACGCATTCGCGCTCTTGCGACTCCTTTCTGGACAGCAGACCGTCAGGCGAACGCGACGTTCTTTGGTTTCCTGGGCGAATATCTGAGTGGACTGGAAGACATTCGCTCCAGTGGCGCGGGCGCGTTTGTGCTGCGCCGCTGCGCCGAGGTGATGCGCTCATGGTTGACGGTGACACGTAAGGCACAGATGTGGGGCTATAGCCTGGGCGCTACCAGCCAGGGACTGTTTGTACTCGGCATGGCAACCGCGTTTGCTTTGAGCGCTATGCTCTATAAAAGCGGTACACTGACGATTGGTACGGTCTATCTGATCTTTCAGTGTGCCGAGATGCTACGCCAGCCAACCGAACAGATCCGTAATGAGGTGCAGGATTTACAGCAAGCGGACGCCAGCATCGCCCGCGTGATTGAACTTCTGCATACCAGACCACTCGTCAGTGATGGACCCGGTGTTGCGCTACCACCAGGGGCGCTGGCAATAGATCTGGATGATGTTTCCTTTCACTATGCGCAAGATGTTCCGGTGCTCCACACGATCAATGTGTCGCTTGCTCCGGGCCGCGTGCTGGGTATCATTGGACGCACAGGGAGCGGCAAAACTACACTGACACGGCTCCTTATGCGCTTCTACGATCCACAGTCAGGCGTCGTGCGTCTGGGCGGTGTTGATCTACGACAAGTACGCCTTGCGGAGATACGCGCACGAGTTGGTCTGGTGTCGCAGGAGGTCCATCTCTTCCATGCCAGCGTGCGCGATAATCTGACGCTCTTCGATGATAGAGTGTCGGATGAACGAATACACGACGTACTGGCTACGCTGGACCTGACCGACTGGCTCCGTGAGTTACCACAAGGATTGGATACCATCCTTCAAGCCAATAGGGTAGGACTCTCAGCAGGACAGGCTCAGGTACTGGCCTGCGCCCGCATCCTCTTACGCGACCCCGATCTGGTAATGCTGGACGAACCATCTTCACGGCTTGACCCGGCTACTGATCGATTGGTACATGCGGCACTGGGTCGACTGCTCGCTGGTCGTACTGGCATCATTGTGGCGCACCGACTCACCACCCTCGCCTACGCCGATGACATTCTGATTCTGGAAGATGGGCAGATACGCGAATATGGGTCACGCATTGTTCTCGCAAATGATCCCACTTCACGCTTTGCCGAGTTACTGCGTGTCGAAAGTCTGGAGGTGCCTCTATGAAACAGCTCCCAACATGGCGCTATCTGGTGCAAATGGCCCGCTACAAGCCCTGGCTCTGCCTGCTCCACGCGACACTCTGGGGCATCTATAGCCTGTCATGGTTTCTGGCGGGACTCCTCTCGCAAGCCTTTTTCAATACACTCACCGGACAATCTCATCTACCAGTGGGCACGACGGGACTGGTTGTATTGATGATCGTACTCGCGGTGAGCCGTGTGCTCATCTGGCTCAGTGCTGGCTTTGTGGAAATCATCATGCGCTTCACCATGAGCGGACTACTACGCCGCAACCTGCTACGTCATCTACTCGCACGACCCGGGGCGATGACTCTTCCCTATGCTATCGGCGAAACCATCAGTCGCTTCCGCGATGACGCCTATCAAGCGGAGGATTGCATCGATTGGAACGATGAAACGATTGTGCAAAGCCTGTTTGCTAGCGGCGCGTTCCTGGTACTCCTGCATATCGACGCGCTGATGACCCTGGTCGTTGTCATTCCGCTTGTGATCGTGACGGTAATCGCACGACAAGCAAGCACCGCCCTGGGTCACTATCGCGAAGCCAGCAGTCAGGCAAGTAGTCTGGTGACGGGAGCTATCGGCGATATGTTGACAGCGGTCCAGACGGTGCAGGGAGCCGGAGCCGAAGAGCGCATCGTGGCACGTTTCCAACAACTGAACGAACAGCGCCGGGTCACGATGCTCAAAGATCGACTGGCGACACAATCACTGGATGCTATCACGACCAATACGGTCAGTCTGGGCACAGCACTGATTATGCTCCTTGCGGCAAGCAGAATGCGTGGTGGCAGCCTGACCGTCGGTGATTTTGCCCTGTTCGTCGCCTATCTGGGCTTCATCGCCGATTTTACCACCAGCCTCGGCAGATATCTGGCCCACTATAAGCAGACCGGAGTGGCGTTCACCCGTATGAGCAATCTGTCAGGTAGCGCTTCACCAGATATGCTGGTAGCACCAACATCGTTAGACCTGCGTGGACCATTGCCCACTCTGCCACCACCAGAACAGAACACACTTGAACGGTTGCGCCTGCTAGAGGTACGGGGTCTGAGCTATCATCATCCCCAATCGGGGCACGGTATCGAGAACCTGGATCTCTGCCTGTCGCGTGGCACCCTGACAGCGGTCACAGGGCGCACCGGCAGTGGTAAGACCACGCTGCTTCAGACGCTCCTGGGCTTGCTCCCATTGGAGGCAGGCGAAATCCGCTGGAATGATCACATTGTCGATGATACAGCAGCCTTCTTTGTACCGCCTCGTGCGGCATACACAGCACAGGTGCCGCGCCTCTTCAGCGAAACGCTCAAGCAGAATATCCTGCTGGGACTACCGGACGAACCTGTAGCCGTGACCGCAGCCGTACGAGCAGCCATGCTGGAACATGATGTAAAGACACTGGACTCTGGTCTGGACACGCCCGTTGGCACCCGCGGCGTCAAACTCTCCGGTGGGCAGGTGCAACGCACAGCGGCGGCGCGGATGCTGGTGCGAGACGCTGAATTGCTGGTCATCGACGACCTATCCAGCGCGTTAGATGTCGAAACCGAACACGCCCTCTGGGAACGCATCTTCGCGCAGGAAGACGTGACCTGTCTGGTCGTCACCCATCGACGCGCCACCCTGCAACGTGCCGATCATATCATCGTGCTCAAAGATGGCAACATCGACGCGGAAGGCAGGCTGGACGATCTATTAGCAACCAGCGCAGAGATGAGGAGATTATGGCTTCAGCATAAGTAACACCATGAGAAGCAGGCATCGTAGCTCATTGCGCTCATGATAGCAAAATGACAGGGCATGCCTGCTGCTCTTTGCGCAAATTACGCCTATAACAGGCGCAGAATTTCGCCCACGATAAAACGATAGCAATCACAATTTTTTCTCTCAGCTTTTTGTCCATTTCGTATATTTGTATTTTTATACTATAATAAAGGCATTATCTATTTCTTTTATCTTTTTTTTTAAGAAAAAATGTCTGATTCATACCCGGCGGTAAGACACCAAAAAAGACTGCTGCTAACAAAACAAACAGAGGAGGAAAGGCATAGAAGGATGGAAAAAACGGCGAGAATTTCACCAGAAAATGCAAGACGCAACCGTCCCGATGTAATTCGCAATTCACAGGTATTTATATCACAGACTGAACAACCGTCACAAATAACAGAAACTGCAACCAAACCAGACAATAATAGAAGACCCCCCCAGGGTACAAGAAAAAAACATCACTCTACATTTTCCACGCGAGAAACAGCAGACGTTGAAGATTTCAAGGCCCATTACACACCACCTAAATATGATCCAGAAGAAGTGCAGTGGGCAATAAATAAATCCTCCCAATACTTAAAGAAAGACTGGAATGAAATCACATCTACTGACATTGAACAGAGAATTAATGCTATAAATGCAATGATTAGAAAAAAAGGCAAAAAAAATTTAACGAATAAAGAAATAACCACAATTACAATAGAACAGAGATTCTTAAATATTGCTATTTCCCAAAAAGTAGAGAGGGAGTTTCATTTCAATTTTTATATGCAATCAGATCGTATTGCACAAAATATAGCGCAAGAGTGAACACATTCTGCTATATAACTATGGTACTCATGCATCTGAGGAGAGCAAAATGTCGTACCCCTAGCTAGTTAAAAATACGCTCTTCTCTGTATGCGTATAATGAATTTTCATGCCAGACACACAAACACCTGATCAATAACATTCCCTGAATACTCCCAAAGTATTCCAACCCATACCGCTATTCCAGCGTATAAAAGGTGTAGTCGCAAACAACACAAACACGAAGAGTTGTGCGGCTCCCTATCCTCCAGTATGGAGGTCATTGTCTATCAGGTACCGATGACATGAGTGTACATACTGTCAACCATATAAGTTTCTTTATTGTGAGCTTGTAATGTTTGTAAAACAGCAGTAAATCATATGCAATAAAAAAAGGGGTTCTATTATGACACAGACCGATCCAAATATTGAGCAGAAGTATGGCTACGGCGTTGAAGAACTTCAGGTTGTCGGTGAACAGCTCCTTGCAAAGGTAAAAGAGATTGTACAGGCAGGGAACGCACGCCGGATTATCATCAAACAGGAAGGCCATACCGTACTGGAAATTCCATTGACCGTCGGAGTGGCAGGCGTTATCCTGGCACCAACCCTGGCAGCAGTTGGCGTCGTCGGCGCCTTGCTGGCACAGTGCTCGATTGAGGTCATTCGCACACCTTCAGCCGAGCCGACACCACCACCAGCACCACCAGCCGGAGATGTCCCACCTGCCCTCTAAACCAAAACATACATACCACTCTATGCAGCAAAAGGGCCGGGCCTACGCGCACACATCGCGCTAGCCCGACCCCTTTTTCATGCTCCCACTAAGTGAGGCTATACCGCCGCATCCTCATTCAAAGCAACGCTCTCCGGCAACCAATCCGCCGCCGTAACGCTCTGAGCCAGTTCATTCACCAGTCGCACCGTCTCCATACTGACCTGCACGACTTTCCCCACCAATCGCACAATGTAGTCAGGCGTATCAAGCTGGTTCGGATCGCTCTCGATACCGCTCCGCTTATCCACTGAAACCTGATACTGGTCAATCACCCATTCCAGCGCCGAACGATTCCCCAGACGATACTGGAAACATTCCGGTGGGATACCTTCCAGCGTCAGACCCGGACTATAGATCAACGCGCTCTTATCCGCTGAGAGCTTCATCTTCTCGACCCGCAGCCGTTGCAGATAAGGGATATTCCTGTCAGAGACCAACCGCAATGGATACTCCTCAACTTGCTCATAATTGACATGCAGCTCCATCAACTGCTTGCCAATGCGCACACAGATCGCAAAGGCGTCCAGATTGAGCAACAATGGAATATGTGGCAAGTCTCGCTTCAGATTCTCTTTGTACAGTTCTCGGTATTGAGGATGGTGCAACAGACCATAGACATAATGAAAAATATCCCATTTGGTGACTTCGGAGCCATACTGAGACTGAAATTGCTTCAGCGCCCAATCAGTGATGTTTTCGCGGCGGTTGCTGCCGTCCTCGGCATAGGTGTAGAAGGGGAAACATTGTGTACCTGCCCCGGCACCTACCAAATGTAAATCTGGCAAAACATTAGTCGCAAGAACCATAAATGGTTTCTCCGATCCTAATGTAGTCAGGCAAACTACAATATTTTCTAACTCAGTAGAAGGAGTTGGAGAAATCAAATATTGCTGATATCTACGTTGATTAAGTAATGAATCAAAATACAAAAATTCAATGCAGAAAGGTCGATAAATAGCTTTACGAATTTTCTGCAAATCATACTTTAACATCACATTCTTTTGTAAAGCTTCTTTAAGCCTGTCTGTCCATTTTACAAAAGCGGGATTACTATTAACAAAGTTGCTTATGTATTTTAGTATATCTTCTTGGCTATTTAAAATATGAGGGGGAATAACTTCCTGTGACCATCTAAAAACCTCACTGTTATAATTAAGCACAAAACGCCGCATCTTTTCATCTAGTTTAGAGCGATCAAAATCATATACCCACTCATCACGATTTGTAGCTACTCCTAGTGAATATAATCGAAAAAGAGCATCCTCGTGCAAACCATTTGATTCTTTAGTTTCTTTTGTACCTAGGCTTCTTCAAAGTTCTCAATGTCTGGCTCGACATAGGTGAAGAAATCGCGCATGAGATCCATCACACGGGTCTGATCGGTAAGATCATACTCGCCCGGCATGCGCTGATTATTCTGGTACAGCACCGCTCGTTGATCATCTTCAAAAATGGTATTGTTCAGCGGATAGCCTCTGGCGATCTTCTCTCTGATCTCTTGCTCTAAATGCACATTTGGCCCTTTGGCTTCCCAGATGCCAGGACGAATATGAAACTCATCCAGAATCACACCATCAGGACGGATATTCCTATTCTTGATCGCCATTGTCATTTCAGGAGCAAGCGACCAGCCACAATGCTTTGCCATCGCCGCGAGCATATTCAGGAATGCCCCACGAACCCCTGTCTCATGCGTCACAACCTTCTGAAAATCTTTCAGTTCAGTATGATATTGCTTCGCAACCTTTTTCAAAAATGCCTTATTAATTACTTGTGGTGTACGTGCCATATTTCTCCTTCCAGCCTCCCCACCCATGCTCTGTGTTTCCTGCTCGGTTCCTTTTTCTGGTTGACTCACGGTGGTACCGTTGAGCTCTTCGACAACACGACGAATCCCTTGAGCAATGTCAGTCAGCGCCGCGTTTCGATTATCCCACATTGTAACGGCTCTGGCATTGCTCGGCAATATCTGCAATGTTGCGAATGGCGTCTGCTGCCAATCACACGACTCCAAAAGGATCGGTATTACCCGCACCTCGCCAGCCTCATGACGCTTCAATGCCTCCTGCACTTCTACCCCCCAACAATAATCAGACGCCAAAAAATCAGGACTCACCAGAAAAAGAATGATCTGTGCTCTACGCAAATGCTCGTGAATTTCATCATCCCATACACTACCAGCACTAATTTCCTGATCATGCCAGGACGTAATTAAACCATTCCTAACCAGCATAGACAGATGCGTATTCAATCTTCCACGTAGCGTTTTATCCTCATGGGCATAGGAGTAAAAAATTTCGATGGGGGTATTCATTCGCAGCACTCCTTGCTAAGACATATACAGACAAATAGTATAGATGACAACCATGCAAGCGAATAGAGGGGGAACTATATGTATAGTTAAGATATTGCGTCAGGTGGCTCTGGTCTGGAATGAGGCTCTCCTGTTATTTCTATAAGATCATTCAGCGAAACCCGAAGTACCCATGCAATCTTAACAATCGTACTCAAAGAGATGTCTCTGGTTGGATCTTGAAATGCTCTCTTTACCGTTTTGAAATCCACATTTGCCGCTCGTGACAGAGATGATTGGTTGAACCCCTGTTGTAGCGCAATCTCTTTGATCTTTAATCGTATCTCCATGCCTCTTAATATATCAGCCCTTGCCTCTTGACAGTATTGGTCTTTATGGTGTACCCTTTTGAAGTAATCCTGATAATCCTCACCTAAAAGGGTTGCCCATTAAAGGTCAATCGACAGAAAATTACGGACCTTGAGTGAGTGAGTGAAAGTAAAAATCATTGGCGGAGGGAAGCAAAGCACAGGCAGAGCACCAAGCGGAAAGAAAGAGCGGAGGATTTTATTCCTCAGAAATCGGATCAGGGGCATCCTCAATCAAGTCTTTTACAGATACATCTAAGGCTTTTGCCAGTCGACCAAGTGTAACAGTAGTAATCTCGGCAAAAGGATCATGGACAATGCGATAAACAGTACTATTATCTAAGTCTGCTTTTCGCGCAAGTTTAGCAATACTAATTTTCTTTTCTGCTGCAATCTCTTTTACCCTAAGACGTACCATTTAGTGCTCCTTTATAGACGTTCAAACCCAGTGTATCAGAGTGTAAAGGTTAGCAGAATATGGTCTAAACATTATGGTTTCAACCATAATGTTTAGACCAATAGGTTGCATACTTCAGTTTGTAATGTTATTATTGCAATAGGAAATGGTTATTCATTCTATCGACTAAAAACAAAAAGGAGAACATCCATTGAGCGAGATTGCGCGACTGCGGAGGCAGATAGAGATGGAATGCGAGGCGATGAAGCAGGCGCTACATGGGTTTCGGGCAACCGCATCTCATGACATCATCAACAACAGATATAACAGCATTGGCAATCTACAGATGCAGCTTGTGCCACTGGTAGGAGAGCAGGAAGCAGCCAGAATCGCCGTTGAAGCATACATTCAAACCATCGGATAGGCCAATCCTTAGCAACAAGGAGAAGCCAGCCAGTACATAGCGGGACCACTCACGCACAAAAAACAAGAACACTCACGCACAAAAAATTAGCAGAAGAACAAACAAACAAACAAATACATTTCGATAACTCATTGCAGCGGGGTAGTAGATACGTAGCAGATAGGAGAAGAGAAAGCAATGGAACGAAAGCCAACCTTATTACAATTGCGCCGATTTTATAACATCACCTCAGCCCAGCTCGCCCAGGCGGCGGGTGTCCCTCTCTATCAATCCTATACCGTCGAAGTCGGTGGCTACACCAGCCGACACATTGCCGAGCGCGTCCTGCATGCCTTCTCGTGGCTGGTAAAGCGACGGGTTACGTTGAACGATGTTCATATTTCTTTTTCAATCCCAATCGAGGGCATCCGCCTTTTCGACAGCACCATGCTAGTATAGTCTGTAGAGTCGCTAAATACCAGTGTTTGCGAGAGGCAGAATCATAAGAACACCAGCCTCTCGCGTAGGCCGCATGGTAATATGCACATGCGCCCAACCAAATGAGAATCGCTGCTGTGAACTTGTTCCACATGTATTCGTTGAACCGTTGTTTCCTGGTAACCGAACGACTATTCCTCATAAGAAGGGAGAACATCAGGTGGTGAAATACGTTGAATGCTCTGAAGTCTCTCGATCCCTGATGTAGTCTTATTTTGCTGGCTGCGAAGCTCTGTCAACCTCTTTTCAAGAGGGTTTGTTTTATATCCTTGCTGATTACCACTCCAATTTTCGAGTGTAGATGTAATAAGTGTTATTTCCTGCTCAATTTTTTCCAACTGGCTTTGTTGCTCTTTCAGTTCATTTCCATGCCACATATTTTGTATACGTTTCTCTATAGTATCAAGCAACTGTAAACGTTCAGGGCTGTTGGCGATGCGGTCACTTGCTCTCACTGTATTAATACTATCCCTTATTAAGGTGCCTATAGGTTGACGAGGACGTTCACTTGCCTCTCGTTCAAATTCCTCATTTATCTTCAGGGCAATGTCTTTTGCCATCCTATTTTGACGTATATCATCATGATTCAGCAAATAACGGTTAAGCCAGGGAATAACTGAAGCTTTTACTTGATGGATTTCGCGTAATTGTTCCGGATTCAGGTTACGACATGTTTGACGGACCATAGCTGTTGTTTGCAAAATATCAGTACGTCGTTGTTCTACATCAGTATGACGTTGATTTGAAGATTCAGGTACATGTTGTCCCTCTTCAAATCCACTATTTCTCCTATTGCTTCTATCCATAACAAATAATCCTCATCTATGATATAGTCGATGAATCTATTTTGTGATCATCCATTTTCTCCTGGCATGATCGAAAGCAAAAGGAAATTTTGAGCTATGAATTCGTTTCGTTCGTATTTCTAGGAATGTCGAGTGATACATAGTACGCAAACATCCCATTTCTACAAATAAAATGAGTTTTGACCCTTTTTCTGGCTGGTATTGCCTTTGCGACTACTACCATGATACTATCATATGCTATAGCACTGAGAAACACCATTAAAGACGCAGAAAAGGCTAGTTCTCATAGCTCTCTATTTGAGACGCAAGACACCTTCAGTTTTCTCTGATTTTATGTCTTGACAACGAGGGAACACCATAGCTATTGTAAGATGGAGGTGAAAGGATTTACGATATGCCTCAATCAAGTAAACCATCATTCGAACAAGCGTACCCAAAGGAACGAATAAAAGCTCCAGGCGAGCCAGCTACAAATGACATCCTGCGCAGCATTCGGGATAACCATTTTCCAACGTCATCAAACGCAGAAATCCCTCCAATACTACAGGAGGTAGAAGCACATACAATTCACGATATGCATGAATTGGCTTCCTTATCCGAGCAGAAAACTGAGCAACGTGAACAGATACAACACATCACAACCAAATTGGCACAGATCATTACAGAAATAGACGCAGCAAAAGGGGAGGAGAGTCGAAACAGGCAAAAAGTAATAGATTCGATCCAGCAACTCAACACTGAGTACCAGTTGTCAATACCAGATGAATTGAATCAATATACACTGGATGCAATGAAACAGACACTCCAGAAATTGGGTAAAGAAGGCAGCCAAGCCAGAAAGGAAGAAAAAAGAGCAAGAAATGCCCAACACGTTGTGAAGACGCTTCGAGAATATCAGTCTACGGAAATGATAGATATCATTGAGAGTCATGGTGATAACCCACAGATTGCACTCGATGCCAGACGCATTGAGCAAGACGCGCAGACAGACAGGGTCAATAATCAACGGATGACGGGATGGCAAACGCTACACAGGGCACAAGTAGAGCAACTACAGATAGAACAGCAAGCCCAGGATCATCTAGCAACAGTACTGAGTGTTCAAGAAACGACATCTCAGCCAATTCCAGAACCGCTCAATAACCTCTGGGAGGAACTTAACAAACTGAGTCCAGGCCAGGAAATAGTGAGCGCAACCATTGATCAACAGAGTAAGCACTATTGGAAGCAGATTGCAAAATTGGGCAAGGGCAGTCTGCCAGGAGCATCGCCTGAATTGTCAGCCGCACTCCAAGATTTGTATTTTCAAGCAGTTCCAATGTCTCAGCGGGATTATCAGGCCTGGTTACGCAGTGACAAAGCAGCAAGGAGAGCAGGGATCAAGGAGACGCAAGAACAAATATTCAGCAGAGCTTATCACCATCGCGAGCAAGAGGCAAAGAGCATCGTTCACGAAGCCCATCAAACACATGACAGCAGAACAGTTCGCACCCAAAAAGGGAGAAGAGCATTCCAGGTCCTGCAAGCGATACATGAACACAAAATCGCGCAAGAACAAGCATTGAAGGCGTCAAAGAAACAAAAGGAAATTTCACAAGCTTTAGATGGGCGAGAGCAACAATTACAGGCTCTTGAACAACAAACGGAACAGGTATTTGGTCATTTCACAGCAAAGCTCCAACAGACCCACAAAGAATGGGAAACATCCACAAATAAAGATTTAGAAAGACAAAAATCAGAATTACAACAAACAACAAATGATTTGCAGGCTATTCATCATCAATATACAAATAATCAAAAAGACATCCAAAGAAACAAAAAAGCTATCCAACAAATAGAAGATGAGCTAAAAAAAGCACAAGATACGATAGAAGTAGAGATAAATTCTATACTGAAAAAGTATCAACAGAATCAAAAAGCATTGGATATCCGTTACCAGAACAGCAACAATAATAATAACACATATATCAAAAAGATCACTAAATTTCGTGATGGAACAAAAGAACATTTGGACATCATACTACAGGAACAAGAGATGAGGCAACGTGCCAAATTGATGCCAGAGATGGAGACAGAGACAGAAAATGAAGTCATGATAGCATCTATCGCTGATCATAACTTAGGGGCAGAGCACGTAAATGAAATTTTTCACGCAAAGATGCAGCCTTTAATGCAACAGATAGAGAATTATTATAAAAGCCATAACCTTAAGAGGCGCACAGTCGACGTCTGGTCAAATGAGAACATTTCCCATGCGGGAGGAATGCTGAAACAACTCATAGATTATGATGAGCAACGATTATCAATCGTTCGTCGTATCATGGCAAGAACTACTAAGGAATATACACAAAAGAGCAAAGAACTAGATCAAGATCGGCAGCAAAAAATACAAACCAACAAAAACATACAAAAACAGGAAGAAATCATCCAAGAAAAGCAAATCAGTTTGACCAAACTTAAGGAAAAATTAACAATATTCACTCAAAAAAAAGCAAGTATTTCTTCACGCCGAAAAACAGTAGAAGAAAAAAAAGAGCAACAAGAAATGAATTTAAGAGAAAAATCATTAGAGGCACAAAATATTAAAGCATCCACAAAAATATATTTTGATGTTTTAAGAGATGAAATGCGTAAATACTTATAAAAATAACATAAAAGGGTTATTTTTATGTAACATTCAAAAAGAGGCATGGAGAATGTGTCAACGCCCGTTATAAATTTTTCTTCTGATTTAATGAACCTCTCCAAATCTCTCTATTCTCCTGATCGGTTACAATTTCGGAGGGAAGCTTCTCAACTCCGTAGGAGCGAACAAAGTCGTGAGATGGAACCGCTCCTAAACACTGAAGACATCCAGGCTCTTTACAAGGAGCTTCGAACTCATTTGGGAACTTCACTTCCAGAGTGCTCTCAATAATTATTTTAAAAATGCTGAAAAACTCATCCATCGTATAGGATCATATGCAAACACCTTAAGCCTTGAACAAAAGAGAACGTTCGATGTCATGGTAGAAAAAATACAACAACATCGAGCAAAGGTTTCAGATGATCTCTTCAATCGTGCTTATCAACAGAAAACATCCAGAAATGACCCGGTATATAGAGTGGAAACATGGGATAGGGGAAATGATAACAAATTCACTCCCTATTGTATGATCGCTAATCCAACTGAGGGCATAATGACGCTTGAACAAGCTTACCATGATATTGTTAAAGAGAAAAATAAAGTGCTTCCTTATTCAGTATTCAGTAATAATGCGTAATCAGTGGATGGCTGTAACTCACAACAATCCAAAACAATATGATCTTAAATTGATTCGTGGCACGAATGTGACTAACGCAAAAACAGTGGAGGTTATCCAAAAAATTCTGCGCAGACATCCAAAAATGGATACTGATAGCGTAGAGTTTGAGAATAGTTCGGTTGCCTTTAGTCGTATCCTTACAACTCCGTTTGGTCTGAGCAAGCAACGACTGCTTGAGCAAAATTCAGATATATTTGGAAACAAGGAAATTAAGAAAGTCATTGTTGAAGTTGGAAAAGAACAAAACATCTTAAAAAGTGTGACTTTAGTTATAGGAGAAAAATAATAGTGGCTGAGGAAATAATAGGCTCCCCTTTGAAAGTAGCAACTTCTCCCCATTTTCAAAAAAGCGCTAAAAGTACATTACCACGTTTAATGCATTATGAGTAAAAAATACAACCTTCTATATTTCAGTCAACTCTTGTTTTTTGATAAATACTCAAGTGCAAGCCAAAAGGCTAAAAGAGGTGTTATTGCAATATCATTCGGGCTGGCTCCTCTCTCTTTTCGACCGACTACCATTCCAGTATAGCCTGAACGTTCAGGAATGGCGAAATAGCTACTACTTCGTCGAAAATATAATGTAAAAAGCAATCGTCAACGCCGCTCATTCGCGGCTTGTGAAGTCGCCATATTACAGATAGGTGAAAGCTGATTCTTACGGCGAAACCATGCGGGATGTCAGGCGACTTCACACAGACGATTGAGCGGCATGCTGCCAGCCCCAACCTGGATGGGCTTATTTTTTGGGACCTGAGAATGAGCTACTTCCGGCTTTACGCATGGCCTCCATAGCTTCATCCATAGTAAAAATCCGGGTGATCAGGTTCTCCTTCATAATTCCTGAAGCCTTCACGGTGAGGCTCACTGCCGAGGCCGAAATGTCATCCGGAACATCAAAGAGCGCCACACCATCGTACTCGCCCATAGAGTAATACAAACCAAGCAGTTTGCCGCCTAACGCCTGCACTAAATTTCTGCTGGGGATGGTACGGTCTTGCGGATTCTTTACCAGCGCATCCCAGGCGTCAGCGGTGTACGTAAATTGCACCATATACATTGCCATAATACATTTTCCCTCCATTATCATGGATCTCATCTCATTATCAGATGAATCTCATTCATAGATGGCGAAAAAAACAGCGCGAAAGAAATACCATCTACCTTCTCACTATAGAGAGTGCTCACAACTCGGAGAGGGAGGGCGAGGAATTCACATTAGAGAAGCGTTCTTTTTTTAGTAATCAGGAGAGGATACGATAGACCTGTTCCTCATAGATATTGTCATAAAAGTAATCACGTGGGACGACCCGATAACTGAGCTGATCAGGAGGGAGATCGATGCCGACAATCATGTCTGAGCTAACAAACACCAGTTCTCGATGCTCGACCTCTGCGTCTCCGCCTTCTTTAGTAGAGCATTGCCTCCGCAGACCAGGCGCTGACATACGCACGAGAGATACCATTGATGAACCAACCCAGACTGACGTTGTTGCGTTCACAATCGATCATCAAAGTCTCTTTCAGGGTCTCTGGCGTCTGCCACCATTGCGGATATGGAATGGTATCGACCACCAGTGTCCTGTCTCTTTCTTGCAGCAGATAATGAAATACGCCATCAACGTCGCATGCAGGCCGTTTTTGAAACAATTCAGCCAGGATCTCATTAACATCTATCATTTCGGCACTCCTCTTACATGTGCGATCAATTTTCTGTGTTAGTTAGCTCACGGCACTTATACCGGTGTTTGAATAGAGAAGTGCTCTCTCCAGGTATTTTGTTTCCCTGAAGGGTATATCACACAATTTCACTTATCCAAACCGAAACTTTTTTATTGCAACAGGTACTTTCAATGTGTGCCAACAAGGAGCCGCTCAGGACAGGCATGATACCACAATCGACCCTCATCCTCTTTTCGACTGCTACCATGCTAGTATAGCCTGTAAAGCCGCGAAATACCAGTATTTGCGAGAGGCTAAATTCAGGAGCATGAGAGCACCAGCCTCTCGCGTATGCGTTGATGATGATATTCGTACACGCCTGTACATACATACTACTGGTTTGTTTGATATTCATAGCATGTCTGCTCAGATCAGATATAATAGTGTCATCTATTCGTTTATTTATAGATTGAGAGGAAGCCTGTTATGCCTATCGCGACGGAAGCACAGATTACAGCGTATGAGACGCTGGCGGATCAGCTCATGCAGAACATCGAAGGACTATCGGAAACACAGTTACGACAGAAGCCAGAGCCTGGATCGTGGAGCATCCACGAAATTATCATGCATCTCGCCGATGGTGATATTGTCGGATCGTGGCGCATGAGGAAAGCACTGGCTGAGCAGGAACCGAGATTAGACGAGTATGATCAGGATGCATGGGACCACAATCTGTCCTATCTTCAGCAGGATCGCACGCTGGCGCTACAATTGCTGAAGGCGTTGCGTGCATCAAACGCTGCCCTGTTGCGTTCGCTTCCGGCTGAGGCATGGGATCGCCGTGGTATGCACGTCACCAATGGCCCGATGACGGTCTATGATTTCTTCAACGCCTATCTCAATCATGGCAAAGAACATCTGGACCAGATTCAGTTCATTAAACGTTCACTGACAAATGCCTGAATGTTCGTTAAACGTTCCATGAACGCATAATCGGATGAGCATTTTTTGTAGCATAGAAATATGTAATGTGCATACAAATTATTGCTCATCCGTTTTATCCATGCGCAAAAGCTGTTCAAACTGCCTCACAAACATAGGGAGAAGAGAAACATCTATTTCAAAGATAAGAGAAAGGTGTTGATTGACGTCTGTCTGTT
>DATJIE010000034.1:0-3338 GCA_035493535.1 Dictyobacter sp.
TACGTTTGACGCGCCGACTACTGCGGCCAGGCAGTTCGATATGTTCAATAGAGCCGTCTTTGAGGTGGCGGCGGACGGTGCTTTCATCGACACGTAACACGCGGGCGACTTCTGCGACGGTGTAGAATTTTGTATCTAAGAGGTTGGCTGTCATATTGTTCTCTTCTCCTGACAATTCTGAATAAATGTTAATAAATTAGAGTGCGTTGCGAATGGTCCATGGTTGGCAGTCTGGTAGTCTATTGGTGGATACATCGGGTTCTGAATGGGGCGACATATCCTGCTGTGTAGATGGGATAAGCGGCTCTGTAACGCTAAACAGGTTGTGTAGCCAGCCAGTCTGTCTCTGGTGTTGTTTACGCAGTCGAGGCCATCTCAGCTCGATCTGGTTGTGTTTCATGCTATTTACCCTTCTATGGCAGGTAGTTTGATGGTGGTATAGCCTGAGTGTATGACTGGTTCTACAATTGTTGGCTCTTCGTGATTGGCTTGGAACGGTGTCATCGGACGGATGACCAGGTTGTTATCCAGTAGGTGCCCGACTTCCAAACCGATCATATGGCGGGTCCTCTGGGCCTTAAGCAAGAACTGTTCTTCCAGGGTCAGATGCGCTTCCAATGTGTATTTTGGCATCGAAATACTCCGATCTAAGCGTCAACACGCTGGCTTATAGTGGTCTAAGAGGATGGCGGTATTTTTTACGCGGCGGTCAACCTGCAGAGGGATAAAGACGGCAGTCCAGCGTTTGTAGTCATAGCGAAATCGCTGGTTGACACAGAATCCGCCATCATAGAGAGCTGCTGCAGATTCTGGATGAATGCGTATGACATCTGGAAGTTTCCCATGATCATGCAGGAAATCATAGATTAGTTTGTTGATTGAGTAGGCCAGGGCGATTTCGCGTAAGTCATGTTCTGCTGTAATGCGACTAAGGGATTGGGTGGACACTGTTTCTTGTTGAGACAAGTCTACATGCGCAGGTTGTACTGGGTGAGAGGCGTGTTTATAACGCCGGAGGAACGCACCAGGCTGTTTCTCTTGCTGAGAGATAGAATGCATTGAAACCAGTTCAGTTTTTGACAATGAACGCAACATAGTTATATCTCCTGAAAAACAGCGCGAAGCCACCGCGCTCAACGATTAATAGTCTGTGATTTGCCCACTCTGAACAAGATAGCGCCAAAACCTGAGTGTTTTTTGATCAAGATCAGGTTGTGGTGGAGTGTTGAGTAGTTGTGGTGCGAGTGACATGTTGTGTCGCAAACGGTTAACAGTCTGTTTGCGTGCAAAGGCCGGGAGATCAATGTCATGAGCGAGAGCATGAGGGGATTTCACACGTTGAGGGCGGTTATGCAGCTTGTGTGAGATATAGGCGGTCAGTACAATGCATGAAATACAAATGATCGGCCACATGACATATATCCTTGTTTCGCTATACATAAATATCTTTGTATCCACGACAGACATACAGCACAATATACAAAGCAAACAGAATATGCCTCATCCACCAAGCATCCAGAAAAAGATAAAAAAATGTTAATGCGAGAATATACACGCAGCGGCTTGACAAGCCCATTCATATAACTTGCTGCTTGTTATGTACAAATATACCATGCAAAGCTGTACAAGTCAACTCCTTAATACCATCTTAATGTCACTGAGTGTCACGAACTTGCACAAACTTGGACGTTGTTGTATTATTCCTGTGTTTGGCTTTGTTTCTCGTTTTGCCCATTTATACCGTATAGATGGGAAAAATTAAAAGGAGTTGACAATCTCTATGGAAGAAAAGGCGGAATGGCGAGAGCTTTTGCGATTGTGGATGGATCGTGCGTCTCAGGACATGCTTGAAAAAATGCTTGAAGATGTTGATACCACAAAGCGCAATGTGTATCGCTGGATCAAGGGTCCAACCGGGCCAGATAGTCGCCGCAAAGTCATGATGCTGGAGAGGCATATTCCAGAAATGGGTCCGGCGTTAAAAAAAGCGTTTCCCCGCTATTATGAAGTTGCACAAGATGCCACTCTTCGTGCTGTTGCACCCGTGTTCGCGCAGGTGCTCCGCGCACAACAGACCACTGAGCGCTCAATGATCCTGCAAACTATCACGAGTATTGTCCTCTATGCCCTGGTCAATCATCTCGATATCGAAAAGGTGGGTCTGATGGCTTTTTTAGGCCAGTTGCGATCCAGTCGAAATGATGGGCAAGCTGATCAGGTGCTTATTCATGCCTGGTCTGGTCATGGGACCAATCAATGGTTTGAGCTTCAGGCGCACAAATCGTATGTCGCGAGTTCTACTTCGTTGTGTGCCCAGGCTGTGACGAGTGGATTTCCGGTTTTTTCTTCTCGGGATCGGGATCGTGTGGCGTGTAGTGCTGAGACACAATATGTGGATCAGATAAAAAGTGCGGCTTCCTATCCTGTTCTGCGATTTGGTCGTATTGCGGGGGTGATTTACCTTGCCTCTGCACAGGAAGATTTTTTTGATTCGACGAAAAAAGAGACGCTTGAACACTATGCTCGCATGATCTCAGCAGCATTCTTTGATGAGGATTTCTATGCAAAAGAACATATTACGATTCAAGCAAGTATAGAAAATGCATACCAGCAATTTATGCAACGGGTGAAGCGGAAGAACCCGGAAATGTCGTATGAGCAATTGAAAGAACATGCAGAGAAAGTATTTCAAGAATACAAATAGCAGAAAGGATGCTGTGACGTGCAAGAGGACAATATCTATAAACGCCGGTATGTGATAGACATAGACGGTAATAATGGTATCGCAGAGCGGGAGCGTCTCAAGCGACAGGGGAAGATCCTCACCAGCTCAAAGGCATTGCCAGTGCTTCCTGATGGTTTTTCTTTGCAGCATGGCCGTGTTGTCGATCTTGCGTGTGGAGCGGGAGAGCTGGCCTTGCGGTGGGCTGATCCTGATGCGTTGGGCCCAAATGTTGAGATTATTGGGGTAGACCTGAATGACATTGCGATCCAATATGCTAACGATCAGGCAAAACTTTACAAAAAAGAAAATGTTGAATTTCGTGTGATGAATATCCTGGAACCGCCATTTGAATTTGAAGATGAGAGTTGCGATTTAGTACATGGTCGATTAATTGTGGGCGTGCTTCCCATGGAATATTGGCCGACGTTGCTTGCAGAAGCCCATCGTATTCTGAAACCAGGTGGAACACTTCGTCTCATTGAATCGTCTTCCCTCATCATTGAAAATGCGCCCAATCAACACAGGATGAGTGTCGCTGCCAATCTGGCCTTGTGGCGCGTGGGCAAAACCTTCTCGCAATACGAGGTGGGTACAGCCGCAGCTCTAAACCGCT
>DATJIE010000035.1:0-78908 GCA_035493535.1 Dictyobacter sp.
TTTAATTAGTAAGGTAGGTCCATCTTTTAAATGGTTGGAACCTAGGAAAGGCGAGACGAGTGAATATTACTGGTGGGATGTTGGAGAGTATAATAAAGATACTTCTGTGCTTGATCATATTGTGAGAGTGCTAATTAACTCAATCCCAACAGGAGATGAATATCCATCTATTGAAGAGCGTTTAAAATCTCTTGTGAGTTATTTTAGAGATAGAGTTGGCTATAAATTGGATTATTTTGAGATGCAGGAATTGTTTCCATGCCAGCCAGGTCAAGACTACAATTATGCTTTGAAAAAATCAGTAGATTATATAGTAAGCCAGATTGATATATAGATAAAATAAATTTCTAAGTATTTAGTCCCTAGCTTAATATTTGCTAGGGATTTTTGGCCTTTATTTTACTATGGCAATACAATTCGTATTATGCTATACTTTTCGTAAGAGTGAACAATTAGGCGTCATATCAATGACCAATCAGCTAATTGACGCTTGCTAAATTTAAAAATTTTGTGGATTGGCTTCCCAAGCCGTTTTACAGCAATATGGTGGTGTTTTTGTAACCAATCTCCTCATAACTGATTGGTCGTAGGTTCGAACCCTACTGGGCCCACCTCTTGCTTAACTCCCGTCACGCATCGATACAACTAAGATCTACTTTTTCAATCATCGGCCAAACAATGTGATTCTTCATTTTCGTTTGTAATATTCTAAATCACTCCATACGGCGGCAATTAATATTTCCTTGTTAGTTTCATCAAAGAGAAGAAGTCCGATCCAATGAGCTTGTGCTACGACGCATTGAACATAAATCCAACAGTTCTCTAATGGCGCAAGGAGCGTTTCTGCCTGTTTGGCTGCCCATTTAACTATGGTTGATGAGTACGGATTCAATACTATGATTCCTCTCGCTATTCTTCTGGTCAGGGTGCATGTAAATCCTTTTATGGCGTTTCCCACAGAGTATTGCAGCATCGATTGAATCAGGGATATTTCACGTCAGTGTTTTTTGTGCCTCTTATTTTTGTCCATAGGCCAGATAGAGTTGATGCACAGTGTGAAACGTTTCCCATTCGTACGGTAATTGGAACAGTATCTGATCAAACTGTTGGGGCGGCACATCGCAATAGGCACAGATGTGCTCCTTCAGTGCTGAGAAGGCAGCGATTGTATTCTTTGCGAAGAGTTCACCATGTCGTTTTCCCCATGCTCCTAATGGAACCGAGATGGTTTCCCGATGGATCTTTCTGAGACCAGCACGTTCTAGCATATCTCCGACATGTGCTGTCAGCGAGGCATCAATACCAGCTTTCCTTATGTTGGCAGCCCTTATCCAGGTAAGGAATTGTTGCATGCATGGGCCTGTATTGATAAATACATCACTTTCCTCAAGGATTTCTACCCATCCACCTGGATGAGTAACGCGTACAAGTTCGGCAACGATATTGAGCCATTGGTTGGCAGGAATACCTCCAACCAGGAAGCGTTGGTGGGTAAACGAGAAATAATTGTCGATAAATGGAAGACCTTTTAACACATCTACCATGAATGTGGCATAATTGTCTGGCGCACAAGGACTGAATTGTTTTGATACTTCTTTATCAATACCGGTCACTTCAGCATCAGAGAATAATCTGGCTATATCCTGTGCCCATTTACCTGTTCCTGTTCCAACATCAAGGATGCGCGTTGGCCGTGTCACTGGTGCTTTGAAGTGACATCCTAAGAATTGATAAAGGATATGATGTTGAAAATTTAATCGCTCATCTTCTTGAGCGTCCCTGGGGAATATATAAGGGGTGTTTTTGAGGTAGCGCCTTCTTTTTGACTCGTGTATGCAATTATAAGGCTGTTTCTTTTTTCTACCGAATCTGGGCAATCTAAATGGAAACATGAAATTGCCCCCCTCTGAAGTAGTTTATCTGGCTCGTCTGTTCTTTCATCATCTCTCCAACTATCCTCCTCAACCTTCACTAATCCGATAAAGGGCTTGTATGAATCAAAGTTTTAGTATCGTTCTTGCCTTTTTTATTCTGAGTTCGTGTCATTTGCTTTGTCCATTTAAAGACTACCATGAAAACTTATTGCTGTCAATTAATTGATAGTAATTATTGGATGTTCGAAAAAATTTGAAATAAATAGGTGTTCAATAAAGCATGGTGTTCGATTACTATTTCTGTTGATACAATTAATGAAAAAGGTTAGGCTGATGCTTAGATTACGTGTGAAAGAAGTTGCTGAGGAAAAAGATATCTCTATGACAAAGTTGTCATACAGAACTGAAATTTCCTATAACACTATAAAATCTATTTTTAGGAATCCATATCGAACGGTAAATACTGATACTTTGGTAAGAATTGCGAAAGTATTGGGAGTTTCTGTATTGGATTTGATGGAAGAAGTGCCGGATGAAGAGTAGCATTGCCAGACACTGATACTGATTATCAAGCTCTATCCACAGAGGGCGGAGCTTGATAATCAGCGTGTGGTAGTAGCAATCCTCTATGGATAACTTACTACGGTAACAGGGGTGTCAGGATTGGCGATGGTTGATGAGCCACCTGTGTTGTTGACCACGTTCTGGATGCCACCAGAACCGTCCGTAGCCAGGAAGATGGTGAACAGATCGTGCAGACTAGAGGCTGGCAGAGTAGTGGGAACTTCAAACGCATGCGCTGCGTAGATGTTTACACCCTGATTGAAGTAGCTGTAGCTGCCCATACCATAGCCGCTGAAGCTTTTTACTGTATTGGCGATCTTAAATGCGGCCCAGCCATCGATTCCGGGGGCTTCCATCCATGCCGCCTGACTGGGTGGGTCATATGGCATCTCGTTCTGGAAGAAGATATCGGTACCGCCATTGCCGTTCCAGATCACTTCGTATTGCTGGTAGTGCTCGACGAACAGGCCGTACGCGGTCACATTGTTCCCATTCACAATGACTCCAGTGTCAGCCGTGTTACTGCTCCAACCTACGCCGTTGCCATGATCCGCTCGCCATGCCCAGGTATCATCGAGGATAGTATTGTCGCTATTGACAACCAGACTGTTCGTTGCCTTGCCCGCTTCCGCACCGCCGATACGGAAGAATACATCCTGAATTGCTGATGGGTCGGAGGTCGTAGCCTGACCACTATGCACGTGGTTTATGCCAACCTGTAGCAAAGCCGGGGATTGTTTTGTACCCGCATCGAAAATCAGCCCTGAAATCAAGTCTCCTTTTGTGTTGAGCACACTCATCGCTATGTTTCCATGTGTTGGGATCAGTGTTGGAAAACCGAGGCCGAGTATGACCGTATCTGGGCGTATGATATTGATGCTCTGATCCAGATGATAGATGCCGGGAGTCAGGATAAGATTTTTCCCAAGCAGCAAAGCAGCATTGATCAATGCTGCCGGGTCTGTTGGCTGGGCAATGAAAAAGTTTTTGAGTGGGATTGACGTGCCAGGAGTCGTGCTGCTGCTCCATGTTGCACCTGCTGAATTGCGCTGCACCGAGGGCACAAAAACGCTGTCATTCCCCTTCGCGTCTGTGTACAGGTAGGGTTCTTCTCGTGTCACCGGGCTGGTCGCAAGTGTTGTGTATGGTCCTCCGCATGAGGTCTGAGCGGGAAAGCACTGGGCAGGCGCACCGACAACTCCTGAGAATACTTGATTCCAGACGCCGTTGCTCCAACCACCAATGTTGCTGTTCCTGACCATCCATTGCTGTTGCGAACCGCTGACTATCGAACTGCTAAATGCTGAATCAGCGATAAAGCCGCCACTCGCGTATGAGGGAGAGCTACAATAGTCCATCAGCGTGGTAGAACCATTTACTTGTACGCGTCGCATCGGTGCGGCCTGCGAGACGGCCCAGAATTCGCCGCTGTAGCAACCAGCGTTCGGTGTGGTAACGTTAATAGTCAGGTTCGATAGTGAGCGCCAGAAGTTGTCGAGCGCGGTACAGCTATTGTTGCTGTCGCACTGATTGTAGACATCGATAGAGCCGTTAATAACAACATCATCCGGGGAAAGGCCAAGACCCGCTACAGTAGTATAGTAGCCGACCTGAAAGTTGAGAGGATCTGTGCTGGACCCATAGGTGCCGGGTTCAAACAGTAATGCATAGCGCTGCGTGCCAAACTGGTTGGAAACTTGCTGGTTGGCTATGGCATCCACTGTTGCCTGGATCTGGTTCTGTGGTGTGCTGGGATTGAAGATATAGACGTTTGGGCCAAGATTGGGTTGATTTGATGATGATGCAGATGGAACTGCTGGTATCGTGTTGACAGCGCTGCTCAACACATGTTGAGTGTCTGCATGGGCAATGGAAGCAGGAAGAGAGAGCGAGGTGGCTCCGAAGAGTCCGCTCAAACAACAGAGTAGCATCATCCTGATCAGTCGTTGAACAGGTTTCCGGTGCCTCAGAGCACCGAGAAGACGTTCATCCATGACATCTCCTTGTTTTCTCTTGTGTTCCTGGTCTGCAGAACATATCGCGTGTCAGGTCAGATAGTGAAATAGAGGGTGCTGACCAGACCTTTGAGGAGTTCTATAAACCAGTGGTATTTGGTAAAATAGTGCTTTCTTCCCCGGTTCTTTCGTCTGATGCAGCATGAATACTTCCATGTCATGCTGCTCGGGTCGTCTGACCTGAAATAAAGCGAGTTTTTAGAGGATGAGGATATTTTTTAATTGCTCCTTTTGGTCTATGTACACCACAGGGAGTAAAAGATCTGATAACCATGATGTTCTACTCGTCTGGGTATATCGCGACTGCTACCTGGGAAAGAAGAGCGCACATAGCTTATTGATTCCGATATTTTGCGAAATCAATGGATAGACTCATCTATACGAATATAGCGTATTTTATGGTGCATGTCAAGAAGGATTCATACTATTTAGCGTGTTTAGCACTTATTTGCCTGAATAATTAGATAAGGAAGAGCAACAATGGTTTTGCTACGTACTATTAATGAATGCTAAGCGTCATATATGAAGTGTCATATAAATTGTAGAACAGTAACCGTGAATAATAGAAAAGATAGGTATCGTGCATGGTGAACTTTTTCGCTGAGTGCGAGAAGGCTCACTATGTTGTTCCTTTCATGAGTTTAAGCGATAATCGCTATCATATAGAGAAATTTCCATTGGATGTGTTCGCAGACTATGGTATGCTAACCAGACATGGACATATTTCTAACCCTAATGACCTCACGACATGATGGAGATATCTGATGGTTGAGAAGACACAAAGAAACACAGCTCTTGAGCTTGCTGAACAAAGATATAAGGAGCGTTTAAAACGCAAACCCAGTTCTTTTATTTCCTTGCAGGATATTACCTCTGCGGAAATGAAAGCGATTGTCCGCCGTGGCATCGAAATGAAAGAGCGTCCACAGGACTTTGTTACTGCCTTGCAGGGCATGTCGATCGCCTTATTGTTTCAAAAGACATCGACACGAACACGTTCCTCCTTTGAGAATGCGGCAATAGAATTGGGCGCATTCCCCAGTTATATCGATTGGAAGACTTCTAATTTTGTGCTGGCAGATCTGCGTGACGAGATAATTGTCTTGTCGCGTTATTATGATCTCGTCATGGCTCGCGTGCTGACACATGAGACGCTTGTCACTATGGCTCAAGAGAGTGAAGTTCCTGTTGTGAATGGCATGTGTGATCGTGAGCATCCATGCCAGACTATATCGGATTTCATGACTATAGCAGAATATTTTGGTGAAAACCTTGATGGGTTGCGCATTGCGTATTTAGGTGATGGGAATAATGTGTGTCGTTCGTTAGTTCACGGTGCGATCCATATGGGAGTGCATGTGACTCTCTGTTCGCCAGAACTCTATGCGCTTGATGATGAAACGGTTGCTGCTGGCAATGGCTTGATTACCCGTGTCACAGATCCCGTTGAAGCTGTACGTGATGCGGATGTCATCTATACAGATACCTGGGTTTCGATGGGAGATGAGGCTGAGATGCAAGAGCGTCTTGCAGCCTTCCAGTCCTATCAGGTCAACGCACAATTGATTGCAGCCGCTCCAGAGCATGTTTTATTTATGCATTGTCTGCCTGCCCATCCTGGTCAAGAGGTGACACCAGACGTGCTTAGAAGCCCCCGCTCTCTGGTATTTGATCAGGCCGAAAACCGTCTTCATGCGCAAAAGGGTCTTCTGGATTGGCTTGTCAATCAGTAACTATTGCTTTTTGATCAAGATGATCAGTGTATATAGATAATTTCTGATTTTTTTTTCGCTTTATAAGCAAAAAAGTGAGTACGCTATTTCCTGAAAATAGCGTGCTCACTTTTTTCTGACAATGTTTCAATGGAAAGAAGGAGTATTGTTATGTCTACAACTGCCATGCGTACGATTAAACTGCCATCGGGGGATCTGATGCCAGTACTTGGTCAGGGAACATGGAATATGGGCAATGATAAACGGCGTCGCAAGGATGAGATTGCGGCCTTGCGTCTTGGTCTGGATCTTGGTATGACGCTGATCGATACCGCAGAGATGTATGGCAGTGGTGCTGCTGAAGAACTTATGGCTGAGGCACTTGCTGGACGGCGTGATGATGCGTTTGTGGTGAGCAAAGTGTTGCCACAGAATGCGACCCGGCGTGGGACGATTGCTGCCTGCGAACGTAGTCTGAAACGGCTCAAAACAGATTATCTGGATCTTTATCTTTTGCACTGGCGTGGTTCGGTGCCCCTGAGAGAGACAATCGAGGCTTTTCAGGAGTTAGTGCGTACGGGAAAGATTCGTAACTGGGGTGTGAGTAATTTCAGCATCAGTGATATGAAAGAGTTGGTTGGACTACCAGGTGGGGCAGATGTCGCGACCAATCAGGTGCTCTATAATCTCACCCGGCGTGGTATCGAGTATGATCTTTTTCCCTGGAGCCGTGAAAAGAACGTTTCCATCATGGCCTATACACCGATTGAACAGGGTCGGATGCTCAATCATGCTGTTCTTCGCAGTGTGGCAGCCGAGCATGATGTAACACCTGCCCAGGTTGCGCTGGCGTGGCTCTTGCGGCAGGATGGCCTGAATGTCATCCCTAAAGCGGGATCACCGGACCATGTGGAGGAGAACCGTGCTGCTTTTGATCTCCAACTGACCGAACAGGATCTAGCAGCACTAGATAGCGCTTTTCCTCCACCAAACAGAGCGCAGTCACTTGAGATGCTCTAATGTCCAGTGATTTTTTCAATGAAGAAGCAGGGATGCAAAGGCAACGAGTCTTTTGCATCCCTGCTTTGTATGTGAAGTATGTGAACTTTTAGAGATTATGCTTATTGCGCAACGAATGTATCTGTTACCGGACCAGGAAAGCCAGACATGCTTGATGCCGTGACATGATAGGTTTGACCACTGACGAGATCGTTTGCTTGAATGGTCAGCGTGATATTGCCGTTCTGGTCAGCCGTGGCTACAGCATATGTTCCATCAGGGTATCCTATCAATTGCGGATTAGAATTAAATGGGCCATCCCAACCGATTGGAACCAATGCGTTTGCTGGAAAATGTTCTCCTGTAACCGTAATAGTTGTGCCAGATGGACCGGATGTTGGCGAAATGGTTAATGTTGGTTGGTAGTAGAATGTGTTCCAGGAAAAAAAAGGTGAAGAAACAAGTCCGCTTGTGACACCTGTTGCCGCCACCTTAATGTTACCTGCTCCATTGCTCACGTTTGCTAGTGGAGGAGCAACAAAAGAACCGCTAAAATATCCCTCCGCATCGCTTGTTGCGGTGGATACTATCGTTCCATTAAAGGTTATATTTACCTCTTCATTGGCTGCAAAGTTTTTGCCCTGGAACTGTAATGTATCTCCGGCATTGCCGTTTTCATATAAATCAGACTCGTTGTCTGTTAATAATGTTGGATCTATGATGTGGGTGTTGGTTGCAACGAGATTTGTGGTTTGTCCAATAGCTGCGAATGTGATCTGGTTTGCATAGGCTGAACTAGGCCAGATGAGCCCTGCTTCTGCAAAACCAGTAGCATCAGCAGTGAGTGTTGTGACAGTAACTTGATCTGATTGTTGATAACGATCAACAACCTGAATTGTCTCGTTAGCACCAAAGCCCCCAGCTATAATGACGCCTTCTGAGTAGTCAGCACCGCTAGGGCGATTTAAGAAGCTTACGGTAGGTGCTCCATAGGTGAATTTTGTGCGTGTATGGACCGTGCCAGCCACATTTTTCGCGTAGACATAATAGGTTGTCTGTGGCGAAAATTGCATAGGGGCAGTGATAGTAGCTGTGAAGTTGCCTGTACTATCTGTGGTCGTTGTGGTAATGCCATTTTTGGCGGTCTGAAAATAGACATTGACCTGCTCGTTGGGATTAAAGCCACCACCATAGACAGTGATTTGTCCACCCGGATTCCCCTGGTCCGCTGTGCTGCTGGTTGTATAGAGGTTAATGCCAGGTCCGACGTTGATAGGGGTGCTGGTGGTTAAGCCACTGCTATTTCCCTGTGCTGTGATAGTGTAGTTGCCCAATGGGGCCGATGGCAAATTGACAGAGAAGTAGAATGCACCGGTAGCATCTGCAACATCGCTATAGAGTTGTTGACCACCGTTTGCGTTCCAACTCAGAGTTACATATTCATCTGGTTCGAACCCTTTTCCTGTCACTGAGATGCCCTGATTGGCTTTCACTCCTCCTGGGGCTTTGATACTCAAGGTGTAGAGGCGGATTTTACCTGTTACAGTGAGTGGTTTTTGTGCAGTGCGTTCTACCTCTACCGGGTATGTACCAGCAGGTAAATTAGATGGCATTGTAAATGAGAATGAGATGTTGCCAGAGGCATCGCTTTTAGCTGTGCCTTCTGCTGTACCGTCTGTTTTATCGAAATAGATACTTACTGTTTCATAGCCATTAAAACCTGCCCCTGTCATGGTTACGGGTAAACCAGCATTGCCTGTAATCTGAAAAAGGGTAGGTATAATCTGTATGGTTGTCTGTGCTATTGGAGTAGAGGTATCGTCTTCTGAATAAAGGTATACAGGATAGTCGCCTTGCGTAATGTTGTTTTGTGGGAATGTGATAGATGTTGACAGATCCCCGTTATCATCCGACTCGATATAAGACGCAAGCATTATATGATTTGTCCCTAATCCCAGCATAATCTGGTAAGGTGTTTGAGGGGTCAGTCCTTGTCCTGTAAGAGTCAGTTTTTGCCCCGGATGCGCGTTTTTACTGCTAAGGGCAATCGTTGGTGTAGTTGCATCTGCATGAACTGTGCCCGAGAAAAATCCTGCTCCGCCAAAAGAAATAAGTAGGGCGAGCAGGAAAGGAACTATGAACATGAATTTGAGCCGTTTAAAGTACATTGTAGCTCCTTAATTGGTTTATAAAGGTTTTACGGATGTGTTAATTTATGTAAATATATCTATTTTAATGAGGAAAATCAAGTATTTTGCTCATATTTTTGAAAAATTGATATCAAACATATATAAATATCATAGCGATAAAAGGTAAAAATAATGTTTATTTCCATGATTTTGTTTTTGTAGCTTTATGATATCGAGAAGTAGTTTTTATTGAATGTTATCTGAAAATGTCTAAGATGAATAAATTGGTGTTGAGCAAACGCTCGGAATAATCTCTAGATATGATAGAATACACTAATCTTTTGTGGGTAAATAACTTACTGATGGTTACAATTATATTCATAACTTAGAGAGAAAAGGATCTGTCAATGAAAGCAATGATCATCACCGGATTCGGTGGTCCTGAAGTCTTTCAGCAGCGAGAAATAGAGAAGCCTACCCCGGAGGCAACTGAAGTCCTCGTTCGTGTGTATGCAACTTCGATTAATCCCGTGGATTACAAAATCCGCCAGTCGGGTGAATGGGCTGGTGTCAAGCCTCCTGCTGTCATTGGATACGATGTATCCGGTGTTGTAGAGGCGATTGGTGCTGGTGTGAAAGATTTCAAAGTTGGTGATGAGGTATATTATACGCCAGACATTCCTGGTAGAATTGGCAGTTATGCCGAATACCATGTGGTGGATGAAGCGATTGTCGCTCGTAAGCCAAAAAATATCTCGCATGTTGAGGCTGCCAGTATTCCTCTGGCTGGTGGTACGGCATGGGATGCACTTATCACTCGTGCGCATTTGCGTGTTGGGGAGACGGTGCTGATTCATGGAGGCACTGGTGGCGTCGGCTCACTGGCTGTGCAAATCGCGAAGGCTGCGGGTGCATATGTTTTCACTACCTGTAGTGGTAAGAACGTTGATTTTGCTCGCCAACTGGGAGCTGATCGTGTAATTGATTACAATACAGAGAACTTCGTGGATGTCGTAGCAAGCGAGACGGCTGGTGAAGGTGTGGATGTTGTCTTTGACAATGTTGGGGGGGATGTTATTGCGAACAGCATTGCGGTCACAAAGAAATATGGCCGTATGGTCAGCATCGTGAATATCGAAGGGAACACCTGGCCTGCTCACTTGAAGAATATCGACTTCCACTATCTCTTTCTGGAGCGACATCGCTACAAATTAGATTTTCTGCGCACATTAATCGAGCGTGAGCAGATCAAGCCAGTTATTGATTCGGTTATGAGTCTGGAAGAGGTTGCCAGCGCGCATCAACGTCTGGAAAATGGCGGCGTACGTGGTAAAATCGTGCTTAAAATCCATGAATAGCACAGTGCCTTAGCGCTACTCATACATTCTGAAGAGATCGTTATGTATTTTAGCCAAACATAGCGATCTCTTTTTTAGTTGAGTTACATGAAGACACATAAGATATATTGTCTCGCTCAATGCATGATTTTTTGCTATTTAAAATAGGTTATATGACACAGGTCTGGAAGAGTAATAGTATGTATTATTTGCATATATATAAAGAATAATCTTCTATAACAGAAAGAAAAGGGAGATTTTATATGCAAAAGAGCAATATGGGAAGCATGTGGAGCCTGATGTTGTTGGGGGCAGCATTACTCATGTTTGTTTTGCAGGTAATCAGTATTATTGGCTCTTTCTTCTGGCCTGTGCAAGAGGGATTACAGAGTTCGTGGCCGTCCTATCTGATTGTTCTGGTTCTGGCTGGCCTGGTTGTTATTGGTGCCTTTCTGGTGCGTACACGACAAGAAATACCTGTATTCTCGCAACGTATCGCCATTCCTTCTGGGCTGATTCTGGGAATGGTAGCAGCGATCTTGCTGTATATACCAGGAGTGAATATTGCGCTATTCTGGGCTGCGTTTGGTCTGGCCTGGTTAATTGCTCTGCTTTTTCAGAATCCGGCAACGCTCGGTTCTGTTTCATGGCTGTTTGCTTTGATCAGCATCGCTCTCTATGTTGTTTTTGCAGCCGTTTATAGTACTTGTGCTTGTGTGGTTACGCAACGGAGTTCCTCGATCAAACAGGGCATGTGGAGCAGTTTTATTGCTGTGGTCGCAACTTTTCTGGGAACGGTTCTGATTTTTACGTTGATTGATGCGATTGCTCATTTCTTTTTTCATACGGAAAGTAATGTTGTCTCACTTGCTCCTGTTTCAGGTGTGAGTCCTCTGCTGAGCTTTATTGTCAGTTATCAAGGTATTGTAGAAATAGTAGCTATGTGGCTAATTATACCTGTAATTGTTGGAATGCTGGTTTCACTGATTAGCGCATCCATTGCTCGTCGAACTATCGGGAGCTCCACACTGGCATCAGCAGAGTAAGTTTTCAGTTTTTGATCAGATAGGCATAGAAGGCTATGGATGGTGTTAGATAAGGTCCATTCCAAAATTTGAGAGCATATTGTGAGGGTAGAGCGGTGTTGGTGGCGAGCCTGAAGATGGTCTGATTGGCTGGCGGTGCTGGCTGTTTTCGGAACTGAAGCTGTTTTCGGTTTGCCACTCCTGGTGAAGGGTATCTAAGAAGAAGAGCATAACAACTGCATTGAAATGTCATCAATAGTATCTCCGAAATCCTGCATTATCTCCCTTCTGCATCGGCTTGAAATCAGGTTTGACGCCAAAAGTCCCTGAATTGTTTCACTGGTTGCTTGTCATACGTGATAATAGGTAGAAGGATGGAAGCTCAGGCATGGTTCGGAAAAATAGTGTATGATGTAAGAACAGTAGTCTATGGGCAAGGGCGTATTACCCTCAAGCATTTTCTTGCCGGAGGCTATGAGTATTCTGGGATGAATAGCGCATATCTGGTATGGGTTGTGATAGCACAAAAGAGCGCCATAGAGCCAGTATGCCGGACAAGATACCCTAAATGGGCTATATGCGAAGAGGACTATCGAGCGTATCTTCTTGTGTCATGAAAGCTTTGCTGTAGGCAATTTATACATACAATCATTGTTAACAGGACCAG
The DNA here is from genome assembly GCA_035493535.1 of Dictyobacter sp. Classification (GTDB taxonomy): domain Bacteria; phylum Chloroflexota; class Ktedonobacteria; order Ktedonobacterales; family Ktedonobacteraceae; genus Dictyobacter. Next base: position 12,323 of record DATJIE010000035.1, read on the forward strand.
ATTCATAAAAAAAGCAGAGATTGCCCCTTCAAGGTGTTTTGTTCTACCCAAAAACATGGTAAGCTAGCAAGAAGTGATGAATTTTTTTGTTTGCTTATATATAAATGCATCACTCCATTATCTGAAATAATAGGCTATTTGATCGTATCTGGTTCGTTTCGAATGAACTACGTATCGTATCGCAGCCGAGACAAGGGAGAAGAGACAGATACATGAATGTTATACAGAATTCGGGGGGGACGAAAAAACCCCATGTTGTGATAGTTGGTGCTGGTTTCGGTGGTATACGGGCGGCCAAGGCTTTAAAAGATGCTCCAGTGAATGTTACTGTCATTGATCGCAATAATCATCATCTCTTCCAGCCTTTGCTATATCAAGTTGCAACCGCAGTCTTATCTCCAGCGGATATCTCGGCCCCTATCCGCCATATTCTCCGTGGTCAGAAAAATACAACGGTCATGCTGGCAGAAGTTACCGGCGTGGATCGTGAGAAGCAACTTGTTTTAACGAGCGAAGCACCTGTTCCTTATGATCATCTGATCATCGCAACAGGTGCGAGTCATAGCTATTTTGGGCATGATGAGTGGGCACCGTATGCTCCTGGTATGAAGACCATTGTTGATGCGACTGCTCTGCGCCGTAAGATCCTGCTGGCGTTTGAACAGGCAGAGATGGAGACAGACCCTGATCTGCAAAGTGCTCTGATGACCTTTGTCTTGATTGGTGCAGGCCCAACAGGTGTCGAAATGGCGGGAGCGATCGCAGAATTAGCTCATACGGCATTGGCATCTGATTTTAGAAATATTGATCCACGTTCAGCGCGAATTATTCTTGTTGAGGCATTGCCACGTATTCTGCCAATGTTTGATGAGGGGCTTGCGAAAACTGCTCATCACGCACTGAATCATTTGGGTGTTGAGGTTCGTACCGGTTCTCCTGTTACTGGCGTGAATGAGAGTGGCGTGATGATCGCTGATAATCTGCTGCCTGCGAAAACAGTGATCTGGACCGCTGGTGTCGCGGCGTCTCCTGCTGGTAAATGGTTAGAAGCTGAAGTTGACCGGGCTGGTCGTGTCAAGGTGACCGAGGAACTCTTATTGCCTGGTAGCTCCAACATCTATGTAATTGGTGACACATCATCATTGATGATTGACGGCAAACCAGTTCCTGGCGTTGCACCTGCCGCGATGCAGGAAGGTGACTATGTTGGTGGGGTGATTGCGAAGAAGGCTGTGAACAGTGTTGAACCAGTGACGCCGTTCCAGTATGTGAATAAAGGAAACCTGGCGACGATTGGTCGTGGCTATGGCATTGTTGATCTGGGGAACATCAAGTTCTCTGGTCTGCCTGCCTGGATTTTCTGGTTGATTGTACACATTGCCTTCCTGGTCGGATTCCGTAATCGCATGCTGGTGGCATTCCAGGCTATCTGGGGTTATGCTACCTATCAAAGAGGCGCTCGCCTGATCACCGCTGATGCGAGAGGAAAAGCGCGTATCGAAGAAGTAAAACGTGAATTAGTGAAGAGCGAATAGCTTTTTTCTCTCTTTACTGCTTTTTCGACTGAAATCCGGCAAATTCGCACTATGTTTATTGATGAGGGCAGGTGTACCATATTGAACACCTGCCCTCATTTTTTGCTCTTCATAGAAAACACACAACTTTCTGTTTTTCCTTTCCTCTGTTTTCCATGCTTCACGTGCAAACAGCATAAGAGACTGGTTTCCAGCAATCATTTTACCGTTAGCATTTGATGGGCAGATTCAGGCGAATGGGAGCATTTCAGGCACGTATTGTAGTTATGGCGGTAATGGTCGGTGTGAGAAGAGACAGGGAGGATGGGGGAGCTGGTAGGGGACTCCTGGTACGGGGTTGGTGCCTTCTGCCACTGAAAAGAATAGGATCGGTCAACATTCCTGACCGATCCTATTCTTTGCTTTTGTGTGCTTTTAGAAGCGATATCCTTCTTCGCCATGTACTGCCATATCCAGACCAAGGACCTCTTCTTTTTCCGAGACACGCAGTCCCAGGAAGGAGATCACTTTCAGGATAATGAAGGTTGCAATGAAGGCATATCCAGCACTGACAACAACCGCAAGCAACTGTACTAATAATTGATGTGGATTACCAAAGAGCAGACCATTATTGCCCGCGCTATTGATTGCTTTCTCAGCGAAAACGCCTGTCAGCAGAGCGCCAACAACGCCTCCCATACCATGTCCAGCCCAGACATCCAACGTATCATCAATTTTGGTGCGTTTATTGCGCAGCAGCAGGATGAGGTAGGTAACCAGACCGGTGAGAATACCGATAGCGATACTGGCAACTGGTCCAACAAAGCCACTGGCTGGCGTAATACCAACCAGACCAGCGACTGCTCCGGTACCCATCGCCATCGCGCTTGGTTTGCCGGTTTCGGCCCAGCTTAATGTCATCCAGGTTAAGCCAGAGGCAGCGGCGGCAGTATTGGTAACGACAAATGCGCTGACAGCAAGAGGAGAGGCGGCCAGTGCGCTACCAGCATTAAAGCCGAACCAGCCGAACCAGAGCATAGCCACACCTAGAAGTGTGAATGGGATATTGCCAGCTTCCATCGCTTGACCCTGTTTGTGACCAACGCGGCGACCAACCACAAGGGCTGCGGCGAGGCCAGAGAAACCAGCACTGATATGAACGACTGTGCCTCCCGCGAAGTCTAACGCGCCCAGGTTGTGCAACCAGCCACCCTGACCCCAGACCCAGTGTGCGATTGGATCATAGACCAGCGTTGTCCAGAGCAGAACGAAGACGACCAGCGTGCGGAAGCGAACGCGCTCGGCAAATGAGCCAATGATTAATGCTGGCGTGATGATCGCGAACATCGCCTGGAAGACCATAAAGTCGAGCTGTGGAATAGTGGCAGCATAATAGGTATTGGGGGCAAAGCCAACGTTCGCCAGTCCAAAAAGGTTCAGTCCGCCAATGATCCCTCCATGGTCTGCGCCAAACACCAGACTATACCCACAGAGAACCCATTGTAAACTCACTAAAGCGAGAATAAGAAATGATTGCTTGATAATACTTACAACGTTTTTACTACGGACCATGCCACCATAGAAGAAACCTACGCCCGGCGTCATAAACATAACCAGCGCAGAAGCGGTCAGAACCCAGGCTGTATCGCCAGAGTTAATGGAGCTGGGATTAAATGAACCGGCAGAGGCACCTGCAAAAAATTTGGCTCCGAAACCGATGACCGCACCGATTAAAAGAATAACTACTGCTGCGATACCGAATGTACGCCATGTTGAATCAGATTGTTCGGATTGTACAGCATCAATATTTTGTGTTGTTGCCATGCTTCTCCCTTACAAAGTATCCAAGTATCAGAACGATTGTTGAATCCACGCGGCGACTCTGGCTGTGGTGAAGATCACTTCTATTTTTATGCAAATTGACAAAAGCAAAGACCGTTATGCTTGATTGCGATGCTTCGATGCATCAAAATATATTGTTTGCCGAGAAGTGAATGTGTGATTTGTACAAAATAATATGTGTTAAGAAACTGTACCACGAAGGAAAGAAACTGGTGAACTGTAAAAATGTCTGAAGTTGCAGGTAACAAAATTGGGCAACATGCACAACGCATGTTGGCTATTCTGCCATAATATACATCATTGCAGGGGTTTCAATGATGATAAGCTGTATGTTTTTGTTATATCTGAATAATCAGGTTTAAGCAGAGCAAACAATCAAGGAGTGAGATGTCTCTTCTCATGAATGTATCTTCCACAGACACCGTGATTTGTGATATACTCCATTTCGCCACAAAGATAGAAAATTTTCACCTGTACTGGGCATTGGGGATAAAACATGTTTTATGATCATACAAAAATATTTGTAAAAGCCGGAGATGGCGGCGACGGTTCAATGCATTTCCGTCGAGAGAAGTTTGCTCCATTTGGTGGGCCGGATGGAGGGGATGGTGGGAGAGGCGGCTCCATTTACTTTGAGGCCACTAATAGTGCGAATACACTGATTGATTATCGGTATCGTCAGCAGTTCAAGGCATTTTCCGGGGTTGCGGGAGCGCGGCAGAAAATGCATGGAGCAAAGGGAGAAGATGTCGTTCTACAGGTACCTTGTGGTACGATTATTCGCGATGCTGATACAGGGGATTTAGTGGCAGATCTGGTAGATGATGGTCAACGGGTTATGGTGGCACGTGGTGGTCGTGGTGGTTTGGGGAATACCCATTTTGCGACGTCAACACATCAGGCTCCACGTGAGGCACAAAAGGGGGAGCCTGGTGAGGAACGCTGGTTGAATCTGGAATTGCGCTTGATTGCTGATGTGGGTCTGGTTGGATATCCGAACGCTGGCAAGTCAACCTTGCTCTCCGTTGTAACTGCTGCGAAGCCAAAGATTGCTGATTATCCGTTTACGACATTGGAGCCAAATCTTGGTGTGGTTGAGGTAGGTGCTCCTCGTAGTGGAGATGGCGATAGTTTTGTGCTGGCAGATATTCCTGGTTTGATTGATGGTGCGGCTCAAGGTGTGGGTCTGGGTCATGAGTTTCTGCGTCATGTTCGCCGTACGCGTCTGTTGATCCACATGCTTGATGGGGCTGCGTTTGATCGTGATCCCTGGCAAGATTTTGAGCAGATTAACCGTGAATTGCGCGAATATAATGAAGATTTGGCGAAACGCCCGCAAATTATTGTGTTGAACAAGATGGATGTGTCAGAAGCTCAGGAACACTGGCCTGCGTTGAAGGCTCGTGCTGAGAAAGAGGGATATCCAATCTTTGCGCTATCTGCGGTTTCTCACCAGGGAACATCGGACCTGATGGAGTATACATCGCGACAACTGCAAGAAATAAGAGAGGCTGAGGCTGAGCGTGCTGCCATCCCGGTTGGCGCGGATTTGCGTCCCACCACTGAAGATGAAGCTCCGGTCTTGCGTCCGCAACCGGTTGATGCATTTACCATCAAGAAAGAGAATGGTATCTACATTGTACAGGGACGACGTGTTGAGCGAGCGGTAAATATGACTGATCCTGAAAGCGAAGAAGGTATGGATCGTCTACAGGTCACATTGGAGAAGATGGGTGTGACGAAAGCGCTGGAGGCGGCGGGGGTCAATGTTGGCGATGTGGTCCGTTTTGGCAAAATGGAGCTTTATTGGGGAGAATAAGGAAGCATCACATTTTTTATGCACATCTGATCACAATTAAATATATTGCCAGAAATTTGCCTTCTCTCTGAAAAGGCATGACGTCGATGGTGTCGTTGGTGAGATGCCATGTAGAACGCGCTATCCTGCTGAAAGCGCGTTTCTTTTTTTATGATTCTGTGCAGTTCTTGTTCTGGAAGAACTATGTTATACTAGCACAAGAAGATGTGGAGATGTACTCGGGTAGAGCAGGTACGATAGCAAGCAAGCAACGGAATGCGAGAAGTTTCTGACTCATGGGTGAGACATTAAATGTAGTTATCCAGGCTCGTGAAAATGGGTCATATGAGATTGAGGTGCGCGAAAGCTGGTCCGGCTATGCTGTACGTGATATATTTATTCCTCCGTACACGAGCAGACAGATAACGGTATTACAGAAGCGTTTGAATACGTTAGATAGTAGCGATGGTGAATTACAACGGATCGGATATCGTCTTTTTTCCGCGCTCTGTGGTTCTACGAATGCGACAGCATCTGATCAACCAGTGGCACAGGATCGTTCAGTCCAGGGTGTGCTGCAAGGGGTGATTCAGCGTACATTAAGACGGCGTGGCACCGTGGCTCTTACACTTATTTTTGGCCCTGGCTGTGAGGAATTCATCCGTTATCCCTGGGAGCTTTTGCATAATGGTGATCATTTCCTGCTCGTTTCGGGTGTGTTTACGCTGACACGTGCTTTGTGGCGTCCAGATGCTCCAATTAGCTGTGGATTGCCTGTACAGCCCCCATTTCGTGTTCTTTATATTGGTTCATCCCCTATTGATTGTGCTCCATTAGAGACGGAACGTAGTTTCCATGAAATGGAAGAGGCGCTTTCTCCTCTCATTGATGCCGGACAGGTTTTTTTGGATCGTCTTGAGCCGCCTACGTTTGGACAACTGGTCCGATATCTGAATTCGTATGGTGGCGCGGGCATGTTGGATGATAGTGAGACAACCTATCCATGTTATATTGTCCATTTCGATGGACATGGGGTCTATGGTCGTTTATGTCCTGCTGAAAACTGTGAAACAGTGAATGATCCTGAGGTCCGTCGCTGTCGAGCCTGTGGTGCATTGCTCACACGTATAAAACCACAGACCTATCTTTGTTTCTGTGATGATGAAGGTTACAATAGTTTTGTTGATACACAATCGTTACGTCGGTTGTTACTGAGCAGTGACGTGCGTTTGACAGTGCTCTCGGCGTGTGAGACGGCGGCTGTGACAGCGGAACATGCGGTGCAGCAGCAGCAACAGCAGACCGCTATTGATGCTTCTCTGGCAACGGCGCTGGTCACTGCTCAGGTACCTGCAGTTGTCGCGATGCCTTTTTCATTGCAGGATGATCTGACCCCGATATTTATGTATCATTTTTATGAGGCTCTGGCTTCTCACCGTACATTAGAAGAAGCCCTTTCCCGTGCTAGGCAGGCGATGTTAATCCGGCAACAGAAAAGCTGGTTTATTCCCGTGCTGTATCGGCATGTTGCTGAAGGTGATGAGGGACCAGTGCCATTTCTGGCATCTGCTGATGCGGTGGGGGAACGCGCTCATCCTTTGCGCCATCTGATGCCACCGGCATCATTTGTCGGACGTGAGCGTGAATTGCGAGAGCTTGATACCGTGTTGACCAATGCGGCGGTAGGAGAAGAGACATTTGAGAGCAACGGGCGTATGCGCACCCGTCAGTTCTATCATCAGATTGCTCTGACTGGTGCTGCTGGCATTGGTAAAAGTGCGCTGGCGTATGAGGTTGTACGCCGGAATCGTGATAAGTTCCCTGGTGGAATCATAGGCATTTCTTTGCAGGATGGGAAAACGTTTGCTGATGCCCTGTTAGAAATTGTGCAAGCGATGCACATCAGCGGAGGGACACGCACAAATGTTACGACGACTGATGGGAAATATCGTGCTCGTCTGGTCTTAAATGTATTACGTTCGCTGGCGAATCGTGAATTACCCTGTCTGCTCTTGCTTGATAGCTTTGAAGAGATTGTTGATCGTACCGAGTTAGAGGCATGGTTGCAATTTTTAAATGAGCTGCCGCTGGAAACGACTGTATTGCTCACATCACGTTTGAATCCAGCCCATATGATGGTAACAGAGGGATATCAGGGACGCTGGTATGAGTATCGTGTCGGGAAAATGACCAATGAGAATTTGTTGCGTCTTTTTATTGAGTTGGCTGGTTCAAGTGGTCTGGATCATCGTATTCAGTTAGATAATCCTAAACAGCAGCAGATTTTGCAGGAGATTTGTATGCTGTTGGATGGGTATCCGCTGGGCGCGGAGTTGCTTTTTGGCACTGCGCGTTCTATTTATGGGCAGTTATATACTCCTGAAGCGGCAACACGATCCCTGGAAGAGGTGCGTGATGAATTGCATAATATTCCGCTGGCTGGTATCCAGGCCGTATTAGAAGTCGCGTACAATCGCTTGTCGACACTTGCTCGTCTGTTGTTGTCATATCTGGCCGCCTTCAAGTTACCGTTTAATCGCGAACAGATTGCGATGTTGATCGCACCAGGAACATTATCCTCTGTCCCTGAAGTTATCCAACAATTCCCTGATACGTTTACGCAAAATGAGGTTGTATCTACCGCGCTGGCACATACGTGGAGATCAGCACGTGATGAGTTGGTGCAGGCATCTTTTATGCATTTTGATGGCAACCTGTATACCATCCATTTGCAGACGCGTAACTTTGCTTTAGCGCAGTTGCCACTGGAGGAGAAGCGTAGAGTGCATCGGGTGGTGGCGGCATATTATCATCATTTACCGCAGCCAGGTGCGGCGGAGTGGTTAGAAGCGGTTGAACATTTAGAAGCGGCGGGAGAATTGCGCGATTTGCAAGAGGCTGTGCATGTAGTTGTGCGGGCATCAATTGCGTTAGAGGGAGAGGGCTATTTGCGCGAACTGTTGCCCATGTTGCAGCGTGCGGCGGGATATGTCAACCGTCTGGGTGATAGGGTGGGTGAGGCGCAGGTGCAATGTCGTCTGGGTGTTTCCTTGCGGCATCTGGGCCAGACGGCTGCAGCAGAGTCCTGTTTGAAGCAGAGCCTGGTAATCTACCAACAACTGGATCAGCATGATTTAGCGGAGCATATTGGCTGGCTCTATTATGAGCTTGCGCTGTTGTGCTGTATTACGGGCGATTTTCGGCAGGCAAACGTGTATGCGCAGCAGGGGGTGGCTGTTTTTCAGAGTAAGCAGCATGTGGCTGGTGAAGGGTGGTGCTATATTGCGTTGAGTCAGATTGAAATCAGTCAGGCACAATATACTCAGGCCGGTAACTATCTGGAACGAGCGGAAGCATGCATGAGGCAGGTGGATGATCGTGCAGGGTTGGCAACTCTTCTAAGCAAGCGTGGGCTTATACATACCGCTCTGGGTCAATATACCAGAGCGGTGCGTTGCTACGAAGAAGCTTTGCGTATGTTCCGTGAATTGCATCATCCGTTGGATCAGATCTGGGTGGAGTTGTACCGGGGGCGCGTGTATCTATTACAGGGGAAACTTGATCTTGCGGAGAAGGATGCGAACGAGGCGCTGACATATTTTCGCGCAGCACATATTGAGCGCGGGCAGGCGTTGGCCTTGCAGCTTCTAGGGGATATTTCTACAAAAAGAGCGGATTTCGCAAACGCACGTGGATATTATCAGGGGGCATCAACGCTTTTAGGGACCATTGGAGACTATGTTTGTCAGGCACTGGTGTTGAACGCGTTTGGTGTGCTTGCTCTCCGTGAAGATGCTCATCTTGAAGCCAGGAATTTTTATGAGCAGGCGCAGGCTATCGCTCGTGAATACAACGTGCGCTATATTGACGCATTAGCGTTGCGAGGTCTGGGTGATATCGCACAACTGGAGAGTAAGTTAGCTGAGTCCATGCGCTATTATCGTGATGCTGGTCGCATCTTTGCTGCCTTGACATTATCGTATGAGCAAGGGGCGGTGTTGTTTCTGTTAGGACAGGTCTATGTGCGTGCGCAAAAGTATCGAGAGGCGCTGGATACCTGGGTCCGGGCGCTGGCTCTCGATCTGGATTATGATGTGCGTTCAGATCTGCAAGAACAACTTGATATTCTGGTGAACTCGCAACATCTCGAAGCGTTTTATGAGCAATCGCGTGAGCAGAGTGGATTAGCTTAATCTTTCACTGAATAGTACGAATGATGGGCCGTTCCAACAGGATATAGAGAGTATAGATGCCAACGATAGAGGCGCAGATTGTGACCGTGAATGGTCCACCAATCAGCGCGATTAAGCCACTGGCAGGAAAATCTCCGAGGGGGCGAATGCCCATAATACAGAGTGCATTCAGGCTCATCACTCGTCCACGCATATTGGGTGGCACTCGTGTTTGTAACAGTGTAATTGTTGTCGCGCCAACGCCGTTTTGTCCAATCCCCAGGAATACCAGCATCACCATTGAGAGCCACAGGTTCTTACTGACCCCAAAGATGAGAAACGCGGCTGTCCAGATAATAAATGAAAGCAGCAGTAAGATACCTTTCTGTTGAAAATCTCCCAGGGATGCAATGAGCAATGCTCCTAAAAGGACCCCCAGACCGGAGGCTGAGAAGAGTAAGCCAAGTTGCAATGCCTGCAGGTGGAGAGCCTGTGTGGCAAAGATAGGTAAGATCAATGAAGTTGATGGGCCAAAAAACAGTAAGGCAGCGTAGCCTGATAAGATCCATGGTAGGGCCGGATCTTTCCCGACAAAGATGAGTGACTCACGGACTGCTTCTAACATTGGGACTCGAAGGTTACTGCTTTGACGAGTCGCCTCTGCTGACACATGCAGGAGATACAGCACTACCAGGACCCCAAGGAAGCTGATCCCGTTTAGAAAGAAGTTGCCTGCATATGCCGCCAGGTTTTCTCTCAGGCTCAGATGTTGTGCGAGATTGGTGAAGAACCCCAGGAAAATTCCTGCCAGCGTGGGACCAATGAAGGCGACACCGTTAAAAACCGTTGATTGCAAGGAAATAGCGTTCATCAGATCTTCCCGTGGCACCAGCGTTGGTATCAGTGAAGAGCGCGTAGGCTGATCGAAACTGAGCACTGTGCCGGAACAGAAGGCCAGAACGATAACCATCCAGACCTGGATAACTCCTGTAATGGTTAGAACACCCAGTATGAATGCGAGCAACATCGAGAGGCTCTGTGTCACCAGCAAGAAGCGCCGTTTATCGATTCTGTCGGCAACACTGCCACCAATGAAAGCAAAAAGAAAAAAGGAAGCGGCCTGTGCCAGAGATACAATCCCTAGCGCAATGGGAGAATTGTGTGTTATTTTGAGCACAAGCAGGCTTTGCGACACGATCTGGAGCCATGTTCCTATAGAAGAGACGATCAGGCTGATCCATAATAAGCGGAAATCGCGATAGTGTAATGCTCGAAACGTTTGTAATTTTTTTGGTGGCGTGTTTTGTTGTGAGGCAGTTTGTATAGGGGGAATTGTCATGTTTTGAATATCCTATCTGTGTCGCTCTTCTTCTTGTAGCAATTGTATGAGTAAGAAATGCTATTCAGAATTGAACTCTTCTGTACGTGTTGGCTCTGTCTTCTGCTATGATGTATACATGTGTGTTATTAACCACATGCTATTCTAGCATAAAATATTCTGCGGCAATATAAAAAAATAGAGGAGTTTGTAGCTTGCGGGATTTTCAGATTGATGTTTTATGCGTATAGAGCATCAAGATCAGAGCGGCAAGGGATGAGGGAGGTCAGAGAGCTTGGTCTGTAAAGCTCTCTGACTTGATGTGTCTTATAGTCGTGGGAAGACACTCTCTTATCGGTTTGATGGAATGCGTAAGAGGCGCATGAGCCAGTTTGTAGGAGGTGTTGCGGAGAGTGTTGAAGTTGAAACACCGTCCAGACCCAGAGGGGCTGATGGTGTCGTATGGCTAGTCTGGGTATAGGCCTGTTTCAAGTCTGGTGTAATCTCAAATTTCGCATTTGAGAGTGGTTCTGTGACCTGTTTCAGACCTGATCCGGTAGGGTGCGCATCGAGCATCTCATCGTCATTATCAGGGCATGCTGTAGAATTTGTGCTCTTTCTTGTTTCTTCTGCCCGAACCGGTTCAAAGGGATTGGGGAGGTCGGCTGGTGCTCGATTGCCACTCAGTAGTTCACCCTGCGCTTGTAGATGTTTGAGGATCTGATCGCGCCGAATTGGTTGTGTCTCATGGTGTTCTAGTGTCATACGTTCTTCGACTTCTTCGAGGAGATGGATGATCTCCGGTCGTAAGACGCGATTGCGTTCGGGAATACGCGTCCATTGTGCCAGAGCAGCTGGATAATAGCCAGCGCGGTAGCAGTAAAGTCCAAGCATGGCACGAGCGTCAAAGATGGGCATCCGTTGCCAGAGCGCTAATTCTTCTGCTGGTGTCTCGATGACATCCGCACTTGCCTCAATTACCTCAACGAGATGATACAAGCGCAAGCGCATAATCTGATAGGGATAGCCATAGTATAATGCCAGTCGTTGTCGTCGTGAATTCTCGACGTGATATTTGCCAACAAAATACTTTTTCGACCATGAACCGCTTGACCAGATGCCGCCAGCCAGCAGGATCACAAGAAAGCGAACAACATAACGTTGCCAGGGGAAAGGAACCAGCGCAACAGTGACACCCAGGATCGCGAAACAGGCACCCAGCGCCCATGCTCCATAAACCAGACGACGGCGATCCCAACCCAGTAGATCAAAGTGATGGTGAAGAGGCGTTGCCAGAAATGGGAGAGGAAACTCTGTATGTGGGATAAATTTGCCCTGACCCTCAAAGCGTAAACTGGTAAGGTGACGACGGAAGAAGCGGGTCAAGAGGCGGGCGGAGATCAGCGCGGAGAGCCCTTCCAGCACAAATGCGCCGCCGATCATCAAGAGCAGCGTTTCGTTACGAGAAAAGATAGCAGTCATCGCCAGGATACCACCCAGTCCTAACGCGCCACTATCACCCATAATGATTTTTGCTCGACGTTTGGCTTTGTTACGACGAGCAGCCCAGGCGGAAGGCCAGTTCAGCGGTAGATAACCCAGCACGCCACCGGCTCCGAGCAATGCCAGCACTTCAAGTACAACACCGTTTGGTTGGTTGCCTACCAGACCAGCAACAACGATACCAATAGCTAATGATGCGCTGAATACCAGTCCACCAGCCAGGCCATCCAGACCATCGCTAAAGTCCACGGAAACCGAGGTAAAGCTGCCAATACAGCCCGTCATCACCATCAGGAAAATCAGCCAGCCATAGAAAGAAACTGGATTGCCAGCCACCGAACAGACATCAGTAGTACCAGGGATCGGCGTTGGGCAGAGAAAACTATTGAGAACTGGTAGATCCTTCCAGAAACTATAGGACATCTGACCGCTTTTCGGAAGGAGAAAGAAGTAGAGGGCAGCAGCGATAGCTCCAACCAGAAATACTCCGGTGAATTTTACTATCTCAGACAATCCTTCTTTACTGTAGACTTTATTCCAGTCATCGATAAAACCCACCAGCGCATAGCCCAGGGTCGCGCCTAAAGCGATGAATAGCAGGGTCCATTGATCACGATCAAATTTCAGTAGATACCCGGCGGCAACGCCAGTACCCAGAATCGCAAGGGTGAAGGCGGGACCACCAACCAGTGGTAATTCCATTGATTTAATTTCGGTGCCCTGACCCGGAAGGAGTTCGACCCGGTGTGTGCCCGGCTTATGTTCACCACTGCGGAATTTAGGAAAGAGTAAGCGTGCGGCCTGACATAAGAGATAGCTCGCAATGGTACAGATTACAAAGATTATTAGCAGTGACCCTAATAACCAGGGTGAATTTAAACTCATATCTACTCCCAAGAACGAATTGAAGGTTTCATACTGCATATGCCAGGAACGCAATCAAAAAAGAGATACGTAGCAAGCGTGTGGCTTGCGCATGTCACAGTCATGAATGATTGTTCCACGGTTACCTCAATTTCTGTATTTCTTCACGTGCCACCTGTCTATCGTCCCAGGGCAGTTTTTCTCTTCCCATAATAATGCTCTGCTCATGACCTTTTCCTGCCAGCAGGATGGTATCACCCTGTTGGGCATGAGCAAAAGCTGTGGCGATGGCCTCCCTGCGATCCGCAATACAGAGGAAATTTTGCCCTTGTCGTTTTCCTATTTCTTCTGCTCCAGCAGCGATTTCACGGAGGATGCTTTCGCGATCCTCTTCACGTGGGTCTTCATCGGTGATGACAAAGAAGTCTGCTTTTTGTGCTGCTATACGGCCCATAATTGGTCGTTTCTGTACATCTCTTTCTCCGGCTGAACCAAAAACGACCATTAATTTTCCAGGAGTCAGAGGGCGGAGAATATTCAATACTTTTTCCAGGCTATCGGCTGTATGCGCGTAATCAACGATCACAGCAAACTGTTGTCCCTCGTCAATACGCTCCATTCTACCAGTCACGCCCTGCACTGCGGCTAATCCCTGCGCTATTATAGGGAGAGGGATACCCTGACTGTATGCTGTTGCGATAGCCGCCAGACAATTACTGACATTGAAGCGTCCAACCAGTTGTGTTTCAATCATGCCTTCTGTATCGGGCAGGATGACGCGGAAACGCGTGCTATGGGCTTTGAGTTCCAGATCAACGGCGCGAACCGCGGCTGGTGTATCAATGCCATAGTCAAGAATGGGAACCTGACAGAAAGGTTTGAGGAATTCGTAACTGCTATCGTCGCGATTGAGAATCGCGGTTGGTTGTGTGCCTAGTGCTTTCTCTCTGGCAGGATCAAGCATCTCAAAGAGCCGAGCCTTGGCGCGGCGATACTCTGCTAGCGTTTTATGGAAATCCAGGTGTTCATGGGTAATATTAGTGACTACTCCAACGTCAAACAGGCAACCGCGAACGCGTTCAAGGGCCAGACCATGTGAAGTTGCTTCAACAACCGCGTAGGAAATATCGCGTTTAAGGAGGCGTTGTAGAAATTCCTGTATCTCCAGGGCTTCAAGCGTGCTCTGACGAGTCGTGTTCTCAAATTCTTCGCCTGCGACCCTGAAATTGGCAGTCGTCATCATGCCGTTGGGCCGACCAGCGGTTTCGAATAAGGCACTGATGAGATTACTGGTAGTGGTTTTACCATCTGTCCCTGTGACGCCGATGGTGCATAGTTGCTGTGCAGGTGTTCCGTAGAACGTCGTAGCGAGATCAGCAAGTGCTTTGCGCACATCAGGAACTTCTATATAAGGGAGAGGAAGATCCGTCGGTTCTGAGGAGGAACGCGCCTCACCCAGCGCGACAACTGCTCCGCGTTTGGCAGCATCCAGTATATAGCGTTGTCCATCGGTATGGGTACCCGGCACCGCGATAAAGAGTCCCCCGGTAACCACTTTTCGTGAGTCATAAGCAAGAGATGTAATATCTGGTAAGCTCTTCAATGCTTCTGGAGCATGAATGTGAGTTGGTTGCTGTTCTAATGCAGCAACGAGTGTGTGTATATGCATATATTTTTAATACCATCATTCTTTATAGATTTTTGCACAGACCTGTTTGATCAGGATTTAATAATACATTGTACGAGTGCGGTGATACGGACGCATCTCTTCAGTGTGTTGAGCGAGCAACCAGATGCGTTGATCAATATCTGCCGCAATGAGCTTGTGTCCTTGCTGGAGCAGTGTTTGCCGTAACAATTCACAGGCCCAGATGGTATTGGCACGTATCTCTATCTCTTCATCGCTTCCTGCTGGAATGAGTTTTTGATTATCGATACGTTGTGCTAACCCGGTGCTGTATTCCAATATGTTGGCATGACGTAATACTTGTGGCAGTTTATAATCAGCAAAGATCGTTAGATAGTCCATACGTTGAAATTCCCCCCAATCTTTCCCTCCAAAGGCTCCATACACATCAGCAATGCAGATCTGGGCACGTTTCAGAAAGCGAACCTGTTTGCCCCGGTAGGTAGCTATATCATGAAATGAAGAGAATTGTTCGGCTAGAAGCAGTGCAAGATTGACGGCATCGCCGTTGGTTTCTGCTATAGCATTCGTAAATTGCCCATCATACTGTTCTAGCAGGACACGTCCTACTTCACGAGCATTATATACACGTTGTTCGAGTAAGGGAATGACTTCATGACCACGGAAAATATGTGTTATGGTAGTTTCTGAAATGGTACGCAGGTACGTCGCATCCCAGAGCGGAATCTGATCTTCTTCAACTGCACGTTTCAGGGAAGCCGCTTCAGCCCAGTATCCATTAAGTATTGCTCCATGATATTGAATTGTCCATCTGGATTGATGCTTTTCGGCCCAGAAGCAGAAATTGAGTGCATCCAGCAGCAGCAGCCAGTTGACAGTTTTTTCAGTACCATCAAAGAAATGATACTGATGATGCCAGAGTTCATCTGTGGACGGATGAAGCACTGCCTCGTCACATTGCCAGTGTTGGCTCATTAGTTCTATCTGATCCAGGTTGATCCACACATGTTTTCCCTGTGTTAGCACTAATCTGGTCGTACTGAGAACGCCTAATGGATCATTCACAGGCAGTTTGTAACACTCTGATTCCTTGCCATCCCAACGTCTATGATCTGCCATGAAGTATTGCCTCTCTGCCTTTTTCGCTTCGATTCTACAAACAAACACTCGTTTCGTCAATCGCTGTTGTATCAACGAAGCTCTATAATAGGTAATATCGGTAGGTCTGTCCCCAAATTTATTTTAGCGCAATCAGTAGAGAGATGTATGGTTGCTCGTGGATTGTTGAGCTATATATACACGCTGGAGCCGCAGTATGTATATATAGCTCAACAGAATGCTGACACAGAGGAACTCTGTGTGCAGGCAAGCGCAAGTCATATTGTCTCTCTACGCAGCGAATCTTATTCCACATTGACAGAAAGCGTGCGTTTTTCTGACAATACATGACTATTGGTTGGTAGGTTGAACCGAAACAGCCCAGGGGGAAGCGGTGCCGTAACACCGAAGGCTATCGTGTGCGCGAAGCGAATGGATCGTCCGGTATTTTGCTCAAGTATAGAATGGGTAGATGGTGTACCAATATACGTCTCTCGCAGGCGTGCATGAGAGTTATGCACCAAACCATGAAGGTTGTGTCAGGAATAGCATATAATTTTAGCGTAATCATTTTTTATAGAAGTGACGACAACGCAGGAACAATTTCCTGCGGGAGAAGAGCACTATTTTGCAGTTTCCGTTCTGACATATCCCTGCTCTTGTGCATATTGCCAGAGCGATTTCTGTAATTGCCGACGCGCACGAGAGATCCGACTCATGACTGTGCCAATCGGAATCTGTAATGCCTCTGCAATTTCTTTGTACGATAGGCCTTCAATATCCGCCAGGATAACAGGCATACGAAAGTTAATGGGAAGATCGTTGAGTGCCTTGTAAACATCTTCATCCAGATATTGACTCAGGACTTCCTCATCGGCTCCCTGTGATAGCTCCTGTCCATTTAAATCACGAATCTGATTGTAGAGATAGAATTCCTCCCCATCCGGAAGCGCTACAGGAGTAGGATGTGTGGCCTGGCGGCGATAGCGATTGATAGCTGATGTATTGAGAATACGAAACAGCCATGCACGTAAATTCGTGCCAGGTTGATAGGTATGCGCAAAGCGTATTGCTTTGAGCATTGTCTCCTGTACCAGATCTTCAGCCTCCTGCGGATTATTGGTCATGCGTAATGCGGTGCGATAAAGACTGTCCAGATGAGTAAGAAGCCCCTCCTGGAATTCCTGACTTAATGGTTGATTTGGAGAGCGGTTTTCAGTTGTTGTTTCTTCGGTTTGTTCTTCTTCTCTTGCTATATTTTCGAAACTTGGATTATCCTGCATTCAATACTCCTCTAACAAGAGGCTCCCAGCGAGTACCTCCTACTTTCTTATGGAAAGTAATATCAGTATATCTCACTGGCATCGGGAATGAAAGGGCTAACGAATTATGTTAGAATGAACAGATAGAGCGACGAGCTAGTGTAGGAGAAATTTCTATGGATTGTTTAGACTGTGTCTCTACGACGGCACGTCTTCATCTCTACATTGATCGGGAACTGAGTGCCGAAGAAGTAACGGTTGTGCAGCAACATCTGGATGGTTGTCCTAGTTGTGAATCACGTTTCATTTTTGATACACACCTGAAGCGTTTAATTCATGAACGCTGTACTATTGAGCATGCGCCACATCATTTACGCGATGCGGTAATGCGGTTGGCACATGGTGAGCTTCTGGCTATTGATCCCGAATTGGAGAAGGAGATTGCCGCTGAATTGAAAAATGATATGAGAAAAAGTTAGTCAAACAGACAAATATCTTTTCCACAAATTATATGCCAAGGGCATATGAGCGTGGTTTCCCATCACGCGAGCATGACCATTTCCCTGGACTCAGAAGTTTCTGATACAGGTTTAAGGCTCCTATTGTAGGATGAAGAGGAGCCTGAACGGTTGCTCGCGTTTGCTTTGTGCAGAGTAGTATTTCTACCATGCAAGAGATGCTCAGAACAATAAGAGAGAATAATTGCCGGCTAATGTATAGCAGGATAATATGTGTCAGGCTTCAGAAGATGTGGCTGCAACATATTGCGCAGAGATCAGGCCAGAACGGCATTGACGTACGCGAACATGTTGAAGTACACGAGAACGCCCATCAGCATGAGCAGAATACCAGTGGCAACCTCTATTTTCCCCAGATGTGGTTTACACCATTTAAGCACCTGACTGACTTGATTTAAGCCTAGCCCCATCAGTAAGAATGGTAGACCCAGACCGAGTGAGTACGCTAGTAGGAGCCAGACCCCTGTTTGTAACGTGGTGGTATAGGAAGCCAGTACAAGGATAGATGTAAGAATTGGTCCGATACAGGGTGTCCAGGCAATCGCGAATGTGATGCCAATGATAAAGGACGCTGGATAACTGGGTCGAGCCGGTAAGAAATAAAAGCGCTTCTGCTGATACAGGAAGGGGATATGGAGTATGCCTGTCACATGTAAACCAATCAGCACAAGTAGTACGCCACCAATCTCCCGCACGATATTGAGATGCATCTTCAGAAAACTGCCCAGGGCGCTAGCTGTTGCTCCCAATGCTACAAATGCTAGCGTAAAGCCAAAAACGAAGATAGCCGCATGGAAAAAAGTAGTCAGGCGTATGTTTTTTTGTCTCATGCCTGTTTCTTGTTCATTCGCCTGATACACGCTTTTTCCTACCAGTTGCGCGAGATAAATAGGGACCAGTGGTAGCACGCATGGTGATAGAAATGAAGATAAACCCGCGACAAAAGCGATACCTAAACTGATCTGTGATGGACTCATAACAACATCATCCCTCCGCGCTAGACTATTTTCTGTGA
Source organism: Dictyobacter sp. (assembly GCA_035493535.1). Taxonomy (GTDB): domain Bacteria; phylum Chloroflexota; class Ktedonobacteria; order Ktedonobacterales; family Ktedonobacteraceae; genus Dictyobacter. The sequence goes on from DATJIE010000035.1 coordinate 30,875, forward strand.
TCATAGTATAGTGATTTAAGAAAAGATGTGCAAATTCTGGCTATTCTCGTTTTATAGCTGCTGTTGCCAATTGTCTAAGATTCTTTGTGCTTGCTGTGAAAGTTCATGAAGCGTTTCATTCCGTGTTTTATGGATACAGACAAGCTCTTGCATAACGTAGAGAATAATGCTGTGATCTTTCATCGTCAGCATCATCTGTTCCAGTGCCAGTAATGCTGTGATCGCTACCTGCTTATTGCTATCTAGCAGGGCCTGTAAGAGTGCTGGGACTGCTTGATAGGCACTTATTTGTCCACAGAATTGTGCGATGGCTGCACGGACCTTGCTGTCCTTATCAATGAGCAAACTTTGCAGGAGCTGTTCCTCTAATACTGAGCTTATCGTCAACTGGTAACCCAGCGCGGATAAGAGTTCGATAGTGCGTTGGCGGATGCGAACATGCTGAGTTTGTAGTAAAGAGAGGAGTGGCGCATGCAGAGAGACATAGCGGCTCATTTCGCGCCAGGCCTTCTGAGGGCCAAATGTGCTGGCCTGCCAGATCAGGTAGATCAGTGAATCCAGAGCGGTAGCCTGTACCTCTGTTCTTTTTGTCTCCAAAGCCTGTACAAGCCAACGGGTGATATTACCTCGCAGAGGAGCATGTAGCGCCCCATTCAGGTGGCGTATACTCTCCAGCGCCTCACAATGCCCCGGATGGGCGGGATTCCCCACAATCGTTCCAAAGACAGCGGCTGCGTATTCACCACCGCAGGCGGCAAGGGTATAACAGGCTTGCCTGCGCAACTCTGGATGTTCATGTTGGAGAAATGGAAGTAGATGGGTTGGTAGCGCTTGTTGTCGCAGGCGTGTGCGAATACGAGGGCGTGGCGCGATCTCTTCTAAAGTTGTGAGCAGCACAATCTTTTGTTCCATATCACCATGCAGGAGCAGCGTAAAAAGTCGTGGCAGATGAGAAGGGAACATCAGCTTACTCAGGGCATGGGCGGCCTGCTGCACAACTTCCTGATCGGCATCATTCAGTAATGAGAAAAGCAGATCCACTAATTTTTTGCGTTGTGTGATTGGGAGCCTGAGCGCTGGTTCGGTTGCCAGTGTAAAGACAACCGCTTTGCGAACCTCGATGGGAATATAGGGATTTAGCAGATCGAGCAGACCTTCCAGTCCGGCCTGATCGTGGGCATGCAACAACGCGTAGGATGCTGTTAAACGCACAGGATAGGCTTCGCCCGCCCCTTGATGGCAGTGTAGCATCTGTAATGTTTCTGGTTGGAGTTGGAAATAGCAGGCTTTTTGAGACAGGGCCATCGCGGCGGCATAGCGTGTCATCATCCAGTCTGTATTCAGGCCATCCCGCAGCAATTGTTCATGCGCTTTTTTTGTATGCATGCCTGCGGCTTCAAGCAGACTGATCCAGAGTACGGGACCAGCCGGTTGTTGTTGGAGTGCCGGGTGGTGTAAGAGATCTTCCAGTTGCAAATGTTCGCGCTGGCAGAGTGTGAGCAAAAGATGGGCTGTATGTTCATATTGTGGCGGGTACCAGGGCCATTCTGGCGATGTAATCTCTGGATAATTGGTTAGAGTTGTCAGGAGCAGAGAAAGGATTGGACCACGGGAACGAGCCAGACGTTGGGCTGCTCGTTGGCGTAGCTGATAATCGGTTTCTGGTCCAAGCACGAGAGCTAATGCTGCATGAATATATTCTTGTTGTGGCCCCACAGTGATTTCCTTTGCAAACACTATGATAAGTGTGGTGCGCGTGTAAAGATCCGGCGTAATTTGCGCCAGATCCGACGTTGTTTCAGTGCCGGATGGTGAGTTGTAATCATCGATGGTATGGTGTTGCTGTTTTTCCCCTTGCGTTCAGGCTGTTGCGGGGAATGTTGCGCTTCTGGAGGGTATTGTTCTACGCTATTCTGTGCCGTGTGTTCCTGTTTGGGCATCAGTTGTGTATCAGCATTTTCGGTATCTGGTGGTGTGAAAGTCTGTGTATTGGTCAGATCGATATCATTGTTCTCCGGGTCCAGATATTGTGGTCGTTTCGCGGATGGTCTTTTGGGAGGATGGACGACAACGCGTTCCCAGGATCGTCCGGAACGTGATAAAGATGGCTGAAAAGGTGATTTCAACTGTAAAGCTCGGAGTTCTTCAGCCATCATGCCAGCAGTAGTAAAGCGTTGATTGCGTTCGGTTGCCAGCGCGGTAATAATAATTTGTTCCAGGGCAGGAGAGAGTTCTGGATTGTGATTGTGCGGGGGGCTGAAATCACCATGTGTAATGGCTTGTGTAAGTTCAGGCATAGCACGACTGGTAAATGGCCGTTCGCCGCAAACCATTTCGTAGAGCACAACCCCCAGAGCATAGATATCGCTACGATTATCAAGTTGCAGACCCCAGATTTGTTCAGGAGAGGAATAATAGATGCTCCCAACCAGTGTCTGGGCAACCGTGATGGACTGTAGACCAGATGCCCGTGCGAGACCAAAATCCATCACCTTGACCTTTCCCCAACGATTGAGCATCAAATTTTCGGGTTTTATATCACGGTGAATGACATGGCGCTCTTTATATGCCACATCCAGGGCATCTGCGATCTGCGCGGCATATTCGGCCGCCCGATATTGTGGGATCATGCCATCCTGATGAAGAATATTGGCCAGGGTTGGACCCTGAACAAATTCCATAGCGAAATAGAGCCACTGGTTCTGTTGTCCCGCATCATAGATGTGTACAATATTTGGGTGATTTAATCCGGCAATAATCTGCGCCTCACGGATGAAACGTGCAACATAAGATGAATCCCGCGCCAGAGAGGGAGGAAGCACTTTGACAGCAACTTCGCGTTCAAGCGTCAGTTGTTTACTGCGGTAAACAACGCCCATCGAACCACGCCCTACTTCTTCCTCAAGATAGTATCCACCCAGGTTTTGCCCAGCCAGTTCGTTCATACCCAAGAAGCCCTTAATGTTAGAAATGACGTTATGGTGTTCCGCTGATAAAACGTACCAGGCGCTAAATGCATGGTAGAAGATCCCAAAAGTACCTTACCGGGTTTGTGACGACAAGAGGGTGCCTTCTGTACTGTACAACATCTGTGTATCATCATGTAAGCAAGCGAACATTGTAAAAAGAAAGAAAGAGCATAGCGGAAAGGAAAGCCGTTAGTTTCCTTTGCTTGCTATGCTCTATGCATCTGCGCAATTAGTCGAGATAGTCCTTTAAGATGCGACTGGCTTGCGGATGTCGTAATTTTCGAATAGCACGTTCTTCGATCTGACGTACACGTTCACGTGTCACTTTTAACTTTTTCCCCACTTCTTCCAATGTATGGTCGTGATCGTCAACGAGGCCAAAGCGCAGTTCGATGACCTGACGCTCGCGAATGGTGAGCTGACCGAGTACTTTGCGAATTTCTTCGCGCAGTAACTGTTGATCGGTGATTTCGGTTGGCCCTCGTTCGTGCATGTCTTCGATGATATCTCCGAGCGTGTTTTCCTCCTCTTCAGAAAGTGGGGCATCAAGCGAGAAGACTTTCTCGGCCCAGATCAATAACTCACTAACGCGTTCGGCGGTCATACCAAGGCGTTCGCCGATGCTTTCAGGGGTTGGTTCTCGTCCGAGTTCCTGATATAACTGGCGGGTGGTGCGCTTCACACGCATAACTTCTTCCATGATATAGACAGGAAGTCGTACGACGCGTGTCCCTTCCAGGATTGCACGGGTGATTGCTTGTTTTATCCACCATGTTGCGTAGGTGGAGAAACGGAAACCTTTACGATAGTCGAACTTGGTGACGGCTCGGATAAGTCCGATATTGCCCTCTCCAATGAGATCTTCGAGGGAGAGTCCCTGTCCGACATATTTCTTAGCAATACTTACGACAAGCCGTAAGTTGGCCTCAATGAGATGATTTCTCGCTTCCTTGTCACCTTGCTCTGCATGTTCAGCCAGGCGAGATTCGCTTGCTGCAGAGAGCAGAGGAATGCGGGAAATCTCGCGCAAATAGAGGCGTAAGCTATCGCTTTGCGCCAGATTGCTGAGATCAGCATCCTGTAGGTTTTCGCGTTCGGTATCACCCGATTTGTCACGGTTATGTTGTGGGTCAAACATCACATTTCGTCCCAAGTGTTTGCTCTCTTCTCCTGCAACATGTACGTAGATCAGTTTCAGTCTTGGCTTATTGTATCATACGTATAGGGTATTGCAAGCTACATTGTCCCTTCTTTTCTATTTTGACTGTTATTTTGTATTTTTATTATTCATTTTGTCGGCTTTCTACAGCATCTCTATAGCTTGAAATTCTCTTTGTTTATGTCAACAATTTTTTGTGATGTTCTATTTCCTTATTATCAGGAGACTTATCTCATAAGCATAGACAGAATGAATAGATAGTATAGCTGCCTTTGCGTAACTGGTTTGTGCATTGTCAGGTCCTGTTTCGACATAGCAATGTAGTATTGATATGCTATTATACTGCCTGAAGGCACCCTATTTCGTACATGAGAGTATGTAACCATTGCTTACATTATGACGTAAATATTTGTGCATCTTTGAAGAATCTTGAAAGATTATTATGTGATTTTGTGCGGAAAGAAGAGGAGTAGGCTCAACTATGAGCATGCCAGTAGCACTTACAGCAGGGACAATCATTGGTGGTCATTATGTTATTGGCGATTTAATTAACCGTGGTGGGTTTGGTGCGGTCTATCGTGGCGTTGACACCAGTGAAGGAAATCGTCCGTGTGCGATTAAAGAGACATATGATGTAACTCCTGCATCGCGTCGACGAGCGTTAATGGAGGCGGGCATCCTCTTTACCGTCAGAAACAGACATTTGCCAGAAGTGTATGATGCGCTGGAGGCAAACGGACGCTTTTACCTTGTGATGCAATTGATTGAGGGACAGACGCTATTACAGATTTTGAAGTCTCGTGTCCCGAATGGTCTGGTTGGTGAGCAGGAGCCTTTTCGTCTGGCCACAGGTCCATGCAGTGAGCAAGAGGTTCTGGCCTGGCTGTTACCTGTTATTGAAATTCTACAGGAACTGCATAGCCGTAACCCTCCTGTGATGCATCGTGATATTAAACCGGGAAATATTATCCTGACCCCACAGTATACGTCGGTACTGGTCGATTTTGGCCTGACCAAGTTGTATGATCCTAATGTTGATACCCAGACGATGGGTCGTGCCGTGACGCCAGGCTTTAGCCCGATTGAGCAGTATGTGGGGAAAACGACGCCGCAATCTGATCTCTATTCGATGGCTGCTACGATGTACCTCTTATTAACGAATCGTTTACCACCTCCTGCGATGCAACGAACGGGTGTTGATTCCATTATTGCTCCTCGGGAGATTAATCCTTCTCTGTCGCCGAAAATAGAGCATGTGTTGCTAAAGGCGTTAGCTGTCGAAGCTACTTTACGTTATGAGAATATGTCTGAATTTGCACAGGCGTTGAGTGAGTCAACATTTGGAGCCTATAGTGATCAGACCATCGTTGCTCCTCCTGCGACTCCCGTTGGCGTTGGGCCGCGACCATTATCGCAGGCTGAGATTGAAGCCTCTGAGCCTACTGTATATGTAGGAGGATTTCAACCACAAACACAGCAGCAAATGCGGCCACCTACTGCGCCAGTGTCAGGACTGGGACCGGGAACTCCGTCTGGCCCTCCTTATTCTGCATATCCGTATCCATATATCGCACCTGCGGGTCCGGGCGGGCCACAGCGCAAGCGTCAGCGCCCGTGGCAGGCAGCGCAACGACCCCTACCGCGCACCGCGAACCAGGGCTGTCTCTGGGGTGGTTTACAGGGGATCGTTGCCGCTTTGCTGGTATTGTCCTCCCATCAAGGGAGCGCGTTCTATCTCGCGACGTTTATTGGTTTCGTGTTTTACCTCATTGCAGGCTTTTTTACCACGCGTCGTGGTGGTGGTTCATTGCGTGGCGGTTGGGCAGGTTTCTGGACCGGGATTTATGGCACGATGACGTTCTGGATTGCGTTTGGTATTGGTCTATTGCTGCAATATCTACAACAACTGACGCATCTGGGGCCTGATCTCACTCCGCAAGCAGCCAGTATGCAGGCCTGGAATAATGTAAAACCAGCATGGCCGCAGATTCCATATCTGTTGCCTCAGCAATCTACTTTCGCGAATGTGATCGCTTTAATGCTCATTGGGTGTCTGATTGCCTGGATCTGTGGTTGGGTTGGTGGACTGATCGGCAATTCGCAAGCAGGAGCGCAACAGGCAGCACCTCATCCATAAGCTCTGCTGCTTGACGGTTATGATACTATCAATAATAGTTATACCTTATTGCTAGCAATCGTATCTTGTTTTAGCTGCTGATCGTGATACGATACGGTTGCTACTTCTTGTCCCCCGATGCTCTAAAAACTCTGTTCTAGGGAAGGTTGGCTTAGCAGTTGGCAACTGAAAAAGAATTAAAGCAATCGGCATCGTCGACAGAGCCACAGCCACAAGAAACGCTCTCCATAGATGACATTGCGCATACACTACAAGTTGAATCAGGTATAGGAAAAGGGCAAATTGCTCGTACTATCGCGTTACTGGATGAAGGCAATACGATCCCATTCATTGCTCGTTATCGGAAAGAGGTAACTGGGAGCTTAGACGAAGTACAAATTCAAACAATCGCTGATCGTACCGCTGCTTTGCGGGCGCTCTATGAGCGTAAAAGTGATGTGTTACGCCTTATTGAGTCACAGGGAAAACTCACTCCAGAATTGTCAACAGCGATTATTGAAGCGACAACACTACAAGCAGTAGAAGATCTCTATCTTCCCTATCGTCCCAAGCGCAAGACGCGTGCCAGTGTGGCACGTGAGAAGGGTCTGGCCCCACTGGCCGAAATTATTCTCCGGCAGCCTGAAGTGGCCGGTGATGCTACGGCTATTCTGGAGGAGCACGCTCTCGCATTTTTGAATGCCGAACAGGGAATAGATACCAGTATGGAGGCATATGCCGGAGCCTGTGATATTGTCGCTGAGGTCATCGCGGAAGACGCGAATGTGCGTGGAAGTCTCCGTACAGCGTTTTTTCAGCGTTCAAGTCTGAGTGCAAAGATTGCCGACCCTGAGACGATTGCTGAGAAAGATCCTAATGGTGTCTATCAGCTCTATTATGAGTTTAATGAAGATGTCACAAAACTGGTGCCCCATCGCATTCTGGCGCTCAATCGTGCTGAACGAGAAGGAGTGCTGCGTGTAAACGTCGGATTGCCTTATGAGCAAGCCCGGCAGCATCTGGTGGAGCATTATGCCGCCAGAGCGACATCCCCATTCGCGCAATTGTTATCTGACGCGATGGAAGATGGGTATAAACGGTTGCTCTCTCCTGCAATGGAACGAGAATCGCGCGTGGAATTGACGCGAAAAGCGGAAGAGCATGCGATCAACATTTTCGCGACGAATCTGCGCAATTTGCTGTTACAGCCGCCATTGCGAGGCAAGAAAGTGCTTGGTATTGACCCTGGATATCGTACGGGTTGTAAACTGACGGTTGTGGATGAGACAGGGAAATATATTACCTCTGATACCATGTATCTCCATCGAGAGGCGGATGCGCGGCACAAACTACGCGATCTTTTATCGACCTATGGTATTGCAGTGATTGCGATTGGGAATGGAACGGCTTCGCGCGAGACAGAGCAACTTGTCGCCAGTCTGATTGCTGAAATAGAGGAAGAGTCGAAGGAAAAGGGCAAAATCGGGTATGTGATTGTCAATGAAGCAGGGGCTTCGGTCTACTCGGCTTCGGAGATTGCGCGTGAAGAGTTTCCCACACTTGATGCGACCCAGCGTGGCACCATCTCGATTGCTCGTCGCTTACAAGATCCACTGGCGGAACTGGTAAAAATTGATCCGAAAGCGGTGGGTGTTGGGCTGTACCAGCATGATGTTGACCAGAAGGAACTGGCAGGGATGCTGGATCGTGTTATTGTTTCCTGCGTTAACTTTGCTGGTGTTGAAATGAATTCTGCCTCGGCAACCCTGCTGAAACATGTATCTGGTATTAATGCTCGTGTGGCAAATGCTATCGTCAAATACCGTGACACACATGGGCCATTTAAGTCACGTCAGGAATTATTGAAGGTACCGGGTCTTGGACCAGCAACGTTTGTGCAGGCAGCAGGTTTCTTGAAAATTGTGGATGGCAATGAGGAGTTGGATAATACGTTTATCCATCCAGAAAGCTATGAAGCGACTCGTGCTTTGCTGGCGCAGTTGCCGCAGACTGATAAGAATCAGCGACCAGCGGAGCGTATCGCACAATTTCGTGAGCGCATTAAACTCCAGACAAGTCTGGCGAGTTTAAATCGTAATAGTCGTAGTAAGAATGCACCTGACAGTGAAGCGGCAGCATGGAATGAACTGGCGCAGCAAATTGGTGTTGGCTTGCCAACGTTAGAGGACATTCTGGAGAATCTGGAAAAGCCAGGATTGGATCCACGTGATGCGTTACCCGCTCCAATTTTGCGTCATGATGTTCTGAAGATGGAAGACTTACAGCCTGAAATGGTATTACAGGGAACCGTGCGTAATGTCGTTGATTTTGGAGCATTTGTCGATATCGGGGTGAAACAGGATGGATTAGTGCATATCTCAGAACTGGCAGATCGTTTCGTGCGTGATCCATTGAGTGTTGTGGCGGTTGGTCAGGTTGTGCAGGTCCGTGTATTGAAAGTTGATTTACAACGTGGTCGCGTGCAATTAAGTATGCGTGGCATCAAATAAATCACAAATAGATCACATTGTTTGTGCGGGGAGTCTTCACTGAAGACTCCCTTTTTATTGCAGTTATACATAATTTGCAGGTAATTCATAACTTTTTTTTGATCCATAAATCGATAATTATAGATTTTTTCAGGTTTTGTGCTGTAATTTAAATCCTTCTCAGCATTCATTCGAAGCAGAACACAGGCAAGAAATAAGTTTACCCTGCAACGAATGAAGTTTGTTTTTTCGTATCTACTCATAGATACTTATGGCAGATACCCATGACTATGAGTATCTATGAGTACCATACCAATTTACGTACCTGTAGTAAGTGCTATATGCTGTATCTGTGTAGTCTCTGCAATGTATAATGGTATGTGCGGAAACACTTTGAAATATGATGATATAAGAATAAAGTACCAATCACACACTGTGTCCTCACAATACACGGTACACTATCTTCTAGTATCTGAAATCATAGTGCTTGTTTTCTTTCCTGGTCTAAGATGGTTTATCAAATTGTGGCTAAAAATGCTATAGAATACGCGATATAGAGTAAATATACATTGATGCAGGAAAATAAGACTATTGAAGAAGATGTTCGCAGGTGGGTGAAATATTACTCGCAAGATAGGGTGACGAAAGATAAGGTTGGGGTAATTGTTTTTTTAAGTGATGTTGGGGTCGGCAACGTGTGTTTGTGGTAAGACCTTTCTTGTGCGAGGTGAATGAATGGATGATAAGGAGGACCGCCGTACAAAGTTGGATGCTTCAGAGCGGCGGTACAAACGACGATTACAGACTAAACAGAATATCTGGAGCTATGCATGGAAGTATCGAAGTATCTCTCTTACATTTGGGCTTATAGCAGTTATCATCGTTTTACTCATCGGAGTAGCGACGGAACTGCCTGGTTTGACCAATAATGTTACCCCCGTAGGTGCAATTACTCTTAATTATAGTTCCTTTCTCAAACAAGTACAGATCGGAAATGTGCATGGAGTAGTGATTCAGGGTAATAATGTTCAGGCGTTATTAAATCAGCCACTTCAGCAGAATAGCTCTTCAGCAAAATTACCAGCGACGACAGATGCTGATTATGCGGACTGGGTTCGCTCTTTCAGCGCTTCTACACCACTATCTGTCACGGCATCTGCTATCTCTCCATCCTATACGAATCGTGTTGTGTATACGCGGGTAGCCGGGGGAGGGCAGAATTATCTGTTATCGGTACTGAATGAATCTCATGCTCAGGTTGAAGTATTACCACTTTCTCAATCGACAAGTTTGTTAGTACTGTTCCTGAAATTTCTCCCGGTGCTGGCAGTTTTAGCGATCATGCTGGTGTTTTTCTTCCCGCGTCGTCGACAGGATCCGATGGCATCGATGAATGAGCATTTGCAGAATGTGGGGAAAAGTAAGGCTCATCGCTATGAGAATTCCAAAGAAGTTGTATCACCCACTCCGACAAAAAGAAATAGTACACCTTCTCGATCAGCAACGACGACGACTGCGACGAAATCGAAGGCTCTGGTGAGCACAGTTCCACATGTGACATTTGCGGATGTTGCTGGTATTGATGAAGTTCGTGCTGATCTGATAGAAATGGTACAGTTTCTACAGAATCCAGATCGTTTTGAGCGTCTGGGGGCGCATATTCCACATGGTGCTCTGCTGGTTGGACCGCCGGGAACAGGAAAAACACTGCTGGCGAAGGCTGTCGCAGGTGAGGCTCGTGTTCCATTCTTCAGCATGAGTGCATCCGAATTTGTTGAGATGTTTGTAGGTGTGGGCGCCAGTCGTGTCCGTGATCTCTTCGAGCAGGCTCGTCGGATTGCTCCTTGTGTTGTGTTTATTGACGAGATTGATGCGGTTGGACGGAAACGTTCGACAAAGATTAATGGCAATGACGAACGAGATCAGACATTAAATCAGTTGCTTGTTGAGCTGGATGGTTTTACCTCTCGTGAGGCAGTTGTTGTACTGGCAGCGACCAACCGTGTTGATATTCTGGATTCTGCATTATTGCGTCCGGGCCGTTTTGATCGCCGTATCATGGTGTCGCCGCCAGATCGTGTTGGCCGTGAGGCCATTTTGCGAGTGCATTCGAGATCAACCCCGCTGGCTGAGGATGTTGAACTGGAGCGGCTGGCGCGTTTAACGACTGGCATGACTGGTGCTGATCTGGCGAATCTGGTAAATGAGGCGGCGCTTGCTGCGGCTCGACGAGAATTGCAGGTAGTCACACATGAATGTTTTGAGGATGCTCTGGCTCGTGTGCAACTTGGCGCGTTACGTCCGTTGATCATGAGTGAGGCTGAGCGGCGCATTATTGCGATCCATGAGGGTGGACATGCTCTGGTGGCTCATCATTTACCCGAAGCTGACACCGTGAACCGTGTGACGATTCTGCCACGTGGGCAGAGCCTGGGTGTGACACAGTTTACCTCAGAAGTAGATCGCTACAACTATAGTCGGGAAACATTGATGGCGCGGATTGCGGTTGGACTTGGTGGTCGTGTTGCTGAAGAGCTTACTTTTGGCGCGCATCGTATCACCACGGGTGCTGAAAATGACCTGCAGGTTGTTACCGATCTTGCGCGTAAGATGGTCACGCGCTGGGGCATGAGCGAACGAGTTGGGGTTATTTTCGCTGATTATCAACCCGGTCAGGAACATGCGCTGAATATGCGTAATGCTAATGCCCAGACACGAACCTTAGTTGTAGATGAAGATGGTCAGGTGCTCATCAATGGTCAGATTGGACCACAACAATTACTCATGACAACAGCGAATGTTGCTCCTTCACGGGGCACAAATGTTTCCTTGCAGGCGGTAATTGATACGGAAGTATTGCGCTTGCTTGATGAGGGGCGTGAGTTGGCTCGTCACATTTTAACCGAACATGTTGACCAATTAACATTGTTGGCCGATGAATTGATGGAGCATGAGCAACTTGATCGGACACAATTTGAGGCACTGCTCAATAGCTAAAAGCTATGCAAGCATAGCTGCCTTGACCTCTATCCTCACACATAGGAATTTATATCTTTCTGTGAGTGATAGAGGTTTTTTATTATTCTGGAAATGAACATTGTCGTGAAACTCAGGGATTGGGTGCAAAAAAACAATCCTCTTTATCACCATTCAGGGATAAGCTGAGGATTGTATGATATATCGCACGTAATCAGATGGTATTCAGTATTTAGCGCATGAAAAATGATGATTGGAATATTGTTCATCATATTCACCAGGGAACATGATGGATTTCTTATTAAGCAGAACCTATCACATAAACATCGTTCAATATACGTAAGAAAAAATTTCAATTGCTATCTAAATGTAAACTACTGCAATAATTGTTAGAAACGATAGGTCATTACAATAGCGCTCATATCATCAGGTTTCGAGCGGATTGTATGATTGCGATCCTCTCGTGAACGTTCACGGGCACGTTCAACAAGGGTTCGAGCAGTTGTCGTGCGTGGTGTTGTACGAAGGATATCAGTGATTTCATCATCCGTAAGATTATCATGAATGCCATCTGTACAGAGTAAAATGCGATCACCAGGACAGATAGTGATTTTATCGGCGTGGATGGTAGGTGGGATCGGGCCACCTAAAGCCTGCGTAATGCCACCACGGAAACGGAAGTAGTTGTACTCCATATCTGAGAGTTGATCTGCTCGCATTGCCTGATCGATATGCATCGCATGTTGTTCATCAAGGACCTGACTCTCAATCAATTTGGTTAAGAGACCATCATCATTCGTGAGACGTTTGATTGTTTCGTGTTCACGTAACAGGTAGACGCGGCTATCACCAACGTGAGCATAGACCATCGAAAAACTATTGCTGTCTGTCTGGCGGCAGAGCGCAACCAGCGCAACCGTCGTTGCCAGATCATCAGTACCGGCCCGTCTGGCACCATCTGTACGAACCTGTTCATCGGATTGCAGCACGAGTTCTTGCAATCTCTTGCACAGATCCCATTGCTCGCGATCTTCAAGCGTTGTATAGATTTTTCTTCGATGACTGTGCAGAACCCTGGTGAGTAGCCTTTTCCAGACATGCGTAGCTGATTGTGCCGCTGTTTGTGAGGCAATTTCTGCCGCAGCGCTACCGCCAACACCATCAAAGACTGCATACAGTCCCCCCACTGGATCAACCAGAATGCTGTCCTCATTGCGAGAAGGATGGCGTTCATTGGCGATGCTATGGTAAGAGACAATAAAAGGGGATTGTTTCTGATAAAAACGATGGGGGGTGATACGCGTGCGACGTCTTTTCGTGTATGGCATATTCGTTGAATGCTGCCTTTCGAAAGATTTCACAATAGAATTTGTGTTGTTTCTCATCACTAGGAATTGCATGTTTATACCATTTACAGTAGAACAGACCTTAATGGTCAAGTATACATCGTTAAATCTATATTATCGAGTAGTGTTGTACTTGTTATCAACCAGTACAACACCCTTCGTTGTATAGCGAACATATAGGCTCAACAATTGCTTCGTTTTCAACGCTAAAAGATGCGATAGCTTAAACTTATTGAGTGAAAGTATAGCAGATTGTCGAACAAAATGGGAAGTGTATAGGTAAAATCACTTAATAGCTGTTGGAATAAGGCCGCTTATCCCAAGGAAATTTTTCACCATTTGCCGTGTATGCTCTTGATACCGTGGAAATTGTTGTATGCGTATTTGTTCAAGTGCCTGATATCCCTCCTGCCCCAATGTCTCGATCATACTTTGTTGTTGTTCTGGTTGATAGAACCATGTATCGAGTGTGTTTTCGTTGAGTTCTATATGATATTGCAGGCCGTAAGCACGTTTTCCATAGCGAAATGCCTGGTTGCGTGTATTCTCACTGGTTGCTAAGAGTGTGGCTCCTGCAGGTAAATCAAAGGTATCTTCATGCCAGTGAAAAACCGTCTGGTAACCTGGCAAATCCATAAATAATGGATCATTTTGCCCCTCGTCTGTAATCTGGACGTTGAAGAAGCCGAGCTCGGTCATGGTATGCTGTTTGACCTGTCCACCCATAACATCAGCCAGCAATTGTCCACCCAGGCAAATACCCAGGAATGGGATGTCCTGTTCAACGGCCTGTCGAATTACTTCCTTCTCTCGTGCGAAGTATGGATATTTTTCCTCCCCATCATAAACATGCTGTATTCCACCGAATGCCAGCACAGCCGCATATGCATCAGGGTCAGGAATCATAGTATTTTCAACATGAATAACGTCATATTCAATATTATAAGCGTTGAGTAGTTCTCCGACAAATCCAGGGGGATTGTCCCACATATTTTGCAGGGCTAATAGACGTGACATCCTGTACGTTTCCCTTTCGTATCTCTCTATATAGATAGTTATTAATATTTATCCCATTGCATGAGTCGATACACTCTCCCAGGTGCCTCCGGTATGTGTATGTATAACGTTGTATGCTCGGTTTCAAGAATGGGATATCTGTTGTAGTATATGATATCGAAACAGGCTCATGTATAGTTGCTTTATTTATTCCCTGGGCGCGGACAGGCTGGCAGACACGCCTGTTCTGAGCGTGTTTCTATCAGGCATGTCTGCTCATTGTTAGAACGTTTAAATCTTCAATAACTCATTGGCGGAACTATGGATGGTCAGTTCGACCTGCCAGCTCTGTCCAGGCTCGATTACAAGCGACCAGAGCAGGGTCAAGCAACTTCCTTGATGGGTACGCTCAAAACCGGCTTCTGAGCCAGTGACGGTATCAATAGAGAAATACCAGAGTTTGCTATCCTGATTGCTGGTAAATTTGATGTCCTCCTGTAGCCACGTATTGCCAACTGAGAATGTTTGTAGACGCTCTATTTCGCCTGTGTTGTCGAAGTAGGTTTGTTTCTGTTCATGATCGGCGAAGCGATAGTATGCCTGGGGATTGTTGCCGCCACCAAGCAGATTAATATTCCATTCGCTTCCAAATGTGGTTTCCAGTCGTGCCTGACCTAGATTCTTGATCTGGTAACGAACGGTGAGTTCTTCTTCGTGCGCCGGGACCATGAGTACTTTGGTGACGCGTACAGGTAATGAGTTGAGCGCACCAGCACGTTTGACGAGTCCATCTCTACTTAATGTTACGGTCATACCCATGTCATTCTGCGTTACTTGCGCGGTATAGGGGGGAGCGATAAAATCTCCCTGCTCTTCGTAGCGCATCTGGATATAATTTTTGAGTGGCAATCCTGGTGGTAAGAAATGATCTATCAGGCTGTTGCGGCGATAACGATCAGTAATTAAATATTGATCTAGATCAGTCTCTTTGGTACGGACTGTGGTATGAGGGTTTTCTGCTTCCTGTTCTTTCTGCTTGCCATTGGCCTGTGCGAGCTTTTCGCGGATCTGCTGGCGGCGCTGTTGTTCATGTTGACGTATTGTCTGATGATAGCTTTCCGGGCGACGGGTCATTACACAGAGCAGATTATGAGCGTTCCGGCGGATATCCCATTCAAAGAGCGAGCCACCATGTTGAAGATCGATATACAGGTTTTGCAGATTGCTTTCTAGTAATAATTCATCTCGTGTATCGAGATCAAAGTCAGTAAACTCATAGTGTTGCCATGTCTCTGTATCGTGAAGTTGTAGGGCGGCTGCATGCTCCGCTTTGATGAGATGATGATAGATAGCGGAGCGGACATGGCCCATATAAATACCGCCGAAGAGTCCATGCCAGTAGGTATCGTTGGCCTGAGCCTTGAGCAAATGGGTGAGTCCGACCTCATCTGTTGCGCCCGCACGATAAACAAGATCATGAACACGTAGCATTTTCTTATGCTGATTATTGACTTCGGGATAGCGAACGAGGAAGTTGCGCCAGAAGCCACCACGGAAGAATTGTAGGATGTCATGCCGTTTTTCATGTTCCAGTTGATGGAGGAGTTGACCAAATTGATAGGCCTTCTGTGGAGGGAGTGCCCACTCTGTCATCTCCATATAAGATGATGTGGGAAGATAGACGCGTCCGAGCGCGGGATATTGGTGGGTATATTCTCCCAATGGTGTGGTATGGAGCCAATCGCTATTTTCTTCCAGTGCTGTAAAGAAGGTATCAACCCAGCCTGATTTGCCATCTTCGCCCCAACAATAGATATCTGTGCCGGGCCAACTGCCAAATTTTTCACCATCATCACCCATGACAATGATGCGGGCACCATCAGATGTGGCGAGTGTGCGTAGCGTTGCGATAGTTTCTTCAGGTGGACGCCAGGGGATTGTATAGCGTAGCGCCTGACTGGTCGCATAGACCTTGAGAACGCTGCTAGAATCTTCTGTGGCATAGTAGCCATAGAGGTCTTTGTCTTCAAGTCCGACGTTTTTGAAGTGGATATCGTCAAGGATCGTCCAGGCGACACCAGCCTCACGCAAGATACGTGGCAATCCTGGCTCCCACACACGCTCCGCCAGCCACATACCATCTGGTTGTGTATTAAAGTCGCGACGAATACGTTCCGCCAGTCGACGGATCTGTACAACTTTATCTTCATCAGGAATGGAGGGCAGAATAGGTTCATAGTAGCCGCCGCCAACTATCTCGACCTGTTTTCGTTGCACAAGCGCCGCGACGCGATGTAGAAATTCTGGATGAGCATCTTCCAACCAGTCGAGCAGAGAGCCAGTATAGTGCAGGGAGAGGCGAACGTTTGGGTGTCGCTCCAGCGCTGCAAGCATAGGTAAATACGATTGTTCATAAACCTGTTGAAAGACCCAGGGGAAATTTCCGACTGGTTGATGATTATGCAAGAGTAAACCGAGCTGAATGCTGCCATCTTGTTTTTTGTTTGGCCCTGTTATCATATTTCTATCCTCTAGAGCAGAGTAACACGATGATCAAACGATCTGATAACACCTCGTGTCTGCTTATGGCGAAGAATACATATCTTGCTTTTACTATAACATAGTCTCATAGAATTTCTGTGATTGTCTTCTGTCCATTACAGAATTTTTTTGGATTTTTAAGTGATGATTTTAAATGTAGGAATTTATAAAAGATATATTACCTGTCTTTTTTCTTGATGCAAAGATGTTTTTTTGCCCATCATTTCGCCACCAATACCGATGCGAGTAATGGCCTCGCCGCGTTTGCCACAAGTTCGTCTCACTATTCCCAATTAAATTTTGGGGTGCCTATAAAATCTCTCTGCTAGAGTATTGTTGCTTTTATCTGTGCAGGTAACTTCTTCTTCGTTTTTTTTATTTTCATGGGATGGTCATAACAATTATAAAATGATAGTAATATAATTCCTGTCTCTTTTGTATTTTAGTGATTTTATCATTATACTCGATATTGTGTATTTGTTGCGTTTATTAATTTGTATTAAAATTTGTCGGGCTTTATGTTTTTTTCAAGCAGGAGGTTGATGTATGTGTAAAGTGTTTTACTGGCGTGTAAGTGTAGCTTTGTCCTGTACATTGATGTTATTTTTATCCTCTGTCTCCACTCTATTCGCACAGTCGCATCAGGTCATTGGTCCGAAGGCTTATTATCTGGCTCTGGGGGACTCGCTGGCATTTGGATATCAGCCTGATGCGAATTTTGTGCATGGGTATGTGAATGATTTTAGCGCTAATCTGAAGGCCCATGGAGGGAAAGATACGGGGAATCTTGCCTGTCCAGGGGAAACCAGTGTCACGATGATTAATGGTGGATGCCCATACCCTTTATTACGGAAGTATCCTTATATTGGTTCTCAGTTGAATGCGGCTCTAAAATATCTGTCGGCGCATCGTGGTAAGGTCAGTCCTGTCACGCTGGATATTGGCGCGAACGATATCATACCGGCTATTGACCTGAAAACATGTTCGATTGATACAACTGCTTTCAATGCGAGCCTGGATACATTGGATACAAATTTGCGCCAGACCATTTTACCTCAACTGCGATCTGCTCTTACCATCAATGGACAATTGGCAAGCGATTTTTTTCTGATGAACTACTACAATCCCTATGCGAATCAGTGTCCGGCAACCGAGTCGTATGTGCAGACATTAAATAGCCATCTGGCAGCCGACCTGGGGAGCGCACAGTTTGGTTCTATGGTTGATGTTTTTTCCGCGTTCGATAGCGGGCACAGTCCTAATCCGCATCTCTGTACATTTACCTGGATGTGTAGTGCTTTCCATGATATTCACGCGAAAAACGGTGGGTATAGTGTAATCGCCAGTGCGTTTGAGCAAGTTGCAGGCTATTAACTGTTCTCAATAGTGTTTTTTTGTTTCATATGAAATCGAAAGCATGAATTGGGTGTG
This sequence comes from Dictyobacter sp., assembly GCA_035493535.1. Taxonomy (GTDB): domain Bacteria; phylum Chloroflexota; class Ktedonobacteria; order Ktedonobacterales; family Ktedonobacteraceae; genus Dictyobacter. Next base: position 48,898 of record DATJIE010000035.1, read on the forward strand.
GCCGTACCCGCCTCGTGCGACAGCATCACAGCGGGTACATCCGTTGCTTCAATGGTCATATATGCTTTCTACGTGTGTGTCAGACATTTCAGACAGGATGCTGTGGTAAGCAGGTGGTCCCTATTCATTTTTCATGTTCATACATGTGGTCGTGAGTGCAATTTTTCTGGTCGCGCAAACTATGCTCAGCTCTAAAAAACTGCTATACTTTGAAACAATGATATACCTGTTGCATTTTTCTACTATTATGATCCAATCAGCATAAATACAATCAGGAAAATATATAGAATATGGCAAAGCTTAAAGTGTTATTGGTCGATGATCATGGTCCACTCCGCAAGGCGCTCCATGAGGGTCTGGAAGTGACCGGGGATATTCATGTGATTGATGAGGCTGCGACGGGACGGGAAGCGGTTGAACGAGCCTTAGAATTGGACATGGATGTAATCCTTATGGATGTGCAACTGCAAGATCCTCAGGTAGGTAGACGTGCTTTGAGTGGAGTTGGAGCGGCTGTGGCGATTCGCCGTGAGCGACCACGAATGCCTGTTGTTTTCTATTCGATTCAAGATGATGATGAATATTATCGTGAGTTCCGCGCCGCTGGTATTTTGACACATTATGCCTATGTTCGTAAAAGTAATTATCTTTTACCCAGTATGCTGGTGCCATTGTTGCGTGATGCCGTAAATGGGCGCAGCCTGGTTGATCCTGAAATTGAGGACCGGGTACAGGAGGTGCGTGATATGGATGAGCAATCTCCTCGTGCCTTATTGGAACCAAACGAATTACGTGTTGCTGAGTTGATGGCTCAGGGGATGACCAACGAGCAGATCGCGACGCGGTTGAATTTACATGATAAGCGAGCGGTAAGCCGAACGAATGGGCGCATTTATGCGGCCTGGGGCTTGAGCGAAAACGCCGTTGATGATAAAGTTGCGCGTGCGCGTGCTACCTTGATTTACATGTTGAATCGTATGGTAATCTGGAATGAGAATGGTCTTGCCCTGGGGCAAGACCGTCGTGGAGAATGGACTCCCCTGTATAAAGAAGAATGATGTTATGCCACATTTTTTGTCTGTACCTGCACTGATATTACAAACAATCGCGCTTGCTCTTTCTGTCTTTAATTTGATTGCATTTCTCTGGTTAGCCTGTACAGTCTGGCTCAATGGCGATCGGCGCAGTATGATCACACATGTTGGTGTGGTAGGATTGGGACTATCAGCGCTTTTTTTCTTCACACAAGCAATTTTGATATCCAGCCCTTTATCCTCCGGCGGTGGGAGTGGTATCGTCAGTGAGAATTTCCTCTGGCGTCTGATCTGGTTTCCCGCGCTTGGTGTGCCTTACATCTGGTTTGTGATTGGTTTATATTATGCCTCGCTAATCAATGTGCAGTGGCGGAAAAGGCGACCGATTTTGCTGATCCTCAGTGCGGTGATGGGATGTGTGGTGATGGGATTGCTGATCCAGAATCGGTCCATCTTTACGTTTCGCGAAACATTAATTCTCTTCGCCTCCAGTAACATCCATCTGGATATTCATAGCGCGATCTTTACACCGATTGTCTCTGTGCCTATTCTGTTTTTGTGCTATGTAACATTCTGCGCGATTGGTCCCTGGTTTACGCCGAGCCGCGTCTGGCGCTTGTTTGTGGCGATATTGAATATAGGACGTTGGCGACAGCGACCTGTCTCACTACGGCAGAGTCTGGCGGATGCGTACTGGAATGATCAGGTGCAGGCCGAGCAACTTGAGGAGCCTAATTTTTCCTGGCATCTGGCACGTCCCATCTTACTGCTTGCTGCGTTAGTAATGGTGTGCTTAACAATCAGTCTTGGTTTGATCGGTGGCTGGTCTATTTTTCATCTATTGCATCTGTTGGATGTTGATAGCTTTTCGGTGCTACCGTCTGCGATAGATTTGCAGTACATTCCGGTGCCATTACTGATTATGGATATGTATGCAACAGGATGTGTCTCGTTCATTGTTCTCTTAATTGGTTATTCGATTGTGCGGCATGGCATTCTGATTGAACGACCGCTGGCACGTCGCGGCTTTCTTGAGCAATGGCGCGGCATTGTTATTTTCGCGACGACACTGGCTCTGTTTATCTCCTTACTGGCAATTGTGACACGGAGTTCGCTCGGAGCCTTATTATTGATTACCGCCATTACAACTGGCACTTATGCTTTGTTTACCTGGAGCAGTTACACGGTTCATGATCGTTATATTGAGTTGCTTGGTCCCTTCTTGCGCAGTTCAAATGTGCGCCATTGGTTAAGTACTGATTTGCAGAAGACCGAGCAAAGTATGGAGATGCTGTTTTCGCATCTTTGTAAGCAGGTCTTGGAGGTACAATGTGCGCGTCTGGTGGTGCTGGCCGGTCCTGTTCGTCGTAGTTTTAATTATCGTTGGCCGATGGTTAATGATGAAGAATTTGCGGAGCGTCTGCGTACGCCTCGTGCGGAGAAAGTATATCTATCTGCGCAACAGAACCGACATCTCTACCATAGCTATGCATCCGATGAACAGATTCTCGCTTATCGGGTGCGGATGGTTGTGGAGGAGACGCCTGTTATCTGCTGGGTATTACCAATTTATGATGAGTTGGGATTAGTGGCGGAACTTTATCTGGGACCAAGACAAGATGGTGGCGTTTTTACCAACGAGGATATGGGGTTAGCGCAAGCCTGTTGTCAACGTATTCTTGATGCGTTGCGGAATCACGAAGCTATGCTCTCGGTTGCTGGTCTGTTGCGACGGCGCATTGTGGATGTGAAATTGGCGGGTGTGCAGCAGCGGCGGGTGTTACATGATGAGATTTTGCCCATGTTACATCTGGCCTTATTGCGTCTGGAGACGGTACGTTCTTCGCGTACGCAAGAAATGGCTCATCTGGAATGTGCTGAGGCACATCGTTCAAATCAGGTGCTCAATGAGGCTGTCGTCTCGCTCAGTGATGTACACCGTCAACTGGCTGCGATGATGAGGACAATGGCGACAGGAGCGCCTCATCGTCTGGAGCGTGATGGTATGATGCATGCTATCCATACCATGTTGGAACAAGATTTTCAGCATACGTTTGATCAGATTGTATGGGATGTTTCAGAGGAGACGGCTCGGCGTATTGATGATCTTGTTCCACCAGCTATTGCTGAACTCATTTTTGCAGCGGTGCAGGAAGTGCTACGCAATGCCGGGAGACATGCACGTGGGACGGACCTACATCGTCGATTAAGTCTTTCTCTTACCGCTTCCTGCGATTCGTATCTGGAAGTGATTGTGGCTGATGATGGGGTAGGAATTGTGGCATCGAGTAGCGCGACAACGGGAACTGGTGGTGGGTTATTGACACATAGCGCATTATTAGCTATTGCAGGTGGTAGTTTGACGGTGAAGACGGGACCGGGTGAAGGTGTGGTGGTACGTATTTATTTGCCGATCAACGCTCTACAATAAGATGCATAAATGGTGGGTCTGCTCACTATTAAAAAAATAAGTATGCTCTCTGGGTAGCTGTCATTACGGCATGTACACTTTACTTGTAGACAGTCCGTAAGACATAAGGTAGATCTCATAGCATGAAAGAACTGCTGCTATTTGAGTTATACATGGAGCATCTTTTCTATTATCAGTGTAATGTCGAAATTGACCGTATGGGCAGCGCAACAGATCACTGATAGTATTGCAGAGAGGAAGTGCGTGGTCATGATACTTATAACTGGAGCCACTGGTTTTATTGGTCGTCATCTGGTTGAACGTCTGGTTGCACAGGGAGAACGTCCACGTTGTCTGGTACGAGATAAAGAAAAAGCCGCCCTGGTTCTGCCCGCAGATAAGGTTGAGCTTATACAAGGAGCGACGACACTCCCGGCCTCTTTGCCAGAGGCCGTCAAGGGCGTAGATACTATTGTACATGCGGCATTTGTGACCGCTGACCGAAAAGCGACGTCACCAACGTTTTATGAAGAGACAAATGTTGGTGGCACATCAAATTTATTGCTGGCGGCAAAAGCGGCTAATGTGAAACGGATCATCGAGATTAGTGGGCTTGGCACCAAACCAGACAAACCGGGTAGTTACATGCAGGGTCGCTATCTCGCTGAAAAAATGTTGATGGATAGCGGATTGGCTTGGACAATTATTCGACCTTCCATGCTTTTTGGGAAAGGATCAACATTCCTTGCCGGGCTGGTTGATCTGATCAAGACATCGCCAGTTGTGCCTCTGGTTGGTGGGGGGAAAATCCTGTTTCAGCCAATTTACGTTGATGATGTGGTTACAGTAATCGAAAAAGTGCTCGCTGATCCAGAGCAGACGAAAGGGAAGATTTTCACCATTGGTGGACCTGACTATTATTCATATACACAACTGGTGGATGTGTTAATGAAGACGTTACATATGAATCGATTAAAGGTGTATGCGCCGTTACCGCTCGTCGCGCTTGGTGCTGCGGGTATGGAGACGGTGATGCCGCATCCACCGTTGACGAAAGCGGCGATGGCCTTGTTTTCGTTTGATAATATTACTGATCAGCGGAGTGTTGAGCGTGTTTTCGGTTTTAAGCCCTTGTCTCTACAGGAGTATCTAGATACACAAGGTGTCTAAAATACTGCCTTTCCATGAAATTGGCTGTGTTATAATAAATGAGCATGTTTGTCCTTTTTTACGAGGGATGCGTGCTCATGTTTTGCTTTGTAATCATTGGTCATAGTATTCTGAATCTCCATTATTTGCAGTTTTTGAGAAGGTATATGGGAGGAATGGAGCTTTTTGGCGAGAGGGAGTGCGAGAACGACATTACTCTGACAGGTATAAAATGGAGGAAACTGCGTGTCTTTTGCTGAAATAGCTGAGAAAATTGGGAATGATTTACGTGCAAATGGAGATGCGTTATTACGTATATCTCGATTGTTGCATGAGCAATCGCGGAAATTAGAGGTCGCTGTTGAAGGAAAATATGCACACGAAACAAGTGATCCTCGTGTCCGCTTGCTCAGTGATGCATTGCATGTTACCAGAGTCGCGGATCTGGAACTGGTGCGTATTTATCAGAGCATGCAACGGGTGCAGGCTCTGGTTCAGGGACCGGTTGCGACTTTTCCTGCTCAGATACATGAAGGAACTTTTGAGCGTGAACGCGAGGCACTTACAACCAGCATTACCAATTTGACGCAAAAGCGTAATGAACTGGAAACCCTGTATGACATTGGTCGGACACTGAACTCGACATTGGAGTTTGATGAAGTATTACGGTTAGTCATGGATCGGGTGATCGAGTTCGTTCATGCGGAGCGTGGTTTCTTGATGCTGGTGAATCCGACTACGGAGGAGTTAGAGTTCAGGATTGCTCGTGATAATCAGGTCCAGACCATTCCAGAGAGTGTTTTTGCCACCGCGCAGATTAGCCGTAATACTGTGAAGCGTGTTATTCGCACCAGAAAGCCGTTATTGACTGATGATGCGCAGACTGATGATATGCTGAAGGAGCAGGTCAGCATCATGGCGTATGGCATCCGTTCAATTATGTGCGCACCGCTGGTGGTGCGTAACCATTGTATTGGTGCTGTCTACGTCGATAGCCGTTTTAATGCTCGCCTGTTCCATCCCAAGCATCTTGAACTCCTGTTAGCCTTTTGTGATCAGGCTGCGATTGCTATTGATAATGCCAGACTTTTCGCGGATCTGAACAAAGCAATTCAGCAGGTTCGTGAAGATAAGCAATATATGGATAATATTTTTGGTTCTATTGCGAATGGGGTGGTGACAACTGACGCGTCGGGACTGATCACGACCTTTAATGCTTCTGCCAGCCTGATTTTGCGCATCAGCCCTTTGCAGGTGCAGGGCAAGCACTATAGCGAAGCTTTTGGTCTGTTACCGCGAGCTTTAGGGCTTATTGAACTCCTGAATAGTGCGCGGACAGAGCATGAGCATGGAACGGTCGTTCCGCATGAAGTTGAGTGTGAGATTCCTGGTCGTGAGCAAGAGACGACGGTGAGCTTGAACTTTTATGTTAGCTCCTTGCTGGATACACAGGGCGAGTACATTGGTATGGCACTGGTAATCGATGATCGTACCGCATTGAAGCGTTCGGAAGAGCAAGCACGACAGATACGCAGTATCTTTGAGCGCTATGTGCATCCCAAAGTCGTTGAGCAATTGATTCAAGACCCGATGGCATTGAACCTGGGTGGTGAAACAAAAGAGATTTCAATTGTCTTTGCTGACATCCGTGGATATACCCGTTTGAGTGAAAACATGGCACCAGAAGAAGTCATGCATTTGATCAATCGGTATCTAAAGATTATGTGTGAAGCTCTATGGGAGGAAGAGGGTACATTGACCGCATTTCAGGGTGATGCTTTGATGGCGATATTTAATGCACCATTACCCCAGGAGGATCATGCATTACGGGCTGTGCGAGCAGCCTGGAAAATGCGTATGGCAGTGCAGGAGTATCAGCATTCGCAACCTGAAGAGATTCGTGTTTCGTTTGGTATCGGGGTAAATACAGGACCGGCCACGGTGGGCAATGTGGGAGCATTGGAACGTTTACAGAACTATACAGCGATCGGCGATGCCGTGAATGTGGCTTCTCGTTTGCAGAATAGTGTGACAGATAATAACATCTTGCTGAATGTTTCAACATATCAATATGTACAGCAGTACGTTCAAGTAGGCAAGTCGTTTTCACTTGCCGTCAAGAATAAACGCTCCCCGTTAACGGTGCGCTATTTATTTGGTTTGCTTTAGGCTATTTGTTATAAAGTTTTGCGTAAGACAAAACCTTCTTGTTGCAGACGGATAAACCCGAACCATTCATAGAGTCGATGCGCGTGATAGTTGTCTTCTTGCGTATTGAGCATGATACGTGAAACATTGGCTTGCTGGAAAAAGCGCACAGCTTCCGCCATTAAACGCGCACCAATGCCCTGATGATTGACGGAGGGGTGGACTGCGATGCGTACAAGGTAGCCATAGTGATCTTCCAGCGCATTAAATTGATAGCCAATCACAGCGCCATTGAGTTCTGCGACCACGAAGTATGGATGGGTTTCAGCGATGTCCGCGAAGGCGATGCTGTTATAGCGCCAGAGTTCCTCAAAGCAGGCATCTTCCAGTTGTAAGAGGGCTTGCATATCGCGTGATAAATCAACCGGGCGCAGCGTTACCTGCTGATTGCCCTGTGCCGGTATCCCGTAATCGTATTTGTCATACGAATAGAGTGTGCGGTACGGCATAAAGCCGCCGCGTCCCAGAAGAACGTTCCGCAGCCAGTCATGGTTGGTATCATTGCCAGAATAGTGCAGATAGCGTAAACCCTGTGAGCGCATGTTCTGTGTGAGTTGGTCAAGCAGAGCCAAAAAAATTTGAATATATTCCTGGCTCATTGTCCAACTGATGCCAAAGCCACTGATCCAGGCCGCTGGTTTACTGGTTACTTGAGTGAGGAGAAAACCATGCAGGGATGTATTGTGCAGCATGCCTACTGCCGGATAGCGTTTCAACAGTAACGGAAGTTCTGTCAGAGTGAACCGTTGATACACATACTCAGATGTACGCAGTAAACGTTCGATTGCATAGATATCGTTGGTATTCAAAGCCCTTACATGTGCATGATCGTATAGCATATTTCCTCTAAAGACAAAGACATTTGTTCCGTGCATAGTGTGTATTAAGGAACTATGGTTAGCATACTCAGGTCAGCAAGAGTTTAAAAATCGGGTTGAATATGCATCATAAGTATCTTTAGTGTAGCGCCTGGAATAACGAGGCGTCAATAGGTGCCTTTCCACGGTTGGAGCGGGAAGGGAACCGTTCTGAGAGAGCATCACGCATTCGTATGATAGTCGAGGTACTGAGGCATGGTATTCTATGCCTCAGTAGTGATTTATTCGTCTGGCTGATCCTGACAGCAGGATGATGAATCGCTGGTAGTTGTTGATGTTGTTGGTTCGGTTGCGGATGCTGCGGGTCCTTCGCGTTCGCGCCGTAGTTTTGCGATATCAGGTTTCGGAGCACTTTTCATGCGATAGCCTGTTAATTTATGGATGCGCCGCAATTCGCCGATCAACACATCTGTATTGATGTGATATGGGACGGTTGGTGCCGGGCCTGCTCCGTCGACTGCTGCGTCATCACCAAGAAGCTGATTGATACTGGTCACTGCGCAACATGCGTTGGATTCCAGATCATAGCCACCTTCTTGCACCATAATGACGCGGCCCTCACAGAGCAGATCGGCGAGATGAAGGATGATCTCGTTGAGCTTGGCGAAGCCCGCTGTTGAGAGTAACATCCCTGGATTTTGCAGACCAGTCTCGGCTTTTGTCTCTTTCCAGTGCGCATCATAGCCAGCGGATACCAGGATCAGTTGCGGTTTGAAACGATCAGCGGCGGGCATCATGATCTGGCGAAAAATCGGCTCGTAAATTTCAAAACCGGCATCAGGAGGTAAAGGAACATTGATGTTTGTGCCCACAGCTTCGCCTTCGCCCAATTCATCGGACATTCCGGTCCCTGGAAAGAATGGAGCGGCCTGATGGACGGAAAAGTAGAGCACACGTGGATCATCATAGAACATTTCCTGTGTGCCATTACCATGATGGACATCATAGTCAATGATCATCACGCGTTCAAAACCATAATGGTCGATAGCATAGCGTGCGGCGACTGCGATATTGTTGAAGATACAAAAGCCAAATGCTGATTCTGAGACAGCATGATGGCCCGGTGGGCGCACCAGACAGTACGCATTGTTTATTTCGCCGCGCATCAGTGCATCAAGGGCTGTCAGCGGAGCGCCAGCCGCTTTTATGGCAGCTTCATACGATTTTGCTGACACGTATGTATCAACATTGAGTTGACGTATGCCATTCATGTGCGCTGCTTGCTGGCTTATATGCTCAACCTCTTGAATGTATGCACGATCATGTACTGCCGCCAGTTCATCAAGCGTCACGGCTCGTGGTTTGAGATGGACCAGACCTTCACGATCCATCCAGTTGAGAGCATCCAGGTATTTCATCACCATCTCTGTGCGTTGAGGGCGTTCTGGATGGTGGTCTGGAACGTGATGTTCTTGAAAGATCGGGTCATAGATGAGTGCCGTTGTCATATATCATCATCCTTCAACAGACAGAGTTATATTTTATTATGGTTTCTCGGTCTGTAGAGATCTTCCTGCGCATTTCAGCCATGAAGATCTCTACTTCGTATGTTAGCAGCTAGAGCACTTTTTTGACCAGCTCTGGAATATCGAAAATCGTATCTGCGACTGGCACTTTGGCAGCTTGTAGCGCTGCGACCTTGCCCTGTGCAGTTCCGGTATTGCCAGAGATGATAGCTCCTGCGTGGCCCATACGTTTCCCTGCGGGGGCTGTACGTCCGGAAATGAACGCCACCACTGGTTTACTCATGGTCTTAATATATTCAGCCGCATCTTCTTCGTCACTGCCTCCGATCTCTCCACACATCACCACAACCTGCGTCTGTGGATCATTTTCAAAAAGTTGGAGGTAGTCAACAAAGGTTGAGCCAATGATTGGATCGCCACCGATACCAATACAGGTGGATTGGCCAAGGCCTGCTTCGGTGAGCAGCGAAACAACTTCGTATGTGAGCGTGCCGGAACGTGAGATAAAGCCAACGGGACCTGGCGTGAAGATCTGATAAGGGATGATCCCGATTTTCCCCGCTCCTGGTGTACAGAGTCCGGGGCAGTTCGGACCAATCAGGCGTGCACCGTGCTCATGGACAACCAGCATCGCGCGTGTCATCTCAATCACTGGTATACCTTCGGTAATGCAGACAATAAGTTCAATGCCCGCGCTGGCTGCTTCGATGATCGCGTCAGCCGCACCGGCGGGTGGCACGAAGATACAGGTCGCGTTCGCATCTGTCTTGATTTTGGCCTGTGCTACGGTATCAAAGACTGGTACGCCCTCGACGGTCTGTCCACCTTTGCCGGGTGTCACGCCGCCAACAACATTAGTGCCAGCCGCCAGCATATTGTGGGTATGATATTGACCTTCACGTCCGGTGATACCCTGGACAATCACGCGTGTTGTTTTATCAATTAATATGCTCATCTCTTCTTACTGTCCCTTTTCTGTGCGTGCTATTGCGGCAACGATCTTCTCAGATGCATCGCGCATATCTTTACCCCAGTCCAGTCCAGCATCTTTCAAGATGGCACGTCCTTCTTCCGCACCAGTGCCAGAGAGGCGTACAACGATTGGCATCCCGGCGGGAAGTTCAGCCTGAGCCAGAATAACGCCTTTCGCCACCTCTTCACCGCGGGTAATGCCACCAAAAATATTGACCAGGATACCCTTGACCTGTGGGTCTTTCGCGACAAATGTCAGAGACTTGTACATGGTTTCAGCTTTTGCGCCGCCGCCAATGTCCAGAAAGTTCGCGGGTTTGCCGCCAGAGCGGGCTACCATGTCGAGCGTTGTCATCACCAGACCCGCTCCATTGCCGATAATGCCCACATCGCCATCCAGTTTGACATAGGTCAGACCGGCCTGTTTGGCTTCATACTCAAGTGGATTGGCCTCTTCTGGCTCAGCCCAGGTGGCATATTCCTTCTGACGGAAGAGTCCATTGTCATCAATCACGATCTTGCCATCGGCTGCCATGACTTTCCCATCATCTGTATAGGCAAGTGGATTGATTTCAGCGAGGTTCGCATCACTTTCGATGAATGCTCTGGCTAATGCGGTTAAGATTGCTGCCGATTGGCGGAGCACATGGGGCGGGAAACCAGCGGCGGAAACGATATTAAGCGCCTCAAATGGTCGTAATCCCCAATGCATATCAATTGGTTGTTGGATGATTTTTTCTGGTGTCGTGGCCGCTACTTCCTCGATGTCGATGCCACCAGCGGTCGATACCATAACGACAGGGGCCTGGGTTTTGCGGTCGAGAACAATACCTAGATAATATTCCTCTTTGATGTCGATCTTTGCTGTCACCAGCACTTTTTCAACGGTAAGCCCTTTGATATCCATACCGAGTACGCGAGCCGCAGCCGCTTTTGCCTCGGCAGGCGTATCTCCAAATTGAATACCACCTGCTTTTCCACGTCCCCCAACATATACCTGGGCTTTGATGACAACCGGCACACCAAGTTCACGAGCAATCGTTTCAGCTTCTTCGGGTGTATAGGCCACCTTTCCGGGCTGAACAGGCACACCATAACGTGCCAGGATATCCTTAGCCTGATATTCATGAATTTTCAAAATATATTGCTCCTTGTGATTTATACACTACTCCGTTGTAATGTATTCACTGATTTTCAATAGAATTAGATCAGGTTCGTAAGATTTTTGGAGAATCATGATATTGTTTGTCCAATCTCCGTTCTCTTATCGTTCCCGTGCAATTCTTTCGAGCACCTGTTTTGTTGCTAATTTTCATTATATGACTCGACTGCGGGGCAGTCAATGAAAAAAAACAGTTCCCCTGCCAATTGCTGAGTTTTCTTGCCTTTTGTATGTTAATGAGAATGAGCGGGTAAAATAGAAATTATAGCAAAAGCAATAAAAGATGTTTAGATGTGCGTCGCTATTGATTGCTGTTCTTTGGGGGGGCATGCGAAATGCGTTGTTTGTGGTGATGGTGGGTGGAGCACGTAGTCAAACAGGGGATAGTATTGCTCAGACTATCCCCTGTCAATTTGTGGTATGGTAACGAGTTCCTAGCCGCGAATGAAGGCCAGGACTTCATCCCGTTTCTGCTCAAGCAGTGTTGGATTTTTGGCTTCCAGATTCATGCGTAACATGGGTTCAGTATTGGAAGGGCGGACATTAAACCACCAGTCACCGAAATCAAACGTGAGGCCATCCATGTCATCGACTGATGTGGCCTGTTTGCCATATTGTTCGCGTAGAGCCTGTAGTTTGCTTTTTGCGTCTGCGACCTCACTATTGATCTCACCACTGCGAATCCAGTTATCGAGCGGTTTGATGATCTCAGAGAGTGGCTTATCCTCGATTGAGATCAACTCCAGCATGATGAGTAGCGCGATCAGGCCAGAGTCAGCGAACCAGTTATCACGGAAGTAGAAGTGACCGGAGTGTTCGCCACCAAAGATGCCATTCACACGGCGCATATCTGCTTTGATGAACGAGTGACCAACACGGGTTTTGACCGCTGTTCCACCCAGTTTCTCGACGATTTCAGGAACGCTTTTCGAGACAATCAGATTGTACAGGATTGTGGAGCCTGGCTGCTTGTGCAGGAGACTATTGGCAACCATCTCGGTGACCTGTGAACCATCGACGAGATCACCATGTTCATCAACCGGGAACATACGGTCGGCGTCACCATCGAAGGCTGCGCCAACGTCTGCGCCAACTTCACGAACCTTTTTTTGTACGTCAACCATATTTTCAGGCTCAATTGGACTTGCGGGGTGATTAGGGAATGAGCCATCGAGATCGAAGTACAGTGGCACCAGTTCGCAGGGCAGTTGTTCGAAGACGCGTGGCATTATCAAGCCAGCCATACCATTGCCTGCATCAACGACGACCTTCAACGGTTTGAGCTTTTTGACGTCGATAAACGATAATGCATGCTTGATATAGTCATCAATCACATCACGCTGGACACGTTTACCTTTCCCTTTGGGTTCAGCAAAATTGCCGCTAATCGCCAGATCGCGGATATCAGCCAATCCGGTATCCTTACTGATAGGCGCAGCCTGAGCGCGACAGAATTTGATACCATTATATTTAGCGGGATTGTGCGAAGCGGTTACCATTGCACCAGCAGGGAAATCGAATTTGCCAACGGCGAAATAAAGGCCATCTGTGGTAATCATACCCAGATCAACAACATCGACACCTTGATCCGTGATGCCACGAATTAAAGCATCAGCAATTTGTGGTGACGAGACACGCATATCACGTCCAACCGCAATCTGGTTGACCGCAAGGTATTGTGCGGTGGCACGTCCGATCAGGTAAGCAACATTCTCGTCCAGGGTTTGACCATAGACGCCGCGTACATCATACGCACCAAAGATCTTTGGATCAACGCTGGTTGTCATAGTAAGCACGAATGGGCCAGTTCATGACATGCTCTATCATGAAGAGATGACCCAACTCCTTTCTTATAGTTGCACATTACTCTGTGCGTGGCTTCCATATTTCCAGTAGCAGCCAGGGATCGCCTGAGCTACGGGGATCGTAAATCTGTCCGACTTCCGTAAAGCCCGATCTCAGAAAAGCGCGTCGAGATGGGTGATTGGCGACTGCTGTTTCTGCATAGACACGACGGATACCAGGAATAGTCAATAGATACTGCACGATTGTACGGATTGCTTCTGAGCCATAGCCGTGGCCCCAGCGTGTTTTGTTTCCGATACCCAGACCCACCTCGACCTGTCCTAAATACTGATCAAAGTTGAAGTAGGTGATAGTGCCAATAGGTGTATGTGTCTCATCTTCAATAATAAACCAGAATTGGCGTCCGTTTCCCTGGACATAGCTACGCTTGAATGCAGGGAGAAAATCTTCCATAGTATGTGAATAGGGACGATGGATGTCATAACGCCAGACTTCATCGTCGCGTTCCCAATGGAAGACATATTCAGCATCGCGCATTTCAGGACGGCGCAGGCGGACCCGCTTACCGTTCAGCAGTGTCTTATGTTCTATTTGCTTTTGATCACGTTGTATTTCTGTCATACTAACCCCAATACACGTGCGAAACTTGTACCAGCCTCTAGTGCTTCAACGGCGAATGCTTCAGCGAGGGTTTGACCCAGATCGGCAAAAGTTGAGCGTACACCAAGATCCAGACCTGGGTGAATCGTCTCACCGTAAGCCAGGAATGGGACACATTCTCGTGTATGATCTGTTCCCCGATAGGTGGGATCGACCCCATGATCAGCAGTGAAGAATAGCGCATCCCCTGGTCGCATCCGTTGTTGGAGCTGAGGAACCCAGTTATCAACATCACGGAGGGCCTGTGCATATCCCTGGCTATCACGGCGATGCCCCCATAACATATCGAATTCTACCAGATTGACAAAGAGCAGACCGTTGAAGTCCTGCTCAAGCCAGTGGAGTGTTGCAGCCATTCCGTCCTGATTGGTTTCGGTATGATCTCTCTGTGTCAGCCCACGACCGGAGAAAAGATCATCGATTTTACCAATACCAATGACATCTTTGCCTGCTGCGTGCAAACGGTCTAATAGCGTAATTCCAACTGGTGCTAATGAGAAGTCGCGCCGATGTTCTGTGCGACGGAATAAGCCCGGTGTTCCGATAAATGGACGAGCAATAACGCGACCAACTGCGTGATCGCCTGTAAGCATAGTACGTGCGATCTCGCAAATACGATACAGTTCTTGCAGTGGAATGACCTCTTGATGGGCGGCGACCTGAAAAACGCTATCGGCTGATGTGTAGAGTATAGGTGCGCCTGTACGCAGGTGTTGTTCGCCTAGCTCTGCGATGATTTCCGTACCCGATGCTGCCTTATTGCCAATGACTTTACGACCGATAGCTTGCTCAAATGCGGACACGACCTCAGGTGGAAATCCATGTGGGTAGGTTGGCAATGGTTTTTTGAGCACAACACCGCTCATTTCCCAGTGACCTGTTGTGCTATCCTTGCCAGCGGCACTGGAGGCTAAGCGACCATATGCACCGATTGGCTGGGACTGTGGTGGTGTGCCCAGAATCGGAGTAATATTGCCAATGCCCAGATGCCCAAGCTGTGGTAATTTCAGGCCCCCGATGGCTTGTGCGCAATGCTCAAGCGAGCTGGCTCCTTCGTCTCCGTATGCTCGTGCGTCCGGATTTTCTCCTGCGCCCACGCCATCCAGAACGATCAGGATGGCGCGTTGTAGTTGTGTCATTCCTATATCCTTGTTATATCCAATCTTGGATAGACCTGTAATGGTTCGCCAATGAGTGGCAACGCGTAATCATAGAAGGCTTGCGTTACCATCGTTTTTTCTTCATTTAAGTACTCGGTAGGCATCAGGCGTTGTACGTTCGCGACTTTTTCTAGATCGACGAGATCAGTTGTGCAATGATATTCTGGTTCTGTCTGTCGTACCAGCGTAATCATTTTATCACTTTCTCCGTCCAGCAGTGCGCTGACTCCGCTGGCCCCAACGAGATATGCCTCATGGCGATCCGTGGTGGATACGCTGGCGGATGACATTCTCTGTAAATCGCCCGGTTTGTCAAAGCGTGCGCGCAGTTTGAGTTCGCGTTTGACGAGTTCGACAAGATATTGCGCTGCCCCACTGAGTAATGGGTGATTGAACGCATCGACACCTGCCTGGCCTGCTGATCCCAGCGCGGTCCCTTCCGGTGTGCGAATTGTTTCTGCCGCCACGATAATCACATGACCGATGCGGCGATAGATTGCTTCAACCTGTGCCAGAAATTGCTCTTCGACAAACGGCTTTTCTGGTAACAGAAGCAGATGAGGTGCATCATCTTCATGCTGTTTGCCCAGCGCAGCGGAGGCGGTGAGCCAGCCTGCATCACGACCCATTGTCTCAATGACTTTGACGGGATAATGCCAGGGCATAGAGAGTGTATTCTGTGTTGAATCCTGGGTTGCCAGCGCAAGGAAGCGAGCTGCACTGCCATAGCCTGGACAATGATCAGTGAATGGAAGATCGTTATCAATTGTTTTTGGCACGCTGATCACAAATAATTCAAAGTTAGCATCACGCGCAGCCTGAGCCAGACGATGAGCCGTATCGGCTGAGTCATTACCGCCGATGTAGAGCATATAGTGAATAGCATAGCGCTTGAAAATTTCGATGATACGTTCCGGGTCTTGTTCCTGTAGTTTGTAGCGGCAGGCACCCAGCGCAGCGGATGGAGTATAAAGAAGCTGTTGCCAGATTGTTGCTGGTTGTTGGCGTAGATCAATGATATGTTCAGCGAGTAATCCCTGAATACCATTCTGCATGCCATAGATACCGGTGATCCGATGTTCTTTGAGTGCGGTCTCTACCGCGCCCACCAGACTGGCATTGATAACAGCCGTGGCTCCTCCAGATTGTCCGATAATCAAGTTCCCTGGTAGTTGTGGAGACAAGAAATGACCTCCGATTAGTGTTGTGCTATATCCTGTTCTCTGCTCGTACGCAGCACAATGCCCGCACGATACATTTGAAAAGTAGAGAAGATATAACTAGAGTTATTATAGCAATAACCCCATACTGAGTCGAGCACGAATGTTGGTGGATATCTTATGAAATTTCAAGAACAGATGAGGATTTTTCATGACATGTGTAGCAATTATCCAATTCGCATAGAGCATATTTGTGAGCCATAAAGAAATAATCGGGAGCGTTATGGGTAAAATACTGCATACCCAGTTTTTTTGTTAATATAAGTTGATATGTGTCTATGTGTATTTTAAGAGTATTTCAGAGGTGAATCGCGAGAGCAGAAAAGCGCGATCGTTAGCGAGTGGCGCTTTCCACTGATTTGAGCGTTGCCTGATTAAACTGATATTTAGTAGTTAGCCGAAAAGATTGTTGCGAGTTGTTTTAGATCTGATAGTCCATTTCCCAGCTTTCACTGTTCCAACCCTGTGTCAACTCTTGATGTTTTTCAAGCGTCTCGCCACTTTTTACCAGGAGTTCTGCTGGTTTTGCGGCAACGACAGAATTTGGGAGCACTGATTCTAAAACAAGTGTCATCGCACCAATACGGCTGCCTTTACCGATGGTGATGGGGCCAAGAATGGCTGCTCCAACGCCAATCGAGACATCATCCTCAATTGTTGGGTGTCGTTTTTGTTTGCGGCCTGGACTTGGACGCCACCAGCCTGTAGCTCCCAACGTTACCTGATGATAGAGCATCACATTATCGCCAATGACTGTAGTTTCACCGATAACCACTCCCGCTCCATGATCAATGAAAAAGCGTTTCCCGATTTGTGCACCTGGATGTATCTCAATGCCGCCTGTGATAATGCGTGCGAACTGGGATATGATGCGTGGAAGTAATGGTACACGTGCGTTATAGAGTGAGTGCGCGACACGATGAAACAATATTGCCCATAAGCCTTGATAGAGCAGGGCTTCAAAAATGTTTTTACACGCGGGATCTTTCTCAAAGATTACATCTATGGCATCAGGCCAGATGGTTTTCCGACGTGGAGTGCGGCTTGGTGCGGGAATGAAAACGCCTGGTGGCAATTCTGGTAGCGTTGAAAGATCAGCTTCTGCTTGCAGAACTGACTCCTGTGTTGGCGTGCTTTCTGGATCACCTGTTCCACCGGAAACATTGTGCGGTCCCTGTGACATACCTGGTCGTATCCTTTTCTCTCGCAAGTTTCTATGACCTGAGATAGTGTGTCGTTATAGATCTTGTTCTCTTTGGAGTGTAGGACAGTGGCATCTGCTTGTCAAGAGTGCCCCATTATTGATAATGCTGAGCAGGTGAGGATGCCTTTTTTCTGGGTATCAGTAAAGTACTGGAGAAATGGCTCAGGAAACAGCACTGCGGCTGGTGGTACATGCGTATATACGGATCAGAGAATGAGAACAAAAAAATCGTAATTTGGGTATTGACAATAGTGAGAGCCTCGGCTATAATGCTGGTGTGTTGAGAAACACCACATGGTGATCGTAGCTCAACAGGCAGAGCTCTGGTTTGTGGCACCAGCGGTTGTGGGTTCGAGCCCCATCGATCACCCCTGGCGATATCGTAGATTTGCGGTATCGCCTTTTTTTATTTTCTGATGATAAAGAATGAGAAAAATAGCAGAAGCCGAA
This sequence comes from Dictyobacter sp., assembly GCA_035493535.1. Lineage (GTDB taxonomy): Bacteria > Chloroflexota > Ktedonobacteria > Ktedonobacterales > Ktedonobacteraceae > Dictyobacter. The sequence goes on from DATJIE010000035.1 coordinate 66,677, forward strand.
CTCAGATTATCGAGTCCGGCTTCTTTCATGACGAAATAGTGGGTGAGTTAGAGTTGCCCTTGACGACTATCACGCCAACTCACAAGCTTTTTCACTGCATCATAATCGAATGGATAGGTCATACCAACGATCAAATGTGTTGTACCAGCTTTAACATATGAGTCACGAATTTCGTCGGTATCTTCAATATTGGTGCCTGCTGACCGTTCGATCTCGTTGGGATCGCGTCCTTCTTTTGCGCACCAGTCATTCAATACTTGAACTTTATGTGCCAACGTCTCCGCATTCCCGAAACCATGCCAGATATCAGCATATTTGGCTGCCAGACGTAAAGTTTTCTTTTCCCCACCACCGCCAATAAGGATCGGTATTGTGCCATTGATAGGCTTTGGTATATCTACTTCCCAGTGTTGTTTGATGATGGGGAGGGATTCTTCTAATGACGCGAGACGACTACCAGCGGTGCCAAATTCGTAACCAAATTCATCATAGTCGCGCTGATTCCAACCCGCGCCAATGCCAAGAATGAGGCGGCCATTACTGATATGGTCAACCGTTTTTGCCATGTTAGAGATCAGAGCGGCGGAACGATACCCGTTACAGGTTACCAGACAACCAACTTGCGCACGTGTCGTTAAGGTTGCCATTGCTGATAGTAGTGTCCAGCCCTCATAGTTGCTTCCCTGTGGATCGCCAGAGAGTGGAAAGAAGTGGTCCCAGTTCCAGATACTATCAACGCCGAGATCCTCGATACGGCGCACCGCGTCAGCATATTGCGGGTATGTCACATGTTGCGGCTGTATTTGTACACCAACTTTTAATGGATACTTGCCTGTTTGTCGGGTCACGAGTGAATATCCTTTCTGTTGTCGACGGCTGGTGACGTAGATGTCATATACATATTGTCATGTTTGCTTATATGATGCAAGGGAAGATTTCCTGTCTGTATCAGTAAAGATTGTTATGCATGGAACTATAAGATGATAGATATTCTTGTATTTGTTGTGTGAAATGTGAATATCTCATCCATATCAGGAATGTTTTTTGTATAGCCAGATAGTGTGCAGGAGAATTTGGAGGGGAATGGGAACAAAAAGAAAGCAAGATTCGTCTATTCTTCGCACGGTGCCTGTTTGTTGTTGAGTTGATGGAGAGGTCCGTGATGGAGATTAGTGTGCTGAAAGATCCTGGGGTGTGAACGTTAGTTGGTTGGTTTCTCCAGTGAATAAAAAGGATGGGATATTCTTATGGATGCGATCATTGGGCGTTATCGTGCGCGTGTTGAGGAATGTGGTTTGATCCTGAAGCATACGGCTGGCATTAATTTTGATTTGACTCCTGATGAGACGCTTGGCCTGTTTGAGTTTATCCATGCGTATCATCAGACACTATTAACGTTACAGGAGCAGGGGGATGACACAGAGACGGTCCAGAGGGTGACAGGGCAGGAGCCTGAACTGTTGCAACGGATCAGACCTGTGCAGGGGGGATAGTAATTGGCTTTCAGGTAGAATTTCTTCTTTTTCTCAGAATAGACAGAGATGAATGCTGACCCCGCCTCATGTTATGGATTGGTGATGTCTCACGAAAGAGGGTCAGTATGTGCTATGGTTAAGGGAGCGCTTTTATCATCGTTGCCTGGATGCATGGTGTCTATACTACTTGTTTTCTGGAAGGAGAAGAGATGGCAACTGCTGATTTTGGTTTGATGATGCGGCAGAACGATCCTCATTATTCGCTGCCTGAACTGATGGAGTTTAATCGTCGGTGTATTGAAACAGCGACGTCCGGTTTTAGCACTATCTGGTTGGAAGATCACGTACAGGTGGGTGATACGGATGCTCTGGAGTGTCTGACGACACTGAGTTATCTGGCTGCGGCTTATCCACAGTTCCATATTGGTTCACTTGTGCTTTCACAGTCCTATCGCAATCCTGCTCTGTTGGCGAAGATGGCTGCTAATTTACAGTCAATTACAGGGGGAAGGCTGATTCTCGGAGTTGGGGCGGGCTGGAAGGAAGAAGAATATCACTCCTATAATTATCCGTTCCCCACCATCAAGACGCGTATGGAAGAGCTGGCAGAGACAGTACAGATATTACGTACGATGTGGAGTAAGCAGCAGCCCGCAACGTTCATTGGTCAGCACTATCAGGTCCGTGATGCGTATTGTGCTCCTCAGCCTGAGACACCAATCCCCGTGCTTATCGGTGGAGGTGGAGAGAAGCGTACACTGGCTGTTGTTGCTCGCCATGCCGATTGGTGGAATTTTAATTCTTGCCCCGTTGATGAATACGCACGTAAATTAGCCATTCTGCGTCAGCATTGTGAGCAGATCGGGCGTGATCCAGCGGAGATTAAACTCTCTTATTTAAGTACATTGAGTGTTTCTGAAGATTCCGCGCAGGTGCAGCGCAGTTCAAGCAAGCACTTTATCGCAGGCACACCAGCAGAGGTGATTAGCGAATTAAAACTGTTCCAGGCTGTTGGTGTCTCACATTTTATGTTCCGCATTCTTGATGTAGAGTCACTGCAACTTTTTGTCTCACATGTTGTGCCGCATTTCCGATAGCAAAGTATGATATAGCAAGTGAGAGAGTCCATGTGTGCATACCGGGTTGGTGTGCATACATAGGCTCTTTTTTCTTATCCTTTGTCCCCTGTTGATACTCTTTCCCTTTTCTTACTTGCTTGCTTTCCTATTTATTGCCAGTTTTGTATAAATAAAAGAATGCATGGCTGTTTTTTCTTATGGATCATTTTAGCTAAGGGAATACCATTCATAATTGCTGTGCTGAAATATTTTTATATACTTATTTCTTGACTTTGTTGCGTAAAATATCGTACGCTGCAATTTGTATGTATATGTTTTTGAAATACTATTGAAGAGCATAGACATGCGCATTTGGGTATTTCTCTTTTCCAACACGCGATGGTGAGAAGCGCGTATTTCTTCCTCTTTTCTGTTTCATTGGATTTTTGTTTGGATGCCATTTGTTTGCTAGAAGATTATATGGAGTAGTGTTCTATGGCACAAACTGCCGAGCAGATGACAGATTTTACTGCCGTTGGGAAGCCAACACGCCGTATCGATTCCCTTGATAAATTGACTGGTATGGCTCGTTATGCTGGTGATCTTGTATTTCCTGGTTTGCTTCATGCTCGTCTGGTTCTTAGCCCATATGCGCATGCACGTATTGTTGAGATTGATACGGCTGCGGCAGAGGCAATTCCAGGTGTGGTGGCAATATACACAAGTGAAACGTTGCGGATGGCTCAGATGCAGAGTTCATCCCGTATCCAATCTCCGCTTGCTCAGAATGAAGTTTTCTGGTGTGGACATCCGGTTGCGGTCGTGTTGGGGGAGACAGAAGCAGCGGCAGAAGATGGTGCGCTGGCGGTTGATGTTGATTATGATCCTTTGCCCGTGGTGCTTGATCCGCAACTGGCGTTACAACCTGGATCGCCAGAGGCTCGTTCTCGTAATCAGGATGAGAATGGTGAGATCGCGGGTGGTGGGGCACATGCGGATGTTGGTGCATCACAGTCTGATGAAGAGGAACAGGAAGAATTGTCATCGAATGTCTGTGATTCTTCTCATATGCAGGTTGGTGATATTGAGGCGGGCTGGCGTGAGGCAGCAGTAATTGTTGAACGAACCTATAGGACACATGCAGTTCATCAATCATATATGGAGCCACAATCCATTACTGTTGTGCCCGCTGCCTCTGGTCGTGAATTGACTGTGTATCCAAGCACACAGGCCATGATGGACGTCCGTTCAGATATTGCGAAGGCTCTGGATATGCCTGCACGTACCATTCATGTGGAGTCATTGCCGATTGGTGGCGCTTTTGGTGGTAAATTTGGTTTATCCGAACCGTTAGCCGCCGCAGTTGCTCATGCTGTGCGGAAGCCGGTGCGTCTGGTTTATACACGTCAGGAGGATTTACTGGCTGGTAATCCTGCGCCTCAGACGGTCATTACTGTAAAGTTAGGGGCCAGACGTGATGGCACTCTTGTCGCGTTGCAGGGCAAGGTGATTTTTGATTCAGGGGCTTACCCTGGCGCGGGAGCACGTCTGGGTGGATTTATCCTGAACTGTTCATATCGTTGTCCAAATGTGGATATTCGTACTTATGAGGTCATCACGAATAAAGCCGGGGTGGGCGCGTATCGAGCGCCGGGAGCACCACAGATAACGTTTGCGTTGGAATCAACGGTTGATGAATTATGTCGACAGTTACCAATAGATCCTGTCGCTTTTCGGATGCTCAATGGTTTAAGTGAGGGCGACCCGACCCATGATCCCCGGCGACCGCAGTTTCCGCCCATTGGCCTGTTAGAATGTCTGGCACAGGTAGAGCAACATCCACTATGGAAAGAGCGTGCTCAAAAGCAGGTCGAAGAGGCAGAGTTGGCTGGATGGAAGCTTGGCACAGGTATTGCTGTGGGAGGTTGGCCCGGTGGCACAGAGCCTGCGGCAGCGGCATGCCGTCTGGAGACGGATGGTACTGTTTCTGTCGTGTTGGGTACTGTTGATCTGACCGGTTCTGACACCTCAATGGCTATGATTGCCGCTGAAGCATTAGGAACGCCAGTATCAGAGATCAATATTGCGCATGATAATACCGATACCATGCCTTATAGTGGTGGGACAGGTGGCAGCAAAACGATTTATACGATGGGGCCAGCCGTTGTTGCGGCGGCGCAGGATGCTCGTAAGCAAATTTTGACGATTGCCAGTGAGATGATCGAAGCCTCCGTTGATGATCTGGAAATCAAAGACGGTGAGGTTGTGGTCAGAGGCGTGCCGGGCAAGAGCATTTCATTTAAGCAAATAGCGGCGGCCTCAATGCACTTCGGTGGACGTTATGAGCCGGTCTATGGTCGTGGTCGTGCCGCAGTGAGCGTGAGTTCTCCGATGTATGCGGCGCATCTGGCAAAGATTGCGGTTGATCCTGAGACAGGGAGTGTTCGTGTGCTTGCTTACGTTGCGGCGCAGGATGTTGGTCGTGCGATTAATCCTTCGGCTGTATTGGGTCAGATACATGGTGGCGTGGCTCAGGGCCTGGGTTGGGCATTGTATGAAGGTCTGGAATATGATGAGCTGGGCCAGTTGCTTACATCGACATTGATGGATTATGCATTGCCCCATAGTGAGGACGTGCCAACGATTACCCCTATTCTGATCGAGAAGCCTTCTGGTATCGGACCTTTTGGCGCGAAGGGTGTTGGGGAACCGCCGGTTATCCCCGTCGGTGCTGCGGTCGCGAATGCCATTTATGACGCTGTTGGTGTACGCATGGAGGATCTTCCGATGACGCCAGAGCGTGTGTTTAAAGCCTTGCAAGCTGACAAATAAGCAGGAAGGGAAGAGTGGAAAAGCAGAGTTATTTCTGCTTTTCCACTCTTTATTATTTGCTGGTTGGTCCTATATGCTATACTCAAGGTAACGTCTCTTTCAATAGTAAATAATTTCTTCCGACATTTACCTCAACGGGAGTCGAATGTAACAGCGGTTGCATATACAAGGATATGTACTTCTTTTTCATGATCTTGCATATGCTAAAGTATGTTAGTTTAGCTTAGAGGTGTTTCTATGCAAACGCATTCAGACTTTCCAGAAGAGCGACATGAGATGGCTGGACAGATAATTCCTCCCACTCCCCAGACAACGACGGATGTAACGCCCCCGGTAGGAGAAACACCACCGCAAATACTGGCTCAGCAAGCCGCTGAGGGACATCGAGGTGCGGCATGGCGTCTCATGTTATGGATTTTACAAAATGATCCACGGGCGATGGTAGCGGTTTCCTCCCTGGAGGATGATCGGCTCGCTGCGCACCTGCTTGAATTCATCGCAATGGGCACCTGGGCGGGAAAACCTTTTGTTGTGCCATTACCGCTACGTTCACCCTTTGCGCGTACCCGTTTGCGTACACTGTTCATGCCCGGTGCCGGTATGGGAACAGTCAGGATCATGCATGTATTGGTGCCAGCAATTCATGATCCTCGACCAGCTATGCGTGCGAATGCTATCCATATCCTTGGTCTGATGGGTCGCCCCTCTGAAGCTTCATTAGTTGTTCCAGCCCTAAAAGACCCTGATGCTTCCGTGCGCATGCAGGCGGTAAAAGCATTGGGGCGGCTTGGTAATCCCGATGTAGTGCCAGATCTGATCAACGCATTACGAACAGCGGATGAGGAAATGGGAAGCCAGGTTTTTCTTTCTCTAGTACAGCTTGGGAGTGCCGCAGTGCCATTTTTGCTTGAAGCTAGCCATTCACCAGTGGCCTGGATACGCTGGCATTGTTACCGTGCTTTAGGTGGCATTCTGGATGATCGTGCGATCCCGGTGCTGGTGCGAGGACTGGCAGATTTAGATCATGGTGTGGCCTGGATGGCTGCCCGACAACTGGTGCAATTTGGTAAAAGTTGTCTGGGGCCAACGTTGCATTTTCTTATCGTGCAAGAGTTAACCCCTTGGTTAGCAGAAACTGCCTCATATGTGTTACATATGTTTTATAACCGTGCCAGAGAGTATGAGCCATACCTGAAGCCTGTGGTTCAGAGTATGCATGAGGTCGCGGCGCAGATCGGGACACCAGTGGCAGCCAGAAAGGCGCTGGATCGCCTGGAAGCAGATGGCATCATTCCAAAGCGTGTCTATGCATAACTATTGCGCAGGGCTGAAAGCAAGATGACTGCTATTGACCAGCAGAAAAGATCAACTGGCAATAGCAGCATTTTCTTTGCTGTGTTATGGAAAATCTGCTTTATTTGATATAATTTGAATATTGATGAGAAGAATATACGGATAGAAAACCAATTTCGTGCGCGTCGGAATAATCAAACCACCGATACTGTTATAGATTGTGTCGTCGATTCTCTGTCGATGAAGGGCCAATGAGTAACCTCCACGTATAGCTCTGTTTTCCTTGACAAGCGAAAAATAGACATGGTACTCTTTGGTTAGCTAGTTCGAAACAAAATTGATTAACATAGTCAACATTGAGGTGATGAACATGGGTGAGGCTTTCCGCGAGATCATGAAGAGAGCACGTCAGAGTGTTCCTGAGTGGTCTGCAACGCAAGTGAATGATGCCTTAACTCAGCGCGAACAGAAGCAGGATGATTTCGTCCTGGTCGATGTACGTGAGAAAAATGAGTGGAATGAAGGACACATTCCCGGAGCTGTGCATGTTCCGCGTGGATTCCTTGAGACGCAGATCGAAGAGGTTATCCCCGACAAAGCTAAGAAGGTCGTTCTGTACTGTGCTGGTGGCGTTCGCTCACTCATGGCCGGAAATACCTTGCAGCAAATGGGATTTACAGATGTGGTTTCGTTGACCGGAGGATATGGGCAGTGGAAGGCCGGTGGATTTCCTTTTGTGGAGCCACGTACTCTTTCCGAGGCACAGAATCGCCGTTACAGCCGACATCTGCTGGTACCGGAAGTTGGTGAGCAGGGCCAGATGAAATTGCTGGACTCGAAAGTATTGCTCATCGGAGCCGGTGGCCTTGGTTCTCCTGCTGCTCTTTATCTTGCGGCGGCTGGTGTAGGCACACTGGGTATTATTGATGCTGATGTGGTTGATGATAGTAACTTGCAGCGTCAGGTTATCCACAATACAGAACGCATTGGTGAGTATAAAGCAGAATCCGCCAAAATTGCGATTAATGCTTTGAATCCTGATGTCAACGTCAAAACCTATATTGAGCGTTTGGATGAGACGAACGTACAGCAATTAGTGCAGGAATATGATGTCATCATTGACGGCACTGATAATTTCCCAACACGCTATCTGTTAAATGATATTGCAGTGATTGAGAATAAGCCTGTTGTACATGGAAGCGTCTTCCGCTTTGATGGTCAGGTCACGATCTTCCAGCCCCATGAGGGACCGTGTTATCGTTGTCTTTACCATGAGCCACCCCCACCAGCGCTGGCACCAAGTTGTGCTGAGGCCGGGGTTCTCGGTGTTCTGCCGGGTGTAATTGGTTTATTACAGGCAACGGAAACAATCAAATTACTGCTGGGTATCGGCGATCCTCTGGTCGGACGGATGCTGACGTATGATGCATTGGCTGGTGAATTTAATGAGCTGAAGCTCTTTAGAGATCCGCATTGCCCTGCGTGTAGCGAAGGGGCACATCCTGAAGAATTGCCAACATATGCTGCGGTATGTGCTGTTCCCGCTCGCCAGCTCGCGAATGCAGTGTCCTAAATAGAGATCGCAAGCGAAAAAAGCAGATTGGCCTTTTAACATTGTGCCTGCTGGCGCGTTGTGAAGCGTTATGTTGAACTGGTCAATGCTGCCCAAGGATAGGCAAAAAAGAGCAGGGCGGCCCGTTGGTCGCCCTCTTCCTCTATTTGGATGAGAAGTGTCTTATACTGCATATCTATTGATAGATAAATAAAAGTAAACCTGATTTTCAGTGCTGTGAAGGAGAATATAATTATGGCTACAGTTCGTTTAGCGCCAATATTGCGTCCCTCGGCGAATGGTTCAAAGCAAGTCAGTGCTCAGGGTAGCACGCTTGGAGAAATTTTAGCAGATCTGTACACAAACTATCCGGCTTTGAAAGAGCAGATCCAGCCAGAGGATGCGCAGGAACTCAGTCGCTACGTCAATATCTATGTCAACGATCAGGACGTTCGTTATTTGCAGAAGCTGGAGACCCCTGTTGGTCCAAGCGATACCGTCATTCTCTTGCCTGCAATGGCGGGTGGACGTTAGGAGAGACATATGCGCTACGGCAGCATCTTGGAGACAATTGGTAACACGCCGCTGGTAGAGTTAAAGTCATTTAGCCCTCGTCCAGAGGTCAGGATCTATGCCAAGCTAGAAGGCGCAAATCCATCAGGAAGTGTCAAAGATCGCGTTGCGAAAAAGATGATTGAAGAGGCAGAGGCGAGTGGGCGTTTGCAGCCCGGCTCAATTCTGCTTGAGCCAACAAGCGGAAATACTGGCATCGCGTTGGCAATGATTGCCCGTATCAAAGGTTATCAGTTTGTCGCAGTCATGCCTGATAACGTTACCAATGAGCGTCGTCAGATGTTGGAGTTGTATGGTGCGCAGATCATTTATTCAGATGGCACACAGGGTAGCAATGGGGCGGTCAGGATGGCGAAAGAGCTTGCCAGTAAAGATGAGCGCTACGTGATGTTGTATCAGTATGGAAATCAGGCCAACCCCAATGCCCACTATGAGGGGACGGCGGTTGAGATTATTCATGATCTTCCTGAGATTGACGTATTTGTGGCTGGTCTGGGTACTGGTGGCACACTGACCGGGAATGCTCGACGGCTTAAAGAGTATAATCCAGCCATTAAGATAGTTGCGGCAGAACCACAACAGGGAGATGGTGTGCAGGGTTTACGTAGCCTGGCTGATGGTTTTGTTCCCCCTGTGTTGGATCAATCCGTATTGGATGCTAAAATTCTGGTTTCTGGTACGGACGCGATTCGACGCACGCGACAGCTCAAGGATCAGGAGGGCATTTTTGCCGGGCCTTCATGTGGTGCATCTCTGCATGCGGCTTTGCGTGTTGCCGCCAGTCTGGAGCGTGGGAATATTGTCACGATCCTGGCTGATGGTGGGTGGAAATACCTGAGTGAAGATCTGTGGACGATGGAATTGGATCAGCTCGAAGATACCTTAGAGGCGAAAATATTATGGTAGTAGAGGCAAGTTTTGTCGTACGTGTTCCTGAAACGATCTATCAGGAAATGGTGGCTCGTGTCGAGGTTGGCTATCCAGATGAGATTTGTGGTGCGCTTGGTAGCCAGGGTGATCTGGTGGTCAAGCATTATCCTGCGGAGAATGTCGCTGAACGACCGGACGATTTCTCGATCATCAGTGAGGCGGATATCGTTCGTATCTACAACGATATCGACGAGTATGATGGAGATATGATCTATTACCACTCTCATCCGATTACAGAAGCCTATCCATCCGCACGAGATATCGATTGGGCAAAGCGCAGCGGCTATCTCTATATCATTTTTTCCTATCGCTTACGCCCTGAATCGCCATACGCACGGGCATTTCGGATTTCGCGTGAAGGACAGGTTACCGAGGGCAAGATCGATCTGGTCTAACTGATTCAGCCAAGCCGTCCGTCATACAATATAAAGAATTAAGAGCCGACAAAAAAACAGGTGTCTTCTTTGCCGAGGATGCCGTTTTTACTGTCGGCTCCTCTTTTTTGCATGAACGTTTTTTGCGTTTCAAGCTTGTCGCTTTATTGTGGGTCAAAAGCCGCTCGTTTAATGTCTCATTCTGCTACTCATCAATTAGTAGCAGCGGTTGTTACCTATAACCTCCTTCGTACGTGCCTTATTTGTACAGTGATATGCATTGCATCAGCTAAATCATGTGTTCTCTGCTTTGTGCTGTGTGAAAATGTTTTTGTAGCGAGGCTGTAACGTCGGATATGCCCTGGTATTCAGAGATGTAATGGATCTTTGAATGCATATGGGGATGAGAGAACAAGAGGCGTGGTACGATGGTTAAAACAGCGAAGGTTCCAGAAATTGTTGAGCAGAAATTGCAGGCTTTTACTCAGATACAACCTGAGTTTGAGTATTGTTTTCATTATGTAGAAGAGATTCATGGGCAGAAGCGTTTTGCTACCTTTACGCTGGCTGATGTTGTTCGTTATCTGCATTCATTGTGGATGTGTGAGTGTAAGACGTCGTTGCTCAGTGTTGCCAGAACGGTGAAAAACTACGATGGGCGTATGGCCCTGGCATTGCTTCTCCGCTGGCAAGTAGAGGATGATACAGCCGGAGTCGTTACATTTCTACAGCGGAAACTGGATATGCTACCTTTAGCTGAAGCAACACGCCGTATTCAAGAGGCCAGACAATCAGCGGATAAAGATCTTGAGCAGCGTTGGTTTCATGGCAGAGAAGTTTTATTGCGTCGTGGCTGTAATCTCATGGGTTTATTAGAAGCGCTCTTTGCTCCTCAGCTTGATGAATTGCATGAGGCGTTATATCTGGCCTGTAAACAATATGGGCACCTGCCAGCACAAATAGAGCAGCAACTGGCGGCAATGGACTCGCCACTCTATTCTTTTGTTCCTCATTATCTGCTTGCACAGCGCAATATGAGGGTGATGAATATGCTTGGGGTCAATGTCGCTCAGAAACCTGAAGATATGGTAGGGCAGCGCTCTTGGCGCATAGTCGCGCCAACATCACCCTTGACGCACCCGTTCGCTGAACAGCTTGTGACACCGTATATTGAACTCAACGGGCCAGAATGGAATAATGTGATGCGCGAACCGTTCGTTGATCGACCCGAGCAGAGCGATATGGGCACAATGTAGATAAATAAATATGAGTTTTTTGCGCTTTTTCTATGTATATTCTGCACACTGGTAAAGCCATCACTTTGTAGCATGATGGAGAGCACCTGTTTTTTATTGACAGGTGCTTTATTGTATATATCTAATCTTCCAGTTCCAGATACACTTTAAGATAAATATCCTTCACCGTCAAAGACACATCAATACTGGAAAGCTCAATAATTTCCTCGCCTTGTGTATATATAGAATGTTCCCACTTTGAAACGCCTATACGGTGATGATGATCGACATAATGTTTGCGAGAATCGACAAACAAAGTTTCTTGAATAGTCGGATATTGTTGATGCGCAGTGAGTTCTTCGCTCTTATCAAATCTTTCTGTTGAAGGAGAAGGCACCTCGACAACAACGGTAGGAGATTCTAAAGCCTTTTTTCGTGTCTAAGCTCCAGGATCACGAGAAACTGACATATCTGGATAATAAATGTGGCTATTCCACAACTTTACTGCCCCATCACCACTATACACATTGCACTCCGTCTGGCGCGGGGCAGCATGTAACACGCTACCTATATTTATTATGATTTGAGCATGCTATAGAGATCCTCCAGTCATTAAGCGAACATCTCCATCAATATACTCATATTTTTGCTCTGGCGAATTCTCAACCATTTCCCAATACTCATCTAAAGTATATTTGCGTGACGGATCATACATAACACAGCCCCTTTCTGGTAAATAAAGCTACAATCAGACCGATACGACCATACACTATATATACAAGAAAAAAACAACGACTGGACTGAATATTGACTTCAATCTGATTGAAGAAGGACGAAAACAACAGGCAGAACAATACGCGATTTAACATCATTGTTGACAGCATACAGCCTGAATTTTGTCAGACAAAAC
>DATJIE010000036.1:0-7429 GCA_035493535.1 Dictyobacter sp.
TAGAACATCATAAGTAGAGATCATATAGCACATGTATGCTCTCTACTTATGACGTGACAAGCTAATGCTCGACGATCAATTTAATGCCCTGACGAGAACGGAATGTCTCCAATGCTCGTCCATAATCTGCAAGGGCGAACGAATGCGTGACCATCTCGTCAACTTTCAGTTTACCGCTCTCCAAATAGAGTAACGCACGATCAAAACAATGAGCCTGCGCAAATGATCCTACAATGCTCAATTGCTTACGAAATATATCGTATGGACTCCAACTCACACGCGCATCAGGCGGATAGACACCATACACAACGATATGACCACCAATACGCACATACTGTATGGCCTCGTTGCACAATTCCGGTACACCAGTCGCCTCAATAACGTAATCAAACCCGCGCCGATGCTCTTTCAACAAGCGTTCACGATGATACTGCGCGTTATTGCGATCCATCGGTACAACCTCATCTGCCGCCAACCGCGAAATAAGATCTAATTTGGGACCAGCGGGAGCGGCAACTGTCAGGTGAGCAACGCCATTAAGCTTCAAGAGTTGAGCCAGAATGATCCCGGTTGGTCCCGCACCAAATAACAATGCAGTACTCCCCGGTTTAATAGCGATCAGATCCATACCATGAATCGCGCACGCGGTGGGTTCAACCAGCGCAGCTTCCTGCCATGACAGATTCTTGATGGGAAAAATCTTTTCCGTTTTAATGGCGATATATTCAGCCTGTCCACCAGCGATATTGACGCCGTGTGACAGAGAATTCTCACAAAATAATGGCTCATCACGCTGGCAGTAGAAACAATGCCCACAATATTCTGTGTTATCGCAAACCACCCGTTCCCCAGGCCGTATCTCTGCTACCGCGCTACCCACACTGACAACCTCACCTGCGAATTCATGACCAGGGATAAGTGGAAATTTAGCGCCAAACTCGCCTTCATGGAGGTGTAGATCAGTGCCACAAATACCACAGGAGCGCACACGAACCAGTACCTCATCGGACGCTATCTCAGGCATCGCTACATCGCGGTAGCTGAATTGCCGTGGCGCATCATAGACAATTGCTTTCATATCTGTATATCCTTTTCCTGTTCGTCTCACTCGTAATAAACAGAAAAAACGAAGTATTTCACTTCATTCTTTTTTGCATGTTTATCAAGAGCAAGAAAATATTCACACTCCCCTTTTTACCCCCTTTCCAAGTAAGCAGTCAAGTCACATTAATTTCCCAGAAGCAATTGTTGCAGATGTCCAACTGACTTTTGCCATTGCTCAATTTCAAGTTGGTAATGGAGCAAATGGCCCTCAATAACCATGCGCTGCCGAATAGGATCACCATTTGCATGACCTTCTGTTAACCAGGTACATAATGCCCGTAAACGAGGTTGCACAAATTTCAGAACTTCTCGCGCAGCAATTCCATAAGTAGAACAGAAAAGGTTCAAACGACGAGCTTGCTGAGCCAGATCCGCCAATCCCATACTGACCAGTTCAGGCTCTCGCGCATGCCCCAATGGAACGCAGCGATAGGCGGCATAGGCCATATCCCAGGCTCGTGGCCCCGGTCCAGCACAATCAAAATCAATAAATGCTTGTGGATGATTATCGACATAGATAATATTGTAGGGAGCGATATCATTGTGACAGATGACTTCATGACTGCGTCTTTTCGAATAGACAAAGAGCCAGCGTACGTCAGCCGGTGGCACAAAATCAGTGGTTGCGTCATGGTAACGGCGCATCATTTGTGCCAGTTCCACCAGCACCTCATCCGACCAGAGCGCATAGGGCACCGGATAATGACCGACATCGCCCGCGATAAAACTCAATATCTCACGTCCGTCGCGATCCATCCCTAAATAGCGTGGCGCGGCGGTAAAACCTTTCCGCTCTAAATGCAGCAGAAGAGCATGGATGGCAGCGCTCTGTGCCTGTACACGGCGCCGAACTGTATCACCAATGCGTACAGCCCCCGTTACATTGCCACCATGTAAAGGGATTTCATTCTCATGTGTATACATGACATCTGATCCTCCTTGATCCCGAAATACATGCCAATGCCAATACTAAGTATACACAACTATCACTCTAAAGAAAGGGGATTCGTTTTCATCTGTTCAATATACTCATGATACATCTTACGCTGATCATTATTCATATCATCTGGTAATTTCGGTACACGTGGCACACGAATAGTAAAACAAGTACCCTTTGATACAACGCTTTCTACCGCGACACTCCCACCCATAGATTCTGTCAATTCACGCACAATCGCCAGCCCCAGACCGGTACCAGTCCCTGGTTGCAATCGTGTATTCTCCGCACGATAAAAGCGCTCCCAGATCTTCTCCAATTCGTCAGCAGCAATACCCTCACCAGTATCTTTGACCTGAAAAACCACCTGCTGCTCATCAGCATCAACAGAAACGACGATGATACCACCGGGAGGCGTATGTCGAATGCCGTTATGTAACAAATTATAAAAGATCTGCTCCAGACGCTGTTCATCAACTAATGCCTGTGGAAATGGTTGTAGAGGCTTGATTTCAGCCAGGATTTCCACACGGCTCCCTCGCCACGCCATTGGAGCCATCGTATCAACGACACGCTGCGTTAATAATGTCACATCGACAGGCACACAACGCATCTCCAAGCGCCCCACCTCCGCTCGTGAAAGCGTAAAAAGATCGTTGATTAACGACTGTAAACGAATTGTCTGCTGCTCCATTAACTGCAAATCATGCTTCAGTGTCTGCGGTGGCTGACCGCTATCCCAGGCAACACGGGTCGACTCAAGATAACTACGTACGGTTGCAACTGGCGTCCGCAATTCATGAGAGACGCTGGCAATCAATTCACGTCGGGCTTGCAATAACATCGCAACATTATCCCGCTCCTCCTTCAACTCACGCATGGTGCGTTCCAGATCCGCCGCCATAGCATTAAAATCTTCCTGAAGATGCGCAATCTCATCTTTCCCCTCAACCATCACCCGTACCGTATACTCCCCACCACGTAGCGCCCCGGTCGCCCTGGCAAGTCGCTCGATACGTCCCGTCAATCGACGAGCAACAAAAAAGGAAACCAATATCGAAGGCGGTAACACCATCACCAGTGCCAAAGCTGTCGATGGAAGCATGATAAAAGCAAATATCACCAGCGCTAACAAAGAATGAAATAGCTGCTCCCCCGCAGAGATCATCATAACTGTGGAGCCAAGACCCGCCAATACCCCCGCACCAACAACTACGACCATCAGATGCGCATGCGTCAAAGCCCAGAGGAGACGGGTTTGACGCAATTGATTCCAGAACGCTAGCAGATACAAAGCACAACGGAAAAGAAAAAAACAGATACCTGTTCCTAACGCAAAGAAAAAAACAGCACGGCCCACCGCTATCACACTGGTTGGCAGCACAAACCTGAATATGACACAAATCAAAATAAAATCAAGCAGCAGTATGCCACTCATTTCAATCTCAAGCAACAACTGATGCCATAGTGTCGATGCCGATGTCCATAGACGCCAGCGTAAAGCGAACCAGCCTTGTACAAACAGAAAAAAAGCCAGAAGATTCATGTTCGCTGTAGCGGTGACATTCTCAGTTGCACGAGGCGCAAAAATCATCATGAGAATGATAAATAAAATCTGGATGACAACGATTTCTAACCATGCACGCACGCCACCAGCGCACAAAAAATAACGGCGTCCCCTCGCAGCTAAACGTCTTGTTCCAGTCTGCATGATCCCACTCCTCCTATGTGTTCTCTTCTGAACGCAAGCGATAGCCGACTCCCCAGACTGTCTCAATCGCATCGCCTAATTTCCCCAGCTTCTTCCGTAAACGCAACACCACGTTATCCACTGAGCGATCCCCACCAACATATGTTTCGCTCCATACCGTCTCGATCAAATAGGCCCGGCTAAACGCCCTGCCAGGACTGCGTAATAAGAGTTGCAGCAACGTAAACTCGGTTGGACTTAAATCCAGTGTCGTGCCATGTAGAGTTACCATATGCGTCTGCGGATTCAGATGAAGTGGACCACGAACCAGTACCTCACTGACCGTATTGCGATCCTCACGCAACATGCCGCGAATCAATTCCGCCCGCCGCAACAACGCCCGCACACGCGCCACCAGTTCACGGACACTGAACGGCTTCGTCAAATAATCGTCTGCCCCCACCTCTAAACCAATCACACGATCTACCTCTTCACTACGGGCAGTCAGCATCAGCACCGGAACCGCAGAAGTGGCACGCAGACGACGCAACACCTCCAGACCATTCAAACGAGGCAACATCCAATCCAGAATAATCAATTCTACCTGCTCATACGCATATAGTTCCAGCGCCTTCTCACCATCGGCGGCATGAAGTACACTGTATCCAGCCAGTGTCAATTCACGCACTACAATCTGCGCCAGATCACGTTCATCCTCTACCAGGAGTACCGTCGACATCGCTTTTCTTTATCCTCTCTAGCATGTTGCCTGATCATTAGTATACCAGTCACAGCCCTGAGCTATCATCAGATAATCAACCTCTCTACATCATATAACCAGACTGCGACAAATTTGCGACAAATACGAGATAGGCGCATGATATCATGCCTTTATACTAGGGCTATACAACAAAACACCAGCACACGGGAATGCATTGATATAGTACTGCTGTTATGTGTAGTAAAAAAGTATCCATTACCAATTTTCCTAGAAAGCCAGAAACCATGAAGATATCACAACTGCTGCTAAATATCGGACACGTCGCCACCATCATCATCACCATACTGGGATTACTCAGCGGGATAACTCTTCTTTGTGCAGGACCAAGAATCGTCAAACGCGTCGCACATGCAACAACCCCCAACCCTTTTACAAAATCGTTCTTCACACGCTGGGTACATCTTTTTTTTGTCGAAGCTATTGCATGTCTCATCCTCTATACGACTTTTTCCTCCAATGGTTGGTTTCTTCCACAAAATATGCTCACTGGCATACTGATAGTACCAGGAATGGCTTTTTGTACCAGTTGCATTCTGGCCTACTATATCTAAAAACATGGGGATAAAGTTGACGTATCTGGATGATCCATGCTATATGTGCTCACTTCATACTCAGGAGAATGGAAATTTCCACCCTGTCACATTTTACAGCAGGTAAACGTGTTATCTATAAGGATAGTCGCAGAAGCTTTCTACACTCTAGAATAATTCCCGACATGCGAAAGAAGCAAAATCAGTTTAGCAGGAACTAGCAGATAGAAACTTGGCAGTGTTTTCTACCATTACGTTTGAGGAGTTAAAAACGATGTCAACAACAAGAGAACAATCCAATCTCAAACAGGAAACCCAGAAGGCCACGCCAGAACAACTTGCTACTGTTACCGATCTGAACAAAGAACAGGTGCAAACGATCACCAATACGGTCAATCCACTGATCGCTGATTCCTTTGCGCTTTATGTCAAAACGAAAAACTTTCACTGGCATCTATCCGGTTCACATTTCCGAGACTATCACTTACTGCTCGATAAACATGCTGATGATGTCTTTGAGTCGATTGATCCAATGGCCGAACGCGTGCGCCGGGTTGGTGGCACCACCATCCGCAGCATCAGCCAGATCAGCCAGCTACAAACCATCCGCGACGATAACAATGATTTCGTCCCACCGGGCACAATGCTACGCGAACTGATGAACGATAATGCCCAGATTGCGAAAAACTACCGGGCAGCCATTGCAGTAATCGACAAGAATAATGATCCTGCAACCAGCAATATTCTTGAAGATTTGTTGGACAAGACAGAAAAGCGCAAATGGTTTCTGTTCGAAATCCTCCAGGGCGAGGAAAATACCAGATAGTTCAATATCAATCCATCATAGCCGGATCGCATAAAGGATTCTTCTTCTCAGAAGCGAGGTCAACCATCAGACGGAACCCACAAGGTTGACCTCGCTTCTTTATGTGCCCGTTCGCATACCCAGATCGCCCCACCGAAAATCTACGGCGACACCTTGCTCATCTGCTCAGCAAGAACTATAATATCCTAGTAGCCAGGTAAGAATTAAAATTGATTGATAATTGGAAGAGTTTGTTATTCATGAGAACACAGAGTATTCGTAGCAGTCGTGAACGTAGTAGCCAGGAAGCAAACGAGAAGCAGAGCATACAGACAAACGCCATCGGCATAACGTCCTCACCATTGCAACACATCCTTCTCTGGACAGCAATTATTGGCCCCGGCCTGATGGTCATGTTCGCCGATACTGATGCAGGAAGCATCATTACAGCGGCCCAATCAGGAGCACAGTGGGGCTATCGCATGATCCTCCCCCAGCTTATACTGATTCCCATTCTCTATGTTGTGCAGGAAATCACTGTCCGCTTAGGGATGGTCACGCACAAAGGTCATGGGGAACTTATTCGAGAACATTTCGGCTTTGGCTGGGCCATTATTTCAGTTGGAACACTCTTTGTAGCTTCAATCGGTGCGCTGGTAACAGAGTTCGCGGGCATTGCTGGCGTTGGAGAAATGCTGCATATCTCGCCCTGGATCACGGTACCATTTGTGACGGTCCTGCTGGTTGCAATCGGTCTGTCTGGTAGTTATAAACGGGTGGAGCGCATTGGTCTGGCAATTGGTGTACTGGAATTATTTTTCCTTGTTGCGGCCTTGCTTGTTCATCCCAGCGCCTCCGATCTGGCTTTCGGACTCACCCATCTACCCATTATGCAGAAAAATTACCTTTTCCTGCTGGCCGCGAATGTTGGTGCTGTGATTATGCCCTGGATGGTCTTTTATCAACAGGGAGCCGTCATTGATAAACATCTCAAAGGGAAGGGCGAACTCAAGGTTGCCCGTTGGGACACCTGGCTTGGGGCCATTCTGACGCAGGTTGTGATGATCGCGGTTGTGATCGCGATGGCGGCGACGATTGGACATACCAACCCCGGTGCATCATTAAATACTATTCAGGATATCGCCGCCGCGCTAGTGCCAGTGCTTGGTTCAACAGGAGCTATTCTCATCTGTGGTCTGGGCATGGCGGGTGCCGGTCTGCTGGCGTCGCTGGTCGTATCGCTCGCGGGCGCATGGGGCATCGGTGAAGCCTTTCATTTGAAGCATAGCCTGAACTTACCCTTCAAAGAGGCCAAAGGATTTTATATCATCTATACATTGGCACATATCGGCGGCGCGATTTTCGTATTGTCCGGACTTTCACTCATCAACCTCACGATTGATATTGAGATCATGAACGCGCTCCTGCTCCCTATTGTGCTCGGCTTTTTGCTGGTACTGGAACGTGTCGCATTACCAGCTGAACAACGCATGCATGGAATGTATAAATGGTCTGCATGGACAGTCAGCGCACTGGTAATGAGCTTTGGCCTCTATATGGTCTATAATGTGATCGCGCAACT
>DATJIE010000037.1:0-43094 GCA_035493535.1 Dictyobacter sp.
GTCGTTGCAAGAACTGGATGTACCTGTTGCTGTAACTCGTGTGCAGCAGAAAGGCCGGGTCCAGGCGCGCAATCGTGTTTTATCATTGATACCAGCAGTTGTTTTCGGAGTCATTTTGTTGCTGGTATGGTATGCTTTCACTGCGAGTGGGCGTATCAACAGTTTAATTCTTCCTTCTCCAGTTGATGTTGTCTCCAATCTATTGGAAGGTATCGGCTCCGGCGTAATGTTTAGCAATGCCTGGGTGACTATCCAGGAAAGCCTGCTTGGTTTCGTGTTTGGTCTGATTGTTGCGTTACCGATGGGGTATGGTATTGCCAAATCGCGTTTTGTTGCGGTGACAGTGCAACCCTATCTGGCGGCAGGACAGGCTATTCCTGCTGTGGTTATTGCTCCGTTTCTCTTTCTGTGGTTGGGGATGGGAATTTTTCCGGTTACTGTAATCTGCATGTTGGTTGTGCTTTTCCCAATGGTTATTAACACTGTTCTGGGCGTACAGACGATTGATCGCGAAGTTCTGGATGCCGCCCGTCTGGATGGTGCTTCAGGTTGGTCAATGCTGGCTCATATGGAGTTTCCTTTAGCTTTGCCGGCGATCCTTGCTGCCGTGCGAACTGGCATTACGTTATCGATTGTTGGTGCTGTTGTTGGTGAGTTTTTCTGTAATCCGGATCAAGGATTAGGTTCGTTGATTATGATCGCACTGCATCAGTACAACACAGCGTTTATGTTTGCGACGGTGGTCGTGCTGGCAATTCTGGCTGCACTCTATTATGGTGCGACGTGGGGCCTGGTGAAACTGGCTAATAGAATGTATTAGTCCGGCCTGACAGTAACGGGAATTATCAAGTTTAAGAATAAAATAGTGAATGGAGAAGGAAAAGCGATGTCACATAGTCATCGTTCATCTATATTTTTCGCAATAATATCGTCTTTAGTGTTTTGCGCACTCTTTATGACTGCCTGTGGTGCTCAAACACCCACTTCTACACAGCAGAATTCTGCTGCAACAAAACCCTTGCAAAACGTTTCGATTGGCCTGGGGTACAATCCAGATATTCAGTTTGCGCCATTTTATGTTGCGCTCAGCAAAGGCTATTATCGTGATGCTGGTCTGAATGTCACATTAAATAATGGGATCGTCACTGATCTGTTTGGGACGATGGCAACGGGAAAAAACACGTTTGTTTTTGGTGGCGGTGATGAAATGTTGACTGCGGTGAATCAGGATAAGGGCTTGCAGGTGATTGATACGGCGACGATTTATCAGGAATATCCCGTCAGTCTGATTGTGCCTGCGGATTCGTCGATTAAGACGCTGGCGGATCTCAAAGGGCACACCATCGGTGTTCCTGGCCCCTATGGCGCGACCTATAATGGTTTTCTGGCGCTATTGAGTAGTGCGCACCTGACCTTAAAGGATGTGAAGGTTCAGTATGTGAACTTTAATCAGGTTTCGGCGCTTCTCACACATAAGGTTGATGCGGTTGTGGGTTATTCCAATAATGAGCCATTGGAATTGCAAGATGCGGGTATGAGTGTGCGTACCTTTGATGTTTCCAAATATGTGCCGCTTGTCTCGAATGGTATTGTCACCACTGACACAACCTATCAGAACCAGCAGCAGATGGTGAAGAGTTTTGTGCAGGCCACTCTGCGTGGTGTCAATGAAGTGATCGCGAACCCTGATGAGGCAGTGACGATCAGCCAGAACTATATTCCCGCGTTAAATACGACGCAGGCGAAGCAGATTTTGCAGGCTACTCTGCCAGTGTATGAGGGAAATGGGAAGCTTGGCTATAATGATGCTGCGTCCTGGCAGGCCACCGAGCAGTTCCTGGTAAACCAGAAGATCATTTCTGCTCCTATTCAGAATCTTTCGCAGTATTATACAAACGCGATGGTTTCGTAGGAGTGATGATGTGATTGATTGGTAAGATGTTGATAATAAAGAAATAAGGGATAAAAAAAGAAGGTTCTGATCAATATATTGATCAGAACCTTCTTTTTTGTTTGATGGTTGTTTTTACTAGTTGGTGCTGTAAATTTGTAGGTTTTTGAATGTCATACTAACTCCGGGATTAACCAGAAGACCTACCGAACCACTGCTATATCCTGCGCTACTAGCATTCCCTACATGTTTGCCATTGATATAATAGTTGAAGCTTGTACCTTGTACAACGACGTCGATTGTGATATCCCCCTGTACTGCTTTCAATTGTGTTGTAATAGGTTGTTTATTCGATGTCATTGGTGTACTATCATTAGCATCGTTGTAATAAAATGGTTCGTAGGTGTTTGCACTTGGCTGAATCTGTATTGATTCCGCTTGAACTGGTGGATTCCCCGGTTGATAATTGTAGAATACCCCAAAGTCACCACCGGGATTGTTATTCACAACAGCCTCTACTTGCAAGATGTAATTGTCACCATTTGGTGTTTGTACTCCGCCTGTCATCTGTGTAAGTATTGTGCCACCAACTGACGATCCGTTGTTGGTCACTGTAACTGAATTTTGAGCATTATTACAAGTCACACTCACCCCACTGGTATTACTCCACTGACCTCCCTGCGGATCACATCCTTGTCCGGGGGTATAGGTTCTGTAAATGGGGCTTCCTGCTTGATTTGCAACCGCGCTGTTCAAAGGAGGCATATTATTGAGCGAAGGTGGCGTAGCCGTCTGAGTTGGTGTTGTATTTACCGCTGTCCCTGTTGTTAGCGTTGTTGGCCCTTGCCCATTATGGTTATTATTGGATAATCCTGCGTTATGGCTCATATAGGTAATCAGCCCGCCACCAACGATAAGAACCACCAGCACGCTGCCAACCAGAATCATCCAGATGGAAGATCGTTTTGCCTGCTTTTGTGGGTATGGGATGGCATGTTGATCTGCCAGCATCTGTGCCGCGACGGCTGGTCTGGCTTGTTCAACACCCTGTCTCTGGTACATTGGTTGTGGTGGAGGCGGAGGTGTCCAGGGTGAAGGTGTTTGCACCTGTGGACTGGCAACCGTCTGATCATTATGGTATTCGGCGATTGGTTGCTCTGGTGTATTTGCTACGGTTGGAGCCGCCTGTCCTGGCATCTCATCTTTCATCAACATCGTTGACATTGATGGCATGCCATTCTCCGCTGATTCAAGTGGTTGGTGAACAAGTTCTGTCGGTGTCTCTTCCTCCTTATCCTTTTCCGCGAACGGTTTCGGAGGATCAGTCATTGGGCTATGGAGGCCCGTGGAAATGTGTTTGCCAGTATTTTGATAGAATGGTTCGTCGGTACGTGGAATAGTCACACCTGCCGCGATCACCGCCTGACGTAATGATATCGCGAACTCACCTGCGCTCGAAAAACGTTGGTCTGGCTTCTTGGCGATAGCCTTCAGCACAACAGCCTCAACGGCAGGTGGAATCGATGGATTAAAACGTGTTGGTGGCGGTGGTGTTTCTATTGTATGCTTGATCGCAACTGCTACCGGTGACGTTCCCGTAAAAGGAACGCGCCCTGCGAGCATCTGGTAAAGCACAATACCGAGCGAATAGACATCAGTACGATAATCGATAGTATCACCTGTGCCTTGTTCAGGTGATAGGTATTCTGGAGTGCCAACAATGGTGCCAATACTGGTGAGATGACCATTACTGCTTTCCTGGTCAGTCACATCTTTCAGCACCTTGGCTAAGCCGAAATCAGCCAGGAGCACGCGCCCGTCAGCGTGAAAGAGGATGTTTCCCGGTTTGAGATCACGGTGTACAATACCATGAGCATGCGCGTTATCTAAGCCTGCTGCGGCCTGCTCAATAATTGGCACAATCTCTTCCAGGGAGAGACTTCCACGTTTCTCAATGACATCTCGCAACGTTCCGCCCGTGACATATGGCATCACAAGATACGCAATATCACCTTCTTCGCTATATTCGTACACTGGCATGATATTCACATGATCCAGTGCGGCAATAGCGTCAGCCTCGCGACGAAAGCGGGCCAGGAATTCTGCTCTAGGCCTCTGCTCTACCAGGTTCGGTAATAAAACTTTTACTGCGACCGTTCTTCGTGGACGTGATTGTTGCGCTAGATACACTGCACCCATTCCACCGCGTCCGAGGAGACGTTGGAGTGTACATGTTCCGAGCGCTTGCCCTAGTAACTCATTGCTGTCAGTTACCACGCTCGTGTTCCCTCTCACTGATGAAATATATCAACTCGCTTGTCTGCTGTGTCAGAAAATAGGTGATCAAGGATAAGTCCTTTCATCCTGTCCAAAAGACTGCTGCTCAGTATTTACAGGATGTTTTATGCGATTTCTGTCTGCTCAGATTAAAATTGTTTCCGTTTTTCTGTATAACTTCTATGCTACTTCTATATGTTATCACTTTCTCAGGCTTTCAGGCGTACTCTGGTCCAAAAATTAGGAGAAAGTGATTGTTCTGTGAGGATCGTCGGTTCCAACGTTTTGGCCTAATTTTCTGGTGAACAGTAGATATCTTACCATTAAGTTTTTGACGTGAGCATAAATCTTGTTTATATGATTGCGCTGCTATGGACACTGGAACGGATCAATCCTCAAAATCCTTTGTTGTCTCATTATAATAGACGTTTTGATTACGTCAACCGTTGCGTTAGTATATATGGGCTGAGACATTTGTTATTACGGCGAATCTGGCAGAAGATGAGCCGGCGTCTTATCCGTTATTACCAGAGCCTGTTTTTGTCTCTGTTGCCGTCTATATTTCGTATTCAGGTGGTTCTGTATGGATAGTCACGTTGTTCAGGTTCGGATATGCTTGCCGTAATGCCCGTTTGATCTCTTCTGCTCCAACATGCACCTGACTTAATTGCGAATGTGAATCAAAGGTGGTATGCAGTACCAGATCAAATTCAGGTATCGTCTGAACGTTCCCTTTTCTGCTATCTATGCCTGCTCTACAGGGATAATACAAATGTACTTCATGCGCACTACCAAAACCTGCGATTCGATCGGCGATAGAGCAAATCTGATGCGCGATATCTTTATGCTGCTCGGTCACGTCCTCTCGTTGTTCAATTGTATTATTGAGCACTTCTAAATGAGTGGTCACAAGGTGGAGGCGCTTGTTGCCCTGCAGGATAGCCTGTTCTAACTGTGTCGCCAGCATATGGGCGGTGCCAAGATCCATCTCCTCCTGTACTTCCAGATCGAAATCCGCTTCAAGTTCCCCATCTACCTCTCGTACATGGATATTATGAACATGAACATGCTGGCTTTCCGCCAGATAATGGATCTGTTCAATGACCGTTTCTTTGGGGGATGCTACCGGCTCCACGTGAACGACAGCATCGATGTCACCTTGATGGGCATAGTTGCGTATTGTTGTGATCGCCTCTTTTTCAACAAGATTACTGAGTGTATGGATTTGTTCGAAAGTCAGCGTTCTTGGGGCAGCAATAATGATGTCGGTGAAAAATTTATTGCCGGATCGGCGAACACGGACACGGCGTACTTCCGTAACTTCTTCAAGTGCGGATAGGCGTTGTTGCAGGGTGGAAACCAGTGTACCTGGCGCTTTATCGACCAGCGCATCAATTGTCTCTCGTGCCAGTTTTAAGCTGACCCAGATGACAATCGCCGAAACTCCCAGGGCCGCAATAGCATCAGCCTGTTGGGTCCAGGCTGGCAGGTGCCAGTATTTGGAGAGTGAGACAATGAATAAGCCCACGATGACGACTGCGGAACTCCAGATATCGGTGCTGAAATGTAATGCATCGGCTTCTAATGCCTGGCTACCAAGTTTTTTTGCCACACGCATGAGTACTTTAGAACGGGTAAAGTCAACTATGATTGAGATGCTCATAACCAGAAATGCCCACCAGCTGGTACTGACATGACCGTTATCGAAAAGGAGGCGTTGAATCGCTTCAAAAATCACCCAGGCGGCGGTGAGCAAAAGTAAGAGTGCTTCTATAAAGGCAGAGATGTTTTCTATTTTGTCATGTCCATAATTGTGATTGGCATCGGCAGGACGATCAGCCACCCGCACAGCGAAGAAGGTCATCAGGGCAGCTACGAGGTCAAGTCCAGAGTGGGAGGCTTCTGCAAGGAGTCCCAGGCTACCTGTGAGGAGGGCGACGACAATTTTTAGGGCTGTCAGAGTGATTGCTGCGGCAACTGAAGTGAGTGCGGCTATTGTTTTTTCACGTTGTGCAGAATTCGAAAAAACCATACAAGTTGCTGATCTCCTGTTTTCTTTTCTCAAGCAAAATCTGGCGCTGTTTATTTTCCGTTCCCAATTGTACCTGATGCATTGATGAAAGAGCAAGAACCATTTTGTAGCAGTGGTAAGAGCCAATATATAGTTATTTTTGCTATACGTTTGTGTATCTACCATCAAAATTAATAATTGACATTACCTTTATCTGCTGTTATCCTTTACAACAACAATTGAATTAGAAGACTGACCCGTGTTGATCGAAATAGTATGAGGTTGATTACCAACAGCGATCTGAGGAGAGGTGAAAGCTCAGAATGGTGTTATCGTCTCAGAACCCGTTCGTGAGCGGCTGACCGAAGAAAGTCTCTTCTTCACCTAATGTGGTCGATATGGATAATTTGACTATGTTACGTGGTGGGCAGACAAGTAGGATCAGATGGGTGGCACCCATGCAGCAATCCAGCCAATAATGAGTGGTCTTTCCACCTTCGCTACAATGTAGTGTCGAGGAGTGGGTTGCAGGCGATGCGACTTCTCTGTGAAGTTGAGATTGGAAGACAAACCGGGTGGTACCACGGAAGCGTGTGTGGCTTTCGTCCCTTGTTTTTGTATGAAGGGATGAAGGCTTTTTTTATTGGTTGTTTTACTATCTTTATGAGGTGGACGACATGACGACTGTGTCTATTGTGAATGTAACAAGTTATACTGGATCAGAATTGTTGCGCTTGCTGGCTGTGCATCCGCAATTTGTTGTTACTTCTGTCACGGGGCGTAGTACCGTTGGGAAGCGGTTAGGTGAGATTTTTCCACACCTCTATGCAATGAATGCTCGGCTTGTGCCAGAGGGAAGAATGGCGATTGATCCTGACCTTGTTATTACCGAAGAGCCAGCTCAAACAGATCTGGCGTTCGTCTGTCTCCCTCATGCGGCGGCGGCTGAGTCTGCTGCTCGTTTATTGCAACATGGAACGAAAGTGGTCGATCTTTCCGCTGATTTTCGCTTGCGGGATGTCGATGTGTATGCGGAATGGTACAATCATACGCATCCAGAGCCTGCTTTATTGGAAACAGCGGTGTATGGTCTGTGTGAACGGTATCGTGAGCAAATTTCACAGGCATCACTCATCGCAAATCCAGGGTGCCATGTAACTACTTCACTGCTGGCTTTAATTCCAGCGTTTGCGGCAGGCATTGTCACGCCTGATGTTATTGTGGACTCCAAGACTGGTATCAGTGGTGGTGGGCGTAATCCTTCACAAAAATACCATTTTCCAGAGGCGGATGAAGATGTTGCCGCGTATGGTATATCCGGCCATCGACATATGCCTGAGATTGCGCAGGAACTTGAGGCGGCGGCTGTCGCAGGCGGTCATCCTCTTGAGCGCAAGCTACGACTGACATTTGTACCACATGTGGTACCCATGATACGCGGTATCTTTTCTACCAATTATGTTGATCTAAAGCTTGATGCTGAGCAGCATATTCCGACAACTGAAGAGATTCAGGCACTTTATAAAGAATTTTATGCGAATGAGCCATTTGTGCATGTGGTTGATCAGCCACCGCACACGAAATGGACCTATGGAAGCAATCATTGTTTTATCTATCCAATTGTTGATACACGAACCAGTCGTCTGATCGTTGTCTCTTGCCTTGATAATCTGGTAAAAGGGGCGTCTGGTCAGGCTATACAAAACGCGAATTTGCTGTATAACTTACCTGAGACGACGGGGCTGGAGGCATTAGCCGTTCATCCATAATTGATGGATGCTTTTCAGAGAAAAGGCTGTCACTTCTCTGTTTTTGTAGAGTGATTAAGGGGAGAAGATCTTATGGCGATTTCATTTTCGAGAACACCTGACGGAGATATTATTAGTGATCATCACCTTATTGCCCAGGTGTTAGGTGAAGCACTTCCATATATCGATTTTTTAAAAGGTAAGACGCTGGTCATCAAACTTGGTGGTAGCACACTTGAGCATCAGCGAGCGGTCTTGCAGGATATCATCTGGTTACGAGCGCTTGGCGTCAATCCTGTGCTGGTGCATGGTGGTGGACCATATATTAATGAATGGTTGACCAGGATGAATATCCCGACACGCTTTGAGAATGGTTTGCGTGTCACTGATGCTGCGACATTAGAAATTGTGCGCATGGTCTTGTTGGGGCAGGTGAACCAGGGATTGGTGTTGATGGCGTCAAAAATGGGGGGTAAGGCCATTGGTTTGAGCGGTACCGATGGTGGGATGGTGCGAGCGCATATTGCTGATGAGCGTCTTGGCTTTGTTGGTGAGATCGAAGCGGTTGATCCGACTCCTGTCGAGGTTTTACTCAAAGAGGGATATATTCCGGTAATTGCGCCGTTGGGTGAGGGTGCGGATGGCACATGTTTAAATATTAATGCGGATCTGGTGGCGGCTCATCTGGCGGGATCGCTAAATGCAGAGAAGCTTATCTTCCTGAGCAATGTTGTGGGGATTCGCCGTGAGGATGGTTCACTCATTTCTGAGTTAAGTGAAAAAGAAGCAAAGAAATTAATTGAAGATGGCGTAATTAGCGGTGGCATGATCCCGAAAGTGACTGCCTGTCTGGATGCTTTAGCCGCTGTTCCGCGGGTACATGTGGTGGATGGACGTGAGGAGCATGTTCTCTTGCGAGAGCTTTTCACCGATCAGGGCGCTGGTACGATGATCATCCGCTAAGCAGAAATCAATTGAGCATGAGCCGCGAGTAAGATTTATACGATATACTATCATATGCAAGATGTCCGTACAGAGATCATCCCATAGTATCCGTTGGATTTGGGATGATTCATGTTTTATACCATGATATTGGGAAAAAGAGATTGAATAATGTCGTTGTTTTTGACCTGGATGGTGTCATAACCAGTGAGGAAGCATATTGGGTTTCGGCCGGGCTGGTGTTGCATGAGTTCCTTTACAGCCCCAGGTTTTGGAATGTGAAGCGTTCCACATCATATCAACCTCCCGTGACAACCGAAGCATGTACAGATATGAGCCATGAGGTGTTGCCTGAGTCCATCATCATTGGTTTGAAGGCGCGTTCTATCAATTCGAATTGGGATATCAGTTATATCGCTGTATGTATTACTTTGATAGAGCTACTTGCTGCATTGCCTGATCGTTCATCATTGTGGCCTTTGCGTCCCTGGGATACCGATTGGATAACTGCACTTCGGAATCTGTTGGCCCGTACTCCATTACCTTCATTAGACTTTTCTCAGATCTATCGACGCCTTGCAGCAACCACTTTTGAGGGAATTACTGGTCTGGATCTGATTGAGCAGTTTGATCACTATGCAAGCATGATTTTTGGTCAGCAAGTTGAAGGGGTTTTTACGCGGCAGAGTCCTCTATGGGCGGTGTGCCAGGATCTTTTTCAACAATGGTATCTGGGTGATGAGCTTTATACACAGGAATATGGGAAGTCACCGGAGCAAACGGGGAAGCATGGTTGTATTTATCTTGAACGCCCCTTGTTGCCTGCTGAGCAATTACAGGCAACTTTAGCACAACTGCGTGAGCAGGGTTATGTACTGGGCGTCGCCACGGGTCGTCCTGCGCAAGAGGCGATTGTCCCATTAAAGAACTATGGACTATTTGAATATTTTGACCCTGAACGAGTGGTCACGTATACACAGGCGGTGCTGGCGGAGCAGAAGTTGCGTGCCGCGGGTGATATGACGGCTTTGGTAAAGCCTCATCCCTATCAGTTTATCGCTGCATTCGATCCCCATTATCAGCCTCATCAGCCTGCGCCAGAGCCTGGGAGCTTTATTGTTGTTGGCGATACAACCAGTGATGTTCGGGGTGGACATGCTGCTGGGGCTCTTGTGATTGCGGTGTTGACCGGAGCGCGAACAGAAGAAGCGCGGACATTATTGCAACAGAGTGACCCGGATTTCGTGATTGATGATGCGACCCATGTGCCAGCATTGTTGACGCAGATTGATGATTTGCTGACGATCCAACGCTTACAATTTGCTGAGCGGGAAAAAGCAGAAGCCCTCCTGAAACGCTGGTTTGTGCGCCATATGGATCTGCGGGTAGAGCATGTGACATTGATGCCAAAGGCGGTTTCACTCAACTCTTTCAATGGTATTTATCAGGTGGATGGTGAAGAGTACTTCTTTAAAACCCATGTGGAAGAGCAAGGCATCGTATCGGAATATTATCATGCCGAGTTTTTATTTAATGCCGGGTATAATATTGTCAAACCATTGCAGACGATCCATCAATCGGGACAGCAGATGGTGATCTACCCTGTTATCCATGATCCGGTCATGTTTGACCTTATGCGCGCGGTTGAGACGGGTGATACTTCTCAGACGAATGAGGAGATACTGGTCGCGGCTGAACGGCGCGAGTGTGATCGACTGCTGGATATTTATCGCAAGACACTCACTTTTAGCTCAGCTGAAGAACATGCGCAGGCTCCCGTTCACCAATTATTCTGGCATCGCTTGACCGGAGGACGTTTACAGAGCTTTTATGAAGGGAAAGTTGTTCCTCTACCTGAAGGATCAGCCAGCCCAGGTATAGCGTTTGATGATTTGTTGCAGTATCAGTGGATCATCAATGGTGAGGAAGTGACCGGTGATATGTCGACGTTGGGCCAACTGATTGAACGGGCAATGCTAGTGCTGGAGCCATCTCAAGCTATGTATACAGCAATCGGGCATGGCGACGCACACTTTGGGAACGTTTTTTTAGAGCAACAGGAGTGGTATCGCTATTTTGATCCTGCGTTCGCTGGTCGGCATACACCACTGCTTGATATTGTGAAGCCATTCTTTCATAATGTGTATGCGATGTGGATGTATTTTTCACATGAGATTGCGCAGAATCTAGAACTTTCTGTAGTCCTTCGCGATAAGTATGTCATCATTGACCATAATTACACGTTACCTTCGGTTCGTCGTGCTATTCTGGAGACAAAGCAAGAGCATTTATTGCGACCATTATTAGCATTGTTGCGTGAGCAGCAAGCATTGCCGGAGAACTGGTCTGAGATCATGCGTATGGCATTAATGTGTTGTCCGCTTTTGACGATCAACTTGTTGGATGCTACGAAGCGACCAGCGAGCATTTGTTGGTTGGGTCTATCACAAGTGATACAGATGGGCAATCTGTCATTAATTGGAGCGTAAAATTATGATTGCCATAATAGATTACGGTGCAGGCAATATTCACAGTATTGAGAAGGCGTTAGAGTATGTTGGGGCGGAGGTACAGGTTACTGATGATCCAGCAGTTGTTGCTCGCGCTCATGCCGTTGTGTTACCGGGTGTAGGTTCAGGTGGCTCGGCGATGGCTCGTATGACTGAGCGAAAACTTGATGATGCCATCAGAGATGCGACCTTTCAAGGTAAACCATTTTTAGGTATTTGTTTGGGCATGCAGTTGCTGGCAGACCATCATGAGGAAGGCGAGGTTGAGGGGCTTAGATTATTCCGTGGCGCTGTACGGCGTATTCCGCATGGACCGAAGATACCACATATGGGCTGGAATCAGGTACAGCCACTTCATTCCGGACTACCAATTTTTGAGCATATTCCTGCTGATGCCTACTTCTATTTTGCTCATTCTTATTACGTAGAACCGCACAATCAACAGGGGGTCGCGGCAGTCACTGATTATGGTTCGCCATATTGTAGCGTGATCGCGACTGAGCAGGTCTGGGGAACGCAGTTCCATCCTGAGAAGAGTGGAGATGTGGGGATGCAGCTCCTACGAAATTTTGTGAAATGGGTGAATCAATGATCATACTACCAGCCATAGATATTAAGGATGGAGAATGCGTACGTTTATATCAGGGCGATTATGCACAGGTGACAACGTACGATACTGATCCCGTGCAGGTGGCGTTACGCTGGCAATCCGCAGGGGCTAGCTGGTTACATCTGGTTGATCTCGATGGTGCCGCGCAGGGTTATCCGGTGAATCTGGCATTGTTGCAACGCATTCGACAGGCGACGACATTGCATATTGAAGTTGGCGGCGGCATGCGCTCCCTTGAGCACATTGAGCAGGTATTGGCTTCAGGTGTTGATCGGGTTATTCTGGGTACCGTGGCAATTACGAACCGTGAATTGTTATTAGAGGCGTTGCAAAAATGGGGCGAGCGTATTGTGGTTGGTCTGGATGCGCGAGATGGCTGGGTTGCGATCTCTGGTTGGCGTGAAACCTCGCGTGTTAAAGCCGTTGATCTGGCTTGTGAGCTTTCCGCACTGGGTGTGCAGCGCTTCATCTATACCGATATTGCACGGGATGGTGTTTTGCAGGGACCCAATCTGCCCGCCTTAGCAGAAATGCAAGCAGCCATTTCAACCTCACTGATTGCTTCCGGTGGCGTGAGTTCTCTCTCTGACTTACAACAACTTGCGCAGACTGCTGTAGAAGGTGTAATTGTAGGGAAAGCGATTTATACTGGTGATGTGGATCTTGCTGAGGCGATTCGCGAGATTGAGAGGATAGAACGATGCTGACCAAGCGTATTATTCCCTGTCTGGATGTGAAGGATGGACGCGTCGTAAAAGGCGTAAGCTTTGTAAATCTTCGTGACGCAGGTGATCCCGTCGAGTTGGCGAAGTTTTATAATGCTGAAGGGGCGGACGAAATCACCTTTCTGGACATCACGGCTTCATATGAGCAACGAAATACCATGCTTGATGTTGTGCGCCGTACTGCTGAACAGGTTTTTATCCCGGTTACTGTTGGTGGGGGTATTCGCTCTGTTGCGGATATTCGGGCCACCCTCGGAGCGGGCGCGGATAAAACATCTGTGAATACGGCTGCGGTGCAGCATCCACAGCTTATCACCGCTGGCGCAGAACAGTTTGGGGCGCAGTGTATTGTGCTGGCGATTGATGCGCGTGCAAATCCAGAGATGCCCAGTGGTTATGAAGTTTATGTTCATGGTGGGCGCACGCCGACTGGCCGTGATGTGGTTGAATGGGCGCAGCAAGGGGTCGAATTGGGCGCGGGTGAAATCTTGCTTACCAGTATGGATCGAGATGGCACGAAGCGTGGTTATGATCTGATTCTGAATACAAAGGTTGCGGAGGCTGTCACTGTGCCTGTGATTGCTTCTGGTGGAGTTGGCTCGTTGGAGCACATGTATGAGGGATTTGTGCAGGGTGGGGCAGATGCTGTACTGGCTGCTTCCGTGTTTCACTTTGGTGAGTTGCGCATTCGAGATGTGAAGCAATATTTAGCTACAAAAGGGGTTGTCGTACGACCATGCTGAAGTTTGATAGTCAAGGATTGATTCCCGCTGTAATCGTGGATGATGCCACTGGTGAGGCTTTGATGGTGGCGTTTATGAATAGTGAAGCATTACAATTGACACGTGAGACGGGTCAGTCTCATTTCTATAGCCGATCCCGACAAAAGATCTGGCATAAAGGTGAAGAGTCCGGGAATGTACAAGAGGTACGTGGTATCTTCGTTAATTGTGAAGAGAATAGCGTCCTGGTTCGTGTTGTACAGCATGGTGATGCGGCATGTCATGAGGGCTATCGGAGCTGTTATTATCGTCGTTTGCTGCCTGATGATACCTATGAAACAGTTGCCGAGAGGATCTTTGATCCAGCGGAGGTCTACCATCATCACACCGCCGTAGAAACCGAGGTTGTTGAAAGTAGCGAGGCATATGTGCCACAGAAGTTGGAATCTGCATTGCGTCAGTTGTACGGTATTTATACCTATCTGCGTGATCATGATCTGAGTAATGAATCAAACACCTCACGTTTGTTGCACGAAAAGGATGCCGCGTATCTGATCTCGCGTGTAGATGATGAACTGGGCGAACTCACAGGAGTACAACGAGGTGAGCATGTGCATGCCGGTTTACAGGCGGATACTCGTCTGGAAGGAAGTCAGGTCTGTTACTGGTTATTCTTGCTTGCGGTGATGAATGCGGTCCCGTTTGATGATTTTGGCCCTCATGCTTCACTGTTATTGGGATATACCGGGCAATATAGCGCGGAGAAAGCTCAAAGTGTCCGAGCGGAATGTCTCCAATTACTGACTTCTGATGATCCCGTACAGTTTGCGCATGGTTTACGATCAGGTTTTGCTTTTGTCGGTTGGGCCTGTGTCTCGGCTGGTATCAGTCCATTAGATCCCTCTGACTATGATCTGGCGCAGATGCGCAAGAAAGGTCTGATTCACGAATAGTGGGTAGTGATCAATGACAATGTAGGGATATCGCTTCTACAAAGGATTAAAGTGCATTTTTGTTGGCTGTGAGTATGCGTGTGGTCTGGAAAAAGACTTCATATCCGTGGCCTGAGCATATTTAGCCTACTACGATTATTACACAACTTGCGGAGCTTTTATCTCTACGAAACTCCTGGGAATAACTGCATAATAGATCTTACTGATGGCTACACATACACAGGAATTTATCAGGTGTTGTACTCCTCTGTATGTGTAGCTGTATCAAAAGGTTTCTTTGTAACGTGTCGTTTATTTATTGAACAGTTGGCAAAAATCGTGGTGTACGACGATGCTGTGTTGCCTGCTCATATGCGTAAGCCAGTTTGATTAAGGTAGGTTCGCTGAACGCTTTACCCATGAATGAAATACCTACTGGCAGATTATGAACGAAGCCTGCAGGAACACTGATAATCGGGTATCCTGCCATTGCCGCTGGCTGTGAACTGCTACCAACGTAATGATCGCCAGTAACTAGATCGATGCTATAGGCGGGACTGCTGGATGGCATGATCAAAGCATCCAGGTTGTATTCATTCATTACGGCATCGATGCCCTCATCGCGTGATAGCCGATGTGATTCCTCAAGCGCCTGGAGATAGGTTGGATCATCAAGCCCTTTGGTCGCCTGTGCCTTGATAAATGTCTCCTGATCAAAATAGGGCATCTCTTGTGTAGCGTGCTCTATATTAAAGGCGATAAGCTCTTCCAGTGTACGAACCGGTGATTCAATCAGTTCACTGAGATAGGCATTGAGATCGGCTTTGAACTCTGCATGGAGAACCTGGCTCTCCGCCTCTGATTCAGACATTTGTCTGGATGTTGGAATATTCGCGGGATCAACGATCACCGCCCCCAACGACTCAAGGGTTTGTATCGCAGCTTCAATCAACTGGTCTGCCTTTGCATGGTAACCAAAATATGTTTCGCGGCAGACGCCGATACGTGCCCCTTTTAAGCCATCAACGTCCAGAAATTGCGTATAGTCATTGTAAAAGTGTCCCTCACTTGCCAGTGTAGCAGCATCGTGAGGATCGATGCCAGTGATTGCTCCCAGGACCAGCGCGGCATCTGCCACGGTTCGTCCAAAGGGGCCAATCGTATCCTGACTGTGTGAAATAGGAATAACGCCAGCTCGGCTGGTAAGCCCAACGGTTGGTTTAATGCCGACAACTCCACTCATGGTTGCAGGGCAGATAATAGAACCATCCGTTTCTGAGCCAAGAGAGGCAGCAACTAGATTAGCGGCAACTGCTGTTGCGGAACCAGAGCTTGAACCGCAAGGCGTGCGATCAAGCACATATGGATTGTGGGCCTGACCTCCACGGGCGCTCCATCCACTTGAGGAATGCTCAGAGCGAAAATTTGCCCATTCACTGAGGTTGGCTTTGCCGAGAATGACAACACCGGCATCGCGCAGCTTTTGAGCCACAAAAGCATCACGGGGAGGAATGGAGCCAACCAGGGCGAGCGAGCCAGCGGTTGTCTGCATCTTGTCAACCGTTGCGATATTGTCTTTGATCAGTAGTGGAATACCATGCAGTGGGCCGCGCGGCCCCTGAGCCTGGCGTTCTTGATCTAAGGTATCTGCGATCTCAAGTGCATCAGGATTAAGCTCAATAATAGAGTTCAGTGTGGGGCCTTCTTTGTCGATTGCCTGAATGCGTTCGAGATACATCTCTGTAAGCTGACGAGCCGTGAGATGACCCTGTGTCATTGCATTTTGCAAATCGGCAATAGTAGCTTCTTCTAGTTGCATGTAAAACCTCAAACTTGTAACCAAATGTGGAAATATTTCGACTACAATAGATGTAGTTTTATTATTATAACAAAAAAAGAGAGACACATCAGTAGTTGATGAACTCTCTTTTTTTTGTTTCCTGTTATTCAGGGAACGAAGTTTGATTACGCTATACCTGAACTGGAATAATGACTGTATTTTGACTTGTTTTAGCTAGTTTTCAGCTGTACGTACATTTTTTCCCAGTGCAATTTCGATTGTATATTTATCCAATTTCTTAGCTTCTGTTGGAGCAATACGTTCGCGATAGACCTCATCAAAAGAAGGTTTATCATCTGGATTGACTGAGAGCAGCACATTGATTGCCAGCGTTTCCGCCATGATCTCGCTGCCATACGGTTGGAGCAATTGCGCAAGTTCTGCATCGGCATACAGGGCAAGTCCAATGTGATCCTCGATATTGAAGCCAGCCTTCTTGCGCATATCCTGAACAAAGTGAATCAGGTCACGTACCATGCCTTCTTCACGTAACTTCGGCGTGATCGTCGTCTCC
Organism: Dictyobacter sp.; assembly: GCA_035493535.1. GTDB lineage: Bacteria > Chloroflexota > Ktedonobacteria > Ktedonobacterales > Ktedonobacteraceae > Dictyobacter. Next base: position 16,723 of record DATJIE010000037.1, read on the forward strand.
AGCGCGACGATATAGCCACGCTCTTCAGCCGTAACAAAACCAGGACGTGCGGTGGCTACGACTTCAACCTCATCTGAGGTCAACGTCACTTCTTTATCAGCGACAGTGATTGTCAGTGTGCCATGTGTGCTCAGCTTTGTGGCGGCTTCCTGCGTTTCGTATGAATTCAGACCCTTGAAGTATCCTAGTAGTTTCTGTACCAGTGGGCCGTATTTTGGTCCCAGTACTTTGACCTGTGGCTTCAAGGTGTAGGCCAGCATTTTGTTATCGGTACCGATCAGTTCCAGATTTTTGATGTTCAGTTCCTCAAGCACCTGGCTTTTCAAGCGGATCAGTGCTTCCTCTTCCGTCTCTGTTGGTACATGGACGTTGAGGGTATTGAGTGGCTGACGTACACGGATCTGGGCTTTTTCACGTGCCGAGCGCCCAAGTCCAACCACACGCATAACCAGATGCGTTTCGTTGGTGAGCTTTTCATCAATGAGTTCTTCTTGTACCTGAGGCCAATCACACAGATGCACACTGATTGGCGCGTTCTGATCGACACTGCGCACCAGATTCTGATAGAGTTCTTCTGTCAGGAATGGCATAAATGGTGCCAGTAAGGTTACCAGCGTGGTCAGGCATTCGTACAGAGTGAGGTAGGCACCGATTTTGTCATCATCCAGTTGTGACTTCCAGATACGTTCACGGCTTCTGCGTAGATACCAGTTTGAGAGATCATCCAGAAAGTTCTGTAGTGTCTCGGCTGGTTTCGTGGTATCAAACTGATCCAGACCTTTGTTGACATCCAGAATGGTCTGTTGTAATTCAGACAGGATCCAGCGATCCAATTCTGTGCGCTGTGCTGCGGGCAGGTGATGCTGTGTCGGGTCAAACTGGTCAATATTCGCATAGGTGATAAAGAACCAGTAGACATTCCAGAGTTTGTCCAACGTCTTACGGACAAGCATCCACTTTTCGCTCAACCGGACAGGCATGCCAGATTGGACCGATTTTTGCATTTCCGCATCAGTAGGGATTCGTGGGAAGTTCAGATTTTGATCAGGGATATGATTGGCATAGAGCCAGCGCATAGTATCTGAACCAACACGGTCCGCTGCGTCGTCAAAGACCACCATATTGCCTTTTGACTTGTGCATTGGCGTTCCATCTTCTGACATCAAGGTCGCAAAACCAAAGAGTGTCTGGAATGGGTTTGTTTTTTCCAGCACGGTGCTCATGACCAGCATCGAATAGAACCAGTTACGGAACTGACCAGGGAATGACTCAGTAACGAAATTGGCCGGGAACCATTCTTGCCAGTAATCGCGATCGGTAAGGTAGTGCAGCGTGGAATACGGCACGATACCTGCGTCTAACCAGGGATTGCCAACATCTTTAATACGTGAAACTTCAGCACCGCATTGTTTACATTGAATGGTGACATTATCAATGTATGGGCGGTGTGGTGTATGACCTTCAAACTGATCCCAACCAGAGACGGCTCGCTCTTTGAGTTCGTCATGGCTGCCGATCACTTCGAAGTTGCCACAGGCTTTACAATCGAAAATTGGCAGTGCCAGACCCCAATAGCGCTTCTTGGAGATCATCCAGTCATCCATGTTGCGGAGCCAATCCATCTCACGATCAAAACCGAAGCCAGGGATCCATTTGACCTGACGGACAACATCCATGATCTCGTACCGGAGTGTCTCCATCGAGATGAACCACTCATCAACCAGACGGAAGATTAATTCTGTTTTACAGCGCCAGCAGGTCGGATAGCGGTGTTTATAGTTCTGCGTTCGATAGAGAAATCCCTTCTGATTGAGATTATCCGCGACCTGTTGCGGTACTTCGGCGGCAGGTTGACCAGTTAACCAATCATACCCCTGCACATAGACCCCAAATTCATCGACAGGAGCCAGCGCAGGCAGGTTGAATTCTTTGGAGAGACCAAAGTCTTCACGACCGCATCCAGGCGCGATATGCACGATACCAGTGCCTTCTGATGCGTTTGCCTCTTTCCAGGGGATTACCTTATGCACGATGTTCTGCGCCACAGGCAACTCATCAAATGGGCCAGTATACTGCCAGCCAACCATCTCGCTACCCTGGAGCTTTTCAACGACGGTATAGTCGCCTTTATCGCGCCCTTTGAGCATCTTCAGGACCGGGAGCAGTTGTTCAACCAGATAGTAGTACGCGCCATCTTGCTCGACTTTGACGTAGGTCAGATCTGGATTGACTGCTGCCGCAACGTTTGCTGGTAATGTCCAGGGGGTTGTGGTCCAGGCGAGCAGATATTCTCCTGGTCGATCAACTAATGGAAAACGTACGTAGATACTCTGGTGGGTCAGATCTTTATAGCCCTCGGCTTCCATCTCCATGTTGGAGATGCCGGTAGCACAACGAGGACACCAGGGCATGACGTCGCGCCCTTTATAGATCAGGCCACGTTCCTGACAGGTTTTCAGGAAATGCCAGATGGTGTAGTTGTTCTCTTCCGAGAGGGTATAATAATCGTTGCCCCAATCCATCCACTGACCCAGGCGCACGGATTGTTCGGTCTGGCGTTTGGCGTACGTGAAGACGCGCTCTTTACATTTTTCGACGAAGGCCGCGATACCATATTCTTCGATGTCGCGCTTGGTCTTCAGACCCAGGTCCTGCTCAACATTGACCTCGACCCAGAGTCCCTGACAGTCAAAACCATTCTGATAGCGCTGTTTATATCCTTGCATGGTTTTATAGCGCTGATAGAGATCTTTATAGGTGCGTCCCCAGGCGTGGTGAACGCCCATTGGATTATTCGCGGTGATTGGACCATCCAGAAACGAAAACTTCTTCTCGCTTGCTTCATTGCGTTTGAGATAGGTGTGACGGATATTCTGTTCATCCCACCATGCCTGGATTTTATTTTCCAGCGTAGGATAATCGACACGATCAGCCGCTGTGACTGGATTGAATACACTTGATTTAACTGACACTGATTTCTATCCTCCTCTGCCCCTCTTACACTTGCCCATTGGTATTGCGAAACGCCATTTGCGTGGTTCTATTTCACGTTATCTCAATGCGAGGCAATGTAAGTTGATTGGTCAAGGTGTCATGCTGATATGTAGCATGGGTTAAGATAAGATAAAGATGATTCCAGTCCGATCATCTATGTGACAGGAGTGTTCATAGATGATCGGAAGAAAAAGACTTACATGGTTGTACAAATATTTATTTTAATCAAGGACGATTTCAATACGTTTATTGATCCGGCCTTTATTTTCTGTGCGCGTAATACGTATGCCACCCACTTCGGAGGTATGATTGACATGTGTGCCTCCATCGGCCTGTAAATCGAGACCAACGATTTCCACAATGCGCACTTCCTCTATATGAGGTGGTAGCAAATTGATTTTGGTACGTACCAGATCAGGGATCGCAAATGCCTTCTCACGGGGGAGCGTATAGACACGAATCGGATAATCGGTTTCGATCGCTTCATTGACTTTGTTTTCAATGTAAGCGATGCGATCTTTATCTAAGTTCTCCATTGCGAAGTCCATCCGTGCCCGATCTGGATACATTTGTCCACCAGTGACCTGAACGCCAAATTCTTGCCAGATGATGCCACAGAGAATGTGGAGAGCGGTATGGGTACGCATCATCTGATAGCGAAAATCCCAATCAATAGAACCGACTACCTCTGTCCCAATGGAAGGTGGGGGATAATCCAGGGTATGCCAGACGACGTCATTTCGCTTACTCATTGCAATCACACTGGCTTGATTTTGCTGATTATCCCATGATATGGTGCCACGATCCGCCATTTGGCCGCCACCACCCGGGTAGAATACTGTGGCATCCAGGGCTATCTCATCGCCATTGACAGCAACTACTTTTGCTGTACACTCATAGGTAAAGCTATTTGTGTGATAAATGAGCTTGGTCTTCATCCCACATTCTGCCTTTCATTGAAAAACAACAAAAAAATCCTCTCAATCCACACTAGGGACGAGAGGAAACCCGTGGTACCACCCTGATTAGCCCATGTATTGCTCAAAGGCACATGGACTCACTCATTCTCATGTACTCGTCATCTGCTTCCAGGCTCCTTTACCTGCACTAATCTAGAGCTAGGGCAGATGTCAGAAGGAAGAAAACGTGTTGATTACATGCCTTCGTGATAACGGGAAGGTCCCGGCTTGGCCTACAGGCTGGATGGCTTTCGGCTAGTGGCTCTCAAGTGATTTTCCGTCAGCTACCTGTATCCGGTTCCACCAACCCCGGACTCTCTGCAACATGCGCGGCTGCGTACTCGCTTGGTCGTCGCCTTTATCGGTATTTATTGTTGTATGTGATCATCGTGAGTGCAGTATACAAGTCACTGGCGCCTGCGCCAGCATACCCTTTGCTACATGCATACTATGATAAAGGTATCATACCATAGGGGGAGATAGAATACAATAGATGGCTGAGATGTTTTGTCTCTGCCGCCTTCCCATTGTTATTCAATGTTGTTTCTCGATTGTTTGGATCTCAGCCTATCAGAACAGCAATTTAGTGCTGTTATCAAGTACTTACATTGTATGAGTTAGTACGTTTTACGTGTTTAGATCGTTTATTATGGACTTTTCAGCGTTTCGTGTGCTATTCTGGATAAAATTTAGCACTCCTCAAGAGAGTTTCAGAGTTGCTATTTCCTCATTCTCTGGTTATTGAATTCAATAGTTACATTGTTTTATTAAGATTTTTTTATTACAGATGTATGTGTTGAATGCTGGTGGTACTGACACCGCAAGAATGATGTTGGTGAGAAGTGTTAATCACAATTTGGGGTGAGCATGTTTCTCTCAATTAAGAGGAGATCAGAAAAGATTCAGTAAAAATTGACTCTGGGTAGGAGACTGCCGGGATCTATGCTATATGGGCAGAAAAGCTCATCTATAGTGTCATTTGCATGGGTTGGTCAAGACAAAGTGACGTATAATGTATAGAGTCGTTGAAATAGATTCTATAGACGTTCGCTGAATCTAGATAAATATGCTGAGTTTTAGGCTTGCATTGAGTGTTATGTGGATGAGAAGTACTTGTTCTAACTGTACGCTAAGGAATATCTATGGATACTCTGGAAAAATTTTATGGACCAAATGCGGGATATGTGCTGGCTCTGTATGAGCGTTTTAAGCAAGATCCCGCGTCGGTTGATGAGGCCACTCGTGCTTTTTTTATGTCATGGCCTCCAGATGTGCCTGCATTACAAAGACCATCCGTACTGGCATCGTCAATAGAAAGTCAAGAGCCTGCTTTTTCATCAACGCAGGTTATGCATATAGTTGCTGCCTCACATCTAGCTCATGCTATTCGTGAGCGTGGACATCTTGGGGCGCACCTTGACCCTCTGGGGGGGGAGCCGTTAGGCGATCCTGCACTCTTACCAGAGACATATGGTATCACGAATGAAGATCTGAGACAGCTTTCACCAGATGTTGTTGGCGGTCATGCTGCGGAAGACGCTGAAAACGCTTTTGAGGCCATCTCGGCTCTACGTGCCATGTACTCTGGTACGATAAGCTATGAATTCGATCAGGTCAAAAGTGCAGATGAACGTCGCTGGTTACGTGATGCTGTTGGATTACGCCTCTATCATCGTGATCCTGGTCCGGCTGAGTCCCGCAAATTGTTGAAACGGCTCACGCAAGTAGAGGCACTTGAACGCTATCTGCATCGAACCTTTACGGGGCAAAAGAGATTTTCAATCGAAGGTCTGGATATGCTGGTTCCTATGATCGATGAGATTATCTCTGGCGCGGTTGACTCAGAAACAAAAGAAATTGTGATTGGGATGGCTCATCGTGGGCGACTGAATATGCTGGCTCATGTATTGGGAAAACCATATGCGGCGATTCTGGCTGAATTTACTCATTCAAGAAGTGAAAAAGGGATACCCCCGATTGATAGTTTTAGCTCCGGTTGGACAGGGGATGTGAAATATCATCTGGGAGCAGAACAGATCTTTGGAGCAGATGCCGCTGTCGAGCTGAAAGTATTGCTGGCCCCAAATCCAAGCCATCTGGAATATGTCAATCCAGTGATTGACGGTTTTACGCGTGCGGCGCAGGAGATTCGTACTGTGGCGGGTGCTCCGTTACAGGATGTGGATAAGACATTGCCAATTCTGATTCATGGTGACGCTGCCTTCCCTGGTGAAGGGGTTGTTGCTGAAACCATGAATTTATGGCATTTGCATGGCTATTGGGTTGGAGGCGCTATCCATATTATCGCGAATAATCAATTAGGCTTTACAACAGATCCTGTTGATAGTCGCTCGACGCCATTTGCCAGTGATCTTGCGAAAGGATTTAGCCTGCCTATCATTCATGTGAATGCCGATGATCCCTATGCCTGTCTGACGGGTGTGCGGATTGCACATGCATACCGCGATCAATTTCATAAAGATGTTGTGATTGATCTGGTTGGTTATCGGCGTTGGGGGCATAATGAAGGCGATGAGCCTGCGTTTACTCAGCCCCATATGTATGACATTATTCATCAGCATCCAACGGTCCGAGCTTTGTACGCGCAGCGTCTGGAACGTGATCGCATCATTGCTCCTGGCGATGCAGATGTCCTGCTTGAAGAAACATTCAGTATCTTAGACCAGGCAAAAGTGGAAGCTGATAGTGGCGCATACACGCTTATGATGGAAACGACCGACAGTGATGATACGCAGAAATGGTTGCAGGAACCAGTATTGCAGAAACCACCACAGGTGACTGCTGAAAAGTTAATGGCCTTGAATGAGGAATTGTTGAACTGGCCGAAGAGTTTTTCGCCACATCCTAAACTGGCTCGTATTGTGCAGCGTCGTGCTGGTACCCTTAGCCCTGATGGTGGTATTGATTGGGGTCAGGCGGAGGCATTAGCTTTTGCTTCCCTGTTGACAGAAGGCGTTCCAATTCGTTTGACCGGGCAAGATGCTGAAAGAGGAACCTTCAGTCACCGTAACGCAGTGCTTCATAGCAGCGAGAGCAATGATGTGTATATCCCACTGCAACATCTTTCTGCAGCTCAGGCCTCTTTCTCCATTTACAATAGTCCACTGAGTGAAGTTGGTCCACTTGGTTTTGAGTATGGTTATAGTGTGCATGCACCTGAAGCACTTGTGCTCTGGGAAGCACAATATGGCGATTTCTCAAATGTTGCTCAAGTTATTATTGATCAGTTCATTTCGTCAGGACGAGCCAAGTGGAAACAGGACTCTTCACTGGTTTTACTATTGCCACATGGATATGAAGGGCCAGATCCCGAACATTCAAGTGCGCGTCTGGAACGCTATCTACAACTGGCGGCACAGGATAACTGGCGTGTTGTGAATTGCACGACTTCCGCTCAGTATTATCATCTATTGCGGTTGCAAGCACATAATTTACAAGATTACCCGCGTCCTCTTGTTGTAATGACTCCGAAGGCATTGCTACGACACCCATTCTCAGCCTCCCGTTTGCAGGATCTTGTGGATGGCACATTTTACCCTGTTATTGACGATCAGCAGGCAGCAACGCGGACAAAACAGATCCGGCGTGTCATTCTGTGCTCTGGCAGAATTGCTGTGGACTTGCTTACACACGAGTCACGCGCTCATAATGAAGATATCGCAATTGTTCGGATTGAGATGCTGTATCCGTTTCCTGAGAGTGAATTGACCAGAGTACTGGCGCAGTATCCTCATGCAAATGAGATTGTCTGGGTACAAGAGGAACCACGGAATATGGGGGCCTGGAATTATATGTACCCGCGCCTGAAAGCAATTGCGCATAACGAGATTACAATCAATGTTATCTCACGTCCTGAACGTTCAAGTCCTGCGACTGGCTTCTGGAATTTGTATATTGCTGAGCAAGAGCGTATTATTGCCGAAGCATGTAGCTTGCCTCAGTCGCAGAAACAACCTGGAGGGAACTATGTCCACTGAAGTTCATGTCCCTGAGTTAGGTGAGTCGATTGTTGATGCCACGGTTGCATCATGGCTCAAACATGAAGGAGATCCTGTACGCCGTGGGGATACCCTGGCTGAACTGGAAACAGATAAAATCAATGTTGAAGTAAATGCAGACCAGGATGGTGTGCTACAAAAAGTGTTAAAGCAAGTCGGCGATGTTGTTGCGGTTGGTGAGACAATCTGTGTGATTGGTGAAGGGGTCGCGTCGGCTGGTGCGCCTGGGGCAACATCAGCTCAGGCATCTTTAAATGGTGCAACGACATCAGCACCAGCACGCGCAAGTACTGATGTGAAATCTGTCCCTGCTGACGATGTGCAGCGACAGAATGTGAGTGCTGCGATGGCAGAGGCCCAACGACCTCCCTCCCCGCTGGCACGACGCATTGCGGCTGAACATAACGTTGACATTTCGCAGGTGAAGGGGAGCAGCCCCCATGGACGTGTGACCAAAGATGATGTGATTCAGTTTTTAGAGCAAAAGGTTCAGCCATCTTCCAGTGCGCAATCTATTGCTACCCCTGCTTCAGCAGGACAGACCACAGGAGCAACTGGCTTGAGCGCAATGGCGTCCATTATGATCCAACCAGATCGGCGCGAAGAGCGTGTACGTATGACGCGTCGTCGTCAGACCATCGCACAGCGACTGGTTGAAGCACAACAGACGGCTGCTATGCTCACAACGTTCAATGAGATTGATATGAGCGCTGTTATGGATATCCGGAAACGGCGGAAAGATGCTTTTAAAGAGCGCCATAATATCTCACTGGGTTTTATGTCTTTCTTTACCAAAGCTGTGGTCGCCGCTCTCAAGACACAGCCGTTGCTCAATGCTGAAATTCAGGGCAACGAGATTGTGATCAAACATTATTACGATATTGGCATCGCCGTCTCAACCAATGAAGGATTGGTCGTGCCTGTGGTCCGCGATGCGGATAGCAAAAGTTTCGCTGCCATCGAACGCGATATTGCTGATCTTGCCAGTCGCGCACGTTCAAATACATTGTCATTGAAGGATTTGCAAGGCGGAACGTTTACCATTACTAATGGTGGAGTTTTCGGCTCGCTGCTTTCGACACCAATTTTAAATGGTCCTCAAGTTGGTATCCTGGGGATGCATAAGATTGAAGAGCGTCCTATCGCGTTGAATGGTCAGGTCGTTATTCGCCCGATGATGTATGTTGCAATGTCTTATGACCATCGTATTGTTGATGGCAGTGAGGCTGTACGTTTCCTGGTAAAAGTCAAAGAATTGCTCGAAGATCCAGAGTCGCTCCTTCTTGAAGGATAATTATGGCAGGAGCAGTTCTCTCGACAGGCTACACGGATACCTGTATAATCACAGAGTTAAGTATTTCCGCAGAAGCCGGGGGTTTGGCTATTTGTGGATGTAAACGCCTGAGTGCGTAGACGCTGTTCTGTAGATTATAATCTTATCATGTTATCAATCTCTACATCGGTAACCGATCGGTTGCGCAGATGAATAGAGATGTTCGTGTCATGAGAAAGTGTCAGCGCAGAGCGTTGTCGATGCGCAACTGGGATGGAGCATGAGGAGAAATCACATGCTCTCATCCAATAAACTTCTCGCGAGTGGCAACAACGAGAGAACGGTATAAAGCCTTCTTTCTTGCATTGAACTGCGGGGAGCTGCCTTACCTTCTGTGAAAACAGAAAGCCATTTTTATGACCATTTCAGATAATCGGTTGTATTGTTTGAAGTGGTCCCCACTGTATGCCATGAGGTCACACGACAGGAATAGAAGGAGTCGTCAGGGATATGCAATCAGACAAAATCTCTCCTCCAGGAAACAGCGACGAGCTGGACTCTCTCATCGGTAAATCGTTGGGGCAGTTTCGTATCGTTGAACGTATAGGCTCTGGTGGTATGGCGACCGTCTTCAAGGCATATCAACCTACGCTTGATCGCTATGTAGCAATCAAAGTGTTACCTGCTTACCATGCACAAGATCCTGTTTTTGTGAAAAGATTTGTGCAGGAAGCACGTTCTGTAGCGAAACTTGCTCATCCCAATATTGTACAAATACATGATTTTGGTCCTGGCGAAGATGATTTTACCTTTATTGTGATGGAATATGTCGATGGAGGAACGTTAAAGGATCGCTTAAACACAGCTCTCCCTGTCCCTGAAGCGGTCGATTATGTTGTCCAGGCGGCAGAAGGTTTAAATTGTGCCCACCTCAATGGTATTGTCCATCGTGATGTGAAGCCAGCAAATATGTTGTTGCGTAAGGATAGACATCTTTTGCTTTCTGATTTTGGTATTGCGAAGATCCTTGAAGGGTCAATGCAATTGACACATGTCGGGACGGGTATTGGTACCCCGCAGTATATGTCACCGGAACAGGGAACTGGTCAGGCGGTTGATCGACGCAGCGATCTCTATTCATTAGGGATTGTCTTATTTCATTGTTTGACGGGTCGTGTTCCTTTTGCTGCTGATAATCCTTTGTCTATTACCATCAAACATGTGAATGAACCCCTGCCTGTTGCTATGCTGACTGCCGAGGGGGTCCCGGTTCCAATTATTCAGGTTGTGCAGAAGATGACCGAGAAGAAGGCGTCAGATCGTTACCAATCAGCGGAAGAAGTAATTGATGCTTTGACCAGTGCTCTGGTGGCCTCCCACCTCTCTATGCCACGTTTGTATCGGGCCAGTATTTCTCCTGTGGCTCCTCCAGCCGAGACCAGACCCAGATCGAGCAAAGATACGCCCTATGTTGATGTGCCATATAGTAATCCTCCGGGCCAGTCTGATCCTTCATCTTTTGGTTATGATGATAAGGTGACATGTTTTCGTTGTGGCGCTTTAAATGTTCGCTCACGTCGTTACTGTATGTCATGTGGTGAGGAACTTTCTAATCGACGATCTGCCAGAGATATGTATCTTGTGAATGGACGTCCTGTGCTGGCTCGTTTGACATTACAAAGTGGTCCTCTTAAAGGGCGCTCTTATCGTTTTCATCAGGATATGACGACCATTGGCCGTACGAATGGGAACGATTTTATTCTTTCTGGACGTTCGGTTTCACGTCGTCATGCACGATTGTGGTTTGCTGATGGTAAATGGTATTTAGAAGATGTTGGCAGCTCTAACGGAACCCTGGTTAATGGCGCTCGTATTTTGCAACCAACAGCGTTAAATGATGGGGATGTGATTAACTTCGGTGATGAGATCGTTGTATTTGGTGTAACGTATGGGGCTTAGTCACCGTATGTAAGGTAAAACGTCTGATCTCAGTTCACTTGACGCTTGTCGTTCCCCGATGGAAGGATAAACTTCTATGAGTTCAATAAATCCAATTACACAGATCGCCCAGCAGGTATTACTGGGGGGTGCTGTCAAACAAAATCATGCGCTTGAACATGCAACCATTGTGTTGCTTTCGCGCAAATTTCCAGAAGTGCGTTTTTCGGGTATTTCTTTTGCCGCTGGCTTTTTTGTCTTTGGTGATGTAGCAACAGAGGCGATTTTACCGGCTGCTGAAGAGGCACTCTATCTGTTACGTACTTCACAACCAGAATTGGCTGTACATGAGCGTTGTGGTACCAATCTGGCTGTTGCTGGTATGTTGACTGGACTGTCTGCGATGGCTGTCGCGAAATTACGTCGGCCTTATAGTACTGCGAATAATGTAATTCTGGCCTCTACTGCGGCACTTGTTCTTGCTCGTCCGTTGGGTCTGACTGTTCAGCGTTATGTGACGACGCAGACCCCCAATGAAACAATGCGTATTCTTGAAGTGAAGCCGATGACGATCTTTAATTCACCCGCACATTTTGTGAGTACCGATAATCCTGGTGCGGCTGGATTATTTTCTTAGGAGGTGTAGGTATGACAGTGGCGCGTGATCATTTTTTGGTAGAGACATCCTGGTTAGAGGAGCATTTGCACGATCCGGCAATTCGTATTGTGGATATGCGTGGGTATGTACGCTCTGTTGCTCGTGAAGGTACGACTCACATTCAGGATGCTGTCTATATTGGTGCGCGTGATGAGTATGAGCAGGCGCATATTCCAGGGGCGGTCTATCTGGACTGGTCAAGTGATATTGTCGATCCTGCTGATGAGGTAGAAGCTCAGATAGCTCCGCCAGCGCGTTTCAAGGAGGCAATGGAACGTGTTGGTATTGGTGATCAACAGCTCGTTGTTGCCTACGATAGTCATCCTGCTTCCCAATTTGCCACCCGTCTCTGGTGGGCGTTACAGTATTATGGTCATACACGTGTTGTTGTGTTGAATGGTGGTTTACCGAAATGGCAGCGCGAGCAGCGACCAATGGAACAGAGCCTACCTGAATATCCCCATGCTGTTTTTACGCCAGAAGTGAAACCGCAATTGCGTGCGACTTTTGATCAAGTATTGAACAGTATAGGGAAACCAGGGATGATCCTGATTGATGCTCGCGATGAAGGCCAGTATACAGGGACGATTGTGCGTGGAGAAGGACGGCGCGGGCATATTCCAGGCGCGATTAGCCTGCCACGCGAAGCATTGATAAATCTGCAAGATGGGACGTTCCGCAGCAATGAGGAGCTTAAACACATATTCGCTGCGGCTCATGTGGTGCCGGATCAACAGGTCGTTGCCTATTGCAACGGTGGTGTGGCGGCAACAACAGTGTTGTTTAGTCTGGCGATGCTTGGCTATACCCGGTTGACGAACTATGATGGTTCCTGGAATGAATGGGGTGTACGTCAGGATCTTCCTATTGAAGTCTGATAGATGAGTTTTTTATGAGCGATTTTGAGAGCGAACATGATGCTGGTCAACAGGTATCTGAGGAGGTGCATGATCTGAACAGGATCATGCAGGCATTTGGCATCTCCCAATGGGAGAATCTTGGCCCAACCGAAGCTTCTCACGCTAACAGTTTGAGTGTGCTGGTTGATGTGTCCGGGCAGCACTATGTTTTGCGTGAAAGGCCAGAGGGGCTGATCGGAGAGGATATCAACTTTCGTTACGATTTTCAGGGCCATTTGCTCAAAGCTGGTATTCCTCTCCCTGCGTTTTATCTGACTCCGCAAGGTGATGCTGCCGTCCAGATGGGCGAAGATTTCTTTGAATTGCAGCAACAGATTGGGGGGGAGATGTTCAGCACCTCCAGTCATAGAAATCTTGATTGGGTGGAGTCCGCCGGATCGATGCTTGGACGTATTCATGCGGCATCCAGGCAGTATACTGGTACGATCCATCGCTGGCCGCCAGAAGCTCATCTTGGTAGTGTGGTGCAGAGTTATCTTCAACTGGCCCGGTCGCGGGCAGAGCAGAGTAGTATTCAAGCAATTGCCTCGGCTCTATCTGAATGGGCGGACCAGTGGGATGCGGTATTGCCATCTACAATGATGGCTATTGGTGCGAAGCATACGTTACCAGAATTACATATTCATGGAGATTATCATGCGTTGAATTTGCGCTTTGGTCCATTTGGTGTCAGTGTGGTTACCGGTTTAGAGGCGTCACGATGGGAAAAGCGTATTTTTGAAATTGCGTATGGTTTGTTCTATTTCAGTGCGCTGGCATGGCTCCCTGGTAGTACTGCTACGCCACCATTGGTCAAACGGGGACTAGAACCTGAGCGTGCAAGTCGTTTTCTACAGGGCTACGCAGAGTTTTGTCCACCGGTTCAGGATGAAGCATCATCACTTGTTGACGCATTGATGTTGATTGCTCCTGTTGTGAGTATCAATGGCCCTTTAGAGGACCTTTTTTATGCATCAGATGCAGAATTAGATGCCACACTGATTGATGATGTGTTGGAGCGCCTCTCCTGGGCAATCTCATTGCCTGGTTGGCTGCAACGTGTTCGTCGTTCTCTTCCGGAGATGTGGGGCTAGGATAACTGGTTTCTTGAGGATAAAGATCGTGGCATAGTTCTTGCACATAATTGTTGGAGCTATGCCACTTTTATAAAATAACCACTGATAGTTCATCCACCCGTTCTGTGAAATATCAGCAAGTAATGGCAGACATTCTGACAGTTATAGAGAAATCTTGTTCACGTTTTTGTTCATGGAACCTTTCACAGAAATGTCAGAAATGTCAGATGTATCTCCTGGTTATGAGAGTGGATGCGTGTAGAAGGAATAAAATAGTGTTGCGGTTGTCCCACTGTGGTGACTGATGATGATAAATATGATAATTGCCAGTACAATCAGGATGCCAAGTATGAGCAGAAGATGTTTGGGTTTTAGATTGGCAAAAGTCGGACCTGAGCTTTGATTTTGCATGGTTGCGGCTGGCTGAGCATGGTAAGCATTGGCTCCTGGCATACCGGGATTTTGGAACGATTGCATCTGATTTTGTGCTGATGATGGATGTGGAACGGAACTGTTCAGTCCAGCATTGTGGGCAGAAGCGGCAGCAGGATAGGCCGCCTGTACTTGTTGCCTCATCTGAGGATGTACCTGCGCCATATTTGGATTGGAGTATGATTGAGCTGCTGCAGTTGCGACAGGAGGTTGTGTATAAGCTTGACCACAGCGTGGGCAGAACGTGGCTTGTACGACCGTTGATGTGCCGCAGCGTGGGCAACTTTTCAGTGCTTTATTGTTCTCCATCGGCTGCGTTGACGATGGAGATGATGGATTTTGCTGGGCACTCTCAGTGCCTGTTGGCGCTGCATGGGGATGATTTGGATTCTGGGGTCTGTTATTTCCCTGCGGTGGACCGGGTGGGTTGGGAAGCGCGGCAATCACCGTTTTGAGGTCACGTGCAAACTCCGCAACATACTGGTAACGTTCCTGGGGTTTGAGTGCCAGAGAGCGCTGAATAATGTAGTTAAGCTGATTGAGCACCTGAGGGGGGATCATGCCTAATTGAGCAATATGGCGGGAATGACGAGGTGCTGGTTTCGCTGGTTTCGAAACGCCGAGACGAAACTGGCGTGCGGCAATTTCCTCCGGACTTTCCTCGGGGGGATTATTGGCTAGATGTTCCTGTAATGTAGGTAAATTGGGACGTCCTTGTTGAATGGACTGATTTCTGGCGGAGACACTGGGGGGTTCCTGTGCCGTTAAAGCGAAATAGAGGGTTCCACCAATAGCATAGACATCCGAACGCGCATCTGTTCCCGTTCCACCTGGATATTGCTCAGGTGGCGCGTAACCAGGAGTCCCCTGGTGACGAATGAAGAAGAGCGTTCGAGCACCATCAGCAACCGCTTTGGCATTGCCTAAATCTACAAGGACAGCGGTGCCATCTGACTTGATACGAATATTGTCTGGTTTAATATCACGGTGGATCACGATTGGGCGTTGACTATGCATGAACATAACCGCGTCACAGATCGAAAGCACCCAGTAGAGTACCTGAGGAAGAGAAATAACCGTATTTTGTTGGCGTGCCAAACGGACGAGATCGGTGAGATCGTGCCCCTCGATATAGTTTAGTACAACATAATAGCGCCCTTGCTCGATAAAAGCATCCTGGAATGCCGGAAGGTTAGGATGGTGCAATTGGCTGAGCACTCTGGCCTCGTGTTTCAATTGTTCTTGACCACTAGCACCCGTTACCAGATATTCCTTCACGGCGTATTGCTGATTCGTTGTCTGATCTAAACCAAGATAGACATGCCCAAATCCGCCACTGCCCAGTACACGCTCGATACGATATCGTCCGTGTAATATCGTACCCGACGGGACTGTCTCTATCATTCAATCCTCCAGTAAAAACCCCTGCCTGATAAGTTGAGAGAAGACGTTACGTTGAGGGTACACGTCTCCTTCTTATTCGCCTTTTGTTTCTGCTAGCGGGAGAGCATTTTGATGGGAATACTCAAACCCAGGTTGCTTAAGACTATTTTTCCAGATGTTTGCAAGGGAATACTATGTTTGTTCTCCGACAATTATGAAATTTGTTTGTGTTTTTTCTGTCCCTTATAGAGGACGAAAGGATTCGGTATTCCTGGCTGTTTTCGCCTTGCATTCGCATTATACACTAGTTCAAGGGACATGTATACGTAACATACCGTATTGACTAGGACCGCTGTTCTGCTTGATACTTGCTCTGTTTGCATATACCAGAATATGAGAATATCTCTAGCTTTATATGGCGCAGAATGATAATTTTACGCGGAATTTAGCAGGTGCCGAGAACAATATATGTTATAAAAGGAGGATGCTTGAGTGTCTAGCTGTTTCTTTGTCGCTATTTCTTACGATGTGGGGAAGGGGTCCTTATTATGATTGCTCGTCGAACTGGTCTTGTTTTTGATCAACGTTTCCTTGCTCATAATACTGGCGTTGAAGCGAAAGTTGTGTTGCAGAATTCTGAATTTCTGTTAACACCAGAAACACATCCTTCATCTTTATTTATTACGCAGAGAATCAAAGAATTTCTTGATGGGTCGGGATTGACGTCTCATATGTATGCCATTGCTACACGCGCCGCCACTGAAGATGAGTTGGCACGCTATCATTCACGTGACTATATCGCTGGTATTGCTGCCTGCTCTCAGGGAGAGGTGCCTGCTGGCGTATGGGGAGAAGTAGATGAAGATACTATTCTGAGTCCTGGATCATTTGAAGCGGCATTGTATGCCGCTGGTGGGGCTATGAATGCCGTGGATGCTGTGTTGCGGGGCCAGGTTACGAATGCCTATGCGCTCTTACGTCCACCGGGTCATCATGCAACACGCAATCAGGCGTTAGGTTTTTGTGTCTTTAATAATGCAGTGATGGCGGCATATCATGCGAAGCAGGTCTATGGGCTGGAACGTATCCTCATTGTCGATTGGGATGTACATCATGGCAATGGGATACAGGATGCATTCTATGAAGATCCCGAAGTGTTGTTTATTTCGCTGCATCAACAGAACTGGTTTCCCAAAGAAAGTGGCGAATTGGCACAGGTAGGTGTTGATGCGGGACGTGGTTATACTATTAATATTCCGTTACCTCCTGGTACTGGTGATAGAGGATATCTGGCTGCATTTGATCAGATTATTATTCCTGTTGCCGAGTCATATCGTCCGCAACTTATCATCATTGCGTCGGGGCAAGATGCAAACTGGCTGGATCCTCTTGCTCATATGATGATGACCATGCAAGGATTTTATACCCTCTCACAGCGCATGGTAGCACTGGCTGAACGTATGTGTCAGGGACATCTTGTGATGTTACAGGAAGGTGGCTATAGCGCCTCGTATGTGCCCTACTGTGCGGCGGCGACAGTGGAACCGTTGCTGGGAGTGGATCTGGGAATTGTCGATCTCTATGCAACCGCTCACGAATTAACACAGTGTCAAACTATTTTTAGTTATGATACCCGGCAGGCCCTTGATGCAGCGAGGCAGTGGCATCAGCAATGGTGGCAACTCTAAACAATGTCGGAGATTATTGGCACGTTTATCTGTTGCTGGAAAATGTATAGAATTTCATAATTTGTCTGTTTGTTTTCCTGCTTTTACGGAAAAATGCATCATTATTCATAATGATGCCTGTTATATTGCGTTTTTTTATTCATTCATGCATAATGCAAAGACAAATTGATATGATTTGATTTGATGAGGAGGAACCGATGCATGCTGGCAATGGCTCGTAGTTGTGCGGTTGTAGGGTTAGAAGGGGCATTAGTTGAGGTGGAAGTTGACCTTGCTAGTGGACTTCCTGCTTTTATGATAGTTGGATTGCCTGATGCCGCTGTAAACGAAGCAAAAGAGCGTGTACGCTCTGCGATAAAAAATAGTGGTTGTCTTTTTCCTCATAAACGTATTACTGTCAATCTGGCTCCTGCCGACATACGGAAAGAAGGCCCTGTCTATGATTTGCCGATGGCGATCGGTATTTTATTGGCAAATGGGAATATAACGAATACAGAAGTTGTCGATGAGGCCCTTTTCCTTGGCGAATTATCGCTCGATGGGAGTGTTCGTCATACGAATGGTGTATTGCCAATGGTTGCGATGGCACGAGAAAAGCAAATAAAGAAAGTATTTGTGCCTGCCGTTGATGCATTGGAGGCAACGCTTGTGGAAGGTGTTGAAGTATTCCCCGTGTCTACATTACAGCAACTGGTTGCCCATCTGAATGGCGAAGCGTTTATAGCTCCTTATGCACCCGATCTATCGTTGCTCGATCATAGCGTTGATGCTTTGTATAATTATGATATGGCGGCGATTCGTGGACAAGAGCATGTGAAGAGGGCTTTGGAAGTGGCTGTAAGCGGTGGACATAATATCCTGTTAAGTGGCCCTCCAGGATCTGGTAAGACACTGCTCGCGCGAGCAACACCTTCTATTCTGCCACGCATGACTATTGAAGAGGCATTGGATGTCACAAAGATTTATAGTGTCAGTGGTATGCTTCCTCCTGATGTTCCTCTTGTGCGTCGTCGGCCATTTCGTTCTCCTCATCATACGATCAGTCATGCTGGTCTGGCCGGAGGCGGGCGTCTTCCTCACCCGGGCGAAATCAGTTTAGCGCATCGTGGTGTGCTTTTTCTTGATGAAATGTTGGAGTTCAGTCAGAATGTCTTAGAGGTGTTGAGGCAGCCGTTAGAAGATAAGATTGTCACAATATCGCGTGCGCAGGGAACGGTAACATTTCCTGCGAATTTCATGCTGGTGGCGGCGATGAATCCATGCCCTTGTGGCTATTATGGTGACCCGGTGCGCGAGTGTACCTGTTCTGCTACTGCTATTGCACGTTATCAGAAACGTATCAGTGGGCCATTGCTGGATCGGATCGATATTCATGTTGAAGTGCCGCGTGTAGATTATGAGAAACTGGCAGATAAACGGAATATCGAGACATCCGCACAGATCCGTGTGCGGGTGGAAGCGGCTCGTGCGCGACAGTTACAAAGATTAAAAGGTACGAATTTAACCTCAAATGCAGAGATGGGGCCAGCGGAGGTGCGTGATTTTTGCATCGTTGATGAAGCAGGTGAAAAATTGCTCAAAGCGGCTATGCAGCAACTTCATCTCTCTGCTCGTGCCTACCATCGGGTGTTGAAACTGGCTCGTACGATTGCTGATCTTGCTGACAGCGATATTATTTCGGCGAATCATGTGGCTGAGGCCATTCAATATCGACCCAGAATTGGCTTTTAAGAAGATATTGTGTAAGGTTTGCCGTTCTTACTATCGCATGTGTCAGTGCGTTTCATTCATTTGCGCTGTTTTCTCTTGTTGTACCAGAGATGAATTGTTTGCTTTGAAGGAACATGCTACAATTGGTCTGAAAAACTCATCTCTGGAGCTGGTTTATATGACATCACCTGCTTTGTATGGAAGCCCTCTGGTTATCTTAAATCCCGCTGCGAATCGTGGCAACATGAGCCTATATCGTACTGTGATTGAACAACGTCTGCGCCTGGAAACATCCACCCGGTACGTCGAAACGCAGCGGGCTGGTGAGGCGACTGAGTTAGCTCGACAGGCAGCATTACGTAATCAGGCTGTTATTGTGGTGGGGGGTGATGGATCTGTCAATGAAGTCATCAATGGGATCTTGCGTGCTGGTCGATGTGTGCCATTAGGTGTTGTTCCTGCGGGTTCTGGAAATGATTTTGCTCGCAATGTCTTACTGATGTCTGGAACGGTGAATGAAGTGGTAGAGCGGGCATTTAACGGACCTCTGAAACATGTTGATGCTGGTATGGTAAATGGGCAGTATTTTGCCAATGGTTGTAGTGTGGGTCTGGATGCTGATGTTGCCAGCGTGGCGGCTACTTTGAGAAAAATGCCGTTTATGAGTGGGACACGTTTGTATTATGTGGCTGCGTTGTACCAATTGCTTTTCAGATATCAGGATTGCCCATGGCTCAAGTTCTCCATCAATGATCTGTCGGCAGATGATCATTCCAAACGCTATGTATTAATTGCTGTTACCATTGGACCCGCGTATGGTGCGGGTTTTCGCATCAATCCGACGGCTGATCCTGGTGATGGCCTCTTTGACATCTGTGCAGTCGATTATCTTCCATTGTTGAGAACATTGCAGTTATTTCCCGGCGTAAAAGAAGGAAAACATATTGGTGTGCCAGGAGTTTCGTTTCATCGTGCGCAATCAGTGATGATTGAGAGCAACCGTCCGATGATTATTCAAATAGACGGTGAAATAACTCAGTCGACTACCTTTCGAGCCAGTATCCTGCCCAGGGCGTTACTGGTCAGGTCATAGTTTGATTGCTCTCATAGAGAGATTATGCTTTGCCTTTTTTTATGTTCGATGAGGTGTTGAATGCCGAAGGGCAAAGATGTGCCAGTGTGCATTGTTCGCATTGTGGCCTGCGAGCATCGCAGATTGCTCTGCCATGAAAGATAAATAGATGAGAAAGGTCCAGCCAATCTTTTTGTGGCACGATTTTCATCAGCTCTTGTTCAATTTTGACTGGATTATCGTTGACTGTCCAGCCAAAACGTCGTGAGAGGCGACCGACATGGGTATCAACCACAAATCCAACGACGACTTCAAAAGCGTTCCCCAGCACAACATTCGCTGTTTTGCGGGCAACCCCGGGGAGTGTGAGTAACTCTTCCATGCTGGTTGGAACTTCTCCGTTGTAAGTACTCAGGAGACGCTGGCACGTTGCGCGGATGTTTTTTGCTTTATTGCGATAAAATCCGGTTGGTTTGATGTCCTGTTCGAATTCTTCCTGACTGACAGCTGCATACTCTTCTACTGTGTGGTATTTCTGAAATAGCTGTGCTGTCACTTTATTTACGCGTTCATCTGTACATTGTGCTGAGAGTTGTGTGGCAATTAATAATTCCAGTGGATTGGAAAAATTGAGTGAACAGGCAGCGTCAGGGTAAAGATGGCGTAGTTCTGTGATGATCGCATATACTTGTTCCGGTGAGCCGGGCTGTGGACCTGTGTAGATTGGATGTGATGCTGCGTTCATGATGTTTCTGGCATGATTGTCCATGCCTTCGTTTGGGCATGGGCTATATGCTGCCTCTCCTTTTCCTTGTTCGTAGCCATAGTCGTTCGTTGTGTGCTCTGGTCTGGTGACCATTGTAGCTGTTGTTTTCTGGAGATGCAAGCTATAACAGGGAACGTGTAGAGAGAGAGGGACCAATTCACCGTTGTACTATTGGCCCTTCTCTCTTATTGGATGGGCTTTAAGAGCGTTTCTACTGACCAGAAGTGCAAGGTGTTGTATGTGTTCTCAACGGCCAGGGCGGCCGCAAAATCATCATCTAACGCTATATTATAGAGGGACCATTGTTGGTTGGCTTGATCTGGCTCACGGCTCTGAAGAAATTGTGCAGGTTTTCCAGGCTGTAATGTGACATCGAATTGATTCAACGGAATGGAAAGGCCTTTCCCTCGTGCTTTAATATAAGCTTCTTTTCGAGTCCAACCGTAATAAAATGCAATCTTCTGTTTCTCTGCGGGTAATGATGCCAGCGTTTCCTGCTCATAAGGAGAAAAGTAGTGTTGCGCGATAGATGCGTAGTCAATGTCAGCTTTCATATATTCAATATCGATGCCTAGCTGTTTTGTATGGGTAAAAGCATAGAGGGCGTAGCCCTGGGAGTGGGAGAGGTTAAATGTGATTGATGAGGCATGATGAAGGGCGAGTGAGGGTTTTCCATATTGATTGGAATGGAATTGCACTCTGGATGGAGCTATATTGAGATACATTCCCAGTAATATGCGCAAAATAGCACGTGCCGCAGTCCAATGTTGACGATCTTTTTCAAAATAGAATTTTTGCGCTTTTGTTTGTTCCTCAGGTATCAGAATATCTCGCAGACGCCGGGTTAACGGCTCATTGAAGGATAATGGAGTTCTCCAAATGTGAACTTCATCCTCTGACAATGCCAGAGATGAAGGTGGGGTATTCCAGAGAAGGCTATTTTCCGTCATAGCGTTGTTTTCTTTCTTGCGAGATTGGTAATCAGTAATCTCTTCTCTTGCTTAGGATACACGCTGTTTGCGCAGAAGAGTTCGTAACGCATCTGCCTGACCATGATTCCATGCGGCTGAATGTATCTCTGGCCCAAGAATCGGAAGGGTGCTTTTCTCGCGGATTCTCGCGGCTCTTTCTCTTTGCAGAATTTCATGTACGAGTTGTCGATCACTGAAGCGCCAGCCTCGTAGTTTTGCCTGTTCTGAGAACCACATAACGCGGGCATATCCCGCCTTGTAGTCGCGTTCAATTGTCTCATCTTGAATAGGAGTATCTTGCATGCTTGGCCTTCTTTGTACATTATAGAAAAGATGCGAATGATGTATATATGACTGCTGACTTCATAGGTATCCAGAAATGTTGCCGTGAGCATCACTAATGGCATATCTGAATGTAAAGAAGTAAAGGAATAAAAAATACACTTCGATTATGTCAAAAAATGTGTAGAGATGTCAAGAAAAGCAGCGTGGACAGCCGAATTTGTGCTCAGTGGTGAATGTTTCTCTATGATTACACTATAAGGCCTATAGTCTGTCAGGTGCGTACTATTAAGTGTGTTATGATTTATATTAGAAGAGAGAGTCGTTGTGGCGACGTATATTTGATAAATAATTTGCTGTATTAGTACTTTCTTTTTTTTATGAAACGTGGCTACACGAGTCCTCGTAATACTGGTATAATGTTCTATCGTTATCCAGAGATAGCTATAATTATACTCTTGTAGTTGTATATATTGCGTGCAAAATCTCATGATACTGATAAAAAAAGAAGGAAATCAAGCGTGGCTAATTCAAACAAAAAATATACCAGCCCGGATGATGAGCGGCAGCAGAAATTAAAAAAAGATGTGTTTGCGAGCCTGTTTCGTCAGAGAGCAACCCCCAAAAGCCTACGAGATTTAGGTATTACTACATTGAAACACTTGCCTGCAAATATTGGTATGGTGCAGGGATTCATGCGAGCTGTGAACTGGAAGTATGCGCAGCAAGAAGTTCTTGAGGGACTGAATAACACAGTTGTTCTTGTTGGTCGACCAAATACAGGTAAAAGTACATTGTTCAATATGCTTAAAGGCCAGAATCTTTCTCCGGCCTCTCCTCAAGCCGGAACAACAAAAGATCTGGTTCGTACCGACTTTGGTCCCTTTACGTTGTTGGATACCCCAGGACATCTACAGGACGTGATGGAAAGTGGTATGGCACAGGCAAGTGTTATTGTTTTTCTGATAGATGCTTCTGAGGGATTGCGTAGTGATGATCGCGAACTTTATAAGGTGATCAAATCACTTGAAAAGCCGACAATTGTTGTAGTGAATAAAGTAGATACTTTAAAAGGTAATATGTCAGGCGATCAATTCGCGACAGAGGTTGCTGTTGCCCTGGAATCGCCAGGGGTGATACCTATATCCGCAAAAACTGGCGAAAATGTGGCGGAAGAGTTGATTCCTATTGTTATTGAAGCTAGCCCGGAGGCCGCACTTGCTATTGGTCGTGAATTGCCAGAATACAGACGCCGCGCTGCTCAGCGTATCATTCGTAATGCTGCGCTGGTAAGTGTCGCCGCTGGTCTGGAGCCAATTCCATTTGTAGATATTCCAATATTACTTGGTACGCAGATACGACTTGTGCTGCGATTGGCTGCTCTATACGGAGAAAAGCTTGATAGCGCAGATGCGAAACGTCATGCGCGGGAATTGATTACGACGATTGCAGGCGGTCTGGGTTTTCGTTATCTTGCTGAGCAGGCGGCCAAAGCTGTTCCATTTGGCGGCGATTTCATTGCCGGTGCGATTGCAGGAGCCGCAACATGGTCTATTGGTGAGGTAGCTCTGGAGTATTATGAGGGGAATAAACAGATTAATCCACGTCAGTTGCAGCAATTGTATCGTAAATTCTATTATAAGTTTCGCCGGGAGAATAAAATAAAAGATCTTCAGGAACAGTCGGTTCGAGAAGTGGAAGGCAGTACAGTTTCAACATCGTTGGCAGCGCCACATTATGAAGTGCTGGAGGAAGGGAAGGCTTAAAGATTGTCCATGTTGTTTCCGTATGATCGGTATCAGACTCTGACTGCACCACTTGCAGTGTATTACCCAACAGGCGAGGAAGAACTTGCCCGTTGGGTGCTTCAGGTGGTAGAAAAAGCTACGACACAGCTTATGCAATTGTTACAGGTTGCTAAGCCTGAGCTTGAAATTTTACTGGTAGAAATGGCTGATTGGCACCTTGCACCACATAGTGAATCCGAGGAGCTGGATACACCACATCCGTATATTTCAGATGTAACAACTCCTCCGACGTTGGTGGTGCCAGTTGAGATTGACCCGATATTTGGTGACGTTATACCCGAAAAATTCGCCTACATGTTGTATCACGAATTGGTTGTGATTTTTCTGGAAGCGGATCGCCGTCCCTGGCCGCAGGAAAATCCTTTGTGGGCTGATGAATGGCAGTTTAAATTTATCGCTTTATGGTTAGCCCAACAGCTCGATAATGTGAAGGGGATTGTTAGCAAAGATCTCCGTGAAGAGCACGAGGATGCTTTTGAGCCGGAAGCTGATGGTAAAACACCAGTGACGATTCGTGGTTTCGATTGGTTTGAAGATACGGATGTTGAGGATTATTTGATTTTTGAGTTGCTATTGGAGCAATTTGCCGCTGATCTTCTTGAAACATATTCTATTGATATTCTGCCTCGCTTTCTCGCTAAATATCGTGTAGAGCAAGCGGAGTTATTAAGCGAGGATGTTTCAAAGATGTTCATCGAGGTACTTGGTTCCAATGGTGAGGAATGGTTGGAAAACCTGGTATATTTTTAGTCCGCTCTTTTCCCTGAATTGAAGCTATGTAAACTTATGAAAGGTGTCTGAGTATTGAGGCACCTTTTAAATTTATTTTCTATTCTCTATCGTTTAGAATAATTTTACTTCGTTTTGCTTGTAAATGTATATGAGTGAATCTAGGTAGGGCTGTTGTTCCTCTGCGTAGTATTAAGTCTCATCCTTAGAATGCATTTTGTGCTAGAAATATTGAAAGAGTGAAATTAAAGGCAGTATAATTGTTTTATTCATACGATGGGGTAATACGAAAGAATGTTTTATAAAGGGAGTTGTTTCTATGTTTAATCGCATAGCAATTATTGGGTTAGGACTCATTGGCGGTTCGCTTGGTTTAGCTCTTAAAAATGCTCAGGCTGCTAAAGAAGTAACTGGTTATGATTTAGGTCGAGGAGTATGTGATCGTGCAAAGAAAATAGGCGCGATTGATCAAGCATATCAGAGCCTTGCTGATGCTGTACGAGGAGCCGATTTAGTGGTACTTGCGACACCTGTTGGGGCTATGTGTGCACTGTTACAGACGCTCTCGCCACTGCTTACACCAGGGACTGTGGTTACTGATGTCGCTAGTACCAAGGTTCAGGTAATTAATTGGGCAGAAGAGTTTTTGCCACAGTCGGTGGCGTTTGTTGGTGGGCATCCGATGGCTGGCAGAGAGATGAGTGGTGTCGAAGCCGCTGATGCTCATTTATTTCAGAATAGGATCTATTGTCTTACTCCTACTGTGCATACACGTCCGGCGGCTGTAGATAAGGTATTGGCACTTATCGAAGTTTTAGGAGCCAGGGTTCGTTTTTTAGAGCCAGCCGAACATGATGGGCAGGTTGCTGTTGTGAGTCATTTACCATTTTTAGCATCTATCGCTACTATGTTGACTGCGACTGATGATGCGGCCTGGGGTGATGCATCATTGCTGGCATCTAGTGGTTTTCGTGATATGACTCGTCTCGCTGCTGGTAACCCTGAGATGTATCGTGATATTTGTTTCACAAATAGCTCTGCTATTGCTCGGCGTATGGATGAATATATCGTAATTCTGAGCCGTATTCGCCAGCATATCGTTGATCATGATACTGATTTAAGTGAGATTTTTACGAATGCGCAACAGATGCGCTTGCAATGGCAATCGATATTTGAACAGGGGGAGCGGAAATAAAAGTCCTGTCGTTAAACAGAGTGCTTGACAATGCTGCATGCATGTAGCATAATAGCCCTTGCTGTTGTAAGAAGACAATCACTATATATAGTGCTCCTGTCGATGACATCTATTATATCTTCTTGATATCCTTTTGTTTTTCCTATCTGTCTTGTCTGCTTACGGGCTTGTTTTGTCCTGTTGTCAGGTGCGTTCGGAGAGGAGAAGAAGGTGGAGCGCTCCGGGGCAAACGAATTTTTCGGACGCGAAAAAACTGGCAGCAAAAGCGCTTGACAAAGCGCAACGGATGTGTGATACTACAGCTACGATGAACGAGCGAGCGAAACACACGAAGTGCTCGAACATCGAGAAAGCAATGGTTGGGCCGGACGAAATGAACGGCTTGACAAACCGCCAGGGCTGTGCGATACTACGGCAGCTACAGCGGACACGCGAAACGCGTGAAAAGAACCTTGACAACTGAAGAGTGGAAAGCAGTACAGTGATAAGGTTGTGAGAGTACACCTTGTTCCTGTCAACT
>DATJIE010000038.1:0-13729 GCA_035493535.1 Dictyobacter sp.
GAATGTGGGTTTTCTACACTTTATCCGAAATTTATGTAACCATGGATACATTGCCCTATTATAAAACGAATGGTACACATATATTCACATGCGATAAGCATAAGCTTATATGTTAATAGAACTCGCAAGCGAGACTGGCGCTTGCGCAAATGCGGATGTATGTACACGTTCATCCATCAGACGAATATCATTATATTGTTCGTCACGTACTGCTACAAACCGCTCAATCCCAGCCTCATGCAAAATTTCAGCAGATGATGGATGTTGATGCATGGTCAATAGCGCATTGCGTAGTTCCTGCCGTAGTTGTGGATCTAATCGTGTTGAAATGACCAGTGGTGGCACTGATGACGGTCCAAACACATCGATCCAACGAACCTGAGCCGCTATACGTTGATTCCGACGCAAAATAATATCAAATACATGCGAATCGAGAGCCGTTGCATCAGCTTGCCCCTCGATAACCATCTGCAGTGATTGCCAATGCGATCCAGATGGTTGCATAGAACGAAAGTAGTCAGGAGAAAAATGACGTTGCAGCATGCTATATCCAACAACGTTGTAACCTGAATGTGAACCCACTTCGTTATACGCCCACACTTTGTCGCGTAAATCAGCAAAAGAACAATAAGGACGATCCCGACGCACAACGACATCGGAAAAATAGATTGGGCGGTTCTGATACCGCAATCCACGTAATACAGGAGCAGCCAGCAATTCTATCTCTGCTGCTTGCTGCCGCAGCCGTATATACTGCAAACCACAGAGAAATGCGATGTGCGTCCACCCATGTGAGAACTCATCAAGCGTTGTTCCCGTATGGAATTTCGTCGTTTTTCCCACCTGTGTGCCCAGAAACCGTGCAATATACAGATACGCATCTTGTAATAATGGTGAAAGGAAATTCGCGAAATATAGAGTAGTAGCAGTTGTTTCAGTCATCATTCATCTCCTCACTGTTGTTCACACATAGAATACTTCATACATCCTGAACTGCGGAACGGTAAGGTCGGTAGCATAATGTTTGCTCCGCAGAAGCTGCATCTGACCGCCAGCCAGACCACCAGTCATCAGGCCAACATGAATACGAATCCAGGTATAAGCTCGTGGTGCTAACTGGTAGGCTGCGTGCTGATGACTTTCTGTTTGTTTCAAATGGCGCACGGTATCCGTATGCGCAAAGAATACCAGATTATGCCAACACCCTTGACGTATCTCTAATGATGAATATCCCATGAGGCCGGGCACATGAACCAGCTCAGCTAGCATATTTTGATCTGCGTTTGATAACCCCTGATCTATTGTTGCGTCTTGCCCGATCTGGCGTGCGCTCACAAAACCAACAAAGGAAAGGTTCGCCTCCTGCAACAACTGCTGTGGCTGATAAAGCACGATACGATGTGTACGATTACCACGCTCTGTCAAAAGATAAAGATATGGTGGGGATGACTGTTCCTCCGCATCCAAAGTTTGCACTGTCAACGCTAAACGCTGTGCCATATATTCGAGCACCAGCAGATCCTGCTTGCCTTTGTGAACACTGTTGAGCGGTAGATCGGATAAAGCATGACACTTTATTGGTAACGAAAATGTAGTCATAGTAAAAGACGCTCCATATACTATCATATGTATTTTCCACTAAAAGGAGATTAAAGAATGTCACACCTTTATTTTTATATCAGGATGATGAGAGATAGTACAAATACATCTCTTCATTCATTCATCATCACATCGCAATAGATGTGCTTAATGTGCTGAAGAAAAGCTAAAGAATAATCAAAACCACAGATGCAACGCGATAGAATGATCTTTACTGTGATATTCCACGAATAATAAAAGGGGGTATAAAGAGTTGTTATTAACAACAGTGTGGACACATACAAGAGGGACAGAGACAATACATTGGCGGGAAATCACGGAAAAAGGTTACTCTCATTTCTCTTCCAAAGGCATCGACACCCCAGAACACATCCACAACTTGTCTTGTTTGCATCATTTGAACGCTCCAACATACATAGTTTTTAGCCTTAGCTACGCTCGTAACTACTGTTACATAAATTGTAACGGGATTTTGCACCGCTGTCAATAGTTTATGATAAAATTGATCTCTATTGTCAACTTTATTGTGATGAAATACCACCCTGATGGTCAGTGCAATTGACACAGGGCATGCTTTTCGACACCTCAGTGGGAGAGGATAACACCCAGATAATCAAATTAAAATCCTTCTTTTCATATTACTCCATTCAATTTTAAAATCTGTTCTTATTTTTATGCATATCAAATTCATAAAGTTGCAATTATTGATTTTCAGATAAAGAATATGTTATATGTTTAATGTAACCTCCGTTACAAAATCCACTGACGATAAGGAAACATTATTGTAGATGAAAAAAAGTATCCTTTTTTCTGTTGCTGCGTTTGTCTTCATTCTGGGAATAGGGATCAATACATTTTCAGGAAGCAAGGTAGTACATGCACAATCAGTTCGCAGCCAACCATGGGTCGGTACGTGGGCAACAAGTCCACAAGCACCCTACTCCAGCGGTGTCTCTGCTACAGGCTTCACCGACCAGACAGTTCGCGATATTGTCCATGTTCATACCGCTGGCTCGGCAATCCGAATTCGGCTCTCAAATACATTTGGAACAACACCGCTTACATTAGGCGCTGTACAGGTCGCATATGCAGGCACTGGTGCTCAGACAATCACCGGAACCAATCGAGTGGTTACGTTTCATGGCAAACAGCATGTAACCGTTCCCGTTGGCCAGGAGATCTTTAGCGACCCTGTGTATTTACCAATCCGTGCGGATCAAAATCTGGCAGTGAGCCTCTATGTTCCAGCGGCAAGTGGACCCACCACCTGGCATCAGGATGCGGTTCAGACGAACTATATTTCCACACCGGGCAATTATGCCAGTGATACACAGGACAGTGCATTCACAACTCAGGTCAATTCCTGGTTCTGGCTGGATGGGATCGATGTCCTGAATCCAACTGAAAACGGCTCTATTGTGCTGCTTGGAGCATCTGCGGCAAATGGAACCAATTCTACCCTGAATGCAAATGCCCGTGTGACAGATTATCTTGCCGACCGCATGAATGCTGAACCAGTGGGTTTACGCAAATCGGTGATCAATGAGGGTATCCCTGGCAATATGCTACTCAATGATAGTGCGAACAGTGGTCAGAGCGCCCTGAACCGTATTAATCGGGACGTTTTTGACCAGACTGGCGTGACTGATGTCATCCTTTTTGAGGCCAACAACGACCTGAACGCTGGATACACAACCGATCAGATCATCGCTGCCTACAAACAGATTATCGCCGAGAGCCATGCCAGAGGACTAAAGGTTTTTGGTGCAACTTTACAACCATTCGAAGGTTCAGGCTACTATACGCCACAAAATGAGGCGACACGCGAGGCGGTCAATAACTGGATTCGCACCAGTGGACAGTTCGATGGCGTCATCGACTGGGATAAGGCAACACGGGACCCATCTAATCCGGAGCAGTTGCTCCCAGCCTACGATTCCGGAGACCATCTGCATCCCAACGATGCTGGCTATCAGGCAATGGCAGATGCAGTCAACCTTGCATTCGTTCTTCAGAACGACCATGCTCACTAAGAAATACACATTCATTTGATGGTATTGCTGGAATGGTTCGCCATTCACACGTACTGGCTAACCATTCCATTCACAATCCACTCCTCTTTTGCAATTCTATCTATATTTTTCTGCATTACACGCAATTCACAAAATTATCTACTAAGCCGTTAAATACTGTAGTATATTCTCTCATTCAATATATTACAAACTCCTATATATATTGTTCTTTTGCATCTTTGATAGACTCTCTTGAAGCAATTTGCAATTGTGGCAATATTTTCTTACCCATCAAACGAATTGTACGTAATGAGTCTTCATGGCGTATACCAGCGGCATAGACCTGACACATTATCTCCTCAACATTCGCTTCTTGCTGCCATGCAAGGAGTTGTGCCATGACCTGTTCAGGTGTACCAATGACTGCATTCACATGGGTAAGCAAATCATGATACTCAGGTGTATCAGTACGTCCATCCCAATCGATCTTATAATCATGCCTGGCAGACCGTGCAATCGCATATCATGTTCGTTCCTGGGCTTCTCGCTCGGTTTCGGCAACGAAGATAAAACAGGACAACGAGACTCGTCCTGGTTTCCCTTCAAGAGCATTGCGATAGCGCTGAATGAGTTGATCGGGGTCTGTAGAAAGGCCCACACGAGGTATCAGTAGTCCATACCCATGTTGCCCGGCAATCTCTGGAGTAGTATGATTGGCCGCAAGCCAGATAAGCTGATGCGCAGGACGAAGTGCACGTGGTTGTATTTCAATGTCCTGATAACTATAATAGTGACCAAAGAAATTCACACGTCCATCGTCAAATGCCTGCCGGAGAATCTCTGTTATCTCAATTGTTCGTTCTGTCTTCTCTTCAAAAGGAATGCCAAAACGAATAAACTCCGTTGCCTTGTTGGCACCTCCAGAACCAATGCCTAATCGTACCCGTCCTTTTGAAAGAACATCCAGGAGGGCGACATCCTCAGCTAAACGCAAGGGTTGGTAGTAAGGAGCTTCTACAACCGCTGTCCCAAGTTCAAGTTCTTGCGTTAAAGCGCTAAGCCTGGCGAGAAATAACAATGGATCTGGCATGCGTCCATAGCATTCAAAATGATGTTCTGCTAGCCAGACTGCATCAAAACCAGCTATTTCGGCCACTACTGCCTGCATCTCAACTTCCTTGTACAGTTCAGATAAGTTTTTGTCTGCTAAAGTAGCAAAATTGTAGAATAGAGAAAAACGCATTATTCCTTCTCCTTTTTCCTTGCTGGCATTGATTACATGGTTATATTCATCTACAAATTTCTGATATTCACAATTCACTCTCTTCATCTGAATGGACTGATATATTCTATAAAACAAATGATGATATATCCTCACTGTTTCTTTGTGTTTTTCCTCTGTACTTTTTCTTTGTTAGTGAAGTGATCAGATCAACAATAGAAAATATCATGTAGTTAATACAATCTATCTTTATTATTGTCAATAACTCACCCTCCTCAGACATAAAAAGTAGGAATAATATCTATAAAATCAGTTCATGCATAGATGCCGTATACTGGAAACGGATGGCGGAACATGCTGTAGAAGCTGCGGTCAAATTCATATGCATCCGATAATGTCACGTATTTTCCTCTAAACTAACACAATGCGGGAATCTTCACATAACTCATTCCTCCAAATTATATAAATTATACATATTTGTTATGAATTTCAATTTTCATCTTGACAGAAGAGCTCTACTTTAGTTATCTTTGTTTATAAAGTTGATTTATTAAGTCAACTTCACAGGCAAGTAGTAAAAAAGGAGACAACATGAGTTTCAAATTGCTTGGTATCAATGGAAGTCTCACAACGCCTCCGTCTCGGACACGTATTGCGTTAGATAGTGCTCTGGAGGGCGCGAAGGCATACGATCTCGATGTGGAAACCACTGTATTAGAATTGCGTGACTATGCATTGGAGTTTTGTGATGGTCGTCCTGTCGAAGCTTACAATAGTGATACACGTCGGGCACTGGCACTGGTAGAGGAAGCACATGCCTATATCGTTGCCTCTCCCATTTATCGTGGCTCCTATACTGGAGCACTTAAAAATTTCTTTGATCTGATTCCCGGCGATCCCAATGGGCAAGTTCCTCTGCGTGGCAAGGTAGTCGGATTGGTCGCAACGGGTGGTAGTGATCATCATTTCCTCTCCGTAGGACACCAACTGCGCCCTCTCCTCGGCTTCTTTGGTGCATACACTCCAGCCAGGGCTATTTATGCATCAGCAAAGGACTTTAATGCACAAAAACAGGTGCAGGATAAACTGAAAGAAAGCCTATCGCTCCTGGGGCAGGAAATAGTGACACTGGCTCGTTTTCTATCTTCAAATCCCCATATTTCTCTTCCCGAACATGGAAGCACACGCCGTAGTTAGCCAAAAAGAGGTGATAACCATGAGTATCGAACAAACTGAATTCCGTAATGCGTTGAGCCATTTCGCTTCGGGAGTAACCATCATTACAACTCAACATCAGAATCAATTTCATGGTACAACGGTCAGTTCTTTTTGTTCACTATCATTGAATCCTCCTCTTGTTCTTGTTGGTATTGATCGAAACGCAAACATTCATGATCTGGTCGTCGCCAGCGAAGTATTTGCGGTGAACATTCTGGCCGAGCATGCAGAACAGCTCTCCCGGCACTTTGCGCAGCATATCCCAGACAAGTTCTTGCATATTGCTCATCGTTCCGGAACACTTGGCGTACCATTGCTTGATGACGCGCTGGCAACATTGGAGTGTCGTCTGGTGGCTCAATATCCTGGTGGGGATCATTCAATTTTTGTTGGTGAGGTGGTTACGACCTCCAGTCATTCTGAGCAGCAACCTTTACTCTATTTCCGCAGTAAATACGGTCGGCTCACCAATGATGTTGCACGCCTGATACCTCATGTTGTTGGCGAATAACATCGTTTGTCTCTGATGCTGTAGATTATCTGTCTGTGCCACAGAGAGGTTTCCTGATGCCGGGAAAAGCTGGTCATATGAGGTAGGTCGTTCAACTTCAAAAAAGAGAAGGAGTAGGGGTGAATGGAACAACGTGAGATTGATGAGATTGTTCAGGTTTCACATGTTTCTCTGGGCTATCGTAAAGGACGTACACAGGATACGACGATCATTGAAGATGTGAACTTCTCGATTCAGCGTGGTGAAAAATTTGTGATTATTGGGCCTTCGGGCTGTGGGAAAACGACGTTACTCAAGGCAATCGGCGGCTTTTTGCGGCCTCGTGAGGGTCAGCTACTGATCAATGGGAAACCGGTGAAACAACCGGGCCCGGATCGTGCCTTTGTTTTTCAGGATTTCGAGCAATTATTTGCCTGGCACACCGTGTTAGGGAATATTGTTTATGCGCTCAAGGTGAGAAAACACCTATCCACGCCAGAAGCTATTGAAAAGCACACTTTTATCTGGAACTGGTTGATGTCAGAAAGGCGGCGGATAAATATCCTCATATGCTATCTGGTGGCATGAAACAACGAGTAGCTCTGGCACGGGCACTTGCTCTTGAACCTGATATGTTACTGATGGATGAGCCATTTGGCGCTCTTGATGCGATTACCCGAAGTCAAACTGCAACTGGAACTCAATGAGATCTGACAACGTACTGGTGTGACAATCATTCTGGTGACTCATTCTATTCAGGAAGCCATCTTCCTCGGCCATCATGTCATGGTGATGTCCTCCTTTCCATCGAGTATACGTGAGATTGTTAATACTGGTCAGGTTGAAGATTTGGCCAGCGCAACATCTACTGATCTTTCTACACATTTGCAATCCTTACTGGTTCATCAAAAAGCGATACAAGAGCATGTTGCGCTGGTAAATGCGGTTGAATAACAAAAGGGGTAAAACAAATAATGCGTTTGAGCTTAGCACAACCTGTTAAGGTCAGGAGACATTCGCTACCCGGTTGGTTACGCTATGTTTTGACCGGGATGAGTATCATTCTGGTCTGGCAACTCTATGTTTCATTGAGTGGTGTGAGCCAGTTACTCGTTGCATCACCAATCGCAACTGTACAAGCGCTTATTACAGATATTGGCAATGGTCAGTTGCCATCAGCAACGCTGGTATCATTACAAAATCTGGGTATCGGCATGAGTATTGGCATTATAGTAGGTTTGGCTCTGGCTTCGCTCTCAACATTTTCAAGCTTTGGGCGCAACCTGTTAACCGTTCTCACCGCCATTTTCAGTCCACTACCGGGTATTGCTATCTTGCCGCTAGCGATGCTCTGGTTTGGTTTGAGTCCCGCAGCGATTATCTTTGTGGTGGTATTTGGCTCGGTGTGGCCAATCTCAGCAAACACTGAGACGGGCTTCCGTACCATTAATGCGTATGGTTGCACTGAACCTGGGTCTCAGCCCGATCAGAACGATACGAGACATTTTTCTACCCGCCGCGCTTCCACATATCCTGTCTGGTCTACGTCTTGCCTGGGCATTTGGTTGGCGTACGGTCGTTGGGGCAGAAATCGTCTTTGGCGTGGCTGGTTCTAATGGTGGACTGGGGTGGTACATCAACAACGCCCGTTATTTCCTCAATCCACCCGCAATCTTTGCAGGGTTAGTGATTATCTCATTGCTGGGTGTGCTCCTCGATGCGCTATTCCAGTTTATTGAACGCGAGACGATCGTGAAATGGGGTATGAAGCAGGTGCAATAACAATGCCCTCGTTGTGGTGGGATCACCTTTTTAGCGGAGGATGTATATATGAATAACCGTCATGGGCCAGCGGCAGTTTGGTTAGCGATACTGGTGCTATTAATAAGTGCTTGTGGCAATACTGCGAACGGGGCAGGATCATCGGGAGCGCCTGCATCATTTACCATTGTCTATCAACCTGGGTTAGGCGCGGTGACGCTGACAACCTTGAAAATACAGAAAACATTAGATAAACAATTTCCACAGACAACGTTCCATTGGAAGATCGTCAATAGTGGCGCGGCAGTTCGTGAGGCGATTATTTCGCATCAGGGACAACTTGGGACGCTTGGCATCCCACCATTTCTGGTGGGCTGGGATAAGGGTATGAATTGGAAAGTATTGATCGCGACAAGTCGCTCGGATAGCTGGCTGGTAGCGATGAATCCCAAATTTCAGAGTTTAAAAGATTTTGGTCCTGATGATAAGATTGGTGTCGTCGCTCCGGATTCGCAGCAGGCTATTCTGTTGCGGAAAGCTGCTGAGCAGCAACTAGGAAATGCGCATGCTCTGGATCGCAATCTGGTAGCGATCGGTTCCGCTGATGGCGAACAGGCGCTATTATCAGGACAACTTGCGGCTCAGCTATCTGGATCACCATTCCAGCAACGGGAAGTTGCAGCCGGTGGACATATTATTCTTCATAGCACAGATATCTTTGGTCCGGTTGGTACTGGCCTGACGGTTCTCCCACAAAGTTTCTACAATCAGTATCCCACCTTCAGTCAGAAGCTCTACCAGGATCTAAAAGATGCATCGGCCTATGTTGCCAGTCATCATGAGGAAGCTGCCAATTATCTTGCTCAGGATCAGGGTGGAGGTGGAGGTGGTAACGCCGCACAGTTTAAGACACAACTTGATGACAAAGAGCTTATCTTTGAAACAACACCATCAGGTCTGATAACCTACGCCAATTTTATGAAATCTACTGGCTTGATCTCGAAGGTTCCCCAATCAGTGAATGATCTGGAATTACCTACGGTAAGTGGTACTGGCAACTGATGACAGGAATCAACGTTTCTCTATTTTTCAGGGAGATTACATATGAGCACAACAAAAAGACAGTTCAAACTGGGCGCATTCTTACAAAACACGGGTCATCATGTCGCTGCATGGCGGCATCCAGACTCGCGGGCTGATGGTGGTCTGGATTTTGCACATTATCGTCAATTGGCACAAACCGCCGAGCATGCGAAATTCGACATGGTCTTTCTCGCCGATGGCGTCGCCGTTCGACGCGCCGATGATCTGGAAGCATTAAGTCGTTCGGGGCAGATTGTCCATTTTGAACCATTGACACTCTTGTCCGCACTTGCCGCGGTAACTGAACACATCGGTCTGGTAGCAACCGCCTCGACAACCTACAATGAGCCGTATCATATCGCTCGTAAGTTTGCCTCACTCGATTATCTGAGCAATGGACGAGCAGGGTGGAACGTGGTCACTTCCGCAACAAATGCCGAAGCACTGAACTTCAATCGCGATGAGCATATGGAACATGGATTGCGGTATGAGCGGGCTCGTGAATTTTTGCAAGTTGTCAAAGGACTGTGGGATAGTTGGGACGATGATGCATTTATTCGTGATAAAGAAACTGGCGTGTATGTTGATCCCGATAAGATTCATATCCTGAATCATAAGGAGAAACATTTCTCGGTACGTGGCCCATTGAATGTCGCTCGTCCCCCGCAGGGCTACCCACTCATTGTGCAGGCAGGTGCATCGGAAGATGGTTTAGATTTCGCGGCCTCAACGGCGGAGGTAATCTTTACTGCCCAACAAACGCTTGCTGAAGCTCAGGCTTTTTACAGCAATGTGAAAGGGCGACTTGCGCAATACGGACGCTCACCCGAACAGCTCTTGATTATGCCCGGCATATTCCCTGTAATTGGTCATACAAAAGCTGAAGCCAAAGAAAAATATGATCAATTGCAGAATTTGATCCATCCCTCAGTGGGGCTGGCTTTGCTCTCCGGCAATATTGGTGGGTTTGACCTGTCGCAATATCCGCTTGATGGTCCGTTACCTGATTTACCACAGACGAACCTGAACCAGAGCCGGCAGAAATTGGTGACTGATCTTGCCAGACGTGAGAATTTGACCATTCGGCAACTCTATCAGGCTATTGCGGGTGCGCGTGGGCATCGCACGATCTGGGGAACACCAGAACAGATCGTTGCGCAGATGGAGGAATGGTTCTTTAACAATGCCGCTGATGGTTTCAACCTTATGCCACCATATCTGCCCGGGGGTCTGGATGATTTTGTGGAATTAGTGGTACCGATCCTACAAAAGCGTGGTCTGTTTCGCACTGAATATGAAGGTCGTACCCTCCGTGAGAATCTTGGTTTGCCCCGTCCAGTAAATCAATATACAACAGTCCCTTCTTCCATTCATTGATGGCTGATGTCGTTGTTGGCCATCTCCATCGTGATAAAGTCATGAGCAGGCAGTGCATCCTGCTCATGATTCATGTCCATGAATGGGCAACTATTTTCCTACCAACGATCACGATGTAGTACAGATGTCAGTGGCGGGCGTTTTGCGACTCTAAACTCTGTTCCCAGAGTATAGGCAACAGGAATGAGTGCCACTTGCATCACCTGTTCATAGGGAATGCCCAGCACATCCGCAGCTTCGCGCTCAAACAAGAGATGATTACCTGTCCAAACGGTTCCCAGGCTACGCGAGCGTGCTGCCAGCATAAAGTTCCAGGTTGCGGGTAGAATAGAACCCCAGGTGCCCGCTTGTTCAACCACAGAGGTATTGTCGGTGCGCCCTTCAATGCATGGGATAACATGGACAGGAACCTCGTGGAGATGATCATAGAGATACTGTGCCGAGTCAAGGATCCTGATAAGAGTAGGCTTCTCAGCACCTGCTGCTGCAAGTGCCTGGTCTCTCATCTGCACTACCTGATCCATCCCTTTGCGATAGAGTGCGGCAAGAGCCTCACGCTGAGCGGGATCAGTGACAATGACGAAATGGACTTTTATGATTGGTGGAATAGGTGCTTGCAACGCAATTTCCACACACTGCTCGATCACCGCAGGCTCTACAAAACGGGTCAGGTCAAGGCGTTTACGCACTGCCCGTGTTGTCGTCAACAGCTCATCGCTCGTCAAATCAAGAAGGGGCATAAAAGTCTCCTTTTCTCTGTTTTAACACATGATAGAGATCATTGTGCTCCTACATATAGGACAATCATCATTCATAATCGTAAGCTGTAAGGATGATACAAACAATAAACAATCAAATATTTGTGTTGGTTAATGAACAGAAATAACGATATGTTGGAAAACATGATGAAATGTTCGCAATCAGAGCGCAATTGACGAAATAACCTGACAATGTATCTGTAAAAGAGAACTGGAGAGAAATTATGGCAACATCAATCAAAACCATAGATCGACGTATCCAGCGCACACGACAAGCGTTGATACAGTCTTTCTGTGAAATAGTGCGCGAAAAAGGTCTTGCAGCAACCAGCATTCGGGAGATCACCAAGCGAGCCAATGTCAATAGAGGAACCTTTTACGCGCATTTTACGGATAAATACACGCTACTCAATGTTATCGTCTGTGAACAATTTCACGCTCTCCTGACAAGCAAACTTCCACCCGCTTCTCAATGAGATTGGGGAAGTGTGCATTTACTCATACAGACAGTATTAAAATATTTTGATGACATGAGATATCAGTGCCGTTCGTTGGATATAATTCAGTCTCTGGCTGAACAGGCAGCACACAGAATTAAGTGGACTGCTGCTTGTATGGCTCAAACAGACAAGCCATCCAGATACAACACCGAAAGTTCCTTTAACAACGATTGCACAAACTATGAGTTGGGCTATTCTAGGAGCTGCGCTCAGACAAAGTCCGGACGGACCTATCAAATCAACAACACAAATGGCTCATGATATCTGGTTGACGCTGATGGAAGGGGTGATGCATGCAAATACTTTCAAATGTTACTGATCTCAGCATAAAAAGCTAAAGTAAACAGCCAGCATGTGCGAAACACTGGCGAAGGATCGACTTGCGATGTCTCAACCGTTCTTTGGCAAGCAGGACTTCCCGCCGGAGTTGCTGCCAGTCCAGACAACAAACATTCTTAAGCTCGACTCGTTTGAGCAGATTCCAGACGCCTTCCTGCGGGTTGAGTTCTGGGGCGTAAGGGTTGTGTTGCAAGAATGAAGGCGTGATGATAAACTCTTCTTTATTTGGAACAGAGCAGAGGAGTTTTTCATCATGATCGAGCAAATCCCATTCAAATGGCGCCATTTCCAAGCCGAGATCATGCTCCTGTGTGTCCGCTGGTATCTCCGCTCTGCGCTCAGTTATCGCGATCTCGAAGAGATGATGCTCGAACGAGGGCTGCACGTCGATCACACGACCATCTATAGGTGGGTCCAGCAGTATGCGCCGGAACTGGAGAAACGCTGCCGGCCGCATCTCAAAGCCTGCAACGACTCGAGGACGCGTGGATGAGGCGTACATCAAGGTCAAGAACGTCTGGATGTACCTCTATCGCGCAGTGGATTCTGAAGGAAACACAATTGAGTTTCTCTTGCGTCCAACACGCGATGCCGAGGCGGCCACAGATTTCTTCCTGAAAGCGCTCCGTCCCACTGCTGATGGAGTTCCTCAAGCGCACTCACGCAAGGAAAAAGATGGCCCAGCCAGCGACTTCGGCCAACCTCGCCACATCCGCTCCTCGCGTGATCAACGTCGATAAGAACGCCGCCTCTCCCAAAGCCATTGCCGACCTGAAAACCGCTGGCGTCCTGCCTGAACACGTGGCATTGCGGCAAGTAACATACCACAACAATCTGATTGAACAAGACCATCGGTTCATCAAACGGTTGACGAAACCGGGCATGGGCTTTTTTTCGTTCGAGAGCGCAGAGCGAACGTGACAAAGATACGAAATGATGCACAGGCTGCGAAAAGGGCAAGTGCAAGGCGTGGCCAAAGGGGATGTGAGAGGGCAGGTCGAGTTGATCGCCAAGCTGTTTGGAGTGGCCGTCTCAGAACATTTGAGAGGACCACTCACATGCAACTTCTTTTTCTTCAGCTTTTTTGCAACACAACCGGGCAATGTGCTTCTGGGCGTTTGCACCCACCGCACGTGCGAACTGTGCCAGCGCCAGATTCATCGTCTCGCTATCAACCGTCGGCAAGATCAACCATTCGGTGCGTCCTGAATGGGGATGCACAAAGCCGCAGAGAGAGATCCATTCATAGCGCTGCTGGACGCGGATACTGGGGTGAGACCCTGTGCGCACCCAGACCCGGCGCAGAAGCGGTTTGAAGCCAATGCGATGCTCATCCATCGCCCACACTTCGACGCTGGCCTGGGGATGTT
>DATJIE010000039.1:0-195671 GCA_035493535.1 Dictyobacter sp.
TTGTCTATCCTAATCTTCATATGAGGTTAGCATACTGTCTTATGACTCAGGTATAATTGGCAATGTAAACCAGAAAGTTGCCCCATCCCCTGGACGACTCTTTACTCCAGTCTGACCGGAATGATGCTCAATCAATGTACGACAAATATGCAACCTTAACCCCAGACCAACACCAGAGTCATCGGCAGCACTTATATCCGGTGATTGATAAAAACAATCCCATATACGTTGTTGCTCAATGGATGAAAGTCCTGGCCCCTGATCAGTAACAGATACACATGCATAGGTACTCGTATCTTGCTCTGACTGTATCACATCTAATCGTATATCTATCGGTTTCTCCGCATCAGCATAGTACAATGCGTTCATAATATAGTTAGAAAGTACCTGGACAATACGATCAGGGTCAACAGATACCAGAACATGCCTGCTCTCTGGCAAATATATATTTATAGTACGATCTGGTGTCGCTCTCTGTTGCTCTTGCACCACATCTGCGACCAGAGTAGCAAGATTACAAAAATCATGTCGTAGGTATAACTGAAAATCGTCAGTCTGCATACGTGAAATATCAATGAGATCATTCACCAACCGATTCAACGCACCAATTTGCCGCTCAGCTCGTTCAAGCATATTCAATACAGAACTTACTTTCGCCAATACGATATCAACTGATAAATTCTTTGGACGAAGCAGACTCTTTAGACGCCTCATGGCTAATTGCGTATTCGCTTTAATCGTCGTGAGCGGCGTTTTCAACTCATGGCTGGCTAAGACAAGAAAATTCTCCACACGACCTGTTGTATCATCTACACAGTTACTATGTTGAGCAGGCATAACCGCTTGCCGCTCCAGATCAGAAGAAAGATCGATCACAATACACATCACTTGCTGCGGCTTCTCATCTCGATACGATCCACCTGAAACGGTCATCTCAACGCGGAGCAACGACCCATCCTGACACACTATTCTCTTTTGCAACCTGTAGGTAGTTATTTCTCCAGTTGTAAGGTTGCGGAACTCCGCACATGCAGTCGGCCAATCGTCAACGCAGGTAATAGCTTGCAGATCAAACCTGAGTAATTCCTCACGGCTGTAGCCAGTCATATCACAAAACTTCTGATTGACCCACATCAATCTTCCTTGATTATCAGTCCATACAAAACCAATTGCCGCTTGATCCAATAGCATACGCTCCCGGGCCTCATTGGCAACCAGACGCATAACTACATTCTCATGAGGAACTGCTTCTGCTTCCATTGAAACTGCTATGTCGCCAGAAAAAAAGTCTTGATTATGCATCTTACTACACCGATATACATCTTAAAGCATCTATGATCAAAAACGACTTTTTAATCATAGAATAAACACATTTTTTGATTAAAACTCTAATACGTTCTTCAATCTCTCACATGAACTGAACTATAATACTAGTACGGACCACTTCGCAAAATAGATACAAACCAGGAGAAGCTCCCATCATGCCCAAAATACCTCATGAAGTTGATTTTTATAAAAACATACACCAATCAATATCTATAGAACATAAAAAAGAGGTCGGGTTCATTTCAGAAACCCGACCTCTTTTTTATGCGAATAATTACTCTTGATTAAGTTCAACTCTTTCCTGAGGAACAACCGTAATCATACCATCATCATCGACTGTCAGAAGCACACTCTGACCACTGGCAATATCACCAGCTAACAGAGCATCCGCTAATGCATCATCAACGTGAGCCTGGATCGCACGGCGCAATGGTCTGGCTCCATATTCCTCATCGAAGCCTTCCTTCAACAAGAAATCACGAGCCTCATCACTTACAACCAGCTCCAGACCTTGCTCACTCAGACGACCTCGTACTTGATTCAACATCAAATCAACGATCTGATAGAGTTCACTTCTGCCAAGAGAATGGAAGACAACAATCTGATCAATACGGTTGATGAATTCAGGACGGAAGACACGTTTCAGCCCTTCCATTGCCTTCGAACGCATCACTTCATGTTGCTCATCGCGAAAAGCATCGCCTTTCTTCTGCATGAAACCCATATTGAGCGCACGTTTCAGATCAGCGCTACCCGCATTACTGGTCATAATCACGACCGTGTTTTTGAAGTCAACCGTACGGCCCTGGCCATCGGTCAAACGACCATCATCCATAATCTGCAACAAAGAGTTAAAGACTTCTGGATGAGCTTTTTCCACCTCATCTAACAGGATAACGCTATATGGACGGCGACGTACACGCTCGGTTAACTGTCCACCTTCGTCATAGCCAACATAGCCTGGAGGGCTACCAAACAGGCGAGAAACCGTATGTGGCTCCATGTACTCTGACATATCCAGACGGATCAGATTATCCTCACCACCAAAGAGTTCAGCCGCCAGTGCCTTCGCCAGTTCCGTCTTACCCACACCCGTTGGCCCAAGGAACAGGAAAGACCCAATCGGACGACGAGGATCTTTCAGACCCGCACGTGAACGACGGATCGCACGAGCAACCGCCGTGATTGCCTCATCCTGACCGATAACCCGTTTGCGCAGGTCATCCTCCAGATGGCGCAAATTCTGGCGCTCACTCTCCAGCATTTGACTGACCGGAACACCTGTCCACAACTCGATCACCTGAGCAATATGCTCCGGCGTCACAATCAGCGAAATCATATTGCTCTGCTGCGAACGAGCCTTTGTCAATCGCTCTAAAGTCAGTAGCTCTTGCTGACGCATTCGCGCGGCCAGTTCATAATCTTCCGCATTCGCAGCAGCCTCTTTTTGTGCCTGAATATCATTCAGTTCCTTCTCTAAATCAGAGATCAGGGTTGGACTGATAATACCCTTTTCTGTTGCATCAAGGCGCAGGGCAGAGCCTGCTTCATCCATCACATCGATCGCTTTATCTGGCAGAAAACGATCATTGATATAACGATCAGACAGTTTTACCGCTGCCTCAAGTGCCTCGTCAGTAATACCAACACCATGATGCGACTCATAATTTGGTCGCACAATACGCACCATCTCAATGGCTTCTTCAACCGTTGGCTCGTTCACCATAATTGGCTGGAAACGACGCTCCAACGCGGAATCTTTCTCGATATGCTTGCGGTATTCATCCAGCGTCGTTGCACCAATACAGCGCAGTTCGCCACGTGCCAGTGCTGGCTTGATCATATCAGCCGCACCAACGGCCCCTTCAGCCGCACCCGCGCCAACAACAGTATGCAACTCATCGATAAACACAACGACTTCAGGTGCATTGCGCAACTCTTCCAGAATCGATTTAATACGCTGCTCAAACTGTCCACGGAACATTGCGCCAGCAACCATACCACCTATATTTAAGGTCACGATACGGCGATTACGTAAGGTCGCAGGCACATCACCAGCATGGATTTTCCGTGCCAACCCTTCAACAATGGCGGTTTTACCAACACCAGGCTCACCAATTAACACAGGATTATTCTTCTGGCGGCGGCCCAAAATGGTGATTAAACGACGCAATTCACGCTCACGCCCTGCGGCAGGATCAAGCTTTCCTTCTGCCGCCTCTCCGGTTAAATCACGGCCATATTGATCAAGGGTTGGGGTTTTACTATTCTTTGTTTGTCGTTCAGCAGTAGCTGTATTTACATTGCCATTGCCAGCACCAGCAGCCGAGGATTTATTGTTGTTATTATTTGCATTGAAACCAAAGGGAGCACCCGCACCAAAACCCATATCATCCAAGCCACCCATCTGGCCCATTGCGTTCATATGCTCTTCGACACAGGATTGGCAGAGGTAGTGCGACTCGCGGCGACCATCAACCATCAGGTCAACACGCACACGTGCAGGATTCTTCTGACAACGTTCGCATTTCATGTCTCGCATGCTCCTCACTTTTATATCTCAGGTGGTCGCCGTCTTCCAGCGGCACCCACAGTGTCATTCATAATA
Source organism: Dictyobacter sp. (assembly GCA_035493535.1). GTDB lineage: Bacteria > Chloroflexota > Ktedonobacteria > Ktedonobacterales > Ktedonobacteraceae > Dictyobacter. Next base: position 3,935 of record DATJIE010000039.1, read on the forward strand.
TATGAGCTAGCAGACTATCATAAGAATTGCTAGAATTATAGCACACAATTAATTACTTGTCTAGCAATCTATTTACACGATTGCTAACATACTCATTATAACATTGGGACCGAACAAACTATTCCAGGAAACATCACAATCATGACTCATGACAATCAATCTATCCTGTTTACTCTTTTACGTATTAAAGGAGCATTGAGTAGACGAAATAGAACTGTTTTAGCTATTTCGGGTAATTTTCAGGAAAAGCCACGGTAATTCAACGGGCAAACCTGAATTTTAATGTCCCTTGAAACGTGCTATAATAAGAGTATGAATGTAAGGATACCCGGATTATTTCTGGCTTCGCGCAGTATAATGCGCGGTTGCACCGCACAATCTCTTCTCATGCGTCGTGCTACTCATGAGCGCTATCTTCTCGCAGCAGGGTAGCGTTACTTCAGCTTACGCGAATTATCTCCGTGCGTGCGAACGCTCCGGTGAACACACTCAACATTCCACCAGAAAACTCGTACCAATCAATAGAACCGTAACTGCTACAGCTATCTCTATAGAGATATTGCAGCAATCGCATACTACCAGTTGAGTTGACCACGATAAACAAACATGGTGTTTCGAGCTTAATCCTTGATGAGAACAGTTATTTACCAGAAAGTATTCCTTTCTGCTTCCATTCAAATGGATGCTCATGCCAGAAACAGGCAACAGGAGACGATCCCTCGTCAACAAACCACTTTAACATCTCCAGTACAGCGTATCCGGTCTGCTGGATGAGTTTTTAACGATACGACAGCTACTGTCATCACTGCATGACAAGAAATATTTACCTTTGGGGAGGAACCAGCATGGATTTAATGGAAAAGCTTGCCAGTCTGGCTCAACGCTATGAAGAACTCAACAACTTGATGGCTCAGCCTGATGTGCTTGAAGATATCGAGCAGTTACAGCGCTATGGCAAAGAACACTCTGAGTTGCAAAACGTTGTGCATAAATATCAGGAACTTGTTACGACGGATCAACACATTGCTGATGCGCAAGAGATGTATGAGAGCGATGATAGCGAAATGCGAGAACTGGCTTTTGAAGAACTCAAAACATTAAAAGAACAAAAAGAAAGTCTGCTTGAAGAAGCAAAAGTTGCGCTGCTGCCACGCGATATCATGGATGAGAAAAATGCTATTATTACCATTCAGGGTGGCGCTGGTGGTGATGAAGCCGCGCTCTTCGCAGGTGAACTCTATCGTATGTACACCCGCTACTCGGACAATCACCGCTGGAAAATTGAGGTGCTGGATATTAATGATACCGAGCAAGGTGGTGTGAAGGATGTGACATTTGTTGTCCGTGGTAAAGGCGCATATAGCCGCATGAAATATGAAGGTGGTACGCATCGGGTGCAACGCGTTCCAGTCACTGAGGCCAATGGCCGTATCCATACCTCTACGGCAAAGGTCATTGTCCTGCCAGAGGCTGACGATGATATCAATATCGATATTAAGGATACCGATATTCGTGTCGATGTCTATCGCTCAACCGGCCACGGTGGTCAGAGCGTAAACACAACCGACTCGGCAGTTCGTATCACACACCTGCCAACCGGATTGGTGGTAACCTGTCAGGATGAAAAATCACAGTTGAAGAACAAAGCCAAAGCACTCTCAGTACTCAAAGCTCGTCTCTGGGATATTGAAGAGGCCAAACGGCAAGAAGAACTGAGCAAAAATCGCCGTTCACAGGTACAGACAGGCGATCGTAGCGAGAAAATTCGTACCTATAACTTCCCGCAGGATCGTGTCACTGATCATCGCATTGGCCTGACACGCCACAATCTCCCCGGTGTTATGGATGGGGATATCGATGGCTTCCTCGATAACCTGATTGCTGTCGATCAAGCCGACAAATTACAGAACATGTTCCTGGCATAAACATAAAAACATGCAGAAACTGTGTTCCTATCATCTATCAATGACAGGAACACAGTTCTTTGGTCCTCCTTATAGTAGTGTTAAAAAACCACTATTTCAACGCCCCCTGCGTCAGCCCCTCTAAAAACTGGCGCTGGAAAAACAAAAACATGATAATCAATGGCAATGATGCAAGTACCGATCCAGAGAGCAAAATGCCATACTGATAATCATAAGGGCCAACCAGGGTGGAAATGCCAACATTCAATACAAACATTGAAGGATTTGTGGTCACCACCAGTGGCCAGATAAAGTCATTCCACAGACCAGTGAAAGAAAGAATACCGAGAACCGCCAGACCGGGACGTACCAGAGGCAAAACGATGTTCCACCAGATGCTCAATTCTGACGCCCCATCCACACGTGCGGCATCCAATAATTCATCAGGCACAGTCATCGTATACTGGCGCATCAGAAAAATGCCAAAAGCCCCAACAGCACGAGGAATAATCAATGCCTGATAGGTATTAAACCAGTGCAGAACACGGATAACCTCGAATTGTGGCACAATCGTCACCTGCGGCGGAATTAAGATTGTTGCCAGCATGACAATAAACAAGATATTTTTAAAGCGGAAGTTGTACTTCGCAAAAGCGAAACCCGCCAATGAGCCGAGAAGAACCGACGAAGCAGTGCCAACAATAGCAACAAAGGCCGTATTAAAAGCCCAGCGTGCGAATGGAAACTGCGTCAACAAAGCCTGCATATTTTCCAGCGTTGGATGGACAGGAAACAGGGTGATAGGAGAAGCGAAAATCTCCGAATTATGCTTGAAGGCACCGGATATCATATAGATAAAAGGAATCACCGTAATCGCAATCAGCACAAACAATACAATATTCACAATAATAGATTTCGCCATAAAGCGGGTTTTATAAAAATCGAACATCTGTCGCCGTCGCGCCGCAACAAGCCGATCCTCAGGTTCTGCAAGATTTATATTGGACATGAATTTCACCCTCTCTTTTCCTGAATGTCGTTCTCTCTCTCATCCTCGTTCCATCATGTATAAGCATGTACGCAAACCCACAACGAGGAAAAATCAGTTCGTCACTCTGGGCTAATCACCCGTACTATAGCCACCAAACAACTTGATATTGAGTAGAGACAGGATCAACAAAAGGAAAGTCATCGAATACGCCATCGCACTCGCATAGCCAACGTTGAAGTTACGGAATCCCTGATTGTACACATATAATGTTATGGTCAGAGAAGCATTAGAAGGCCCACCATTGGTTAACAACAATGGCTCCGCGAACAAATTATACGAACCTATGATCGCCTGAATGATCACAAACAGCGTTACGGGACGTAGCAAAGGTAAAGTAATGCGCCAGAATGACTGCCAGCTACTTGCCCCATCAATCGCAGCAGCCTCGTAAAACTCCTTGTTGATGCCATTGAGTCCAGCCAACCAGAAAAGCGTATTGATGCCCAGATAGGTCCAGATTGCCAGAATGATAAAAGCCAGCATCACAACATTCGTATTTGTCAGCCAGCCAATCGGTGCGATAGAGAACCAGCCCAGTAGCGTATTCAACAAACCATAATTTGTATCCAATACACGCGCAAAAATCACGGCAATAATGACCGACGATGTAATGGCAGGAAAAAACAAACCTGTCTTAAACAACCCTTTCCAACGCACAAAGCGGGAATTAATCGCCAGCGCCACCAGCAAAGCCAGTGGAGAGAGAATAAAAACGCTACCGAGCGCAAACTTCGTCGTATTTAGCACAGCAATAATATAGCTCGGGTCCTGAAACATATGGATATAGTTTCCCAGACCAAAGAACGTCTTCTTATCAAAGCCAAACCCTTTAAAAAAGCTGAGCCAGAAAGAATAGAGGATAGGATAGACGCTAAAAACAACAAAGAGGACAAAGAAAGGTGAAATGAATAGATAAGGAGCTATCTTGCGTCGATTACGTCGCCACCAGCCAGAACTTGCCGGGCGTGCAGAGTGACCCATAGGTACGTTTGCTTGCGTGACAGCCATGGTGAAACACCTCCTCGTGTTAACTATGACTAGGCAGTTTCAAAATTAATCGTATCCATAGTTTGTTTCTGCGCATTGTCCAATGCCTGTTGAGCTGAAACCGCTGCATTTTGAATAGCAGGAGTTATACCATAGGCAATGCAAGCACTGGTTGTTTCAGGCCAATAGGGAGAATTATACCATTGATTGATTTCGGGAGAGAGTTCTTGAATGAGCGTGCCGACACGCTGATTATCAAAGAAGGCTAAAGGCTCACTGAGACGAGCATCAGCAAAAGCCGGTCGGAATGTAGGCCAGGTCTGACGAAGAGTGAAATCATTGAGCAAAGCCTCAGGAGTACTATGTTCATAAAGAACAAAATCCAGTGCTTCTTCAGCGCTGCTACTGGTCTTCATCACAGAAACCCCCGTACCGCCCTGTGTAGCAGTACGTGAACCACCGGGCGTCCAGGCTGGCAAAGGTTGAAGGTGCCACTGCCCCTTTGTCTGGCTGATGTTTTGCTGCACAAAACCGCTAAATTGCCATGATGGTCCAATAAGACTGGTAACATTGCCACTGGAAAGCGCGGCCATATATGATGCCTGAGACTGCGAAGGTGGTCGCGTAGTAGCCCACCCATCTTTGAGTGCCTGCTTCTGAAATGCCAGCGTTCGCACATTAATAGGATCATTTAAAACGGGCTGCCCCTGCGCATTGAAGAAACCACTACGCTGTTGCAGCGCTAATATCCACCAATCACCCCAGGCATCAAACGGAACATCAATGAGATATTTGCCCGTATCACTATGAAAACGTTTTGCCTCCTCAGCGAAATCATCCCAGGAATTAATCGGCGTCTTTACACGCGCCTTCTCCCAGATATCCCACTGATAGCTCAAAAGCACCGTATTTAATTCGTTACCGATACCATATACGTGACCTTGCCAGCTCCACGGATCAGTAGCTGAGGGACGATAAAATTGATCCATGAGGTTCATTGCTTGCAGTTTCGGAGCCATATCAACGAAGATAACATCACCTTTAATAAAACGTGCAAACTGGCTAATTTCAATATCAGCGATATCGGGGCCACCAGAGCCTGCCTGAGAAGTGATAAGGATCTGATCATGCATCTGGTTATAAGGCATAATTAACCAGTTGATCTCAAAATCGGGGTTGCGTGCCTTTTTGTACAACTCAAAGGCTTTTTTCTGCCAGGCAGTACGGGTATCAGAAAATGCCCAGAAATTGAGCGTCTTCTTCACACCACGATTAAATGCAGGTGCTTCTCCACATCCTCCAAATAACAGGCTGCCAGCGACCATACCACCGGCAACTTTCACAAATGTGCGCCGATCCATCCGGTTCATGTTAGGCCTCTCTTCTTTGAATCTCATAAATACATAAGCTATGCATCTATGAAGTTATATCAACACTGATATCAAGAGATACTTTTCACTCATCAGGGGTCTAACAATGCGTATTATTATATAAATATATCCATATAAAAGTGCGTTGTCAATAGATACTCTCTATTTATTAAATAATTCATTCATGCAACAAGAAATATTCCCAATAAAATTTCATTGACATGTATTTATTAATAACATAAAGCTCTATAAAGCATCAAATAAAATTTCATCTATCATTCTATACTTATTTTTTCGTTTTCTATTCTTCAAATGAAAAAGGTAGACAAAAATGATTAACTATTCTATTCATTCTGATATTATTGACATCCCCGGACGTGGCATGCTAGACTCTTCGTAATAGTCGGGGAAACACGAGTGGAGGAAAAAGAAAAAGCAAAAACGTCATTAAGTTATCAGAATCAACTCCAATAAAATAACCTATCCACATCAATTTCTTGATTGCAGACGTTGCGCACATGTATGCTTTTATCCTACTTCTAAAACCGACTACTACGGGTCTTTTAGCACAGAAATTCTCGTACAGTTTCACTCAATGCAAGCATCTGTATCACTTTCAACATGTAGGCATCATCCTTATCATTTCTTTTCCTTATCGAACGAAATTTGATCCAGGGAGGTTCATGCTTGTGGAAGAAAATACAAGAATACGCACCCTACTCCTCATTGGTGGCTTTACCATCGGGTTCACAACAAGCACGCTCGTAACCTTGAAACATTATGTCCAGCAAGAAATCTATCGCCGTGGTTATCCCTCATGGGAGGAATGTCGCTGTGATTTTAAAACCCAGCCCATCATTTTTCAAGTCTGGCACAGTCGCAATCGCCAACAGGGTGAGACAATTGTGTCACAGGAATGGGGCATGTACCTCGTTCAACCACCACGCTGGTTGCGCCACCTCTTACATTCCAGTGCACAGACACTGGCAATTATGAATCCACGCAAACATCAACTGGAACGTGTTACATTGAGTCCACAGGAATCCTATCAATTTGCTTCATTGCTGCATGCCAGAACAACGAATGAGGATCTACCTGAACCTCCACCAGAAGAACATTCCTACATCGCATGGCGTCGAGAGAACCTCCACTTTCCACGTTATCTCTTCGATGTCAATATCCAACGGCTCTATCCAGCCCATATCGCGCCCGAGCGGCTACATCACGCCGAGGATCTCCCTGTTCTGTGGGATCAGCAGAGTAATCTCCCTCTGCCAACAGAAGGGGGCGCACTGATAAAAACCCCCATCGGCACACACATTGATTATATCGGCTGGTCCCCCACGCAGATCTCTTACTGTACCGCACGCATTCATCACAACTCCCTCCCTGATCACGCATAAATTACATTGCCAACTGACACAAAAAAGCACCATTTAGCGGTAAATGGTGCTTCTCTCAAAGAGTGATGCTGATATCCTATTGTATCTCACTGACCACATCAATACCATTGAGGCACATATGATAGAGGAAGAAGAGATGCGTCACATCGCCATCATGTGGCAAGATGCCAAGCTCTTTCGCGGTTGCGACAGGGGTATCAAAAGTCTGCACAGCGTTAGCTGGAACAATCACACGTAGCGGAAGATCATGAGCATTCGCATACAATTTAAAATGCATAGCAGCGTGATAAACACAGAGATCTGTACAATCACCAACAATAACCACTGTCCGTACATCACGACGCTCTTCTAACCACTTTGGAAGCTCAGTTCCATGAAATGCATTTAAAGAGTTTTTCGGAAAAATCTTGTAGAGGTGAGCAAAAGGAAGACTGGCAAGCTCAGGAATATTCTCGGCTTCGCTGGTACCTGCCTGACAATGTGGGGAAAAATCGGCGAACTCTACGGACTGGGGAGTATGGCTATCCTGAGCCAGAAGAAAATCACGAACCCCAATAGCATAGGCACGTTCGAAAGCAGTCACGACAGCAGGAATAACAGCCTCGATACGGGGGCTTGCTAATGCCCCTTCATGGCAGAACCCATTAATCATATCGACACTTAACAGGGCTACCTGTCCCTGCTGAGCCTGTGACGCCAGCGATTGCCAGGACTCAGCAGGCAATTGTTGCTCCCACTGTACCAGTTCCCGCAAAAATACCGTAGCATTCGCTAAAAAATTTTCAGGAATACTTGACGTAACCATCTCATTCGCTCCTTGTAGATGATCAACCCGATGCTACAACTCATGCTCCGCAGCAGGATTAAAACGATACAGGCGGGCAGGACGATGTGTTCCTTCCATCTTCTTCGCCCCTGTATCTTCCAGAATACCAGTCGATAATACTTTCTTGCGAAAGTTGCGCTTATCTAATTTCTTATGCAGAATGATTTCATACACGCGCTGCAATTCACGCAGCGTAAATTGCTCAGGCAACAAATTAAAAGCAATTGTTGTATAATCGAGCTTGCCACGCAAGCGATTTAAAGCATAGAGGATGATCTGCTCATGGTCAAAAGCCAGTGGGGGTAATTCGTACACGGAAAACCAATCGACATCCGTTGTCTCACTCGCAGCCTTCACCTGCAAACGTTCGGAATCCAGAAGAGCAAAATAAACGACAGTGATGACACGCGTTCGAGGATCGCGACCAGGATCACCAAAGGTGTAAAGTTGCTCCAGATAGACATCCTGCACGCCAGTTTCTTCCTGCAACTCACGCTTCGCGGCATCTTCTAATGACTCATCAATATTGATAAAACCACCAGGAATAGCCCACATACCTTCATGAGGCCATGAACGACGCTTGATCAACAATATCTGAAGATCGCGCTGACGCAAACTCATCATGAGTACGTCAACTGTGACAGATAATTGCTCATGTTGATTGGCATCATAATGATCATCATGATGTTCTTGCCTCACTGCACTTTGATCCTTCTTCAAACTGTTTATATCCACAGATTCTATCTCTGATGCTGACGTATCATGCGCCACATCGCTTAACTCTTCCATTGTTTTATGACCTTCTCTTGTCCTCGTTCAACATAAAAGATACACAAAGTATCCTCTATCACAAATCCATCTAATTTTTGCTAAATATATGTATCCTGACTTATACTTTTCTTATTTCAGTATACTGGTTGCATATCTGGATACAGGATGGGTATATATCCTGCTCACTGCTATTAGAGAGGGCAAGCAAGCAATAAAAGTCTTTCGACATGACGATTCGCTTTCAATACACTATATAAAGCTAGAAATGAACGAGATCAGCCATGTGGTGCCCTTCGAAAACTCGACATGCTATGTAACACGGTGTATAGTATATTAGAGATACAATACTCAAAACTATCTATACTATCTTCATTTACACTCATAATCATATACACATCACTTAGTGTACACCATACACTAATATTACCTTAGGTCCATATTCCTGTCAAGTAGAGAAGATACTCTCCATCTCCATGATTGTTCTGAACAAGGCGCTGTGCTATACTGCACATACAGAGAAAACGCGTGTTCTAGACGATTAGAAAGGGCTATCATGGCAGAGGTAGAGCTTCAGTATGTCGGTTCTTATGCCCTCACCGAGTTGCTGAGCGAGAGTTCTACAAGTACAACGTATAAAGGCATTTCCCGTAAAAACAAAAAACATGGCATCATCAAAAAGTTTTCTATCCCCTTCACTACCCCCGAACAAAAAACTGCCTTTCTCGCTCGTGCAAAACAAATAAAAAAACTCAGTCATCGCAACATTGTGCCATTAGTAGAGGCCAATTGCATTGAGAGTGATTATGGGTATCTCATTTTCGCGACCATGCCTGATGAATCTCTCCGTGAGCAGATCGGCGTGGGCACACTTTTGAGTCCCGAAAAAGTACGTGAATATCTATCACCATTGGCTGATGCCCTTCACTATGCTCATACACACAATGTAGTGCATACTAATCTGCATCCTGGCATTTTCCTCCCATCAGACAAAAAGAATCCGGTGCTCCTGACAGGATTTGCGTTTGCTCTGGATGATGATGAACTGGCACTACCTTATATGGCTCCAGAACAGTTACAAGGGCACCCCACACCAGCCAGTGATCAATATGCACTGGCGGCTATCGTGTACGAATGGCTCTGTGGTCAACGACCTTTTGCAACAACAGCACGTACCCAACAGGAGCCAATCACAGCCCCCAGCCTTTTGAATAAGGCAGTGTCACCAACAATAGAACAGATCCTACTGCGTGCCTTATCTTTTGATCCAGAACAACGCTTTGCTCATGTTCAGGAATTCGCTAATGCTTACCTGCATGCATTAATGGGATTACCGCTACTAAGTGAGCGCATAGTAGCACCTACAACATGTAGCGCTCCTACAGCCTCCCCACTGCCACCACCGACACGCGTTACCACTGCTCGTGCTGACAAATCGGGAACAAAGAAAAGTACACGCAACACAAACAAAAAATCTGAGATAGCACCATCTAACAGTGCAGAACATACTATTAATACTGATGAACCCATACAGGTTAACAACATAGCGTCAACCACTTCGATATCGTTCGCCACTACCAATGCCCAATCTCAGAGGCAAGAACCATCAGCAGAGGTACTGGCACCAACACATACAATTGACTCACGTCCTTCAGAGACGCCCATAACAAATCTCACAGACATCAGCACTACACCCATCGCGCCATCTGCTGATGAGATTGAAGAAGATGAACCGGGCCCGGAAACAACTGAAGTCTCGCGTGCTCCTTCAGCCTTCGATGAAATCATCAGCGGCACACGTTTGCAGCGGATAGTGAATAAAGATCTGCAACAGGGCGGCGTGCTCTCACGCAGATTAACTGGCTATGAAGAACGTCCCGCGCAGATAGAAATGGCATCAGTAGTTTCACACGCCATCACACAAAATACCCCGGCAATCATCGAAGCAGCTACCGGTACAGGCAAATCACTGGCATATCTGGTACCAGCCGTCCGATCAGGCAAAGTAGCCATCATCAGTACCGCCAATAAAGCTTTACAGGAACAACTCTTTTATAAAGATATTCCATTCGTGCAACAGCATATCAAACCATTTGAAGCCGCGTTGGTGAAGGGCATCAATAACTATATCTGCCTGGATCGCGTCGAAAACGAACGTATGGGCATGCAATTCTTTACGAAAAATCGCGACTTTCAGCGTCTCTACGAGTTCATCAGTGATGATGAAGAGAGCATTCATTTTAATGGTGATTTTGAGACACTCGACTTTCCCATCCCTGCGGACATTCGCGGGCATATCGCAGCGGACAGCGATCAGTGCGCATGGTCAAAATGTGCATTATTTGAGGATTGCTACGTGCGAGAAATGCGCGAACGAGCACAACACGCCCAGATTATCGTGGTGAATCATACGCTGTTACTACTGGACGCCGCCATTGGTGGATTTCTCCTACCCGAACGAGATATGATCATTCTGGACGAGGCCCATCACCTCGAAGACGAAGCAACCCGCTCATTTACCCTTTCCATCACACCCAATCGCATACGATCATTACTGGCCCAACGTCTATTAAAACATCATAGCCAGCTCAGTTTACAGGATGAGACAGTACGCGCCGCAGAAAAACTCTGGGCACAGCTACAACAACTTGTTGATGGTAGTCCCAAAGGTCGCGTCAATATGGACACACCAATTGAAGAGGGATTGCATCTGGCAACAGTCCTGACAGATCTTACCGGTTCCCTGCGCAGGCAACGTCCCAAAGATCTTTCAGAGCGAGATGGACAGCTCTATGACAAACTACTCAAACGTACACAGAAACTGGCAGACGAGGTCCGCACCGTCTTCTCGGTTGATCAACAGGATACCTTCGTCTATTATATAGAACGAGCCATCTCCACACGCACGCTCGAATATCATGCGTCCGCAGCACCTCTGGACGTCACCGATTGGCTCAAAGAACGCCTCTTCGACAAATGCAATGTGATCAGCACATCCGCGACAATTGCCACAGTCGGCCCCAATCCTGTAATCCCTGGCGAGAAAGGGCCAAACTTCGCCTATTTCCGCCGCCGCATTGGTCTTGATCCAATCGAACGACAGGATGTGCTTGAGAGCATCCTCCCACTCACCTTTGACTATCCCAATAACTCTCTGCTCTATATCCCACGTGAACTACCAGCGCCAACGTATGCCTCCGGTTCTAATGACTATATGACAGCCATCGCACGTGAAATGTATCGTCTGGTCAAGCTCTCACGCGGGCGAGCATTCCTGCTCTTCTCAAGTAAACGCATGCTTGATCATGCATACACCCTCATATCAGAAAACAAACGCGACGATTTTTATTACCCGTTATTAAAGCAGGGTGAGCTATCACGGATGGAACTGACGCGTCGTTTCCGTGAAGAAGAGGGAGCCGTCCTCTTCGGTTTAAAGAGCTTCTGGGAAGGTGTTGATATCGCAGGAGACGCCTTATCGCTGGTCGTTATTGACAAGTTGCCTTTTGATCCACCTGATGATCCGATCCATGAAGCACGCATTACCCGCATGAAAGATGCCGGTGAAAACTGGTTTGGTGAATATGTCTTGCCACAGGCTGTGCTGCGCTTAAAACAAGGACTGGGACGTCTCTTGCGCACACGCACAGATCGTGGCGTAATGGCGATCCTTGACACAAGGCTACACACCAAACAGTACGGAAGACAGGTACTAGATGCATTACCACCAGCAAGGAGAACCACAAACGTTCGCGATGTCGAGCGCTTCTTTCACATATAACGCACAGGAAAATCGTATCTGAATTTTGCTTGTTCTGAGCATTTTATTACTGAAGAACATTAAAAATAAAAATACTTGAAATAGTAAACAATACACACGATGAAGCAAAATTGCGCAATACTCCAAACGTCATACCTTTCACTATCAGGGGTAGACAAAAATGCTAGAAAAGCACTAAAATGGGAAGTGCATTCCGACGCTTAGCGTAATCGTTTGAAATTCAAAGTACGGGGGAGTTCGCGCATGAGCAAAGTTAAGATGCGTTGTATCACATGCGGCAAGTGGTTCCAGTCGGCAAATGCTAAAGATGTTACTTGCCCGGATTGCACGCAAAAAACACGAAAAGAGAAGATGGCGGCCAAGAACGCACCGCCAGTGTCTGATAAGACAGTGAGCAACAAACCTGCTACAACACCGGTGGCGAAACCGGCAGTTGCTCCTAAAGCTAAATCGACACAACATGGTACAGCTTCATGGCTCGATAATGTGTCAGATGTAAAAGTAGCACAGCCAGAAACACCACAGCCACAACCGCGCTTTAAAACACCATCGGTGCCTGCGCAACACGATTCGCATCCTGGTCAACGCAGTGTCTCAAGCCCCCCGGCTTATGGCACGGAGCAGAATCGCCAGAATGCAACGAATACCGTACGAAGACCACCCTCATACCGTGGAGGGGGAAATAATGGGACCGGGCAAACGTATGCTCCCAATCGCCACCCTCTGTCAACACAGGATGGTGAGCGTAGTCGTGGGTCACAAAAACCCTGGGGCAGAAATAGTCAGGGAGCTCCAAACGGTGGTGGCAATAAACCTTTTAATAAGTTTAAGAGCAAAACCAAAACAACTCGCGCTCCAGCTCCATCAAAAACCAAAAAAGAGAAAACGCCACCACCCACACCTTTCGTTCCTACACCAGAACAGGTTGAACAGGTCAAAGAACGCTACACAATACTCGCACAACCAGCAGAGTTCGACGGCATTCGTACACAAATCGCGAAAGAGCTGAGCATCCCGAAAAAGGCAGTCAAAAAAATCGTCAAAGAGATCCGAGATCAACAACAAATCCCAAGCTGGTGGGAACTCCAAACCTACAAAGGAAGCAATGAAGAGTTGGAGCGCATCAAGACAGCATATAAGCCCTTTTTGCCTGTACCACCAGTTGGTGTCCATAAAATAATCGCGGACTCGCTTGACCTGAAACCCGGAACAGTCTATCAAGCTATCAAGGCCATTCGTCTTGAGCTTAATTTGCCACAATATAATGATCCCACACTCCATAATCAGGGATCACAAATGGTATAGACCGGAGAGCAGGATTACATAGCATAGTAACCGCCACAAGTGGACAAAATGGAGTAAATTTTCTCTTGTGCCTCTCATAGAGAGGGCGTATACTATGTAAAATGGAGGGTATGAATATAATAAATCATACCCTCTTCTTTTGTAGAGGACTGTACCCCATAGATGACATATCGTGAGGCAGCGCATAGCAGCACAGTGTATCTGTTTGCATAAGACAAAAGTCCCGCCAGACAGAACAATAGCTGGCAATATTGGTTGTACTGAGCGATAATTCATCTGACAATAGAAGGTGTATTTTTATGGAAGATTGTCTTTTCTGTAAAATCGCAGCAGGCCAGATTCCAGCTACTGTCGTTTACCAGGATGATGATGTATTCGCGTTTCGTGATATCAACCCACAGGCTCCCCATCATATCCTTTTTATCCCAAAACAACATATCGCCACGTCAATGGCGGATCTGCGTCTTGAGGATAGTGAGACATTGGCAAAAATCTTTGCTGCGGCGAAAAAGATTGCCCATGAACTTGGCCTGGAAAATGGCTACCGCTTCGTAACCAACGTAGGCCCTGACTCCGGACAATCCGTATTTCACCTGCACTTCCATCTTCTTGGCGGTCACCAACTACAGCTACGTCTAGGCTAAAAAGGCATACCAACGCAAAGGTAATTCCATGCGTATTGCAATTGATTATACAGCAGCTATTCGACAAGGTGCAGGTATTGGTGTCTACGTACGAAATCTCGTAGCCGCAATGCTCGCCCAGGATGCTGAAAATAGATATACGTTGCTCAGCAGTGGTCACGCTACTGCTGAGCATCCTTTTCCTGCTACCCCGAATGTACGGGGCCGGAATTTATTTATCCCTGATCGCTACATGAATATCCTCTGGTATCGCTGGCGATTTCCCCTTTCCGCAACTTTCTTTACCGGACCTATTGATATTTATCACGGCCCTGATTTCGTCTTACCACCGCTTAGTTCTCGCGTACGCAAGGTTGTTACCGTTCACGATCTGGCTTTCCTTGAACATCCAGAATATGCTGTTCCTTCACTAGCCACCTACCTGCAAAAGGTAGTTCCAGAAGCAGTGAAGGCTGCCGATATGGTCGTAACCGTCTCAAGCGAGGTCAGTCAGACGCTAATCAAACACTTTCAAACACCACCGGAAAAATTGGTCACGATTCCATTGGGCGTCGCTCCATATATGCGCCGCATCACTGATCCAATTTTACTGGATGCAACCCGCTACAAATTTAACTTGAAACATCCTCTTGTTCTCGCAGTAGGCACACAGGAACCAAGAAAAAATCATGCAGGACTCATCAAAGCCTTTTATGAAGCACAAAAACGAAAAAATGGGCCTGCGATACTCGCTATAGCCGGGGGGCATGGCTGGCTCTACGAAGAGACAAAACAGCTTGTCGCTGATCTCAAGCTGGAGAAAAAGGTGCGCTTCCTGGGCCGCGTTACTGATCATGAGCTTGTTACACTCTATAGTCTGGCGGATATGTTTGTGTTCCCTTCATTCTTTGAGGGCTTTGGCATTCCACCTATCGAGGCGATGGCCTGTGGCGCTCCGATTATTACCTCTAACACTTCATCGCTCCCTGAAGTCGTCGGTGATGCAGCGTTGTTGGTCAACCCACACCAGACAGAGGAAATTGCGCAAGCCATGCTCCGCCTGCTCGATGATATACAACTCAGAGAAGATTTACGGCAGAAAGGCCTCCAACGTATCCAACAATTTACCTGGGAGAGGTCAGCGAAAAAAACGCTCGCACTCTATCAACAGCTCTATCAGGGCCGAACAGAGCGCCCATCTGAGGTTTAATTCGATGAAGATTGGTATAAATGGTATGTTCTTCCAGACACCTACAGTAGGGAGCGGAGCATATGTCATCCAGCTTCTAAAGGCGCTGAGAGAAATTGATACCGAGAATGAATATGTCGTTTTAGGTCCACAGCCCAACAAGAGTACTACCAGCAACTCCCCATATCGCTCTTATCCCGTACCAACGCTTGCAGCCAAAAACGATAATATTGAAAAAATCGTTTGGGAACAGTTGACTGGACCCGCCGCCGCGCATAAAGAACAGGTTGATCTTTTCCATGTTCCTTATTTTGCCCCTCCACTTATCCCACGTACACCAACAATAGTTACCATTCAAGATGTAATCCCCCTCCGATTGCCAGCGTATCAACCAAATGGGAAAGTAAAAGCGTATATGAAATTGGTGGCCCATGCCTCTCATCATGCCACAAAGATCATCGCGATCTCAGAACATGTGAAACAAGATATTATTGATGTTCTCCATATTCCAGCAGAGCAGATACAGGTAATCTATCAAGCAACTGGCGATGAGTATCAGCCCGTGACGGACCCGGCAAAAATTGCCGCAGCACGAGCACGGTATGGTGTAGGAGAACGCTATATCTTCTATCTGGGTGGCATGGATCAACGCAAAAATGTGCTACAACTGGTGCGAGCCTTCGCTCAGCTCTATAAGCAGTCTGGTGATACAAATCTGCAATTGCTTATTGCTGGCAATCCAGAGAAACAAACAGGGGCACTCTTCCCCGATCCACGTCCTGTGGCCGCAAGTCTTGGCGTAACAGACAAAATCATATATCATTTTATTGATGAAGAAGACAAAGCAGCTATATATAGTGGTGCAAGCGTTTTTGTCTTCCCTTCACTTTATGAAGGTTTTGGCCTCACACCATTAGAAGCAATGGCCTGCGGCGCACCCGTTGTCTGCTCAAACAGGACGTCGTTGCCAGAAGTGGTCGGAGATGCGGCACTAAGTGTCGATCCTGAAAATACCAATGCAATGGCTGAGGCCATACACAAAGTTCTCACCGATAAAGATTTGCAACAAGATCTGAGCGCACGCTCATTACAACGTGCCAGCATGTTTAGCTGGCGCAAAACAGCGGAACAGACACTCGCAGTATATACAGAGGCATTAGCTCAAAGGAAGAGATAAAAAATAACCATGCGTGTATTAATGATTTCCAAAGCCCTCGTCGCAGGGACATCACAACGCAAATTGGAAGAGATTGCCAAGTGTCCAAATGTAGAGTTGACTCTGGCTACCCCACCCTACTGGCAGAGCGATGATGGGAGCCAGCAAGTCCTCGAACGCCTCTATACCAGTGGCTACCGCATGATCGAGACACCAATCTCGATGAATGGTAATTTCCATCTTCATCACTACCCACAACTTGATGCGATTATGCAAGAAACGAAACCAGATATTGTGCATATTGATGAAGAGCCGTATAACTTCGCAACCTTTCAGGCAATGCGGCTCGTGCGCAAATATCAGGCCAGAGCACTCTTCTTCACCTGGCAAAATCTCTTCCGTAAATATCCACCACCATTTCGCCAGATGGAGGTCTATAACTATAAACATGCCACAGCGGCTATCGCGGGCAACCGGGATGCATCCGAAGTACTACAGCGGAAGGGCTATAAAGGTCCTATCCATATCATTCCTCAGTTCGGCTTTGATACCGATATTTATAAAAGAAGCGCTCCACGACAGCCACGAGCCGCCGACGATCCATTTACCTTTGGCTTTATAGGTCGCCTCAAAGAGGAGAAGGGCTTGAACTTGATGGTTGAGGCACTTACCTACCTGCCCGATTATTGTCGAGCGGTCTTCGTCGGTCACGGTCCAATGAAAAATTCCCTTGAAGAACAAGCGCAACGGCTGGGTGTCGCCAATCGCATCATCTTTAAATCTGGTGTTCCCACCAGCGACGTGCCTCATGAACTGGAACAACTGGACGCCTTTGTACTCCCATCGCTCTCTCGCCCAAATTGGATTGAACAATTTGGGCGCGTCCTCTGTGAAGCCATGTCGTGCGAGACTCCTCCCATTGGCTCATCGAGTGGTGAAATTCCTTATGTCATCGGAGATGGTGGTCTGATCTTTAAAGAGGGGGATGCACGTGAACTGAGCGAGCGCATTAAACAACTGCTCAACGATCCAGCCCTGTACATGACACTGGCAAAACGTGGGCGTCAGCGCGTCCTTGAGAACTACACACAGGGGCGCATTGCTCGCCAGACCTATGAAGTCTATAAAACCATGCTAACTGGTTCACCAGTCTGATACGCCTGAAATCTCCTGGTACTGGCTTGCTCGCCAGCGCGAATGAAAAAGGAAATGCAGCAATAAACTCTCAACCTTTCCACATATTTATACGTAAAAGTAAGAGGGTTCGCCAAAAATTACTGATTATCCGATTAAACAGCAATATTGCTTAGACATACCATTTCATTCACGCAGTATTTCGTTATATTCAAATGCATAGCAGATATGATATTGCTAAATGCATTACAGGTACCAGGAGGTTTTATGCCCGCGTCATTACACACAGAATTAATCCCTCGTAGCATCCTATTCGGAAATCCAGTGCAAACCAGTCCACGCATCTCGCCTGATGGTACGCGACTGGCATACCTTGCCCCGGTAAATAATGTTCTCAACGTGTGGGTGGGAACGGTTGGTGGCAATGATTTCCAGCCAGTGACGAATGACACAGAACGCGGTATACGCTCTTATTTCTGGGCCGCCGACAACAAAAACATCTTCTATATTCAGGATATGCAGGGGAATGAAAACTGGCATATCTATGCCACAAATCTTGAAACCGGAGAAACACACGACCTGACACCGTTTGACGATGTTCAGGCACGCATTGTTGATCATGATAAACATTTCCCCAATGAACTCCTTGTCGCGATGAATAAGGAAAATCCACAGAGCCATGATGTCTATCTGCTGGATCTTCGTACCAACGA
The DNA here is from genome assembly GCA_035493535.1 of Dictyobacter sp. Classification (GTDB taxonomy): domain Bacteria; phylum Chloroflexota; class Ktedonobacteria; order Ktedonobacterales; family Ktedonobacteraceae; genus Dictyobacter. The sequence continues at coordinate 22,145 of DATJIE010000039.1, forward strand.
TTTCACCCTCGTCGCGAAAAATCCTGGCAACATCGCTGGCTGGGTTGTGGATACACACTTTAAAATACGTGGTGCCATGGCATCGCGCCCCGATGGTGGTACAGACTTATTGGTACGCGATCATGAAGCGTCTGAATGGAGAACCATCCTGAGCTGGAACCCTGATGATGCCCTCAACAGTGGCGCATTGAGCTTCAGCAGTGATGATCAATCTCTCTACCTGGAAGATTGCCGTGATGCAAATGCAGGTCGTCTGATAGAACTCAAGCTGGCAACAGGTGAAATAACGGTCATCGCGGAAGATCCACAATATGATGTCAGTGATGTGATGGTACACCCAGACACCTATAAGATGCAGGCAGTTGCATTCAATAAAGATCGTGTTGAATGGACAATACTGGACGAAACAATCCGCCTCGACATCGACGTGATCAAAGAGATCCATACAGGCGATTTCAATATTGTGAGCCGTGACGATGCCGATAACACCTGGATTATCGCCTTTACCGTCGATAATGGACCAGTGCCATTTTACGCCTATGACCGTAAAACGCAAAAAGCCACCTTCCTCTTCGACAACCAGCCAGATCTCAGCAAGTACACACTCGCGCAGATAGAGCCGGTAGCCATTACAGCGCGTGATGGCTTAACACTACATGGCTATCTCACCTTGCCAGTCAGTGAGCAGAAAACCAGCCTGCCACTGGTACTGAACGTCCATGGTGGTCCCTGGGCACGTGATAGATGGGGATATAATCCGGAAGCACAGTGGCTGGCAAATCGTGGTTATGCCTGTCTCCAGATCAACTATCGTGGCTCGACTGGCTATGGCAAAGACTTCCTGAATGCGGGCAACAAAGAGTGGGGCCGCAATATGCACAACGATCTCGTAGATAGTGTGCAATGGGCCATTGAACAGGGGATCGCAAATCCCAGTCAGATCGCTATCTATGGTGGTTCCTATGGTGGCTATGCCGCCCTCGCGGGTGCGACCTTCACACCAGATCTCTTCTGCTGTGCCATCGACATCGTTGGCCCCAGCAATCTGATCACCTTGATCCGCACCGTGCCACCCTACTGGTCTACATTCTTATCAAATCTGAAAAGACGTGTTGGAGATCCAGATACAGAAGAGGAGTTTTTGAAATCACGCTCCCCACTCTTCCATGTCGATAACATCAAGATTCCAATGCTCATCGCTCAGGGGGCAAACGATCCCCGCGTCAAACAAGCCGAGTCAGAACAGATCGTAGCAGCGATGAAGCAAAAAAATCTCTCCTATGAATACATGCTCTTTCCGGATGAAGGACACGGCTTTGCCAAACCAGAAAACCGCATAAAATTCTATGCGGCAGCAGAAAAATTCCTATCGACACATCTGGGCGGCAGATACGAGAAATAGGGACGGTCATAATCCACATGTGTATAAAAGGTCATAGGAAGAAAAAAGGAGTATACCATTTCTTCCTATACCTTTACCAGCAATAATCTCCTGAAGAGACGAACAGATGCCCATATGAGTACAGTAGAAAAGTCATAGCCGAACGCCACCCCTGCAGAACGTTTATAGTATAACAACAGACATTCAACAGGCACATCTAGACATAAAACAGTACAATTCTGAAATTTCTTGTTCTAACAGGCAAACGATAGCACACAACAACAACCGTATCATTATATCCATTGCTATGTATGCCAGCAAGCGTCAGTGATGCATAAATGATGTCTTATCATACCTGACTGAATGTCAGTAATGAAACGTATATTTGCAAATAGAGGCTATTGTGGATGTAAAAGCAGGGACACAATATCCCTGGCATAAGAGGCAAACAAACATGAATAGTCAGCATTGACTAGTACACCATACCCAACGTTGTGAAGATTTATCACCGCCCACCGTTCTATAACATAGCGAGTTGTGCAAGAAAGAGATAGCCCAACCCGGAAAACAGGGTCAAACCCAGCCATAGAAGCGGATGATCGCTAGGCAACATGATATAGAACCATGACACAAGCGAATGGATGGTGTATAATGTAGCCGCTAACAGTAGCCTACTATTAGAGGAGTTCACGCTAATGAACGGTGACATGATAGGTCGTGTCATCAGAGGTCGCTACAAACTGGTAGACGAACGCGGACGAGGAAGCTTTGCCACCGTCTATATTGCACGCGACCTGACCGACAACCGTATTTATGCTATTAAGGTCATGCACCTTGAACTTTCAGGCGATGGAGAGCTACTAGCACGTTTCCAACGAGAGGCACATATCCTCTTGAATCTCAGTGATCCACATATTGTACAGATCTTTGATTATGGAAACGATAATAACATGCACTATATCGTCATGGATTATATTGATGGTCAAAGTTTAAAATACTACATGATCAATCAGGGAGCGCTGGAACCTACACGAGCCATCAATTACGCTCGTCAGATGGCCGATGGATTAGATATCGCGTATAAACAAGGTGTAGTGCATCGAGATATTAAACCACAAAATATTCTTATTAATAGTAAGGATATTGTAAAGATCACGGACTTCGGGTTAGCCCGGAGCAGAGAAACTGTTACACTGACGCAATCAAATGTATTTATGGGTACCGCCTACTATATTTCGCCAGAACAGGCCGAAAGTGGGCGTTCAGCGGACACACGCTCGGATCTTTATTCAGTAGCGACAGTATTGTTTGAAATGCTCGCGGGTCGTCCACCATATGAAGGTGAAACTGCTGTCGATATCGTCATCAAGCACATGAACGACCAGATACCTTCTATCTGTCGTTTACGGCCAGACTTGCCGACAGAGATGGACACCTTTATGCAAAAAGCCCTGGCTAAATCGCCTGCGGATCGTTTCGCGACACCTCAGGATTTCATCGCAGCGCTCGAACAAATACAAGAACGGGTTCAGGCCATGCCACCGCGAGTCGCGCGGCCTGAAGAAAAAAAACCGACAAATACAGGGGCTTCCAGGCCAGCAACGGCTCCAAATAAGGAGGCACGCCTCATCGTTATCTCTAATGGTCAGGTAATTCCATTACGAGGAGATCTGATGGTTGTTGGTCGACAGGATCCTACTCTGGGCATTTACCCGGAGGTCAACTTATCAGATAAGACGGTCGGGCGGCGGCATGCTTATCTGCGAAACCAGCAGGGGAAGCATACCGTTGAAGATCTTCATGCCCTGAATAAGACTCGCTTAAATGGAGTGATCTTAACACCACATGAAGAACGTGCACTCAAAGACGGTGACATACTTCGCTTTGGCAGTGTTGAGGTACGTTTCGAATTCCATTAATATACAACTGATGTGGTGTATTTAGCACTGAGTCGCAGTTGTAGGGGTGCCATTCAAGGGTGCCCGATTGAGATCGGGTGGCGATACCGTTTTCAAGCAGCAGGGAAACGGCTATTTTGCCGCCCCTACGATTAAAGGGGTGAAACTGTTATGACACAGGCATTTCTCATCGTTCTCGGGAGCATTGTTTCGACACCAGTTATCGTGATCGCTATTATCGCGCTCGCGGTAATTGTGCTAATCGGCGCGCTCTTTATTCTCCGTAGTGGCAAGAAGAAAGACAATCTGTCACCGTCAATGAGTGGTACGAGTGATTGGCAGCGCCAGGGTCAACCTGGTATGAATCCGTGGAATAATCAACAACAGGGACAGGGATCATCAAGTAACTGGAACCAGCAGCAACAACCCGCTGCCGGTGCCTGGAACGCGCCCAATACAGGGGGTCAACAGAGCAATCCCTGGGCGGCTCAACAACAACAGAGCAATCCCTGGGCGGCCCAACAACAACCGGCAGATAACGCCTGGGCGGCTCAACAACAACCGGCAGATAACGCCTGGGCAGCCCAACAACAGCAACAACAACAACCAAACAACCCCTGGGCGGCCCAGCAAGCTCAACAGAGCAATCCCTGGGCCACTCAACAGCAACAGCAACAGCAACCATCAGGTAATTCCTGGGGTAATAGCCAGGGCGGAAACCCCTGGGAAGCAGCACCTGCCGCCGCACCTGCTGCACAAGATCCCTGGAATCAGAACCCACAGCAAGGTGGAACCGGGCAGCCATGGGGAGCCAATGCCTCACAATCACAACCTGGTTGGCCTCAACAAGCCCAACAGCAGAGCAATCCCTGGGCGACCCAACAGGCTCAACCACAACAACCGCCTGCAGCATACCAGACTCCTGCGGCGCAAACCTCAATGCCATCATGGCAACAACCGCAAACGGCAGGTAACTTCAATCAGGGTGATCCTACCTCTTTTGCGGGTGGCATGGATAACGATAGAACCGTTGTACGTGCGCCAGGAGCAGGGGCAATGCCAGGGGCTGCGGTCATCGGAATGGTCCGTGTTGAAGAAGGCAAAGAAGTTGGTCGTATCTATGAGATACGCAAGGATAGCTTCAGCATTGGACGTAGCCGTGAGAGTGATATCTTCCTGGAAGATCTCGCTGTTTCACGACTGCACGCCTCGATTGTCAACATGGGCAACGGCAGCTATGCCCTGAAGGATGAGGGCAGTGCCAATGGCACCAAGGTTAACGGACAGTTGTTAAATAAGTTCCAGACATATCCATTACAGGAAGGTGATCGTGTCCAGCTCGGTCAAACAGTCCTGGTGTTTAGTAGAAAACAATAGTGTCTTCCTGATTCATAAAAGAAGGTAAGGCCAGCAACATCCTGACCAGCAACAAAACACAGCGTCATTTAGAGAGGGAAAAGGCCACGCAGCAGTACTGCATGCAAAACAAACTCCAACAAGAGTGATAATGGCAAACGCAGTTACAGCTGGCGTGGCCCTGCGACATAATGCAGCAAGATGAACTGATTGGCACAACTCTTGGCAACTATCGTATACTTGAGCCACTCGGGCAGGGCGGAATGGCTCGTGTATACCGGGCACACCAGGAGAACCTGGGACGTGATGTCGCGATTAAGGTTCTTCCCCCCTGGTATGCCTCGGATCGCAGTTTCGTAGAACGTTTCAATCTGGAAGCACGCCTGGTTGCGCGACTCTCACATCCTAACATCGTTACAGTACATGATGCCAACGAACAGCATGGGCATCTCTATATTGTCATGCAGTTAGTCGATGGCGGTACACTCAAGCACCGCATGGATCGCTCTCATTACGAACGCCGAATGATAGATACGGCAGAGATTGTCCATATTTTTACACAATTAGCTGATGCACTGGCTTATGCCCATGAGCAGGGCGTTATTCATCGTGATATCAAACCCGTCAATGTGCTGATGGATCGTTCGGGGCGTCCCATTCTCTCTGACTTCGGCATCGCCAAGGTGCTTGCCAGCACACAATCTCCTCACTTAACACGTCCGGGGGCCGGCGTCGGTACACCAGAATATATGTCACCAGAACAGTGTCAGGGAGGACCAGTTGATGGTCGTGCGGATATTTATGCTCTGGGGGCCATGCTCTTTGAGGCTCAGACCGGTCGGACACCGTTTGTAGGCGATAACTACCCTGCGCTGGCACATAGCCATATTTATGAAAATCCACCCCGTCCACGCGCACTCAATCCTGCCATTCATCCGGCGATTGAGCAGATCATTCTCAAAGCACTGCTGAAACAACCGCAGCAACGGTACCAGACCGCGCATGAGATGGGTGAGGCACTTACGCAAGCGCTTTCAACAATGTCCTCACCACCACCACCACCACCACCAATGTTACCAATGGCGCCTCTGAGTTCACCGACTGGTGGAGGAGGGTACTACGGAGGGCAAACGCCTATCCAACCAGGGCCATTTCTCTCACCACAGACACTCAATGGACATAACACCCTGGCAAATAGTCAACAACAGATGTTCTATCAGTGCTTTAACTGCCAGCATCTCAATAAACCACAGATGCGCTACTGCACACGCTGTGGCTATCTCTTAAACCAGTGTACTGTCTGTGGCGAACGCAACCCGGTAGGAAACCGCTTCTGTACAAAATGTGGTCAACCACTCATACAATAAAATAAAGGTATCAGGATCAGATCTACCATTATCTTCTCCTGAACTCTCATCACCTCTTTGCTAAAAGAGAAACTCATCTGGTTTGGAAGCTTGCAAGCGATCAAGCGTCCTACGTTGCTCATCCATGCGTTTGTGCTGCAACATTGCCTGTTGTTCCGCACTTAATGCGAGCAGAGCACGAACACGCTCAACAATAACACTCGGCTGTGTTGGCTTGGTGATATACTCTATCGCCCCACCTTCAAAACCCTGCATCTGTTCTTCCAGATGCACCAGCGCACTCACGACCAGGACTGGAATCTGCGGCGTCAGATGGCTTGTACGCAACCAGCGCAACACATCCCAGCCAGAAACAGGCTGCATGATCAGATCCAACACAATTAAATCTGGCTGGAGTTCTGGAATCATGCGAATTGCTTCCTGGCCGTTTGAGACTCCATACGCTTCAAACTCATGATGATTCAAGAAGAAACACAATACCTGCTGGATAGCAATCTCATCCTCAACGACAAGAATCCTTCTTTTTCGGGATGCTTCAGACATACGATAACACCTCTACTATCCGCCAATACACTTAATAACTATAGGTCATCCCTGAGCAATTCAGCACGTTCTTTGTCTTCTCATTCAAATATCTGGGGCTATCCCACCACGGCGACAGCCTCTTCTGAATGGTTCCCTGAGAATGCTTGCGCGATCAGATATTCGGGCGGCTATGGCGCACCAGTGGAAAACGTACTTCTGCAACTGTACGTTCAACCGGTCCATCCTGCTCTTTTGAGTTCAATGTCACCAGATCACGCTTGAGAGAGAACGTTCCACCCAGATCTCCAATGAGATGCTTGATCAGTGATAAACCCAGACCTTCTGAATTGCTCTCCCCTGCTTCATCAATAGTTACTTCAGCAGCAGGACCAGAGCCATTATCAAGCACCTGTACAATCACCACGCCATCTTCTTCACGACCCCGAACAGTAATAATACCCTCGGTCTGATTCTTCATACCATGTTTAATAGCATTGGAAATCATTTCATTAATAACCAGAGCTAACACAGTTACTGCACGTGAAGGGATTACGATAGGGCTGGGATCAACCTGAAACATGAGTCGTTTTTCTGGTGGGCTCAGATTCGCATGAGCCACACCAACAATTTTACGGGCAATCTCATCGACACGCGCCTCACTAACATCTTCATGGGCCAGCAAATCATGGGTCGAGGCCAGACCCTGTACACGATTGACGCTTTCTGCCAGCGTCGCCCGAATATCAGGCGATTTGGTACGCCGACGTTGTAACGACAGGATACCCGCAACAGTAGCCAGATTGTTTTTAACCCGGTGATGAAGCTCCCGTAATAAAACGGACTTTAATTCAAGTCCACGGCGTGTCTCTTCATATAAACGCGCATTCTCTATCGCGATGGCAGCCTCATTCGCAAAGGTGACGACCAACTGCATCTGTTCTGGACTTAACGCATGGCGATGACTACTATAAATACAGATGCATCCGAGAATCTTCTGCTTCACCGTTAAAGGCACACAGAGCACAGAGTGAATTTCAGATGAAACAAACGGATCGTTACGTAAGAAGCATGACTCATCCGTCTGGAAACAATCAACCGCCATATGAGGCCGACCGGTTTGCACCGATTTTCCCGCACAACACTGACCTACCCCGATCTGAATACGCGAGGCAAGATTACTATTCAAGCCATAATGCGCGAGAACATGTAACTTTTGCCGCTCAGGGTCCAGTTCAAAGATACAAGAACGCTCCGCCCCCGAAAGATGCACAGCCTGCGTGGTAATAATCTGCAAAACTTCATCGAGATTGAGCGTTGAAGCAATAATCGATGAGACACGATGTATCGTTGCCAGTTCATGCACTTTGCGGCGCAATTGCTCATCGGTCTGTTCATACAGCCGGCCATTCTCAATATTAATAGCCGCAATGCCTGCAACAACCTCAACAAAACTAATCTCATCGGGAGTAAATTCACGCGGTTCCATCGCCTGAACGCTAATCACCCCAATCAAACGCTCAGAATTCCCAAAGAAAATGATTGGTAAAGCCATCAAACCACGGAAATCAGTGTGATAAACACGGGCTTCGGAAGCATAGTTTTCATCGACAAGCGCATCTTCCAGAATCAATGGAGTACCTTTATCAGCAACCCACCCACTGTAACCTTCACCAAGACGCAAAGTAAAATGCATACCGCCAAGTGGTCTTGGCCCATTGGTTGCACGTAATGTCAGAACACGTTGTAACTCATCATAGAAAAAGATAGAGCACAGATCGACATGCAACTCTTCAGCAACAACCTGCGCCGTAATCTCCAACGTCTGATCCAGATCCATCGCTGAGTTGCTCACGCCATTAATACGCTGAATAGCCATCAGACGATGCTCTAATTGCTGTTGTGTTTGCGAGCTTCTGACATCTTTGTGATCGTTCGCGTCCTGATAACCACGTGTTAATGCCAGAGAACAGACTGATTGCAGTTCATAAAGTCGTGTAGTGGCATGAATAAATAAATCGAGATCTTCCTGAAAAAGATTTTTCAGTTCATTTACAAGCGCATCAATAGCCTGCTGCAGGCTCTCTAAACGCCCGTCTAACTTTCCGCCCTGTTCCGCTAATTGCCAGCCAGAACGTTCAAAGCACTCTTTGAGTCCCCGACGAACATCCTCACCTGAACTAACCAGCGCATGGAGAAGGTACCAGGTATCACTACCTTCTTCCATTTTGTAGCCTTCACCGGAGGCATGTTGCAGGGCTATTTGCAGACGAGCAATGTTTGCATGTAACACCTGCCCAATATCTTTACTTAGTGTCACGTTTTTCTTCCTAACCTGCTTCTATCCACACGAAAATCCTGCTTTTCCACCAACCATTGCACTTAACCTACATGGAGTATTGTAGTTGGGCTATTTGGCAGTGTCAAGAGTCATCGATCATCATGTAGAAGAACTATTGCGAGTGCCCCCTCAATATTTATGGACCAATTTCCTATTTTTGGCAAATTTCTTACTTTTCCCTGGCTTCTTCGTCATACCATTGTGATACACCCGGTTCAGGGTAGTTGTTTTTCAAGAGGTATTCTAAACGTATGAGATGCGCACACTGCGGCTTACCACTGACTCCATCCCAAACACATTGTTCAGGCTGTGGAAATTCTATAGGAATTGGAGAAACAATTGAAGGAACTGACTCTCCAAACGGCGCTCCTGTGGTACCTCAGGAGTCATTTCCGCCTGCCCAACTGTTTGGTATCGAGTATCAACAACCCTGGAATCCCCAGGTAACGACGACTCCCTGGTTATCACAGGAACAAGCACCTACGGTAACCATACAGGAACCACCAGGGATAACGAGTCATCACATTCCAGACACAGAAACGCCGCCACAAAATCCCAATCAACAACCGCTCAGGTTACCGCCTGTTCCTGACACCCTGAAAGAAATTCCTTCCTCACCATCTTATCTTACACCTCAGCGCCAGCACCATAAGACCAAATTAGGCTTTACAGTTGCGGGCCTCTGTATTTTTATCGGTGCAATTCTGATGATGATTGTCTTTATCATGGCACAAAGTTTACCATCCAGCGACAACCTTACCCAGACACCTGCTTCCACCAAAAGTGCATCGAATCAAATCACGCCCACGTCCGTCGCCAGACCATCATCGACGGTCACCGTAACTGAAACCCCTGTACTCTCAGGTAGCCAGTATATCGACAATGCCCGTATGGCAAGCTCTGTGAGCAGTACCGGACAACTACTACAGGCCTCTTCAAATTTCACGGTTGGACAGACTATTTATGTGACAATGACCGTCCACCAGATCGCCTATCCAGGCACTATTTGTTTGAACTGGTATATCAATAACAGGCTCGTCACCCCTTTCACATATTCCGCGAACCCAGGAGATCTGAGCCTACCACAATCCAATGCTTATTTTTACATTCAACCCACTGCGGCTGGTCCCGGTTACGTTGAAATCTACTGGGCCAGTACAACCTCATGTACAGACGAGACGCTAGCGCAACGTGTCACCTTTACGGTCAGTGCAATTTAATCAAATAAGCGACATAGAGTGGCTACAAGCTCAGTTTACTCGTTCTCCTGAGGCATTGCAGAGAGGATTTCTTGCAATTTCTGCGCTTCTTGCGGAGTTAAAGGTTGCAAAGGCAAACGAGGACGCCCACCATATCCTACGACATTCTCCAATGCCGCTTTCAATCCAGCAATACCAAAACGTGATGTGACAGCGGCATTGGCTGGAATGATACGAGCTTGCAGGATACGAGCTTCTTCCAACTTCTGTTGCGCATATAATTCCTGCAAATGGCAGACTGTACGTGGAAAAACATTCGCCAACGCAGCAACAGCGCCAACTCCTCCCGCAACCAGTGTTGGTAACAGAAAATCAGCACTGCCCGCAAATATACGAAACGTTGGCTTCACCATTGAGACAAGACGAGCCAGCTTGATCACATTGCCAGAACTATCCTTCACACCAACTATGTTGGGATGCTCAGAAAGCGTCGCGATCGTCTCCGCATCCAGGTCAATACCAGCCGCGCTGGCAGGCATGTTGTAAATAACGACAGGCAAAGGACTCTCATCCGCAACAACCTGGAAGTGATGGATCAACGCACGCGTGTCCATACGTCCCTTGTAATACGATGGTGGCAGGATAAGCGCGAAGTCCGCACCATATTGAGCCGCCTGAGTCGCTAAAGCAATCGTAGCACGAGTTGACTGCGCCCCACAGCCAGCAACAATCGGCTGCTCACTCCCCAGTTCAGTTAACGTTTCACGTGCGACTGATAGTACCTGAGCACGCTCCTCATCGGTTAAATGGACGGCCTCTCCATTAGAACCCATCAATACATAACCAGCGATACCAGTATTCGCTAAGCGACGAATATGGCGCTGCAGGGTTGCCAGATCCAGGTCTTCCTGCGCATCAAAAAAGGTGGGCAATGGTGGGTAAATGCCACTGGATAAAGTCTTTTGCATGTTTTGTCTTACCTCATGAAACGACATTTATGCTGAGGACACTATTTTCTGATCAAAATCAAAAAAATACTGCCACATCTTGCTCATGCTAATGCAAGAGAATAAAAATGTATTCCTTTATGGGGTTGATTATAACATATTCTCCCGTAGAAACAGGGCAAACAGCGCATCTCGCGACAGGTTAACGCAACACACCAACCATAATGACACCAAGTCCCACCAGCGCAATCAATGCAATGATAAACCACATACCACGTGCAATTGCCGCTCGCCGCGCAGCTTGCATGCGCAGATTATCCACCCGTCCCTCTTCTGATGGACACCAATGTGAGTTGCCACAATAGGGACACAGAGGAAAAAGCTCATAGGGTGGGCAAAGATCGGAAGAAGCGGATGATGACTTCCCATACGCATATGACCCCACTTCATAGCGGATCTGTTCACTTTCAAACACAGCAGAACAATGGACACAACGTAAGAGCAAGTACTCAGGCCAATCCACCGCATGACACCTAGGACAGGATCGTGGCAACCCACTTCCGGTAGTATGCCAGTGGTGGTGGCAACGATGGCAATGATACTGACCACGAGGAGACTCCGGCAATGACCCACGTAAGAGTCCCTCCTGCTGCAACTGCGTAGCTTCCACAGCCGTCAGCCTGTAATCGACATCCACTAGATCAACATGTATATCTCTGCCCGCAACAATATCGGGGAAGGCATAACGACGCTGGCGATCCCTCCGCGCATTAGGCGAAACAGGCTTATCAGAGCGAGTTCCCGCCTCAGTATGCTGGCGCGGATGTTCCCATGTGCCACCAGATCGTGAGGAGAAGGGTGCTGCAACAGATTCTGAGTGTGAATTCCATGTATGTTCTGCACGTTGCCGATCATAGCGTTCCCGCGTTTCAGGATCATTCAGCGTCTGATAGGCACGTAACAGTTCCCGCATCCGCTCATCGGCATCCGGGCCTTTATAGACATCAGGGTGATAGCGCAAAGCAAGCTTTTTAAAAGCAGCTTTCACCGCATCAGGAGAGGCATCAGGAGCCACTCCCAACGCTTTATAGTAATCGATAAAATCGCTCATCTGGTATTTTTCTAAAAACAGTTTCTTCCAGTACAGTCTCTTCTAGTACATAGACGAATAGCGTACGAAAAGGTTGTACGGTTGCAAAAAGAAAGGAAGTAGCAACATTACCACTTCCTTTCTACTCGTTCACCCCGTGAACATTGACACAAGAATGAGTTAGTCTGTTCGTTCACTCCATGAACATTGGATTGGTGCCAGTATGAGTTAGTTTGATGCACTCAAAAGCGAATTGCCGTATTCGTTGCTGTTCACAAAATCCGAAGCTGATAATGTTGTCCCACGAGGAAGCACTCGCCAGAACTTCGTGCTGATCGTATCCCAATCGTTCAGAATTGTCTCGGCATACTTACTGCGTGTCTTACGTGCATGCAACTCAACCACTGATCGTAAAGCTGCAAGTTCATCGGCATCATCGATACGCATCGCTTCCACCAGTTCGGTGTTACAACGACTGGCGAACTTCGCCTGGGTATCCAGAACGTAGGCAATACCCGAAGACATACCTGCGCCAAAGTTCCCACCGGTCTCGCCAAGCACAACCACCATACCGCCGGTCATATACTCACAACCATGATCCCCTACGCCCTCAACAACTGCAACCGCTCCACTGTTACGTACAGCGAAACGCTCACCAGCACGTCCTGCGGCGAAGAGATAACCACCAGTTGCGCCATATAACGCGGTATTGCCAAGAATAATGTTTTCCTGAGATGCAAAGTGCGACTCCACTGGTGGCGCGATCACTATTTGCCCACCAGTCATACTCTTACCAACATAGTCATTCGCATCACCATTCAGATGAAGACGCACACCAGGAACATTGAATGCGCCAAAGCTCTGTCCAGCCGATCCCTGGAAATTGCAGGTAATGCTGACACCCGGCAAACCAGTATTGCCATAACGACGGGCGATTTCACCGGAGAGCGTCGCACCGATAGTACGGTCATAGTTGTGTATCTCGTGCTGTGTGATAATGCTCCGCTCACCACTCAACGCTGGTTCAGCCTCTACAAGCAAGTCCTCAACAATTGAGGATGAAGGGACAGACACGTACGTATCAGGCTCAGAGATGACAGGTAACGATGTGAGCAATGGAGAAACATCTACCGGACAGCCATCTTTCGGCTCTAATAGATCAGCTCGTCCAATCACATCTTCTAAGCGCGAGACACCAAGTTGAGCCAACCATTCACGTACTTCTTCAGCCACCATGGTCAAAAAGTTGATCAGGAACTGCGGACGACCTGTAAACTTGGTTTTCAGATCGTCTCGCTGGGTCGCGATACCAGCAGGGCAGGTATTCAAATGACACTGACGTGCCATATCACAACCAAGCGAAACCAGTGCCGCTGTCCCGAAACCAAATTCTTCCGCGCCAAGCATGGCTCCCACAACTACATCACGTCCAGTCTTAAAGCCACCATCAACGCGCACTTTGATGCGTTTACGCAGGTCATTCTTCACAAGCACCTGCTGCGCCTCAGCAAGACCACGCTCCCAGGGCATACCAACATGCTTGATTGACTGAATAGGAGACGCACCTGTGCCACCATCATGACCACTGATCAGCACATAATTCGCATGACCTTTCGCTACACCAGCCGCAATTGTACCAACGCCTGCTGCGGAGACAAGTTTGACACCTACCTTCGCAGTCGGATTCACCTGATGCAGATCGTAGATTAACTGTGCGATATCTTCAATACTATAAATGTCATGGTGTGGAGGAGGAGAAATCAATGACACTCCAGGCGCGGTATGGCGCAATTTGGCGATAAAAGGTGTCACTTTGGCTGGTGGGAGTTGTCCACCTTCACCAGGCTTGGAACCCTGGGCCATCTTGATTTCCAGTTCTTGCGCTCGTACCAGATACTCGGTTGTCACGCCAAAACGTGCGGATGCGACCTGCTTGATCTTACTACTGACCTCATACCCATCCATCGTCTCATGGTACCATGCAGGATCTTCACCACCCTCACCGGTATTGTTACGCCCGCCGATACTGTTCATCGCAGCGGCAATCGTTTTATGCGTCTCAGGACTAAGCGCACCAATCGACATCGCCGAGATGACAAAACGAGCACGGATTGCTTCCATCGATTCAACCTGCTCCAATGGAATTGGCGTGGCTGATTTGAAGGCTAAGAGATCACGCAACGCGGTCGAAGGTCGGCTATAGACCATCTGCGTAAACTGCTGATAATCTTCTTTCGCACCTGATTGCGCGGCCTTTTGCAAAGCTCGTATGATCAAAGGATTATACGCATGATATTCAGCGTCACGGCGGAAACGATAGCGACCCAGATCAGCCAGCTTGCGACGGCGATTCGCAGGGCTATTCGTTTCAACAGTTGCGCCTTGCTGCACCACTTCACTCTGCTTGAGCAGGCTCTCCGCAATGTGAGCATAGGTTACATCACCAGGCACAACCGTCGAACCCTCGAAACAACGCTCCGCAAATTCAGGAGCCAGCCCAAGAATTTCAAACTGTCCGGCACCTACAATATTACGCAACGTCGAGATACCCATGCGAGCCATGATCTTACACAAACCATCTTCAATCACATGAATATAGCGCTCGACCGCCATTTCTTTCGTCACATGTTCCAGACGCCGCTCACCAGCCAGCGCACGTACACTGGCAAATGCCAGTGTCGGCACAATTGCCTCAGCACCATAACCAAGGACCAACGCCACCTGATGAACATCACAGACTGTTCCGGTTTCACAGATCAATCCCACCTGTGTCCGTAATCCCTTCTTAATAAGAGAACGGTGAACAGCGCCAACAGCAATAACCATTGGTATAGGAATCTGTGTCGGGGAAGCAGTACTGTCACTCAAGATGAGCAATGTTACACCATTACGAACAGCTTCCTCAGCCTCTTGCTCCAACCGATCCAGCGCTGCCTCAAGACCTGCGGTACCAGCTTCAGTCGAAAACGTTGTATCCAGCTTTTGCGCACGGAACTTTTCATCAGTCAAATGCTGGAGCTGGACTAACTGCATCTCTGTTAAAAGAGGAGTTGGAGAATGCAGCAGATGGGCATGTTCAGGCGTTTCAGTCAACAGGCTTTTGCGACGTCCCAGGTAAACATCTAGCGACATCACGATACGCTCGCGCAACGGGTCAATGGGAGGATTTGTCACCTGCGCGAAACGCTGGCGGAAGTAGTCAGAGAATGAGCGCGACTGCGCTGATAGCACAGCTAATGGAGCGTCATCTCCCATACTCCACGTTGGCTCCTTGTTATCCGTGAGAATGGGACGCAAGACCAACTCGACATCCTCATGTGTATACCCAAAGGCCTGCTGACGGGTAAAGAGATCGTCAGACTCTCCATAATCCTGTGTAAGATCCGCAGTTTGCAGGTCCGATAGGCGAGACATATGTTCTTCCAACCACTGTTGGTATGGCTGTTGTTGTGCCAGTGTCTCCTTGATATCGTTGTCACGCAAAAACTTCTTTTGTGCCAGATCAGCCGCGATCATTTCGCCAGGACCCAGACGGCCCTTCTCAACCACATCAGCATCATCAATTGTCACAACACCCGCCTCAGACGCCACAATCAACAAACCTTGCTTCGTCAATGTATAGCGAGCCGGCCGCAGACCATTACGATCAAGAGCAGCCCCAATGGTTTGACCATCAGTGAAGACCAGCGCCGCCGGTCCATCCCACGGCTCAATCAAACCAGCATGATATTCACCCCAGGCCCGCTGCGCTTCATCCATCTGAGGATCATGCTCCCAGGCAGGCGGTATAAGCATCTGCATGCTCTGCAATATGTCACGACCAGAAACAGTTAAGAACTCTAAAGCATTATCCAATTGTGACGAGTCACTTGTGCCTTGCTGGACGACTGGTAACAGGTCAGCAATTTTCTCCTCCCAGATGGAAGAAGAAGTCGCGCCCTCACGCGCCTGCATCCAATTGCGATTCCCTTGAATAGTATTAATTTCACCATTATGAGCCAGGAGACGCATCGGTTGCGCGAGCGGCCAGGAAGGAAATGTATTCGTGCTATATCGCTGATGAAACACAGCCAGTGCACTGGCGTAGCGAGGATCAGCAAGATCCAGAAAGAAGTTGGGCAGATCTTTTGGTGCCATCAAGCCCTTATAGATGAGCACCGTGTGTGAAAGCGAAACGACATAGCAGTCAGTCAACTGGCTTTCACCTAACTTGCGCTCAATCAAACGACGGGCATAATACAGAGATTTGGCATACTGATCGGAGGACCAATGGTCAGGGCAGGAAAGGAGTACTTGTGCGATCTCAGGAGCAATCGCTCTAGCATGCGAGCCTAGAACAGCATAATCAACCGGAGGAGTGCGCCAGCTTAAAAACTCCAGACCGACATCACGGAGCGTCTGCTCAATAATATGACGACACTGCTCAGAATGAGCACTTCCACGAGCAGGCAAGAAGATCATACCTACGGCAAGATCAACTGGATTGGTTACTATCTGCTGGTTCTCAAGTTCCTCAAGAAGCAATGCTCTGGGAATCTGTGTGAGAATACCAGTACCATCGTATGTTTCTGCATCCGCATCCTGTGCGCCACGGTGAGTAAGACGCGCTAAAGCTTCGAGGGCAGTTTGTACAAGAGAATGGCTTGCCTCACCCGAAACTTGCGCAAGAAAACCAGTGCCGCAGGCATCATGCTCCCAACGGCTATCATAAAGTGGATACATGCTATACGCAGGTTTGATGGCTTCATGCTTGTGCGTCATGCATTGCTCTCCCAAAAAAGACTATCTTGCTCAATGCGTCAGAGGCACCTGCGTTGGGGCCAACGGGTCGACGAACAGACGATGGTCGTCGATGTCAATTACTGTGTTTTTGATAGTAGCAAGAGGGACCAAATTTCATTTTGAATCACGTTAACAAAACGGACAAAGGCACAAGGAGCACACCGGATTCACATCATTGAGATTAACAGAGCGCCTTAGCTCTCAGGTGATTTGGGTAACGTTACACTTGTTTGTAGGAGTATAGCATACACTTAAGCGCACAAACAAGTTTTCGCTATGTAGAAAATGCCTATACTGTTCTTACAAGGATAGTATATTTTTAACTCTCTGTGACAAACGATTCTAGAATACACCGAATAATCTACGTATTTTACTATAATAACAATCTTTGCGGTAGCTTTTATTTCATATTACAGAAGCATTAAAAGAAATAATGTACCACTCCATGCAATAAAATACGCTATTTATTACCTGTATTTATCTTAAAGTATCATGTTGTATCATCAGATATATTCGTGTACATTGCACAACTTATATTCCGGCTAAGTTCTACTATACACAAATTCTTCTATGTAAAACAAGGAAGAGGGCTACTCACTGAGGCCATTCTCAATGAGCAACCCTCTTCCCTATAATGAAAGCAACAACACAGGGCTTACATCACCGATACGTTGGTTGTGTAGAGGTAATCTTGCTATCAGCGCTACCAACACATCATGTCATTGCACATTCTATTTGTAGATTTATTGACCTTTGCAAAAGGAGAGCAGATTTGCGTGGTGCAATAATTATCTGGTTATTTTTACTGATGAAATCAGTATATCGAATCTCTAGAATAAAAATCTTCGGTAATTTAGCAGAAGCAGACAGCCATCATATTGTGCAATATGCACAATATGAGAAAGGAAAGCATGTTCAAGATATGCTATTTATCTAAAAAGCATACTTTTATTTTATTTGCTGTCTCGTAACGGTGAGAAAAAAACATGTTTTGCTGTGCATTTTGCACATACCATAAAAGTGACTCAGAATGTGTTAGAATGTTGTAAACAATGCACAAGAGCAGCCCATTTTAAAGGACAAGGAAGACAAACGCTCAACTTTTCTGCTATTACTTTTCGCATTCGGAGATGTACGAGCAAAGGAGCTATACCTGTACTCATCTGTAGTGCACCCTATCTTACAATTGTAAGGATACACTATGTCAGAAATCGAAAATCGTCGCGAAAAAGATGCTCCGCTCCGGCAAGACATTCGTACGCTTGGCAATGCATTGGGGCACGCAATCCAGCGTCATGAGGGGGATGCCGTTTTCGAGACCGTTGAACGATTACGGAATACCTGTAAACGCCTACGCGATTGTGCTGAACGCTTACCCCAGGCAGGCTCGGAAGAAGCGCAGCAAATTTCCCAGGAGATCGATGCTCTTTCCCAGGAAATCAACCATATCGTCAACAACTGTGACCCCGATACAGCCATTGATGTTATCCGTGCTTTCACTGTCTTCTTTCATCTGGTCAATACCGCTGAGCAGTATCATCGTATCAGGCGACGACGTGCCCATGAACTTGATCGCCACAATAAACCACAACGTGGTTCGCTCAAAGCACTTATTCAGTTCTTGCAACAGAACGAACTCAATGCGGATACGTTGCAGGGGGTGCTTAATCAGTTAGCGATTGATATCGTCTTTACTGCCCATCCAACCGAGGCAACCAGACGTAGCTTAATTACGAAAGCACAGCGAATCACTGAACTCCTATCCGAACATGAGCATCGTCATACGATGACTCCGCGTGAGCAACAACACTGGCAACGGACACTCGAAGCGGTTATTGATCTGCACTGGCGTACCGATGCTGTACGACAGGTTCGTTTGCAGGTTGAAGATGAAATCAAAATGGGGATCTATTATCTTGATGAAATCCTCTACCATGCGGTGGCGGACCTCTATATCGAATTTGAGGAACTTCTCAATGAAGCCTATCCGACACTGATAGTGCCTCCATTTCTCCGCATTGGCTCATGGATTGGTGGAGATCAGGATGGCAACCCGTTTGTATCGGCTGAAACATTGCTCACCGCTCTCCATATGCAGCGCAGTTACATTATCGCTCGCTATCGCCGTGCGCTGACTGAGATGGCTCGCAATTATTCTCAATCCAGTACGCATGCAACGATTACGCCAGAGTTACAACGCTCTCTGGAGTATGATATTGCTTGCATGCCTGACTATGCGCAGGATCTTAAAGGACAAACAACATTTGAGCCATATCGGGCCAAGCTTTCCTTCATGTGGAAACGTCTGGGAGCAATTGAAAGTGAACCGCTTCCAGCCGATATGCCTTCCCGCTTCAAGAAACCTGCCATACCAGAAGATGAGGATTTGGAACATTCCATCACCTACAAATCCGCTGATGAGTTGCTAGCTGATCTCTATCTGATTCGTGACAGCCTGCTTCAGGATGGAGAACAATCGCTGGCAGAGGGCGATTTAGACCGGCTCATTCGTCAGGTGAAGGTTTTCGGCTTTTATTTCGCAGCTCTTGATGTACGCCAGCATAGTGAACGCCATGCGACAGCTATCGCTGAACTGTTGCGCGTGACAGGACTCATCAAAGATGATTATCTGACACTGGGAGAAGACGAGCGCATTCTTCTGCTCGAACGCTTACTGGAAGATCCACGCATTCTCACACGTCCTGGCCTGGAATTGAGTCCTGAGACATCCCATATTTTACAGACCTTCCAGGCCATTCGGACTGCTCGTGCACTTTATGGCCCAAAGGCCGTCACCTGCTACATTGTCAGCATGACACATACGGTCAGTGATTTACTGGAAGTGCAATTTTTCTTCAAAGAAGTTGGCATAAATGATCTACCTATCGTGCCACTCTTTGAGACAATCAATGACCTGCGTGACTGCACAGCTATTCTGAAACAGGCTTTTGATCTCCCCGTATACAAGAACTATGTCGAGCACTGCCGTGATCAGCAACAGGTCATGCTTGGCTACTCGGATAGCAGTAAGGACGGAGGAATATTGACGTCCGCCTGGGAGTTGTATCAGGCACAGCGTCGTCTGGCAGTTCTGGGACAGGAATACCAGATTGGTATTGTCATCTTTCATGGTCGTGGTGGCGCGATTGGTCGTGGTGGTGGACCAATCTACGAAGCTATTCTAGGTCAACCACCCAGTTCCATCAATGGACGTCTGCGCATCACTGAGCAGGGTGAAATGCTGTCATTTAAATATGGTGTGCATGAGATTGCCATACGTAATCTGGAGCTTATCATCGCGGGTGTTGTACAATCAAGCATTCCAGAAAAAGAGATCATTGAAACACAGGTTCATCCCACACCAACCGATGAGTGGGTTGCCTCCCTGGAACAGCTCTCAGCCAGTGCGTATACCCACTATCGCCAACTTATTTACGAAGATCCAACCTTCCTGAGTTTCTTTGAACAGGCGACACCAATTCAGGAACTGGGCTGGCTCAATATCGGTTCGCGACCAGCACGCCGTACCAGAAGCCGTGCGATTGAGGATCTGCGTGCGATCCCCTGGGTCTTTTCCTGGATGCAAAGTCGTTTTGTGCTCCCAAGCTGGTATGGTGTAGGCAGTGCGCTGGAAGCGTATATGCAGGCGCAACCAGAGCGTCTGGCACAGATGCAACAAATGTACCGACAGTGGCCTTTCTGGCGTGCGTTTCTGGATAATCTGCAAATGACACTGTCAAAAGCAGACATGCATATCGCCCATACTTATGCAACGCTCGTTGATGATATTGAACTGCGGGATCGCTTTATGAATACCATCCAGGCTGAATATGATCGCACGGCACGCATGGTCATCGCGATTGTTGGTGGCAAACAACTGCTTGACACCTCGCCAGTCTTGCAAGAATCTATTCGTCTCCGCAATCCTTATGTCGATCCATTAAGCTACTTACAGGTGGTGTTTCTCCGTCGTCTCCGTGCGCTCGGTGGGCCGCTGACGTTGGATAAAGATGCTCAGCCAGAGGCAAGCGATGAAGAACGCGAACGAGCACGTCTGACATATGCGGTTCTCTTAACGATCAATGGCATTGCCGCTGGCGTGAGAAATACCGGCTAATCGCAACCGTACTCACAAATCAACGTAGATCAATGAAAACAATGGGTCGTCCTATCTCAATCGGAATGGCGAGAACGCCACCGTGCAGGACGACCTGTTGAACTTTGTTGTGAGAGTTTACTATATGGCATACACAGATAATGTGCATGACTCACATGCCTTCAGCACCAATCTTCGTTGACTTTCCCGGCCATGAATGGTAATCTTTTTTGTAAGACTAAAAATACAGTCTGACCCGCGTTGAGCGAAAACAGTAGAAGAATACCGACTGACAGCGATCTGAAAGAGAGTGAGAGTTCAGAAGAGTCCAGGGTTCTTTGAACGCGTTCGTGAGCGGCGACCGAAGAAAGCCTCTTTTGATAGAGGGCAAGTAGGTTCGGTGGGTGGTTCCCACGCAGGAATATAACCACAGAAAAAAGTGGTCACAACCTTTGCCAGCACAACGATACATGCAAAATGGCGGAGAGTGACAATCGGGGTGGCACCACGGGTTTAGCGGGACAACAGTCCCTTACTACTCTCGTCCCTTCAGTAACGTTGGAGGGGGCGAGATTTTTTTATGCTTCGCACCTTCCACCATTCCCAGGTTTTTCTTTGTGCCATGTACAGTGAACCAGGAAGCTTACTACTTTCCCGCACCGTACAGAACAATGGCCCAAATTATCAGGAAGAAGAGGTGCAGGATATGCAAATCCAGTTTACGAAAATTCCCTCAGTTATGCGACAACTCCATTTGCCGTCCACTGCCGAGATTAGCGAACAAATCACACCTGCCGAGGGCGCTGTCATTGCTGTACAGGCACTCTCTGATACAGGCAAGAACAGCTTACTCGAATATACCAGTGGTCGTATTGGTTTCCTCGTTGAGGGAGATATTCTGCCGGTTGTATTAGGGAAACGACGTGCTCTCCGCGAATACAGTGGTGATATCCCTGCACAACTCGCTGTCGGTGATATCCTCTATTATCTCTGTGAAAGCGGTGTCGTGGGTGAAATCAGTGGTCTCAACGAAGCCTGGGGTGTTCCGATGCAGGTCAAAGTTCTTGGGAGCGTGATTAACAACGGACAACAACTCAATATCAAAGATTACTCGATTGAACGTACTACTACCCTTCCCTCCAGTGCCCCCATTATCGGCATCGTTGGCACCTGTATGAATATAGGAAAAACAACCGCGATTGTCAAAATAATCAAACACTTCAAACACAAAGGCTTGAAGATTGCCGGTGTAAAACTCTCCGGTGTTGCCTCCACACAGGATCTCGATACCATTGCGGACGCAGGTGCATCCCCTGTTCTCGGCTTTATGGATGCTGGACTTCCTTCTACCTGCAACAATGCGGATGAAGTGGTTGAGGTCGCCATCAGTGTTATCGCCGAAGCTAATAAAAGCAATCCCGATGTGATTATCGCCGAATTCGGTGATGGCATCCTTGGTGGCTACCATGTGGGCGATATCATCAAAAATCAGGAAATCCAGCAGCATATCAACTCACTCATCGTCGGTGCCGGTGACTTTGTTGGAGCATGGGGTGCCAAAGAGATCATGCAGCAGTACGGTGTTCCTGTCACCCTGATTACCGGACCAGTCGTAAATAATGATACCGGTGTCGCGTTTGTTGAAAATACAATCGGGGTACCCGCTGAGAGCAATCAACATGCCATGCCCAAAACATTGCAATTGATCGAAGAAAAGCTCACATCATTGAAAGACACCCAGAAGCAAGCGATTGCATCATAGGGTATGTTCGCACAGCACAGGAGAAAAACACACATGTTAGAACAAACACATTTATTGTCGCAACGCGACTTCCTGAATACTGCGGACCTGACCCTACAGGAGATCAGTGATCTGATCCAGTTAGCACTTGATCTCAAGCATGGCAAGGTGAGGAAAAGTCTGGCAGGCAAAACGCTAGCAACCCTCTTCTTCAATCCCTCGGTACGTACACGGGTTTCCTTCGCGACAGCAATGTTCAAACTGGGCGGACAGGCATTAGAGATCAACAGCGATAATGTCTGGTCCTTTGAATATCAGGAAAACGCAATCATGGATGGGACAACCATTGAGCATGTCAAAGACGTTGCACCCGTCCTTTCGCGCTATTGTGATGCGCTGGCCTTGCGCTGCTCTGAACTGGTGACAAAATCATCAACCAGCGCACAAACCAGCGGATGGGCCGAGTCCAAACAGGATATCGTGCTCAACAGCTTTGCAAAATATGCTACCGTTCCCATCATCAATATGGAGTCAAATCTCTACCATCCCTGCCAGGGTCTAGGCGATGCAGTCACCATGACAGAACATCTGGGCAATCCCAAAGGAAAAAAGTATGTGCTGACATGGGCCTATCATCCAAAAGCCTTGCCAATGGCAACTCCCAATTCACAAATGCTGGCGGCCTGCGATCTGGGGATGGAGGTTGTTGTCGCACATCCTCAGGGTTGGGAACTTGATCCAGAAATCCTCGCGGTGGCAAAACAGCGAGCCGAACAGGGTGGAGGCTCATTCGCGATCAGTCATAATCAGGACGAAGCAATGACAGAGGCTCACATCGTTTGTGCCAAAAGTTGGGGAGCCTTGCAATACTACGGGAATTGGGATGAGGAAAAAAAGCTGAGAGCAAATTTGCAAGATTGGATCGTAAACAAAAAGAACATGCAACTTACAGACAACGGTAAATTTATGCATTGTTTACCGGTACGTAGAAACGTAGAAGTGACTGACGAGGTGTTGGATAGCTCCAGTTCCATCGTCATTGACGAAGCTGAAAACCGCCTGTGGGCGCAAATGGCTGTTCTAGCAACGCTTTTACATGCGGAAACCGTGTAATGATAAGAGACAAATAAACTTCACTTATCAGCACCAGTCGCGGCTCCATCATCGATATACTTTTTTCACTGGAGCACAGTTCAGGAAGGATGCACTATGCAAACACACAGCGTGTCTTCTCATGACACAATATGTTCAGCCCCCCGTTATGGCACCTTGATCCTTGAGGATGGCACACAATTTGAAGGCCGTTCGTTTGGTTATCATCAGGGGCGAGCTGGTGAAGTCGTATTCAGCACGGGTATGGTTGGCTATCCGGAAGCCATCACCGATGCCTCATTCGCCGGGCAAATCCTGATCATGACCTATCCTCTGGTTGGCAATTATGGTGTACCTGCCCAATCATTATGGGAAGATGATCATATCCATATTGAAGGATTAATCGTTTCAAACTATATCGATACACCATCCCACGTTCAGAGCACGATGTCACTTGGTGAATGGCTTCAGAGCCAGAAAATTCCCGCGCTTGAAATCAAGGATACACGCCGCCTGACACAGCATATCCGCGATCATGGCGCAATGCTGGGCAAAATTGTTTTTGAAGAAGATATTCCTTTTCATGATCCTAACTTCGATAATTTGATCGCCACTGTCTCCACACAGCAGGTCAAACATGCCGGGCATGGTACTAAAAAGATTGCACTCATCGACTGTGGAGCCAAACGCAATATTACTCGCAGCCTGCTCAAACGTGATATTACACTGGTCACGGTTCCCTGGAACTTTGACCTTTTCGCGGCGGATGCAAATATGCAATTTGACGGCCTCATTATCTCAAATGGCCCCGGCGATCCTAAGATGGTACCTGAGACGGTGGAGACGGTGCGCAAGGCACTTGAGCAGAAGATACCAACCCTGGGTATCTGCATGGGCAATCAGATCTTAACCCTGGCTGCTGGTGGCGACACCTATAAAATGAAATTTGGACACCGTAGCCAGAACCAACCCTGCACGATGCGCAACACCCAGCGCTGCTATATCACCACACAGAATCATGGCTTTGCCGTTGGTGAAGTCCCTCCCGGCTTTAATCCCTGGTTTACAAATGCGAACGATGGCACCAACGAAGGCATTATCCATTCATCACTGCCATTTATGTCGGCCCAGTTTCACCCTGAAGCTGCACCTGGACCAGTTGATACCGAATGGGTCTTTGATTACTTTCTGGAGCAATTTTGATGGAACAACAACGTAAAGTATTAATTCTAGGTTCTGGCGCGTTAAAAATCGGACAAGCTGGAGAATTTGACTATTCTGGTTCTCAAGCATTGAAAGCATTGAAAGAAGAAGGGGTAACAACGATTCTGATCAATCCGAATATCGCGACTATCCAGACATCGCAATTTCTGGCGGATCAGATCTACTTCCTGCCCGTTACCCCATACTTTGTTGAACAGGTCATCGAGCGTGAAAAGCCCGATGGCATTCTGCTCGCCTTCGGTGGTCAAACCGCCCTCAACTGTGGTATCGAACTCTACGAACAGGGTATACTGGAGCGCCATCATGTGAAAATCCTTGGCACTCCCATTTCAGCTATTATACTCACCGAAGATCGACAGAAATTCGCCGAACATCTGCATAGCATCAATATCCCTACACCTCAGAGCCAGAGCGCTCAAACGCTAGAAGAAGCGCTCACATTGGGCGATCAGATCGGCTTTCCGGTGATGGTGCGCGCCGGTTTCGCGCTGGGCGGTCAGGGTTCAGGTATCGCAGCGAACCGGGATGAACTGGCAAAAATTGTCAGCAATGCGCTCTCATTCGCGCCACAGGTATTGATCGAACAGTATCTTCACCACTACAAAGAAATCGAATATGAGGTGGTACGGGACCGCTACGACAACTGTATTACTATTTGTAATATGGAAAATATGGACCCGCTCGGCATCCATACTGGCGAATCAATCGTCATCGCACCCAGTCAGACACTCACCAATGCGGAATACCATATGCTGCGAGCCGCATCAATCAACATTGTACGCAGCCTGGGTATCGTTGGTGAATGTAACGTCCAGTTCGCGCTCAACCCGATCACTTCAGAATACTATGTGATTGAGGTCAACGCCCGTCTCTCGCGCAGTTCCGCCCTCGCCAGCAAAGTGACTGGCTATCCCCTCGCCTACGTCGCCGCGAAACTCGCGCTGGAATATGGGCTGGCACAGATCAAAAACAAAGTGACCGGAGTCACACAGGCATGTTTTGAACCCAGTCTCGACTATCTGGTGGTCAAAATTCCACGCTGGGATATCGCGAAATTCAAAGGCGTCGATGAGACTATTGGCACTGGCATGAAATCTGTTGGTGAGGTCATGGGCATTGGTCGTACATTTGAAGAAGCCTATCAAAAAGCGTTACACATGCTTGAACAGGGCTTTGAAGGTGCGGTCCCACCCGATACATTCTTCTCCGACGAAAAGGAACTCAAAAAATATCTTACTATACCTACCCCTAAACGCCCATTCGCGCTTGCACAGGCACTGAAATCTGGCTATATGATAGATGAACTCTATGAGATCACTGGCATTAATCCCTGGTTCCTCAGTCGCATTCTGGCTATCGTAGAACAGGAAGAGGCATTACGTCAACATCATGGACAATTCAGTTCAGAGGAACTATGGACGCTAAAACAGCTTGGTCTGTCTGATACACGGATCGCGGAACTCACCAATCAAGATGCACTGGCGATTCGCGCTCAGCGCAAAGTGGCAGGTGTCATTCCAGCCATCCTCCAGATTGATACGCTCAGCGCTGAATTTCCATCCGATACCAATTATCTCTATATGACCTATAATGCTCAGCATAATGATATCCAACCCGCGCAACAACAGGGGGTCATCATTCTGGGATCTGGACCATACCGTATCGGTTCATCGGTTGAATTCGATTGGACCAGTGTAAGTTCTGTTGAAGCATTAAAGAAATACAAGAAGCGCTCTATCATTATCAACTGCAACCCTGAAACTGTTTCCACTGACTATGATGTATCCGATCGGCTCTACTTTGAAGAACTCACCTTTGAGCGCATTGCAGACATTTATGATTTTGAGCAACCATATGGAGTGATTGTCTCGGTTGGCGGTCAAACACCAAATAATCGCTCCCAAGCACTCCATGCCTATGGTTGCCAGTTACTTGGCACAACAGCAACCAATATTGATCGCGCCGAGAACCGGAGCACTTTCTCAACTCTGCTGGATACACTACACATCAAACAGCCAGAATGGAATACCTTCAGCACACTGGATGAACTCCAATCTTTCGCGGCCCGCGTCGCCTATCCTGTACTGGTACGCCCATCCTATGTGCTATCAGGTAGCGCGATGAAAATCTGCGATACACTGGAGGAGTTGACGGTCTACGCCCAACAGGCAGCCACACTCTCACCGGAACATCCTGTCACGGTTTCTAAATTCTTTGAATTCGCACGCGAAGTTGAATTTGACGCCATCGCACAACATGGACAGATCAAGGCAGCGGTTATCTCTGAACACATCGAAAACGCTGGCGTGCATTCAGGAGACGCAACCATTGCGTTGCCGCCGCAGACCATCACAACAGCTATTCAGGACGAGATAAGAGAGATCGGGCGCAAGATTATTGCTGCGCTGGACGTAACTGGTCCGGTCAACATCCAGTTTCTGGTCAAAGAGCATCAGGTCTATGTCATAGAGACAAATCTGCGTGCCTCGCGCACCTTCCCTTTTATCTCAAAAGTGACTGGTGTGAACTTGATTGATCTCTTTATTGATACGCTTTTCCAGCCTGATGTGGCAGCCATTGAACTGCCACCTCAGACCTTTACAGCCATCAAAGCACCGCAATTCTCGTTCTCACGACTGACCAATGCAGATCCGATGCTACAGGTTGAAATGTCTTCTACTGGAGAGGTTGCCTGCTTTGGTGATGATCTTGAAGAGGCATATCTTAAAGCCCTGCTTGCCACTGGCAACAGTATCCCACAAAAAGGGATCTTACTTCATCTCACGGGTGAGGAGAAACAGGAGGCGTTCAAGGAGAGCCTGATACATCTGCAAGGTCTCAATTTGCCAATCTATGCCACATCAGAAACATGGCAATTCTTACAGGATCACCATATAGCAGCAACCCGCGTAGGTGGTGTGGAGGACGACGAAGAGGCGCTCAATGTTCAGGATGTCATCCATAATCAACAGATAGATCTGGCAATTGTCATCGTGGCAGGACGCTTACAAAAAGACTTTGACGAGCACTATCGCTTACGCCGTCTGGCAGTTGACAGCAACATTCCATTAATGATCAAAATCAAACAAGTACGGCTCTTCCTGCGTGCACTGACAACGCACAGTCTCAGTACGTTACCGATCAAAGCATGGAGTGACTATACCACACCAGACAGTACTCCTGTAGTGCTTGAAACCTATCAACTCAGTCCAGCAGACTAAGGATAGATAAGCAAAGAGATAGCATATATACACGCAGATGTATTCACACCAGTGCGTGTACATATGCTATCTCTGCTACTACACCATTTATACAAAAAACTACACAAACATCTTCTCAATAGAAGAAACCAGGATCCCCTGAGCGCCATGCTCTTTTAACTTCTCAATCACATCCCAGAACATGTCTTCACGGATCGCGGTATGTACCACCATCCACTCAGCATCGGCTGTCGGTAGCACAGTCGGAGATTTCAAACCAGGGGTGGTTGTCGAAACATACTCCAACGCGCTACGGGGAATATTCATCATCACATACTTATAATCAGCAGCAGCCAGCACACCACGAAAACGCGTCATCAAACGATCAATAATCGCCTTTTTATAGACATTCTCAATCGATGTTGGATTGGCAATCAACGATGACTGTGAATCCAGCACAGTCGCAATCGGCACCAGATCATTCAACTTCAAACTGCTTCCCGTACTCACCAGATCAACAATCGCGGAGGAGACACCCAGCGCAGGCGTAATCTCCACACTACCACTAATCGTAATCACATTGACATTTACTTTGTGTTCAGCAAAATATTTTGTGGTTGTCAAAGGATAGGATGTCGCGATCTTTAATCCTTCTAATTGCTGGATGTTCTCAATCCCACTTTCAGCCGGAACCGCCACCATCAGTGAACAATGACCATAATTCAGTGGCAACAATTCAGTCACCTTCGTCCCTGATTCCACAACAAGATTCTGTCCCACGATGCCTAGATCTACCACACCCTCAGCAACATATTCAGGAATATCATCATCGCGCACGTACAAAATATCCAGTGGAAAATTACGACAGATACTGAACAAACGCTGCTTATACGACTCAAAATGTAAACCAACAGTGCGTAGCAATGCTCGTGTATCTTCTGTTAAGCGCCCATCTTTCTGGATCGCCAGTTTGATGTGATCACCATTAAACTTTGCCATTTCACGTCACTCCTGCTATTTTTGACCATAAAAAAAACCCTCATCCCTCCACCGAGGAACGAAGGTTATCCGTGGTCCCATCCTCATTTCTGCTCAAAATGAACAGACACTCAGTCAAACAACGAGCAAACAAATATGCTCGTGATTTGTGCCCATGATAACGGATGGGCACATCCGATATGCTTCCACACAAGTGTGCTTTGTCACATATAGCTCTCACGGTGTGTTCAACGAAACCACAATACTGGACTTCCACCATATTCCAGTTCGCTGCAATTGTCGCCTTCGTCTACTCTTCCGCGATCAAACGCCGCTGCAAAAACGTTTTTTACTCTATATCATCCTCCATAAAACCTGAATGTCTTACGAGGAACAGGTTTCTTTTGTTCTACGTCTAAGTTTAGTATATTAATCGTCCAAACCGCTGTCAAGGTGACGAGATAGAACGAAACTCGTCACCTTGATGTACATATCATACATACCTAAACGGTTGAGCTACCATCACCACGCATCGTACCTGATTGCATACGACCCATTCCAGGCGATGGTTGGTTGAATGGCTGTCGTATATCCGTGGCCTGCGTCTGCGGTTGCGTAGCAGAATATGGCGCTGGGGTTGTGCCGATACGAGCTTCACCTCGATCCAACAGGCGTTGTGCCGTGTCACGTCCACCCAGACCAAAGGCCAGACCAAGTGCAAGAGCAATCGCGCCAACAATCGCGGTAAAGAGAATCGTGATTAACGCTGGTGCGATCTGCAACTGATCAAGCGCAACCAGAATAGCAAAACCGATAATGGCTGCCCGTGCGATATTGGCATAAATGTTTGGATTACCTACATTGCGTCCCGCCATTGTTCCACGCACAATGTCCCCAACAAAACTTGCCAAGAGTGCGCCCAGGAACAGCACCAGCACCGCAACGAAAATGTTGGGGATGTATGCCAGAACCTGATTCAAGAACGAACTGACCGAGGTAAGTTGCAGGGCATTGAAAGCTGGAATTAAAAAGACCAGGAAGACAAACCAGTACACTATTTTACCCAACAATGTTGCAGGGTCCATACGCATACCCATCCGCTGCTCAAAACGCGTCAGACCAATACGCTCACTGGTACGATCAAAACCAATGCGCTTGAGCAAAAAGGTTACAGCCTTCGCCAATGCCGACGCAACAATCCAGCCGATCAACAGGATGACCAGGAAACCGACTAACCTGGGGATAAATGCGACAACAAGGGATAATACACCTGCAATGGAATTGAAAAGTGCAGTTCCCCAATTAGTGACTGCATTCATTACAATAGCTCCTTTCACTGAGGGGCCGCAATAGAATTTTGGTGATATAACAATTACGGTTCATACAACAATTTCGATGCATTGTAACTACATATATAGTCATTGTTATAAACTAATATAATTTAAATCTATAATCCACAAAATTCATTTTAAATAATTATTTCCAACCAGGCATGTAATACTACTCCCTCCAACACAATCTACCGAAAACTATGTGAAAGTTGACCGCCCAAAGTGCGCATTTATGTATAGTCAATCATTTGACATTTCTCATCCCGACTGTTATTCTGTAAAAAATATATTTTCATATTCAGTACCATTCAGTAATGGGATACAGTGAGTACAGAATACGACTGAATGGCTGAAAAAAGACCCGTGTTGAACGAAAGTAGTACGAGAGAAGAGCGACCAACAGCGATCCGATAACAGAGTGAAAGTTCGGAATGGTAGAGCACTTTCGGAACGCATTCGTGAGCGGTTGACCGAAGAAAGTCTGCTTACAGTAATCTATTGAAAGTGAACAAGTAGGTCAGGTGGGTGGTTCCCACGTCGTGATATAACCAGAGAAGTGGTCTTTCGCGTAGCTTCTACAGCCTCTTTTGTGAAAGGCAATTAGGGTGGCACCACGGGTGTGATAGAGTAAAACTCTGCACTCTCGTCCCTTCAATGTTTATGGAAGGGGCGTTTTTTTTACCCTACGGCTCCTTCCTCCAAATTGGTTAATTGAAGGAGTTCGTATTATGACGAAACTATGGCAAAAAGGCTATAGTGTCAACGCCCGTGTCGAGCATTATACCGCAGCACAAAACAGCCTTCTTGACAACCAACTCATCCGTCATGATGTCTGGGGTTCTCTTGCTCATGTGTCGATGCTGCAACGTATTGGCGTCCTCAGTGAAGAAGAGCTTCAAGCCCTCAAAGTGGTTTTTCAGGAAATATTACGCCTGGAGTCAAGCAAGGAATTTACGATTAAACCGTCAGACGAAGATGTCCATACCAGTATTGAAAATTATCTCGCGGAAAAAGCTGGACCGGCGGGAAAAAAGATTCACACTGCTCGTTCCCGCAATGATCAGGTTCTAACCGATCTGCGTTTATATGGCAAAGAACAACTTCATCTTGTGAGTCAACAACTTTTCGATCTCTGTGCGACCCTGCTCCAATTTGCCTCCGATACGATGGACATTCCAATGCCCGGTTATACGCACATGCAACGTGCGATGCTTTCATCCTTTGGTCTCTGGGCCGCAAGTTTTGCCGAAGCCCTTTTAGATGATGAAAAATTACTTGCTGCCGCGTACGCGTTAAATGATCAATCTCCTCTTGGCTCGGCGGCTGGCTATGGCGTGCCCCTGCCCATTGATCGCCAGTATGTCGCTGATATCCTGGGCTTTTCACAGGTCCAGAATAATGTGATTTACGTCCAGAATGCTCGCGGCAAAATAGAAGCCGCCATCGTGCAGGCACTGGCACAAATCACCTTTGATCTGAGCAAACTGGCACAGGATATGATGCTCTTCACCACCAGTGAGTATGGCTTTATGCAGGCTGCGGTGGAAATCACAACAGGTAGCAGCATCATGCCACAAAAACGCAATCTGGACGTGATGGAACTGGTCCGAGCACGGGCGCAAACCATGCTCTCCTTCCAGCAACAGATCCTTGGTATTATCACTGGCCTTCCGTCGGGGTATAATAGCGATTATCAGGAAACCAAGCGTCCTTTCATGGAAGCAATCGCCCTGGCGCGTGAGACGTTAGAGATCTGTGCGCTCACCATCCAGAATACCCGGGTTAACCAGAAGCGTGCTCTGGAAGCGTGTACATTTGAACTCTTTGCGACTGACCGCGCCTATGAAATGGCGGAAAAAGAGGGGATGCCATTTCGTGATGCGTATCGTATTGTTGGACGCGAAGTGACGGCGCAGTTAGACCAGCAGATCCCATTCCCGGTAGAAACTCAGCAGCAACTCGTTGCACGCCTGCACGCCCGTAACCATCCTGGCGGGGCTGGCAATCCAGGGTTAGAAAAAGCGCAGCAGCGGCTGGCGCAAGCGCGTGCCCAATGGCAAAAGCAAGCCGCAACATTTACAACAGCCATACAACAGCTTGTTGGCACAACTGATATCCATATCTTTGAGGAGGAGTAGTCATGGCAACAGTGGTACTCGCCTACTCAGGCGGTCTAGATACTTCGGTAGCAATCCGTTGGATTAAAGAAAAGTATGATCTCGATGTGATCGCGGTCACGGTCGATGTCGGTAACGAGAAGAATTTACAGGAAGTTGCCGAACGCGCAACAGCCATTGGTGCTGTGAAATCAATGGTCGTCAATGCTCGTGAAGACTTTGTACGTTACTTTCTCTGGCCCGCTCTGCAAGCAGGCGCTATTTATGAAGGTCGCTATCCTCTGGCAACCGCGCTGGCCCGTCCTTTAATTGCTCGCCTGCTGGTTGAGGTGGCTCGCCAGGAAGGTGCTGTCGCTGTCGCTCATGGCTGCACAGGCAAAGGCAATGATCAGGTGCGCTTTGATGTCTCAATCAATACACTGGCTCCTGACCTGCGCATCATTGCTCCTGTCCGTGAGTGGAGCATGACACGCGATAACGAGATCGCTTATGCGGCTGAACATAATATCCCCATTAAAGTGACTAATGCCAGCCCTTATTCGGTAGACCAGAATCTCTGGGGCCGTAGCGTTGAGTGCGGTGTTCTGGAAGATCCCTGGGCTGAGCCTCCCGCAGAAGTCTTTGCCTGGACCGCCGATCCTGATCAGGTAACACTTGAACCCAGTTACTATGAAATCACCTTCCAGAACGGTATGCCAACCCAACTGAATGGTGAAGAGATCGATGGCCCAACTCTGATCGATACCTTGAATACTGAAGGTGGCAAATATGGTATCGGGCGTATTGATCATGTTGAGAACCGTCTGGTCGGTATCAAATCACGTGAGATTTATGAGGCTCCTGCCGCGTCCATTCTGCATGAGGCCCATAATGCACTGGAAACGCTGACATTGAGCCGCGATCAGGTGCGCTTCAAAGAGATTGTCGCCGGTGAATACGCACGATTGATTTACAACGGTCAATGGTATAGTGCACTACATCAGGACCTGGCTGCTTATGTACAGAGCACCCAGCGCTTTGTCAGTGGTACGGTACGCGTAAAGTTCTCTCGCGGACGCTGCCAGATTGTTGGTCGCAAATCAGATAACTCACTCTACAGCCATGAGCTGGCAACCTATGACAGTGGAGATCAGTTCGATCATAACGCTGCTCTGGGCTTTATCAAACTGTGGGCACTGCCATTGAGCACACAGGCACAGGCACAGCTCCTCCCTTCTATCGGAATTGAGGGCAACCTGCTCAATAATAAGTCCGATAAAGTACAGATCTCAGAAGGCAAAAAAGCATAATTCCACTCAGGTCATCACAAAAAAGGGATATGTGCGAAACAAGCTTGTTTCGCACATATCCCTTTTTTTATATACCTGCCAACCTTCAGATTATAAGAACAGGGGGGCAAACCGGCGCTAGAAGTGGCTCTTACGCCTTCGAAGCCTGTGGCTCAGCCTTTTTCTCTGTCTGAGCTGAAGCCTCCTGCTCTCTGGCTGCGGCTTCTTTCGCGCTCTGACGCTGATCACGCCAATGTTTGAAATCGATCATACGTCGATACAGCTCATAGACAATCGGATTATATGGCAGATCGTATGCTTCCAGTGAGAGACGGTCATACCCACCAAAACCACGTTTAAACGTATACACCCCATACAGAGGATCGCTGCTATCTGACTGCTCTGGATGCACTGGCACACCCAGGAAATTATAGTACCAGCAACCATGAGAACGTGCCCACTGCATACCATTCCATTGGAGCAAATGGTTTGGCATAACATTACGATACTGCGATGAAGAAGCACCATAACGATACCAGCTCCAACGCCCATAACGCATCATAAAGATACCAGCAATTGGCTTGCCTTCAAATTCAGCCAGGAAAAGCGCGACCTGATCATCACGATCAAAAATATCCATCAACGTCTGATAATGATCCAGATCATGCACAAAAAACTGATCACGGATACTGGTTTCACGCAGGATTGTATGGAAAGCTTCAAGATCCAGTCGCCCCTCACCACGACGTACCGTAACACCTTTACGCGCCGCCAGACGAATATTATAACGCCACTTCTCTTTCATCTTCGACAGCAGCTCTTTCTCCTCCGGGCGAATATCGAGAATCCATTCGCTACGCGCATGAATCGTCTGAGGAGACAAACGGAAGCCACGATGAGTAAGCGCCGATACCCAATGCGTGTCACCTTCTTCAGCAGGTGGATCAATCTTCAACATAAAGGCTCCCTGCTTCCGTGCTTCGGCCTTCACAAAGTTGAGGAGCACGGTTAAAGCAGGAGAATCAGGATCATCTACAATTGGACCACGGGGCGCGTAAAAATAGGTGCTACGCAACATGGGCATTTTTGAGATATTGATTGCCATTGCCGCGCATAATTTCCCGCTCTCATCCACAACGCCGACGCGCATCGGATTTGAGCCTGCGTGTCGGGCCAGTTCGCCCCATTCATATGCCTGTGTAATAACTCCATACGGTGATGCCGCAACGAAGTCGTTCCACTGCTGCGCATCAGTAATGAAACGTGCTTCCATCGTTCACTCTCCTCACATAACAACTTTTATTCAATAAACAATAACTTCTTTATTACAAGACTCATGCGTATGATTTATGTTCAGGTTTTTGAAAACATACATAGTGGAATGTTTCTCATGACACTGTGTTGTAATCGGTTACACGCACGCATATCTCTATAGTGGTATACATACACGACTGTTCAATTATACATATCGGGATCGGTCACACTGGCTATCTTCATATGTCGTGCCGTGAATATGCTGCACACTACACAGGTGGAAGGGGGAAGAATTTCTCAGCATCCTTCCAGCCACATGCTTCTGGATATGAGAAAGATGGGCAACAAACAGGTACATTTGCAGCATCAGTGATAGCGGTTTCTAGTGTACCATGAAATAATTTTGCTACGCTACATAATCATACTATAGTCACGTCCACCATCACCACAACGCACTCCTTCCCACGGCGTATACCTACAAGACGAACTCACACCCATACATTCAAGTTGGAGCAATCAGCCAGGTAAAGAGATATAATATATACAGGAAAACGAAAAACCTTACAATGGAGACTCGGAAGAAGCATATGACAGTATTTGAAACCATCAAACACCGACGCAGCATTGGTAAAATGACTGATCAGCAACCGAAGCGTGAAGACATTGAGCGGATGTTAGAGGCTGCAACCCATGCCCCCAATCACCGTAAAGTGGAGCCGTGGAGATTCGTCGTTCTCAGTGGCACAGCCCGCAATGAACTGGGAGATGTCATGGCTGCGGCCCTGGCCGAACGCCTGGTTGATAGCGATCTGCCAACCAAAAATGCAATGATTGAGAACGAAAGAAAAAAACCATTACGAGCACCCGTAATTATTACCGTCATTGCGGAAGGTCCACAAAACCCACGGGTTTTAGGCAATGAAAATTACGCCGCAACAGCAGCCGCAGTGCAAAATATGCAACTCACAGCGGATGAATTGGGACTGGTTACCATGTGGCGTACTGGCGATGCAGCTTATGACGAAAAAGTGAAAAGCTATTTCGGTCTGCAACCAGAGGATTCCATCGCATCTTTCTTATATGTTGGCTATCCTGCTATACCACAAACAGAACGCAATCCGCAGCCAATCGAACAGAAAACAACCTGGCTCGGCTGGGTTGATAAAGCATAAACTTTTTATGCAACTCGACTCTACCTATAGAGTATCAAAGACGAAATCCTGTATTGAAGTAAATAAGTAAAAGCGACTTCGTGGTGGATGAAGAACAACACAAAAAGTTTTCATCCACCATGCACTATGCATCGGCAGATCCTCCCAGACACCAGGGATACTAATACTGGATTAATGCAAAGACGTCATAATCACTTAACTTCTCGCGCCCCTTCAGGAAACCAAGTTCAACCAGAAATGAGATACCCGCGATGTGTCCACCCAGTTTCTCAACCAGTTCAATAGCCGCAGACACCGTACCACCAGTCGCCAGTAAATCGTCAACAATCAATACACGCTGACCAGGACGAACCGCATCCTGATGGACCTCAACGACGTTTGTGCCATATTCCAACGCATATTCAACACTCAGTGTTTGTGAGGGCAACTTACCAAATTTACGTACAGGGATAAAACCACAATTCAGTAGATAGGCAAGGGGTGAACCGAAAATAAAGCCACGGGACTCGACACCAACGACAGCTTCAATTCCAGCTCCGGCATAATGCGCCGCCATACGATCCAGTGCCGTTTTATACGCTTTGGGGTCCTGTAATAACGGGGTGATATCCTTAAAGAGGACACCTTCCTGCGGAAAATCAGGTATATCGCGTACCCAGTCTTCCAGACGGATAGGCTCCGATGTTGACGTCATGAGCAATTTCTCCTCTACAGTTATAAATGGACCATAACGCAGGGGCAGGCCAGACAATTTTGGCATACCCCACACGCATCCTTATGGAGGCTTGACTAACCTTTTTTCAGTATCAGGCTATCAATACCTACTCCGTTAGCAGTATACGCTAGCCTTTTCTGACATGCAAGGATAGCCCATTATACCTGGAAGAAATAGACTCATCTTTGCGTAGGGGCGCTCGACGGTTGTTGATTGGCAGGCGGCAACTGCGAAGTACAGTAAGAACAACGTGTCGCCAGGAGAGGAACAGAACTCAAACAATAGGGACAATCACGTGTTGTTGGCTCCACAGGCTTCGCCATATGCATTTTATAGCGATCCTCCAGTATGTTAAATGGCTTCACCACAAGGAAATATACCACCGCAGCGGTAATTAAGAAACTGATCAGGAGAGTGAGAAAATTGCCAACGAGAAAAGGGCCAACATTCCAACTGCCAATGGGAAAACTAAACTGAAGTCCATCTAGATTCTTAAGCTTGTTATCACTAAATGCAGCAATGAGAGGTGAAATAACATCCGTGACAAACCCTTGTACCAGACCATTGAATGCGGCACCAATCACAACACCAACAGCGAGGTCAATCACATTTCCACGTAACAAAAACTTCTGAAAATCACCCAGCGTGCTCAGACCCACATGCAGTCCACGCCCACCATACTCTCTAAACGTACCCATGAAATCATTTCGCTCCATAAATGCTCCTCTCTCAAAAAACGCAGAAAACCGTTATCGTCTCATCAATAGATTACCATATAGAAGACATTTCTCAACAGGGTTGCGAAGAGCAATATATTCGGAATCTTTGACATCACTACGGAATACGTGATACTGTCTTAAAGGTATTGTGTCGGAATTCTGGCACAACACACCTTATCGTTTAGACATGAAATTCGATCAAAGGAGCAAAAACATACATGTGGCCATTTGATCAGAACAATCGACCCGTATATGAACAGTACGCTCAGGCTTACGATACTGGCAACTTTAACGCAATCAACCCGGCTCAAGCCATAAGCCATCTGGGACAGTTTCTCGTTGGTGCGCCACCAGATATGCAACAGCAAATCTATCAGCAGCACTTCGACCAACTCCCTTTTGAGCAACGCCAATTCCTGGCCCAGCAAATGCCACCTGAATATGGCGTCAACCCGAATGATAGCTGGTCTATGTCTCAAGGGTTTATGCGTATGGGACGTGAGCGTCCAGACCTGTTACAGCGCATTCTCAGTCATCCTTTCTTGCTTGGTGGCACCATTGCATTGACTGGTTTAGTCGCTAAACATATGCTGGCACACCATCACCAACAACCAAGAGAGTTTGTGCAATCCCCCTACTATGCTCAACCACAACAATTTGGCGGCTATCAACAACCCTATGGCGGCGGCGGATATGGCGATCCTTATCAACAGGACCCATACCGACAAGAAATGCGTCAGGAACGCCGTGAAGAGCGCGAATTGCGCCGCGAAATACGGGAAGAAGAGCGTCAACTGGATGACATGGAGTACCGAGAGGGACACCATCATCATCGTCGCGATGACTACTAAATTCCCCTTATAATCTTCTGTGCCATGTGTCGATGACACATGGCCTGGAAGCCTTCGCTATCTCCAATAAGAACTTGCAATCCCTACTCCTTGCTACCTTTATGTCCAGCGTAGTAGAGTCCCGCATGCAAGATGTGCTATACTCGTTGCGTTAAGAACGTCACACTCATTCAAACAAACGAGGAGATATGCCAGAGTACATCTGGGGCCGTAACCCCATTGCCGAAGCACTACAAAGTGGTCGCCGCATCCAGCGCCTTCTGCTCGCAGAAGGATTACGCGAAGCCCCCGTCATCACAAACATTCTGCAAGATGCCAGACGTCAGCACATCCAGATCGAGACTGTTCCACGAGCGCGGCTGGATCAATTAAGTCATGGCGCTGTGCATCAGGGCTGTCTGGCACAGGTAGAAGAGCACTCATACGCGACGATTGACGATATACTGGCCTACGCTGAGCAGAAGAACGAAGCCCCATTTCTATTAATCCTGGATGCAATTCAGGATGTACATAACCTCGGTTCTCTCATGCGTACGGCAGAATCGGCTGGCATTCACGGCGTCATCATTCCCTCTCACCGCGCCGCCGAGGTCAACGCAACTGTCACTAAAACTTCTGCGGGAGCAACCGAACATTTACGCATTGCGCAAGAGACAAATCTAACCAGATGTATTGACATGCTCAAAAAACAGAATATCTGGGTCGTTGGCCTGGCAGGAGAGGCAAAAACGCTCTATACACAGGCCAATCTGACTGGTCCTCTGGCGATTGTCGTCGGCAATGAGGGGAAAGGTATCAGCCGACTGGTGCGGGAACATTGTGACGTACTCATCAAACTCCCAATGTATGGTCATGTCAACTCGCTCAACGCAGCAGTTGCTGGAAGTATCGCACTCTATGAGGCTCTTCGACAACGTAACGCCAAAAGCAGCCAGATTTCCATTCGATAGAGGAAAAAGAACATAATCTGGTATATTTACTGT
Organism: Dictyobacter sp.; assembly: GCA_035493535.1. Taxonomy (GTDB): domain Bacteria; phylum Chloroflexota; class Ktedonobacteria; order Ktedonobacterales; family Ktedonobacteraceae; genus Dictyobacter. Next base: position 61,769 of record DATJIE010000039.1, read on the forward strand.
AACGAGAGTAGAACAAACACTAATTTTGAGCAAGTAGCTTCTTTTTCTCGTTTTATAGTAGTATCATACCATGCAATCGTCTGCGTGAAGTCTCCTGACAGACAACATCATTTCTCTGACAGGATCAGCTTGTGTATAACTGCAAAGCAATGACTTCACGAGTCGTGTTGACAGATTGCTTTTTACAACATGACACCTATTCGACTACACAGGTTATGTTCTCAGGAGTATACATCGTGTTCAAACTATTTTTGAAATATTTGAGTGTCCTGTGCTTTGCCACTGTTCTTATAATTGTTTTTCTTGCTTCCTTCAACCAACCCGCCAGAGCAGCAGGTTCAGATTTAGTAGATGTGACACCCCCCACTGTGACACCTACAATCACAACAACAGCTCCTCCCTCAAGTACTGCGTCCATTGCCCTTTCAGTTACGGGCGGTGGCACTCCCGCTGGACAAGCAGGAACAGCCGTCCAACTAGCCGGCAATGGCTTCACGCCAGGAGATACAGTCAATCTCTATACAACCACTGACCCGACACAGTGTACCGCCGCAAATGCAGGCAACCTGCAACCATTCAATACACAAAGTAGTGTTACTATCAATCCTGATGGCACGTTCACAGCCAATACCACCTGGCCCACAAACGCCAACCAGCCTTCTACAAGTTACTACGTCTGCGCGATCTCCACGACGCTGGGCACTACCGCTCTTGCCAACCCACCATTTGATGTCACCGGACCTGTAACCGCCAGTATCACACCAAACACAGCTAATGCAGGTGACACCATTACCGTGACTGGCACGAACTGGCTACCATCACAGACACTGACCGTCTCCATCACACCGGGCCAGGGGGCAACTCCAATCGCGCAACAACAGGTCACTTCAGGCAGTGATGGTACGTTCAGTACTCAGATCACTATTCCACAAAGCACGACCGGAGGTTCCTATGGTATCGATGTCACGTCAACAACAAATCCCTCTTTAACCATCTTCACACCCAATGTCTTAACTGTGAATGTGCAGGCAACCCCTTCCCCAACCGCTACCATGATGCCAACACCTACCCCACAGCCACCACCAGCCACCACCACCACCACCACTGGCTCAAGTATGGGTGGTACACCCACTACATTCCTGATCTTTGGTATGGGCGGACTGGGCATCATCCTTGTCGCTATTGGCCTGACACTCTTTTTATCGCATTCACATACCAGTTAAAACAATAACAAGGAGGCGCGTTTGCTGATAGAGCAAACGCGCCTCCTTCACACACAAACAAGTCCAGGTCCATTAAAGCGGTAGTTTTTTAAAAATTCCTTCTGGGATACTCTTGATCACAAACATGATCACACGCCAGAAGCCGGGCAGATACACAATATCTTTCTTCTTCTGAATGGCATTATAAATACCTTCGCCAACCTTCTGTGCATCCGCAAACAAAGGACCCTGTTTCAAATGTGCGGTCATTGGTGTCGCAACAAAACCGGGTTTCACAGTCACAACGGTAACGCCAGACGATGCAAGACGGTTACGCAAGCCCTGTAAGAAGGTGGAAACCGCTGCTTTCGCTGTGCCATAGACATAATTGCTCTTACGTCCACGATCACCGGCAACCGATGAAATGACTGCGATACATCCATGACGCTGCTGCTCAAAGTAATTCGCCGCGATCGTTAACAGCGAAATTACACTCAACCCGTTGGTGTTCAATTCTTTGAGCGTCTCAGCGACGCTCCGCTCACTCTTTTGCTGATCACTCAATGTGCCATGAGCGATATACAATACATCCATCCCGCCCAACACCGTAATCGCCTGCTGCAAGAGATCTTCATGGCTATCCAGATCTGCCACATCCTGAACATGTGTGGTGACATTTTTCGCGCCGCGTACACGCAAATCATCGGCAACAACTGCCAATTTCTCATCAGAACGACCAACCAGGAAGAGATCAGCACCATCACGGGCAAAACACTTCGCTGTTTCATGGGCAATAGCCGAGCTAGCCCCGATAATTACTACTTTCATCACAGATACACTTTCGCCTTATTTATTTATATCGTTTTAGATTGTTGGGATAGAAGCACCTTCAGTAACGCGACGCCAGAAACTGGAAGAAAACTGCGGGTCGATATACTGTTCAAACTCTTTCCACTGCGGGTAAAACTTCTGGAACATCTCGGGACTCATACGGGCGTCTTTTGCCGGATAGACAACACCATTACTCTGCTCCACAATATGATCCAGATCATTCATCAATTGCATCGTCTTCTGCCCATTATTGGTAAAATCCAGAGCCAATGTCAGACCAGGACGAGGGAAAGAGAGCATACCCGGAGATTTTAGCGTACCAAACTGCTTCAATACCGTCAGGAATGAACCTTCTCCAGAACGTTGAATACGTCTAAGAATATCACGCATCGCATCATGCCCTGTTTCAAACGGCACAACAAACTGATACTGGAAGAAGCCCTTACGCCCATACATACGATTCCACGTATGGATCGCGTCCAGCGGATAGAAGAATGGCTCATATGAAACAACCTTACTTACAAACTTCTCTCGCTGCACATGATAATATAACTCATTAAAAGCCTTCACAGTATACGTGTTCAGGACGAAAGAGGGGAAATCTATTGGCACAGCCAGTGGCAAGCGTCTCTTCTTCAATGGTTTTGTCGCTAACTCACGCGAATGGTTATTATTGCCACGCATAAATTTGCCACGGCATAGACCAGGACCACCAATCAAAAGATCTACCCAGGATACGGTATACTCGAAATCCTTATCTGACTCAGCGGACAACGTCATAAACTCATCCAGCGAATCAAAACGGATCGACTCCATATCGATATACGGATTTGTGATTGGCTTCAGGCGAAACTCAGCCCACAAAATAATACCAGTCAAACCCAGACCGCCAATAGTTGCACGGAACAACTCGGCATTCTCGCTCGGTGAACAGATCAGATGCTCACCGTTCGAACGCAACAGTTCAAACCGCGTTACATGACGACCAAATGTGCCTGCCCTATGATGATTCTTACCATGCACATCGTTCGCAATCGCACCACCAACGGTAACAAACTTCGTTCCCGGTGTCACTGGCACAAACCAGCCGCGCGGTACAGACATCTCAAGGACTTCCGCTAACGATACTCCAGCCTCACACCGTAATAAACCCTGTTCTTCATCAAAAGCAATAAAGTTTTTCAGGCGGCTCACATCAACTGAAACACCACCGTCATTTAAACAACTATCACCATAACTTCGTCCATAACCATAAGGAAGTATTGATTTATCGAATGAAGCGAGATCAGGAAGTTCATCACGCCAGAAAACGGGTATAACCTGACTGGATTTTACTGTCGGATATCTTCCCCAGGATTGGGGATTATTATTTACAGAACCCATAGAGCTTTTTTTCCTTATTTTTATACAGTATATAGAACGATCTCTGTTCATAATAACGTATGATGCATATAACAGGCCACTATACAGCCAAAAGGTATAGTGCGGAGTAACACCAGGGCTTCTATCCTGCCCGGAACAACAACGCGCCAGATAAAAGAAAAGAAAAGCACGATTTCAGCGCACTTTTCTCTTCTTTTATCTGGCGCGTAAGCACACTATGATGCGTTAACACACAATTGACAGCAGGTTCATCGCTGCCGAATGCGGCAGCGCTCCTGTGCTTTCCTTACTTACTGAGAGCAACTGCGGCCGCAGCAGTATGCATAATCTGAGCAATACTTGGCTGAATCACATTAATAAAAGGAGCCGGATAGATCCCCACAAACACGATCACTGCAGCCAGAGCCACCAACGGAATTGCCTCACGTAGATTTACATCAAGGAGCTTATCCCACTTCGGATTGAAGGTGCCAAAAAAGACACGCTTTAACATCCAGAGCAGATAAGCCGCCGTCAGAATCATGGTAAAGACTGAGATTATAGTAATAACCGTCCAGATACGGAAACTGGCAGTAAAGACCATATATTCCGCGACAAAACCAGCCAGACCGGGCAACCCTAACGATGCCATACCCGCGAGAGTAAAGAGCGTCGCCAGGAAAGGCATCCGCTTCGCAACACCACCAAAAGCTGAAATCTCACGCGTATGCGCATGATCGTAAATCACACCCACACAGAAGAAAAGCAAGCCTGAAATGATACCATGAGCGAATAATTGAACAGTGGCACCAATCAATGCCGCCTGCCGGAATGCTTCAGCCGCCTGTCCGGTAAAAATCCCATCACCAACACCTGCCGCAGCCGCAACCCCAAGCAGCACAATCCCCATATGGCTCACACTCGAATAAGCGATCAGCTTCTTCATATCCTTCTGGACAAGACAGATGCCCGCGCCATAAATGATATTGATCACTGCAAACACCGCCAGTATGCCAGCAAATTGATTCACCCCTTGCGGGAACAAACCCAGACAGATACGAATCAAACCGTACGCACCCATTTTCAGTAACACACCAGCCAGAATCACACTGACCTCAGTTGGCGCATCCGTGTGTACATCCGGTAGCCATGTATGCAGTGGGAACATTGGAATCTTGACCGCGAAAGCTACAAAGATCAACAAGAAAATCAGCAACTGAGAACCAACCATCCAACCAAACAGCGGAAGCTGGTAGTTTTGCACATGCTGGGCAAAGTAGACCATACTTGCCGTCGGCATACCACCGTGCGCCACGTTGGTAAAGTAAAGCACCAGAATACCAGCCAGCATAAAAATACTACCGAAAAACGTGTACAGCAGGAATTTCCAGGCAGAATAGATGCGACCAGGAACACCATGTTTGATCTGCTGATTACCCCAGACACCAATAAGCAGGAACATCGGGGCCAGTTCAACCTCCCAGAAGAGGAAGAAGAGAAACAGATCCATCGCCATAAAGACGCCCATCACCCCTGCTTCTAACAGCAGGAGCAAAGCCATGTAATCTTTCACACGTGGCTTCTCCCAGCCACCGATAATGGCAAGCAGCGTCAGTAAAGCATTCAGGATCACCAGTGGCAAACTCAAACCATCAACACCAAGAAAGAAGTCGATGTTAAGGCGAAAGTTTCCAACGTTGAAACTGACCCACCGTGTATCAGCTGTAGCATCTACCAGATGGGTAATATCACCAAAACCTTGACCACTCCCTAACAAACGGAGATAGATGTACAACGACAGCACAAACGTTGCTGCCGAAAAAATCAGGCATGCCCATCGTGCGGCCTTTACAGGTAATGCATACGCTACCAGAGCACCAATGATCGGCAGCAAAATAATCCAGATGAGATCACTCGCGAATATCGACATAACCTTCTTAACCTCTCACAATCAACACAAAAACAATTAATGCGAGCACCACGATACCACTATAAAAACCGATCATATATGACTGCACGCGGCCAGTCTCAATACGGCGAGCACTACTGCCAAGCAGCGTAACAACACGAGCAACGCCGTTCACAATACCGTCCACAACATGAGCATCGAAGGCCTGTTCAATATTTGAGATGCCAAAGATAACATAGCGGACGATCAGATCATACAGGGTATCTATATAGTAGCGATTGTAGAGCACGCGGTGCATAAACGAGAGAAGAGGACTATTCTTGACAGCAATGGTGACTCTCTCATAGCCAACATAACAGTACATCGCATAGGCAACTCCCCCACCAATGAATGCGACAGCTACACCAATCCAGGTATCAGGCGCGATCAATAAGCTTACATAGCTTAAATTCGTCGCCCCAGGACTGACATAGTTGAAAAAGTCGGTGAAGTAGCCAATAAAAATTGCGAAGGCTGCCAGGATTACCAGAGGAATCGTCATTGTTACAGGTGACTCATGAGGATCACCCTCCCCGCGATACTTCCCACCCCAAAAGCCGTGGAACTTTCCACCCTCACCACCAAAGGCCAGGATAAAGGCTCGCAGCATATAGAAAGAGGTCAGGCCAGCGGTTATTAACGTAAAGAGGTAGATACCAAGATCACCCTGTTCAAAAGAACGACTGATAATAAATTCTTTACTCCAGAAACCTGAGAAAAAGGGGAAACCTGAGATCGCCATCGTCGCGATCAACCATGTAACAGCCGTTATTGGCATGCGGGCAGCCAGACCACCCATCTGACGCATATCCTGTACTTCCCTATGTGTCGCATGGTGCAGTGCATCAATCACACTACCAGCACCCAGGAAGAGCAACGCTTTAAAGAAAGCATGCGTGAACAAATGAAACATACCAGGGCCAACACTGTACTCCTGACCAGCAATGCCCAGACCAACAAACATGTATCCTAACTGACTGATGGTTGAGAAGGCTAACACACGCTTAAAATCGGACTGTACCAGCGCAATTGTCGCGGCAAAAAGGGCCGTAAAAGCACCAACCCATGCCACTGTCTGCAAAGCAAAAGGTGCAGCCGCAGCAAAGAGAGGATATGTACGCGCTACCATATAGACTCCAGCCGCAACCATCGTCGCAGCATGGATCAGAGCGCTGACAGGAGTTGGGCCTTCCATAGCAGATGGCAACCAGGTATGCAAGGGAAATTGCGCAGATTTACCAATTGCCCCACAGAAAATACACAACATCGCGACGCCCAGCAGGGTCTTACTCATCGTATGCGGAGCTGTGTTAAACATTGTTTGGAAATCGAATGAATTGGTATTCACATAGAGGATCATAATACCAATGATGAAGCCAACATCACCAATACGGTTCATCACGAAAGCCTGAACAGCGGCGCTTGCAGGCGCGGGGCGCTGTTCATCAGGTTTAGCTCGTTTATTAATCCAGAAGCCGATAAGTAGATAAGAACTTAGACCGACCAACTCCCAACCAATAAAAGTTACTAAAAAATTTTCGGATAACACAATCACCAGCATCGAAAAAGCGAAGAGAGAAAGGTAGGAATAAAAGCGAGCATAGCCAGCGGAATTATGCATATACCCTTGAGAGTAGAACATAACCAACAGAGCAACAGTCGTCACTACCACCATCATCGCCAACGCCAGTTGATCGACTTGAAAAGCGATTGTATAGTTGCTGAACCAGGTATACGATACAATGTTGCGCATACCCCCCTGCAGGGTAGGAGAAGGGGAAATCACACTAGATATCAAAAGTACCCATGAAAACAAACAAGCAATCGCCATGATCAGGATGGCAACATAGGCACTACAGCGGGCACCCGCTGTCAGATACGATACCTTTGGATCATCATCATCGTATAGATCATGTGTATGGTAACTTCGATCATCCCCAACATTATGCTTATTAACGTCTCTATGAGCGGTTGTGACTTCAGAATTGCTTCGACGCATAAGGTCCCAGGGACGCATTCCAAAAATAATCACAACAAAAGAGACGAGCGGTGCTAATAAGACAATCCACGAATATTGATACAATGTCATAGTATTCACCACTTCAGCGTGTCATATTTGCGATATAGCACAAATATAAAAGCCAGGGCAACGTCTTTCACAGCCGTCGCGAGCTTATTTACGCTTCATAAAATTATATAAAGCGTACAGTATTCTATGCACATAGTACGATGGATACACGGCCTTTGTCAATACTAATGAATTGCTCCCATCATCATCCTAAAATCTGCTCATCATAGCCATTATCAGTGACATACAAACTAAATTCTTGAGCTATATCCTCGTATAATGAAAGTAGAAAAGCAAGCAAACAGTAATCCAAATAAAACCCAACAACAAACAAGCAGTAAAATAATAGAGTGAATAAAAGCTTATTTTGGGAAAAATATTTTACATCGTAGATTAAAATCATTTATGGATTGATAGCATTCGTACTTTAACCACAATAACTGGGATAAGCGTACGAACGGCACCATGAGGAGGCTAGATAGAGCTCAACTCGTCGGCGCGTTATTGTAGCAGTGGACAAAAGTTCACTCTACAAATAGATAAGCCCATCAACTTGAAGGATCAATGGAGAAATTACCGTAAGAAACGCTCCGACATATAAAGTCAGATAAAATGCAGAATACTTACAATTTAAATATCACTGAGAGAGGAGCATAGCAGAGTAAAGATAGTGCATAGAAGCATTTTCATGATAAATATATCATCACGCCAATCCAGGTGACATGAGAGATGAAGAGTGGAAAGAGCCATCGCAACTCATTTCACAGGAAAATGAACGAAGGAAAAGAAAAGACGTGACGAAGATCTTCGTCACGTCTTTTCTTTTCCTTATAATAAGCAAAATTCGGGCTACTTAACAAGCGATGCCAGTAAGCTACTCGCTGCCGGGCTTGTCGCATACAAGACACTCTGAACAGCAAAGAAAAGCACGATTAAACCAGCTGTTGCCAGGGTAATCGATATACCCAGGCCAGGTGATGCAACCAGATGGTCTTCCTTAGCTGGAGCGTCAAAGAACATAACCTTGACGATACGCCCATAATAGACCAGTGAAACAACACTGTTCAACAAGGCCAGAATGACCAACCACTGCTGTCCAAGTCCCCAGGCGGCTGAGAAGAGCACAACCTTACTCCAGAAACCAGCAACCGGAGGAATACCAGCCAGCGATAGTAAACAGAGAGCAGTCGCAACACTCAACAGAGGTGCCCGTCTCCACAGGCCACGGAAATCCTCAATCCTCTCACCACCAGTCAGATTCGAGAGCGCGATTATACCGGAGAACGCCCCCAGATTTGTTACGACATAGACCAGAATAAACAGCAATACGGACGCATTTCCATCAGGATTGCCTGTTGCCAGACTACCAATAAAGCCAACCAGAATATACCCGGCCTGCGCGATACTCGAATACGCCATCAAACGCTTTACATTGCTCTGCACTGCTGCGACCAGGTTACCCAATGTCATCGTCAGAGCTGCGACAATGCTCAAGATCACAATCAAATCAGTCAGGTTCACCTGCCATAGACCACCATAGGTAAAAACACGGATCATAGCAGCAAAGCCTGCGGCTTTAGAACCAACTGAGAAGAAGGCTGTAGCAGGAGTAGGAGCACCTTCATAGATATCGGGTGCCCACATGTGGAATGGAACAGCCGAAATCTTGAACCCAAAGCCCGCAATAATCAACACGTCGGCAATCAAGACCATCAAGTTCCCATCATGCAGGCTCTGCTTGAAGGTCACAGCAATACCAGCCAGATCAGTAGTGCCCGTCAAACCGTAGAGTAAGGCGAAACCGTAAAGCAAAATTGCCGAAGACATTGCACCAAGCAGGATATACTTCACCGCCGCTTCCGCTGACTTTTGATGTGTGCGCAGCATACCAGCCATCACATACAACGGAAAACTGGTTAACTCCAGCGAAATATAAATGGTAATCAGTTCTCCAGTACTGGCCATAAACATCATGCCCACAACCGAGAAAAGCAAGAGCGAATAAAATTCACCATCCGCCTTGACATACTTCCCAATATATTCATACGAAACCAGGATCATGATGGCAGCAATCAGCAGAAAAACAATATCAAAAAAGAGCGAGTATGAATCAACAATCAGCATGTTAAAAAATGCTGTATGTGTCCCTTTCAACGTCAAGGCTTGCACAATCACAAAAGCCGTAGGGACCGCTAACCCAACCAGCGAGATCCCTGCGATAATGATACGCCGCTTGACATATAGGGAAACTATCATCACTACTAGCGCCAGTACCACAAGACTTATCTGTGGAGCCAGTAGGTAGAGATCAGATGACTTAACCAACTTACAAACTCCTTATCCCAACAGGCGATAGCCAGCCAGCCTATCACCAACTGGCTATCACCTCGGCTGTTCCCTATTTATTAAGGGCGACGGCGATACTAGCTGTATGCATAATCTGCGTAACACACGGTTGGATTACGTGAATAATAGGGGTTGGATAGACTCCTACTATCACGATCACCGCAGCCAACGCCATCAACGGAATTGCCTCTCGTAAATTTACATCAGCGAGCTTATCCCACTTTGAATTGAATGTGCCAAAGAAGACACGTTTCACAATCCAGAGCAGATAGGCTGCGGTCAGAATCATGGTAAAGGCCGAAATGATAGTAACAACTGTCCAGATACGAAAACTAGCGGTGAATACAATGTATTCTGACACAAACCCTGCCAGACCAGGCAGCCCCAACGACGCCATACTACCAAGAAGAAACAATGCCGCTAAGAAGGGCATTCGCTTCGCCACACCACCAAAGGCGGTAACATCACGTGTCTGCGCTCGATCATAGATCACACCTTCACAGAAGAAGAGCAGACCTGTAATGATCCCATGCGCAAACATTTGAAAGATCGCCCCAACCAGTGCCGCCTGCCGGAATGCTTCAGCAGACTGTCCGGTAAAGATACCATTGCTTGCTCCAGCCGCCGCCGCGACTCCAAGCAGAATGATCCCCATATGGCTAAAGCTTGAATAAGCGACCGTTCTCTTCATATTTTTCTGAGCAAGACAAATGAGCGCACCATAGATGATATTAATCACCGCGAACGCCATCAATGCACCGGAGAATTGATTCACACCTTGTGGGAATAAACCAAGACAGATACGGATCAACCCATATGCACCCATCTTCGATAGCACACCGGATAACATCACACTCGTCTCAGTCGGAGCATCAGTGTAGACATCCGGCAACCAGGAATGAAATGGAAACATGGGAATCTTGATCGCGAAAGCGACAAAGATCAACAAGAAAATCAATAATTGTGAACCAATCATCCAACCGAACAGCGGAAGCTGATAGCTTTGTATGTGTTGAGCAAAGTAGACCATACTTGCCGTTGGCGTACCACCATGAGCGACATTGGTAAAGTAGAGTACCAGAATACCGATCAGCATGAAGATGCTACCAAAGAACGAGTATAGCAAGAACTTCCAGGCAGAATAGACGCGACCAGGAACACCACGCCTGACCCGCTCACTTCCCCAAATGCCGATAAGCAAGAATGTCGGTGCCAGTTCTACCTCCCAGAAAAGGAAGAAGAGGAACAGGTCCATCGCCATAAAGACGCCCATCACTCCTGCTTCTAGCAGTAACAAAATAGCCATGTAATCCTTTACACGAGGCTTATTCCAACCGCTAATTATCGTGAGCATCGTCAAAAAAGCATTCAGGACAACCATCGACAGGCTCAAACCATCAATACCCAGAAAGTATCTGACCTGAAAGTGCATAGAACCTGCCGTGAAACTAACCCACGGTAAATTTACAGACATTGGCAACTGCTGTATATTCCCAAAGCCAGTCATGCCATGTTCATTTACAATGATAAAGAAAGGTACCAGTGATACGATCAATGTGAGCGCAGAGGCGATCAAAGCAATCCAGCGCGATGCTTTCTGCGGAACGGCATACGTTACAACACCACCAATGGCTGGCACCAGTAGAATCCAAGTTAGAGGGCTCGACCAAAACATAACGAACTACATCCTCTACTTTCCTACTGTAGTTATTAAGACAATAGCAACAATAGCCAACACAGCAACGCCGCCAAAGAAACCAATCATGTACGACTGTACACGGCCAGTCTCAACATGACGAACGTCACTACCAGCACTGGTGATAATACGAGCCACACCGTTCACAATACCGTCGACAATATATTGATCAAACGCCTGAGCAAGATTAGCAATACCTAACACCACGTAGACAGCAATCCAGTTATACAATGTATCAACATAGTAACGATTATACAGAATACGATGCAATGTACGCAGGAATGCATTTGACTCTACAACTGCATGGATCTTCGCCAGTTCGACGCGACCATAAATGCCCCAGGCAACGCCCAGGCCAGCCAGCGAAACAACCACACCGAGCCAGGTAAGTGGATCAGCCAACAGTGCCCCAACATTCAAGTTGAGCACATGCTCAGCCGTAACATTGACATAACTGTAGAAACCGAACCAGTAACCAGCAAAGATCGCTGGAATGGAGAGCAAGATCAGAGGAATTGTCATCGTCCAGGGGGATTCATGTACTTCACCTGTACCACGATATGGACCACCCCATAATCCCATGAATTTGCCACCTTTGCCGCCAAATGCCTGAATAAAGGCACGTAACATGTAAAAGGCAGTTAATCCAGCTGTCACCAATGTCAACAGATAGATCACGATATCATGGTGCTCCAGCGCCAGACCGATAATTTCTTCCTTACTGTAGAAACCGGAGAAGAAGGGGAAACCTGAGATCGCTAATACAGCAATCAACCAGGTCGCGGCAGTGATCGGCATCTTCGATGCCAGACCGCCCATCAGGCGCATATCCTGAACCTCTTTATGCATGGCATGATGCAGACCGTGCAACACGCTACCAGCACCCAGGAAGAGCAGTGCTTTGAAGAATGCATGCGTAAACAGGTGGAACATACCAGGACCAACACCATATTCAGAACCGGCCACGCCCAGACCCACAAACATGTATCCTAACTGGCTGATCGTCGAGAAAGCCAGCACACGCTTGAAGTCCGACTGTACCAGCGCAATCGTCGCGGCGAAGAAAGCCGTCAAAGCTCCAATCCAGGCCACAACCTGGAAAGCGACCGGAGAGGCGTCCGCGAACAGAGGAAATGTACGAGCGACCATATACACGCCAGCGGCAACCATCGTAGCAGCGTGGATTAGAGCGCTCACAGGAGTAGGACCTTCCATCGCGGATGGCAACCAGGTATGTAACGGCAATTGCGCCGACTTACCAACCGCGCCACAGAAGATCAGAATCATCGCAACACCAAGCAAGGCCGGACTCGTATGATACTGAGTGATATGCTGCTCAATACCAGAGAACTCAAATGTCCCGGTGTTCACGAAAAGAATCATAATACCGAGGATAAAGCCAACATCACCAATACGGTTCATAATGAAGGCTTGCAGGTTTGCCTCAGCAGGGGAGGGACGCTGTTCCTCTGGTTTTGAACGCTTGTTAATCCAGAATCCGATCAGCAGATATGAGCTTAAGCCGACCAGTTCCCAGCCAACGAACATCACCAGGAAGTTCTGCGCGAAAACAATTACCAGCATGGAGAAAGCGAACAGCGAAAGATACGAATAAAAGCGTGCGTACCCGGCCGAGTTTTCCATGTACCCTTGTGAATAAAATTGAACCAGGAGAGAAATCGTCGTTACCACCACCAGCATAGCAATGGCGAGGCGATCCACGTGGAACGCAATCGTATAGCTTAAAGGACTGACGTTCAACCATGTATAGGAGAAAACGGTAATACCTTCTGTCGGAAGAGGAGAAGAAGGAACCATTGAACTGATGAGTAAAACCCAGGAATAGATACAAGCAACCGCCATGATAAGGATAGACACATAAGCACTGATTTTTGCCCATGCGCTTAAAGAAGGTACTTTAGGATCGTCATCGTCATCCTCACCATGTCCACCATGATCTTCACCATGCGAGTCGTGCGCCTCAACAGCGTGATGTGGCTCGTGCGGTGTGGACGCTTCGACACGTGGACGGCTTAACATATCGCCGACACGCGTACCAAAGATGATCACAGCAAAAGAGAGGAGTGGCGCAAAAAGAATCAGCCACGAGTTTTCATACAAAGCCATTGTGATCACCACTTCATCATATCGATCTCGCCAACATCAACAGTATCACGTTTGCGATAAATAGCAATAACCATTGCCAGCGCAACAGCCGCTTCGGCAGCCGCAACAGTGATAATGAAAATAGCGAAGATCTGACCAGTCAACAATGTGCCCAGATTCGTCACGCCAAAACCAAACTGACTGGGCGCGTTGACATGGTTAAAAAAAGAAAAGCCAACCATTGTAATATTCACGGCATTGAGCATAATTTCAATACCCATCAATACGGCAATCGCGTTGTGCTTGGTTATTGCTCCATACAGGCCGATACAGAACAACACAGCGCCGAGTATTAGAAAATGATTAAGCGTCAACATACGATTAATCCTCTCTGCCGATAATGATTGCTCCCACAATCGCTACCAGCAAGACCAGCGATGCAATTTCAAAAGGCAGTACATAACTGTACGATGTCGGACTGTACAGCAACTGACCAATGCGTACAACATTATTGATATTAGCAGGCACTTGACTGGCTGCCTGAGCTGCGGTCATCGTATTCTGAATTGCACGGGAGCTGGTAGTGACGGCATAAATAATGGTACCACCAACCAGAATACAAATGATTGCAGCTATCGGCCACAGTCGGTTCGTCGGGTTCGTCCTCGTTAGCCCGGCGATGCGCGTTAACATCAAGGCAAACAATATCAGGATTGTAACCGCACCTACGTAGATTAGGATCTGCACGATAGCAATGAACTCTGCATTGAGCAGGGTATAGATACCAGCCGCCATCGCAAACACTACGACGAGGGCTAGAGCGCTATGCACGATGTTACGTAGACCCACCACGAGTAATGCGGCCACCACCAGGATCACTGCAAAGATCCAGAACAATAAGGTGGCTAAATCCATAAGAAAACTTACCTCCGGATGATATCGGATATCGGATCGTATTTCAGACTGAAACCAGAGGGAAACGATTACCTATCCTTTATTGTTACTTATCCACGATCTGTATTATTGTATCATTCTACGACACCAGGGCATGACAAGCGAAGTCCGCTATACCAAGGAGGATAGAATGTGTGTGCATAGTCCCTCTGCGATTCTAACAAAACATGTGATCCGTGGCAAGAGCAAAAGATGACGTTTAACCCTGTATAGAAGTGACGTTACTATCTTTCTATAAGAAAAAAAACTTTCGTTAAACCCAAGCATACGAGAAGATTTTCTCTCAGAATCATACATTAACATGTTTTGACATCACTTAACATGCGTATCTGGATGTACGACAGTACATTTGGACTATACTCTCTCAAAGCGCTACAGTCCATGATCCAGACAGGATACATACGTCTCTTCATCCTCTCTAGATCTTATCACTCCAATATTCCTCGTGCTTTCTCTTCAGAAAACGAATACGATTCGACGCCAGCTTCAAACAATATATTTTCTTTTGAGTTGACAATTTCTACAAAAATGTGTGTTCTCTAACAAAGAAAGGATGAGCCTGCACTTTACCAGCATTGTGGACGTATTCTTTTCTTAGCAAAAACAACTACGCAATTTTTGCGGTGATACGTCACTATAAAAATCTCATCTGTTCACATTTGTTCACACAAAATATTCCATAATACAGATAGATAAGGCATTAACAATGAATATTATTTTGACAACTATTGGTCGCAAAAGCGGCCAGACTCGCCTTCATGAAGTTAGCGCGGTCAGAGACGGAAATGACTATATTACTTCAGGTTCTAATGGAGGTGCTGCAAAACACTCACAATGGTATATCAATCTCGCCGCCAATCCACAGACCAGAGTGAAGGCACATGGTCGCACGATAGAGACAATCGCGACAGTTGTGACAGACGAACAAGAATATAAACGGCTATGGCAATTGCTCGTGCGCGAATATCCCGTCTATGAACTCTTTCAACGACGGACATCACGCCAGTTCCCAATCGTGCGCCTGAGTCCCGCATAAAATTATCCACACATACTCAAAAACCGCCTGATTGTTTACTGGCGAGCAAGTGGGGATTCCGCCCACTTGCTCCGACACACCCCGCAAAATCCGCTGCGAGCAACACATTTTTCCTTTGCCAAAAAGACCAAAAAGCCCTAATCCGGACCAGATTCTCAACACGCAAGGAGATCCATTGTGTTATAATCTCACTGAGTAATTTTTTCTACCAAAGGCTTTTTACGGCATGAGCGTATCTCCAGATCAACAGCAATCCGATATATTACGCTGCAAGCGATGTAATGCAGAGTTGATTGAACATGCCACGTTCTGTAGTCAATGCGGAGAACGCGTTCCCCGTCCTGAACAATCAGCTTCAGTGGCATTGATTCAGCACACAGCTATTTCTCCACGCTACCGTATCACATCACTGGCACGTCGTCGGTCTAATAGACAATTATTCATTGCCATTGACACGCTTTCACAGCGTCCAGTCATCATCAATGATATTAATATCAGTAGTCTGGATGAACAGACGCAAGCACAGGCAATAGCATCCGTACAAGAAGAATATGACCTTCTTCGTCGCTTGCATTTACCTGCTATCCTTCCATTGGTGGATCTACGTCTTTTTCATGATCATCTCTACATTATCGCGAGTTGGAAAAGCAACACACAGCAACAGCAGACGCAACGCCTTACCACGTTGCACAACTTACTACAAGGCGATTTTGGCCTACCAAATGAACAGGTAGCGCTTGCCTGGATCTATCGTTTAAGTCGTACGCTTGATCAACTACATAAACAGAAAATCGTCATTGGCGACATCGATTCAGAAATGATCATTCTCAACGAACCTGAAGAGACAGGTGACCCGGCTTTTATGGTGTCATGGCTCCCCGGCCAGTTGCGTACGTTACGCTCTCAATCATCGACCCCCACGAATACAACCAACTTCTCGGCTCCTGAAACAGCACAGGGGATGATTGAGCCATGTTCCGATATCTACAGCCTGGGAGCAACGCTTTATCTTCTCCTGACTGGCATGACGCCTGCTCATGCCGAAGAACGTCGACGCCATCCCTTACGAACGCTCCATGAATTCGATGCGCATGTAAACACTCATCTCGATGCTTTGGTTTCACAATCACTTGCTTTAGAAAAATCTGAACGCATCCCAAATGCAAAATTTTTCTCTGAAACGCTATTACAATTGTTGAATACTATAAGTACTCAATCACAACAACTGATAGCATCTCAGAACCCATCTCTGACAGATACCCAAAAAGGAAACGAAGAGATAAACGTCTCTTCAAGATCAGCCGATAATAAAATTAATCAGTCAAATATTACAAACAACCCGTCTTTTCCAAAAGAACACAATGCTACCATGTCTATTGTTCCGCTTCAATCACAGATGGCTCGGCGTTTTTTATCAAAAGTGAAAAACAGTCAGTCTTCGTCTAAAGCATATCAATCAGGGGAGGAACCTGTGGAAGGGCAGGCTAAAAAACGCATGGATAAAGAGACGCCCACCAGAATGAATAAGTATCCAGATAGCCCTGAACATCCAACTAGCAAAGAAAATATGCAGGAATCACATACATCATCGACTGCCGAACTCGCTCACACGCAACCTATTGATACTGACGTGGCCGTTGCTGCTATTGATACTGACGCAGATTCAACTGCTGCACCCGACAATACCTCCACTCCTGATGCCTCAACAACGCATACGGAGAAGGAACTGAAGAACAATACGAACCCGACAACACCCAAACAAGCTGCCAAAGAGAACCAGGAGGATATCGCTGATACTCCAACACGGCTTGTAAGCATGGAAAATACGCCAAAAGGGGAAGCACCAACAGGGGTACAATCCATTACCAGTGCAGATGAATCAGCATCCGACGCGACCATTACCGTTGCTCATCAATCACTCCCAACTGTACCACAAACCGATGTTCCAGAAGAGTTAGAGCCAGAAAAACATACGGGCAAAGAACTTGCGTTGACACGCTTTAAGAACATGCTTAGTGGTTCTTTACCAGCCATATCACGTCTTACGGCAAAGGCAAATATGCCAGGCAGCACCACAACGTCGACAAGCCTGAAAGACTCTACGTTTATCCAGCGTATGCGCCAATTTATTCTGGGTGAACAACAGCAAACGACTTCTGCGGCTGCGCTCATTGAGACACCCATGCGCATCCAACCAGATCAAAGCTATACTATTCGTATCAATGTCATTGGTCGTGCGATAGCCAGTGATGCAAATGCTGGTGGTCTAAGTGCTCTCTCAGCAGGCGAAAATGTTCACATTGAGGTGCGCTCAGCCATCTATCAGAATTATGCCTATGTTGTACAACAGGCAGATGTCCAGCTACCCGGAGCAGGCTTTGTTGCGGAAGTGACGATGCCGATGCAGCCACTAACCAGTGGACCAAGTGGACGACGAGAACGCTTACACATCTTCTTTATGGATGATAAGCATAATCCACTTTACGAAAAACCGTTCGTCATCGAGCTTTTCGTCTCCCATCTGGTACAGAATGGGCGCGAAGGCCATAATGTGTTATCAATTCCAATCTAGGAAAAGCGTTCATACAATAAAAGAGCGCGTAGCCAGTGTTCTGTTCTGGCTACGCGCTCTTTTATCTGAAGAAATAAAGGATGCGCAAAATCATCCCAGTTTCTTCCCTGCCAGACATAACCGCATGAGAAACTTATATCTGTATGCTGCCAAAAATGAAGACGGTGCCAGCCATGATCGCATAAAGCAATATCAGCAACAGCCCTTCCAGCCAGACAAGTTCTCCATCTTTTGTAATCTCGCTGAATAAGAATGTTGCCAGAGCCAGAACAGCTAATTCGACCAGACTGAAGACCAGATCCAGACGAACTGGAGCAAACAAACTGATCAATACCAGCAATGGTGCCATTAACAAGGCAATCTGGATCGACGAACCTGCGGATGCGGATAGCACCATACCAATACGTTTATCCAGAGCCATCGAGATCGTATTGATGTATTCAGGTAACCCGCCGATCAACGGTAAAAAGACCAGACCAACAAATGCCTGATTCCAATGCAACATCTCTGTCATTGGCTCAATCGAATCAACCAGAATCTCGGAAATAATTCCTACACCAATGGTAGCCACAAGTAAAATCAGCAGGGATCGCCATAATGGCGCGGGATGGTGCTCTTTCTTCTCTGATGCCTCTGTAGCGTGGGCATCAGGGAGTAACTGGGAGACCATTTCCTTCGCAGCCCCTGATTGGATCGCCGCTTCAGAGTGGATCGCTGCGTGCATATCAGGTGCTTCTTGCCCTGAATCATGCGCAACGATCGCATCAACAGCCCCATCAATCTGGTGCAATAAACCACTTCGACCCGCTTCAACATTTTGTAATACGTGACGACGATATGCCATCAAACGTGTAATAGCTGCGAGCGAACGAGCACCAATAAGTGGCTCAAACTCCACCTCGGTATCTTCTCCATTCACTTTATCACCAATCTGGAAAACACTGAATAAGATCGAGGCAACATAACCAATGAGCAGTAGCACTGCAATAAAATCAGAGAGCACAATACCATTCTCAACGACATGTGCTTGATGTTCTCGTGTCGCGAACAATTCTGCAATCGTTGGTAGCAGCAAACCACCTATCGAAAGAGCCAGCAAGGAAGCATATTGGCTGGCAGGACGTGTCTCAAAACGTAAACGCCCATGACGAATACCACCAACTGTCAGTGAAACACCCAGGACCAGCAACAAATTACCCAACACCGATCCAATGATGGAGGCACTTACCACGCCTACCAGACCTCGCATCAATGCCAGAATGCCAATAATTAATTCTGTGGCATTGCCAAATGTCGCAAAGAGTAATCCCCCAATACGCTCACCAGTATGCTCGGCTACTCCTTCAACTGCCTGCCCGATTAACGATGCCAGCGGTATAATCCCTAAAGCTGCGACAATGAAAAGCAGCATTGGCGGCACATAAAAAAAGGAAAGTACAACAGCAAGCACCGAAAAAACGAGCAAAAAATATAACCAACGCGGCATCCAACACTCCTCAACCGAATAATTCCACCGAACGCGGATAATAACAGTAAAGCATGGAAATCCATGCAGTTCTTCTTATCAAATGGGACAAGCATATAACCAGAATATAACTGAAAGTACTCCATAAATATACGAAGAAACTTCATAACCAGTTGCAATTCCTGAGCATAAGAAAGAGCAATGCTTCGCTCTTCCTGACTGATCTTCCTACAGTCGGAACAGAAAAGCAATTGCTCTTTCATCTTGCTTATACAAGCATACGCCATTATGGCCCTGAAACTACGCCAGAACCTTATGATACCGTCCCAGATACCAGCGGACGGTCAATACATACTCAGCATGGCTCCAGGTCAATGGAGAGACACTGAGAGGCTCACTGGTAAAAGGATGCACTTGCTCAGCCATCGTACCGCTTGCCAGCGAATGCTCACGCACCCATTGTAATAAATCCAGTGCCTGATGCAGTTCGTCAAGCGTTTTAGCATGGGCAATACGATACTGCGCCAGCCAGAGGGTACAGATAAACCAGGGATTTCCTTGCGCTTCATCTGTATCCTGAGTGACCTGATAGTAGGTGTCATTCTCATAACGAGGCATACCACCAACTTCAGTCTTCACCCATAATGTCTCTTCTAACTTCTGCATTGTCCGTTCGACATGCTCATCATCTACTGATAACATGCCAAACTGGAAGATACCACAGACACTGCTATCAAGTGTAGGATCTTTATGAATATTTCCATCATCATCCACGACAATCATGCGCAGAAAATGCCCTCGCTCCTCATCCCAGAGATAATGCAACGCGGCTTCTTTAATCTCATCAGCCGCCTGACGATACTTGTCCGCCAGTTCATCCTCACCAAAGAGCAGGGCGAAATGGGCTGCCGCATCTAAGCCAGCATAGACAGTGGCCGTTGTGTAGGTGAGAATACCACGCCGTTCCTCCCACAGATCATATGAGGCATTTGGCAAATTGGTCGTGGTATCACGATAACTCGCCAAAAAGTTCGCACCGGGCATAATCAGCGATTGAAAATGAGGAGCAACAAATTCAATATCATGGAAACGAGTATAATGCTGCCAGAGACTATAGATAACCAGCGCAGTCTCATCCTCCTGAATAGGCAACTGTGGTAGCCCCTCCTGATTAACCCACGGATGCCAGCTACTACCCCATGAACGATCAGGATTGTACTTATGGAGAAGGTACCCGCCAGGATTAATGACAGCACTACAAAAATCATAGAAATTACGCGTCACATCCGCGTACCCCGAATGACTCAATGCATTCGCGACCAGTGAACCATCACGGGGCCACATGTACGAGTATGTATCACGTGAATAGTAGAGTGTATCAGCATCGTTTCCAGCCATAATCGCACCGCCATGATCAATCTGCGTACGCAGTATCAACAAACTCTGCTTATACAAATCGACCAGTTCTGGAGGCAGATCACAAAAATCCTGCTTCTCCATATTCACCCAGGCCTGCCAGTAATGGCGTGTACGCATCAGGAAGGAGTGTGGACTACGTTCAATGACCAATGTATTCAGTGCCATCACATCACGCAAGCTAGAACCAACCGCGAGCCAATGGACCACATCTCCACTCCCCTGCGCGGGCACACTCTCAACAACAAGAGAGAAGGTGCCATCAACCGAACCCTGAGCAATCGGATTACGGCTCAATTCGCCATCCTCAGCATCACGCCAGGTGCCCTCTGCGCCATTAAATTCCTTGATCCCAATCGCCCAGCTACTGATGCCATTCCATGTCTGGTTTTCACAGGAAGCCTGCCCATTCATCAGGAAATAGGATTGCCCTCGATACGCAACTAACGACTGTAAACCTGGATAATAAAAGACGGTATTGCCATCGCTATCATTGCCAATATGCCAATCATAATGGAAGAAGAGACGCACTTCACGAGCCTTCTGAGCCTGATTGATAATATGCACATGACGCAGGAACAATGGATGGGCATAATCAACCGCGTCACTGAAAATCAATTGCAATTGGAGCCGTTCATTCGTCATGGTTACACGGGTAACCAGTGTCTCTTTCTCATACATCATCTCTCGCTGCCACTCAGGCGCGTCAACCCAGGCAAATTGACCATCAACCCAGACACCTGTATGAGAAATATCTCCATCTGTATGGATGGATTGTCCGACATGAGGCCAATAGATATCGCGTAAATTATAATTTTTATCGAAATTAACTAATAAGTGCCCGTTTCCTAATGCTAAATCTCTCGGCATCTTTAATCATTCCTTTCAACACTACAGATCTATAGACACTCTATTTTAACGCGTTGTAGTCAACACTATGCAATTCCAGTCATCATCTCTTCTGGATGACAGAAGAAG
This sequence comes from Dictyobacter sp., assembly GCA_035493535.1. GTDB lineage: Bacteria > Chloroflexota > Ktedonobacteria > Ktedonobacterales > Ktedonobacteraceae > Dictyobacter. Next base: position 83,749 of record DATJIE010000039.1, read on the forward strand.
AACACCTACCAACCTTCACATTTCCTCAAAAATGTACATTTTATAGAACATGGGCTTGCAAGAAATGTGCAAGTCTGTGATACTTTTATATACAGATATCCCATATTTTTACTATTGTTAAAGGCAGCATGATGATGAAACGTAGTTTATTAGAAAGATTGCGCACAAATGGAGCATACTATCTGCTAAGTGCGCTCCTTCTCCTGCTTGCGGTACCACTGTACCAGATATTTATTCTCAATCCGCTTGGCTTCTCTACCATTTCAAACGCATCAGATGGCAGACAGGTGTCATTCTATCTTACCTGGATCAGTATCCATAGCGTACCGTTCTTGCTCTACCGTGTATTACTTTTCTTCTCTTTCTTACTCCTGATTAGTATGCCATTCTCGCTGTATCGTATCATTGTGGCACAGGAAATAATGGCACAACAAGAACGTGAAGAAAAAGCAAATGATGGTGAAGATGATACCAGCGAAAAGAAGGCAAGCGAGAACAAAATAGAAGATGAGAATGAAGCCACATTGCCAGCGTACGCCTGGCGCGGCAAAGGATTTCTTGTAATCGCTGTCTGGATAGCAATGCTTGGACTGGCGATATATCTGCTCACCACAGCGGTCAGCACGCTCTACCTGATCTTCGCCCATCCGCTGCATACAACATCGTTGATTCGTCTTCTGAGCGTTGGTAGCAATACCCTGGGTATTGGTCTGCTTGGGGTGGGCATCCTCTTCTTTGGAGCAATGATTACCAGAACAGGGAGAAATCTTTGGCCGGGCATATGGGTAGCCTTTGGGTATACAGCCCTTTTCATTGGCGCACTACTTGGTGTAAGCGCGGTAGCGGTGGCTAGCGCTCCTGGCACAGGACAAAGTACCATCACGACGCTAGCCACGCTCCTGTTCGCGCTCTGGGTGCTCTGGCTTGGCTGGCTCCTACTGCGCTTACAGCCTGAAACGTAAACCCATGAAGAGAGGGAAAACATACAGTGCAGATGCAGAACTGAGTTCCAGGCAGGAACTAGGCAGAAAGCCAGGGTTCAGCAGCCTGTGCAATATATTTGTGCTCATCAGGGGTCAGGTGCCAACCAATAGCGCCTGCATTTTCAAGGGCTTGCGAAGCTGACTTCGCACCGGGGATGGGAATAATACACTCATCTTTTTCCAGTAACCAGCTCAGTGCAACCTGACCCAGTGTCTTCTCATGAGCCTGTGCTACTTCGTCCATCACCTGTAAGAGCGGTTCTAATAGTTGCTGCTGTGCAGGACGAAAATTCTTCTGCATCCGTCGCTGAAATGGCAGTTGCGCGATTTTATCACCAGCGCGAAACTTTCCTGTCAATAAGCCTTGTTCTAGAGGACTATAAGCAATCAAGGCGATGTTCAATTCACGGCAAACATCCAGTACACCATTCGCCTCTGGCTTACGATGCAATAGACTATAGTGAACCTGATTCGAGGCCAGTGGTATATCATGTCGAGCCAGACGATCATACGCTTTGCGCATCATATCCGCGCTATAGTTACTCACCCCAACAGCACGAACCTTGCCCTCGCGTACTGCTTCAGCCAACGCATCCATCAGGCCATGCACACTCAAGAAAGTATACGGCCAGTGAATCTGATAGAGATCTATCTGCGGCACGCCAAGTCGCTCTAACGTCCGATCCAATGCATCTAACAAACGGTGGGGCGAAAAACGATTGGGAAGAGGGGCAAATTTACTGGCAATGATGATAGAACGCTGATCTTCGCGAAAACACTGACCAAGAAGGCGCTCTGACTCGCCTTGCCCATAAACTTCAGCAGTATCAAAAAAGTTTAAACCAGCCTCTACACAAATATTATAAACCCGCTCAATATCATCTCGACCATACTCTTTGCCGTAACCCCACATTCCCTTCTCACCCCAACTCCACGCCCCAATCCCCATCGCAGGAACGGCAATACCCGATGCTCCCAATTTCCGTTGATCAACCTGAACCATATAAATACTCACAATCTTTATTGTTCATAAGTATAAAACATGCATATCTAAGAATGTGATATTCATCTTATCACAGGAATTTGTGCTTGAGATTAAAAACTAGAACAATCTTCCCAGCCGTAGGAAGAAGGTTTATAGTACCATCTAAGAGTGACGACTCTATAGCATTGTCGCAATCATTTTTCGCCACAACAACAGCCCAAAGAAAGGATATAGCATGCTCAAAGATCAGATACTATGCAACGATTGGCTGGCCGTCGCACAGTCAACTGACATCGCTGAGAACGCGCCTACAGGTGTCCGACTGCTGGATGAAGAGGTCGTATTATGGCGTGTAGGGGATAAAATTTGCGCATGGCGTGATCTCTGCGCTCATCGCGGAACCAGACTCTCACTTGGCAAAATTCAGCAGAATACATTGACCTGCCCCTATCATGGCTGGGTCTACGATGACGATGGACAATGCATCAAATATCCAGCCCACCCGAACCAAAAACCATCAGAGAAAGCGCATGCCACTGTATATAAAGCCCAGCAGAAGTATGGCTTGATCTGGGTATGTCTCGGCGAACCAGCACACGATATCCCGGCGTTTGCCCAATGGGATGATCCGGCCTTTCGTAAGGTATGCTGCGGTCCATATCACTATAATGCCAGCGCACCTCGCGCCATCGAAAATTTTTTAGATGTGGCCCATTTTCCGTTCGTGCATCAATCTTATCTGGGTGATCCAGCACATGCCGACATCAACGACTATGACGTAGAAACCAGCGATGACGGCATCATTGCCAGAGATATCAGCGTCTGGCAACCCGATCCAGACGGCACGGGGAAAGGTGCCAGCGTATCCTATACCTATCAGGTGCAACGCCCCCTGACTGCCAGTTTTGTCAAATCTTCATCAGGTCCACGTTTCGCCATGTTTTTCACAATTTGCCCTGTCACAATGAACACCTCTATCGCCTGGTCGTACGTCGCGATGGATTATGGGAATCTGGCAGACGAAGAAATCCGCAACTTTCAAGATATTATTACCAGCCAGGACATCCCTGTTGTTGAATCACAACGCCCGGAACTGCTACCACTGGATCTACAGGCTGAAATACATCTACGTTCAGACCGCACCGCCATCGCCTATCGCAAATGGTTAAAAGAACTCGGCCTGACCTTTGGAACTGCGTAACATAATCTATGGCAACCGCACCTGACAGGTTATTTTCTACTACGAGTTGTCTTCACCAACAACAGGACAACTCGTAGCCATCCGTCCAACAAACACTATGCGTATGGCAAGGCAACCTATTCTTTTGCCTTATGCAAAAGCTCATAGCCTTTACGCCAGCACTCAATCGCCTCGGCAATATGTCCCATTGACTCTAGTACATTCGCCCATTCATGATAGACCTCTGCCGTATCCATATAGGCTTGTGTCTCCCCCAGACATGCCTGCGCCTTCTCATACCATTGCACACAGGCAGAAAACTGCTCCTGCCTGCTTGCCTCATCAGCACGACATGCATCAACATATGCAACCTTACCTATCACATGGTAAACACGCCCTCTCATATGCACATCCGGCGTTTGCGCCATCGCCCGCAAGGCTAGTTGACAATACTTCCTCGCCTCCACCAGACGCTCCTCAGCCAGACTTAATTCAGCCAGAGCAGCACAATTCAACATCTCCATAGTGGGACCATTGAGTCGAACCGCCATCTCCAGAGAACGCGTATAATGCTCAGCCGCCACAGGATAGTTCTCTTGCCGAAAACAAACATGACCCAGCATATTATGCATGCGTGCCAGCATGTATTGATCATCAGCGGCATCATACAATGCTAATGCCATACATCCAGCCTCATATGCCTGCACATATTCCCCTTTACACTGGTATACATCACACAAACCATAATATATATGAGGAATCTCATTCTCTATATGATAATAGCGACATTGGCGCAAGGCTTCATCATATTGCTGAACCGCTGTAGCATATAAGCCCCGCATCACACACGTCAGGGCCAGAGAATAACGAGCACGAATACGCACAACAGGCAAATGAACACGTCTATCGTGCAATACCTTCAAACAAAATGTGAGATGATGTGAAGCATCTTCGTAATGAGCAAGATTTACAGCCACCAACCCCAAAAGCAAATATGCCAGCGCCTGATGCTCTCGCTCCTGAGAAGTTGAAGCACCCAACTGCTCAACATCTGTATGCTGAAGCAGCGGGAAAAGAACCAGGAATGCATCCTCCCACTGGTTGCGCTGTGTATAACACCACCCGCGTAGATACGCAACATCCTGCCGCTGCTTTTCACCTTCCAACTCAGTAGCTTCAAGTTCCTGCAAAGCTACATCATATCTTTCCTCTTCCACTAAAAGCCTAGCGCGATAGAGTATCTTCTTGCTATCCACATCCTCATCCTGTACCACAAAAAAATCCTTTCTGGATGCCCATCTCCAGTAAGGAGATGGAAGAAAAGAAAGGCCCCAGAGGGGGGCGTTTTTGGTGGGAACGCTCCAAACCCCACCGCTTGCACGGGTTATATGGGCCTCGACAAAGATAGTAGTCGGTACTATCTTCTAAGCACTGGCATAACCCCAATACGCGCTGTTTAACTCAGAAGTTCTAGAGCTTCAGGGTGGCAACGACACACCCAAAGATCGGAACGTGAACACTTCCTACTATCGTAGCCCGATAGCTACCGAAATAGCTCTGGCTGAGTCTGGTCAGGTAGCAGCTTGTAATTGCATCAACTAAAGTGCTGAACCGTTCACAAGCCCATCCTCTGAAAGAGAATAGGGTTCCTGACAAGCGCATTCCTCCCTATCAAACCTATCAAAACATGTGCAATTATACCACATCTACTTCTGGGAAGATACATATCACTTTAAATTAAAATATAATCACTCATACCAATATTAAAGCTAATCTAGCATAAAGACCCTCAAAAACATTTTTATCAAATCAAATTACACTTTTTCCGGATCGCCAATACGCACGAAGACAACAATAAAGAAGTTTAGTTCTTATAACATTCTGAAGACATAGAGACACTTTTATAGTAGAGTGATCTTGCAGATGAGAAGAGGATTTTCTATAAAAAATTGAACGGGATATCTATGATCCCTACCACCGCGCCCACATAGTGATAAGGAGATTCCCGTTACAGCAATTATAGCGTAATTTCGTGCTTTACACAAGAAGACAGGACTTATTACAACGAAAAAGCTCCGTACCACTTGAAGAAAATGAAGAGCTTGTACTTGTAGTAATAGATTCTATCTTATGATAATTGGAACAGCATCAAAATCAAACGCAATCAATCTAGCCAAAAGTAATATCATGCCGAAGACAATTAATAAGATAGCAGTCTCCATTGAAAAAAAGAAGAACGACCACCGCTTGAGGCGTGCCACCTATCTGCGAAGATATGTAAAAATTGAAACATCTGGCGTGCAGCCGCCTGTCATGCGAAAAGCCCTTTTCTTGCGTGGGCAATACGACCGTGGTAGACTGTCTGCGGGTAACAAACCCGTTGTGGTGCCAGGGGTATCAATCTTGCGACAACAGTTTTTGTGTTCAGAGAGAAGGGGTACAGGGGTTTGTCTATCCACAAACAGCATCGTATTAACACTCTATCGTAACAACAAAGTATACGGGGAATATATTGTGACCGAACCTGAAATTGGCCGAAGGAGACATCTCGTGCAGAGAAATTACCGCACAGGAGATGAGTTTGCAGGACGCCGTGTTGTAACTATCGGCGGAGGATCAGGAACATTTTCACTCCTTTCTCACCTAAAAAAATATCCATTCAGTATTAGTGCCGTTGTCACTATGTCTGACAGTGGAGGTAGTTCACGCCGGCTTATGGACGAGTTTCGTCGCCAGCTACCGCTAGGTGACCTACGTCAATCGTTAGTTGCATTAGCTCGCAATGGAGCTTTGTGGCGCGAGGTCTTCATGCATCGCTTCGAAGAGACAGAAGAAATGTCGAATGGGACCGCGTTAGGTGGAGTTGGTGGACATAGCCTGGGAAACTTGATCCTCAAAGGTTTACAGGACATCAATAATGGCGATCTTCTACTGGCTATCGAAGATGCACAGGAACTCCTTGATACCGCAGGAAATGTAGTCCCGGTAACGCTAGAGCAAACAACTATTTGCGCTGATCTGGCTGATGGCACAAGTGTTTGTGGTGAAACTGATATTGATACACGTGGGGCAAAAGATCCTGGTGAACTATCACCTATTCAACAATTGCGCCTGATACCAGAGATGATTTCCCCCAATCAGGCAGCAGTAAGGGCGATCCGCCGTGCGGATACGATTATTATTGGTCCCGGCGATCTCTACACCAGTTTACTGCCCAACCTGCTCGTTCCTGAAATCGCACGCACGCTACGCGAATCAGATGCCGAGAAAGTGTATATCTGCAATCTCATGACCAAACATGGTGAAACTGATGGCTATCTGGCATCAGACTTTGTCAATGCGATCCACCATTACCTTGGTACACGTGTTGACCGTGTGCTGGTAAATAATGGACCATTTTTGCCAGAGGTGGTAAAAGCCTATGCCGAACAACAAAGCCATCCTGTCGTGGTTGATGAGGAGCGCCTGAAAAAACTCGTTCCGAATCTGGTCCTTGAACCCTTAAACCTCAAAGATGATACGCTCGCTCGTCATGACCCTGAACGATTGGTACGTGCCATCTTTCCACAAAACACTATTTAACGCTATTTCTGCAGGCACACGTGTGGCTTAGTACTAACACAAGAGGCTGACTGTCAATATCAGCCTCTCGCACCAATCATCAAATCGATGAATTTACTATGCGCTCCAGACACATACAAAATCATTACATGTGCCTGAATACAGTTCCAAAACCAACCGGAACCGGGAAAGAAAGCTATCCACGCTTAAAGAATATGCCTCCTTCTCCCAGACCTGCCAGTACGCCTGCCAGTAAAAAGAAAGCCATCCGGTGTTCAACCGCGACCCCAAAGGAAAAAATTCCACTTGTTAAGAGTAAATAACTCATGACAGCCAGTACCGCGCCAATAAAAGGACGTGTAAACCATGTGATAATGATAAAAGCGGGAGGACTATCAGCACGGAAACGCCCCAGTGTAACGATACTGCTAATACATCCACCCAACAATCCGTACATCATCACTAACCAGGGTACCCCCAGTGGCATAAACTGATCTGTTAACAAGTTGTTCCCAAATCCCAATCCCTGCAAAATAGCAAACACAAACGCAACCAATAATAACGACACAAGGTATAACGAAAACGCGATGAGCCAGCGATTAGTGCGCTGCAAAGGCGGTGGTACAACGGACCTGGGTACAAGATCAGCGACAGGAACCAGACGATTATGCACAGCAGGCAATGGCTCTGTGTTATGCTCATCCTGCTCTATCTGACCCAGTTGTGATGGCGGTGGAAGCGTCTGTACCATCTGACCACGACTCAAATCAGATAGATCAGGATTCGTCATGGGTAACGATGCGGGCTGCTCCATTGAGACTGGTAGCGAACCGGCTTCATATTGTTCAACATAATAATCAGGCAATTTCTGTTTCCGTGCCAATGAAGCCAACCGCTGTGTAAAACCCTGATCTCCCTCCCATTGTTCCACCGAAACCAGTTGCAGTTGCTGGCGTGCTACCTCAGTCGCTACATACGCAATACTGGTGATTTCCCGATTTTGATAGGTTTCATGTACCACTACCTGTACTCCCTTGAAAAACTTTTGTGGTGCGATTGCCGCATGAATGGCATCGAGCAACGACGGCTCATGCTGCTGATCCGCCATACGCGCAGGAACACGGTATAAGACACCCCATACTTCCGCCTCAGGGTCCGAACTGGGCATAATCGCAATCACTGTAGGACCAGAGTTCCCATGAATACGTTGTGCTCCAAATACAATTCTATAGCCTTTGAGTACAGCCGGACCATACTGAATAGCAACTCCATCCAGTCGTTCTGGGGCGTTGAGAATGGCAGCATCCATTTCAAGGCCATATTCAAATAACCAGACCAGATCCTGCTGCTCTCCAGCTGATCGTCCCCCACCTGCCAGGGGAACCGGGCTAGAAAACGGGAGGTCTTCGCCATTATCAGGCTCATCCAACTCCTCTGGTAACGGAGGAGCCGAGGGTGCTTTTGCGGGAAACGAAGGTAGTGGGGCAGAATCTCCTGCCTGAAGATGAGACATTTGGCCGCCAGTAGAAATCATCGCATCAAAAGAGAGAGGCCGAGGAGTGTTACTCCTCACAATAGGAATCCCAGGTGCGACTTCGTCATCTTTTTTTTGTTCAGCCTCATCATCTAAACCTCGTAATTCGGGCTGCTTTCCATCATCTAACTGATGTTGTCGCAGATGCTTCATTTTGACTCACGCTCCTTCCATCCATTTACATGCCCACCTTCAATCAAAATAAGAGCCTCTACGTTGTCAGGATACTGCTATTCCCCCTAATTACCAAATATATAGGATAAGTGGGTATCAGCTTGTTTCTTTTTGTGCTTGCGTCATACATACAACACAAGCACAAAACATGAATAGTTATTTATCCTTTTCTCTGCATCTTTGCCAGTAACCGTTCGTTGACACGTGTCTTTACTGCTATTTCGCGAATCGCACGTCGATCCATAATCCCTTGCTCAGTAATCACACTTTGCAGCAGTCGATAAGGGGTACGATCAAAATAGAAATTTCGCACTTCAATATCAGCCGGAGCCTGCTCCCAGACTTCTTCTGGCTCCTTCTCTTCGAGCAAAGCCAGATTCTCTTTTATGCGGGTGCCATCATGTTCATGCCAGCGATGAGGCGAAATCTTTAATGTCTCACACAGAACATACAGCGGGATATTCCGTCCATGTGCCGCCCAGGCCAGCAAAGCCGTACCAGCCTTATTCAGCACATCTCCATTGACAAGGACGCTATCAGCACCAACAACCACAACGTCACATAACGGCAAGAAAATATCAGCCTGCGCATCGGTAATCACTGTTACAGCAATACCCTGCTGGCGCAAAAGCCGTGCCATCTCACGACCTTCATACCGTGGACGTCCCTCTAAGAGCGTTACATGCTCTATCCGCTCACGGTTGACAACAAATGCATCAACTATCGTTCCTGAAACACTACACGTGAGCAGACGGCCTCGCAGATAGGTTTGTGCATGCTCCGCGATACGCGTTGTCGCGGTTTCATACTCGTCCAGCAACGTTTGTGCCTGCCCGGCGATAGCCTGAATGCCATCTTCATAGACGCTCATGACATTCCCCATTGCGCTGGCAAGTGCTGCCATTGCTGGACGAGCTTGCGCGATGTGATAGGCGCTGCGAAAGAGTAGACACAATTGCTCTTCCTCTGAAGCTCCCGGTTCTTTCGCCAGATCCCGTAAAAGGGTCACGGCTGCTTTCACCAGCCAACGTGATCCATGCTCACGATCATTACATATCTGATCAATCTGTTCTTGTAGATTTTCCATTAATATCAACTCAAAACTCTATAAAAAATAGGTTGTTTCTCTATAGCTTCTTCCATCTCAACTCTACACTATGGGATAGTATAGCTAGCATATCTCGTACCTGTAAACAACCTATTTTCATTAAAGTATTACTTTATTCGTCTCACTAATGTGTGATGCGGTTTAGTGTAACATACCTCCGGCCCCCTGGATATAATACATTGAATTGCATCGCCCACCTACCTTGCCTCTCCACGATGGAACCAATTGGCTGGTGTCTTAAGCAGCCAATGAGCATTGACTTTCCTCAATAAGACTCGTTACACTACCTCCAAGGAGTTTCATTGAGGAGGAGGGGACATGCAACTACATCAGCCCAATCATCAACCACTACTACCTGTCACCCCTTCGCTGCGATCACTCATTCAGTTGAATCGCGCCAGGGGTGTTCCACTCTATCGCCAGATCAGCCAACGTCTGCGTGAGGCTATTCTCACAGGCGAACTCGCTGAGGGCACCCGCCTGCCAGCCGAACGTACACTGGCTCAAGAATTAGGGGTCAATCGCACAACAATTATGAATGCCTATAATGACCTCTCCGCAGACGGTTTAATTGAAGGTCATGTTGGCCGCGGGACGCTGGTAAAACGCAATGACCGCATCCAGCACGACCAATATATTGATCAGGACGTTCCTTCCTGGCTGGTTGGTCTGACTGCGGGAGAAGAAACTATTCTTGGTCCAGAGGAACGTGTACTCAATGAAATCGCTTCATTAAGCGAGCGACCAGGAGTCATTTCACTGGCACAGGGAACACCTGACCCGGAACTGTTGCCCGGCGCATTACTGCAATCTATTATCAATACCAGTCCCGTCGAAGCGCACCGTCATGCGCTTGGCTACTGTCCTGTTGAAGGGATGCAAAGCCTTCGTCGCCATATTAGCCGCTACATGCGTCAGCGAGGCGTCACAGCCAATATCCAAAACATCCTGATCCTCTCAGGCTCGACACAGGGATTAGGCCTTATTGGTCGTTTTCTCTTAAATCCTGGTGATGAGGTTGTGGTCGAGGTACCAACATATCAAGGTGCAATTCAAACTTTCCGCGCTTTAGGCGCAAAGATTATCGGTATTCCCACCGATAATGAGGGTATACGTGTAGACATCCTCGAAGCCATTTTGAACCGCCGTCAACCACGCTTCATCTATACGCTACCGACCTTTCAAAATCCTACTGGTATTGTCATGTCAGCAAACCGCAAACGCCGTCTCTTACAACTGGCCCGGCGCTATAATATCCCCATTCTGGAAGACGATCCATATAGCGAAATTTACTTTGAGGGGAACATGCCACAACCACTCAAAGCATTGGACACGCAGAATGATGTGCTCTATCTCAGTACCTATTCTAAAATTCTTGCACCCGGACTACGTGTCGCCTGGTTGGTTGCCCCGGAACCAGTTATCGACCTGCTGACACGCCACAAGCAGATCTTCGATTTAAACACCAACGCAATTGGACAATGGCTCATCAACGAACTCTATCAACGAGATTTGCTTGAACCACATCTCGCGACTATCCGCGAGACATATCAGCGCAAACGTGACCTTATGCAACAGGCCATTGCGGACTATTGGCCCGCTGGTGTCCGTGTCAATCATCCATCCGGTGGCATGCATCTCTGGTGTCGTCTACCAGGAGATATGCGTGCCCATACACTCTTACGTGAAGCAATACAAGAACAGGTAACATTCGTAACTGGTGAACCCTTCCATGTTGATGGAGGTGGACATCACACCATTCGTCTCAGCTTTGCCTCCCCGGAAGAAAAACATATTCAAACAGGCATTCAACGTATCGGCAATGCGATGCAACGCCTCTTACAACAGCGCACACATACAGGAGCAGGGGATCAATCAATCGAACGACTGCCGATGATCTGAACAACGATCAGAGCATATCCATCATAATAACCATGCATAGATCAATCGAGATGTATCATATCTCTCTTGTTTTTAGCCAGAAATTTCTCGTACAATATGCCCGGAAGAGATCTTTAGCTGAAATGTGGAAGGGGTATCAATGTACTCACGGCAAGAAGAACCGGAAGAGCAAGATTGGGAAATAACTACTGACGGACTTTTTATTGCGACACGAACATTTTTGACACGACGAGGATTTTGCTGTGGTTGCCGTTGCCGCAACTGCCCCTATATTAACTGGCGTAATCAGGCAGAATGGCAACCAATTCGAATGGAGCAGGTGAAACGCATCCGTGTATCACCTCGCTCAACAGCAAGCGCTCAAGGACTGTTACGCTATCATCAAAAACAATTGCGCCGCTGTCCTCCTCATGAACAACTCAGACATCAGACAATGATTGAATACTATACACAACTCTTAGAACGGTGGGGCTTCATTACATAAAAATCTATCAATATATCTTGATCTATCAACCATCGCGCCGATACTGCTAAGCCGAGTTTCTGCCAGACAGGAATAGGTCAGGCATGCCAGATAAAACTTACACCTGGACCAGGACGATAGGTTTCATAAGATAAAACTTTCCAGCCGCGTACATTCCAATTGCTGGTTACCACGCTGCCATCAGGGTTGATACGTTCAACCACTGCAACGTGTCCAACACCACTGGCTCCCTGAACACCTGCCTGTAACACAATAATAGCATGCAGATGTGGCTGAGAAGAAACATTCCAACCAGCAGTATTCGCCGCGCCATAAGCCCACGCATCCGCATTACCACTCCAGGTAACCGCATAGCCAGTCAATTGATGATAGCGATAATCGGCCCAATACGTGCATTGCCCCATTGTAAACGGATTGACAAAATTGATATCCGGCACGAGTCCGCTGGGAGCATCATAGTTGACACCAGCAAAATGATACAGTCCTCCCGCACCATTATATTCATACCCATCCACTGTTACCGCTGTAGCAGTGGCAGCTTGTGCTGCAATCAAAAGCATTTTGCGCTTATGAACAGCAAACACATGGATATTTGACTGCAAATAATCTCCACCACCTCGCGAACCAGCCGGTAACGCGAACACGAGCGTCCCCAGAATAATACCAATGAGGAGCAGAACCACGGCGATGTGGACAACAATACGCCGTCCTATATGTTGCTGAGACGCTTCGGCAGATACATTCTTGTCGGGATGATTGGTAGCATCTGGAAGTGGCGTTATTGGATGTCCCTTCTCTTCCGCCAACCCAACCAACCGCTGCTGACGTTCCTTCAATGCCATACATACTACCTTCATTCACAAATTTCTTATGCTATTTCTTTTCCAATACTCAAAATGTACAGAAACCCTCCAGACAGGTCAAATATTTTAAATTTCAATAGTACGATATGACTAATAAAATACATTTATACACTCTAATAAAACACAATATCTACATTTTCCCCTCTTATTCAATAAAGGCAATGAAAATGTAGGACTCAAAGCAAGCAACGCAAGGCCGTACTTGCGTTGCTTCGCACACATTGGGTATGCTTCTCATTTCTCTCGACAAGTTCCATAAAAAAAGCATTCCTACTTCAATGTTTAGTATTGAAGCAAGAATGCCTGTTAAAGAGTCTGGTCAACATGCACCCGATGAAAAGTATAACCTATCCATTGCAGAAAATAACTGAGCTTTTTAGGGATAGATGAAGTAAACACCTGAGCCAGGATAGAAAGTCACATAGGTTGTTTCACCCCAACTACCATTCCAGTTCCAATTGCTGGTAGTGAGACTGCCATCAGAGTTAATACTCTCAACAATGGCAACGTGTCCATACGAACCTGCTCCCTGTACACCAGGTTCCAGAGCGATAATAGAGTGGAGAATAGGAGTCTGAGAAACTTCCCAACCATAAGAAGGAGCATTGTATGGCCATTCATCGGCATTCCCACTCCATGGTACCGCATAGCCAGTCAATGCATACTCACGCTCATCAGCCCAATACGTACATTGACCTGCCGTAAAATTATCAGTAAACGTGCCATCAGCGGCAGCATTGACAGGATCACCGCTGACCGATGTACTTGGTGTCACAGGCGCTTGAGTTGGCGCTGGAGTAATGGCTGTATTCACATATGCATATGATTGATTACCGGCATCATAACCATCTTGCGTCACAGCTGTTGCAGTTGCAATTTGTGAAGTAATAAGTGCGGTCTTTTGCTGCTGAGTCACGGACATTTTTGTGCTTGGCTTAAACAGACCAAACGGTCCCGATTGACCGTGTGTATCCACAGGAACCACCGCTGTTAAAACACCTAGCACTACCAGTACCAGAGCAATAGCAGAGGCGGCATGAATCACCACTCGTCTTCCCTTCGGCGGACGCATCGTACCAGCACTTTTCACCCCCGTAGATGGGATAATAACAGCCTCTCGTTGTGCCGCCTGAGGCACGCCCTCTGCCATCGTAGCCACAGCGGTAGACGTCTGCTCACTGGATGAAGTATCGTGTTGACCTGTTTGTACCGCGGTCGTGGCTTCTAAAGGAGATGAAACATAATTTGAGCCAAAATCATTTTGCCCTGTTTCCGCTGCGGTCGCAGAACCCCGTAATGGTTGTGAGTCGGAAAAAGGATTGGCTCCATACTCCTGATGATCAACAACAGCCTGCTTACGACTATCCTTAAATAACATACACTACCCTTATCCAATAAAATACACTAAGAAATATTTTTTGCGTCCCCAGGTTGACACAACTCTCAAAGAAGACTTTACCCAAGTACATCAACACAGTCAATTTCAATATATTAATCTAGGACTATGTGCCTACATCATAGGATGCTATCTACACCAGTACTGCTATTTTTCTTTTCCAGGGAAAACTATAGGAAAATCTGCTTGTTCTTGTACGCAGAAAACAATGAGGAGGATATAGCAACAAAAAAAGGACTCAATGTCCCAACTTTTCCGCTTGCATATACGAGAAAAAGGTCTCTATATACATCAGCAGAGAGCATATTACATCAAACCATGTAAAAAATGAATGATTTTCATTACATTAAGACACTCTGTATTTATAGAAATACATACACAAATAAACGAAATAAACACGCACTACTCACTTCTTCGGTGCTACTTATCAGCAAAAGAGAGAAGTACGTTTTGGCATACTTCTCTCTTTTAGCTACCTGCATACTAGCAAAATTTAACAATCCAGATCATCGTAAAACGGGGGATGCGAACAATTAGCCGGGATACCAGACAAAAGTGACGCCGCGACCAGGATAAAATGTCACCCAGGATTCGCTCGCCCAGCGCCCATTCCAGTTCCAGTTACTGGTCACCACGCTACCATCTCGATTCACTTTTTCGACAATCGCAACATGCCCATATGCACCCGCTCCTTGTGCATAAGGAGCCAGAATAACAATTGAAGGACCATTAGGATTTGGCGTACTGGAGATCGCCCACCCATATGCTGGTGCCTGATACGCCCACTGGTACGCATTACCTAGCCACGGTATCCAGTGTCCTGTCATGATGTGATAACGCATATTTGCCCAGTACGTACACTGCCCATAAAAAAAACGGTTCAAACTCCCCCAATCCATTGGAGGAATATGCAGATTGGTTTCCCCGGCTTGCACGCCCGCATATGTATGCCCACCTCCAGGATCATATCCATCCTGGGTTACCGCTGTAGCAGTGGCAGCCTGCGCAGCGATAAGCGTTGTATGAGCCTTTTTCGTCATCACAATGCTGACCAGCGGCTGAAAGAAACTCTGGTCATACCGATGTCCACCGGCAATACCAGAGGGGATCACGGCCATCAACGCGCTCATTAAAATAAAAATGGAGAGTGTACTCACCGCTCCATGAACAATCATACGCCTTCGCCTGGAGGGCAACACGAGTGGAGGATCACGATCACTCTGCATGGAGGCTGGAATAAATACTGGACCTCGCAACGCCCCCGTCGTTGGCGGAATAAGACAGTATTGTTCCGCTTCTATTGTATATGGCAATGGCATGGATAGTGGTGGTGTGACAACCATATTTGCCTGCGCCCGCTGATCACACGCCTCTAACCACATGGTACTTTGCAACTCTGGTGTCCCAGCAAGTATTTGCCCATTCACGACAGGCAAAAAAAGGTGGGGAGGCTGCTGCACATGTGAAACGGACGGTACAGCCGGTAGTTGCTGATTACCATACTCCGTTGGCATCTGGTCTGGCGTCTGCATTGGAGAGCGATAATCATAAGACGGGAGATCTAACTTGCCAGTATAAAGTTTGGATCCTTGATGCTTACGCTGATGATCCACAGACAACATACGTTCTACCTTCAATCCAGATAATTACACTACAACCATTATCACTCAACAAATTTATTGTAATTAAAATATTACAGCAAATTTCTCAATCTCCAAATTACATTTCTATTAGAAGTACTATTTTACTACAAATACATCATTATCATTATTATATATTTTATAACGATAAATATAGTTGATAGATGCATTTATATTATCAAAATAAAAAATACTGGTACCCCAACTATTTTTCTCTTCATCTATTTATGTTTGCCTGAATAGGGAATAGAGAGGTACATATTTCTTGCTCCATTTTTGCATTTCCGTGCGAAAATTTCTCTGTCACAGGTAGCATTATTCTGTGTTTCAGGAGCACACAGGTCTGTTTAGAGTCCATTTTGTGATATACAGACTGGTGTTGAGACGCATAAACCATCTATAATATAATTTATATGTCTCAGCTAATGTTAGAGGAAAAAGCACAACAGAAACAGGAGCATATGCAACAAGAACATATATCTTCTTTTTGTGCTTCTGACTCAGGTTATACCTGAGACATGCCATCACGAATTACAAATAGACACCATATTGATTTATGAAACTCAGTATTAAGTAGGAGTATATTGAATGACACGTCTGCCACGCCTTATTGTGCTGCTTCTGATTGTATTACCATTGTTCGCGTCCTGTAGCGCAACACCAGGAAATACAATCAAAACCACTGCTAATAAGGTTACACCAGTAACGACATCCACAACTGCAACCTCTTGTCCAACCAAACTCAAACTTCCCCCGACCTGCCTCACACCACAGGCACTCCGTGATATTTATGGCTTCACTCCTCTGATCCAAAAAGGCTATACTGGTCAGGGACAGACCATCATTGATATCGTTTCATATGGAAGCCCTACATTACAAAAGGATATGGATCTCTACGACCGTACCTTTGGCTTACCACCCATCAATCTGCAAACCATAGCACCCCTTACCGATATTCCAGAAACAGACCCTCATCATGACAAGGCTGGATGGGCTGCCGAAACGACGCTCGATGTCCAGATTATTCATTCGTTAGCTCCAGCAGCGAAGATCATTGTTCTGGCAAGTCCGGTTGATGAAGTAGAGGGCACAACTGGATTACCTGAATTCTTGCAGCTTGAACAATATGCGATTAATCACAAATTAGGCAATATCATTTCACATAGCTGGGGCGCTTCCGAAATTACATTAAATACCAGTGCTGGTCGTGCGGAAATGCAACAGTGGAATACGTTGCTCCAACAGGGGACGGTCAATGACCATATTACGTATGTTGCCTCTTCAGGCGATCAGGGAGCAACCGACTACGCGGATATCAATGCCACAAAACTAGCGACAGTTCCTACGACGAATTTTATTGCGGATAGTCCCTGGGTGACGAGTGTAGGCGGGACATCAGTTCACCAGAACAAGAATACCGTCAGTGAGTCAGCGTGGCCTTCCAGCGGTGGCGGATTTAGCAGGTTCTACGCAACGCCCGACTATCAACAATCACTGCCCCAGGCAGTACAGACGGAACTACACAATCGTCGTGGTGTACCTGATGTCGCGGCTGATGCTGATCCTCTAACCGGGCTGGCAATGGTGATGGGGAATAGCTGGACGCTCGCAGGGGGAACCAGTGCCTCCGCGCCAGTATGGGCGGCACTGGCAGCAATCGCCAACCAGATGGCTGGTCATCCATTAGGCTTTATCAACCCTGGTCTGTACGCATTAGCCAATTCACCAGGCTACGAACAGGATTTTCACGATGTAACCCAGGGAAATAATACCAACGGTGAAGTAAAGGGATATCCAGCGGTAAAGGGCTGGGACCCGGTGACGGGATTGGGTACACCTGATGCTCAGTATCTCATCCCCAACCTGATTCTAGCTTTAAAATAAATAGAGCCAGAACAAACAATTGCGAGAGAGAAGCGAGATGTTTCTCTCTCATCTTCCTGATCCTGATCCATAAAATCCTGCTATGGATCAGGATAGAATACCCTGATAGACACACCATTCTGCGTTGAGCACAGAACCACCAGCCGCGCCACGAATCGTATTATGGGCCAGCGTGACAAACTTATATCCCAGAATCGGGCAGGGTCGCAAACGTCCAATCGTTGTTGTCATCCCTTTACCAGCATCACGATCACGAATGGTCTGTGGACGATCTTGCTCGTAGCGATAAATTAATGCTTTCTCTGGGGCGGTAGGCAAATGGAATTGCTGTGGTTCTGGCACATAGTTTTCCCAGACTGCAATAATATCTTCAGGGCTTGCATCCTTTTCCAGTTCAACCGAAGCACATTCCAGATGTCCCTCACGCGTTGCTACGCGATTACAATGCGCACTGACCACTATCGGCGCATGCACAAATCCCTGACCTTCACCCCACTCGCCTAACATCTTCTGTGTCTCACGCTCAAGCTTCTCCTCTTCCCCACCAATATATGGAACCACATTATCCAGAATATCGTAGGAAGGTAGACCAGGATAACCCGCACCAGAAATCGCCTGCATGGTTGTAATCAGTACTTTACGAATACCAAATGCTTTCTGCAACGGCTTTAACGCCATCACCAATGGAGTCGCGGAACAATTCGCATTCGTGACAATGAAACCAGACCAACCACGCTGACGCTGCTGATGCGCGATAGCGGTGATATGATTGGCATTGACTTCAGGAATCAACAACGGTACATCATCTTCCATACGATAATTTTTCGCGTTGCTAAATACCGCCATACCAGCCTGCGCAAAAGCCTGTTCAATATCGCCCGCAATCTCACCAGGAAGCGCGGAAAAAACGACGCGTACATCTGGCAGTTCGTCAGGATAACAGGCTACCACAGGCATAGTGGCAACCTTCGCTGGCATCTCACTCTCTGGTAGACGCCAGGCCGTCACTTCCGCGTACGGACGCCCCAGATGTTTCTCAGAGGCCGCCAACGCGACAAGCTCAAACCAGGGATGATTATGCAACAATTCGATAAAACGTTGACCAACCATTCCGGTCGCGCCAAGTACGGCAACCGGAATTTTCGTTTGTAGAGATGTAACCATGCGCTATTCTTCCTCTTCATGCCTACCAGGAAACACTACACTCTGCTCTGCCACTTCCAATCATTCCTCCCATTCAGGCTATTACGCCTGATGGCGTCTCTTTTCCTTATGGGAGACACTCTGACGCAACATAGGAATAACTGGCGCGATCAAATCGCGATGGAGACAACGTAAGGCAAGGTCACTACTCCTATCCTCAACAATCAGGACCACACCCTGCTCTGATACCCCCTGCGTCACAACCGGGATACGCTCACTCGCTAATGCACCAATTGCGCGTGCCGCACTCATCGGATCGACAGTAAAACCAGAGCCAATACAGGCACAGGCCGCTAACCCCGGTCGACAGCGCACTGACCAGATAGCTTCATCTAAATCGTGAGAAAGCAATGCAACCACAGAATCTGCTGCCTGTTCCTCAACGACAAAAGAAAGATGATGACCAGAAGAAGAACAAATCGCGACGGGAGCCGCACCCGCATGGGCCGCCAGCGCGAATACCTGCCCCGCGGTCTGCGGCGCTCCGAAAAGATCCGTACTTTCCACCGTAATTAAGGCCAACTGATGACGAATAGAAATGGCACCAGCCCCGCTGGATGTACGTCCCTCTGGACCAATAATCGTGCCGCGAATGTGAGGTCGAAAGGTGTTCCGTACACGTACCGGAATATTGCGAGGCGCGATCGGGATCAGAGTACGAGGGTGAAGCACTTTGGCTCCAAACCAGGAAAGACGAGCAGCCTCAGCATAGGATAAACGTGATAACAATCGTGCGTTGGGCACCAGACGCGGATCGGCGGATAATACACCATCGACGTCGGTATAAATAGAAACCTCCGCACAATCAAGGGCCGCGCCAATCACGGTAGCAGAATAATCAGAGCCATTACGACCAAGTGTTGTTACAAAACCTGTAATCGTACGCCCCATAAATCCGGCTGCGATTGGCACAACCTCCTGTTCCACCAGTGGGTAAATAACTGCCTGCGCATTCTCACGCGTCTCAGCAACCAGCGGTTCAGCGCCAACGACAACACCAAATGGCTGCGTGGGATCATGATCTGGATGACTGGTAATAATCACTTCTTTACATACGGGAGCCGCCTCTACCCCAAGTTCACATACTGCCGCCGCTACCAGTAGCACCGATAGGCGCTCACCCCAGGACGCAACCGCAGCCGTGCGCAGATGCACAGCCTCACCATTTACCGCCGCAGACCAGAGTGTCTTCACATCAACCGTCAGATCTTCAACAGCCTGCTCAATATCAACAATCAGTTGTTGCTGTCGCACTCCATCCTGTGTGACTTCTTGCGCTGCCGTTCGATGTCGCTGCCGCAACACAGCCAGTTCCTGCTCACATGCCGCAAGATCACCAGCGCAAGCATTCCGTGCGATGCGGAGTAACTGATCCGTAATCCCTGACATCGCCGAGACAATAACTACCGGAAAATGCGCATTGCGATCATTAAAAGTAGTAGCAATAATTGACGCAACCTGACGAATGCGTTCACCGCTACCAACAGACGTACCACCAAATTTCAGGACACCAACAGCTTTTTCCATCATAAAACCACTCACCTGTATGAAAGATCATGCTAGCTAACTTGCTGATAAGGCTCTACGCTATCAGCAAGCTAGCTTTACATCACATACTACGCGTTCACATCTACACCGACATCAGACAAAGCAGCGTTCAACGCCTGATCCAGATCTTCAGTCAGATCTTCAACTGTCTCAAGACCAATCGAGAGGCGGATGAAGTCAGCTGTGACGCCTGTATCCTCCTGCTCCTGAGGTGTTAACTGTGAATGAGTGGTGCTGGCAGGATGAATGACCAGTGACTTGGCATCACCAATATTTGCCAGATGCGAGAAGAGTTCAATATGGCGGATAAATTGCTTACCAGCTTCCAGACCGCCTTTAATACCAAAGCCTACAATAGCACCAAAGCCATGTGAGAAATACTTCAATGCCAGTTCATGCTGAGGATGGCTCTCCAGACCAGGATAGCTCACCCAGCTTACCGCAGGATGTGCCTCTAAGAACTGAGCAACGCGCAAGGCATTCTGGCTATGACGCTCAACACGCAGAGGTAATGTCTCCAGCCCCTGCAAGAACAACCATGAATTGAAAGCCGAGGTTGCGGGTCCCAGGTCTCGCAAGAGTTGCACACGAGCCTTGATAATGTAGGCTAATGGCCCCACTGCTTCGACATAACGCACACCATGATATGATGGATCTGGCTCTGTCAAATTAGGAAAGCGTCCGCTCGCAGCCCAATCAAAGGTTCCACCATCAACAATCACACCACCAATTGAGGTGCCATGACCGCCAATGAACTTCGTTGCGGAATGCACAACAATATCAGCACCATGCTTGAGGGGCTGCACCAGATACGGTGTTGGCACAGTATTATCAATGATCAATGGTAAACCATGCTCATGCGCGATATCAGCAACAGCACGAATATCCAACGTATCCAGACGGGGGTTGCCAACTGTTTCAGCATATACTGCTTTGGTGCGCTCATTAATAGCTGCACGGAAGCTCTCAGGATCACGTCCATCAACAAAGTGAACCTTGATACCCAGTTTCTCAAACGTATAATGGAACAGATTATATGTTCCACCATAGAGACTGGACGAAGAAACAATCTCGTCTCCAGCTCCGGCGATATTCAGAATTGCCAGCGATTCAGCCGCCTGACCGGAAGCTGTCGCTAATGCTCCAACGCCGCCTTCCAGAGCCGCGATACGACGCTCAAAGGCATCCTGAGTCGGATTCATAATACGTGAGTAAATGTTGCCAAACTGCTTTAACGCAAAGAGATCGGCAGCATGCTCAGGACTATCGAATACAAAAGAGGATGTCTGATAAATGGGAACTGCACGCGCACCAGTCGCGCTATCCGCAGTCTCTTGTCCCGCGTGCAGGGATAATGTTTCAAAACCATAGCGTTTATCATTATTTAAAGCCATAAGAATACAACTCCTTTTACAGACTCATTCGTTATCGGTAACAACTGCAAATTGCTTTATATAAGCTGAAGTGCATCGATCATCAGAGACCAATCCTTCAAGAATGCATCATGCCCATGAGGAGAATCCAGCTCCACATACTGAGCATCGCCTCCTTGAGCACTTACTTTCTCAGCTAGCCAGCGTACATGAGCTGGAGGGAATAAAAAGTCAGAGCGGATACCAACGAAAAGCATCTTGCTGCGAATACGACGCAACGCATCTTCTATCGAAGGATATCCTTCACTGACATCATAAAGGTCCATCGCACGGCTCAAATACAAATAGCTATTGGCATCAAAGCGCCGTGTTAGAGAATTGCCTTGATAGTACAAATAATTTTCGACATCAAAGCGACCACCCAGATCGGGGAAAAATGTCGGTGATGAGACGTATTCACGCTGGGTCGCTTTACGAGCAAACCGCTGCTCCATTGTCTCTTCACTCTGATAGGTAATCATTGCCAGCATACGAGCAATCGCCAGACCAGTGAGCGGCCCCTGACCAGGAGTATAATCCCCACATTGCCAGGCCGGGTCTGCCATAATAGTTTGCCGCCCCACTTCATTAAAAGCGATAGCCTGTGCCGTCAACGCCGCGCTGGCAGCAACGACAATGACTTTATCGATAAATTCAGGATAGGTAACAGCCCATTCTAATGCCTGTTGACCACCAATAGAACCGCCAGCCACCATCGCCAGATGGCGCACGCCCAGGTGCTCTAACAAACGACGCTGCGCATGCACCATATCACGGATCGTAATCACTGGAAAGCGCATACCATATGGATGTCCGGTTCGTGGATCAACCGAAGTGGGACCAGTACTGCCAGAGCATCCGCCAATCACGTTGGCACAGACAATGAAGTAGCGCTCGGTATCAAAATAGCGACCGGGGCCAATCAGTGGATTCCACCATGCAGCTTTCGGATCATCAGGATTTTCAACGTCATGAGCATGCGAATTGCCAGTCAATGCGTGCGTAACCAGAATAACATTATCTGCTTCAGCGTTTAACGTTCCCCAGGTTTCGTATGCAAGCATGACCGGGCGCAGCTGCCCTCCTCGCTGTAACGCCAAGTGATCAAAAGTAAACGTCGAAACCATATGCTGTTGCATCCTGCAAACATGCCTAAGCTTATCAATACATTCTAACTGTGCTACCATCGTCGCATACTCCTTCCTGGAAAATGGGAACAAAAAAACCCTCACCCTACAGGGGCGAGGGGTAAACGTCTTCGCGGTACCACCCTGGTTTGTTAACACCTCACGATGTCAACCTTTATAAGTGTTAGCTCATTACGATAATACCTGTTCCATCGATAGACATTGTGATCGAAAACACATCAGCTAACACTTTGGCTGTAACGAAGCCTACGGCACAGTTTACTCACCATCAATCAGGATTTCAACCCGCACTCAGAGGCCATTTTCAATGCTGATACGGCGCTGACTTCTCATCTTCGTCAACTCTCTGTAGCCGCTCGTAACACTTACTCTTCCTCTTCAACGCATTCCTTGTTCACTTGTAGAGTACAATTATTCATCCAGGACCTTGTAATGTGAAGATTTCAGGTAACAAAAAAGCCCCTTCTCGATAGGGGCGCTACGCTGCTAATCCCCTCATCTTGCGATATATACATATACCGCCGGAATTGGCACCCTGTTCGCGACTTTGCAAACGGGTTGCCGGGCTTCATAGGGCCGTTTCCCTCCACCTCTCTGGATGAGAGTAGTTTTTATACTACTGCGATATTCAGTTCTCAGTGTTCAAATTATCTATTGGTTGTGAAATTGTCGTTTGCTTTGATATGGAGTATACCCAAGGGACGTTCCCGCTGTCAAGGGTACAACTGTTACAATCCGATGTACAAAGTACACATAGTTTCAAAAACCCTTGCGATTTCACGCTCAAACACAAATATTCTCAATTTCCAAAAATGTAAGTTCAACAAAAACCAATGAAATACAGTACTTAAGGTGTCAATTACAGTGTCAAAATAAAAAGATCGAGGAACGCCACCTCAGCAAAATAACCACATTTACACAGCATCATAAAACAAGAAAAGCACCTGGAGACACAAACCAGGTGCTTTCTCTCTTCCTAATCTTCCAACTCCAAATACACTTTCCTATAAATCCGACCAACAGAAAGAGATACATCAATACACTCAAGATAAACCACATCTTCATCATTCTTATAATACTTGACGTTCCATTCCCGTTCCGCAATACGATGATAATGTTCCACATAATGACAACGAGAGTCTACCAACAAAATGTCTTGAATAGTCGGATAACTTTGATACGCAGCAAGTTTCTCATTTTTATCTATTCGCTCAGTCGAAGGCGACAGAACTTCCACAACTACACCAGGAGATTGTAAAGCCTTTTTTTCCGTCCAATCTCTAGGGTCACAAGAAACACTCACATCAGGATAATAAATCCGATCATTATTCAACTGAACCATAGCATCAGAACCATAAACGTTACACTCTGACTCATCAAGACCCATATTTAACACTGTACTAATATTTACAGCAATTTGCGAATGAGCAGGAGTACCCCCTGTCATCATACGAACATATCCATTAACATATTCATACTTATGCTCAGGAAAAGTCTCTACTAATCTCCAAAACTCTTCCAATGTATAATGATGTTCACTACCTTCTATCATTTCCCATCACTCCCATTCAAACCAACACATCAAAAACATGATAAAATATTTCATACAGGCATCACATAAGTACAGTAACATACCCTCAAACGAAAGACAAGAAAGACCATACCTGTCAGGCAATACCAGAACTCTCACTTTACTCTTCTTCATCTCCGATGTTCCATTCCCCATCAATCCAACGTTGTCTTTCCTCAAACCTGCGCTTTCTGCTTTCTTCTATCTGGCGTTTCTCTATCTCTCTTCCCTTTTCACGCTCCGCACGCTTCCTTGCTTCCAGTTGCTCACTTAATATCTTCCACTGCTCTTCCTGAACCTGCCTGGCTTGATACCTTGCCAGTGCCATTTCAATAACTGGCTTTATTTCGTTCTCACGTAACGGCTTGATACAGTAATGAAAAACGCCAGCGGCTTTTGCCTTTTCCACAAACTCCATGTCGCTAAAAGCACTGAGCAAAATGACGGGAGCAATCTGCTCTTGACTGAGAGTGGCAGTGACACTGATACCATCCTTATCTGGAAGATGAATATCCATAAGCACAAGATCTGGTCGCAGCGTATGAGCAAGCTCAATGACGCTCTGCCCATCAGTCGCTTCCCCTATCACCAGATACCCCTGCTCGGTCAATAGTGTGGTTAATTCCATTCGTTGAATAGAGTCATCTTCTGCCACAAGTACACGCACAGTCATTCTGTTACCTCACTTTTGATAAAAAGTGTAATACATTTATAGTATTATATCGTTTATCTATGCAGTCATTTCATCATGATAAGGTATTTAAGGATCTTTTTCTCTTTGTTATTCTATACGTTTAAATATATCTCCTGGTTCAAAATATTCATGCTATGCAAATAATATATCTTGATGTTGTTTCAGTTACAATCAAACGTACATGCCAGAATTGAACTTATCAAAAAGTCAGCGCTCAATGAAGAACGCTGACCTCCTATAGAATTGAAGGAAATCGTTAATCCAAACGCTCAATAAGCATCGCATTCGCCATGCCACCACCCTCACAAATCGTCTGTAAGCCATAACGCCCCTGACGACGCTCCAATTCATTCAATAGAACAGTGGTAAGACGAGCGCCAGAGGCTCCAAGCGGATGACCAACAGCAATCGCACCACCATTGACATTGACTTTTTCGCTGGTGGTTCCCAGCTCTTGCTGCCACGCCAACACAACACTGGCAAAAGCTTCATTAATCTCAATCAGATCAATCTGTTCCAGACTCAGGCCCGATTTCGCTAATATCTTCTTTGTGGCGGGAATCGGTGCGGTCAACATAAAAACGGGATCGGCACCAGCCAGCGCGAAAGCCAGGCAACGCGCACGAGGCCGATATCCAAGCTGTTCTGCCACACCACGTTCCATCAACAGGACAGTCGCCGCGCCATCACTGATCTGCGACGAGTTACCAGCGGTAATCAATCCATCAGGCAGAAACGCGGGTTTCAATTGCGCCAGTTTCTCCATACTGGTATCGTTACGAATCCCTTCATCCTGCGTAAACAGACTACTTGAACCGTCCTCTCCCTGTGTCGGAACGGGCACAATCTGTGAGGCAAAATACTGCTCCGTAGTTGCACGTGCCGCACGCCGATGACTCTCAAGACTATAAGCATCCAACATTTCCCGACTCAGGTTCCAGCGCCGGGCGATCAGATCCGCGCTCACCCCCTGATGCACAAGTTGCTGCTGATAGCGTTCCTCCATCAAGGAACCAAATGCTGATGCCCCCTGTGAAGATGAGCCAAGTGGAACACGCGTCATCGACTCTACGCCACCGGCAATCGCGATATCATACGCGCCACTGATAATCCCCTGCGCAGCAAAATGGATCGCCTGCTGACCAGAACCACATTGACGATCAACTGTTGTCCCCGGAACTGATTCCGGCAAACCAGCCCCCAGTACCGCGTTACGGGCGATATTCAGGCTCTGCTCCCCTATTTGACTGACACAACCAATAATCACATCATCGATACGCTCAGGATCAATCTGCGTTTGCTCCACCAGTGCTTTTAACACAAATGCCAGCAAATCCGCTGGATGCCATGCTTTCAACTGTCCACCACGTCGTCCGACAGGTGTACGCAACGCCGCTACAATCACGGCCTCACGCCGTGCTACCATCTGCTGGGACATAATTGCTCCTTTCGCACTGGCCTTTCATGCTAGTATGACTACCATAGTCTACTGCATTATAATCTACATATACTATATAATACCATGCGACATGCGTTACAACACAAAAATCTTATGCATGAGCAACAATAGACATGCTTCTATAAACCATGCAAATCAACTGACCGGACGCGCCCTGCGTAACCAGCGTGAACCCAGACGTTGAGCAGGTTGCTCAACCAACCAGTACGAAGCCAGGGCTATCGGCACCACAACCAGAGCCGCCCATAACCAGTAGGTCACATAGGCCGGATAAAAGCTCAAGCCCCACTGCACAAGATGAGGTTCAATCTGCTCGTTGTAAAAATCCAGCCACGGCAAATGCCACATATAGACAGCATAGGAAATCCAACCAAGCCAACGCAGAGGCCAGCACGCGAAAATACGTTGCAACCATGACGGACCAAAAATGATAGCCAGCATGCAGAAACCATACCCAAACGCCACTACAGTCCCATAGAAGATAAGATACAAAGACGTCAAGAAATTGAGAAAATGAAATGCGGGAATCTGCGTTTGTAGCACATTGAAATTCCAGAGCGCGGCAAAGAGCAGCACAACCAGACCTACCCCTAAAAAAACTAGACTGAACTGCTTGATACGGCACAGCATCTGTTGACCATGCTCAGGATGTTGCGCATAAGTATAGAAGAGACACATCAACATACCAACCGCGAAATTTTCCCAGGATTTGCCGACAATCCCATAAATGAAGAAAAATACAACTTGAAAGACGGGCCAGACTGGGCGAGAGCTATAATAAATACCAATAAAACGCACAGCTAATGATAGGATAATAAAAACCACACAACAAATGAAGACCGCACGCAATCGCCGTTGTGGATCGGCAACAACCCGCTTTACCACCTGAAGAAAACCCAGCATGAATAATGGCAACAACAGATAGAACTGACATTCAACAGCCAATGTCCACAATGGACCATCAAGCAACCGGAACGTTAACCGCGTAGAATCCATATAAAAGACCAGAAAAAAGAAGAGTGCCTTCCAATGATCTGGCCGCAAATATTGCCGTTGAAACAGGAGTATAACGCCAAATAACGCTATATAATACGCAGGCATAATGCGTAATACCCTCTTGAGGTAAAAAGCACGGGCCTGCGGCCACTCGCTCTGAAAAACAAATGAGCGAGCATATGGCAGAAATAGTAGAAAGCCAGATAAGACAAAGAACAGCGTTACTCCCGATTCTCCAAATATTTCAATAGCACCGCCCAGAGGATACTTGACCATATTCCATAAATGATTATTCGTCATCTGACCAATGTGAAAAGAAATAACAGCAATGATAGCAACCGCACGTACACCATCCAGAACCGGGATTGAATTCTTCTTTTTTTGTGCCTGCACCACTCCTTTCTCTATGGCTACTGCTTGAGATACCTGTACTCCTTCTGACTGCGTTACGTGCAAAATCTCCTCCTCAATAACACTATGCTACGATCCAAAATAACAACCATGACAAAAATGTACGCTTAACACATTCCACCCTACAATCGATAAGCACTATTCTTAGCACTCCATGCCCTGATCATAACAGAAGCATCCTGGTATGTGCGAAAAGTACATGCATGCTTCTTCTGTCAACAGGACAAGAAAAAGCTCCCCTATATGTAATGATAAGAGAGCGTTTATATATACATCACTATTTATTTGTCGAGTCTACACCCTCGGTTACTGCTGATACCCCGTTGGTTGATAATAAGCAGGCTGTCCGAACATTACACGTCCACGGTTGACAGGACGCTGACCAAAGAGCAGGTACAGCAATGGTCCCAGGAATGGGATCAACCAGATGATCAATAACCAGATCACTTTCCCCAGTGGAGAATGATCATCTTCGAGAATAAACACAGTTTCAATAATATGACCAATTACAGGCAAAAACACGATCACTAAAAACAGAATTGTATTTGTAGCACATCCTCTACTGGTAGGCATATTTTTTACTCCTTCTTTCTGTACTCTATTTATCATAGAAAACATAACAAAACATATAGTAATATCAAGTGTCCTTCAGACCTGATTAGATGAGTATATATCATTCGTTTCTTTTATTACGGCTATCCTGACCTTCCCGTTGCAAAAAATGGGGCATCTCAGTTGAGATGCCCACCTGACTGTTCATATACCACACCTATCATGTCACTGTGAACGCACAAACTCCATCCCATCCGCAGCCAGTTCCGCGCCACGTCCTCCCGTACCATTATTGACGACAACGTATCCGGTCGTGCCTTTGCGAAAGTAGTAGGTGCCAAGACTGACCCACTGACACCCCGTAATTGTGGTGCCAAACGGTCCACGGAATGTTCCAATATGGGAAGAGTCGAGATAAACGGTATGTTTAACCGCTTTTTGATTGCTGGCATTCGTACTATAAATGGTATAAGGTACCCAGCTACTGGTCGCGTGCGTATCATCGACATACACACCAACCTCATAGTAACCACTGGTGGGAATAGATGGTCGCCAGGTAGCTGTTGCCGAAGCCTTATTACCAGAGGTAATCGTATAGTGCATCCCACCTTTAATATCAGTATGAAAGCTAGCTCGTTTCCAGGGTCCAGTGCTATGCCAACCGGGAGAGCTATCATCAACAACAATCGCACCTGAATATCGGCTATGCCCACCCAGATATGGAGCCATTGATCGTGCTTTCGGATTACCCATCCACAGATACTTATCAGGCACAATGTTTGGGTCAGAATAATGTCCATACCAGCCAAAAGGATCTGTCGCACGCCAGTTTGGCATATAGTATGCGGACATATGCAAGTGCGGCCCTGTTGAAGATCCAGTTGTACCACTGGTTCCAATCTGCCACTGTGCTTTTACATGATCCCCTACTCTGACCAGCAGCGAACTCAGATGCCCGTATGCGGTGGCGATCCCATTACCATGATCAATCGCGATCCATAAGCCGAACGAAGAATTATGATCAAGCGCGTTATACCAACCAGCGCGAATTACTTTTCCAGCCGCAACACTCAATACAGGCTCAAATGATAGGTTCATATCATAACCATTGTGTCCATCATAACAACTAATGCCTGCATTACAGTCATATACTGAGGATTTCCATGATGCACCATCGTAACGCACAAAACGGCCATCGTCAGCATACCAGGGTTCATCATGATCCACATAGGAAATCGTCCGCTGCAACACTGATCTACTCCCATAATATGGTCGATACATAAATGGGCGTACCGCAGACATCCAGGCCTGCGACTGCGAGACTGTTCTCGTCTGTCCCGTAGCAAAACCTCTCGTTGAGAATACAGCAGGTTCGCTCAAGCAGACAATCAGAGCGGTCAGGAGAAGTACAACCTGGCGCAATCGTTTTATCATCACACAGCTCTTCTCACAAAGCATGAGGAAAGGAAAATCCCCTTCCACCCGCACTACAAGCCTACTCTTATCGGCTACCTGCCCAGGCCACAATATGTGTGAGTAAAGGCGATATCGGCTTCACCTGCGCTTTATCAGCCCCACCCGCGATAGATGCTGACCAATAACGTGGCGCACCTCCCGTAATCCTGTTGATTGGATTCAGCGCAGTGAAAATAACACGATCCCCCTGCGCAGACCAGAAAGGATTTACATTCAGTTGCATCCCTGTTTGCACATTGGATGCCAGCAGATGGACCTGCAAATTCTGGACATTCACGATACTTATCGCGCTCTGCAAGGCCTGAGCATCGTTATCTGCCTGCACGTCCTGTGTATTCATGCGCACAACATACGCAATCTGCTTCCCATCAGGTGACCAGTTCACGGTATAGCCATGACCACCATCAGCGTCCGCCAACCGTCGTTGCTCCCGCCCCTGACTATCCATCATCCATAGGCCCGCTGTCTGGAATGGTACCGAATTATCAGCGAGTTGTTCATACGCGATATGAGAACCATCCGGCGACCAGGAGAAAAGAGCCGCAATAGACTCAAGGCCGGAGGAGTGAAACAGATGCACCTGCTGTCCACCAGTGCTATTCATCACATAGGTATCACTCCCCATGCTCAACCCGGCACTGGTAGAATACACAATACGAGAGCCATCAGGTGATGGCACCGCGTCAACAAGCTCAGACGATGGCACCCCAATAGCGATATTCTGATGGATCCCGGTCGCGGCATCCACGGACCACAAACCGGGATTCCAGATTCCACCATCGAGCGGTGCATCTGGTCCCAGGGGCATCATCGGGCGATACAAAAACGCATGTCCGCGTGGCAACCAGTGCAAGAAATTTCCTGACGTCGCGCCGGGCTTCCAGCTCAGCTTATTCCGTGCCACATCATAAATCCAGACCTGTTCACCATGATCGCGGTTACCATCAATTGCCAGATACTGCCCATCAGGAGACATTTGCATGGAAACCACACTATCTGAATCAACCAGCCCAAAGGTGCCGCCAAATGGCTGCAATGCTTCTGGCGCACTCAAAGGCTGCCCATCGGTCCCTCGCGGTGCCCGCGCCAGTACAAATCCACGCTCATCTTTAATCGCATAGTACACATATGCGTGCTGATCAGTAGAAACCAACAGGAAAGGGTAGATCGTCCAACAGATGATGGCTCCGGTCGCAAGTGTCACAACACAGAGTCCCATCAGAGGAAACAATATTTTTTGTCTCATATGTGCTCTCTTCCCCTTCGTATGCCGTGACTAATACGAAGCCTTTTGTCTGACAATCATCATACAGCAGAGGAATACCGCCGCTACTTACAATCGACAGAACAAGAAGAGGTAATAGCGTTCAGCGCCGAAGATAGAGAATATGTGACAAATGGACGGGACACTAGCCCTGATCTTCCCGCTCAGAACATAATCGTGGTTCATACAGAGGGACGGTATAACCACGTTGACGACAAAAGTCACCAAACCAGTTCATAGGCGCGGGATCTTTTGACTCGGTAGCACTATCAGCGAAAAAGAAACGCATATAGAGGGGGAAAGCGGCACCCAGACGCTGCACAATCATATTTGCTCGCTCTTCAGCATGTTGCCACTTCCCTTTATAAAACCCCAGACGCCAACAATGATACGCATCATCATGCATCTCAATAATATCGAGAATCACCGTATCATGGATATAGGAAGCCGCAAAGTTGCGGGCGATATGCGCATGATGATTTGAACCAATTTTCGGTCGTCGCTCATCAACCTGATATTTAAAGGTATCATGAACCAGAGCAATAAAGCGCAGCGCATGACGTTCTTCACTATCAGGGGAGGGAATTTGGCAATCAATATTCGCGAGAACATCAGCAATATGATACATAACTGGACCTTCCAGATGTCCTGTGCGAGGTTCGCCCCATACTACGCCTTTTTGCCATAACGGATCTGCAGCAATAACTCGTTCTAAATCGATTTCTAATGTGAAAGGAAGTTCCATGTATTCCCTAACCTGTCCAGTTGTAATTTTATCTTGTTGCGTCGTTCCTTCGTATCCCATCTCTACCATATCAAACAAATCGCCGTGCCAATTTCATCGCGAGTGGATGATAGGTATATTCATAGCAGCCGGGGAACTCAACAACATGCCCACCCCAACCTCGCTTAAAACGATAGACACCAGCCATCGCTTCGTCTTCAGCGTCTGTCTCCGGAATGCCCCAGAAATCATAAGAGCACGCGCCAGCTTCCTTCGCCCAACGCATCGCCTCCCACTGCAAGACATAATTTGGCATCAATTGTCGCTTTTCATTACTCGAAGCCCCATAAAGGTAGATAGCCTGACGCGCAAATACACTGATAAAGATACCTGCCAGCAGGGTCCCTTCATGTTCTGCCAGTAATAATCGTACAGTGTCATCTGGAGCGAATGCCTGCCATGCACGCGTATAATACTCAAGGGGATGGATGCCAAATTGATCGCGGGCACTCGTAGTCTGATAAATATCATACCACGCTTCAACATCAGTTGTGGATGTCGCTACACGTACAGTTACGCCTTTACGTACCCCAAGACGTACATTGTAACGCCATTTCTCCTTCATCGCACTCAGGAGCGTTTTTTCATCCGCTGTCAGATCCGTCACAATGGTCCGTCGCGGCTGCACGGACGCGACGCGGCGGGTCCCCATTTCCTGCAAACGTTGCAACACAATCTTACTACGACTCTCCGCCAGATCCACCTCTGGCTCTAGCTGCACAGCCAGTGCCCCGTAACGTCGCAGAAAGGCATGCAAGTGCGTGAAAAAAGCCTCACATAATGCAGTATCAGACCAATCTAGCACCGGTCCTTTAGGAATATAGGCCAGATGACCAAAGCGGAGCGGCATATATGGCGCGGTCTTACATAAAACCTGAGCAGCCGCCACTATCTGCGTTCCCTGATAGAATGCCAGACGGAGCGGATGCCAGCCAGAGGAACCCTTTAATTCCCCCCAGCGCCAGCTTTGCAACAGATGTCCATACTCATGTTGACCTACAAATGTATCCCATAATGCCCGCTCAGTCAATGCAACCGGGCGCAGTATATAGTGTATCGAACTTGCTGTTTGATCTACTACCATGCATACAACTCTTTTCTACCCTCTTCATATTCAATCAGTTCATAACGACAAAGCCTGACACTGAATACATACGGATAGCAACAACCTTAGCCTCTATCATATTGCATCAGCGACTTTTATGCGACTGTGATTCGTACAAACAAGGGCTTACGTACATGCTATAATAACTTGGTTACAAAACAAATCAATCCAAATGACCAGCAGGAGGAAACCAGTGAGAATTGTCATCCTTGGCTGTGGCCGCGTAGGAGCAACACTTGCCAATCAGATGGACAAAGCAGGACACTCAGTAACTGTCATCGATAGTACCAGTGATGCATTCCAGCGCCTGAGTCCAAAGTTTCACGGCAACAAAGTTGTTGGAAACGGCGTAGACAGTGAAATCCTGCGCCGCGCAGGAATTGAAGAAGCCGATGCCTTCGCCGCAGTCACCGACGGTGATAACCGTAACATCATGGCAAGCCAGATCGCCAAAGAAATCTTTAACGTCAAAAAAGTTGTTTGCCGTATCTACGATCCATTACGCGAGAACACCTTCAGGGACCTGGGGCTTGACGCCATTAGCCCAACTAAAGTCGTCTCACAGCTCTTTGCGGATGCTCTGCTTGGTACTCAGGCTTCATCATAGTGTCTTTCGCATGTAACCATCACACACCAATTGCTATCAGTTGCACAACTATGATACAGAGCCAATAACCTGGACGAAAGGTTTTTTCCGTCCACAGGAAGAGAGTAGAGGCACAACCATGTATATCATTATCGGAGGCGGTGGCGATGTTGGCTACTACCTCACACGTAACTTACTCAACCAGGGCCATGAAGTACTGTTGCTTGAGAAAAATCAGAGCCGTTACCAGACCTTGACAGATGAACTCGGTCAGTCAGTACTGCGCGGCGACGCCTGCGAAACCAGTGTCATGGAAGAAGCGGGCGCGCAACGAGCCGACGCAGTTATCGCCGTTACTGGTGAAGACGAGGATAATCTCGTCATTTGTCAGGTGGCGAAGAAGCGCTTCAATGTCGCCCGAACCATCGCACGGCTGAATAACCCTAAAAACGAGATCCTATTTCAGAAGCTCGGCATTGATGTCAGCGTCAGTCCAACCAAAGCGATCCTATCCCTCATCGAGTCAGAACTCCCTGGTCAACGCTTTGTTCTGCTCATGACATTGCGCCGAGCAGGGCTGGAAATCCTTGAAATGAACGTTCCTTCCGTCTCTCCTGTGGTAGGAAAACGACTAGATCAGATCAACCTTCCACGACGTTCCAATATCGCATTGATTATGCGCAATAACGAACCCATCTTTCCTTCTGGCGATATCGTGCTTCAGGCGGATGATGAAATTTACGCGCTTGTCAATGGCGAAGGAGAAGCAGAGTTACGCCATACCTTTGGCACAGCCTGATCCGGGCCTGTCTACTTGCATCGTGTAAAGCAAACAGAGAGGCCATGCCTGGCATAGCATGGCCTTCACGTAACCACCTATTCCCTCATACACACCACTCCATACCTCAAATCATTTCTCACTGTTCTACCGTGGCTGATCCTCCTGTATGCAATGGTTCCTGCCGCTCACTCTCGGCCTCATCTGGCTTTTCATATAAATTCTTATCAACCGTTCTTTTGGTCTGAGAATGATTATCATGGGGACGCCTCAATGACCACGGCGCCCGCTTCCGCATCATAATCTGGTCAGCGGATTCACCACGAATAGAACGATAAATACTGGCAATCACAACCCAGAGTGCCGCGACAATTGGCGTTGCTAACAATGCTCCAAAGACACCAAAAAGTTTGGCACCAACCAACAAGGAGAGAATTGCCGCTACCGGATGTAAACCAACCGCATGACCCACAATACGGGGGCCGAGAATATTGCTCTCGATAACCTGCAATACCACAAACAAACCCACAATAATTAATGTTCGTTGTAGCATATCAGGACCTCCAAGCAGAAGCGATAACAGTATAGGTGTGATCGCCGCCAATCCAGGCCCCACCATCGGGATCGTTTCAAACAAGAAAGCCAGAAAACCACAAATCAAAGCATAATTACCCAGACCGGTCGCCAGACAAATAACGCTTGTCGCTACCCCCACAACCAGAGCCAGCGTCAATTGTCCGCGAATGTAATTGCCAACCACACTATTCAGGGCATCTTCAAACAACAAAACATTTGGTAATGAGCGCTTCGGCGCGATACTCACCAGACTATCCCGAATACGCTTCCCATCCAGAGTCAGATAAAAACTTAACACAATCACCAGTAAGATATTGAGCACGACACTGAATAGATTTGTCGCCACAGGCCATGCATTGGCCGTAATAGCCAGCGCGAAATTCGATACCTGTGACTGTATCTGTGCTATCACACTATCAACAGGCACATTTTCACTTCTCAGCGTGTTCAGAAATTCTAATGTCTGCTTCTGTGTTGGTAAGCTGGAAAGCGAATTGGCGAACGTAATAATCGTCGCAGAAAAGTTATTGACCTGCTGAATCAAAGATGCCACAAGAGCATAAGCAATACCAACAATGACACCAACTACTGCTATATATGTAATGAAAACGGAAAGAACACGTGGAATATGCAATTTACTTAAGAGGTTCACCGCAGGTGTGAGCAGGAATGCAACAGCCATTGAGAGCAACAAAATCACAATAGCATCGACAAATTGACCAAAGAAATTCCAGGCAGCCCAGAAAATAACACCCAGACAGATAATACAAATAAGAATATCACGAGTGCGCTGCCAGTTTATTCGATCCATGCTTATCATCCTCGTGCAATAGTAGGTTTCCATTCCAAAGTATGACGCCTATTGTGACAGGTTTTTCAGAAAAGAACAAGAGCACTCAGCAACAACCAATTCAGCAAATTCGAACAGCATCTTTCAAGTGCATGCTACTCTCTTTAGTGTACGTATCTACAGAACACAATGTTCCTGTCATATCTCTTACGCAATATTTCTGCTCTATTAAAAATATATAAGTATTTTTCACTACGGAATCGCGAAAATGCTCCCTTCTTCCTACAGCCTATGCTATGATGCTAAGAGTCAGGTTCTTCATACAGGATATTTTTCTCATTGACAACTATAAATACAGACTATTTTCTAAGGAAAAGTTAATATAGAACCTGAACGTGTAGCTTTGCCAGTGAAGAAAGGTAGAATTGTGACGATGAAATGGCATATAGAGCTTTCACATATCTATATACACTGAAACTTTCCTGATTATTTTTTCGTCATTTCTTTGTGGGCCGCTTTCCAATAGAGCTAAGCGGACAACCCTATACTCAATACCAAAACACGACAGTTCTTCACGGTTTCACATATTTTTTCTATGGATGAGATCATAGTAATCTTACTGTTGCTCCTACCAGGAGCAAACTGAAAGAGGATGCATTTGTGAATATGCACGCAGCAATAACACCAACACAACTATTACTATGGATACTGCTTGGATTTCTTTGTGCCTGGATGATCACTTTTGCCTGGCTGGCATTTAAACGGGCGCCGGAGATGCAAATGAAACAAAGTGAGGACGTTACGTCACATGCTGTGACATCCGCTCCCGCTCAGGTAACTTCCGCATCACCTTCATTATTACAAAATCAATCAGTTCAAACAGTGAAAGTGCTTCGTCAGCCAATCAAAGAAGCAGTACTGGAGGAATCACTTTCATAACATATATACCGGCTAATCTAAAAAAAGAAAAACACCAGACAGGTTGATTGTGATCAACATATCTGGTGTTTTTCTGTGGAAAAAAAGAAAGCAACAAGCGAGCAAGGGAATGGAGTAGTATGCAAACACCATCAGAGGTGTATATGATCCCCTGCACGTGGCGCTCGAAATTGCTGACCATCATTGATCAACGGAAAATGGCTTCCCTGGACATTAATGATCATGTCCACCTTACCATCGCCATTCACATCTTTCCATGATAATGTGACCGGGGCAAGATCCTGATCGGGGCCAGTTAAGACTGGACCAAGATAGATCTTTGCGTTTGTGCCGTCACCACCAGGAAACTCGATCACTTCCACATGGCGATTCAAATTCAAGGCAATAAAATGACTGGGGTTTGTCGGAGAGTCTTTATGACCTACCACCTGATCGATCTGATAGGTACGTGGTCGTCCATAGCGCCAATCATCCTGCGTCACCTGCCACCAGTGCATGGCGGCACTCAATACCACCCACCCCAACAACATAATCAACGCGGATAATCCAACGTACACCAACCAGTGAACCTGATACGCTGCCTTTGGCTCTCGCGGTTGCCTTGATTGTGCCATTTCTCGCTGTGAGGAAACAGGAGCTGATGAAAAATCCTCTGTGTCAATGGGACCACGCCTGTATTCACCTGTTGCTACCGCTGGCTGGCTGGCGGTACGACGCGCCGGTACTGGATGTTTACCAGTCGCACGGAAAACTGGACGCTCATAATCAGTGACTGCTTGCACATCTCCCCGCGCGCTTTCCGTCTCTGTCACTATATCGCCAGGATGATAACGACGTACGCTGCTTGGCGTACGTGTCGGCCAGATATCATCATATGCTTCATCAAATATATCCGGGGTCACTGCGCTTACTTTTGGCTTCGTTACTCGCCTCGTTCGCATCTGCGAAATATGCTCCACTGCCTGACGTCCTCACTCTCTCATTTTCTAGATACAAGAACTTTTGTTCTAGTACACTTTCATAGTACACGAAACCTCTGTGCATGTCAACAAGAATATTGAACAAATTTCCTAATCACTCCGAAATCCATGAATACGTATATAAGAAATTTTTTCTGTTTCGATTCAGCACGGACCTTGAAGCCAGTACTGAAAACGCTGTACTATTCCCACAAGCCCCCCTGCGTTACGTCAGTGGATGAGGATAGACGCTTACGTGCGCCTGTCTTGCGCTCACGTTTCCCCTCTTTCGTTCCTTTTACCTCCTGGGACACCATACCCGCCGGCTCTGTTTCCGATACCGACGCGACATCCTGTTGCGCCGGAGTAACTTGAGCTATGATACTGACCTGAGCATCAAAGATGGAATCCCGCCGGATTGTCACCGCGGTACAAAGACCAAGCAACGTCTCGCAAACAACATCATCACAGCCAGACAATTCGGACCAGCGCTGTTTGATCTCCTGCACAACCAGACTTAACGGGACGGCTTCTGGTGCATGTTCTTCTCGCATCCAGGCCACAAAACGTTGCTCAAAACGCGCAAACCAATCCAGCTGATAGCAGCCAAGACCCGCAACATAGAAAAGTCTCAGCGTGTCATCTGCGCAAACACGCACTGCTGCCTGTTGCAATTCTGACCATCGATAACAATGCAGCAGTTCATAGCAAATCTGTTCACGTACAAATCCATCTTGAGCGATACGAGTCTGCACTGCCACCATATCAATAGCAGCCAGCCGCTCGGCAAAATCATCATAGGTGGTACGCAAAACCTGCAATAGATCGGTCGCCGAAAGCTGATTTTGATAATACACAAATGGAAAATCAGCAGCAATCTCAGCGAAGGCATCCTTTGCTTCCATCGGTGCTGCCAGCACAATATCCTTACGTGCCCGCAACTGGCGCAACTTCTGGATCTTCCGTTCGCGATATGAGGGTGTCCAGAAACCCAGGATCTCAACATAGACACGCTGTTCCCCACGCGTAAAGGCAAAATCTGGAATGAATAGACTATCGGGAAGGAGTAGCGGCTCCGGTTCGCGTTCAAAGTGCCAGCCATCAGTACCATGCCCTTCAGATAAGGACACAAACGCTTCGGCAAATGACTGTTCGACACTACTATCAAAAAGTTGTACGGTGCGATTGCCGTTTGTGCCTGACTCTTGCGTCTCAGTCTGCGGCAACAGGCGCAATAACTGTTCATCCATCACAAAGGTATAAGCCCGTTGCAGAAAATGCACACGAGCTTCGGCGGAAACGATACTCTGCGTCAATGAGATCTGCGCTCCCCGCTTCTGACTCTTCTCCGCATCTTTTCTCACACCATAGCCCAGTAAGAGACGGCACAAACGGGTCAGGCGTAGACCATACTGCTGTGGTGCGCCAGTAACCTCCTGTGGGCCATACAACGTCAATGAGAGCAAAGGCAGAGCAGATACGGTATCGAGTTGAACGGATGCATACTCCAATTCATAGTACACTCCCAGACGCCGCGCCAGAAAACATAAACGCT
Organism: Dictyobacter sp.; assembly: GCA_035493535.1. Classification (GTDB taxonomy): domain Bacteria; phylum Chloroflexota; class Ktedonobacteria; order Ktedonobacterales; family Ktedonobacteraceae; genus Dictyobacter. The sequence goes on from DATJIE010000039.1 coordinate 123,248, forward strand.
TGATGACCGCGCCAATACCAGCAACGGGCATCAGATCACTTCCTTGTCGGATGGATTCAGCACGACTAAAAGCAGCGCAATCAATCACAAAATGCACCTGTGAGGCGTTCATTAACGCGGCTTCAAAGACCCACTGATTATAGAGGGTTATCACATCCTGTGGTTGCGGTGCAGCCTCCCCCTCCCGCGTTAACAACATCTCATCATCACTATCTAAAGCCAGCAGGTATTCCAGATCGCTGGCAGTGAGTTGATAGTTCATCGCGAAATCATGCAAAGCCTGTTGACGTTTATCCTGTGGTAAATAGCCATGATACTGCTCATTTACATAGCGGAATAATTCCAGACGGAGTGGCACAGGAGATCCCAGTGCAAGCAGATCCGCGTTCTCACTTCTTTCTCGTACGACATCAGACCAGTCACGTGAACGCCAGACATACCAGTGACTTAATGTTGCTATCAAACAATGAGCAAGCCGATATTCGCCAACACAGGCACGCGCATCATCGCTAGAAAATGCCCGTTGCGGTTGATTCAGCAATTGTTCGTGATAGGCAATCAGGCGTGAAATCTCATTCTGCATCTCACCAGAACGTAAAAAATGCAACCCGACCTGTAATTCGCCACCACGTCGGCGTATTGATTTACGAACATCCTGTAGACTAAAGCGCACGAAAAACTCCTTCTTGCAAAGATATCCCTCTATCCAGTATGATACTGACAGCTATAAACATTAGCTTATACCATTACTTTCTTGCTATTCATGCCAATGCAGCAATTTTTAAGCGTTCTTATTAGGATATATTTCTCACTATATCTGCGTTTTTATCCTGACTCTATCTATTCTGAATGTGATTAGTCAGCCGATATGACTCGGCAACTCTTGGAGGTTGTCATGAGCACGACTCCACGCCGGTTAGGCCAATACGAGTTGTTGCAAACCCTGGGACGGGGACATATGGGAGAGGTCTGGAAAGCGCGTGACCTCAACCGCAACTGTAATGTCGCCATTAAGGTTTTTTTTACGGATTTACAATCTGATCCTTATTTCTTTCAACGGTTTACAACATATACGCGCACACTCACTACTCTTAAGCACCAACATATCTTAAATGTCCATGAAGCCAGACTCTTCGAACCTGCCACAACTTCGGGGATAGTCGCGGCAATGGCAATGGATTACGTGGAGGTCTATACACTGGATGATTATCTACAAACAACCTCTCGGCGTAATCACTTTCCCTCCATTGACAACGTCATTTATCTGTTCAAAAGCCTGGGTTCTGCAATTGATTATGCGCATAAGCAAGGTATCGTTCATGGGAATCTTACACCAGGCAATATTCTCTTACAAAAGCAACAGCAACAACACTTTTTCTCAGGCGAACCCATTATAACCGATCTGGGAATAGCTCAGATTGCAGGCAATCGTAATGCCTACTCATCCCCTCTTTATATAGCGCCTGAACAGGCCGGTGGCCTGCCTGCGGAACCAGTCAGCGATATCTATACATTGGGCGTCCTGCTCTACGAAATATGTACTGGTGTGCCGCCATTTCGTGGCGATCAAAACAACTCAGTGCTCAAGCAACATATCGAAACATTGCCTATTCCGCCAATGTTGATCAACACCAATATACCACCAGAATTATCGGCGATTATTCTCACCGCATTGGCGAAAAAAGTTACGGCTCGCTTTTCTAATGCAACGCAACTGGCTGCATCTATCGCGGAAGCCTGTTCACGACAATCGGTCTTCCATATCCCGGTACCACATATTGAACGTCCAAAATCAACGACGAAGATAGTGGCTACCCCCAAGGCATCATCACTGCTGGGTGTATCACAACCAGAACCAAAACCTGCATTACCACGCCCCCAAACCATAAAATTACCAGTACCGGATACTGCCAAACCGCAATACCCTGCTGCCTCCGCAACTCCACATGTGCCAGCCACACCATCATCTCCATTACAGGCGACTGGTCCTATCTCACGCATCTCTGCCAAAATACAACTGGTCAGTCTTCCGGGCGAGACTACAATCTCTGCATCAAACAGTAAAAAAGAGCTGATTCCACCAAAAATTACGATGCCATCAACATATTCTCAACCTCGCCTCCGCGCAGTGCAACCACCAATGGTAACACCACCTGCGCTAGCACAACCGCAGGCCCCTGCGACATTGCCATTTCTCCCACATTACCACGTACCTAAATCGCTGCAAACCATGTTCAACTTCAATAAATACCCTCCCTACATCATCGCAGCAATCATCATCGTTGTTCTGGTCATCTTAGGCAGTTTGATCAGTTTGAGCCTTGCACTTAATCACAGCGCCACCACCACAGCATCAAATCAACCAGTTATTTTCGGTCATATCTTTTTTCAGGATGATGCAATCGGCACTGATGATCAGTTACATGTTGAATTAAACTCTATACCAGCACCAGCAACCGGGCAAGGCTACTTTGCCTGGATCATTGATGAACATCAACAGGCACATCTGCTGGGAGCACTACCTGTTCGCAATGGGCAGGTTTCGTATACCTATCCGGGCGATTCAAAACATACCAACCTGATCTCCTACGTCCAGAGTATCATTATTACCAAAAATGCCAGCGGTACACCGCCAGTAAAACCAGGAACCAACGTTGTCTACAGCGCAACCTTTGCCAGCATGATATTACCACTGATACAAAACATTCTTTATAAGACACCAGGATTAGCCACAAAGGGCACTGCTATCAACAATATGTACACACAGGTCCAGGGATTGAATGATAAAGCGGTAAGTATTGTTGACTCCATTCAGAGTGGTAGCAACCAGAATAATGAACTGGCGATACGACAGGCTGTACGTATTATTCAAATGATTGATGGTTCTAAATATGCAGCCAGCAGTGGAGATCTACCAGCAGGCATACCAGGTGAACTAAATATTCCAATTGGCCTTATCTCTTCACCTACACAACAAGGCTATCTGGATATCCTGAATAACCAGTTGCTACAGTTAAAAGGGGCAGAGGGCAACGATCAACAGCTCTTACAACATATAAGAAATGCGCAGAACGCCATCACTGATCTCAAGACATGGCTACAAAACATACGTATCTATACAGTGCAAATATTGAAGGCGAAGAATTTATCAGATCCGACCATTGTCAATACCGCATTGCAGTTAAGCCAGACAGCCGCAGATGCCTATACCGGTCGCACCATCCCGCCCAACAATAGTCCTCAACCGGTCATTGGCTCCGCTGGCGCACTCCAATGCTATACCGAGGTGCAATATCTGGCTGAGCTTAACGTGCAGCCCTGATACAACAAATACACTGGCGCACGCCACATAAAAGGCGAGGGGCCTGGGATACACCATTACCCTATTTTTACCCCAAACCCTCACCTTTCCCTCCTCTGCTCATCATGAATGAGTAGCGGCACGATCAGCATCACCTGTCTGCGTCGATGACTGGGATAAGTCCTGAACACTCAGGCCAAACTCTGCAAACATCGGCAAATGATCGCTGGCCTCATGTCCAGGCATATCTGGTGTTCCTGTTACTGGCATACAGGCCGCCAGCCGAGTAACTAACGACGCACTGGCAAAGATATAATCAATGCGTCCGGCAGGCGCAGCCGCAGGACAGGTAAAGCCATACTCCTGAGGATGTAAACGACGGAAACTATCTTCATAATGCTCCATCAACATACCGATACACTTACGTGGGGCATAGTAATACGCAGCCATATCGAACAGTGAACAGAGATAATCATTCTGTGCCACCATACGCAAAAATGGTTTCAAAAAGCGTAGCCGAGGTGGCACTACACCATTCAAATGCGGGTGCCCATCATTAATCACCCCTTTCGCGTGATGGATATCAAGTGATACGACATATTTCAGCAGTTCACTGGCTTTAAACGCCTCACCAGGAGCCAGCGAATTCATATCACCCATAATCAGATGCGGTAACCCTTGCTGGCGATGCGGCTCCATGATGCGCAATATTTCCTGCACCTCACGAACACGAATATGACCACCCGCACGCCCACGGTTAAAGGCCGCCGAGAGGTGGGTCACAAAAACCGTCAGATGCTGCCCATCCTCCTCCTCCACACAGACTTCGAGCAATGGACGCAACATAATCCCCGGTCGCTCATGAATTTTGGTATAGACGATAGGCAGGCGAGTCATCATTCCCAGTTGGTAATCGCGCAACCTTCCTGGGACGCCCCCCGGACCCGGAACAAATTGCATCCCTAACGCCTCAGCTATCTCTTCTACCGCAAGGGGCTTCTGATGCAATTGTGGATGGATAGCTTCTGGTAGACCAACAATATCAGGTTGCATGGAACGGAGCATTGTGACTATTTGCTGTGTACGCCGGGCACTATTGCTACCCATATTATAGCCACCAGCCAGTATGTTATATGAAATGATCCGCGTCATCGTATTTTCTTTATCCTCTTCAGTTTTCCGTGATTTCATTACTTCAGACGAACAGAAAAGGTGTCAGGGCACAGACTGTACCACATTGGGTCATAGAGATGCGTCAAAAAGCCTTCAACCATAGATATTCGGGGAAAACCTGCAATCGGACAGGGAATGGGAGAGGATAGCAAATGTAGAAGGCTGGCAAACAAACACATGTATGCTCTGTTTACCAGCCTCAATGAGAGAAGAACCAGCGAAGTTCGTGCTATTTCCAGGTAACGCGATCTAACAAGTACATGGTGAGTTCGCTGATGGAGATGCGGACCTGCGTCATTTGATCACGCTCACGCACCGTGACGGTCTGATCATCCAGCGTCTGGAAATCAATGGTGACACAGAAAGGTGTACCAATCTCATCCTGACGACGATAACGGCGACCAATGTTCGCCACATCGTCATATTGCGCAACCATAAAACGCTTCAGATCGCTGTGAATCGAACGCGCAGTTGATACCAGCTCTTCCTTATTCTTCTGCAAAGGCAATACAGCTACCTTCACAGGAGCAAGCCAGGGATGCAGACGTAATACCGTACGAGGCTCTTTCCCGTTTGGATCTGGCTCCTCTTCATAGGCATCCAGTAACAGATTGAGGAATGTGCGATCAACACCACCTGATGTTTCTACAATCCAGGGCACATAACGCTCTTTGGTGTTAGGATCGGTATAGCTCAAATCCTGTCCGCTATACTGGCTATGACGGGTAAGATCCCAATCCTGTCGCCAGTGTACACCTTCCCATTCCTGCCAGCCCAGCACGGTACGATATTCAATGTCAACCGCTTTCTTGGCATAGTGAGCCAGTTCATCAGCAGCATGATCACGGAAGCGCAAGCGATCTTTGTGGTTCAAGATACCCTGATACCACTGGAAACGATAGGCCTTCCAGTACTCAAACCATTTATCCATCTCATCAGGATGCACAAAGAACTGGAGATCCCACTGCTCGAACTCACGCTGCCGGAACAAGAAGTTACCCGGTGTGACTTCGTTACGATAAGCCTTACCAATCTGGCTAATCCCAAAAGGCACCTGCATACGCGAGGATTTCAGCACATTGTCATAATCCAGATAGATGTTCTGACAGGCTTCACCACGCAGATAGGTCTTCATGCGATCGCCTTCAACAACACCCAGATAAGTCTCCATCAGCAGATTAAAGACACGTGGCTCCGTGGTTAACTCACCACCGCAGACGGGACATTTATGCTGCTCCAGATTAGCGGGGTCCAGATGGTCGATGCGGAAACGGCGGCGGCATTTTTTGCAGTCCACCAGACGATCAACGAAGTTCTCAATGTGACCACTGGCTTCCCACACACGAGGATGTGTGATATTCGCACCTTCGATGCCTACAACATTATCATGCTGCTGGACCATCGACCACCACCAGTAACGTTTGATATTGTTACGAAACTCAACACCCAGCGGGCCGAAATCATAGATACCAGCAACGCCACCATAAATCTCTGAATTGGGGTAGACAAAACCGCGACGTTTCGACAGAGAAACGATCTTTTCAATCGGAACAAGAGGAGTCCCGGTTATTTCTGAAGCATTCTCTTCAGTTTGGGTCATGAGTGGTTTCCTCCGCAAATTATCCCAGGCTTTTCTAATGCCCAGGGACGAATGCGCGTGCGTAGGCCTGGGGCTACTACGTTTGACGCGCTATGCGCGGTTCCACCCTGCTTCTTCACTTGCAAAACTAGTGAAGCCACTCATTTAGGAACAATCCAACTCCGAAGCGCCTTTCTCCTGCCATAGATCACCGATCTTTCACCATCTATCGGTTCGCTGCTATCCACATACAGGATACTCCTCTTCATCACCGTTGGAGGATATTCATTTGTCCTCTGTAGTATAGCGAAGCATGCAAGAAGTTGCAAGCAAAAGCCATACTTATATAGGAGCATTGTCATATATTACAAATATCACCCACACGCTACGATACAAACAGGCAAATTCCAATACTAATCGAGAGCATTAAACATAGCCATAATACAACGGAACAATGTACAATACTATCAGGCAGGCATCAGGTGGATGCTGGCGACCGAATCAAGCTTTGCGCTACCACAAAGCATACGATGGCAATATCTGCATGATTTCCAACTGATCTGCGAGCAGGAAATTGCTCAGGCCATGATCTGGATGATTGAACGAGCGCACACACTGGCAGAATCAGCAGGAGCAGCAGTTCTGGCAGGAGCATACAAGCAGCGTTCAAAACTGCGTGCTAAAAAGTTGCCATTATCTGTTCAGGTGGCAATGTGTCACTCAACCAGCTAAAAACAGCCCTGGCACAAAACAGAGAACATTGACAGCTTACTCCTTGTAGGATAGATATGAGAGATGCTACAATAGTGCGAAACTATCGGTAGTGTAATGTAGCATAAAGATGGAAGAATACGTGGGAACCGAACAAGACCGCCAGACAGATATACAAACCTTCGCTGCACGTTATCCATTCCCAATTGACACGTTTCAATTAGAAGCAATGGATGAGCTTGCTCGCGGACAATCAGTGTTAGTCGCCGCGCCAACCGGCACTGGCAAAACACTTGTCGCAGAATACGCCATCTGGCAAGCACAACAGCGTCATCAACGGGTCATCTATACAACACCGTTGAAAGCCCTTTCCAATCAAAAATACCGGGATTTACGCGATGCGTACGGTGCCGAGAATGTCGGCCTTGTCACCGGTGATATTGTTGAACACAGTCGGGCCTCTATTGTCATTATGACCACAGAGGTCTATCGAAATATGCTCCTTGAAGATGGGAGCGATCCCTCACAAATCAGTAGTAGCAGTGCATCATCACTAGCAGAAATCGGTTTTGTTGTTTTTGATGAATTACACTATCTGAGCGATATTGGCCGTGGCCCGGTCTGGGAAGAGGCCATCATCTGTTCACCACCACATGTCCAATTGGTGGGACTCTCCGCTACAGTTAGCAATGCTGAAGACCTCGCAAATTGGATTAGCCGTGTCCATCGCCCTATCTCTTTAGTTACACATGAAGAGCGTGCAGTCCCATTGGAACACTTCTATTTTCTCGATGGGAAATTGCATCTGGTTCAGGATGCCGATGGCAACCGTGTCGCACGCTTTCCCCATGTCGGTGGTGAAGCAAAACTGGCACAACGCGGCGGTCGTGGTCGTGTCTATTCCTTTGGTGATGATGAAGAGACAGCAGAAGAACAGACACAGACTGAGACAGATACAACCGGTAACAACAACACCAATCTTGAAGCCATTACATCCTCCGATACTGAAGCAGAACCCGCCCGACGCAAACGTCCTAAAATACGTAAGCCAGTAGAATCAGGTGAGATGCTCACCGCTCTCCGCGATGCCGATATGCTCCCTTGCCTCTACTTTCTGCCGGGACGACGAGTTGTGGAAGAAGGAGCCATGAGCGCCGCCCTCCACAGCTTTACGACGCCCGAAGAAGAGGCAAAAATCCGTGAAGAGATCGGCATCTGGCTTGAACATCTGCCGAAAGAAGATCGTAATCTGCAACAGGTCCATTCGCTATTAAACTTACTCCCACGTGGTCTGGCCTTTCACCATGCAGGACTGTTACCGGGCCTGAAAGTGCTGGTGGAGACACTTTTCCAACGAGGCTTCCTGCGAGCGGTCTTCGCGACCGATACGCTGGCCCTTGGTATCAATATGCCGGCTCGCTCTGTGGTCATTGGTAGTTTAAGTAAATTCGACGGTCAGGAGATGCGACTCCTGACGCCAAATGAATATCGTCAGGTCACAGGTCGCGCAGGACGTCGTGGTATGGACACACGCGGCGCAGCCATTATCCCTTACTCACAATGGGAACCATTTGAACCGTCTTTCGAGCGCATTACCGGAGATATGCTACCTGTTACCAGTTCCTTCATCATCCGCTACAACTCAGTGCTCAACCTCTGGCGTCCCGGTGATCTGCAAAGTTTACGCCGTATCTGCGCCTCCAGCCTGCGCGAATTTCAGCGCTATCTGATATGGGAATACAATGAACTGAGCCGTCTGGAAAAACGCTATCGTAAAGCGAGTAAGTCGGGCAAGAAAAAGAAATTAGCGGCAGTCGCTGAAGCAGAAAAGACGCTTGAACGTCGTCGCGAGCGCATTGGTGACTTCCCACTGAGCCGGGCTGGCGCGGCGGAACTGGATGGCACTATCTTCTCCTTGCGTGCCTTAGGCTACATTGGACAGGATGATCAGCTCACCATCAAAGGACGTCTGCTCCGTAATATGTTCCACCCGGCTGGCATTATCCTGATCGAGGTGATTACTAATGGCCTCCTTGATGGACTCTCGGCGGGGGAGATCGCGGAAGTCTGTAGCTGGTTTACTTATGATAATGACCGCCGGTTGAACAACCGCCATGTCCTGCATGGACGGCTGACACAAACCAGACGCGAACTCTGGCATATTATTCAACATGTACGCGGTATTGAAGAGCGTGCCAATATAGCCTTCTCGCCGGGCTTTATACCAGAGTTTCATGGACTGATCCTGTCCTGGTCACGCAAAATGTCGTTGAGTGGTCTGCTCCGCCGCATTGATCTGGCGGAGGGTGACATTCTTATGCTCATCAACCAGACTATCGATCTGCTGCAACAGCTTCAGGCCGCGCTTGGACAGGTACTGGATGGACGAGATACCTGGGAACACATTTCACCACTCATGACCGAGGGACAGATGGCTCCTGCTCATCAACGCCGCCGGGCCGAACAACTACAGCAACAGCGAGAACAACTGGAACGGCTACGGCCATTGATCGGTCAGGCAGCAGCATCACTCTTACATGGCATTATCATTCAAAGCCGCACCGTTCCCTCAATGGCAACACCAATAGAGGGAGAGGTCGTCCCTATGGATGCGGAAGAAGATCGCGATGCCCAGGGTCTGGAAGACCCACAGTCATTTGTTGGCGATCTATAACAAACATTTTCAAAAACCAGCAGCCAGAGAGAGCATCATCGCATCTGCTCCTGATGCTCTCTCACAACAGAAACAACGATAAAATACGTTTTTACTTCTATTCCTCCTGAGTATCGATATTCATTTCCTCTTTAATCTCAGCCATGATACATAGCGGCACAGAATGTCTACAATTCCGCTCTTTTCATAATTGATACATCATGGTCAACATTCAGCAATAACAAGTCGTATGGAAGTATGATTTGAAGCAGTAATAGACATTACTTTGGTCATGCTCGACAGGCTAATACATTGTCAGAAGCAACGAAGTTGAATAATATGTACAAAGGTAAAGGTACAGGTATGGCAAGGGAAGGCAGGAAGAGGGGAACAAAGAAAAAACAACACGCAGGCACTTCTAAGCGTCAGTTGCAGAAGAGGGGTTAAAATTTAATGAACGCTGAATCATTGATTGGCAAGGTACTGGGAACCTGCAAATTAGAGAAACTGGTCGGGCAAGGTGGCATGGGAGCAGTCTTTCTCGCACAACAATCGCGTCCACGCCGTCAGGTTGCCGTCAAAGTGCTCTTGCCGATAACACAACTCTCACCAAACCAACTTGCAGCGTTCCTGGAACGTTTCCGCCGCGAAACCGATGCAGCGGCTTCACTCGAACACCCTCATATTATGCCTGTCCATGAATATGGTGAACAGGATGGTATTGCCTATCTTGTTATGCCATATATTAAAGGTGGCACCCTGCGTGATGAGCTTGAACGCCAAGGGCCATTATCATTCTCAAAAGCCCTTGATTATATAGAACAGATTGCCATCGCACTGGATTTTGCGCATGAGCATGGTGTCATTCACCGTGATATCAAACCCGCGAATATAATGGTCACCCAGGAGGGTCGTTTACTCCTGACAGATTTCGGATTGGTAAAAATCATCGCTGAGGGTCAGGCTCCGCAAATACGCCTCACAGGCGCTGGAGCCCCGGTTGGAACCCCTGATTACATGGCCCCGGAGCAGGTCATTGGTGGAGAAGTGGACCCCCGATCAGACATCTATTCGCTGGGCGTCATTCTCTTCCAGATGCTCACCGGTACCACACCTTTTCAGGGTGAAACGCCCATGCAAATCGCGGCGCAGCATCTGCAAGTACCACCACCTTCACCACAAATCCTGCGTCCTGATCTGCCTATCGCGGCGGAACAGGTTATTTTACGCGCAATGGCGAAGCGATCAGCAGAGCGGTATATGTCCGCACAGGACCTCACCGACGCTTTCCGCTCAGCCCTTGTTCGTTCAGGCATCACTGTTGAAGCGACCTCTACCTGGGCCGGTCTGCTAAGCGGTTCAACTGCTTCGCGGATCGCAGTACCGAAAGGGCAATTCGATCCTATGCGGCAAACAGCTTCACTTCCAAAGATAAGCAAAAATATGGCAGAACAGGCTGCTCCTGCCAGAGCACCACAACCAAATGGTGGCGGGTTGCTCGCTCGTCATGGTGCCAGACCAAATACTCCGCCTCAAACACCAAATGGTGGCGGACTCCTCTCTCGCACTGGTGGCTTTCAGCCAGTCAATCAACAATCAGCAGCGCCGACATTTGCGAAACCCGCTGGTGGAGGGCTACTTTCTCGCCCTCAAGGTCCAAGCCCGATGGGAGGTCGTGCCGCTGTACCGGCTCCGCCGACACTCCCCGGCATCGACAACACCCGACCAGCAACAGGTCAGATGACGCGCACAATGGGAACTGGCGCTATGGCCCCCGCTCCTATCGCACCCATTCAACCAATGCCAGCGGCAATGAATCAACAGATGCCACTGGCAGCGAACACAGCCTATGCTCCAGACTGGTCACCACAGCCACAAACACAGTTGGCTCCGGTACCTACTCCAATGGCTGGCAACATGGGAACAGGGGCTTTACGTAATCCCACAGGCGCACTTGTACCTGCCCGCTCTAACACAATGACGTTAAACGACCCGGTTAAGGTCATCAAAGTACCTGTCGCAGGTCAACCAGGGCAGTACGTCACCGGATTACTGCCATTCACGAAATATGCGGAAGATGAAGAAAAACCACAGGGCAAACGTAACAAGCCGTGGATGGGCATCACACTTGTGGCCTTAATTGTCGTTTTGTTAGTTGGCTCTATTGGTGCTTTCATATTTACCCATTCTACCAATAGTCAGGGCGTCGCCGGAAATCTGTTTCCACAACAAACAAACGGTCTGAGTTCCGCTCAGGTACAGGCCACAGCAACAGCAAACGCAAATATCATTTTGTCTGATCCTTTAAGTAGCAATATCCATAACTGGAGAACCACTCCCGCCAATCAATATGCATTTAAAGATAATGCATATGATATTACAGATATTGGCAATCAAGGAAACGCAGTCATTCTACCAGATGAAACGCTAACTGGTACGGTCGCTTATACGTTGACAATGCAAGAAATAAAAGGCGATGACACATCCAAAGATGCCTTTGGCATGATTTTCCGCTTTAACCAGCAACAAAAAAATGGCAAGCTGGTAAGGACATTTTATAGCTTCGTTGTCACGAACACGAAAGGCGGACAGTACCAATTGTGGCGTTACGATGATAGTAATGCAACCAGTCCATGGACACAGGTCAAAAATGGACAGCTCCCACTTGGCAGTGAATTCCATCAGGGTAAGGGGAAAAATACTATTACAATACTGATGAATGGTAGTACCTTTACCGTCACCGTAAATGGCAAACAACTGTCGAAAACCTTCCAGGATACAACCTACACATCTGGAGGAGTGGGCATGATTGTGAATAACAATGGAACGGAAGTGGCATTTAGTAACCTGCTTCTTACTCATCACTAATAGGCTCAGGTTGCTGTCTATGAGAAAACTGGCCGGTCGCTTATAAACACAGTCGTTTTCTCACCTTATCAGTTTCATCTGTTGGAAAGGCAGAAGTGTTGCTACTACTGGGGAGAGGGAAAAAAACCGGGGAACGTGGTCATTCTTGACACAATTCCCTCTACAAGGATCGATGGCATAAAGGGAAAAGATCGCATGAACGCAGAAGCATTGTGTGGAAAAGTGCTTGGCACTTGTACACTACAAACAATCATTGGACGTGGAGGTATGGGCGCAGTCTATCTTGCCCAGCAAACACGGCCCAAACGTCAGGTAGCGGTCAAAGTGCTCTTACCCATAATAGCACTGCAACCTCAACAGCATAAGGCATTTCTGGAGCGCTTCCGCCGCGAAACCGATGCGGCTGCATCGCTGGAACATCCCAATATTGTGCCTGTGCATGAATATGGTGAACGTGATGGTCTTGCCTATCTGGTCATGCCATATATAGGCGGCGGAACGCTAGGCAATGAACTGGACATCGAGGGCAGATTACCACTGGCACGGGTCGTCATTTATGTCGAACAGATTGCGGCAGCGCTAGAATTTGCTCATGGACGAGGTATTATTCACCGCGATATTAAACCTGCCAATATTTTGATGACACCAGAAAAACGGTTGCTACTGACCGACTTCGGGCTGGTAAAGATTATTACTGATGATCATTCGATCTCGAATAATCCTTTATCTGAAGCTGGCACACCGATGGGCACACCTGACTATATGTCGCCCGAACAGGTACTTGGCAAAGAGGTAGACAATCGAGCCGATATCTATTCTCTTGGTGTCCTTATCTATCACATGGTGACTGGCACAGTACCTTTCACGGATAATCTGCCCATGAAGGTGGCGATGCAACACCTGAATCTGACACCGCCGCCGCTACGTGCTCTCCGCCCTGATCTTCCTCCAGAGGCTGAACAGGTTATTTTACGCGCACTGGCAAAAAAACCATCCGACCGCTATAGTCATGCTCATGAACTGGCGAAAGAACTCCGTCTGGCCCTTGAAGCTGCGGGTGTTCAGATCGGAGATACCCCACTTGAGATCGGAGAGGAGCATATGCCGGGCAGCCGCCCGCGCAGCCTGTTTGATCCCGTCTGGCGCTCAACTATGACTACGCCTACGACCGATTCTCATGAGGCAATTCGCTCTGTACCTGAAGCCAGAAAAGAACCGGGAACTGACGCCCATAAAGCAATCAATCCTATGCTTGTCCAACAAACAGATCAAAAAGCCGGCAACAACGCGGAACCAGCAATACGTTCGATACCGGAAATACTGGCACATGCTGGGCAAGCGTTAGAGCAGATCCAGGGCAAAGAAGAAGCACAGCAGGAAGGGCAAGAGAACATTATCTCGATGACCAGTATGCCCATGAGCTCTCTGTCTTATATTATGACTCAGGCAAATATTCCTGTTGTATCTGCCACACCAGCAAAACCAGCAGCGAAACCAATTGCCGCCGCGATTTCAGGGGATAGTGAACTCTTACTCCCCAACGCGGATGAATCGCTCATACTTTCGGCAGGCGTGAAGGAGAAACAGCTCACGCCAATACCACCCGCGGCTCCGCTCGATGAGCAAGCCGCACCAACATCATCTACAGTCGTTCAACATACACCATTACCATCGGTGAGGGATATGAATAATCAACAAGGACCTATACAGTTTGGCAATCATCAACCATGGAACGCTGGATCTGATCCAGGCGAACAACCAGCACGCCCCAGAAATATACTGGCACCACGCAATTTCCCTGGTCGTACTGCATTCCCTGGTTGGCAGCAGGAAAACACAGCCCAGGAGCCAGTGGGACAACCTGATTCTATGCAGTCCTTGCAAAACTCACCAATGGCTCCGACAAACTTCGCCCCTGATGAGGCAACACAACAACAACCATTTTACGACATCGGAGTGGTGCCACAGGCAAGCTTCCCTGATCCAACAAACAGTCCTCTGATGGAACAGCCCACCGACGGCAGCCAGATGCTCAAACCACCAATGTCATTCAATCTGCAAGCCAATGGGGTAACACAGAATATCGATCAGCCGACACAACCTTTCGGGGAAAGTCAATCACCTACCCAGCAGTTCGCCACGCTGCAATTGAATTTCAACGCGCAGCAAGGTGGTGCTGATCCTAACGCGGCGGCACCTGCTAAAGGCGTTACGGGTATGCTTGGTGCCATCGATACTCCCAATACCGCAGTAGGTGAATATAGCGGTCAGACAGGCATGCTCACGCTCAATCAGGCCGTGAAGGTTGTCAAAGTTCCGGTTGCTGGTCAACCCGGACAATATATGACGGGTATCCTCCCGGTCCAACCGGGCATGGGTAGTACTGGTATGCTGCCACCGCCACCGCCAGCGGCACCGGCTGATCCATCATTCAAGGGCAAGGTCAAAAAGCATGGCAAAATGATTGCTCTGATTGGGGTTGTGTTGCTGATCATTTTCAGTTCGAGCATTTTCCTGCTCACCCGCCCTTCATCATCTACGCCAACGACGATGGCTGGTACCGGAAACACGAATAGCACATCTGCTAATGCCGGGGCAAACGCAACTGCCCAGTTCAACGCTACGGCGACGGCGGTTCAAGCGAATCTTATCCTTGAAGATCCTTTGACCCAAAAGATCAATGGTTGGTTGGTTCAAAATAGCCCTACGTATGGAGATTTCCGGTTCGCCAACGGTTCATATGAAATCAGTCCAGCCCAGGGGAGCATATCTGAGTCAGTCCTGTACAACGAAATAACTCCAGCCAACTTTACTTACAGTTTATCAATGAAAGAGGTCAAAGGAGATTTCTCGGCAGACGATAATTCCCAGTTCAATAAGTTTGGCATTATCTTTGATTATAATGCCGACGCAAATGGAAATAATGCTTCATTCTATTGTTTACGTGTGATCAATAGTAAGAATCATGCCAAATACGAATTTGTCCGCTATAAAGCATCGGATAAAAATTCCTGGTCTACGCCAATCTGGTCCCACAATGTTGGAAAAGAATTCCACATCGGCAATGGTTCAAACACGATGTCGGTAACAGTTCAAGGTGGCAAGTTTACCTTTAGTATCAATGGAACACAGATCGGTACCAAAACGGATACGCAACTCAAACCCGGTGAAGTCGGTATGATGGTCGCGCAAGAGGGAACAACCGTTGCCTTTAATAACTTTGCCCTTTCCAGATAAACACTGCCTGGATAAACAACACTTGTAGGTACTCAGATGAGCGATAGGTGGCACGCATGACCGCCTATCGCTCATCTGAGCGTAAAAAACAATATATGTCATTGTAATTCATACTGTGTAGCACATCCCGCTAGCAAGATGGAGGCTTCGTTGACTACTATTACTACGGCATTGTCGTCCGTAAGCATCGTGATGGCAGACCTGCCAATGGTCCGTTCTATCGCCATTGCCCCTGTGACACTTGGCGTGTCTATCTTTTTATGCCTGCTCAATGTGGCTCTGGCGATTATTTTCCGTAAAAACAAACACATCGAGCTGTTCACTTACTATGTAGCAGGCTTTCTCGAACTCGTGGCCCTCGTCTTCAGTGTGCTGGTCGTCTTTGGCATCATTCAGCATTTGCCATTCACCCTGCCTGCTGGCTTACCTATCAACCAGGCAGAAATCTCTGCCGCGCTGGCAATCGGCATCGGACTCTTCCCCGCCGCCTACTGGCATCGGGTCGATATTTCTGAGTTACCAAAACGGATGGCAGAGGATAAAGAGAAAATGCAGAGCCAGACCATCTCGGTCAATATTCGTGAGAAAAGGCCCGATGGCTGGGTGAACTAAGTTCAGCAGAACTGGCTCAATTATCTAACATGTTGGTTGCTTGCATCGTCATGAAGGCAATGCACAAAAAAAAATTTTTTACGCGATATTGTCTACTATCGTCTAATACACATCACTACCATCGGTGAGGAATATGAATAATCAACAGGGACCAACACAATTTGGCAATATGCAGCCACAACCTGCGGAACCTGATCCGAAAGCAAGATCAGCTCGCCCCAGGAACATACTGGCACCACGCGCATTCCCAGGCCATGCCGTACTTCCCGGCTGGCAACAAAACAACACCATTCAGGAACCTGTGGGGCAAGCTGACTATATGCAACAATCCTTGCAAAACTCACCAATGGCTCCCGGTGTGATACCTCCTGACGATGCAACGCTGCAACAACCATTCAACTATAATAATGGAACAATGCCACAGATGGATTTCTCCAGGCCAACATCAAGTCCCCTGATGGATCAACCTGCTGGCGGTAGCCAGATGCTCAAGCCCTCCATGCTCTTTAATCCACAACCGTTTGGGGAAGCCCAATCCCCCACCCAACAATTTGCTACACTGCAACTGAACTTCAACGGACAACAAGCTGGCGCAGAGATAAATAATCCCGAAGCTGCTGCCCCTACCAGAAATGTCACGGGTATGCTTGGCGCAACCAATGCATTACCCAACACAGTCGGAGATTATAGTGGTCAGACTGGTATGCTTACCCTCAATCAAGCGGTGAAGGTCGTCAAAGTTCCGGTTGCCGGTCAACCCGGACAATATATGACGGGTATCCTCCCCGCCCAGCCGGGCATGGGCGGCACAGGTATGCTCCCACCACCCGCAGTACCACAAGATCCTTCCTTCAAGGGCAAGGTCAAGAAAAATAGCAAAATGATTGCTCTGATCGGAATTGTGCTGCTGGTCATTTTCAGTTCGAGCGTCTACCTGCTCACTCGCTCCTCATCGTCTTCCTCAACAACAACAGTGGCAGATAACGGGAACACCAATAATACAACGTCATCAACAAATACCGGAGCGAATGCGACTGCACAATTCAACGCCACGGCAACGGCAATGCAGAACAATCTCATTCTCGAAGATCCGCTTACGGCAAACATTCATGGTTGGAAACAAGCAGCACAGAACGGCACCGATGGACATTTCTGGTTTCAGAATAATACTTATAATATTAGTCCCACCAATCAATATATGTCATATACCGTGATGTGGAATGAGACAACGCCTGTCAATTACACATATGCACTCACAATGAAAGAAGTAAAAGGAGACTATAACTCACCCTACAACAAATTTGGTCTGGTCTTTGATTATAACGTAACTAATAATAACTTCTATATGTTCAGAGTCACAAACAGCCATAGCGGCGGACAATATGAATTCGTCAGATACACAGACCAGAACAGTTTAAGTAGCGCAATCTGGTCACACAAAGTAGGAAGTGAGTTTCACATTGGCAATGCCTCAAATACCCTGTCTGTATCTGCTCAGGGCAGCAAATATACCTTTTCCGTTAATGGCAAGCAGGTTGGTTCGGCTTCAGATAGCAAACTCAAACCTGGAGAATTTGGTATGATGGTTGCCGAAAAAGGTTCTCAGGTTGCATTCACTGATCTTAAGCTCTACAATAATTGACATTCATCTTTACTGAAATACGCGATGAGCGGTAGATGGTTATGCCATCACCTATCACTCAATGGGCGTAAAAATACATGACATCATTGTCTTTTTATTCTGTAATACAGATATGCACGCGAAATGGAGGTTTCGTTGACTACTATCACGACGACAATGTCGTCCGTAAACATTGTGATGGCGGATTTACCAATGGTCCGCTCTATAGCAATTGCCCCTGTGACACTCGGCGTTGCTGCATTCCTGTTCCTGCTCAATGTCGTATTAGCGATTGTCTTTCGCAAAAAGAAACATGTCGAGCTACTGACTTACTATGTGGCAGGTTTCCTTGAACTCGTGGCCCTCGCCTTCAGTGTGCTGGTTGTCTCTGGCATCATTCAGCATCTACCATTCACACTGCCCGCTGGACTCCCTATCAACCAGGCAGAAATTTCTGCCGCGCTGGCAATCGGCATCGGACTCTTCCCAGCCGCCTACTGGCACCGGGTCGATATTTCTGAGTTGCCAAAACGCATCGCAGAAGATAAAGAGAATATGCAGAGCCATACCATCTCGGTCAATATTCGTGAAAAAAGACCCGATGGTTGGGTGAACTAACAGAGAAACACCTGTTTTCTTATGTCAGTTCCACGCATCCTATAGGATCAGCGCAACAATAAGAGGTTCCTTCACAATGAAGGAACCCTTTTTAATACCATACAACCTCATCTTACCAACTCCGGATCCGTTTTTTCATCTCTATACAGGGCATATGTGCTCCTTCGCACAATAAGGTTTCCTTTTGATAGATACAACTATTCTGCGTCTATATCAGTATGGTTATTGACATTAAAATAGCTATATGTTATATACTTTATAGCTATCTGCAATATACAGAGTGATAAAATAAAATATGTAATTCTGCACTGAATAATCCTATACAATAGTAAACAGGAAGATTTTATCAATACATTTCTCTCTACGAGAAATACTGAGGGTATTCAGAAAGGACTTTTATGACAACGTTTCCAGATCCCGATTCATCAATCTCGCTCTCGCCACAGGAACAACCAGCCATGACACAACCGTCACAGACAGAGGAACGCTACGCAATCATTACGCGTGACCTTGTGCGTACCTTTGACAAAAAAATCGCAGTGAATCATTTGAACCTGACAGTACGTGCAGGCGAATTCTTTGGCTTCCTGGGACCAAATGGCGCAGGAAAATCAACGACGATCAAAATGATGGTGGGCCTCTTACGTCCAAGCAGTGGCAATGTGTGGGTGGGAGATGTGAATGTCTGGCAGGATCCATTACGTGCTCGTGCGCTGATGGGTGTCCTTCCAGAATATCTGAACTTATATGAGCGCCTTTCTGGTCGTGAATTTATTATCTTCTCTGGACATATGTATGGACTGCCAGAAGCAGATATTCAACGACGTGCCGAAGAACTCCTGCGCATTCTTGATCTGGTCAACGATGCGGATAAATTGATCGTTGATTATTCAGTGGGTATGCGTAAGAAAGTTGCGCTGGCGGCAGCGATCATCCATCGCCCGCAGGTGCTCTTTCTGGATGAGCCATTTGAGGGGATTGATCCGGTCAGTTCACGTGTGATTCGCGACATTCTGCACGAACTCACACAGCGCGGAACCACCATCTTCTTCTCTTCCCATATTATGGAGGTCGTTGAACGGCTCTGTACCCGCATTGGCATTATTAATCAGGGCACGTTGGTCGCCGAAGGCAGCATTCAGGAACTACGCGAACGAGCCAGTGGTAGCGATAAAGACGCATCACTGGAAGACATTTTCCTGAATGTAATTGGTGTACGCAACGAAAATCACAATTTGAGTTGGCTGGATTAGGTAGAGGAAAATCAGAGATGATTATTCATAGTACAAAATTACGCTGGCTTTTCTGGCTCCGCTGGAAGATGTTCACCCGTGGTTTTACAAGAAATGTTGCAAGCATTATTGGCTCTATCGTCCTGTTCCTCTTCGTTTTTAGTGCAGGAGTCGCAATCGCAATAGGAACGTACTTTGCGTACCGCTTTCTCCCATCGCCGGAAAACACAGAGGTACTCTATCTGGTGCTGACCGCGCTCTATGTGCTCTGGATTATCCTGCCAGTACTCGAATTTACTGCGAATGAAGGACTGGACATCTCAAAGCTTGCGCTCTTTCCCCTCACACGAGGCGAATTGATGTCGAGCCTGATCGTATCAACGTTGCTGGACATCCCAACCATTGGACTCGTCCTTGTGCTGGCTGCTGTGGTTGTTGGTTGGGCCACCTCGCTCCCGCTGGCACTGATGGCGCTCCTGACAATGCTCATCTTCTATGTCCAGCTTGTCGCGATAAGTCAGCTTGTATTAGCACTGTTACAACGGGTTCTGCAAAGCAGACGTTTCCGCGATCTGAGCATTATCATTGTCATTCTCCTCTCATCATCCGGCTATGCCTGTAATATCGCGGCGCGAACAATATTCACCAAGAATACGGCAGGCACTATATTACATGCGTCGTTTTCCTCCTATCTCCAATGGCTACCACCCGGTATGGCGGCTCGCGCTATTCAGGAGGCTGCAATCGGAAACTGGGGCATCAGTTTCGTCTGGTTGGCGGCACTACTGATCATCAGCGGTGTGCTGCTCTACTGCTGGCAATTGATCGTTGAACGTGGTCTGACAGCCGCGGAATCCGGTGGGACCGCACGAGCAACACGTCGTCGTCAAAATAGAACGATGGCGGCCAATGCACCTGTGCAGGTCAGCCAATCCAATCACCTTATTCCAGTGCCGATTGCCGCAATTATCCAGAAAGAATGGAAATACTACTGGCGTGATCCACAGATCAAAGCCGTGTTTCTCCAGTCACTGCTATCCGTCATTTTTCTGATCGTGTACTTTGGCTTTAACTTCGTTTCGGCAAGCGGATCGGGAAACCTTTTCTCAAGAATCGGCTCCTGGGCGATTCTGATTGTGCCACTCTTCCCGCTACTATCCCTTTTCGGACTTACGTATAACACCCTGGGACTCGAACGCCAGAGCCTGACGACGCTCTTTCTCTTACCTATCAAACCAGTCCATTTGTTGATCGGGAAAAATGTTGCGATCTTTGTGGTGGGCATCATAGAGTTGATCGTCCTGCTGACAATTACGCTGATACTCACACATGCATGGGCATTAACACTCCCGGCGGTGATTGTGGGTCTGACAGGGATATTCACGACGATTGGCCTGGGGAACTTCACCTCAGTGATGTTGCCGCAGAAAATGCGACTGGCGCGACGTGGTTTCCAGACACAGGGGAATTTAACGGCCTCCGGTGGTTGTTTGCGCACATTGATGTCTGGTCTGGCCTTCTATGCGTTGATCGCCATTCTCATTCCAGTTGGAGCAGCGGTAGCCCTGCCGATCATTTTCCATCTGCAATGGCTCTGGATCATTACCTTGCCAGCAGCACTCGCCTATGGCCTGGTCATTTATGGTCTGGTCACATGGCTGGTTGCGCCTCGTATCCTGACAAAAGCGCCAGAAATACTTGCGGTCGTCACGAAAGAATAAGGTTATCGATAACACACAACCAGAAGAAGAGCACAGGTGCTATGTATTCCTGTGCTCTTTCTATTTTTAGTAATCGACCCGTCAAAATGGCGTATACATGGTTGTGGTCCCTTCACTCATGGTATTTTGCGGCGTACGGATCTGAATACGCAATTGATAGTGACCACTCATATTCAAATCTCCATTAGCACTGAAATGACCTTGCCCATCTGGTTGCAGATTAATAGTTTCGGTCCCCATTTGCATATCCATCATAGTTGCGTACACGGAAACACCAACATTTGCATCCTGCTTGCTATTCTTATCAAATACTGTCACTGTAAACATATTGGAACCAAAGTGATTTGGCGACACCGCAATCTTCGCGGTAAATGCCCCATCAGTTGTCTTGACCGTCGCATTATAGGGCTTTACCTGTACCTGTTGTGATGGCTGTGACTGATTGGCAGCCACAGGGGTAAGTGTACCCGCAAAAACATTTAACAGACCCGTACAGGCCAATACAGCAACGCCCAATAACGGTTCCCAGCGCAGTATCCGTTGTAAGCGCTGTGTCTGCCCGCGCACACTGGCTTCCAACATCTTCACATCACCAGCAACAATTGGCATCTGCTCCGACGACTCATCATCTGCATTATCCGCCGCTAACATACCAGCGCTAACTTGCCGATAACGAGCAAAATCCCCCGCCAAACGCCGACGATAAATGAAGACATGCACGGCACTTGTCGCCAGCATTGCAATCACCAGCACAATCTTTACGGTTAAGGCCCGACCATAAGCAGTCGTCACCAATTGAGCAAACGAGGACATATGGACAGTGGCGTTAAATGGTCCGGTTACCGCCATCAGCACGACACCTGCTATTGCTACAGGAGAGAAACATGGCAGGATAGTTAATAGAATCTGCGTCTGCTCATGAAACTGTTTTCCTCGCAATACGGGCAAAAAAACAAGTGAGAGATAGAGCATACCACCCACCCACAGAGAAGCGGCAAATAGATGCAACCAATCACCCCAGATCGCGAACGCCAGCACATTGCTCGTAACCGCAGCAGCATGCCCGGACAGCACCAAAGCCATGATGAGAGCCAGACCAAGTACCAGATTGACCCAGGAAATCAAGCCACTTACACGCTGCTCACTTGTACGCAGACGGAATAAACTATAGCAGGTCAACACGCTTGCCAGCAGGACTACGACTTCACGCATCGTCCAGAATGTGCCAAAATGCCCATTCTGCATCAGTCCAAAGAGAATATGCGGCGACAAAGCCCGTATCATGCTGTTACCTGTAATCTGCAACGCCTGACCAATCAGAACACCAATATTGGCAAACAGCAATATCAGTAACGTGGGCAATGAAAATCTGCGTAGAAAGCGAGCATCAGCCACCTGCTCCGCATCTTGCTGTTCCTGTGAGTCCGCACTATTGGCCTGCATCACAAACGTGCTCCACAGTTGCGCCCCAACCCAGAACACTACACCCAGATCAACCAGCGTAATCATCAAGAAACTGAAGAAGGTCGCTCCATCCATCTGACCGTTCGCACCAGCAGACGAAACAGCATTTCCGCCGAGCAGGTTCTCCGCTGAAGACGAATCTCCAGTACTGCCGGGAACCGCACCGGTTGCGTCAGCGATGCCAAAACGGAAGGAACCATCCAATATATGTCCATCGTCCGCGGATTGTGTACGCCAGATTACAATGTAATAACCCGGAGCCAGATTCGGTTTGAGTGAGACAGACATCTCACGCGAGTCATCGGGCGAAATATGATGATCATCCTGATCTACGCGCTGCTGATTGACATTAACCACCATTGCAGTACTGAAGGTCGGATTCAAATCCTCACTAAACCACATCTGAATTTGCGCTGGCTCACTGCTAAGAACCGCATCACTCGCTGGCGTGGAACGCAAAAGGATCGCATGAGCCTCCGCATTCCCTGGCAATCCAACCAGCAAACAACCTGTTAGCAAAAGAGCAAACAAAAACAGGCGCATATTGCGACGAACAGTCAAACAACATACACAAAAAAAAGATCTCATGAGTATACCTACCTCACACCACTATGGCTACCGCGCCGCTGGTGCCAGTAGTCATCTCTATACAATGAAAACAAAACCTATACCCATCTACATAACACATACAGAACCATACACTATTACTCCTGTAGTCAACAAATTACCCATGAAAGGAGGTTTTGTTTCTATCCTATTATAGGAGACATTGCTAAAGTATTTCCATACAAGCCACGCTGGTTCTCACACTCATGCAAACGTTCCAGAGCGTCACAAAACCTGCTGTCAGATCTACAGTCGAAGTGCTATAATACTGATGTATGAGCAACTTCGATGATACAGACGCAGTAAACGACCTTGCCGCCCTGGAAACACTGCTTCAGATTACATTTCAGGATCGCACACTATTACAAAGAGCAGTGACGCATCATTCACGTTGCCCGGATACTGCAATCCGAGATTCATACGATACCCTTGAGTTTCTGGGCGATGCCATCATTGGTGCTCACGTTGTTGAGTATATTTATCGTGCGTTACCACAGGCATCTGAAGGAGAGATGACCGCACTAAAATCAGAGGTTGTCAGCCGTCGTATCCTGGCTAAAATCGGTCAGGAACTCGGCCTGTTCCCTTTTATTCAGGTTGATATCGCCAACCTGCGCACCTTTAATGAGCGTTCACGCGACTCATTATGCGCGGATGTGCTGGAAGCTATCGTGGGGGCAATTCATATCGATCAGGGAACGGAGATCGCACGATCTTTCGTGGCCCGTACGATCTTCCCAACGATTGATCAACTTAGCAATCAAACACATGATACCAATCCCAAGGGGCGTCTACAAAAAATTATTTTGCAACGGACCGGACACCTTCCACGCTACCGGGTTTTGGAACAGAGCGGTCGTCACAATGATCGTGCTTTCCTGGTTGGAGTCTATGACCAGGATCGATTACTGGGAAAAGGAAAAGCCTCCAGTATCAAAGAGGCTGGCCGTATCGCGGCTTTGGAAGCATTGAGTGGTTTACAGAAAAAAAATAAATAGTTTGTTCTGTTCATGACACAAGAACCTGATTTTCTCCACTGGTATGAAACCAATTTACCTGCGAGAGAACGGAAGATTCGTGGGCATTATTCAACGCCTACACGCCTTATTGAGCAGATTCTCGATGTCTGTGGCTATACAGCGGATCAAGACCTCTCACGCTTGCGGGTCTTAGATCCAGCATGTGGCAGCGGTAATTTCCTTACCGGTGCTGTACGACGCCTCATGGCTTCCGAAGAACAGTTCAAGCGCTCACCCGGCATGCTTGTGAAGCATATTCAACATAATATCTGGGGCTTTGATCCTGATCCTATTGCCTGCTTTCTGGCAGAAATGCAGATCCGTTCGACCTTTTCCGCCCATTATCCCCACATAAAAACGCTGCGCAATCTGCATATCCACCAGGCAGATGGGTTAGCATTCCCCTGGGAACAAAGCAGCAATCATCAGGCGGTTGATCTTTTTCTAGCCAATCCACCTTATCTGGCAGCAAAAAATAATGATCTCAGTGGCTATCGCTCAGCACATCAACGTGGACAATCTGATAGCTATCTCTTCTTTCTGGATCTGGCATTACAGATCGTACGTCCCGGTGGCTGGATATGTCTGGTGGTACCCGATCCAGTGCTGGCCCGTATCAACGCGACGCAGGAACGCAAGCGTCTGCTAGCAGAAACCACAATCCATCATCTCTGGCATCTGGCAAATGTCTTTACTGCCTATGTGGGGGCAGTCGTAATTATTGCGCGGAAAGGTGCACCGAGCAAACATCATCTGATCCAATGGCGACGTGAGCGCTGGCATCCACGCAACATGAATGCTCTTACAACACCCACCCCGATCCTCAATACACAACCACAGCATGTAGAACAATCTCTCCTACGTCGTCAACCCAACGCGGAGTTACGCTATCTGCTCAGCAATCAGAAAAACAAACTGCTTGAGCAATTATCGCTCTATACCCATGATTTCAAGCAAGATTTTTCAGCAACAGCAAATAGACTGACCTCCCCCCATCCACTACAACCATTACGGCAACTGGTGACCATTCGTCGTGGCGAAGAACTGGGAAAAGATAGCCCTTATTTACATACACATTCCTCAGCGCATCATAATGCATACTATCATCCGGTGCTGCGTGGTGGTATCGATGTTCGCCCTTATAGCTCATTACAGGCATCTCGCTATATTGCCAGAGAACACATCAGCAAACCACTGGAGCGCTACCTTACGCCTAAATTGCTCCTTGTAAAAAGTGTCGGTCGCTTGCAAGCAACGCTTGACACACAGGGGCATGTGGTATTACAAACGCTCTATATGCTCCATCTCACACAACCACCCACCGAACAGGCATCGTTCACGCAAGAGGATGAACTTTATTTTTTACTGGCCTTGCTCAATTCACGCTTGCTACAGGAATATGTCTATGTACTTTATACAGCGTACAAGTGGGTACAACCACAGATTGAACAACATGTGCTCGCGAACCTCCCCATTCCTGTCGATATAGATCCTACAGCCAAAAGAGCTATCATCGAACGAGCACGACAATTGATGCAGGCTTGCGCACAGACCACTCCTGCTTTAAAATTGAAGGAGCAGATAAAACAATCACTCTATGAAGAGCAGGAACAGGCCATTCACGCACTCTATGTAATGGCACTTATAAAACAGCAGCACAGAGAAATTTCTTAACTACCCCTATATAAGAAAGGACACAAAGGAGGCACTACATATGGACAACGCACATGCTGATCGACCAATTCGTGTACTGGTCGCTAAGCCCGGTTTAGATGGTCATGATCGCGGGGCCAAGGTAATCGCCCGTGCCCTACGAGATGCTGGCATGGAAGTGATCTACACAGGCATTCGTCAGACGCCGGAAATGATTGTTGAGGCTGCTATTCAGGAAGATGTCGATGCTATTCTGATGAGTATTCTCTCAGGGGCACATATGGCTCTCTTTCCACGTATCATAGAACTCCTCACACAAAATAATGTGCATGATATTCTTGTCGCGGCGGGCGGCATTCTGCCAGATGAGGATATTCCCGCGATCAAGGCAATGGGTATCAAAGGCTGCTTTGGACCAGGAACGTCAACCGAAGAGATCATCACATTTGTGCGCGAGAACATCCAGACCGAGCGGCTAATCGCAGAGGTATAGGCGGAGGAAGGAAGCGTGACAACACTCAGCGAACGGCTTTTACGAGGTGATCGGCGGGCGCTGGCACGTCTGGTTACACTGATCGAGAATGACGCGCCACAGGCTCGGACCTGTCTCACTGAACTTCATCCACATAGCGGTCAGGCTCATATCATCGGGGTTACAGGCTCACCAGGAGCAGGCAAAAGTACGCTGGTCACCCATCTGGTACGTGAATTCCGGAAAGAAGAGCGGCGCGTCGGCGTCGTCGCCATTGACCCGAGCAGTCCCTTTACAGGTGGTGCGCTACTTGGTGATCGTATTCGTATGATGGAGCTGGCTGGTGATCCAGATGTCTTCATTCGCAGTATGGCGAGTCGTGGCAACCTCGGTGGCCTCTCCGCCTCAACACGTGATGTGATACGCGCCATGGATGCCGCTGGCTATAATCCAATTATCGTTGAGACTGTAGGCACAGGGCAGGCCGAAGTCGAAGTGATGCGGACAGCACAGACCGTGCTGGTCGTCATGGCTCCCGGTATGGGCGATGATATTCAGGCCATCAAAGCAGGTATTCTGGAAATCGCGGATATTTTTGTTGTGAGCAAAGCAGATAAGCCCGATGCCAATCGCACCGCTGCCGAACTTTCTATGATGCTCAGCCTTGATCCACACCGACGTCAGGCGAGATGGCGTATCCCAATCATTAAAACATCTATGCTACGAGAGCAAGGGATCACGGAACTCACCAGTACCATCCACTCCCACCTTGAATTCCTCCGTAACAGTGGTATGCTGGCACAACGCACACAACGACAGATACAGAGTGAACTGCAAAATCTGATCGTACAGGCAGTGACCAGAACACTGCACAATACGCTGAGCAAAGAAGAATGGCAACAAATAAGCACTGAGATCGTAGAGCGGAAACGCGATCCCTACACCGTTGCGGAAGAGTTACAGGAACGTATTGGCTTTTTACCTCATAATGCCCAATAACAGACGATCTATCCTGAATAACAACGAAAATCACACATTGACATCTATTTATTTCGGCAGTAATCTGAGACTGCCAGTACCACGTAGTCAGTCAGGGAGAGAGATCAAAAATTTGGAAGATATCACCCAACAGTTGAAAGAGTATTTCGGATACGACACTTTTTTACCGGGCCAACAAGAGGTTATTGAACACATACTACAACAACAGGATGCATTCGCCCTGATGCCTACCGGCGCAGGAAAATCACTGATCTATCAGTTTTCAGGTTTGCTCCTACCCGGCGTCACCATCATTATCTCACCACTAATCGCATTGATGCAGGATCAGGTTGATCGCTTGCAGGCGAACGGTATCGCGGCAACCTTCATCAATAGCGCATTGAGTGGCGATGAACGCTTTCGCCGCGAACAAGAGTTACGCAATGGCCGCATAAAACTACTCTATGTCGCGCCAGAACGCCTGCTGACACAAAATTTCTTGACCATCCTCGATGATGTTGATGAACGCATTGGTATCTCACTCATAGCGGTCGACGAAGCGCACTGTGTCAGTGAATGGGGCCATGATTTCCGTCCCGAATATCGTCAACTTGGTCGTTTACGCCATCGTTATCCACAGGTGCCCCTGATCGCCCTCACAGCCACAGCTACCGAACGTGTACGTGATGATATCCTCAATCAGCTCGCGCTACGCAATCCATACATCCACAGCGCCAGTTTCAATCGCCCCAATCTCTCCTATGAAGTACGCCTGAAAAATCGTGATACCTACCGAGAACTGGTTAGCATCATACGCGAACAACCGGATGCGGCGATCATTATCTATTGTCAGAGCCGCAAGAGTGTCGAAGATATCAGTGCCGCACTCAGAAACGATGGCATCTCTTCCCTTCCCTACCATGCAGGACTCAGCAGCGAACAACGTGCCAGCAATCAGAACAGCTTTATCCGCGATCAGGTTTCGGTACTGGTCGCCACAATTGCTTTTGGTATGGGGATCGCCAAGCCGGATGTGCGAGCGGTTATCCACTATGATCTGCCAAAGAGTCTGGAAGGCTATTATCAGGAATCTGGCAGAGCCGGACGTGATGGCCTACCGGCCCGCTGCATCCTTTTCTTCCAGCGTGGAGATCGCTTCAAATATGAATTCATCATGTCACAAAAAGAAGATGAACAGGAATATATCGTCGCTCGCGAGCAACTCCAACAGGTAGTAGCCTATGGAGATAGTACCGACTGTCGCCGCCGCGCACTGCTGAAATATTTTGGCGAAACCTATCAGGAACAAAACTGTGGCAATTGCGATAACTGTCTCCAACCAGTGGCAGAACTAGAAGATCGCACAATTGATGCGCAAAAGTTTCTTTCTTGCGTTTCTCGTACTCAGCAACGCTTCGGGATGCGCTATATCATCGACATCCTGCGCGGAGCCAATACGCAGAAAATCCGTACTATGGGTCATAATCAACTGAGCACCTATGGTATTGGCAATGATCTCAGCGTTGAGGAATGGCAACGTCTTGGACATGCCCTGCTGCAACAGGGATTAATGAATGAGACAAATGATGGCTATCATATCCTCAGATTAAACAAACTTTCGGTAGAGATCCTGAAAAGGCAACGTACGGTAGAGGTCGCAGCAGCGCCGGGGCGTCAACCAAAAACCACGGAACAAACATCCACAACCACGCGCCAACCAAGCACGACCACTGAGTTAGATCTGGCATCAATGGGTCTCTTCACCTATCTGCGCAGTCTACGCAAACAACTTGCCGATGAGCAAGGGGTACCACCCTACGTCATCTTTCCTGATAACAGCCTGCGGGCGATGGCTCTCCAACGGCCACAAAGCGAAACTCACTTCTCACATATTCCGGGCGTTGGTAGCCAGAAACTCGCTTCATACTTCACCACATTTACCAATGCCATTCGTGAGTACTGTGAGGATCACAATCTGACGATGGGAATCGAACTACCTGATAGCGAAAAGGCACAGAAACCAAAACAAACAACCCGCACAGGTGGCGGCTCTGGTATGTCACTGCGGCTGGCAACCTTACAACGCTACCGGGAAGGGCACAGCATTGATGAGATAGCCAGTGAACGAAACGTCAAACCCGGCACCATTATCAGCCATCTGGCAGATCTCATTGAGGCCGGTGAGGATATAGACGTAAGCATGTTGATTGCACCCGGTCATCATGATACGATTGCTAGAGCCTGGCAACAGATCGGCGGTACAGCCCTTAAACCGATCAAAGAGTTCCTGGGTGATGACTATTCGTACGACGAAATACGCCTTGTGCGGGCACTGCTCAACAAAGCCAGGCAAAAAGTGCATTACTCATAACCGGATTTAGCGTCCTCATTAAGAATAGCAACATGTGGTGAATTCTCATCACATGTTAGAGATATAGGCTATAAGACAAGCAGCTATGAATGACACAACAACACTTGATATTCGGGGTCGCGACCTCACCATTCTGCCACCAACCGCATACGCTCAACTCACAAAAGCAGAAATGGCACAGCAACTCTTCGGCTCATACTTACCACAACATGTGCTCTCATCGCTAGAGCAGGACAAACGTGGGCACTTTTTGCGCACGCTCCCTACCCATTTCAGTACTGTCAAGGATGCCCTGCACCAACATGGCACGCCATTTTCCATCGCGTTCGATGAACATCCTGCATTGCCATATACAACGCAACTCATGCTACAGGCACGCCCCTATCAACAGGAAGCAGTCCAGAAATGGCAAGCAGCGGGAAACGCAGGTGTTGTCGTGCTCCCCACAGGCGCGGGTAAGACCTTCGTTGCCGCGATGGCTATTCACGAAACGCAGCTCTGGACACTGGCAGTCGTTCCCACCATCGACCTGCTGCAACAATGGCGGGCGGCTCTGTCTGCTGCCCTATCAATACCTGTAGAAGAGATAGGCCTCTTCGGAGGTGGTGAAAAAGAACTCAAACCAATTACCGTGATTACCTATGATTCAGCCGCTCTCTATCCTCGCGAACTGCGCAATTTTGGCCTGCTCATTTTTGATGAGTGCCATCACCTACCCGCGCCAACCTATCGTTTGATTGCCGATAGCGCCTTCACCCCACTACGCCTGGGATTAAGCGCAACTCCGGAGCGGAGCGATATGGCTCACACCGATCTGGTTGATCTGATCGGCGATGAAGTCTACCGTCGTTCACCATCCGAACTCACCGAAGAACGCTATCTGGCACAGTATCAAGAACAACGTATCGCCATCGCCCTGAGCACCGAAGATGAAGAACGCTACACAGAACAGAGGCGCATCTATCGCTCATTCCTGCAACGTCGCCGGATTATTATTCGTTCCCCGGAAGATTTCCAGCAGAAATTGATCTATCTCAGTGCTCGCGACCCGGAAGCCCGCGCCGCCATGCTGGCATGGAGAGAAGCACGAGATATCGCGATGAACGCGCCCGCAAAATATAGCGAGATCGAACACATCCTGGGACAACATGGAGAAGATCTGGTGATCCTCTTCTCTGAATACAACTCCGTCGTAGACGAAATCAGCCGCCGCTTCTGTATGCCCAGCATCACCTATAAAACGCCCACCGAAGAACGCCGCACTATCCTCGACCGTTTCCGTAGTGGAGACTATACGAAACTCGTAACCGGACGTGTACTCAATGAAGGAGTTGATGTTCCGGACTGTCGCGTTGCCATTATCGTGAGTGGCAACAGCACCAAACGTGAATATATCCAACGCCTGGGACGTATTCTGCGACCCAAGTCTGGACAGGCGCTCCTCTATGAATTAATCACCAGCAAAACAACGGAGGAAGATATCGCCAAAAGACGACGTTAACAACCATGCAACACAACAAAAACACGCGTAGCGCACATCTGCTACGCCCGGACCTTTCAGCCATGCGGGCGTGGAGCAGACGGACACTACGCGTATCAAAGAAATTCCTGATGAGAATCTCTAGTTAAACACATCTTTCGTCTTTTCGAAGAGGTCGCGGAAGATATTCTTACCATTTTGTTCGGCCTGTTCACGCTCAATACGTGCGAACTCTTCGAGCAACTGACGCTGTTCGGCAGTCAGATTTGTCGGTGTCACCACTTTAACCGTCACTTGCTGATCACCACGGGCACTACTATGGACCACAGGAACACCTTTCCCTTTCATACGGAAAGTACGGTTACTCTGTGTACCAGCAGGAATTTTCAGCAACGTCGTCGCCCCATCTACCGTCGGGACTTCAACCTCATCGCCCAACGCAGCCTGCGTAAAGCTAATCGGCAGTTCATAGAGGATATCATTCCCCTGCCGCTTGAAGTACTCGTGAGGTTTGACCGTCAAGACCACATACAGGTTACCAGGAGTGCCGCCACGTGAACTTACTTCACCTTCGCCTGTGACACGTACATTAATACCATCGTCCACACCGGCAGGAATATTAACCACCACACGGCGAAGATTACGTACACGGCCCTGTCCACGGCACTTTTCACAGGGTGTGGTAATCACGCGGCCTTCACCACGGCAGCGCTCACACATGGTCACATTCACAAACTGCCCAAAGATCGACTGCTGCACACGACGAATCTCACCTGTCCCCTGACAGGCAGAACAGCGCTGCGTCGAAGTACCCGGTTGAGCACCGCTACCACGACAGGTCGAACACGATTCCCAACGTGGAATTTCTATCTCTTTCTGACAACCAAAAACAGCTTCCTCAAAGGAGATAGTTAATTCATAACGCAGGTCGGCACCACGCTGTGGGCCAGAACGGCGATTAGTTCCAGTCGAACCAGTAAAGAAGGTTTCGAAAATGTCATTCAGATTACTAAATGAACCGAAGTCAAAGCCAGCAGCGCCTGCGCCTGCGCCTGTGCCCGCACCAACACCAGCATGACCATAGCGATCATAAGCTGCGCGTTTTTGCGAATCGCTCAAAACCTCATAGGCTTCATTGATTTCGATAAAGCGGGCTTCCGCTCCCTGCTCTTTATTTGCGTCAGGGTGGTACTGCTTGGCAAGGCGACGAAACGCTTTCTTAATCTCATCCTCACTTGCGTTGCGCGATACCCCCAATATCTCATAATAATCTCGTTTATTCGCGGCCATCGGCTGGTCCTTTTCGTCAGAAACAGGGCGCGAACGGATCCGCGCTGTTTAAATTACGACTTGTATCAACTATTTGCACGTACGATCATTCCCAATATATTTGCGCAATCCTTACCAGACAAGTTTACCATAACACCTGCGCATAATAGACATGTTCATAGAAAACAATGTCATGGATAGCTATTCAGTTACGCCATACGGCGCCCTATAGTATGGAATATATCGTCGTTGTATTAGACTACATCACAAAATGGACTATACGCAATACCAAGCAGATAAAGTAGGACATTCAGTTTGTTGATACTATAGCCTCGCGTATAGCTGCTAGAACGCCCTCCATATCATGGCCTATTGCCCCCACCGATGCTGAACAGGCGTATAGAATGACATCAGAGGGTGACGATTTGTCACCCTCTGATGTGGAAGGAGATGGGCCGGAAGAAGACAAGCAAGTGTCCCTACACAGCTATCTCCTCTCACGCGATTACATTTCTTTGTATTCGCCTTCGATGGTATCATCGTTGGCATGACTCTGCTCATCACCAGCACCAGGTTGCGCATCGGTGAAATCCTGACCACCAGGAGCACTGGCTCCGGCCTGACTGTACATGGCCTGACTAATCTGGAAGAAGGCCTGTTCCAGAGCTTCACGGGAAGATTTGATACGCTCGACATCATCAGTGCCTAAAGCAGCACGAACGTCAGCGATCTTGCCTTCCAATTCACTCTTCTGATCAGGAGTAACCTTGTCACCAAGCTCCTGCAAACTCTTCTCAGAGCGATACGCGGCGCTATCAGCGAGGTTACGCTCTTCGACTTCTTCTTTACGGCGGCGATCTTCTGCGGAATGGGTTTCAGCATCTTTCACCATGTTATCAATCTGATCTTTTGACAGACCACTTGATGGCATGATGGTGATCTTCTGCTCACGACCGGTTCCCTTATCACGAGCCGAAACGTTGACAATACCATTCGCGTCAATATCAAAGGTCACTTCAACCTGTGGCACACCGCGAGGAGCGGGTGGAATACCATCCAGAATGAAGCTACCAAGTGAACGGTTATCCTTCGCGAACTCGCGCTCACCCTGCAAGACATTGATCTCAACGCTTGGCTGATTATCGCTAGCGGTAGAGAAAACCTGACTCTTCTGAGTTGGGATGGTTGTATTGCGCTCGATCAGGCGGGTCGAAACACCACCTAAGGTCTCAATACCGATTGACAGTGGTGTCACGTCAAGCAGCAGCACGTCTTTGACGTCGCCAGTTAACACACCAGCCTGGATACCGGCACCAATCGCAACCACTTCATCAGGATTTACACCACGGTGTGGCTCACGATCGAAGATACGGCGTACCATCGTCTGGACGGCAGGCATACGAATCTGACCACCAACCAGCACCACCTCATCGATCTCCGCTGGGCGAATACCAGCATCAGACAGCGCTTTCGTGACCGGGACGCGGGAGCGCTCGATCAAATCCTCAACCAACTGCTCAAGTTTAGAGCGGGAAAGATTCATGGTCAGGTGCTTTGGACCACTGGCGTCAGCCGTGATGAAAGGCAGATTGACCTCTGTCTGCATCGAGCTTGACAGCTCTTTTTTCGCTTTTTCAGCGGCTTCTTTCAAACGCTGGAGGGCCATACGATCCTGACGCAGGTCAATACCCTGCTCTTTGCGGAACTCGTCAGCCAGCCAGTTGATGATGCGCTGGTCGAAGTCATCACCACCGAGATGCGTATCACCATTGGTGCTCTTTACTTCGAAAACACCATCGCCAAGTTCAAGCAGCGAGATATCGAACGTACCACCACCAAGGTCATAAACGGCAATCTTTTCGTCTTTTTGCTTATCAAGACCATAGGCAAGAGAGGCAGCCGTTGGTTCATTGATAATACGCAGAACTTCCAGACCAGCAATCTTACCAGCATCACGCGTCGCCTGACGTTGCGCATCATTAAAGTAAGCAGGGACTGTAATCACAGCCTGAGTTACCCGCTCACCCAGATATGCCTCCGCATCAGCACGCAGCTTCTGCAAAATCATAGCGGAGATTTCTGGTGGACTGTACTGCTTACCCTGAACCTCAACCCAGGCATCGCCATTACTGGCGCGAACGACATTGTAAGGTACCAGACGCTTATCGCGATCAACTTCAGGATCATCGAACTTGCGACCCATGAAGCGTTTAATAGAGAAAACCGTATTCTCAGGATTTGTGATCGCCTGACGCTTTGCAACCTCACCAACCAGACGTTCGCCGCTTTTATTGATAGCAACGATTGATGGTGTAGTGCGAGCACCTTCAGCATTTGGGATAACGACAGGTTCGCCACCCTCCATTACGGCAACACACGAGTTTGTTGTTCCTAAGTCGATTCCAATAACCTTTGGCACAGTTGCCTCCTACTAATCAATTATCTATATACTACTGAGCTTTTACTCACAGCCATAAACGTCAGCCAGTAATTCATTCATAACCTGGGCCATGTAGCGCACAACCGCGATGGCACGCCCATACTGCATGCGCGTAGGACCAATAACTCCCAGCAAGCCACCAACCTTGCCCTTCTGTCCATAACGAGCCAGGACCAGACTGACATCCTTCATTTCGTCCCACCGATTCTCACCACCAATAATCACCTGCACACCATCCGTGGATGGGAGATGCGATGCAAGCACGGGCAGAATACGCTTCTGCTCAATCTCATCCATCACCTGTTGCAAACGCTTATGTTCAAGGTCTTCCATCACTTTCCGAATCCGCTCAGCGCGCTCATCTTCGTTTGCCAGACGCAAACCAGATGCCGCCGCCGCCGGGTGATCCAGAATATTGACGATATCTTCACTGAAGAAAACGTCACTTTGCTGTTCCAAAATACGTATTATCGCGTTTGCAATAACTCGTTCGGTTGGCGATGGATCATAAGAAAGCAGGATGCCGTTAATTTCATCCACCCCTAACCCGGAAAAACGCGGATTAAGACGGGCAGAGATCGAACTCAGTTCGTCTTGTAGCGTTGACGTCTCTAGAAGCAGACGCTGCTCTCGCACAGTACCATCCGTCAGGACGAGCACCAGATGCGCTGATAGATCAGTCACAGAGAGAATTTCGAAATGTTTGACCCGGCCCTCCGCAGAACGAGGAGGTGTCATGACAGCCGCACTATGCAATAGACGCGCCATCACCGATGCAGTCAAACGAACCCACTGATCTAACTGATCCTGCACCTGATAAAACATATGACGGATAAGACGCTGCTCATCAAGCGACAATGCCGACTCCTGCATAAGATGTTCGACAAAGTAGCGATAGCCAAGGTCGGTAGGTACACGACCAGCAGAAGTGTGCGGCTGGTTGATTAGATCCGCCTCTTCCAGCCCCGCTAATTCATGACGCACCGTCGCAGAGCTGAATGGTAACTCATATTTTCGCACCAATGTCTCTGACGCAACCGGCGTCGCGTTATGAATATATTCCTCAACCAGCGCCCGCAAAATCTGCTGTTTGCGCGAGCTTAAAGGTGTCATGTACTTGCTTCCCTCGTTTGTCCTGCTGCACCTTCCTGGCATAACGTTTTTGTTTGTTTATAACTATGCTCGGATGATACAACATCTGTCAACTACGATTGCTAGCACTCTCTCTTCGAGACTGCAAGTACAGAATAGCACTCTTAATGGGCGATTGTCAAGTGCTGTAGAGTCCATTTACCGCGTTTGTGATAGTAATGAAAACAGTTATGCTCGCATAGACTATTCCGCCTGAAAAATGAGAAGAGCAAGGGCTTTCCAACCTCTCTGTTGGCTTGACCGCTATCGGTATAGCAGCCTGGCAACAGAAGCATGAAAAGCCCTTGCTCTTCTTGTAGGTATTGATCAGTTGGAGATCACTCGTTGAGTGAACGCCACCGAGCGCTAACTTCCAGGAGTAATTGGTTCCACTTCAATATCGGTTGGCATACCAGTGTCCGGAATACCCGATGTTGATGGGGTTTGCCCATTGATCACCCAATCTTCAGGCAGACCAGAACCAGCCAGACCATTAGAAGTATTCGCTGATTCGGGGGTCAGACCACCAGGGAATGGGAAGTTCCATTGATCATGTCCGGTAAACGGCAATTTGGGATTGGCACCACAGGGGACCTGATCATTGACAGAGTCACAGAAACCCATCGCACGTTCAAGTACACTATGAGTGATAGGGCCAGCACCCGTAATACCAACGGTATCAGCACCCATTGGTGCGTCATTCGCGTTACCTGACCACGTGCCAACAACGACATCCGGCGTATAGGCGATTGCCAGATTATCTTTAAAAGCGTCCGACGTTCCTGTTTTCGCCGCCACTGGATATGGACAACCAGCCGTCGCCCCAGGCACAAGTCCTGTAATATTGGCACAGTTGGAATCCTGGTCTTCAACAGTGAGATCATAATCATCACCAAACTCCAGGTAGCGGGACTTTTCGTCGGTCAGGACTGAAGTCATCATATATGATACCTGTGGTGATATGACCTGGGATGCAGGAGGATTACCAGCATCGTAATGATAGAGATCATGTCCATAGCTATCATAGATATCCAGAATGCCCTGCGGCGGTATATGCTTCCCACCATCGGCAAAGGTCTGATACGCGCCTGTCATCTGCAAGAGCGAGACGTTCTGTGAACCAATCGCCCAAGAGATACCGTTCGGCTGGATCGTCGTGATACCCATACGTTCGGCGGTATTCAACACATTCTGCTGACCCGCGAAAGACATGGCCTTCAAGGCCGGGATATTATATGAGTTCGATGTCTCATAATGAATGGTGGGATATCCAAATGCTGCAATGGTATCCGCAGGGTGATACGTATTGCCATAGTCCGATGGCACATACAACCCATTGGTCTGCCCATTCTCACGTTCCGCTGTTGTGGTTGGTACCGCTGTGCCAGCTGGCATATTATTAGGGAAGAACGTCTCCGTATCTGGCAGGATCGTATTCGCGTTCATGCCCATCTGGAAAGCAGTTGCATAGACAATGGGCTTGAAGGTTGAACCGGGGGGACGTCCCAATGGCTCCCCATTGAGTGTACTAAAGCCATTCCCATTATTATCAGGGGGAGCAGCAATATTGTACTCACCACCCACTTCTGGATTCGAACTATTATAATTACCACTACCATCCATAGCCAGGATCTCACCCGTCTTCGCATCGATAACCACGACTGCTGACGAGTTCACATTCAGATCTGTGCTCAGGGTTTTAATACCAGCCGCGTACGCGGGAAACATCTGATACTCAGGCTGATACAGATGACGTTGGACAGCAGCCTCAACATAATCCTCCAGATTGACATCAATCGTGGTACGGATATTATAGCCACCCGTGATAAAACGCTCAACACCTAACTGTTCATCACCATTACCAAGCGAATTCTCTACCTGCGTCACCACCCAATCCACAAAGCTGGGGGCTTTCTTCACTCCATTATATGCAGTAAAGGTGGTATTCGCCATATCCTGTTCGGCCTGTGCGGCTATCGCTGGAGTGATAAGCTGTCCATTATCCATCTTCATATGCAGATCGATCATCGCATTTAAGACGACCTTCTGACGAGCCAGCGCGTTCTGCTTATTCTCCGATCCCATCGTTGGATCATAATACGATGGCGCGTTTGGAATACCAGCCAGCAAGGAGGCACGCGCTAAACCCAGAACTGGATCATCCTTCTTCGTCTTTGTGTTATAATCCAGATCTTTAATCGCCGGGACACATTGAAAATTCGCATTACACTTCGGCTGCAATTGAAAATAATCTTCAACGGCGGATTCTATGCCCAGATCCATCGAACCATATGGCACTGTATTCATATACATCGTCAAAATGGTGGTTTTGGGATATTCATTAGTCATGCCAATCGCTTCGGCTGCCTCTGGAATCTTACGCCAGATAGTAGGGTCATCATTGCCAGAAAGGTTTTTAATCAACTGCTGCGTAATCGAGCTACCACCGCCAGCACCACCACCACTTGAGGCTGCACGCATAAGCCCGTCAAAGTTTACACCCGGATTGGTCCAGAACGTATTATCCTCAATGGCAATTTGCGCATTCTGCATTACCATCGGAATATCGCTATAATCGACCGGGATACGACGACCATCCTGACTGAGATCGGCATTGTTTGTTTGATAGGCTTCAAAAAGCAATACTCCATTGCGGTCATAGATGCGCGTATCCTGTGGCATAAACTTATTCGCATATTGCTGCACTTTGGGAAGCTGGCCCTCATAATAATTATAGGCATACGTGGAACTACCAATCGTTGTTGCCAGCAGCAGCAATAGCAGAACAGAACCAACGATAGTCCAGATACGGCGGCGTCCTTTCTGATCACGCAAGCGACGTTGGCGCATCTGGCGCGCAATACGCAAAGCATGTGAACGTCTCCATGCATTACTATTCTGGCCTGGTTGCATTCCCAGAGGAAGATCACTTTTGCGATACATCTCCATATAGGGAGCGGGAGGCAGTGGTTCAGGTGGCCGATAGCCGATAACTGCTGCTACCTTCCCTGTCCAGTTACGCATCGTATCTATTGTACTGGAAAATATCTCTTGTGTTCGCCCCACCTGGTTATTAGCCGCTTGTATCGGCTGCTCCACGGTCGGTTGGTCTGGTAACTCTGCTTCAGTAAAGGGAGATACCCCATTTGTATTGCTTCCTTGCCAGGATGATGGCATAAATTCATCCTGAGACGATAAAGATCCTTTTTGCTGACTTTGTGCTTTTTTCTTCGCGACTTCCAGAGATGTTTCTAATATAGATGCAAATTGTGATAAAAATCGATTTTTAGTATTCCCGAACATATCTTTAAATTTGGAAAGATGCTGTTCTTCCTTATGCTGATCCGATTGTTCAGGAGGTTGATTTATATTATCGCTCATAAAATATCCTTATATGTGAGCAATGATTTTCTCTCCTCTACATACATTCGTCTTATGCCATACATTCCTGTTTCAAGTTCATAGATCTACGAAAATAGGAGAATAGGCATAGAAATATATTACACTATTATGCCTCCAAACCATAAAACGACCAATATGACAAAAACGCCCATAATTATCCATTCAGGCGTACTTTTCTACCAGCCAGTACGATACAAATGTATATCATTATACACAAGAGCTTATTCCATGCCTATATAAGGAAAGCTATTGCTCAGTATCTCTCTTTCACATAAACAAATGCAAGAGTTTTCACCCTTCATTCCCACTATGACAATTATCAGTGAACCATTGTTCATAATGGGCGGGCAAAAACTCTTGCAAAGAGAGATAATATCAGTTATGTATAGATTCTTTTAGGGAGCGGTTATCGGCTCTATTTCAACATTGGTAGGCATACCACCAGTCGTAGGGATGCCAGTTGAACTTGGCTGCTGACCATCAATTACCAGGTCCTGGGGAAGATTATTGTTACCATTTGTTGGTGCCAGACCATTCTGATTATTGGCATAGGCGGTCGTTAAGCCAGATGGTTGCGTAAAGTTCCAGCTACCACCACCCTGGAAACCCAGGCTGGGGTCTTTCCCGCAGGGAACCTGATCGTATGACTCATCACAGAAGCCCATCGCTCTGGTAATCACACTCTGGAAAATTTTACCAGCCCCTGTGATACCAACGGTATCCGCACCCATCGCGGCATCATTGGCATTTCCCGACCAGACCGCAACTGTCACATTTGGCGTATAACCAATCGCAAGGTTATCCTTAAAGTCATCCGACGTTCCTGTTTTCGCAGCAACAGGATGCATACATCCCGCTGTTGCCCCTGGCACCAGACCGGCAATATTGGCACAACTGGTATCTTTGTTATAAAACGACAGATCATAATCGTACCCGAATTCCAGATAGCGGGATTTCTGGTCCGTCAACACCGAGGTCATCATATAGGATACCTGTGGTGAAAGCACCTGTGTGGCTGGCGGATTACCCGGGTTATAACTATACAGATTATGACCATAGCTATCATAAATCGCCAGAATGCCCTGCGGTGGAATATGTTTGCCACTATCCGCGAAGGTCTGATAGGCACCAGCCATCTCAATCAATGGTATATTCTGTGAACCAATCGCCCACGAGATACCATTGGGATCAATGGTGGTAATACCCATGCGTTCGGCAGTCAGCAACACATTTTGCTGTCCCGCGTATTGCATCGCCTTCAAGGCTGGAATATTCAACGAGTTCGATGTTGCGTAATGAAGCGTTGGCTGTCCAAATACATCCAGGGTAGCATCCGTATGATAGGTATTCCCATAGTCCGATGGCACATACAGCCCATTGGTCTGATTATTATCGCGTTCGGCGGCTGTCGTTGGCACTGACGTGCCAGCAGGCATCCCATTCGGAAAAAACGTTTCCGTATCATGCTCAATCGTATTCGGCGTCCAACCCATCTGCATCGCGGTCGCATAGACAATAGGTTTCATAGTTGAACCAGGAGGACGTCCTGGTGGAACCTTATTCGTCTTACTCT
This sequence comes from Dictyobacter sp., assembly GCA_035493535.1. Lineage (GTDB taxonomy): Bacteria > Chloroflexota > Ktedonobacteria > Ktedonobacterales > Ktedonobacteraceae > Dictyobacter. Next base: position 164,432 of record DATJIE010000039.1, read on the forward strand.
GTGGCAGATATTGGCCCGGCGGGGCCGCAATATTATAATTTCCGCCCACCTCAATGTTAGAGCTGTTATAGTCCCCACTACCATCCATTGCCAGAATTTCGCCTGTCTGGGAATTGAGCACGACGACCGCAGATGAATTCACATTCAGGTCAGTACTCAGCACTTTATAGCCAGCCGAAGCAGCAGGAAACATCTGATATTCGGACTTATACAGATGACGCTTGACAGCAGCTTCAACGTAATCTTCCAGATTGACATCAATCGTGGTACGAATATTGTAACCACCCGTAATAAAGCGTGTCGCGCCTAACTGTGAGTCGCCATTACCCAGCGAGTTTTCTAACTGGGCAATCGTCCAGTCCACGAAATTCGGTGCTTTTTTCACACCTTGATATGGGATGAAAGTGACATTCGCCATATCTTGCTCTGCCTGCGCAGCAATCGCTGCTGTCACTACCTGACCATTATCCATCTTCAGGTGCTGGCTGATCATCGCATTGAGCACGACTTTCTGACGATCAAGGGCATTTTGTTTATTGGTAGTACTGAGCGTTGGATCATAATACGAAGGGGCATTGACGATACCAGCCAGTAAAGAGGCACGCCCCAGCCCCAACACTGGATCATTCTTCTTCGTTTTCGCGTCATAATCCAGATTTTTGACGGCTGGTGTACATTCAAAATTCTTATCACATTTGGGTTGTAACTGAAAGTACGTTTCGACAGCAGACTCAACACCCAGTTCTGACGCCCCATAGGGAACGGTATTCATATACATCGTCAAAATGGTGGTCTTGGGATATTCGTTGGTCATGCCAATCGCTTCAGCAGCCTCCGGGATCTTACGCCAGATAGAAGGTTGGTTATCTCCGGAAAGATTTTTAATTACCTGCTGCGTAATGGAACTACCACCACCAGCCCCACCACCACTGGAGACAGCACGGAAGAGACCATTCACATTCACACCCGGATTGGTCCAGAAAGAATTATCCTCAATGGCAATCTGCGCGTTCTGCATCACCACCGGGATATCGCTATAGTCGACTGGAATACGACGACCGTTCTGTGTCGGATCAGGACTATCATTTTGATAGTCCTCATAAAGCAAATTGCCATTGCGATCATAAATACGCGTATCCTGCGGCATAAATTTGTTCGCATATTGCTGCACCTTTGGCAATTGCTGCTGATAATAAATATAGGCATAGGTCGAACTACCGATGGTTGTCAGAATCACCAACGAGAGCATGACAATCCCTATCGTCCGCAGGACCTGATGCTTCCCTTTAGCCCTTTGCCGATTGCGGCGCATCTGCAAAATCGTTTGCAATGCAGGAGGCAACTTACTATTCCCACCAGCAACATTGAATTGTGAGCCTGGTGGTTGCTGTCCCGGTGGAGCATTCCCGACCATCGCCGTCATCTTATTCGTCCACTGACGCATCGAATCCATCGTATTGGACCACATGCCCTGCGCTCGATTCATATAAGAACCAAATGGCTGTTGTGGTTGACCTGATACTGGCGGTTGCCCATACATCCCTGGAGTATTTACAGGAGAATCAGGCACATTCCAGGGTCCCTGTGACATCGGACCTTGTGGCATCGGACTTTGTGGCATCGGTCCCTGTGACATCGGACTACCATGCATTGATGGTTGCCCCGGAGGGGGAGGCATCTGCTGCCCATAGAAGGAATTCCCTGGTGGAATGTTACGCGGATCATTTGATACGCCAGACATGCTCTGACCAGCGGCAGGAGGCATCACAGGTCTTCTTTTAGGCGGCATACCAGCATTACTGAGCAAACCAGATTTGCTATAATGTACATTCCCTGCTCCCCCTGGTATACTAGTGTGCGGTCCCTGTGGAGGGGGTGTTTGAGGGCTGGAAGAGCTTTGTGACGGCTGCTGATTTTTATAGCTACTTAATAAACCTCCCGTTTTCGGGGGATCTGGCTTTTTATCAGGTGGCTTCCCCCCAGGAGAATAATTTCTATTATCACTCATATAGTATCCTCATGTATCAAAATGCCAATCTCCTCTCTCATACGCCTCAATATCCTGACATGCTCATCAGCTATCTTTCCTCGTAATATCAACATACCTATACACATGCAGAAATGCCATCTCATTGATTAGAATAGTACTCAAGCACTATTCTCTTCTGAATAGAAGTAAATATAAGGTATAAAAGTACGTACACTATTTTAACCCCATGTTAGTAGAAACGACCCATAGGCCACATCGTAAATGCTACTGTACTTTTCTACCATATCCTTTTTACAAAAACGCATACTATGCATTATTTCAGCCATAAATAAACAAATATCACAATAACGATACAGCTTGAATATTCTTTTCCAAAAACAAAAAAGAGGTCCACACCGTTCTTGTAAAGAACAATGCAAACCTCTCGCATGCAGGCAATCCGATAGATTAACCTGAGACTAATATATTGTATCAGTGAATATCAATCACCAGTAATTGGTTCCACCTCAACATTGGTAGGCATACCAGTGGTTGGGATACCAGAAACAGTTGGAACCTGACTATCAAGCTCCCAGTTTGTATCAGGCAGATTGGATACACCAGTAGCAGGAGCCAGACCATTATCAGAATTGGCATATCCGGTTGTTAAACCGCCGGGTTGCGGGAAGGTCCAGGTACCGCCACCCTTGAAGCCAAGATTGGGCGCAGGTCCACAGGGAACACTGTCATATGATTCTTCACAGAAACCCATAGCGCGAGACATAACACTCTGGAAAATCGGGGCCGCGCCAGTAAGACCAATGGTGTTATAGCCCATTGCTTCATCATTCGCATTACCAGCCCAGACCGCAACCGTCACATCCGGCGTATACCCAATCGTGAGGTTATCTTTGAAGTCATCCGACGTACCTGTTTTCGCAGCAATCGGATAATCACATCCTGCTGATGCACCCGGCACCAGACCAGCAATATTCGCACAACTTGACTCCACCTGAGCAAACGACAGGGCCGTGTCATCACCAAAATCCAGATAACGAGCCTGCTGGTCCGTCAGGATCGAGGTCATCATATAGGATACCTGCGGTGACAACACCTGTGTAGCTGGTGGATTGCCCGGATTATAACTATAGAGTTCATTACCATAGCTATCATAAATCGCCAGAATACCCTGTGGCGGAATATGTTGGCCACTATCGGCGAGAGTCTGATAGGCTTGTGCCATCTCAATCAATGGCACATTCTCAGAGCCAATCGCCCATGAGATACCAGTAGGAGCAATCGTTGTAACCCCCATACGTTCGGCAGTCAGCAACACATTTTGCTGTCCTGCATATTGCATTGCCTTCAAGGCCGGGATGTTCAGTGAGTTCTCTGTTGCATACAGAAGTGATGGTTCACCATACACATCCAGCGTAGCATCGGTATGGTAGGTATTACCATAGTCCGATGGCACATACAGACCATTGGTCTGCCCATTCTCACGTTCCGCTGTTGTGGTCGGCACCGCTGTTCCCGCAGGCATCCCATTGGGGAAGAACGTCTCCGTATCATGCTCAACAGTATTCGGATCCCAACCCATCTGCATCGCAGTTGCGTACACAATCGGCTTAAACGTCGAACCAGGAGGACGTCCTGGTGGATTGGGATTGGTCTTACTCGGTGGCGTATATTGGCCCGGAGGGGCCGCGATATTATATGAACCACCTACTTCAGGGTTTGTACTGTAGTAATTACCACTACCATCCATTGCCAGAATTTCGCCGTTTTGATTATTGAGCACAACAACCGCCGCCGAATTCACATTAAGGTCTGTGCTCAACGTTTTAACGCCAGCCGCATCCGCCGGATACATCTGATACTCAGGCTTATACAGGTGACGCTGAACAGCAGCCTCAACATAATCCTCCAGGTTGACATCAATTGTCGTACGGATATTGTAACCGCCGGTGATAAAGCGTGTCGCACCTAACTGTGGATCACCATTACCCAGCGAATTCTCCAGTTGCGCAATCGTCCAGTCAACAAAGTCAGGAGCTTTCTTAACGCCTTGATAGGGGGTGAAGGTCGTATTCGCCATATCCTGCTCAGCCTGCGCGGCTATTGCTGGCGTCACCACCTGACCATTATCCATCTTCATATGCTGGCTGATCATCGCATTGAGCACAACTTTCTGACGATTCAATGCATTCTGCTTGTTGGTTGCACTCAACGTTGGATCATAATACGAAGGAGCGTTCACGATACCAGCCAGCAAGGAGGCCCGCGCCAGTCCTAGTACTGGATCATCCTTCTTGGTTTTTGTATTATAATCGAGATCCTTAAGTGCTGGCGTACACTCAAAATTCGCGTTACATTTCGGTTGCAACTGAAAATACGTCTCAACGGCAGCCTCGACGCCTAATTCTGACGCACCATACGGAACAGTGTTCATATACATGGTCAAAATGGTGGTCTTGGGATATTCATTGGTCATACCAATGGCTTCAGCAGCTTCCGGAATCTTACGCCAGACAGAATATTGATCATCACCAGAGAGATTCTTAATCAACTGCTGCGTAATCGAGCTACCACCACCAGAACCACCAGCACTGGAAACAGCGCGGAAAAGGCCGTCAAAGTTCACACCCGGATTGGTCCAGAACGTATCATCCTCAATGGCAATCTGTGCATTCTGCATCACTACCGGGATATCACTATAGTCGACCGGAATACGGCGACCGTTCTGCGCCGGATCGGGACTGTTATCCTGATAGACTTCATAAAGCAAATTGCCATTGCGATCATAAATACGCGTATCCTGCGGCATAAACTTGTTCGCGTATTGCTGCACTTTGGGCAATTGCTGCTGATAATAAATATAGGCATAGGTCGAACTACCGATGGTTGTCAGAATCACCAGTGAGAGCATGACAATACCCATCGTTCGCAGGACACGCCTCTTCCCCTGAACCTTCTGGCGATTGCGACGCATCTGCAAGATCGTCCTCAGTGCAGGCGGCAGTTTGCTATTCCCGCTGGCACCATTAAATTCCATCTGCGGAGTTGGTGGTTGCTGTCCTGGTGGTGTAGTATGTCCCACCATCGCCGTCATCTTATTCGTCCACTGGTGCATCGAATCCATCGTATTGGACCACATGCCCTGCGCTCGATCCATATAGGAACCAAATGGCTGTTGCGGTTGTCCTGTTGGTTGCCCATACGTACCTGACTGGTTTGGTGGACTGGGAATATTCCAGGGTCCCTGCGACATTGGCCCTTGCCCTTGTGACATTGGCCCCTGCGGCATTGGCCCCTGCGGCATTGGACCACCATGCATTGATGATGGCGCACCAGAATTTGGTGGCATCTGTCCCATACCCATAGAATTAGGACCACCATGCATGGACGGTTGTCCCTGGGCTGGTGGCATATTCTGTCCATACAGGGAGTTTCCAGGCGCAGCATTACCAGGCAAACCTGACATACTTTGCGCACCTCCCCCAGGAGGTGTCATTGGCCTTCTGGCTGGTGGCATACCCGCGTTACTGAGTAAACCAGATTTCGCATATGGTGGTCTCTCGCCTGCCTGGCTCATATTGTTCAATTGAGACCCCATTGGCCCAGGACCAGGATTCGGCATATTTCCATTTGGTGGCGGAGCCGCATGAAAAGAGGGAGGATTAGGCGGCTGCTGCGATTTAAAGTTGCTTAATAAACCTCCCGCTTTAGGCGGAGTTTTATTGTCAGCATTCTGATTATTCTCATTTGATTGATTACTAGTATCACTCATAGCTTATCCTCATAAGTAAGCAGCGGATTACTCCTTTCTGCACGCGCCATTTATGTGGCAAAATTTATCATACTTCATGCTTTTTTTCTTTCTTTTATCACCAAATTGAAGCATGGGCATCTACTCTAAAATACTACTCCCTCGCTAGAAAGAACGGTGCATACGACTATTTCGTTTTCATAGGTGTACTTTTCTACCAGACAAACCACCAAATAAGCATACTTGCCACCACTCATACGATAGTATGTACACACTACTTGCCATCATCACATGCTTCTCCTCACAACTTTTACCCCCTATTGTCCATCACTCAATATCAGTTAACGATTAAGATGAAACGCGTTAACACACCAACCAATTTACCAGTACATTACAGTCAAAATTGAGTACATTTACACTATGTCATCATCTTCATCGGGGATAAAAATGAGGATGTTCCGGTGAGGAGTATTACCGGATACAATAGCAAATTGTTTTAATGCATTATACTCCAATCCGCCGCGTTCTTACATAAAAATAAGGACTCTATTCTCATACATCCTCATCCGCATATGAAAAAAGAGTATGAAAAGAGAATCCTTATCATAAACATTGAGTCCAAGAGATATGTAGTACATACTTCTTGCTACATCAACTAACCAGCAGAAAGTGGCTCTACCTCAGCATTTATTGGCATACCATTTTCTGGTATACCAGTCTGTGTTGGTTCCTGACCACCAATGATCCAGTCTGGCGCTAGGCCTGATCCCAGTAAACCATTGTACGGATTCGCGGACATTTCGGTTAAGCCGCCCGGATTCTGAAACAGAAAGTTGGGCTGACTGCTAAACGGCAATTTCAGGTCAGGGCCACACGGCACCGCATCATAGACTTGATTGCACCAACCAAGTGTGTGTTCAATCACACTATGCCAGATTGGCGCAGCACCGGTAATACCGACAGTATCCTTCCCCATCGCCTCATTATTCGCATTTCCCGCCCACACCCCCACGGTTACATCAGGCGTATAGCCAATGGTCAGATTATCGCGAAAATCATCCGACGTTCCCGTTTTCGCCGCGACCGGATACTGACACCCATACCCATTCAGTGACGTTGACAGGCCAGAGATATAGCGACAATTGATGTCTTTATCCGCGAAGGTCAGATCATAATCATTGCCAAACTCTTCATAGCGCGAATTTTCATCGACCAGAACGGAACTGACCATATATGCAACCTGAGGAGAAAGTACCTGGGATGCTGGTGGATGGACAGGATCATAATGATAAAGATCATGCCCATAACTATCATAGATATCCAGAATACCCTGCGGTGGAATATGCTTACCATCGTTCGCGAAGGTCTGATATGCTCCCGTCATCTGCAATAACGGCGCGTTCTGCGACCCAATCGCCCATGAGATACCATTGGGACTAATGGTGGTAATACCCATACGCCGGGCGGTAGCAAGCACATTTGCCTGCCCCGCGAATTGCATCGCCTTCAATGCCGGGATATTAAACGAATTTGATGTATCATAATGAATAGTTGGTGCATGGCCTCGATAAAGATTGGGATGATACGTATCACCGTAATCGGAGGGAACATACAGACCATTGTTATTTGTATTCTCACGCTGATATCTCGTCGTCGGAACAGCCGTTCCGGCAGGCATCCCATTCGGAAAAAACGTCTCCGTATCAGGCAAAATCGTATTGGGATTCAGCCCCATTTGAAAAGCGGTCGCATAGACAATCGGCTTAAAAGTTGAACCAGGAGGACGCCCCAACGGCTTCCCATCAACAGAACTAAAGCCGTGCCCATTATCGTTTGGCGGTGCCGCAACATTATATTGACCGCCGACCTCAATATTTGCATTGTCATACCCGCCGCTGCCATCCATCGCCAGAATTTCGCCAGTTTTAGAGTCAAGTACCACAACTGCCGCTGAATTAACGTTAAGATCCTGACTTAATACCTTATATCCCGCAGCATAGGTAGGGAACATCTGATATTCAGATTGATATAGATGCCGTTGGACGGCATGCTCAACATACTCTTCCAAGTGCATATCAATAGTCGTGCGAATATTGTAGCCCCCCGTCAGAAATGCCTGTATCCCCTGAGTCGCATCCCCATTCCCCAGCGCCGACTCGACCTGTGTCATGACCCAATCCACAAAATGAGGCGCATGCTTTATCGCAGGCGGAGTGCGAAATGTTGTATTCTTCATCATACGCACAGCCTGCTTCGCCATCGCTGGCGTAATTGGTTTCCCGTATAACTTCATATGCTGGTGAATCATAGCCTGTAATACAACAGCCTGACGATCCAAAGCATTTTGCTTATTGCCTGCGATAGTAGGAGTGTAATAGGCGGGAGCATTCGGTATGCCTGCCAGCAGAGACGCACGTGCCAGAGCCAGCAAGGGATCATGCTTTTTTGTATGTGTGTTGTAATCCAGATTCGCCACAGCGGGGGTACAGTGAAAGGTTCGCGCATCACAATGAGGTTGTAAGTGGAAATAATCCTCAACAGCCGACTCCACCCCCAGATCAATCGTCCCGTAAGGAACTGTATTAAAATACATGGTGAGAATGGTTGTTTTAGGATATTCTTGCGTCATGCCAATAGCCATCGCGGCTTCAGGAATCTTGCGAAAAAGAGAATATTGTTCATTACCCGAAAGATTTTTGATCAACTGCTGTGTGATAGTGCTCCCACCACCTACGCCCTCAGTTGCCGCACGTGCAATGCCTGTAAAACTGATACCATTATTCTGCCAGAAGGAACTGTCTTCGATAGCGATCTGAGCATCCTGCAAAACAGCAGGAAGATCTTTGTAGGTGACAGGAATCCGACGACCATTCTGCGTCGGATCAAAACTATCTTTCTGATATGCTTCAAATAAAAGATGGCCGTTACGATCATAGATACGCGTATCCTGCGGCATATGCTTGGTCGCATATTGCTGCACTTTCGGCAACTGGGCTTTATAGTAACTATAGGCATAGGCTGACCCCCCAAAAGTCGTAAACAGAAAGAGGATCAACATGGTAACCCCAAAGCTTACCCAGATACGCCGAGGGCCTTTATGCCAGCGTACCCTGCGCTGGCGCATCTGGCGCGTTACACGCAAAATATGCGAACGTTTCCACCCTCCATCTTTTTGCCGCACGGATTTCGCAACCAGACCTTCATCATCGCCATGATACATCTCCATATACGGGGCTGGTGGCAATGGCACTGAAGGGCGATAACCCACAATAGCCGCCATCCTACCCGTCCATTGACGCATCGCATCCACGGTAGCGAAGATCATACCATGCGCGTCTGGAGCCTCCCCCCAACTCGACTGCTGCTGCTCCCCCTGAGTACCATATATATCTGGCATAACAGGCACATCAGGAATACGATAAGAAGATTGTGGCAATGACGACGCTGGCACAATATCCTGAATTGATGCCTGACTTGATGGCGTTTTCTGCTCCCAGACAGGCTGAACCTGTATAGACACACGCTGATCTGCACCAACAGGTGCGGATTTATCCTCTGATGGCGCTATCGTATCAACTCGCGGTATATCAGATATTCTCCTGCGTCTCATTCCAGCATTCGTAAGTAACCCACCTGACATCCTTCGTGTCAATCGGTTATCATTATCAGCTTGATCAAGTGATGGCTCCAATGGTCTGGATACCAACACAGGCACAGGCCCATCAGGAGATTGGGAGACAGAGATATGTTGTTGTACATGCTGCTGACTCTTATAGCGACTTAGCAAACCTCCTTTTTTATACTGTTCTTTATTTTCAGCATTTGATGTACTGGAAGATGGCTGATGTTCACTATCACTCATATATTACCTCATATATAGTCAGTAGATTATCCATCTTTTATACACTCATTTCCGCCCATACTATCTCTATATCAATCAACGACTAAAATAATACACATTAACACAACAACCTATTTGGGTGATTGTTACACAAACACTGCTATTCTCATAATTCATACATTCTATTTACTAGAATAGCTCAATAAGCCCTAAGAATTGTAATTACCGATCTATTGATGTATTATCATAAAGAACATTTATTGAAGAGACGATAGTAAGACAGCGGGAGTAAATAGCTTTTATGGGGAAACAGTCGAAGCGGATGGAAGTGTTTGAGTTACCCACACGTTATTATCCTTCAGACACGCTCTCATTACATGAATTATCCTACTGGATTGCCTTCAGTCGCGTATCGGGCATTGGCCCGGCTCGCTTCAAACTACTGCTGGATTTCTTCCATGATGACGTTGAGCTTGCATGGCGAGCCAGCATGAAAGATCTGGCACAGGCAGGACTGGATAGTAAGACAATTGAAAGTTTTTTGCAGCAGCGCACAACCATCAACCCGGCACATGAATTGGAGCGTATGGAACGGCTACGGATTCAAGTCATCACATGGAAAGACGACAGCTATCCACCACTGCTCAGAAAAATCGACTACGCGCCTCCAGTGCTCTATTTGTGTGGACAATTAGCCGACGATGACCGGGAATTTACGATGGGTATTGTTGGGACGCGCAAGATGAGCAGTTACGGGCGACAGGTCACGGAACACTTTACACGTGAACTGGTACAGGGACGTGTCACAATTGTCAGCGGTCTGGCGCTTGGAGTAGATACGGTTGCTCATACCACCGCTCTTGATACTGGAGGACGTACCATCGCGGTACTGGCCTGTGGCTTAGATACAATCTATCCTTCAGAAAACTATCGACTCGCGAAACGGATTGTCGAGTCCGGTCAGGGTGTCTTGCTAACCGCCTATCCACTGGGTGTCCGCCCAGAGGCCGGGAACTTCCCCGCACGCAATCACATCATCTCAGGGCTTTCACAGGGCATCATCGTAACAGAAGCCCCCCAGAAGAGTGGCTCCCTCATTACAGCCAACTCCGCGCTGACACAGGGGCGCGAAGTTTTTGCCGTTCCGGGCAACATCTTTTCGCCCGGTAGTAGCGGCCCCAATAAGCTGATTCGTGATGGTGCTCATGCGATCAGCGACATCAATGATATTCTGAGCAACCTTAACTACTTTATGCTGCCGCAACAGCCTTCTCAATCGACACTTGCAAGCGAGATTGTACCAGACAACGAAGAACAGAAGATACTCCTCCAGAACCTTGGTCGGGAGCCGCTTCATGTTGATGAACTCATCAGAGTATCTGCGTTGCCTGCTGATGTAGTCATAGCCACATTGACATTCATGGAGCTAACAGGTATGGTTAACCAGGTAGGAAGTATGCAATATATACGCGGAACCATGTCACCACGTTAACATGGTTGACTGTATAATATCTCTATAACAAAGCTATCTCATAACCATCTGTCAAAAATACCTATTCCTTAATGGCATAAACATAATATTGAGGGAACGATGATTTATCTTGAGCACGTACTTCAGGCAACGCAAGGCGTCCTCCACCATCCTGGTCAACAGCAACAGTTTCAAGCCTTCAGTCACGATACACGTCAGGTGCTCCCAGGAGAGATGTTCGTAGCGGTACGTGGTGAACGCAGCGATGGACATGACTACCTCACCGATGCAATACGCAAAGGAGCAGCCGGACTCCTCGTAGAGGCAAAGAAATTTCATCAGTTAGCCGAACAGGTACAGATAACATTGACACAGAGTGAGGCCGCGATCATCCTTGTCAATGACACGCGCCTCGCGTTACAACAGTATGCCAGTGCTATTCTCCAACGATGGCAACCGACCGTTATCGCCATAACCGGAAGCGTCGGCAAAACCAGCACCAAAGAGGCCATCGCTGATGTCCTGAGCAGCCAGTTCCCTACATTCCGTAGCTGGCAAAACTATAATGATCTACTTGGTATTCCACTCTCATTAGGTCGGCTCGAAGAACATCATGCCTATGCAGTACTGGAACTGAGCTGTGACCATCCTGGCGAGATCGCTGAACTCTGCCGTATCGTGCGCCCTCATATTGGCATCCTCACGAATATTAATCCTGTACAATTGCAATATTTTGGCTCACTTGAACGACTGGCTTATGAATTATCCATGCTGCTCACGAGCCTTCCCGATGGGGGCCATTTCTTCTATAATCAAGATGACACGATGCTCAACGCACTGGTGTCACAATACCGTGAAACATCATCCCGGCAGGTCCAACTCCATGCCTATGGACAAGCAAGCATCAATAAAACGACAGATGCCACATGTGCATCTGTGTCAACGGTTGGCTGGGATGGCCTTCAGCTCACACTGGGCAAGCAAGAACAAACATCCACAACACATAGTTCAGATACAGAACAAACGCTTTTCGCGCCTCTTATGGGTCAGCATCATCTCTATACTATACTGGCAGCCTATACCATTGGACTTCATTGTGGCCTGAGTACATCAGCGGTGCGCCATGCGCTCACAACGCTGACCCCAATGCCTGGACGCCTGTCTCCTCTGCCAGGGATCAATCAGAGCCAACTACTTGATGATACCCACAATGCTTCACCAACGTCTATGATTGCTGGCCTCAATACACTCCATACTCTCACACCTCCCACAGGCAAACGTATCGCGATTCTCGGTGACATGCTCCATCTAGGAGAGTATGAGGAAGAGGGTCATCGCGAAGTTGGCAAACATATCGCGCATACCGTTGATTATCTGATCACTCGTGGCGAACGAGCAGCGATCATCGCAGAAACAGCCTTACAATCTGGTATGAATAGCACCCATGTGATCATGACCTCAACACATGAGGATGCAGGACGTGTTGTACGCAAACTCATAGAGTCTCAGTCCACAACAACCGCAGAGGAAACACAAAACGTCATTCTGATCAAAGGTTCAGAAGAGACACGGATGGAACGTATCACCGAAGTATTGATGGCACGCCCCTGGGAGGTGCCTGAAAAATTAGTGCGGCAAACAGCAGGCTGGAAAAAAATTACATTTATGCACGCTGAACGCCCTACCTGGGTGGAAATAGACCTCAACGCCATCGGCAGCAACACCCGTCATATCAAATCCCTGGTCGGTCCCGCTGTACAGGTACTCGTGGCGCTCAAAGCTGATGCTTATGGGCATGGCGCAGTCAAAGTGGCACGTACAGTTCTACAGAATGAGGCCACCATGCTCGGCGTCGCAACGGTCAGCGAAGCAGTACCATTACGTGAAGCAAATGTCACAGCTCCCATTCTTGTCTTTGGCTATGTGCCACGCTGGCAAATGCGTGAAGCTATCCGGCTCGGCGTCAGCGTGACCCTCTATTCCCTTGAGTCAGCACATGAACTGTCACAAGCGGCACGAGCCTTAGCTAAAGCAGTCAGGGTACACATCAAAGTCGACACAGGGATGGGGCGACTGGGCATCCGTTATGAACAGGGGGCAGAAATAGTTGCCCTCGCCAGAGAGATCCAGGCGCTCCCAGGACTAGAACTGGAAGGGATCTATACCCACTTTGCCCAATCTGATGTCGCTGACCAGATCCACGTTCGGATACAATTAGACCGCTTCCGCCAAATCCTGCATCTGCTAGCAGCAGAGGGCATTCGCCCACCACTCATCCATGCAGCGAATAGCGCCGCAACATTGACTTTGCCTGAATCACACTTCGACATGGTGCGCACCGGGACCGCTATCTATGGACTTCATCCATCAGATGATGTACTACTACCGGCGGAATTTCGCCCGGCGCTCTCTTTCAAAACCCAGGTATCACAGGTCAAATGGATACCGGAGGGTGAAGGCATCAGCTACGGTAGCACCTATATTACGCCACATCCAACAAAAATCGCCGTCCTCCCCGTTGGCTACGCGGATGGCTTCCGTCGCGCGCCACAAAACTGGGGCTATGTCCTTGTACATGGCAAAGAAGCACCTATTCTCGGACGCGTCTGCATGGATCAATGTATGGTTGACGTCACCCATATTCCTGACGTACGCATGGGTGACGAAGTTGTCTTAATTGGACGGCAAGGCGACACACCTCTTACTGCTGAAATAGTAGCCAGACGAATCGGTACCATCAACTACGAAATCGTGTCAGAACTTCTGGCCCGTGTTCCAAGAGTCGATTAATATCTATAGCAAGCATGGCATGCCCCTTCATGCTCTTAGGTAGAGAAAAAAAAGCACAAATAACGCAACCTTTCATACTTGTTCACTCGTATGTACAGCAGGGGCATCCAGCTAAGCTCTATATATGTATACAAAATATGCATACAAAAATGAAGAGGAAGTTCAATCTTGCGTGCTAAACATGCTACACTCTACGCAAATAATACAATACCACGCACGCATCGGGTACGGAAAACGGAAACGCCTGACGCGTTCTTACATTTTATAGATAAGTTCTACAAAATCAGACAGTAGTGATCAACACAGTAAAGAGGACGCAATGCGAGAAAATATGCTTGACAGCAGGTCCAGTCATCAGCTATGTACGACAGCCATGCTGGTCGTCAATCCTAATGCTGGCAGTTATGCACCCAATGCACATCATATCGCCACCACCTGCGACTTTTTACAACAGCATGGCTGGCAGGCAACAATCCAATTCACCCAATGCGCAGGTGACGCCGCTCGCTTCACACGTGAAGCAATAGCACAACAAATTGATATTGTCATCGCAGTCGGCGGTGATGGCACCATTCATGAAATCATTCAAGAACTGGCAGGTAGCCAGACAGCGCTGGGCGTTTTACCATGTGGAACTGTAAACGTCTGGGTCCGTGAAGCAGGTATACCGCTAGATTTACAGAAAGCACGAGAATTACTGGTCCAGGGACAGCGCAGACAGATTGATCTGGGTAAAATTAACGATCACTATTTCTTATTAATGGTGGGTATAGGTCTGGATGGAGAAATCACGCAGAAAGTGGAGCGCAAAGGGCTAAAACGCCTGGGGATCGTCGGGTATATGCTAGCAGCAATCTGGTTTGGACTCCACTACTCAGCATTTCGCACTAAACTCAGATTCAGAAAACATACAATAAAGATGAATGCGTTACAGATTGTGATAGGCAACACCCAACTCTATGCAGGAGCACTCAAATATACCTGGCGTGCTCGTTGCGATGATGGACTCTTAGATGTGTGTGTAGTACGTAAACAAAGTAGATTAGGCCGCATTTTTATCGCAATCGATTTTATGTTGGGGAGAAAACAACGGCAACAATGGGTACACTATGAAGTCGAAGATAGTATCCAACTATTGACTCGCACCCCTATCGCAATCCAGGTCGATGGCGAACCGATGGGATACACGGCCGGCAATGGAGCGCCTACCATCATCTGCGTTGTACCGCATGCGCTCCATGTAATCGTACCACACAACCTCCCCAAAGAACTTTTCTCGCAAGCATAAAACAGGAGACAAACTACGATAGCGACAAGGAAGCAAGCACAAGAGAGCCACAAAACAGCGTAGCACTCTCTTTTTTGCTCTTATCGCCGAAAATTGAAAATGAAATTGACAGCGATAATCGCAAGGCAGACCAGACCAAATGCCAGAATACCCCAGGCATGCAATATGCCAAACACAGCACCGGAAATGGGCACCAGCAACGCGAGGGAAACAATAGCTAAAGCCAGACGTTGACCTGACGATGGTCCATTATCTCCTGAACGTCCCCCGATCTTCCCTGACGGGCCAGACTGCAAACGTCGCGCAATCCGATCCGCAACGGCCTCGACAAAGTTATCATCAAATTCCGGCTGCTGCCTCCCATATGGTTCATATGACTGTTGTTGCTCATATCGTTGCTGAGCACCATAACCACTATAATTCATTTGACCTTGCTCATCACGAGGTCCATCAGTACCCCTTTGTGACATCATTTTCGCATAACTCCTTCTCCTGAGCGGGCTTCAATATATATCCACATAAATAAGGAGATTTTCATAAAAAACATACGATATCATCCATACTACGAAATATGGATGGCAAAGTTGTAACAGCACAACTTTGCCATCCATTAACTGAAACCTATTCAGTTTACTCGTACGAATCAGGATTCCGTAGAAGCCTCCGAAAGTTCAGATGACTGAGATTCTGTCGATGCCAGACGGCTCTTATGACGGCTATAGGTAAAATACAGGATCAGCCCCAGAGCTAACCAGACAAGAAACCGCAGGATAGTGACTAATGGCAAACTCACAATCAACACAATGGACCCGATAATTGAGAGAATAGGCAACCAGGGAACCAACGGCACTCGAAAAGCCCGATGCAAATCCGGCTGTTTCCGTCGTAATACTAACACTCCAACAGCAACCAATACAAAAGCAGCCAGCGTGCCAATATTCGTTAACTCCGCCACAACATCAATAGGTGTCAGTGCCGCGACAAGAGCAACCACCAGACCAACCAATAGACTTGAGAGATACGGCGTCCGAAAACGGGGATGAATGCGAGAGAAGAAGGTCGGCAACAGACCATCACGCGACATTGAGAAGAAGATACGGCTCTGCCCATAGAGCAACACCAGCAACACCGTCGTCAAACCAGCGATCGCTCCAACAGAAATGATTGATCCAGCTGTATTCATACCAAGCAGGATAAGGGCATGAGAAACCGGGGAAGCAACATTAAGTTGCGTATATGACACCATACCAGTCAAAACTGCGGTCACAAGAATATATAACATAGTACAGATCAACAGACTCACCATAATACCAATTGGCAAATCTCTGGCTGGATTACGCGCCTCCTCCGCAGAAGTTGAAATCTGATCAAAGCCGATATAAGCAAAGAAAATGATACTCGCACCACGGAAAATGCCACCAGTCCCAAATGGCAAAAAAGGCGTCCAATGCGCTGGATTCACATGACCAAATCCAACAGCCAGGAAGAATAGAATGACCGCGAGCTTAATCGCAACAATAATATTATTAACGCGGCTCGATTCTGACGTCCCGACAATAAGCAAGAGCGTAATAAACAAAATAATCAAAAACGCGGGTAAATTGATAATTCCACCAGAAAAAGGTGATGAAATCAGCGCCGTTGGTAACGTAATGCCCAACGCACCTTTCAGCAGATCCGCCACATAGCCCGACCAGCCAATGCTCACCGCAGCGGCTCCAACCGCATATTCAAGGATCAAATCCCAACCAATAATCCAGGCAATCAACTCCCCTAGAGTCGCGTACGAATAAGTATACGCGCTACCAGCAATTGGCACCGTACTGGCAAACTCCGCATAACATATCGCGGCCAGCCCGCTTACAACAGCGGCTAACACAAATGAAAGGATCAACCCAGGACCAGCATAGTTCGCCGCAGCAACGCCAGTTAATACAAAAATACCAGTTCCCACAATAGCCCCGATCCCCATCGCCGTGATACTGGTAACGGTCAACGTCCGCTTGAGACTATGCCCCTCCCCTTGCCCTGCCTGCTTGAGGATATGATGTATTGGCTTCACGCGCCAGAGGGGACTGCGCTGCGCTGCTGCCATAAATTTCTCCTTCCCACTACTGCTCTCATCCGATAGAAAGCTCCGCCCGAACCGATAAAATCCTCCTACTCGAAATATCGGCATCCTCATTGCTTTTCTACAATATATCTATGAATACGAGAAAATAGAAGACAATGGACTCAATACACCCAATGTTTTTTCTGCACATAGCGTAGAATAATTTTTTCTGAAAAAAGCAGCAAAATAATAAAATAGAAAACATAAAAGAAAAAGGGGATTGGTTTCCAGAACCGGAAACCAATCCCCTTGTTGAGAATAGAGAGTTCAGATGTGAACTAGTCTGCAGCAACAGGGCTATCGAAATTAATCTTCAGTCCAAGTCCTTCTGCTACACGACGGCCCCACTCAGCATTCGCGCGATAAAAATGGCGAACCTGACGCTCAGCAATCGCAGGAACAGTGATATTTTTCATATGACCAACAAAATTGTTGACCAGATGAGTGCGCTGCTCTTCAGTCATGATCTCATAGAGACGACCAGGCTGCTCGAAATCGATATCAGTTAACTGATATGAATGATGGCGAACCTCACCATTAACCTGAGCAGCAGGTTCATTCTGATAGAATGAGGTCTCTGGATCAGGACCACCAAAACTGTTTGGCTGGTAGTTAGGTGTAGAACCACCATTGCCATCGAAGCGCATGGAACCATCACGGTAATGGTTACGAACCTCAACCTGTGGGCGGTTAACTGGCAACTGCTCGTAGTTTGCGCCAACGCGATAGCGATGTGCATCAGCATAAGCGAAGAGACGACCCTGCAGCATCTTGTCTGGCGAGAAAGTGATACCAGGAACAACACTTGCAGGAGAGAAAGCAGCCTGCTCAATCTCAGCGAAGTAATTCTCAGGATTGCGGTTCAACACCATACGACCGACTGGGATCAAAGGATAATCCTTGTGGTACCAGACTTTAGTCACATCGAATGGATCGAAGCGATAGGTAGCAGCATCCTCAAGTGGCATAATCTGAACGCTACAGTTCCAGACAACCTCTTTGCCACTCGCAATGTGGTTGAAGAGATCGACTGTAGCAAAGTCAGCATCTTCACCAGCCATACGGGTAGCTTCAGCATCGGTCCAGTTGTCAGAACCAGCCTCAGCAATGAAATGATATTTGACCCAGAAAGCCTGGCCTTCATTGTTGATCCACTTGAACGTATGTGAACCATAGCCATGCATATTGCGATAGGTTTTAGGTGTGCCATAGTCAGAGAAGAGAATGGTCACCTGATGCAAAGACTCAGGAGTCAGGGACAGGAAATCCCAGAATGCGTTTGCATCCTTTGCATTGGTCTGAGGATTGCGCTTCTGTGTGTGAATGAAATCAGGGAATTTGATCGCATCACGAATGAAGAAGACCGGTGTGTTGTTACCAACCAGATCATAGTTACCCTCTTCAGTGTAGAACTTCAGAGCGAAACCACGAGGATCACGAGCGCTATCAGCGGAACCTTTCTCACCACCAACAGTAGAGAAACGAGCCAGCATAGGAGTGCGCTTACCAACCTGATTCAGGAAAGCAGCCTTTGTATATTTGGTTACATCGTTTGTGACTTCGAAATAACCAAAAGCGCCAGCACCTTTCGCGTGAACGATACGCTCTGGAACGCGTTCGCGGTTGAAGTGAGCTAATTTCTCAACCAGGTAGAAATCTTCGAGTGAAGTTGTACCTGGGTAACCGGATGTAATGGAATTTGTATTATCACGAACTGGAATACCAGCATCAGTGGTAAGATAGCGTTTTTCGTTATCGGCCATCTGAATTGATCCCTTTCTGTTTCTGTTTCTGTTTCTGTTTCTTTAAGTGTACCTGCATCTGTGTATAGTAATGCCACACAAATAAGATTTTGTCAATTGTATTGGGCGCAATTTAATAAAATTTTACAAAATGGAGATCAATTTAATTTTTCTTTATAAAATTGTTTGACAAGGTATCCGAAACAAGTTATGATATGGGGAATAAAGTTATAGTTTTTCTATAACATCATTGTTAATCTACTTGAGGCTGTTGAGCATTCCGTATGTATTCTTACATTCCAGGCTTGTATCGCTGTAATGCCTACAATTTTTTCCGGAAAGGTGTTTTTCTATGTCACAAACATCAGATGAGATTTTAAAGCTCAACAACCAACTGTGTTTTGCTTTGTACACAGCCACACGAGCCATGATGAACACGTATCGTGACCTCTTAGCAACATTAGGGCTGACATTTCCCCAATATCTGGTGATGCTTGTATTATGGGAGAACGGTGCCAGCACAGTAAAAGATCTGGGCCAGACACTTCACCTTGACTCTGGCACGCTCTCGCCACTCCTTAAACGCCTTGAAGCGGCGGGATGGATTACCAGAAAACGCAGTGTGCAGGATGAAAGATCAGTAGAGATCCATCTCACAGAGAATGGACGTGCTTTAAGGGAGCGTGCTTTTCCAGTCGCGAATGAATTCGCCTGCCGAACCACACTAGAAGCAGACACTTTCGCACAATTACGAGAACAACTACATAACCTTGCTACGGTGCTTTCCGAGCCTGACGAGCAAACTATGGCGCTGGCTCTTTGCACACCACAACCTGATACGATACAAGATGATCTTTCTGAGCACCCTGCATAAATAGTTTTACACTTGCAATTCTAGCTGATGGCGATACTTCATGTACAAATAAAAATAACTGCATTTTCCCATCAAAAAAGAGTGCGTCTCTCGATGCACTCTTTTTTGATAGAACTTCATCACACTATGCAGTGACAAGCGATTCCAGCGATCCACCAACTATAACAACATGTCCACTTGGAAAATCGGAGACTGCGCTTTGCGCGATAATTTCACCCATTTCATCCGCAGTTGGTAACTGTCCACCAACTTGATTTGTGCGGTGTGCGGATAGACCAGGGGCGGCTCGTTCAAGCAACTTTGGTGTAATGGTGCCAGCGATCAAGTCCCCCGTCACAACAACAAGGCGCACATTGCGTGCTGCCAGTTCAGGTAAACGCGCACGCAAAGCCTGTTCGCCAGCATATTTTGACTCAGCAACTGGAGCATAGGCGGGAACCTGCTCAATACGACCATAGAGATGTGCCCAATGGCTGGTTACAAACACAATCACACCACCATCCCGCATCAGGGGCAAAGCACGTTCCACTAAAGCCACCTGCGCGTCGCGATTAATATGCATCGGATAATCAGGATCGGCAGCCAGTAAATCGCGCTCCAATCCACCTGAAGCGTTCAATATCAGAGCATCAAGGTGATCATAATGAGACGTAAATTGTGTGAAGAATTGCTCCAGGTCAGTGGCATCGGTGATATCACAACTCACAGCCAGAGAGCTATGACCACGCTGCTCTACCTGCGAGACAACGTCCTGTGCCCGTACAGCTTTGTTACGATAGGTGATCGCAACATCATATCCCCTGTCCGCTAATGCAAGTGTGGTAGCCGCACCAATACCACGTGATCCACCAGTAACAATTGCAGTTTTTTTAGGCGCTGTCCCAGACATACAATAAGATCCTCCAAAATAAGTAAAAATAATTGCGGTCAGATAGCAGTTCTGACAAACAAGACTTGCAGCGTAACACAAAATGTATCCCATCTGCTATCTTTGTCAAAATGGTTAAGGCATTTTCGGTAGAGCACTGAATTATTAGGAATATACCACTATCTTCAATACCATACTTCACTACGCACAAATAAGTCACGTCAACAACCCCAACCATTGTAGGATACCATAATTTCACTATGCGTGAATGCCTATTCCTGAATCTGATCAGGTGCACGCTCAGAGCGAGTTCTTCACCACCAAAAAAACAGCATCCTTTTTCGCCTCATGAATTTGTTATCCGCCTATCCGCTCCATCAAATACTAGTACTTAACTCCTGATATATTGATTTATTCACATCCATACGCGTATAATGATAGCAATGGGGTTATCTATTTCTTTAATTAAGCAAGGCAGGATTATCCATAACCCATGATGACTCCCATCAATCCAACTATTTATCGATTATCGCACAAGCCCTTGATGGAAAGGAATATCCGATGGAAATTTCGGGAAGTCAAAAAATAAACGTACCACAAGATAAGGCATTTCAGGCATTACTGAATCCAGAGGTCTTAAAAAATAGCTTTCCCAATTGTCCAGAAGCTGGTTATGAGGATACTCCCGCAGGACGTCTCATCAAACTGGTCATTACTCCAACAGTTCCAGGTTTCAAAGGTCCATATAACATCTACCTGGAACCGAAAGAAGTCACAGCTCCCACCCATATGGTGATCTACACAGAGCCAACCAGCGGCGTTGGATCTGTCAAAGCCACCTGTAACGTTGATCTGGCTGCAGACGGTGCCGGAACCACCATCACCTATTCAGCAAATGCAGAGCTTACCGGTGCTATCGCAGCAGCACAATTATTAATCAAGCCAGCCCTTCAGGGTGCTCTCAAACATTTCTTTTCGAACTTTGAGAAGCAGGCAAACGCTATTGCGTAGCGTAATGACCAGTAACGGTTTTTGCGTACGATAATCATTTTCACAGATTCAAATAGGCCAGCGGCACATAGCATTCGGCTACATTGTCACTGGCCTATTTATGTTGAGTTTTTTTTCACTTCACGCGATGCTCTTACAACATCTACTTATGACAGATATGCGAGCACTTTTTTGCGCTTTTATTGACAGTATGGCAATCTAATCTTATCACTACCACACTGGATACATTAGCCTCAAATTGTGATCTGTACATTGAAGAGAGATTCTATTACAAGAAACATTTGGGAAAAGAGATGAGGGCATCACTTAGTGGATGCCCTATACTCCAACGTACAGAAAACGTTTAGGAGACAAGATCCAGTGTATTAACACCCAATGCACGTGCAAGGATACGCACATGATATGGCTGTGGCTCTTCACGTCCGGCTTCTAAATGCGTAATTGTATTACGGCGTAAACCAGAGAGATCCGCCAGTTGGCCCAGGCTCAATCCTTTACGCTGTCGCCAGATACGAAGATTAGGAATGCCATGAGATTTTGTAACTCTCATTTTAGAAGACATCGAATTCATAATCCTCCCCTTCGAGGTAAGTACTAACCCACTACTCAAGCCACGTTGCAAGAGAAGTGTGATGCTGTAATTACAGCAAGACTGTTACTATCTTCACAGAAATAGCATACCAGAAGAAACTGGTTTTTGTCCAGTAGCAAATCTATCTCCCTGACCAGCAACACACACCCCACATGTGGAAACATCATTTGCTTCTATGACAGAAAACACACATCGTACTTTATGCTAAAAAAGCAGACGCTGCACTGTCATAAGAGTAACTGACAGGCTGTGCCTCCCGATAGTATGAATGAACACAGCAACAACTATATAGTATACGGAACAGATGATCATTCAGACTCAACCGTTACCATGCACTCTACACAAAAAGGGAATGCAACAATGGCAGATAGCAGCAGGCTACGCTATCAAAGATGATGCAGAGCCGCGCCTCAATGCACATGATTATTCTGTACTTCTGACACACGGCCAACAAGAAGAAATGATGAACCACTCAAATTATTCGGATCTTGCACATAGAGAACCGTATTCTCAAACATATCAGGGGTATCATTAGAATCCTGTATCAACAGGTTTTCCAAGATAGTATTCGCATGGCTATTATCAAGTGTATAGATTGATTTCACGATAGAAGATAAAACATTTTCATTAATGCCGTCACTTTTATCTCCAACAACCCAGAACACAATACCACCAGGTGCTTCGTAAATAAACTCACTGCGATCATTATATGCCCATGCGGGAGTAGCACCTTCCCTCTGTGCCCATTGTCCTCGCACATAAATCGCATAAGAACTCTCGCCCGAACTAATCTGTATTTGTTGTGCCGCCCCATTCTGAACAACCTGCATAACATTTACCTGACCTAGTGGTTTAAACTCACAAATAGCAATATGGCGTGGGGCCTCGCCAGGAAGAGCATAGGTATAATTTTCTACAATAATCGGGCCATCAGACCAGCCCTGATTATTTTGATACATATAAATATTGCTTAACTTATAACGTGCAGGCACACTCAGTGAAAAATAGAGAGGAAAGTGTAGCAGACGTTGTGCATCCATCAACCTGATCAGTTTGGGTTGAGTTGCAGTAGCGGGTGTAGGAGTTGGCGTAGACATAGCTGGATATTTCTGAACCAGAAAAACGCCAGCATGTGAGCCAGCCCACAGATATTGAATACCAGCAGCAAACGAAGGAGCAGTTAACAGAACAGTGACCAGAAACACCACGAAAAAGCTCGTCATAAACGCGAGCAAAGATCGAGATTGCGTACGCAATGACAACCGAGGTTTAGGGAAAAGGCGATGCTTTAGCCGTAAACGACGAAATACCTGAGCGCGGGTTTTTAATTCGAACCCGCGCTCAACCTCCTGGAACTGTGGATCTTCGGCTTCTAATAAAGTTTGCACAAAAAAAGGTGGAACTTCTTCCTGCACCGCTGAAAACATTTCATCGAGTTCAAGAGCGAAAACGACATCTTCAGCCGAGAAATCTACAGGAAATAAAGTATCTCCAGTCAAAGAGAAACGGGCATGTGTCTCAACATTATCATCATCATCAGAGTTTTGTCTCTCAAATTCGCTCATACTCATATGCATGCTCCTTGAGCGCTTCACGCAAACTTTTGCGCGCTCGCCAGAGTCGCGTGTCAACGGCATGGCGGGTGAGGCCCGTCTTCTCCGCAAGTTCCTCCGTACTTGAAAATCTAAAATAACGCTGATAGATCAGGAAGCGGTCGAGTTCGGGCAACGTCGCCAAGGCAAGGCGTAATTCCTCACGCCTCTCGCTTTGCTCCAGCAAATGTTCCATACTAGCTTCTGGATGGGGTGGAAGAGCTGCTCGCATATCGGACTCATAGCCCCAGACAGAATATTTTCGATTATTGTTTTCAGATAAGGTCCATTGACGGATCTCATCTGCGGATTGGACGTTGTGTGTCTGACGACGGCATAGTTGGCGACGACGATCGAGAGCAATATATTTTGCTCGCATCGTCAACCAGGTACGTAACGTACCTCTGTTTGCGTCAAATGTGTCAATTTCCTGCCAGACCGCAACAAATAAATCATTAACACATTCCTCCGCATCCTGTGTCACCCCTACACTATCGAGAACCAGACGGATAAAATAATAAATCTCACGAGAATACTTTGATATAAGTGTCTCTAAGGCTTCTGGATCTCGCTTGTGCAGCCCTATGGCCAGGTCTTCGTCAGACCAGTCATGTCGCACCATCATCGCTCCTTGCAGACCTGCATGTATCCTTTCAGATATGTCGAGCTGTTGGCACCAGTAGTTTGGACAACTCGATGAGGGGAGAAAGGATTTACCTGATCAGTGGTACACTAGCCAAACCCAATAAAATATACGTTGTCACACGATGATATCTCTCATAGATCTGGCTTTCTTAACAATTTTGCGCAATGTAGAGTCAATTGTCAAGTGTACCACTCAATGTACTACCAGGATTAAGTGGTTATTTTATACACTATTGTAGGTGATTTCTATGTACAGGTATTACACGAGATAGCCAGTCAAATATACTTATTTCGCACATCTTTGGGTATCCCTTACTGATAAACCGATGGTGAGAAGAACTACAATCACCTGATATGGAACAAGAGTAATTTTGACAGAGAAATAATTTTGGAGAGAATGCCTATAATTCTATAATTGTCGTAATGACAGTTTGCAGCAACTATAAAAACGACAGGGTAGTAGCCAGAGATCCTGTCTACACTCCAGCTGCTACCCTGTCAATGACAATTTATTTGACGTTAATCACAGGAATCTTGGAGACTGACCAGCGGGAGTTCGGGCTGGAAACCTCAAATTGTACCATAGAAATGGCATCAGTAGGACACCGTACAATACACAGACCACAACGAATACACTTCTCTTCATCAATGATCATATCCGCGCCACCACGCCAGACTTCAGCCTCTTGATGTAAAGGGTCACCTTTAACAACACGTGAAAGCCCTTCCATGCTAATACAATCGTAAGGACAGATATCGACACAACCTGAACAGAGGATACAGATTGAGGGGTCAATCATGATATTTAACTGACATTGCAAACAACGGCGTGCCTGCATCACTGCCTCTTCCGGTGTATAGCCAGTCTCGGTTTCACGTGTGTTGCTATAGCGCTCATTCAAAGGCAAAGAAGGCATCATTTGATGCGCAATCGACTCATAGTTATCAACCATACCACGGCGATAATCAGGCAATTCTACCTCCTCAGCGGCTTCAGCAGGTATATCCTCGCCACCAAGATAACGATTAATCGCGGCTGCGGCATCGCGTCCATCACCAATCGCCGAAATCAGATTACGTGCTCCTTGTGTAAAATCACCACCTGCGAACAGACCCGGATGATTCGTCATCCAGGTGTCCAGATCAAGCAATGGCACACCCCAACGGTTGACCTCAAGATTCAGTTCTTCAGTCTGCAACCATGAGGTATCACTATATTGCCCAAAAGCTGGAACAACTGTATCGACATCAATCTCAAATTCAGTACCGGGAATTGGCACTGGTCGCCGTCGTCCACTGGCATCTGGATCGCCGAGTTTGTTACGCACAAAACGCATGCTGCTGACATGAATGCCATCTTCACTGAGCACTTCTAACTGCGTCACAAGGTAATTAAACTCGACATTTTCAAAGACCGCTTCATCGACCTCATACTCATCCGAACCGGCTTCTTCTTTAGAACGGCGATACATAATATAGACCTTCTCCGCACCGAAACGTATAGCAGTGCGGCAACAGTCCATCGCGGTAAACCCGGATCCCAACACAGCAACTTTCTTCCCAATAAAAGCAGGCTCACCATAATTGGTTTTCTCTAGCAAGCGGATACCATCGATCACCCCTTCAAGATCCGCTCCTGGAATCACCTTGTTATCAGGACCAGTCAATGCATTCGGAATGTAACAACCAGCGGCAAGATAGACGGCATCATACTCTTTTAAGAGATCGGAAAGCTGAACATCACGGCCAACACGTGCGTTATATTTCACCTCCACACCAATATCAGCCATATATTCATCGCACTCTTCAGTGGTAACGTAGCGAGGCAAACGCCAGGTTGGGATACCATTGACCATCACGCCACCAGCCGTGGGATACTGCTCATAAATGGTCACCGGATAACCCATCTCACGCAGATCGCGAGCACACGCCATACCAGCAGAACCAGCCCCAATAATAGCGACTTTTTTCTCTTGCGTTATAGGAGGCCGCTCAGCATGATGACGATATTCACGATGATCCGCAGCCGCACGTTTCAGCCAGCAGATGGTAATTGGCTTGCCATCAATCTTATTACGGCGACAAACAGGCTCACAGGGACGAGCACAGGTACGGCCCAACACCCCGGGAACCACATTTGCTTTGCGGTTCAGCAGATACGCCTCATCAAAACGAGCCTGGGAAATCAACCCAATATACGTAGACACATCAGTGTGAGCAGGACAACCTACCTGACAAGGAATATTTGTTTGATACCAGTCCGGGGTAACCGTTACCGAACGATATCGAGCATCCAATTCACGATCAGGATCAATCATGTTACAAAGTCCTTTCCAGAGTACGGGACATATGCTATTGCAAGAGCAGATAGAATTGGCTCGGAACAGAGGAGACAAGCTGGCGGCGACAATGCCTCAACCAACTACTGGCCTATCCCTTTACGAGTATCCCTCGGAAAGCATCAAACGAATGCCTGGGGGAAAAGATGATTGCATTTTCTGGCATAACAAAATATTATTTTTAATGCACTAGAGTAAAGGCTACTTTTCTTTGACAGATTATAGCATAATGCTTGTCTCTCGAACAAGAATATATGCTATGAGCTGTAAACACATTAAAAAGAAAGCAAGCAGAGAATACTTACTATAGATGAAATACCGCTTGTACTTTTTTAGTATTTATTAGCAGAAAATATATAGTTGAGTTACAAAAGATGAGAGAGATCAACAGATCCAACACAGAGAAAATTTTCTCCCCATTGTATATACCAACATATCTGTGCATAATGATGAGAAGAACCCATCTTTTAGTAGCAAAATTCCAGCCAATAACAGATATTTATAGAAAGAGTAGTAAAAATTGATAGTACTGGCAATTTATACATATCGTGAATAAATAGATATAGTAACCGAACGAAACAAATTTGCCTTTAAAACGTATACTATTGGAACAGAGCAAGCCGAAGATACTTGCCTGAAAAGGAAGAAGGAGTCATTGGTGAATTATCAAACTCTATCACATGACTTGATGCCAGTGATCAGCACCACAAGACTAACAAAAGCGTTCGGAAATCTTGTGGCGGTCAATGACTTAAACCTGCGGGTAATGCCTGGGGACGTGTTTGGTTTCCTTGGCCCGAATGGTTCAGGGAAAACAACGACGATACGCATGTTACTGGGTCTTATTCGTCCCACAGCAGGTCGAGCGATTCTTTTTGGCATGGATAATGCGTATCAGCTATCAGCTATTTTACAGAGAATTGGAGCCATTGTAGAAACACCAACCTTTTATCCCTATCTTTCCGGCATTGATAACTTGCGTGTGATAGCAGCAAATTCAGGCATGGTGCTGGGCAAGGCCAACAATCGGCGTTATGAAGAGGTTTTGGAACTGGTAGAGCTGCAATCATATACGAAATTAGCGTATCGGAAATATTCCCTGGGAATGAAACAGCGCCTGGGTATTGCAGCAGCACTCTTATCAGATCCAGAATTGATCATGCTTGACGAACCAACCAATGGTCTGGACCCGGCAGGCGTTATTGAAATCAGAAATCTGATCAAGCGTATGTCATCATTGGGGAAAACTATTTTCCTATCCAGTCATATTCTCTCAGAGGTCCAACAAGTCTGTAACCGTGTTGCCATCATGCGCAAGGGAAATCTCGTTAAACAGGGAGACGTGCGAGAACTTCTCCATGATAAAGATCAGATCGAAATTCGCATGGCACAGACCGCTGAGATAGACATGGCGATTACACATTTACGCCATATGCAAGAGCAGCATGCGCCGTGGATAACACATATCGCGGTTGAATATGATACACACAATCAAGCCCAGATTATTATTGACGCGCCTACCACACGCTCATCTGAGGTAAATAAATTACTGGCACAACAGGAACTCTTTGCTGCTGAAATACGGCCACGTGAAGGAAGTCTGGAACACGTCTACTTGCAAGCAACAGCTATTCCAGTTCCAGGCGATAATACAAGCATTCCTATTCCAACTGAAAAGAGCAAAGGAGCCGCAAGATGAGCAGCATACCACAAGAAACCCCGCTACAACCAGAGATCAGAAACCAGAGTGTAATCATGGGTCGTCAGGACTTTGTCAGTGTGCTTCTGCGAGCTATCGGCGGTGAACTGTATAAAATACGACGTCGCACAATGTCAAGGGTACTGAGTTGTATTGCCCTGGTAATTATCATTATCAGTTTTGCGGTGATCGCGTTACCTGTTTTTTTTGATGCCACACAAAATAATCAAAGAATGCTACAACAAGATGCCACACCTCTATTGTTCCCTGAATCTATCAGTATCACTATACTCCTCATTAACTATATAGGTATCATTCTTCTGATTATTCTAGCAGGTACAATTGTTGGTGGAGAATACAGTGTTGGGAGCATACGTATCATGCTAACACGTGGTCCCACACGTACACAATATTTTCTGGCAAAACTTGGAGCCATGCTTGTTTGTGTTATCATATCAGTAGTAGTCCTGCTCATAGTAGGTGTGCTTATAGGAATGCTTTTTGCCTTACCAGCACATCCAAACATGCATTGGAACGCCCTCAATGGCAGCATGGTATTACATACAACCCTGGTTATACTCATTACGATTGCAGGATTATTCATATATTGCTTGCTTGCTATCTGTCTGGCAACACTGGGAAAAACAACAGCAGCAGGTGTCGCGGGAGCGCTTATGTGGTGGTTTCTGGAAGGCATTGCTGGCCCTATTTGTAGCCTCATTGGTTCTTTAAATCAGAACTGGTTTGGCACTTTCGTCAGCGCCATCCCCGATTATTTTATCCGCAATACTGTTGCGCAATTAGTCAATAACCAGCAGGCTTATCTGGCGGGAGCGCCTGTTCGGATAGATAGCGACTTGCGTTCATTGCTTGTCCTTTTAATTTACGTTATCATTTTCGCGGGTGTAACCTGGTGGGCACACCAATCACGAGACATTACAAATTAATCATATGCTTGAGACAAACACTATTAAAGAATACGCCTATTCGCTAGGCTTTGATGAGGTTCGTATCACCAACGCATCAACATTTACACAGGCAGAACAAGTCACAAAAGAGCGTATCGCACGTGGCTTGTTCTCTGGCCTCTCATGGTTCACAGCAGAACGTGCGGCCGTCTCATGCCATCCAGATGCGTTACTTCCCGATGCCCAATCCATCATTACATTAGCGTTCGTTTATCTCACAGAGCAACCCACTGAGAACATAGACAACCAACCACGTGGACAAATCTCACGGTATGCGTGGGGAGATGATTACCACGATATTATCAAACCCAAATTACACCAGTTCGCCCAATGGTTACGTGAATATGGAGCGACCCATCTAGAACAGGAGCTTGAAACGCGCATATTCGTGGACACCGGGCGAATGGTTGACAGAGCTGCAGCACAACGTTCGGGGCTGGGATGGTACGGAAAAAATACCAATATCCTGACAAAGAACTGGGGATCGTGGGTCTTTCTGGCAGAAATTGTAACAAACTTGCCGCTAGCTATCGATGAACCGCTAAAATCTAACTGCGGTAGTTGTGAAATCTGCCTGCATGCCTGTCCGACAGGAGCATTACCTGACCCCTATGAACTGGACAGCAACAAATGTATCTCCTACCTTACCATCGAGTTGCGCGGGAGCATTCCAGTTGAGTTACGACCACTGATGGGAAATCTCATTTTCGGTTGTGATATCTGTCAGCAAGTCTGTCCGGTGAACAAAGTTGTAGAGAAACGCCTATATGCCAATCAACAGGGCGAAAAATCATTGATTGGTATACAGACCATTAAAAAAAGAGAGAAGAACACATCGCTTCAGGCCCATCAAGAATTTCTACCACGTCCAGCTACAGGCAGCAGTCCGGAACTTATCCCATTGTTGTCGCTGACAGAAGACGAGTTTCGGGAACGCTTCCGCAAAAGTCCGATCAAACGTACAAAACGTCGTGGCTTATTGCGAAATGTCTGTGTAGCCCTGGGCAATATCGGTGACCCACAGGCAATACCAGCTCTCATCAATGCATTACATGATCAAGAGTCACTTATTCGTGGTCACGCAGCCTGGGCATTAGGCAAAATCGGCGGCGATGCAGCGCTTGAAGCACTAAAAAAAGCTTATGAAACTGAAGTGGATGAGGATGTCAAAAAAGAAATCGTCTATGCACTTTCATTAATCAATCAGACATCGCTTGAAAAAATGCGGCCATAAGCCAGTCTATGGCTACATTCCATATACAAAAAAACCATCAAGCACGCAGCTTAATGGTCTAATGTCAGAGTAACTAAAACCAGATATAGATCATTTCCTCAATTTTGCCGAGTGAGCACCCACTATCACAAGAGTATCCCTCACCAGCCAGTTGAAAACCAGCTCTTCACACTCAGAGATCTGAGATGAAACAAGCCGTACGATCATTAGGGCGACTTCGCTGCACCTGTTACCAGGCGTCCACTCGTCGTCTATCTACCAGGTCATCTTCCTGGGATCTTTATTGCTCCGAAGAACAATGAGACAACTTATCTTGGGGTCGGCTTCGCGCTTAGATGCCTTCAGCGCTTATCCCTTCTTGACGTAGCTATCCAGCTCTGGCCCAGGCAGGCCAACTGGCTCACCAGCGGTCAAGCCATCTCGGTCCTCTCGTAC